>NZ_LBMW01000001.1 GCF_026168105.1 Streptomyces hygroscopicus
CACCCCCCACCACCCCCACCTCGCCGCCCAACTCGACGCCCTCACGAACCCCGCCACGAAACCGGCAGCCCCCCACCTGAACCGGGATGCGGGATCGACCATGTGATCAGGCGGCTTCCTGTATCACGTAGCCGTGGACGACGTCGCGCCGTTCCGCGGGACGGGCTGTGCGACGGGTGAGCCGGCGGGTCATTCAGGGTGATGGCGGCCCACGTGATCAGGGAATCGCTCATCTCGGGCAGGCGTTCGTGGTCGCGGCAGTGCCGGCGACCGAGACGCCGCTATCGCCGACCTGCCCCTGCCGTGGAACTCGGGGGTCGTCGAAGGACACGTCCATCGCAATGGGACACTCAAAGCAACTCGCGCGCGGTGGGTCACTCGTGCGCCTCATTCGCGACACACGTGCGCCCAGCCCGGCCTGGCGCGGGCGCGCGACGTACACCCCAAGGGCCTGTGCCCGCCGCGCCGTGGGTACCCGCTCTGGCGATAGCCCACATTCGCAACGGAGTGACCCTCGCGCAGTTGGACGGTCACCCCGTCACGCGGGAGGCTGCGCTTGCGATGCCGCGCTAGTTGCACCCTTCGCGGCAGCCGCGACGGCCGCCATGTCCCCTGCATCGCTGCGCCGCAGGACGATGATCTTCAGGATGGCGATCAGGCTTGGCCCGCACAGCACCATTGCCAGCCACCACACGTCTTTCGCGACGTACACGCCAGCACCCAGCATGGCGACGCTCATGACCGCGCCCACGATGAGGCTGGTCATGCGGAGCTTGTATTGGCGGATCTCGCGCTCAGCGCGGGCCTCACGTTCGGCAGCCTGCTTCTGTGCCTCCAGCTGCTTAAGGCGGATCTGATGTTCGCGCTTCAGCTGGGGCTCAAGCGCCTCGAAGGCAACCTTGAGTTGTTCCGGTCCGCCCAGCGCAGCGCCCCACTTCATGGCGATTTCCAGGCCAGCAGAGATGACTGGGTCGTCGTCGCGGGGCAAGGGCATCGCGCTGCTGTTCTCCACGTTCACTGCTGCGCCCCTCCGCCACCGCTTCCCGCGGGTGTGTAGTCGAGTTCGGTTGGCTCAGGTGGGGGGCCGAGGCGCATGAACATCCTGGCCATGGTGTGTTCGATGGTTTCCTCGGCGGTGGGGGCCACTGCTTCGGCTTCCTCGGGCCCGAGTGGCTGGTCAAGCAGGCGGCCCTGCGCTGTTGAAAGCTGCTTGCCGGTTGAGCTCGCGCGCTGCCAAATCGCCACCGGAATCCCGGGGTTGTCGAAAAGCGCGGTGAGGTGTTCGACGTTGAGTCGCGGTCTGGTTTCGGATTCTGGATGTGGTCCGTCCAGCTTCGCGATGCGCTCAGTCAGCTCATCGAATGCCGCAATACGATCGCTTCCGCGTCTTCCGCTGAGCCTCTGTAGAGCCGCCGCCAGGTCGGGATTGTCCGCATCTTCGGCAGCCCCCTCGTTGGCCTGTAGAGCCCAACGGAAGCGGGTCTCAGCGCCTGATGACTCGCCATCGACCGTCATTCGCACAGCGCCAGGTGGCATCGGGCTTTCGCGGGTCAGATCACGCAAACGCCAAGTCTCGGTGAGCGCCTGCTGACGTTCTGCTTCTACCTCATCCGCCGAACTGGCTTCCTCAGCACTGGTTAACCGGGTGTCGAGCGCTTCAGCCACTTCGGTCATCTGTGGAATCCGGACGGGTACCTCGTCTCCAGCGTCGACGTACTCGTCCTGCTGTGGGAGCTCCGCAGACTTGTCACCGATCTCCTGCCTGACTTCGGCCTGCGCACCGGTGCGCTGCTTCCGACGCGACAGCCTTGGTACGAACCTGCGAATAGCCTCCACCCCCCTGCTGCCCAACTCACCCTATACAGAGGCAAGTTGCGGACGGGAGGATTCTGGTATCACGGAGCCATCCGCCTGAGACGCCCCCGTGAAGGGGCGCCCGGTCGCGAGTTGCTGTCCGCAGATAGAAGCGCTTCCGCGCTGTGAAGCGTGAGTGCCCCCTACTGTCGGCCGGGCATCTGCTCCCGTCCCGGCCGCACCGCCGCGCTGATGGACCTGTTCGCCCAACTCCCGGCCACGGTCCTCACCGACTGCTGGGCATCAGCCCCGAAACCGCGACTGCCTGGACGCAGGCCGGCGGGCAATGGGCTCGATACGCCGCTGACCTTCCCGACCGCCCCGGGTTCAGGGCAGGTGCTGGCGCACGGACGCCCAGCTTGCGAGTTGATCTTTGATCGGTCCGGGCGGCAGGCTGGGCAACAGCCGGTCGGCGTGAGCGGTGAGGTTCTTGTGACGGCGCAGGTCGCCGATCTGCTCGACCGGGAGGTCTCGCCAGCCTGCCGCGGCCGACTCCGCCCGGCGCGGCTCAAGCGAGAGCACAGCGAGGGTGTCGTTGGCCAGAGCTTCGGGGTTCCAGTCCGGGTCAGTATCGGTGCAGAGGTGTTCAATGACCCAGGTCCGAAGTGCGAATTCCTGGCTGCGCATACGGGCTTGCTCCCACACACCGTCGACGTGAAACCGACTGTTCGCCCAGGGACAGCTTGGCCCAGCGAAGATCGGGCATCGCGCGACTGTACAGACCGATAGACGTGGGACTGCGCAAACGTTCTGGGACTCGCTGGTGTTCGACGGGATCGTCGAGCGGACCGTCGAGGCGGTGACGGCCGTTTTCGGCACGGTCGACGTGGCGGCAAAAGGCCAGGCGGCCGGGGCCCTCTGTCCGGACTGCAGTGGCTTGTCGGACCCGGTACACGACTCCTACCAGCGCAGACTCAGAGATCTCCCGGTCGGTGAGTTCCGGGTCGTGATCCCGTTGACGGTCCGGCGGTTCGTCTGTGGCTCGGCGGACTGCCCGCGCCGGACGTTCGCCGAGCCGTTCGCGCAGTTCACAACCCCGTACGAGCTTTTCATCACGCGGCTCAACCATGTCCTGGAGCGCGTCGGGCTCGCGCTCGCCGAGCGGGGCCGGCGCCCGGCTGGCCGGTGGCTGGTCAACTTGGCCTGTGGTCAGGGCGGATGACATTGCTGCGCAGGGTCACGCCAGTGCCGGACCCACAGCCCAACTGAGCGAGGAAGAGCGCACGGCTTTGAAGAACGTCCTGGCACGCTGCCCGGAACCGGACACCGCCGCCGAACGCGTCCGAGACTTCGGCGAGATACACACCAACCGACTTGGCCAGCATCATCGCCGGGCGACAGAGCACCGAGTTGGTACCGCCCCGGCGCACGATCTGCTGCAGCATTTGCCCCTCCTGATCGCTCAGTCTGCGCACCCGCCGAGGCTCGGCCACCGCACCTCCGGCGGTTGGACGGACGTCACCCCCCCCCCATCCAACCGCTCCCATCGTCAACCGGCGAACCCATGCGGTCACAGCACCAGGGCCTGTACGGAGTCGTGATCAATGGTGCGATGGATCCGGCTCCGGCTCGCTCTGCGTACCGGTACAAAGCCTGGATGGCACGACGCGAACTCCGCGATCACGAGTGGGAGTTGATCGAACCGCTTCTGCCGATCGGGCGGTTCGGGCCCTACGCCTACCGGCTGCGCGAGCAGTTCGAGGGTGTGATCTGGCGGTTTCGCACCGGCAGTCAGTGGCGGGAGATCCCGCGTGAGTTCGGTGCTTGGCCGACGGTCCATGACCGGTTCCCCCAGTGGCGGAGCGCCGGGGTGTTCGCTGCGCCAATGGAAGCCCCGCTCACCCACGATGTCGAGCAGTACAAGGGCCGCAACACCGTCGAGCGAGCCATCAACAAAATCAAGGCGTGGCGCGGCCTGGCAACCCGCTACGACAAGACACCGGAGCTACCTGGCGGGGCTTCAGCTGCGCAGTCCGATCACCTGGCTCCGCAGCCTCCACCCGGCCTGACCACGACTCCTTACAGGTCCTGGACCCGGCGGCCCGTTGCCGAGGCGAAGCCCAGCCAGGTGTGGCGGTTGCCCCACCAACACCAGCCGACCTTCGGCGCATTGCGCCGCTCGCGCCCGTCCCGCCCCGTGCCGTTGCTGATCCAGATCGCCGGAGTACGGGCGTCCAGGGCGCCGTTCGCCTTGCGCAGCCGGGAACCGATGGTCATGAAGCAGCGGTTGCGCTCCAGGATCGCCGGCTGCTGGAGCACCCAGTGGATGCCCTCGGTGAGCAGCAGCGGGGTGCGGTCCCCTTTGGTAAGGGCGGGCAGCGCCTCTTCCGGGCTCCAGTTGGCCATGTGGTCGCCACGATCGAGACCGGTGACGAGGTAGAGGGGAGCCTCGGGCAGCGCGGCCGCTTCGAGCGGGGCAAAGTAGTCGACATCGGGCATGTCGGTGACAACGAAGCCCGGCTTGCCATCACGGCGGAGTAGCGGCGTGAGGGCGGAGGCAGGAGCCTGGTCTGGGTGAACAGCGAGCAGAGCACCATCGCTGGTCGCAGCAACCTCGGCGGCCCTCGCGAAGGCACGCAGCTCGGCGGCAGGCAGCCCGGCGATCTCATGCACCCCCAGCTCGATCAGACGCTCGGCCTGCACGCTCAAGTCCGGGAGTACCGGGGGAACGGTGGGGGTGACGGATATGGTTTCGGGCACGATGCTCCCTGGGATAGCGATGTGGACGGGCCCAGGCTGAACGAGGCGACCCGCCGGAACATTCCCGCCGCTGCCGTCTCCACCCTTCCCGTGATCACGACTCCGTACAGGCCCGAGTAGGACTCCGTTAGGTCTTCACGACGGGGCCTGTTCAGGGGCATGTTGGGTTGGGTGGACACGCATGAAGTGAACCGGGTTCGTGCGAAGTTGGCGTTGTACGTGGCTGATGTGTTCGCTTCGGTGTCGCGGAAGGACCAGCGGGCCAAGGGCGACTGCTACCTGCGGGGACTGATGCTGGACGGCCGCCGCAGGTCGATCCAGGCCATGGCCGCTCGGCTGCCGGACGGCAATGAATAGAACCTGCAGCAGTTCGTGAACCAGTCCACCTGGGATCCGGTGCCGGTGCAGCGGCGGATCTGCGAACGGATGCTGCCGCTGATCGACCCGACGGCCTGGGTCATCGACGATGCGTCGGTACCCAAGGACGGAAGAATGTCGGTCGCCGTGGCCCCGCAGTACTGCGGAGCCTTGGGCAAGCGCGCCAACTGCCAGGTCGCCGTCAGCGTCCACGCGGCCACCGACACCGCCTCCTGCCCGCTGCAGTGGCGGCTGTTCCTGCCCCAGGAATGGGACTCGGACACCGACCGCCGCACCATCACCCGCGTCCCGCGCGAAGTGCTGTGACCGGCAACGTTCACGGGTTTGCCATGGATGAACGGAAAGTTGGGCAGGGCGGAGCCGATGTCTGGGCTACTGCGCTGAGGGAGCGCGCTGTGCGGTGAGCACGGGCTGGTAGTACCCGCTGGAGGCCGGACTGTGCCAGGCGATTTTGGTGAAGCCGGCTTCAGTCACGAACTCTGTCAGCTGCGGGGGTGTCAGCGCCCAGTGGGTGGTCCGGCGGACTCGGACCTGCCAGGTGTTCTCCGCGGGGATGAGCTGGAAGTGCTCCAGGTCGTAGCGTTCGCCGTCTTCGTGCCAGTGCCACAGCTGGAAGGTGATCGCTTGGCCGTCGCGTGTTTGCGAGACCTGGGGAGGTGTCGACGTGGGTCTGGTCTGGCGCGTCTCGTTATAGGACCGGACGGTGATCACCAGCAGTCCGTCGTCTCGGAGTACCCGTCTCATGCCGAGGAGTGCCGTCCGGAGATCTTGCCCGGAGAGTAGGTGCGTGAGCGAGTTGTCCGCGCAGAGGACGACGTCGAATGACGTCTCTCTGAAAGGCAGTTGGCGCATGTCAGCCGCAGCGGCCGGAAGCCGGCTGCCACGGGCCGCCGCCTCGGCGGCGGCGCGCGCGGCGGCGACCGGACTCAGGTCGCTGCCGACGACTTGGTGCCCGGCCCGGGCCAGCCCGATGGCCTGGGTGCCGATCCCGCACGAGCAGTCCAGGACGGTGTGTGGTCCCGCGCCGAGAGATTGGCGGACGAGCCCGCCCAATACCTCGGCCTGGTAGGCCATGCTTGCGTCCCAGTCCCGGAACATCAGGTGGTAGTCGTGGGCCAAATCGTCGTAGAAATCCCGCACGGAGGGCTCAAGCATGTATCCCACCGTAGTGCGTGGTCGCCGGGGAGTGCGGACAGTTCAGGAGCGGCTGCCTGACTTCGGCCGCCCCAGCGGATGCCCTTCTCGCTGCGGATACGGGCACATTCGCGGCGTTGGGCGGCCAGCACGTCGGGGTGGCGGGCGTTCGCGTTGCGCCAGCGGAGGTAGGCGTGAAGGGCTCGGGTCTGCGCGGTGTGGTTGCGATGGTTGGAGTTAGCGATGGTGAACTGCCGCAGCGGTCCGAAGTGAGCCTCGATCGGGTCGGCCCAGGACGCATAGGTCGGGGTGAAGCACAGCTCGACCCGGTTCTTCTTTGCCCAGCGCCGGAGGGTCTCGCCCTTGTGGGCGGACAGATTGTCCAGGATGACGTAGATCGGGGCGCCGTCCGGCCGGGCCGCCCGGATTGGCCTCAGCGCAGTCAGGGTGTTCGCGGCCCCTTTCTTGCGCCGGTTGCCGCCCCAGAGCGTGTCGTCGCCCACCGAGTAGCAACCGTGAAAGTAGCGCACCCCGTGAGTACGGTGATAGGTCGCGGGATGCCGCTCGGGCCGACCCTGTTCGGCCCAGCACGATCCGGCGGTGGGCCTGAGCCGAGCGGGCCGAACTCGTCGAACGCGAACACACGGTCCGGGAAGTGCTCCAGCACGTGCTCGATCCGGTCGAGCTTGGCGTCGCGCTCGGGGTCGGGGGATTCCTTCCAGGTCTTGGTGCGCTGGAAGGTGACGCCGCGTCGGGCGACAGGCACCGTAACGCCTCGCGGCCGATCCGGATCACACGGCCGTGTACGCGGCACAGGTAGGCGGCGAGTTTGCGGAGGGACCAGCGGGCGAAGGGCTGCCCGAGATTGGTCGGGCGGGTGGTGGCCGTCTGGACGACGAAGTCCTCCTCGTCAGGACCGAGCAGGCGGGGACGGCCTCCCGCCCACCGAGGGTCCAAGCAGGCCAGACCTATCTCGTTGAACCGGTGGATCACATCCCGGACCATGTCCTCATCGGCCTGCACCAACTTCGCGGTCACCGGCACCCGGTTCCCGCCAGCCGAGGCCAGCAACATCATCGCGCGCCGGTAACGCACCGCACGGGTGCTGCCCCGGCGCACGATCTGCTGCAGTTTCTGCTGCTCCTGGTCAGTCAACCTGCGCACACGGACAGGCTCAGCCACCACACCCCCAGCGGTAAGATCGGACGTCACCGCGCATCCCACCGCTCGGACACCCAACCCGGCGAACCTACGTGGTCAGAGCACTAGGTGAAGACCACCGACGCGTACGTAGTGCCGCCACGGTGAAAGTTGGTCCATGAGCACTTACATGGATCGCCCGGAGATCGTTTTGTGGGTACGGCATGCGGACGGCCGGTGGTCGCCCAGGACGGTCTGGGTGGTGGTGCTCAGCGGGGAGGCTTATGTCCGCTCGGCTTTCGGCCGGCGCAGTGCCTGGTACCGCCGGGTCCTACGGCATGTGGACACGGAGGTGGAGGTGGCCGGGGTCCGGCTGTCCGTCACCCTCCGACCGGTGGATGACCCCGAAATCGTCCAGCGCGTCTCCGGTGCCTACCGGGCCAAGTACGGGTTGAGCTGGCCCGGCCCCGTGGAGTCGATGAACCGGCCCGAGTCCGCGGCCACCACCATGCGGCTAACGAATGTCGGGCAGGTCTCGCAGTTGTCTGCGTGAGGTGAGCCCGAGCTTGCGGAAGATGTTGCGCAGGTGCGCGTCGACCGTCCGTGGGCTGAGGAACAACTTCGCCGCCACCTCCTTGGAGGTGGCGCCGTCGGCGACCAGGCGTGCGATGTGCACCTCCTGCATTGTCAGCTGGTCCGATGCCTTCGACGTGCGGCTGCGGGCCTGCTCGCCCGTGGCGCGCAACTCGCCGGCGGCCCGCTCGGCGAACGCCTCCACGCCGAGGTCGGACAGCGACTCGTGCGCCAGCCGCAGCGCGGACCGGGCGTCACGCCTTCGGCCCTGGCGGCGCAGCCACTCCCCGTACAGCAGATGTGCCCGGGCGCGGTAGACGACCAGTGCGCCGTCGTCGAGCAGACCGATCGCCTCTTGGTAGGCGGACTCGTCCTCGGTCACCAGGGCCCGCGCATAGGCCTCGACTCCAAGACCCCACGCGTGGCCGCCTGCCTGGGTGCGCTCTTGGAGGGACGCGAGGGCCGCAGCAGCGGCCTCGGTCTCGCCGCACCGCATGGCCGCCTCGACGAGCTCGGGCAGGGCAAGGCCCGCCGTGCCAACGGGGCCGCACTCGACCGCTTGCTTCGCCGCATTCAGCGCGGCCGGGTAGTCGGCCAGGCCGTTGCTGAGCACGGCCGTCGCCCACTGCACGCTGAGGCTCATCCGGTGGTCCACCGACGCGAACAGTTCGACGGCCTCCTTGCGCCGTCCGCGCAGCGCGGCCAGGTGGAGGCGCGGATAGACCAACGGCGCCGCGCCGGTGGCGTCGGCGATCGCCTCCTCCTCGGAGATGAGCTCCACCGCGGCACCGAAGTCGCCGGTGTGCGCGGTCACGGCGGCCTGCATGGCCAGTCCGATGGGCAGCGCGTGGAAGGAGCCCGACTCCCGGCCGGCCGTGACGGCACGGGTGGCGATGCCGTACATGGCCTCGATGTTCCACAGCTCGTTGGCCACCATGAAGCCCAGTGACGGCCGCCTGGCCCACACCTCCTCGTCGGCGTCGGCGACGACCGGCCTGAGGATCTCCCCCGCCGCCCGGTGCCCGTCGCTGACCAGGTTGATCAGGCCGGTCAACACCACCGCCGCGCCGGATTCCGACTCGCCCGACGGCGGGACTTTCCTGACGGCCTCCACCACGTGGTCGAGGCCGCCGAGCAGAAGGCCCATCTCGATGGCGTCCAGATAGCACTCCCGTGACCAGGCGGGGTCGGTGGCCGCCAGCCGGGCGGCGGCACGCAGGAGGTACTTCGTGGGGCCTTCGTCCCCCCGGCGGCGGACGAACGACAGCCTGCCGCGGAGCAGGTCGGCCCTGGCGGCCTGGCTCGGATCGTCGGTTCGGACGGTGGTGAGCAGTTCGGCCGCGGTGTCGAACTCGCCCACCGAGAGCTTGGCCTGGACCGCGGCGAGGACCCGCTCGGTGCGTTGGACAGGGCCGATGGTGAGCGCGGCCGAGCGTTCGAGGAAGGCCGCCGCCGCCGCGACACCGCCACGTTCGCGGGCGCGGGTGGCGGAGGCTTCGAGCTCGGCGGCGACCTGCTCGTCCGGGCCGGCACTGGCCTGGGCGCGGTGCCAGGCCCGCCGGTCGGGGTCGGCGACCGGGTCGGTCGCGGCGGCCAGCGCCTCGTGCGCCCTGCGCCGCTCCTCCGGTGCCGCGGCGTGGTAGGTGGCCGAGCGGGCGAGGGGGTGGCTGAACCGGATCCGGGTGCCGAACTCGACCAGCGGGGCGCACTCCGCGACGGCAGCCGCGTCGACGCCCAGGAGTTCGGCCGCACGCCACAGCAGGCCCGGGTCACCGATCGGGTCGGCTGCGGCGACGGTCACCAGCAGCCGGGCCGCCGGGGGCAGGAGCTCCAGCCGGGACCGGAAGCTCTGCTCGATCACGCCAGGTACCGAGTCGGGCTGGGCGAAACCGCCCGCCATTCCGGCGAGTCCGGCGGTCCTGGGAAGCTCCACCAGCGCGAGGGGATTGCCGCGCGCCTCGGCCAGGATGCGGTCGCGCACCCGCTCGTCCAGCGGAGCGCGGATCGCCGCGGCCAGCAGCGCGCGGGCATCCGATTCGCCAAGACCCTGAAGCGAACGGCCGGGCAGCTCGTCCAGCTCGGGCAGGCGGCTCGGATCGCGCGCCGCGAACACGAGGGCGATCGACTCGGCCGAGATCCGGCGGGCCAGGAAGGCCAGCGCCTTGGCCGACGCCCGGTCCAGCCATTGTGCGTCGTCGACGACGCACAGGAGCGGGCGTTCCCGCACGGTCTCCACCAGAAGGCCCAGTGACGCGACGCCGACCAGGAACGGATCGGGTGTGCCGGTGTCGAGGCCGAAGGCGATCTCCAGCGCCTTGCGGTGCCGCGCAGGCAGCGCCATCAGCCGGTCGGTGACGGGCGCGAGCAACTGGTGCAGCGCGGCGAACGGCAGCTCCGTCTCGAACTCCGCGCCGGACGCCCGCATGACGAGGAATCCGGTCTCGGCCTCGTCCAGGTGCCGCAGCAGCGCGCTCTTGCCGATGCCTGGCTCACCACGCAGGACCAGGGCGCCGCCCCGGCTCTCCCGCGCCGCTTCGAGTAGGGCGTCGAGCTGCCGTATCTCGTCATGACGACCGATCAGCTCATCGGTGTGGGTCTCCGGCATGTCCGAAAACCTATGCGGTTGTGCGCCGCAAGGGAATCCAGAACGGACAGTGCCCCAGAAGCCGCCCCGGCGGGAGTCGTATAGGCAACGATTACCGACGCGAGCGGCGGGCGCGCGCTGCGAGTGTCGAGCCATGACCCGCACCGCAAGGCAACCGACCGCCACCGGCTGGATACCGCTGGCGGTTCTGGCCACTGCCCAGTTCCTGGTTGTGCTGAGCACTTCGATCGTGAACGTCGCCCTGCCCCAGATCCGGGCCGGGCTCGATCTGTCGGACGCGGGCCAGGCGTGGACGGTCAACGCCTACGTACTGGTCTTCGGCGCGCTGTTGCTGCCGGGCGGGCGCGCAGGCGACGTATACGGCCTTCGCCGCGTGTTTCTGCTCGGCGTCGGCCTGTTCGCACTCTCCTCCCTGGGTGCGGCACTGGCGCCCACGGCGATCGTGCTGATCGCTTGCAGGGCAGTGCAGGGAATCGGCGCCGCGCTGCTGGCGCCCACGGCGCTGGCCCTCGTGCTGACGATCTATCCCGACAGGGAGCGGCGTGGCACCGCGCTCGGAGTGTGGGGCGCGGTCTCCGGTGCCGGCGGGGCGGCGGGCGTGCTGCTGAGCGGGCTGCTCACCAGCCTGTACGGCTGGCGTGCGGTGTTCGTCGTGATGACGCCCCTCGCCCTGGCCGTCCTGGTGGCCACCCGGCTGCTGGTCGGGGCCGACCGGCCGCGTGGCGGAAGCCTGGACGCGCCGGGCGCAGTGACGGTGACGGCGGGGCTGGTCGCACTCACCTACGGCCTGTCAGGCCCTTGGCCGCTCGCTGTGATCGGTCTGGCGCTGCTCGGCCTGTTCGTGGTGCTCCAGCGCCGCGCCGCCGACCCGCTGCTGCCGACGCGCATGAGCGTGGTGGCGGTGCCCAACGTGCTGATGGCCCTGCTGGGCGCGGTCTGGCTCGGCCTGTTCTACTTCCTGCCCCTCTACCAGCAACGCACCCTTGGCTACTCGCCCTTGGAGGCCGGGCTGACCCAGCTTCCCCTCGCCCTCATGATCACCCTCTCGTCGTGGGCCACCGGCAAAGTCTCCGGACGCCATGTGCTCCCCGTGGGCCTGCTGGTCCTCGCGGCCGGACTGGCCTGGCTGTCCCGAACCCCGGCCGACGGCACCTTCCCTGTGGACCTGCTCGGCCCGACGCTCCTCATCGGCATCGGGCTGGGGGTGGCCTTCGTCCGGCTCACCGCGATGTCCTCCACGGGCGTCCCGGCTGCCGACAACGGCCTGGCCGGCGGGCTGGTCAACGCCACCCGGCAGATCGGCGGAGCCATCGGCCTGTCGTTCCTGACCCTTCTCCCCTCCTCCGGCGCGGCCTTCCTGGCCTGCGCCGCCCTGACCGTGCTCATCTCGGCTCTCTCAACGCGAAAGGCATGACCATGACCCTGAACAAGCCGTACATCAGCGGCCACTTCACCCCCGTCACCGACGAGATCACCGGCCGCGAGCTGAAAGTGCGCGGCACCCTCCCGCCCGAGCTGAACGGCCGCTACTTCCGCAACGGTCACAACCCCAAGCCGGGCATCACCCCCACCCACTGGTTCCGCGGCGAGGGCATGATCCACGGCGTCCGCCTCACGGGCGGCCGGGCCGAGTGGTACCGCAACCGCTGGGTGCGCACCCCCTTCCTGGACGGCGTGCCGTTCACCGGAACCGAGCTCGAAGTCAGCGCCGCCGCCACCAACATCATCTTCCACGGAGGCCGCTATCTGGCCCTGCAGGAGGCCAACCTGCCCTGGGAGGTCAGCGCCGACCTCGACACGATCGGCGTCTACGACTTCGGCGGCAAGCTCACCAGCGCGATGACCGCCCACCCCAAGGAGGACCCGGAGACCGGCGAGCTGCACTTCTTCAGCTACAGCCCCTTCCCGCCGTACCTGACCTACTACGTGGCCGACGCCTCCGGCAATATCGTCAAGTCGGAGGTCATCGACGGCTCCGGCCCGTCGCTCATGCACGACTTCGCCATCACTCGCGAGCACGTCGTCTTCATCAACTCGCCGGTGATCTTCGACCACGCCGAGCAGTCCGGCATCCCCTACCGCTGGCACGACGACGTCCCGCTGCGCATCGGCGTGATGCCGCGCGCCGGGGGCAGGACCACGTGGTTCGAGGTGGCCGACCAGGCGGCGCTGTTGCACGTCACCAACGCGTACACCGACGCGCAGGGCCGGATCGTCCTCGAAGCACCGTGCTTCGACCGTTCCGCCTGGGAGAGCTCGTGGAAGTGGTGGGTCGGCGCTCCCGGCTACGGCACCAGCCCCGCCACCGGCTCGACCTTCTACCGGTGGATCATGGACCCGGCCACGGGCAAGGTCACCACTGAGTCTCTCAATGACCTGGTCACCGAGTTCCCGTCGATCAACGACGCCCACGCCGGTTCGGCCTACCGCTACAGCTACGCCATCGCCTTCCCCGGCGCGGGCCTGTCGGGCTACCACACCGTCAAGTTCGACACGCGGACCGGCCAGGAGAAGCTGCTCGCGCACGGCGAGGGCCGGATGCCCGGCGAGGCCGTCTTCGCGCCCGCCGAGGGCGGGACCGCCGAGGACGACGGCTACCTGCTCACCATCGTCAGTGACCTCACGGCCGACGCCTCGGAGCTGCTCGTCCTGGACGCGAGCGACCTGAGCACCGTGGCCGCAGTCGAACTCCCCCGCAGGGTGCCCGCCGGTATCCACGGCCACTGGATCCCCGATTCCGAACTGCCTGCCTGACCCACCCCGGCCGCCCGGGCCGCCGCTGACTCCCCCGCAACAGCGGCGCGGGCTCCAACGCCACCGCAGCAGCCCTCGTCCTCTGGCTCCGCACCTCTCAGGTGTGTGGGTGGCTGACCACACACATTTTTCAACACTCTGGAGTCCCGATGAAGTTCCTGTTCGAGAACGACGCGTTCTCCTTCGAGGCGCTGCGCCTTCGACTGGACCGACACGGTCCTCACCCGCTGCGCCGATGGGCGCAACTGAAGCCGCAGCCAGTCGCGGCACCCCACGGCTTGTGACGAACGGCAAAGACCGCGCGCCGCATGTCCTGCAAGAAACCCATCACTACGAAGGAGAACTGCCATGTCGGCTTCCGCCAACGCCCTGCTCGCCGAGCCGTGGAAGGACCTGTGGAACAACGACCTGTCCCAGACCGAGAAGATCATCGCCCCTGACTTCGTCGCGCACGCCGCCCCCATCACCGGGTCTGGCGACGACACCGTGCACGGCCGTGAGGGCCTGAACGGCTGGGTGGCCGGCATCCACACCATCCTGCGCGACCTCAGCTTCGAGATCACGGTCGGCCCGATCGCCACTGACGACTACCTGGTGGTCCGCTGGGCGGCCGAAGGCACCTACGCCGGAGGCTTCCCGGGAGCGTCCGACGACGCCGTGGGCAACCGCGTCCACTTCACCGGCACCGACACCCTGCTGATCAAGAACGGCATGCTCGCCGAGTACTGGGCCAACGCCGACAGCCTGCTGTTCGTGCAGCAGCTCGGTGTCCGCGAACTGTCCTGAACGGCGCGCAGCCGGTTCCACAACGGGTCGGCCCGGCAGACTGCTGATGGCCCTGCCGCGTGAGTTGACGTCCGCCGCGCAGATGAAAGAGGCATTGCTCGGTCTGGGACTGCAGACCGTACTCACTGCGGGCAGGAGCAGGGCCTGAAGCTCACCTTCCCGCCTGCCTATGAGGCCGGGGGCAAGGTCCTCGCCTCCCGCATCGCTGTCGCAATTTGAGTCACAGCCGAGCGTCCGGGGTCACCTCCGCGTCATCGACGGCGCTTACGGGCTCCCGCGGAACTGGTTTGGAGCCGAGGTCCCGCCCCCGTCACCTCGCTGCCTTCGTCCCGACCATGCTCCGCCCGCTGCCACACCCGGTGTGGTCTGCCGGATGCAGTGGCGGCAGAGGCGTTGTGGTGGGAACAGCACATTGGGGAGGTGCTGCGCGGGGTTCCGCCGCAGGCAGCACCGGGCACGATGCCGAAGCCGGAGTACGACCGGGCGGTGGTGTCGCTGACCCGCCGTGAGCAGGCCAAGGCAGCGGAATTGACTGCTGCTGGGGCGGCCTGTGACAGCGAGCGCGATCGCCGGCGCCGCCGCCGCTGTGAGGCCCGCGAAGTGGTCGGGATGGCCGACAACCGAGCCACCAGGCCGGTCACCGCGCACGGCTGGGTGGACCCGCCGGTGATGGAGGCGATGCGGAAGGCGATCGCTGAAGCCGCGCAGGATTTCTCACGGACGGCGACCTACCTGTTCCGGCGGACCGGCCGGATCCTGGAGGCGGATCACGGGCGGGGTGCGGTGGAGTTGCCGTCGCAGCGCAGTCTCTACCTGCTGCTGGAGAAGCTGTCAGCGGGAAAGCACACCACCGGATCGGCCCGCACCCGCCGATCTCTGGCCGACCGGCCCGAGGGGCCGTTCGGCGAAAGGAACGCGTGGCCAGGCCGCCTTCGGCTGAGAGGGAGTCGGATGCTTGCGCGGTCCTTCCGACCGCGCAAGCACGTTTCACGCGCCGGTAGTTCCGTCGATCTGCTCGCGGATGAGGTCGGCATGACCGTTGTGACGCGCGTACTCCTCGATCATGTGCACCATGATCCAGCGCAGGGAGACTCCCTGATCGCCGATGTGGCCAGCTTCCTGTTCGGACAGTCGGCCGGAGTCGTCCAGCGATCCGTCGGCGATCAGCTCACGGCCTCGGGCGACCTCCGCTTGCCAAGCAGCCATCGCCTCGTCGAGCCCTCGTTCCGGCTGAAGGGCAAACCCGTCGAGGTTGCTCTCCCCGAAGACCGGAGGCGCATCCTGACCTGCGAATACACGCTGGAACCAGTTGCGCTCCACCTCAGCCAAGTGCTGAACGAGACCGAGCAGCGTCATCGACGAGGGTGACACCACAACAAGCCGTAATTGCTCATCTTTGAGGCCCGAACACTTCAGGGCGAGAGTCGCACGGTGAAAGTCCAGCCACGCTTCCAGCGTGGCGCGCTCGTCAGCGTGCGCGGGCGGGATTGGCCGTCCATCTGGTGTCGTATTCATGAGCAAACCCTGGCAGCAGCAGCCGTGGCTCACGACCGTCTTCGCTGGCGACGAACACGCGTCTCACCCATCTCCCAGGCGAACCACTGACATCGAAACTCACTGACATTGATCTTGCTGAACCACGGGAGGTGACTCCCGGAACCACCTCCGTGTCGGTGTCGTAGGTCTGAGCGCGAGCGGCGGGTGGGCGGCCACCCCATGTGCCCGCGCTGGCCGGGCTCGACGGATACGAGTTGCGGGCGCTGAGCGCGAGTACCGCCGAGTCGGCGCGTGCGGCCGGCGAGAGGTATGCGGTGCCGCTGGCCTTCGCCAGTGCAGAGGAGCTGGCCCGCAGCGAGGAAGTCGACCTCGTGGTGGTGACGGTGAAGGTTCCGCACCACCTGAAGCTCATCCGACCCGCGCTGGAAACGGGGAAGGCGGTGTTCAGCGAGTGGCCGCTCGGTGCCGACCTCGCGCAGGCCGAGCAACTGGCCGACCTCGCGCATCGCAGGGGCGTGCTCACGGCTGTCGGTCTGCAGGCCCGGTCGGCTCCGCCGCTTCGGCATCTGCGGGACTTGGTCACCGACGGCTACGTGGGGCGGGTGCTGTCGACCAGCATGCTCGGGTCAGGCTGGATCGGTGGCGCCACTTACGACGACAGCCATGCGTACATTCTGGACGTCACGAGCGGCGCCACGCTGCTGTCGATCCCCTTCGGGCACTCGGTCGACGCGCTGACCATGGTGCTCGGGGAGTTCCGCGAGGTGTCGACTCTCATCGAGAACCTGCGCCCGGAGGTCGTCCACGTCACGAGCGGGGCGGTCGCGGCCAAGAGCGCAGAGGACCAGATCGCCGTCACTGGTGTGCTGGAGTCGGGGGCCGTGGCCGCGGTGCACTTCCGCGGTGGGACGTCCCGCGCCACCGCGTTTCATTGGGAGATCAACGGCACGGAGGGTGATCTCGTCGTCAAGGCCGACCAGGCTCTGTGGTTCCAGGGGCGGCTGCGGCTGTACGGCGCCCGGGGAGAAGACGGCGCCTTGGCCGAACTTCCGGTTCCCGCCCACTATCAGCGCTCGCTGACGCAATGGACCGAGCGATCCGCCGAGCCCGCCTGCAACGTCGCCCACGAGTACGCGCTCCTGCGCGACCAGATCACCGGGAGCCTTGCGCCGGACAGGGACGGCGTTCCCGACTTCCGGCACGCGGTCCGGCGGCACGGGATGCTGGGAAACATCGGGGAGGCAGCGCGGACCGGCCGGAAGGTCACTCGCAGAGCAAGGCTCGTAGGAGCGTGCCCCACATGGTGAGGCGGCGGAGGCGTTTGTAACAGCAGAGGGCGGCCGCCAATCCGAGAAAAGTCAGGTAGTTGCCCGGGTGACGCTCATAGCGGTGGTTGAGTCTGGGTACCCGCTCGGGTGTTGAGTGGTTGGGTCAGATGGCTCCTCGTCGCCTGCGGCGTCATCCTCACTTTCTGGCTGGGCGTACTGCTCGGCCGTTGGCTACCAATCGGAGTTCCCGAGAACGAAGCCCGGGCCATGCTCGTCGCGTACCAGGTTCGCTCGAGCTGGTCGAGGGCGCGGAGCGCGTCCTCCAAGGCAGCCACCAGCGCCGACCAATCACCTCCGATTACCGGAAATGGCACACGCAGCACTGACAGCCACACGTTACTCCGCCGTAGTTCCGGGCGTGATGGACGGCGAGCCCCGCGGGTTGTCGGAGTTCGCCCGTGGGTTCGTGGTGAACATGCTGATCCGCCGCGGCCATCGTCGATGACCCAGATACCGGCTCCGGGACTGGTGGGCTCGTATGTCGAGATGTCGCGTATTCCTCGTTGAGGTCGGTCCTGGTGTCACCGTGTGTGGTCGCCGGGGGCGTATCGGCTGCCACGCAACCAGAACATCGCCGCCCAGCGCGCCCGTGATGCACAGCGAAAGACCGGGGAAAGTACATGTCCGCAAGGACAACGTCCGCCCTGGTGCGCCGATGACCGCGCCGCCGGGGAACGCGCAGGCAGCCCATGAGACTGCTGCGGTTGAGTGACAAGGAGTACGGCTCCACAAGGAGGTTCACGATGTCGCGAGATGATTTCTCTTAGCTTCTTCTGAGATTCGCATGTGTCGCCCAGCAGGTGGACGCCTGCGTCCGCCGCCCATGGAGGTCATCGGATGAACCTTCGTCCCTGGGTTGCAGCGCCACTGGCGGGTGCGGCCATCGCCCTCGTGTCTCCGTCGGCCGCCGCCGCTGCGCAGGCGTCTGCACCGCACGCTTCCGGCTCCCTGTGGTTTCATGAAGGGCACCGGCACCACGGGCACCACAATCCCTGGCGTGACTGCTACAGCCACCGCCGTGTCGTGCTCATCGACAAGAACCTGAGGGCGATTCTGACTGATGGCCAACGTGGGCCGGAGGCTCTCGTCCTCCAAGGGCAGCCGGGAACTTCGTCCTCGTCGCCGGCGGCGCCGTGGGGCAACTTTACTGTCTCGACGTATCTGGACGTGAATTATCCCACCCAGACCTCCAGCCAGTATGAGTTTGCGATTCGTGATTTCTTCAGGGTGCACCCGCTCTTCGTGGTGAAGGCCTTCGACCGCCACGAGCGAGCCTTTCCCTTCCCGGCCGCCCACTGCATCAACGACCAGGACGACGGTGACCGCCGGGACCGTACTCGTCCGCATGGCGGTCCACCTGCTGACGGGAGTGGCTCGTCCGGCTCCCCGTTGCCCCAGAAAGGGGACCACCATCAAAACGGCCAGGGTGAGCAGGGGAACCCCGCGCCCGGGGGCACCATTCCCGCTGTTCCACGTGATACTGCGGCCGCTGGCTGCAGCACCGGCCTTCTGAGCGCGAAGCACATCGTGATCGCGGCCAGCGGTTTGCTGATGATTCTAGGAACGCTGGCTACGGCCTGGCTTCGCCGACGCAGTTCTGCCGCGTGACACTGGGTCGGAAGAGGAACCGGCAGCACCCTTGGTCCCTGACATCACGTCGCATCAGGGACCGGATGTGCTGGCACCCCAGCCGTACCAATTGACGAACGGCCGACCCCGGTGTGGAGATCGAGGCAAGAGCCGAGACGGTCTTCTTCCCTCGGCAGCACCTGCGGTTCGACCGCCACCGGCAAATGCGCACCACCGCTGCTACCGGTCGCCTGAGATCTCCCGGCGGGACTGGTCAGAAGGGACTGCTGCTTCCGGCGGAGGCCGACGTGTCCGAGGGACTGGGTGTGGCCGAGGGGCTCGGGCGGGGGTCGTGAGGGCAGAGCCAATCAGGGTTTTTGAATCCGAAGCTCAGGCCCCACTCCCAGTCGCAGCCGCCCCAGTAGGGTCTCACCCAGCCGCAGTAGGGGCCGCCGTAGCTGTAACAGGGGGGCACTGATTCGTGCGCGCCCGGAATCGTGAAGGGTGGCTGAGGCGATTCGGCGTTGCTCCGCGAGGTGCCGGTGGCGCTGACCATGCGGACCTGCGTGGCATGGGAACTCTGGGGCATCAAGTCCGTGAAGAAGGGGAGCAGGCCGATGGCTGGGGCGGAAGCCGCCACCGTTGCAGCAGCGAGAGCGCAACGGATCAGGCGCATGACTGTTCCTCTCGGCTTTGTGGTCTGTGGCAGGTGCGGACGAACTCTGTGCACGGGCGACCCCGCTGTGCGCGCTGGAGCTGAACGTATGGTGTGGGGACCCCCGACAACCAGCGAACCGCCAGCCAGGTGGCCTTGCACCGGTTTTTTCACTCGAAAAGTCTCGCCTCGATCCACTGTCATGTGACACCGACGGCATTCTTCGCACGATTCCAACTCGGGTCCCCACCGCACCGGCGCCGTCTGGCGCAAGTCGCCGCACAGCGCCGACGAAGGCCAGTGCGCGGAGATCACCCACCTGCCCGGCGGCGGCATCGCCGTCCCGGACTTTATGAACCTCCACCTGCCCGCCGGCGCCATTCCGCGGCAGAGTGGCAGGGCCTGCTGGTCACGTCCGCTTGCTCCTCCTATGTCAAGCGGCTGCTGCGAGGTGGACCCGCTGCTCGGTAAGGCCCGGTAAACGCATCAGAGAGCCTGCGCTTGAGGGCGTCCCAGCCGGCTGCCGGCCACCTGCCACCGCACGCACGGGGTGCGCTACTTCCACGGCTGCTACTCGGTCGGCGACGACACCCTGTGGGGCGTCAACCGGCGCAAGAAGGGCGCCGGGAACACGCTGGCCGCGCTGAAATCGATCCGCGCCGCCCGCCCGGACGGCGCACCGATCTACGTGATCCTGGACAACCTGTCCGCCCACAAGGGCGCCGACATCCGCCGCTGGGCGAAGAAGGACAAGGTCGAGTGGTGCTTCACCCCGACCTACGCCTCGTGGGCCAATCCGATCGAGGCGCACTTCGGGCCGCTGAGGCAGTTCACCATCGCCAACTCCAACCACCCGAACCACACGGTCCAGACCCGAGCCCTTCACGCCTACCTCCGCTGGCGCAACGCGAACGCCCGCCACCCCGACGTGCTGGCCGCCCAACGCCGCGAATGTGCCCGCGTCCGCAGCGAGACAGGCATCCGCTGGGGCGGACGCCCTCTCAAAGCCGCAGCATGACCGCAACCCCGCGAACCTGCGCGGTCACAGCACTGTCCCGGGGTGGTCATGTCTACGCTGGCGGCGTGACATTGGTGTGGGTGACGGGCAATTCAGGGACTGGTAAGTCCACGGTCTGCGGGGTGTTGCGAGCGCGTGGCTACGTTGCGCTCGACGCCGACGAGGACGGCTTCAGTTGCTGGATCGACCGAGCCAAGGGCGAGGTTGTGGTGGATCCTCCGCATCCGGTTCCTGGGGGCTGGCTCGACCGATACGGGTGGGCGATCGTCCGTGAGCGCGTTGAGACTCTCGTCGAGGAGTCTCGTTTCCGAGTCGCGTTCTTGTGCGGGTCGGCGGAGAACGAGGCAGACGTCCGCGATCTTTTCGACCTCATCGTGTGCCTGGTGATCGACGAGGACACCCTCCGCCACCGGCTCGCGACCCGCACTACGAACGCATTCGGTCAACATCCCGAAGAACTGGCAGCGGCCCTGAAGTGGAATCCTCGGATGCGAGCGATCTACGAAAGCCGTGGCGCGACGATCATCGATGCATCCAAGCCGGTGATCGAGGTGGTGGACAGCGTGATCGACGCATTCCATGGGCTGACAGAGGACACCCGATAACTCGGATCACGTCTGCGCACCGCGTGGTCGCTCAGCGGCAGTCCGAGCGCCACCTCCGCCGACCCGGCGAACCTATGTGGCCAGAGCACTAGCGACGTACACGGAAACTGCCAGCGTTGCTTGGGGTGGTCAGCGTTTGATGCGGCCGCGTACGGCGAGGGCTGCGAGGGCGAGGAGGGTGGGTTCGAGCAGGCGGGAGGTCATCTCGATGTAGATGCCGGCGGTAGTGAGGTCCTGGCCGCTGGAGCGGAAGACGACGGAGTTGACGGCGACGCGAGTGGCTTTCTCCGCGCGGGCCCCGGTGATGCGCTTTGTCCATCCACCGTGCAGGACTGGGTCGGGGGTGGTGGTGTTGAGACTGATCTTGCTGCCGTGAAGGGTTCCGATGGTGGCGGGGTCGGGGTCGTGGATGGGCAGGCCAAAGCCCATGAGCAGCAGGACGGTGAGGGACATGGCGGCCAACAGCCAGCCCGCCGCGCGGGAGGCGCGCAGACCGTAGCCGGACAGCAGCCAGTACCCCCACAGCAAGCGCCGTTCGCTCTTGGGGGTGATCAGGTCGTGGCGACGCATCTCGCACTCGCCGTAGTAGAAGTCGGCGGCGCCGGGTTCGTTCTTGCCGTCCTCCAAGGCTTTGCGCAGCTGCCGGTAGAGGGCGGCGATGTCCACGGGATCGGGAGTGAGACCGGGGTCGGGGTGGTGGGGTCCGCAACGCCACTGACGAGGCGAGGGGGCCAGACCGGCGGGTAGCGCGGGCTGGCCGACTGTCCGGGCACGCCAGTGGTGTTCCTCGGCAACGGTTCGCCGGTGGGTCCAGTGCACCGGCCAAAGCCCGCGGCGTTGCCAGCCGGTGGGGGCGACAGCGAAGGCGGTGCGGCCTTCCAGGCGGATCTGGTCCAGGTGGAAGGCTCCGGAGAACAGGCAGTCGGTCAGATCGGTATCGGTCAGGACCAGGTGCGAGGCATCCACGCCCTGCACGGAGGTGACCCGCACGGTGTCCGCGCCTGTTATCAGATCCTCGCCCACGGGCCCGGCGAAGGGGCTGGTGAAGGGGCTGGTGTGGGCGATGACCGCTACGGGGGCGGAGAGGACCGCGTGGCTGAGGTTGACGGCCGCGTACCGAAGACGCACGGTTGCCGTCGATTCCCACCGCGTCCGCTCACACACCACCTCTCGCGCCGCAATCTCTACCGTCACTGGCACGGCGAACACCGTCCGGGACAGGTTGAAGCGCCCTGCGCATACCAGGGGGCCCAACACCGGCGTGCCCTCGAACCGCACTCCGTCGAACTGGGCGTCGTGGGCGAACTGCGTCCCATTGAAGTGGGCGTCGCCGGCGAAATGGGCCTTGCCGAACCGGGCAAGCCCGGTGAACTTCGTCCCGATGAAGAGGGCGTCGCTGCAGAACTTGGTGTTGCTGAACCGGGCTGTGCGGTCGAACTGCACCCGGTCGAACTGGGCGTCGCCGACGAACTGCGCCGCCATGAACCAGGCCTCGCTGGAGAAGCACGTCACGGCGAAGTGGGCATCGCGGGAGAAGTGGGCCTTGACGAACCGGGCGTCGTCGGTGAACTCGGCCCCGAAGAACCGGGCGTCGTCGTCGAACTGTGCCTCGACGAACCGGGCGCCGCCGGAGAAGCGCGCTCCGCTGAACGTTGCGTCGCCGGAGAACCGCGCCTTGTCGAAACCGGCGAGGCCGGAGAACTGCACCCGGGAGAACCAGGCGGTGCCGGAGAACTGCGCTCCCCTGAATGAGGCGGCGCCGGAGAACTGCGCCCCATCGAATCGGGAGGCGCCGGAGAACTGCGCCCCATCGAATCGAGCGCTCTTGAAACGGGCGGTGTGGGTGGTGGGGTCACGGAGGGCGTCGAGGAGGGCGTCGAGGAGTGCTTGGGTGAAGGGGGTGCCGCGATGGTCGATGTCTGTGCCGGGCGTCAGGCTGATCAGGTAAGCGTTGAGGTCGGTGTCGGTGAGGTGGGCGAGGCATGCGGTGCGGCCGGAGACTCGGATGCCGCGGCAGCCGACCGGGTCGGTGGCCGGGGCTGCATCAAGCCCGCAGTGCGGCCAGGACGGTGATACGGGTGTGCTCACGTAGCGACTCCGCGGGTATGTCTGTCGGTCCAACAGAGACAGAGGGCTGCGAACTGGGACCACGTCAGTCCCTGCCCGGCGGAAGACGCTGTACGTCGTGGAGGGGGTTTCCGTCGGCTTCCCTCGGTGGTGATCGACCTGGTACGCGGCCCAGGCAGCTGCGGCCTGGCAAATGGACCGGAAAGGCATGCCGGTGCGGGCGGCGGCGATCGTCAGCTCCTGTTCGGTCAGTCGTCAGCCCCGCTCCACCCGTGCCTCGGCACGGATCCGTGGCCCGTCGACGCGCCTCACGTGCCAGAAGCATTCACTGCGCCTTTGGCCTGCATGAAGGCTTTTACAACCCCAGATGAGGAGGGACATCGTTGACGCACTCCCGTAGTTCGGGGTGGGAGCCAGGGATCGGGCTCCCGAGTTCGGGGGCGACGGACAGCGCGGTCAGAGCGCGGGCCCCAGTCGGCCAATCCCTCGGGCATTGCGCTTGCTCCTAGAAAGAGACGTCGAAATAGTCCTTTTCAGACGAACAACATGCGGGCCCGATGCCGCCCGCGGCGGCGTAGCGGGTGTATGCGGATGGCCGGGCTCGGCCGCCCGTCACGCGCGTGAGCTGCGCTGTTGGGGGCAGGGAGAGGGCAGTTGACGGTGCATACGTAAACTCGGAATCGACCAGTCGTCTTGCAGCTTGGAGGAAGTACTCATGAAGAAGGCCCCATTCGGCCCACTGACTGCCGCGATCGTGGCGCTCGGGGTGGTGCTTGGTTTCCTGGCGCTCCAGCTCCGAGCGGACGGCTACGAGCAGTACGTCGGATCCGTAGCGAACGCCAGCTGCCTGATGTACTTCACCGCGGCCATGGTGGTGGTCACATGGGTCCGCGACCGTCGGACGCACTCTAACTGAGTTCCTCGGTGAGAAGAGGCGGCGGGTGCCAGGGCATTGCCCTGGCACCCGCATTTTCTTCAGGTCATGGTCACTCTCGACGGCGCGCTCAGGAGGCGAGTGTCTGGCGCCCGCTTGGTGCCGCGCCGAGATGCAGAACTGAGCGCTTGTAGACACCTGCCGTCAGCCACGCGGCCCCGCCCGTTGCCACCGTCATCAGCGACGCCGCCGCGCCCTGTTCCCAGAAGCTGACCTCGTGGACGGCGGCCGGCATCGGCATCAACAGGCAGGGGAACGGAGGACATCCGCCGAACGCGCCACGCTCGACCAGGGCGTGACCGTACGACGGGGCAAGGGCTACACCCTGCGCATTTGATGCGGATCGGTTGCCAACGCATCAACTCCCGCTTCATCACCTACCGCAAGGCCCTGGGCCTGGACGCCGGGCTGGACTACCACTCCTTCCGAAGGTCCTACGTCACCCACCTCATCGAGGACGGCTGGGATCCCCGCTTCGTCCAGGAACAGGTCGGTCACGAGCACGCCAGCACTACGTCCATCTACACCTGCGTATCCTCGGACTTCCGCACCCGCACCCTGCGCCGGCACCTGGACGCCACCGTCGCCGCCGCCCTCCAGGTCCAGAACGGGAAGCAGGCATGAAGCACAAGGTCGGCTACAGCTGGCGGTTGCGTGAGGTGATGGCCCAGCATCGCATCTTCACCGCGACCGAGTTGGTCCCGCTGCTGCGCGAACGCGGCATCGACCTGTCCGCCTCCCAGGTTCACCGCCTGGTCTCCGGAACCCCGGAGCGGCTGTCGCTGCAAATCCTGTCCGCGCTCTGCGACATCCTCTCCTGCACCCCGGCCGACCTGGTGGCCACCACCGCTGAGAACGCCGGCGTCCGCAAGACCGCCACCGGCGACCTGCGTGCCTCGGCCGCGAACGTCGCGAAGCTGCGGCCCCGTGCGGCCCGCATCCTGCCCGACGCATGAGCCGGCCCTACGCCACTGACGAGCAGTACGAACGCTGGTTCATGGCCGACTGCTCGCGCTGCGGCCAGCGCAGACACAAGGCCGGCACCTGACCGGACGGATACGTCTGCCGGACCTGTTCGGACCGCGCGGTGCGAACGCGAGGAACCTGCCCGGGATGCGGCCAGGACCGTGCCCTCCCGGGGCGTCACCCCGTCGATGGCTCCGCGATCTGCACGACCTGCGCCGGCTTCTCCCAGACCTTCGACTGCTCGCGCTGCGGCTTCGAGGGCAAGCTCCTGGGCGGACGGCTCTGCGCGCGGTGCACGCTCGCCGACCGGCTGACCGCCCTCCTGGACGACGGCACCGGCCGCGTCCGGCCCGCGCTGACGCCCTTGTTCAACCTGCTGGTGGCCATGGACGAGCCCAGAAGCGGCCTGGCCTGGCCGGCGATGCGCCGCGGTCAGCCGGGAAACGCCTCCCAGATGCTGCGGCGGTTCGGTCTCGGACAGGTCCCCCTGCCCCACGACGCCTTCCACGAACTACAGCCCTGGCGGGCAGCGGCTCATCTGGAAGAACTCCTGATGACCAGCGGAGTCCTGCCGGCCATCGACAAGTACATCTGCTCCTTCCAGCGATGGCTGCCCGGCCACTTGGCCGACATCGCCGATCCCGAACAGGTCAAGACGATCAAGCTCTTCACGACCTGGCACGTCCTTCCCCACCTACGGGAACGAGCCGATCGGAGCCGGATCACACCGAGCGTCCGCCGCTTCGCAGCCGAGCAGATCAAGTACGCGACGGCCTTCCTGCAGTGGCTCAGCACCCGGAACAGCACCCTCGCATCCTGCGGTCAGCTCGACATCGACGCCTGGTTCCAGGAGAAACCCGAACACGGCCGCACCTGCCTGAGGGCCTTCCTCAACTGGGCCAGTCAGAGCCGCCGTTGTCCACGCTCTCTGTCCATCCCCGCTATGAAGATCTCCCGGCGCCCCGCGCTGAGCGAGGACCAGCGGCTGGCGGCTCTCGGCCGACTGCTGACCGACACGGACACACCGATGCGCCTCCGCGTCGCCGGCGTCATCGTCCTTCTCTATGCGCAACCCCTGACCCGGATCGTCCAGCTGACGGTCGACGACGTGCTCCATGAGGGGAAAGCCACCCTTCTGCGGCTCGGGGAGCCCGCGTCCCCCGTCCCCGCGCCAGTGGCAGCCCTGCTACTGACCTACATCGCGGGCCGCGACAACATGAAGACCGCCACCAATCGGGCATCGCGCTGGCTCTTCCCCGGCCGCCGGGCCGGCCAGCCAGCCGTCCCGACCACCTCTCCGCGCTCCTACGCGAGATCGGCATCCCGGTCGCCGCCGCCCGCGGCGCCGCCATCCGACAGCAGCTCCTCGAACTGCCCGCCCCCGTCGTCGCAGACGCCCTGGGCTACCACGACAAGACCACCAGCCGCCTCCTCAAAGAGACCGGCGGAACCTGGGGCCGATACGCCGCCGACGATCACACGAGGTCTCCCGCCGGTTGGACTCCTCGGGGAGTCATGCCCGCCCAGGCCAGTCACTCACGTCTAGGCAGTCCCCGGAGGCAGGCCGCTCTCGACCAGGTGGAGGTGCCGGACGAGTTCCTCCAGGCCAACCTTGAGCGAGGCCTTGTCGTTCTCCCTCAGCACCGTCGAGGCGGAGGAGACCTTTCGCTCGTTGCTTCTCGCGCCCCACTGCTTGGCCATCTTGACGTAGGTCAAGGAGACGTTGAGCCTTGTGGCAACGGCTGACATGCTGCCAGCCCAGCTTTCAAGGTGAGTCGCAAGCCAACTCTGGTCGCGTGCCTGCCCGGCGGTGTGGTGCTTCTTCTCCGTCGCGGTGCCCGTCGGAGCTGGACGCCGGGCAGGTCGCCGACTGTCAGTCGATGCCTTCGATGATGCGGAAGTCGCGCTCGACGCCGTCGGAGAGCGCGACCAGTGCCTCCTGGTAGGCCTCACTCTCGTGGGCCGCGAGGGCCTGTTCGAAGCTGTCGAACTCGATCAGGACGGTGCGCTCGGCGATTCCGGCGTCGTGTGCGACGACCCGACCGCCACGGGCGAGGGGCCGCCCGCCCCCGACCCGGACGGCCGGACCGGCCAGCTTGTTGTAGGCAGCCAGCTTCTCAGGGTCTGAAATGGTGCGGTAGACACTGACCCAGTAGCCTTTTGGCACGGAACCCCCAGTGTTCGTAAGAGCACATCTGACTTCGAATATATAATTCAGTTCGATCGTACCCAACGACGGGACGCCGGGGTGGTTCGGAGAACGCGCCGGTCAGCCGACCCGGCGGTCGCCGTGAGGAACTCGCGGTCAGCATCCCGAGTAGTAGGCAGCGTCGGCGACCGGCCGGGTCCCGTTGCGCATCGGCCGCAGGCACAGCGTCCGTGCCAAGCTGGCCGTGTCGGTGTCCTGGAATGACCCGTTCGGCGCTGGCGGAGCGGCACGTTGGATGGCTGAAGTTGCCTCGTCTGAGCAACCTGCGAAGTCGGCGACGGTGACACCGCCCCTGTCCTCATCACGCTCGACGTCTGCACCGAGGTAGAAGAAGGTGACGATCAAGCGGTGCTCGACCTCGATGCTCGCGGACCAAGCGGCCAGGAGCGGTGCCAGCTGTGATCGGGCTTCGTCCACGGCCAAGGCCGTGGACGGCGAGGCGTCGAGCCGCTTCTCACTCAGCAACAGGTCCCAGCCGTCAGCCCTGTAGGTGACGGGGAAGGCAGCCTCGTCCCAGCTGAGTGGGTGCTGGTCGACCCACTGAACCGAATATTGCAGTGTACGAATCCGCTCGCTTTCCACACGACCAGTGTCGCGTCCGACTGAGAGCGGCGCTCCCCGGAGGCGGTCATCCATCGGGCTGATCTTTTTGAAGAACCGGTGACCGTTGAATACGCGAGCCCACCAATACCGAGGCCGGAAGCCAACGCTGCTGGTGTCCGTCACCGCCGAGGTGCCGATCGCCACCGCCGCCAGCACTCCCATCTGCACGAATGCGCTGATCCCGATCCCGAGCACCTTGCCAACCAGCAGCCGCAGTGGCGTCAGAACGGACAGCAGGACCTCGACCACGCGGGTGGACTTCTCCTCGACGACGCCCTGGGACACCACCATGCCGACCCGCGCGGTAGTGCGCGGGGCAGGACCGCTTCGACGCGAAGAGCGCTGCTTTTCGTCAGAGGATCCGCAAACGACCCGGCCTGCACCAGCCCCTCGCCGCCGTCCGCGTCGGCGGCACCCTCCCGGTCAGCGCCCGTCGAGTGAATCCTGCGCCGGGCGGTCCGTATGGAGTGGCATGGCCCGCGTGCTCGGCGAGCTGCCAGCTGTTCTTCCGGCCGACCGGGCCGAGCAGGCCGCGCACGTGATCCCGCATCCGTTGCCGCGGCTCTACCCGCCCGAATCGCTTGCCCACCCGCAGCAGCAGGGACTCCAACTCACTGGCCCACAGACCCGCTTCGACATCCGACTCCACGACTGGCTCAACGCACTTCGATCGGGTGAGTCACGAACCACCGCCCCCCTGATGGGGCGTCAGTCAAATAGACTCGAAACCGACGCGCTGACCAGCGCAAATGGAGAAACGCGACTGGAGTATTAGTACTCCAGCAGCGGCTCGTGTCCTGAGCTGCGTTTTCGGTAGTGGCAGCTTCGGGCGATGGCTGGCGGTGTCTTCTCCAGGCCAACCATTTCAGTGCGTGCGTGACGGGTTCGTGAGTGGGGTAGGAGAGCGTTCGGGAGTCGCCGGATCTCTGCCACGGTGAGCGGGATAAGGGCTGATCCGTTTCTGCAGCCCCCTTTGTGTCACTGCTGGCCTTGGCTGCAAGTGCGGCCAGGACAGCGTGGGCGAGCATGGCCAGGGTGATGTGCCGGTACCAGCCCACGTATCGGCGAACCTCGTACTCGTCCAGGCCTGACTCGTTCTTCGCGGCCCTGGGAGCATTCCTCGATCGCAAAGCGGCTGCCGGCGACGCGGACCGGCTCGGCGATCTCGATGCCGACGGGGGCGTAAGTTAGGTGGTAGGCGATCTCGCCGGGGTTGGACAGGCTGCGGCGCGCCATCACCCACCGGTGGTGGGTCGGCGGGTCGGGATCGAAGATGATGTTGACGGGGAGTTTGGCCGCGGCTCAGTCATAGCTCTGATCTGCACATTAGGCCGGGGCTGCCGGGCCGGATGGCCAGCAGCGGACGCGGGCAGCGCCGCCTCCCCGGCCAGAACCGCAGTGGTGAGGACAACAGCAGCCAGACGGCAAGCAGTCGTGGAAGTGAACACAAGTTCCCCGTGCGTGGTGCGGGCACGCCCCGCGCAGCATGCGGCCGCGCACGAGCGGCGCGATGTGCGGATGCGGGGCCGGGTTGGCCACGCATTCACGCTCTGCAGCCCAAACGCGCAGAGTCTGGATGATCCGCCGGGCCAGACGGTCGGGCGGGAGAGCGAACGGGTTGGCAGACTACGGCAGGAGTAGCAGCCGTCAGGAGATGCCGCTTCAGGCTGCAGCAGCGTTCGGCCCAGCACCCCAGCAGATAGTCGTGTCGACGACGGCGTAATTGGTTCTGGCGGCGATTCCGTGACTCCCCAGGTCATTGCGCGACTGCCGGAACGTTTCTTGCGGGCATTGCCCAGGTATGGGGGCCGCGAGGGTCGAGGATGTGTTGTTTACCGGTATCGATGTGCGTGTCACGCCACAAGGGCTTCCTCGCCCGGCTCGGCACATCTGCCGGTACCTGCCCTCCGGCGCGGACCCTGGTGCTTCAACTGAGGTTGAAGTAGGGGGCTTGGTGTCGGCGTGAGCCTTGGCGGGGAATGGCTGATGGCCGGTTAGCGGCCGTTGACGCGGCACGGGACCGGGTGGAGTCTTCCCATCGGTATCGGCGGAGCGTCCCCCTTTTGCCGGGTCTGTCGGCTGTGGGCGGGGCCTCACCATGCGATGTGATGGAGGAACAGTGATGAAGCGTTCATCGATTGCCGCGCTGGCTCTCGTACTTGCGTCCTCAGCGGGATTCGCCGCGGCTCCCGCCGCGCAGGCTTTGCCGTCCCGGGCGGCCTCGAAGCCGGGACAGGCTGTCATCCTGGCCTTCAAAGGCAGCCATCCTGAGCTGAACGGTCTGCGCGTGAAGGCGCTAAGTTCCCCGGCCATCTACCTGATTCTCGACGGGCGACGTCGTTGGATCCCCAACCCGGCCACGTACAACAATCTCTTCCGAGACTGGAACGGCATCCAGTCGGTCGTCGACATCGGCAGTATCGACTCCGGCAGCGCGCTGTCGGACGGTGCTTTCCTCGGCAAAGCTTCTAACGCTCCCGCGGTGTATTTGTTCAGCAACGGCGTCAAGCGCTGGATCACCAGCCCGGCCGCGATGGACAAGTACTACTTCGACTGGCGGAAGATCCAGACGCTGCCGCCCGGCGCCGTGTCCTCGATCCCCACAGGCGCCCCAATCTCCTGAACGCTCCCCCGGCCCCTGTCATGTGGACGACGACGTAATTGGTTCTGGCCACGAATCCGTGAATCTCCAGCTCATGCGCGAAGCGGAATTCGAGTGCGGAGGAGACGAAACGAGGCCCGGCCGTACACGGCCCGCTTGATCGTCTTGATTCGGTTGACGTGGCCTTCGACGATGCCAGAGCTCCACGGCAGAGTGAGGCCGGCGGTCACGGCTTGCAGGTCGAGGCACAGGCACTGCGCGAAGGAACGGATGGGGGCCGGCGCGTCGCGCCCGGCCTCCCGGACCCACTCCAACAACTGGTAACCGCACCGTTGTTGGAGCAGGTCGTGGAAGGTGCGGGCGAGATCGCAGGCTCGGGCGATATCGGGACACGCGAGCCGAGCGGCCAGTGCGGTCAGCGGGTAACTGCAGGGTCCTACACAGGCGTTCGCCGGGACGGCCGCCCCAGAAACGTCGCGATGAAAGCATCCATCGCCGCAGCCCGGCGCTGTGACGCCGGTACCGTTCGCTCAGGTCTGGGACCCGCTCGGCGAACGTCCGCCCTTGAACACGAGGTTCGCTCGCAGAAGTAGCGGCGCACCTGAGCAAGATCACCAACAGCCTTCCCACCAGCGGACGTTCCATCACGCAGGGACCGATGTCGAACCTGCAAACACGTAGTAGGTGTGGAAGCTTTCGACGGTGAGGTTGTAGGTCCGTACGCGCTGGTAGAAGGCACGGTTCGCCTGTACGCGTACCATGCTCCCGCCGCTGCTCAGCAGGGTGGAACCCGGTCGCAGACACGAGGCTTACAAGCCACCGCTGGGCTTCCGCCCGAGATTGCGGCTGTTCCAGCTGCCGGCCAGTTCGTCACCACTGGCCGACGCCGTGTCCACCGTCTTTCGGCGCACTGGCCCGAGGCGCTGATCGGATGCGTCATCAGTGGGTGAGCGTGACCTTGTTCAGGCCGGTCGGCCGGTCCGGGTCGATGTGGAGGGCGCGGGCCGTGGCCAGGGCGAGCTGCTGGCCGCGGACCGTGGCCAGCAGCGCCTCACCGAGGTGGCCGAGCGGCGGCCAGGGCACGTCGGCTTCGGGTGCGGTGCCCAGCAGGCATGTCTCGGCACCGCGCTGGGAGAGGTCCGCACGCAGCGCCCGGGTGTCGTCGTCGGCAGGACCGGAGCCGGCCAGGAGCACGGCGGGGGCGTTCGGGCCGGTAACGGCGATCGGGCCGTGGCGGAAGTCGGCCGTGGAGAAGCCGTGGGCCATCAGGCCGGTTGTCTCCTGCAACTTGAGCGCCGTCTCCAGGGCAGCCGGGTAGCAGGCACCGCGCCCTACGACCGCCAGCCGGTCGCATCCGGCGAGCACCCTGGCGGCGTCCTCGAGCCGCCCGGCGGCGGCCAGCACTCGGGCAACGGCCTCGGGAAGCTCGGCGGCTTGACGCTGCGTCAGCCCTCCCGGGCCCAGTCCGGAAGCGACCGCGAGGACAGCGAGCATCTGGCCGGTCACTGTCTTGGTCGCCGGGACCGCCTGCTCCAGCCCGGCGTGCAGAGGGACCGCGAGATGCGCCGCGTCGGCGAGTGCCGATTCGGCGTCGTTGGTGATCGCGACGACCTTGGCACCCGCAGCGGCATAGCGCTGGGCCAGGTCGACGATCTCCGGGGTGCGGCCCGACTGCGAGAGGGCAACCAGAAGCCAGCCGCGGAACCGGTCAGGGTTGCGGCCGTAGGCGGTGGTCAGGCTGGGCGCGACCATGCAGGTGGGGAGCCCGGTGTTCAGTTCGACGGCATAGCGGCCGAGCAGGGCGGCGTGGTCGGAGGAGCCACGGGCGAGGAAGGCGACACCAGTTGGCAGGCTCCCCGGAAAGACTGCCGTGGCCAGCTTGCCGATGGCGGCGAAGCGTTCCGCCAGGGCAGCAAGCACCTCCGGTTGCTGATGCATCTCTGCTTCCATCCAGTTGCCGGTCTGGCCGGGGATCATCGAAGGCCTCCAGAAATCACGGTTCCGGTGTGGGTGAGGGGTTCACAGGCACGGGCGCTGTCCAGGGCGAGCGCGACGGCGCCGTGCAGCGAGGCGTCCTTGAGGAAGCGGGCGGCGCGGATCTCCGGCGGGAAGGGGACCGCCTGGGTGACGGCCCGAACCAGTGCCGGGAGGATGGTGTCGGCGGCGGCCATCATGCCGCCGCCGACCACGATCCGGGCCGGGTCGATGAAGACGGACAGGTTGGCCAGGGCCGTGCCCAGCACCTGAAGCATCCGCTGCACCAGTTCGCGGGCCGCCGCGTCGCTGCGCCGGAAGAGCTGATAGCCCGTCGACTCCTCGCCGAACAGGGCGGTCGCCTGCTCGCCGAGGGCTTTGCCGGCGACCGCCTCCTCCAGGGGCGCGCGTCCGGCGGTGACGGCGTCGACGGGGGCGTCACCGGGGTTCATGTAGCCGATCTCGCCGGCGGCCTGGTGAGCCCCGGACAGCACCTGCCCGCCCAGGACCAGGGCCGCGGCGATGCCGGTGCCCAGGCTCACATAGATGCCCGGGTCCGCCCCGCACAGCGCGCCGAACCTGGCTTCGGCAAGTGCACCGGCCCGCACGTCGTTGGCGACCGCGACCTCGGGCACGCCGAATTCCTCCGCGAGACGGTCGGCGAGCGCGAGCCGCTCCCAGCCGGGCAGGTTGGGGGTGAGCAGGATGCGGTCCGGCTGGATGACGCCGGGGGCCACCGCCGCCCAGCCTGCCACCGACAGTCCGTACCGGTTCAGGGATGTCTGCTCCAGCTCGCGTACCGACTTGGAGGCGAGGGAGATTACCTGGTCCGGGCCGAGTTCGGCGCGGGTGTCCAGTCGTGTGCGGGCCAGCACGAGTCCCGTCCCGTCGGCGAGGGCGATCTCTGTTTTGGTGCCTCCGAAGTCGACACCGATCACGGTGCAGGCGCTGGTGCGGTGGTGTGTAGCGGATTGAGGCATGCGGGTAGTCCTCTGGGGAGCTGCCCGGCCGGGATGCGCGTCAGCGGGGTGGCGGGCGGGCCCGGCCGGGAGTTCGGACGGATCGGGTCGCCTCCGCGGTGCTCTGTGGCAGAGGCGGCGTGCGGGGCGGGTCAGCCGACGGTGCCGAGGGATTCGGCTTGCTGGGCGGTCAGGTACTCCTGGCGTATCTCCTTCGGGCCGAAGGGCCAGGCACGCTCGGCTCGGGACCAGACCAGGTAGGCGGCGCCGCCGAGGGCCACCCAGGCCAGTGACCACTCGATGGGGTGGACACCGGCGTTGGCCTTGTCGGCGTAGCCGTAGATGACCAGCCAGCCGATGCCCGCGACGACACTGGGCAGGGGGTAGAGCAGCATCTTGTAGGGGCGGCGCAGGTTCGGCTGGCGGCGGCGGAGCACGGTGACGGCTGCGATTTGGGCCAGCGCCTGGATGATCACCATGACGGTGGTGAGCAGGGTGATCAGGATGGTCAGGGGTGGGTGCGCGGCGGAGGTGCCGACGTGCCGGGCGAGCAGGAACCCGGCCGCGGTGATGACGCCCATGGCGGCCAGGCCGAGGACGGGGAACTGGTGCTTGGGGTGCAGGCGGCCGAAGGCCTTGAAGAAGACTCCGTCGCGTGCGGCACCGAAGGGGACGCGGGAGCCGCCGAGGAGTCCGGTGAAGACGGAGGCGAGTGCGGTGACCAGGATGAGCACGGTGACGGTGTCGGCGGCGCCCTTGCCGAAGGTCTTCTCGAGGACCGCGGAGGCCACGGACTGGGAGGCGACGTTGTTGGGGTCGAGCATGTCGTGCCAGTTGACGACGCCCAGGACGCCGATCTGCAGCAGCAGATAGACGGCCATGATGGCGAGGATGGCGTAGACGATGGACCGCGGCAGTACCCGGCCCGGGTTCTTGACCTCGGCCCCGAGGTAGGCGGTGGTGTTGTAGCCGAGGTAGTCGTAGATGCCGATGGTCAGTCCCGATGCCAAGCCCAACCAGAAGGCACCGTGGGTGAGTTCGACGGCATGGGCAGGCCAGGTGAAGGCCATCGAGGCGTCGAAGTGGGTGAACGCGGCGAGGATCACGGCGAGCACGGACACGATCATCACGGTCCACATGACGACGGTGATCCGTCCGATGTTCTCGACCTTGCGCCACAGCAACAGTACGACCAGCGCCACGACGCCGAGGCCGACCAGGTCACCCTGGCCCGTTGTCATCGACGGCCACAGGTAACCGAGGTACTGGACCAGGCCCTGGACGCCGGTGGACATGATCAGCGGGATGAAGAGCATGGCGGTCCACACGAACAGGAAGGGCATCAGCCGTCCGGTCCGGTACTGGAAGGCCTCGCGCAGGTAGACGTAGGTGCCTCCGGATCCGGGCAGCGAGGCGCCCAGCTCGGCCCAGACCAGGCCGTCCGCGAGGGCGAGCAGCGCGCCGGCGATCCAGCCGATGACGGCCTGCGGCCCGCCGAAGGCGGCGACCATCAGCGGGATGGTGACGAAGGGGCCGATGCCGCACATCTGACTCATGTTGATGGCGGTCGCCTGGAACAGGCCGATCTTTCTGGAAAGTCCGGGAGTCTCGTGGGTTGACAAGGCTGCCTCCGGGGAGAGGGGGTCGAGGGCGAAAGTAAAGTTAAATTCCTTTACTAATGACGTCAAGGGCGAGGCCGGTCACGGACTGCCTACAGTTGCTTCTGACAGGTGGCCCGACACCCGTCGGGGCCGGAGCGAGAGCGGAGGACCGTGGACGAGCAGCCCTGGAACCGGCAGCGCCTGCGCAGCAACAACGAGTGGCTGCTGCTCGAGCACCTGCGCAATGCCGCCCCGGCCTCCCGGGCCCAACTCGCCCGGGTCACGGGACTCTCCAAGCCCACTGTCTCCAGCGCCCTCGCCGCGCTGGAACAGCGCGGGCTGGTGCGTGAGGCGGGGACCGCCCTCCCCGAACGGGGCCGCACCGCTGTCCTCTACGAACCCGACCCCACCGCTGGCTATGTCCTCGGCATCGACATCGGCCGGGCCCGGCTGCGCGCCGCTGTCGCTGACCTCTCCGGTGAGGTGCTCTCACGGATCGACGTCCCCAACACCGGCCGCACTGCCGCCGCCCTGGCCGATGCGGCAGCCCGAGCGGCCGGGAAGGTAATGGACTCCGCTGATGTCTCCGCCGACCGGGTCGTCCACGCCGCCGTGGGTACCCCCGGAGTCTTCGACCCCGAGGACGGCCGTGTACGTTACGCCGTCAACCTGCCCGGCTGGGGCCGCGCCGGACTCTTCGACAAGGTCCGGGAGCAGCTGGGCGGCAGCGCACTGGAGCTGTCCGTGCACAACGACGCCAACCTCGCGGCGCTCGGCGAGTACGCCTTCGGAGCGGGCCGGGGCAGCAAACTCTTCGTCTACGTGCTGATCGGCACCGGCCTCGGCATCGGCATCGTCTCCCACGGCGAACTCTTCACCGGCGCCCACGGCGCGGCCGGCGAGGTCGGCTTCCTCCCCCTGTCCCTTGGCTCCCCCGAGCTTCTGCGCCACGGCCCGCGCCGCGGCGCGCTGGAGGAGGCGGTCTCCGCCGACGCCGTGGTCCGAACCGCCCGCGAACTGGGGATGACCGGGCGGCTCACCGCCAAGCGCATCTTCGACGAGGCCCGCGCCGGCACGCCGGCCGCGGTGGCCGCGGTGCGGCAGGAAAGTGAACGCCTGGCCCTGGTCGTCGCCGCCGTCTCCGCCGTGCTCGACCCCGACCTGGTCGTCCTCGGCGGTGGCGTCGGCCGCAGCACCGACCTCCTCCTCGCCCCGGTCCGCGCAGCCCTGCACCAGACCACCCCGCTGCGCCCCGCCCTCGCCCCAAGCGAGCTCGGCGACAACGCCGTCCTGTTGGGCGCCATCGCCACCGCCCTTCGCAGCGCCCGCCCACGAGTCTTCAACCTCCCGACGAACCAGACGCACGCGAGCTGACGGCTCCCGCTCAGCAGCGGCTGCGGGGTCTGCTTCGCACGAGGGGTGCCGGGCCGAGGTCATCATGGCCCGGCGGTCACGGGTAGCTCCTGGAGCATCCCGTGCCCCGGGACAGCAGCGGCCTGTGAGTGTCGAGGTCACTGTCCGAGGGGACTCCGTTGTCTGTCCGGTGTGCCACCGCAGGCGTTTTTCGGGACCGGTCGTGGGTGTGGCTGCCCGGTCATTTAGGGGTGTTGACAGGTGGGTGCCGCCGTCGCTGGTGGACGAGGTGGTGCACGCGTCCGGCCGGGGCGAGCGGCGGATGCGACCCCTGCCCGCCCCGGTGATGGTTTGCTTCGTGCTGGCCGTGGCGCTGTTCCCGGGCTGCCGATCCCGCCGGGCGTGGGCGGCGTTGAAGGCCAGGTGGCCCGGGTCGGTCGTGGCCGACCCCTCGGCGGCGGCCTTATGCCAGGCCACGTGTCAAGTGTCCAAGATCCGGGGGCAGGCCCCGGCCGACCAGCCCGGCAGCTTACGACTTGGTACGCGATTGAGGTCGGGACGTGCTGGCCTGGTGGATTGTCCGGCCGCCCGCCGACGGTCGTGGCCGCGCCGTTCCCGGAGCGCAGACTCGCGCTGTGCCGCCCACGGGCCAGCCACTTCCTCGATCAAGTCGCCGAGACGTGCACGATCAGGGCCGCAGAAGGCAGGATGGGACAAGGTCGCGCGGCCGAGAAGGACGTCACAATCCACTCAACCTGCGGGGCCGTCGTCATGTCACGGCCGACCCCGCGCTACCGCGTACCGAGTCGTTAGGCTCAGAGACATGACTATTCAGCGGATGGACAACGTCGCCATCGTCGTCGACGATCTGGACGCGGCAGTCGCCTTCTTCACCGAGCTCGGCATGGAGCTGGAAGGCAAGGCGCAGATCGAGGGCCTCTATGCGGACCGCACCGTCGGACTCGACGGCGTCCGGAGCGACATCGCGATGATGCGGACCCCGGACGGCCACAGCAAGCTGGAGCTGACCAAATACCACACCCCCGCGGTATCCGACGCCGAGCCGCGGAACCCTCCGCCCAACACGCTGGGCCTGCATCGCGTCATGTTCGCCGTCGACGACATCGACGACACCATCGCCCGCCTGCGCGCCCACGGCGCCGAACTCCTCGGCGAGGTGGCGCAGTACGAGAACATCTTCCGGCTCTGCTACCTCCGCGGCCCCGCAGGCATCATCGTCGCCCTGGCCGAACAGATCGGCTGACGCGGGCCTGCCGCGCGAGGCATGTCGACGGTCAGCACCGCTATGACGCATCCACGATAGGGGCGGTGCGGGCTGCTGTACGAGCCCGGAGATTCCGCCGGCGGGCGGTGTCGGGCGCGGGGAGGACTTCGCGGGCCCGCACGGCCGCCCAGCCGCTGGTGCCGAGGGGGAAGTCGGCGTTCCGCCGTTCGGCGGCGGCCGTGCGAGCTGGACGAGCGGCTCGCGCGGCAAGCGACTGCGTTGCACACCTCGGCGCCGGCCGTCGATGGCCTCCCCCGCCGGGGGCCCGGTCGGTGGCACATCGTCCTTCCGCCGATCCGGCTCTCCAAAGCGTGGGTCCAGCCCCGGCGTCGACCAGGGCGCCCGACAACGCAGGCGCACGGCCCGGGCCCGGGACGCCGGCCGGCACCGCAGCCGCGGGGTGCCGTTCGTCGTGTCGTACGGGCTCGGGCGTGCGACGAGGCGCCGGCCCTGACAGCCGGCTTCCTCAACCCGAAGGCCCCGCTGGCCGAGGAGGACGTCACAATCCACTCAACCTGCGCGGCCGTCGTCATGTCACGGCCGACCCCGCGCTACCGCGTACCGAGTCGTTAACGCCGGTCAGGTCATTCGTACTGCTCACGTCCGTCAGAGCGCGGTCCGGGCCGCGGGACCAGCGTGCGCAGAGGCAACGGCGACGGATGACGAGCCGGATCAGCTCATCGAGGCTGGTGAAAGTCGGCAGGTCGGCGGCGGTGCTCATGGTGGTGCCGGGTCGGATGCAGCAAGCAGTCAGGGGGCAAGGACGGAGTCGTCTTCGGTACGGGCTCCGGGCAGCTGATGGCGAGCGGCGATGAGGGCGGTATCGATGTCGCGCGTGCCGGTCGACACGCACAATGTGTACGCGACGTCATTCATACGCTGGCGCACACCCTCGCTGCCGTCTTCGGCGTGCAGGATGCGCAGCGTCTCGTACTGCTCGATCAGGTTCTTCAGCACGGCGGGGTGTGCCATGAGCATCGAGAGCCTCCCTCGTCTCCGCTACTCGCACGGGTCATACACCGACCCGTGTGCCCCGGGCCCCGGCTGCCAATCCCATGCATATGGTGCAAGCAGCCGCAGCGCGGGGCGCCGGCCCAGCGCCTGAAGCAGGTCGTCGGTCTTCACATGGAGTGCGGTTGTGAGGGTGTCCAACTCCGTCTTCACACACTGACGTTGGACGCCCTCGTCCCATGCCCGCAGCCGATTGGTCCTGCTCAAGCAGTCAGACGCGAGCGAAGTCGCGCGGGCGGAACCGCCCGCTCTTCAGGTGCCTCTCGATGTCTTCGAGGCTGTGTCCGGTGAGCTCGGGCATCCGCCACCACACGAACAGCCACGCCGCGACGTTGAACATCCCGTAGATCCAGAACACCTGGCCCACACCGAAGATACTGATCATCGTCAGCAGTGTGAGCGTGATCAGCAGGTTCGTGCCCCACAGAGTGGCCGACTGCACGCTTGTGGCCGCCGCACGCACCGCCAGGGGGTAGATCTCGGAACCGGTCAGCCAGCCCATCAGCTGGAGCCCGCCAGCGTTGAAAAACATGAAGGCTAGCAGGCAGGCGACGATGGGTGGCACGTAGGCGCGGCCGGAGTGGCCGGTGACGAAGAAGGCGCCGAGCGCGAACAGGCTGAGCGCCGTGCCGGGCACCATCACCAGAGTCAGCCGGCGGCGCCCGACCTTGTCGACGATGATCAGGCCGACCACCATCATGACGAGGTAGACCGTGCCCAGCGCCACGCTGACCCAAAGCGCGGTCGTCTTGGAGAAGCCGTTGTCGGTCAGGATGGTCGGAGCGTAGTAGATGATCATTTCGATGCCGGACAGCTGGGTGAACAGGGCAATGCCGCAGCCGACTGCCAAGGCCGGCCGAACCCATGGCTGCCGCAGCCCGCTCCAACCGCGGTTGCCTCTGCTGGTCCGCTGCTGGCGTCCCTCCAGAGCGACGATCTCTTCGAGCTCGGAGGAGACGTCGTAGCCGTCGGGCCGCAACCTGTAGAGCACCTTCTGCGCCTCCTCCACGCGACCGAGGCCGAACTTGAGCACCAACCACCGAGGGCTCTCGGGCAGGCGCAACTGCAGGAGAAGCATCACCAGTGCCGGTGCGGCGGCTGCGCCGATCGCCTCCCGCCAGGAGACCGCCTCGCTCGCACCCACGAGCGTCGCGACGACGATGCCGACACCGATGGCGAGTTGGAAGCAGAGCACCAGACGTCCGCGGATCGACTTGGGGGCCAGCTCGGCAACGTACATGGGTACGGTCTGAGTGGCGCCGCCGACGGCGAAGCCGAGCAGCACCCGGGCCAGGGCCAGACCGACCGCAGTGGGTGCGAGTGAGCTGGCCAGGCTGCCGAGGACGAACACCACGCAGATCATCAGGATCGTGCGGTGTCGACCGACGCGTTCGGACAGCAGGCTGCAGGCGAGGGAGCCGACCACGGCACCCAGGAGGATCGCGGCCGCGATCACCTCCTTCATGGTGTTTCCGATGTGGAACTCCTTGGCGATCTGGAGCAACCCGCCGGAGATGACGCCTGTGTCGTAGCCGTACAGCAGCCCGCTGATCGCGGATACCACTGCCGCCATCAGCATGCGCCCGTTCAGGACACCGATCGGTGGCGCCTTGTCTTCACGGGTCATGGTTCCTCCAGGACGGTGAGTGGTCCTGGCCCGCGTGGCTCGCTCGGTGGGCAGGACGGGTGGCACCGCACCCGTCCGTGGTGTCAGCGGCCGACTCGGTGTCATCGCCATGCTCTGCTCAACGGCGCCCGTCGGCCGCGCGACACGACCGAACCGGCGTGACTGTCCGGGGCACACCGCCGACTCGGCGGAGCCCTTGACGCGCTACGGCCATGATGAGGCCCGCGCGTGCGGCGCCGCGCTATTGGGCCTCGCTGGTCGGTTGCGGCTTGTGACAGCCGGTGGCAGGGCAAGACCCGCAACTCCCGCTCCACGGGCAACGGCAGCGGATCACCGCTCCGGGAGCAATGCTCGGGACTTGTGGATCGGCTCCGGGGAGCACGCGAAGGGCGTACCTTCCCGGGTGATTGATCGCCAAGTCACCGAGTTGAGGCCCGCGTTGCAGCGCGGGCCGGGAAAGCACGCCAGTGCTCAGCGTAGTCAACGCCGACGGTTCCACCGAGTCCGGCTCTTTGATCGACGAGATCGTTCGCGAGGGCGCTCGGCGGATGCTCGCCGCTGCGTTGGAAGCCGAAGTTAACCAGTACATAGCCGAGTTGGCTGGCGAGACGGACGAGCGTGGTCGCCGGCTGGTGGTCCGCAACGGCCACCACCGGCCCCGCATGGTGGCCACCGCCGCAGGACCGGTCGAGGTCACCGCGCCCCGGGTCAACGACCGCCGCATGGATGAGGAAACCGGCGCCAGGCGACGGTTCTCCTCCAAGATCCTGCCGCCGTGGTGCCGCAAGTCGCCCAAGGTTAGCGAGGTACTGCCGCTGCTCTACCTGCGTGGACTGTCGTCCGGGGACTTCATGCCCGCCCTCGAGCAGTTCCTCGGCTCGGCGGCCGGACTGTCACCGGCCACGGTGACCCGTCTGACCAAGCAGTGGCAAGACGACCACACCGTCTTCCAACAGCGCGACCTTGCGGGCAGCGACTACGTCTACGTATGGGCCGACGGCGTGAACCCCAAGATCAGACTCGGCCAAGCCCACTCCTGTGTGCTGGTCCTGCTCGGCGTGCGCCTGGACGGCACCAAGGAACTGGTCGCCCTCGCGGAGGGCCTGCGGGAGTCTGCCGAGTCATGGGCCGACCTGCTGCGCGACTGCCGCAGGCGCGGCATGCGCGACCCCGAACTCGTCGTCGGTGACGGCGCGATGGGGCTGTGGAAGGCGCTCACGGAGGTGTTCCCCCGCCGCCCGCCACCAGCGGTGCTGGGTCCACAAGGCCCGCAACGTCACCAACGCCCTTCCGAAGTCCGCACAACCGGGCGCGACCAAGGCGATGCAGGAGACCTACAACGCCGAGGACCGCACGCACGCCGAGAAAGCGATCGAGGCATTCGCGAAGATCTACGGGTCCAAGTTCCCCAAGGCCGTCGCGAAGATCACCGACGACCGCGAGGAGCTGCTGGCCTTTTACGACTTTCCCGCCGAACACTGGATCCATCTGCGAACGACAAATCCCATCGAATCAACCTTCTCGACGGTCAAGCTCCGGACCAAGGTCACCCGCGGCGCCGGCAGCCCGGCCGCCGCCCTCGCGATGGTGTTCAAGCTCGTCGAGTCCGCTCAGGAACGCTGGCGGGCGATCACCGGGGCACACCTCGTGGCCCTGGTCCGCTCCGGCGCCCGGTTCGAAAACGGCGTCCTGATCGAGCGGAAGGAGGCCACCGCAGCCTGATCAAGCATGCAGATCGCGATCCAACAAGACTCGCCCGGTTCCCGACCGGCTTGTCGCATGCCGATATAGGCATATGATGGTGGCCATGGCACGAGCAGCGACGACGTCGGACGTCTTCAACGCGATCGCCGAGCCGCAGCGCCGGAACATCCTGGCGCTGCTGCAGGCGGGTGAGCGGCCGGTGACCGACCTGGCGCAGGAGCTGGGGATGACCCAGCCGGGGGCGTCCAAGCACCTGCGGGTGCTCCGGGAGGTGGGGCTGGTGCGGGTCCGCGGGGCGGGCAAGCAGCGCCTCTACGGCCTGGACGCCCGTGGGCTGCGGCCGGTCCACGAGTGGGTCGGCGGATTCGAGCGGTTCTGGAACGAGAGTTTCGACCGGCTGGACGCCTATGTGCAGGACCTGAAGCAGACACGGCAGGAGGATTGACCGATGCCAGGAGCAAGGCAAGAAGCACAGGCGGAGCTGGCGACGGCCGACCGGGAGATCGAGATCTCCCGGGTCATCGACGCCCCGCGGGAGCTGGTGTTCGAGGCGTTCACCGAGGTTCGGCACCTGTCGCGGTGGTGGGGTCCGGAGGGGTTCACCACCACCACGCGGTCCTTCGAGTTCCGCGAGGGCGGGGAGTGGGACTTCGTGCTGCACGGGCCGGACGGCACCGACTACTCAGAGTGGATCCGCTGGCTGCGGATCGCCCCGCCGGAGCGGATCGCGCTGCTGCATGGTGAGTCCCGCGACGACCCGAACGCCTTCGAGTCGGTCCTGACCTTCGCGTCGGACGGCGAGCAGACCCGGATCGTGATGCGCACAGTATTTCCCACCAGGGAACTGCGCGACCAGGCGGTCGAGAAGTACCACGCGATCGAGGGCGGCCAGCAGACCCTGAGCAACCTGGCAGCCTACGTCACCGAGATCCTTCGGAAAGGGGTGGAGGGCTGATGGCCGGGAAGGTGTTCTTCAGCGTGTCGATGTCGCTGGACGGTTTCATCGCACCCGAGTCCCTCGGAGACTTGATGGGGCAGCAGTGGATGGAACTGCAGCAGTGGATCTTCCCGCAGCGGTTCTTCCGGGAGAACCTGAAGCTGGGCGAGGGCGGCGAGGAGGGGCGCGACAACGACATCCTGCGGGAGACGTACGAGCGCACCGGCGCAAGCGTCATGGGCAAGCGCATGTTCGACGCCGGCGAGCAGATGTGGCCGGAGGAGGCGCCGTTCCACACGCCGGTGTTCGTCGTGACACACACCAAGCGTGACCCCTGGGAGCGGCCCGGTGGGACCACGTTCCACTTCGTCAACGACGGTATCGAGTCCGCGCTCGACCAGGCCCGCGAGGCCGCCGGCGACCGTGACGTCCGCATCGCGGGCGGCGGCGCGACGATCCTGGAGTACGTGAACGCCGGCCTGATCGACGAGTTCTCGATCGCGCTGTCGCCCGTGCTGTTCGGCTCCGGAATCCGCCTCTTCCAGGGCGTGGACGCGCCCAGGGTCGCGCTCGAGCCGGTCGGTTCGGAGCCGTCGTCGCGGGTGACGCACCTGACTTACGCCGTGCATCCACGATAGCCACACCACCACTCGACCCGATCGACCCGAGCACCCACGGCGTACACGCCTGAATCAGCAGGCCACGACGGCCAACCGCGAATAGCCGCAATACCTGATCCACAACTATTGACTATTGCTCCCGCTCCGGCACCACCCGACTCTGCGCGGCGTCGCTCCCGGCCGCGCAGCCGTCGGCTGACCGCTGCTGTTACTGGCTGTTCCGACCGTCCCCATGAGCCAGGACGCTCCGCGGCTTTACAGGCCGCTGCGGCCCCTCCGCCTCGGGGGGCCGCACCGCACGTGTTGAGGCAGGCCAGTGAGCTGGTTCGGCACGCGGCCGCAAGCCCGGAGTTGTTGATGGCGGAAGGCGACTTGGGCCGTGGCGTAGCGAGGCACGCCCAGCAGCTCGTCCGAGCCGTCCACCGACAGCAACACGTCCACGCCGTACGCGCCGGCGCGGGAGGCCGTCGCCGCGTTCACATCCGGCCGGGGGTCCAGACGCAGGCCCACCGCACTCCACACCGGCCGCAGTTCCACCGGCTCCCGTCCGGGCTCGACGACCTCCAGCTCCACCCCGGTCAGGTCCAGGTCCCGCAGGATCCGGGCCACGACCGGCACACGGCTTTCGCCCCGGTCATCGGTCATGTCCGCCGTGAACGCGATCGCCCGACGGCCTTCCGCGACCGCATGGGCGTGCAGGAGGGCGGCCAGGGAGGCCAGGCCGCCCGAGACGGACACCCCGATCGTCTCGACCCAGGACGCTCAGTCGAGACAGAACTCGTTGCCCTCGATGTCCTGCATCACGATGCACGACTCATTGTGGTCATCGGCAACCAGCAGTCGCACACGTATCGCGCCGAGCGCGACCAGTCGTGCGCACTCGGCTTCGAGCGTGGCGAGGCGCTCTTCACCCACGAGCCCGGTGCCGACTCGCACGTCAAGATGCACCCGATTCTTGACGACCTTGCCTTCGGGGACGCGCTGGAAGAACAGCCGCGGGCCCACGCCTGAGGGATCGCTGCAGGCGAACGCTGAACCCTGCCGCTCGGGCGGCAGAGAGCGATCGAAATCGTCCCACGTAGCAAACCCCTCCGGTGGCGGCGGTACGACGTACCCCAACACCTCGCACCAAAAGCGAGCGACACGCTCAGGTTCTGCGCAGTCGAAGGTGACCTGGAACTGCTTGATCGATGACATCGGCGCACCATAGCAGGGGGACCGCGTTGCTCATTTCCCGGCATGGATCCGCATGTTGTCGGGAGGACGTCCCCTGCTAGCCGCTGCTGTGTCGTGCGGTCGCAGGGGGTGAACCACTGTCGATGCCTCCAAGGGGTTGCCCGCCGTTCCGGACCAGACCGCGGCCACGGCCCTCGCCGCGTTTCCCGACGGCAGCCCGCCGATCCGGGACCGCACCTACAGGTGGACAGTCCGCGAGAACGACGCAGCCCTGGCGGCGCAGCCCACCGGTGGGAGCCAGGACCCAATCCTGATCAACCACCCTCATACGGAAGATCAGTTACGGGACACCCTTTACAGTGGCTAACAGAATGAGGTGGATCGAAGCCGTGAGCCGTGTCCGGGCGGCGAGTCGAGCGCTGTCCGACGTGTGGGGGCAGGTGCGTGCCCGCGCTGGCCCTCTGATGTGCTGGGCCGGGCGCCCCGCAACGGGCGGCGCCCCGCACCGGAATCGGCGGTCGGTGCGGGACGCGGCATCGGAGGTTGTGTCAGCCGACGCAGCCGGTGACGATGACGGGGCTGCCCGCGCAGTTGGTGGGAATGTTGCGCCGGATCTCCGACCGGTTCACCGTGAACTGCGTGTCGGTCCACACGCCGCCCGGTGCGACGGTCGAGGCGTTGTTGTTCACCTCACTGCGATCGAGCGTCACCGCACCGCCGGGGTTGTAGATGCCGCCGGCCTGTGACGTGCCGGAGCCGTTCGCGCTGTTGCGGTCGACCGAGCTGTCCCGCAGCACCAGAGTGCCGGCGGGATTGTTGTAGATGCCGCCGCCCTGGCCGTTGGAGCCTCCTGCGACGTTGCCTGAGACCTCGGTCTTGATGAGCGTCAGCGAGACCGCGTTCCAGATCCCGCCGCCCTGCGCACCTGTGGTGGTGTTGTCGATGATCTTGCTGTTGATGAACTGGACGGGGCCGCTTTCTGTGTCGATGCCACCGCCGTCAAAGCTGCTGGTGTTGTTCTTCAGGGTGGTATTGCGGAAGACCGCGTTACCGTCCTCGTGACCGATGGCCCCGCCAACCCCGGCGTTGTTGTGTGTGAATTCGACGGTGTCGGTGGTGACGGTGCCGTCCGATTGCAGGCCTCCACCCTCTCCCGCGTTGTTGAAGGTGAACTCGCTGCGGGTGATGTACGCCGTGGCGCCGCCCACGACAAAGACGCCGCCTCCCTCGATGTCGGCCTGGTTGTTGTCGAGGGTGACCTCGTCGAGCTTCAGATTGCCGGAGCTGTCAACGAGGATGCCTCCCCCCGCATCGGGCGCGTTGCCGCCGCGGATCGTGACGTCGTCGAGCCGGAGGTCACCGGTGGAGGTGACGTGGAAGATGCGGAAGGCACCGGCCGTCAGCCCGTCGCGGACGATCGTGGAGTCGCGGCCCTCGATGGTGAGCTGCCTGTCGATGGGGGGCAGTCCGTCGGCGCCGGCGTAGGCGGTGGTCAGGTGGTAGGTGCAGTGGCGGGCGAGGACGAGGGTGGCTCCCGCGGGCGCCGTGGCGAGCGCGTTGATCAGGGCCGTGGTGTCGCACCGCACCGAAATGCCGGGGGCCGCGACGGCCGGTACCGCGCTCACACCGTTGACCACGATCGTGGCCAGGGCGGCAATGCCGGACAGGGTGGTGTATCGCATGGCTCTCCTTGAAGCGCAGGGAAGCCCGGAGCAGAGACAAATCCCTCGCCCATGTCCCGGACACTGGGAGCAAAGCCGCCCCCCGCACCCCTTCCCGTGCGCCGCAAGGCCTCCTCACCCACACACAGCAGCAGATTCGGTCAAGAGGCCGCATCATCGTCCAACCAGCCTGTACGACCATGACACTTCCCGCCGCCATCAACGGAGGTCCTCCACGCGCGGGAACGCAATCCGCGACCTGGCCGCAAGTCCCTGCACGGCGTGATGCGGCCGTTGCCCAGGAACCGGACGTCCTGGAACACCTCGCACGCTGTACGCCCCTCAGCAACCACCGTCAGGGGCACACCCCGAGCAGGCGTTCTTGCACAACGGCCCCGAAATGAGCCGTCATGCACCAAAGCGCGTCACGGGGGCTCGCACGCCTCTCGGCGGCGCTGCTTGCATGGGAGACAACTCACCAAGCACACATCGTCAGGGGGACCATGTGAATCTCGCCCGAAAGCTGGCAGCCGGAGCCATCGCGGCCGACCTCACCACCGCTGGCGTCGTCACTGCAACCCCGGCCAGCGCCACGAGGGAGAGGTCCGTGAGGGCACCACGCAGTATACTGCGCGCGTTCGCAGTCATCAGTCTGGGTGATCGCAGCCGCGCCGGCTTCGGCGACACCACAGGCTCCAATCGTCACCGACGTCTCCGTCAAGGTGACATCCGCGAGGGGCTCGGTACTACCCTGCGCGCAGCAGATTAAGGCGCAGGCGCCAAAATCCTGGTCGCCCAACGCTGTCGCCAAGGCAGTCGCAACACTTTGCGGCTTCAAAGTCAGCCACGCCGAAACGACTAGCCCGTCAACGATGCATCCGCTATCGACGGGGCCTGGCAGTTTCTGCACAAAAGCAGACGACGGCATTCCCACCGTCGAAGACGTGAGAATCAGTTGGTGCTTTGGGGTGCACGCCGGCACTCCAGGATGGGCGCAGCCAACTAGCCTGCATTGCAGCCAGTCTGCGACCGGGTTCGCGATCGATCTGAAAGGCCCGTGCCAATGGTATGGGCAGAACCCGGCTTTTGGAAATGGAGACCAAGCGTTCGGCGCAACCGAGAACTTCACTAGTAGCGCCAAAGTTTTTGGGGTTGGGTTTAGCGCTGATCACTATCTGAACGTAGCGACACACTGGGACGGCAGGAGTTGCATGAGTAACGACGAAGATACCGCCGGTAGCTGCTGGTTCTAGCCTCTTGTGGCCCCCATCGCGAGATGGGGGCCACTTTGGCGGATCTAGAGCTCTGCTCAGAAGAGTTCAGCGCGAAGCGGGAAATTGATGAGTCCGATGACGGCGTCAAGGGTCTCGGCGAGCTTCTCAAATTGGGGCACGGAAGCGCCCGCCCTCCTCGGAGAGGATCCGCCAACGCTTGAAGCGGGCCACCGTGTGCTCGACGTCCGCCGGAGGCCGCCCGGTCTGCCCGTAGCCCAACGGGATCTGCACATCGGGGAACCACGGGTCGCACTGCGGCATTTCCAACCTCAGCTCGAGGTTGCTACGTGGAGGGCGAGGACGGCCTTGACCAGGTCGGTGATGCGGGTGGTGCTGCAGCGGAGCTTGTGCAGGAGGCGCCAGGACTTCAGGGTGGCCATTGCCTGTTCGCAGACCGCACGGATCCTGGCGTGGGAGACGTTGACGGCCTTCTGGCCTTCGGAGAGCTTCTCCCAGCGGCCGCGGTAGGGACGCGCACGGCGCTGCCGGCGCCCTGATACCCCTTATCGGCCCAGCAGCGCACGCTGGCCTCGGTCAGCGCCGCCATCACGCCGTGGGTGCGGGCGGCTTTGACGTCGTGTACCGCGCCACGCGCAGATAGGCGCGGGGGTACCCGTGACAGCACGGCAGGCACAGGTCAGCCGCTCTGGGCGACGGCGCGCAGGGCGTCGAAGGTCTCCTGTTCGTCTTGCTGGTCGCCGTAGTCGCTGAGTTTGACCACGACGGTCCTGTTTACGGGGTCGACGTAGATGTACTGCCCGTATACGCCGAGGGCGGAGTAGTCCTTGCCGTTGCCTCCGGGCGGATGCCACCACTGCGCGGAGTAGCCCCAGCCGTCGACCTTGTGTGGTGCTGGGGTGGCGATGCGTGTGATCCATGCCAGGGGGATGATTTGTTTGCCTTGGGCACGGCCGTTGTCCAGAACGAGCTGGCCGAGCTTGGCGTAGTCGCGGGGGGTGGCGTTGATGCAGCAGAACGCCTTCTCATGGCCGTTGTCGTGGTCGAGGTTCCAGGTGGCGCTGTCCTGTGCTCCCATCGGTGCCCAGATGTTGTCCGCCAGGAGGACGGCCAGCGGCCGTCCTTGGACCTTGGCCAGGACCTGTCCGAGGAGTTCGGTGTCGATGCTGCGGTAGGCGCCTTGGCTGCCCGGCGGGAATTGCAGGTCGCGATGGTCCTGGGCGAAGGCGGGCAGGTCCCGGGTGAGGTACATCCGGGCGGTGCCGGTCAGCGGGTAGTACTCGTTGTAGTTCTCCGGGACGTCCACACCCGACGTCATGTCCAGCAGGTCGCGCACCGTGATGGCGTCATAGGCTCCGCCGGTCTTCAGCTGGGGCAGGATGTCGACCAGCCGGTCGCCTTCCCGGAGTTTGCCCTGTTCGACGGCTTGCCCGGCGAGAAGGGACACCACCGACTTGGCGGCCGACCAGGACGACAGGCGGGTGGTGGGGCCCACCCCGTCGCGGTACCACTCGTGGGTCAACCGGCCGTCCCGGAGGACGAGGAAGGCATTGGTGTGGGTGGTCGTCAGGAACTGCTCGACCGGCACCCGCTCGCCCTTCCACGGCACGGCGGCAGGAAGCGACTCGTCGTGGACGGGCAGAGGTGCCGGCGTGGCGGAGGCGGGGACTGTGCGGGTGGCGAACAGGTCGCCCTGCCGCGAGGGCTCGGTGGCCAGCAGTTGGACCAGCGTGGGTGGGGAGGGGATGTCCAGCAGCGCGGTGGCCGTGCAGGAGCCGGCCACCAGCACACCAAGCGCCACCGGCAGCGCGATGAGGGTGCGCCGAAGTACGCGCCGTGTCCGCGGCTTTGCAGAACGCGAGGCGGCCACGGTGCGCTCGGTCGGCTCCACGGCCCGGGTGGTGGGACCGGCAGCGGAAGCAGACCGGGAGCTGGCTGCCGGTTCGGGACCGCTGTCCTGCGGGGCTTTCTGGCTCGTGTCGACAGCGTCGTCAGCCTCGTCGGCGGCTTCCACAGCAGGGCGATGGTCAGACATCGGCGTCGTCCGTGGGGGTGGTGCGGGCGGTTGCGTCGACTGCCAGCCAGAACGCCTCCATCAGCGTCTGGAAGACGGCCTCGTCGTCCTGCGCAGCCAGGTGGGGCAGGTGCGTGGTGATGGCCGGATAGCGCTCGGAGGAGATGGTGGCGTACGCCCCGGCCCAGGCATGCTCGTCGGCGGCGCGCACCTCCTGCGGGAGCGCGGCATACCCGGCACGCATGCCCGCGTACGCCAGCACGGTGTCGGCGAGCATCCGTTGGTAGCGGGCCACACTGCCCTCGTCCAGACCGATCTCCTCCAGCGCCGCGAGCATCATCTCCATCGCGGCGAACTCCCCCGGGCCGCGGGTGGTCCGGCACGCGACGGCCGCACCGACGTACGGGTGGGCCTCAAAGACCTCCACCAGGGAGCGGGCCAGCTCCTGCAGCACCTCCCGCGGCCCCAGGCCGTCGGGCACACGCTCCACGGCCATGGCCAGCAGCCGGTCACCCACCGCCAGCAGCAGCGCGTCCCGGTCCGCGAAATGCCGCCACACCGCCGACCGGTCCACGCCCAGTTCCTCCCCCAGAGCCCGTCCGGTCAGCCCGTCCGGTTCCGCCCGCGCCGAGATCCGCACGGCCGCCTCCACGATCAGCTCCGGCGACAACCGCACCGCCCGGCCCTTGCCCACAGCCATACCCGTCCCCCACTCTCGCAATCATCAGTGCTGTCATCAATGATGACAATGCTGGGGTGGGATGGTCAACTCTGGAGTGCCACCATGAATGCGGCGACGTTCGGGAAGGGCTTATCAGCCGGACGCAGGCAGTCGAGGCGATCTGCCGCCAGCCCAGCGCGACGCTCTGCGACTACCAGGGAGACCTGTGCCTGTTCTTCCGTCATGGCTGACCGAACCGCTGTGGGACCAGTTCTCGGCGCTGCTGCCCCAGCGGCCGCCCTACCACCCTCACCATCCTCTCCGCTGCCACCGTCCGCGCATCAGTGACCGGATCGTGTTCGACAAGCTTCTGCAGTTGCCGAGGTTCGGCTGCCCCTATGAGGCGATCGCTGACACGACCTGCTCGGCCAGCACCATCCGCAGCCGTCGCGATGAGTGGATCCGCCTGGGCATCTTCAGCCAGTTGAAGCGGATCGCGCTCGACTCCTACGACCGCATCGTCGGCTTGATGCTGGATCAGATCGCCATCGATGACTCCCTCACCAAGGCACCCGGCGGCGAGGTCGCCGGGCGTTCCCCGGTCGACCGGCGAAAACAGGGCCTGAAACGCTCCGGCATGACAGACGGCTACGGAATCCCGCTCGGCCGCGTTCTGGCCGGGGCGAACTGTCACGACTCTCCGCTGCCGGCCCCGACCCTGGACCGCCTCGCGGAACTCGGGCCGCCGCCCGACGAAATCACGGTGCACCTGGACGCTGGGTACGACTCGAACAAGACCCGCGCCCTGCTCGACGAACGCGGGCTGCACGGTCGGATAGCGCACAAGGGCGAGAAAGCCCCGATTCAGGCGAGCCGGCGGTGGCACGTCGAGCGCACCCACGCCTGGCAGAACGCCTTCCACCGTCTTTCCCGCTGCTACGAACGCCGCGCCGTCGTGATCGACGCCTTCTTCGACCTCGCGCACACGATCATCACCGTCCGCCGCCTGATCCGACGATCCTGGACCACCCACCGCTGGGACAACCGCCCCAGGCGATGCCCGTAAGCCCACGCCTATCTGCGCGAGTTCTTAGTCGACGTCGTCCACGCCGAAGTCGAAGCGGCGGTCATTGGCATCGTGGTTGTCGTCGAAAACGCCCGTGCTCTTGTCGCCGTACGGCCTGACCGCTGCCCCTGACGGGCGGACGACCGTGATGTCATTCGGATCGAGTGTCTTCTCCATCGCCAACTCTCCCTCTCCGTTTGTTCTTCCGTGGATATCCCTGCGTGCGTGCCTAACCGGTGGTGGCTGTGAGCAGGCGGCTCCGCGTGACCAGAGCGGCGTAGTGGCCGCCGTTGGCGAGCAGTTCCCGATGGCTGCCCCGCTCGGTGATTCGGCCGTGATCGAGGACGATGATCTGGTCGGCGTTTCGGACCGTGGACAGCCGGTGGGCGATGGTGATGGTGGTGCGGTTCGCGGCCAGGGTGTCGAGGGCCTGCTGCACGGCGGCTTCGGTGCGTGTGTCCAGAGCGCTCGTGGCCTCGTCGAGAACGAGCACCGCGGGATTGCGCAGCATCGTGCGGGCGATGGCCAGGCGTTGCCTCTCGCCGCCGGAAAAGCGGTGCCCGCGTTCGCCGACGATGGTGTCGTAGCCGTCGGGCAAGCCGGCGATGAGGTCGTGGATCTGTGCGGCTTGTGCGGCGGCGACCACTTCCGCGGGCGTGGCGTCGGGCTTGGCGAAGCGCAAGTTGTCGGAGATCGTCGTGTGGAACAGATGGGTGTCCTGGGAGACCACCCCGATGATGTCTGCCAGTGTGTCGGAGGACAGACCACGGATATCGACGCCGTCGATGGTCACACGCCCGGCGCTGACATCGTAAAGGCGCGAGATCAGGTACCCCAGGGTGGTCTTGCCGGCCCCGGTGGGGCCGACCACCGCGAGATGGCCGCCAGCGGGCAGGTCGATGGTGATGTCATGCAGGATACGTTCACCGCCGTAAGAGAAGTCGACGTGTTCGAAACTGACATGTCCAAGAGGTGCCGACAGCGGGATCGGCCGGGCGGGTTCCGGAACATCGACAGGCAGATCCAGGTATTCGAAGACCCGCTCGAAGAGGGCCAGCGAACTTTGCCATGCGATACCGACCTGGAGAAGCTGTACGGAAGGGCTGAACAGTCCTTGCTGAAGGGTCGTGAAGGCGATCAGCGTGCCAATGGAGACGACCGGCCGACCATGGTCGGCGGTGAGACCGGCTCCCCAGTAGATGAGGACCGGCATGGCCGCCATGATGACCTGGATGCTTGACTGCCGCCATCGTCCCGCCATCGACGCGCGGATGGTCAGACTCGTCAGTTCCCTTGACTGCCTGGCGAATTCGCTGGTGAGCACTGCGGAACGGCCCATCACCCGGCCCAGCAGGAAGCCGTTGACCGACAGCGATTCCTCGACGAGTGTGGACATCAAGGCGAGTTGCTGCTGCCTCTCCTGGGTTATCGACCGGCGCTCCTCGCCGACCCGTCGGCTGATCAGGACGAAGATCGGCAGTATCAGCACGGACATGATGGTCAGTTTCCAGTCCAGTGCGATCATGGCCGCCAGGCTGCCGAAAACGGTGGTCGTACTGGCCACGATGGTGGTGGCCACATTGGTGACCGTGCTGCTCATGCCGCCGATGTCGTTGGCGATGCGGGACTGCACCTCACCGGTGCGGGTCTTGGCGAAGAATGCCAACGACATACGCTGAAGATGCCCGTAGACGGCATTGCGCAGGTCGTTCATCACGTCCTGGCCCACAGTCATCGAAAGGTAGGACTGCAGTACGCCGACGGCAGTGCTGCTGACGGTCAGCAGCACCATGCCGCCGACCAACAGGGTCAGCAGCCCGGTCCGCGATCGGGGCAGCGCGAAGTCCAGGATCTCCCGCAGCAGGAACGGCGGCACCAGCGCGGACAGCGCGGACACCACGATCAGCCCGAGCACCACCGCCAACCTGACACGATACGGCGCGAACAGCTTCAGGACACGTCGCAGCGAGACGCCCGGCGGCTTCTTCGACTTCTCCATGGCGGAGATCTCCCGATGGCTCGGTCGGCATGGTGGTTGTGTCCGCCGCTTCGGCCGGCCGGCACAACCACCGCGACGATCTAGACGAAAGTGAGAAACCCCTCACGGAGCAGAGTCCGGATGAGCACCAGCCGGCCCGGTTCGTCCAGATCTCCCGGCACGTCGTTGGCCGTGAACACGTCGGCTGTACCGGTCGCGTGCCGCACTTCGTCAGCCACCGGGACGGGGAACCGCACCGACTTGTTGTGGAAGTCCAGCTCGACCGCGTCATCGGTGACCGTCAGGTTCCAGCGCAGTCCCGGCCTGCGGCGGACGCGGGTGTCGATCCACAAGGTGGCAAGCCTGTCCAGGTCGGTCAGGTGGCCGCGCAGCGTCGGCGATCCGATCGACGCCGTCCGCTTGACGTTCTCGGCAACCGCGGCAGACGGCGACAGCCGCGTCCGCAGGACGTCGAGCAGTTCGACGAAGGTCCCCTCGACCTGGTGCCTCAGGTGCACATCGTGGGCGAAGCCAATCGGTAGCCCCTGACGGAACCGCACCTCCTCGGTGAAGAGTTGGCGCATCGCGTCGGTGAACACATCGGACCACAACACCGGGTGGACACCGATCGTGATGTGCACCGAGGCACGGTCCTGCGCCGTGGCCCAATGGACGGTTCCCCTCGGCAGGTACAGCACGTCCCCTGACCGCAGGTCGAACGCCTGCTCCGGGTCCGGCTCCGGCTGCGACTTGTCGTACGGCTGTCCGCGCAGCGGCAACGCGTGGGGCTGGCTCGCCAGTCGCCAGTGCTTCGTCCCGTGCACCTGGGCGACAAACACATCGTGTGTGTCGTAGTGGGGCGCGAAGCCCTGTGCTCCTGCGGGAGTGAGATAGACGTTCATCTGGAGTCTCGCGCTCATTTCGGCGCCCAACGACCCGGCCAGCCGCCGCAATGGCTCCCACCGCTGGTCAAGGCTGTTGAGCACGATGGTCGAACCGCTCCGGTAGCGCTCGAACAACGCCTCCAGCGCATTGGTGAGCCCATTGCGCGCGGAGGTCGCCAGCTGTGAAACCGGGGTCTCCTTGCCGTTCACCACCACCCGGATGCCGTCGAGGTGCACTCCGGCCAAGGACAACACCTTGTCGACGTCATCCAAGGTGAGCAAGTCGGCGTAGTAACTGGGGGCTTCGCGCCGTACGAGCAGGGGCCGCTGCTCCCAGTAGTCCCGCCGAAATGTCGCGAGGTCCATCGGATGGATGAGCTGGGAAAGACCGGGGAGAGGCTGCGCGGTCCGCGCAGCCTCTCCCCGATCCGTAAGAAGCGCCATATTCCGAGTCTCCCTACGGAACAGAGATACTGAATTTCTTCGACGGCGGCTCCGGGCCCGAGCCCGACTCGAACCCGGGCCGTTGTCTCTCAGTAGCCGTCGTAGTTGTCGTTGTCGTCGTCCGAGTAGAAGAAGTCGTCATTGTCGGCGCCGAGCGGCTTGACAGTTCCCGCAGCGCCAGCACCGAAGCTCCACGGAACTCCTGACTGACGAACAACCGTGATGTCGTTCTCGTCCAGTGACTTGGCCATGCTTACCCCCTTCCCAATGCCGAGGATGGTGCGCCGGTCATGTGCCGCGGCGATGTGCTGCGCCGTGCGGCTGGTCCGTCGGCAATCACCCGTACGCCTCTGCGACGCGAGGCCGAACGGTCCGCCGACACGACCTGTTCTACTGCGACGTGGCTGTCCGGTGTCGGTGGCTGGACACCGGACAACAAGGTCCGGACAACGGGTACGGCGCGCATCGGCCAAGGGCGCCCGGTGCCCAACTGCGCGGCCGTCTCGTTGTCCAGCCAGGGCTGGGACACGTTAAAGCAGCGCAGAAGGTGCCGTTCGACCCCATGCCGCGCAAGCGTCGCAAGACGGCCAGGCCATTCCGCTGCTGTCGCGTTACGATCCCCACGAGCGCCAAGCCAGCTCGGCGGTGCCGTTCGTCTTCCAACGCAAGATTGGGACGAACCAAGAGGTCATCTCCCCGGCCACCGTTGTGAACATGCTGCGGCGGCGACGCTGCGAGGAACTCGCCGGACGCCATCCCGGCGTCCGTACAAAAATGCTTCCCCGGCTCGACGAGATCGAGGACGGTCTGTTGGGCTGCCGCGCCCGCGCCGAACACGAGGCATGGCTCGGTGAGGTCGAGGGCATCGACCTCACCCTCACCTTCCTCCGGCAGAAACGCGAGGAGACCGAGCGCCTGGGCCGCATCGCGCCGGTCGACCTCGGCATTCCCCGTCATCACGGCACCGCGATGACCTGAGTGCCCGTGGGATCGTTCCCAGCACTCGGCGAGATCGAGGGTATCGACCTCACCCTGACCTTTCTGCGCGACAAGCGTGCCGAGGCGCACCGCATTCAACAGCGAGAGCCGACCCACCTCGGCCTACAGCCGTCGGCCCCCGGAACGGATCATGACACCAACACCAGCGGGACCTTCGCCGACGTCAATCTGGAGACGCGCCGCCCCGACCGGGCGGTACCGCCGCGGTCGGGGCGGTTGTGCATCTGCTGGCCACCGGCATCGAGGAAGGCCGGGACCTGTCCTCGATGAGCGGCGTCCTGGCCGACAGTTCCTATCGTCTGCTGCCGGCCTGACGGCCCGGCCTCACTTCAGGTGCCTGGCGAAAAACCGGTTCCCGTCGTCCCCCTCGAACTGTGGGACGCCGGTGTGCCCGCCCATATTGGCGTGCAGCGTCTTCTCCTTGGCGCCGAAGGCGTCGAACAGGTCCAGGGCCAGCTGCCGGTCATTTCCTTCGTCGTCCCACTGCAGCAGGACCTGCAGCGGAATGGTGATCTGCCGGGCCTCCTCGAACAGGGTGCGGGGCACGAAACTCCCGGCGAACAGAAGGGCGGCCGAGATGCGCGGCTCGACCACCGCCAGCCGGATGCCGATGGCGATCACCCCTCCGGCGTACCCGACGGGGCCGCCGATCTCGGGCAGCGAAAGGAGGGCGTCCAGGGCGGCCCGCCATTCCGGGACCGCCTTTTCGACCAGTGGGAGGACGAGCCGGTCGACGATCTCGTCGACCGGCTCGCCGGCCTCCAGCGCCCGGCGCAGGTCGGCGCGGGCCTCCTCGGCGGCGGCGGAACGGGGCCGGTCACCGCTCCCGGGGAGCTCGATGGTGGCCGCGGCGAAGCCCTCCGCCGCGGAGTGCCGGGCCCGGGCCACCAGCCGGGGGTACATCTTGTGCAGTCCGCCGGGGTGGCCGAGCAGGATCAGCGGGGCCGGTGCGGATGCGGATCCGGGCGTCCACAGGATGCCGGGGATCTCGCCGAGGGTGAATTCGCGCTCGAGGACACCGTCGTCGAGGCGCTGTTCAGAAGTGAATCGCATGGTCGTGCCTTTCGGGAGGGCTCTAGAACGGCGCTCCCGGACGACCTATCGCCCGACCGTGACCCCGGAGGAGAGCACCCATGTCGATACGTTCACGGGTACCACCTCCTCGTTCTCTCGCACGGCCTCCGGAAAAGTAGCAGTGGTCGCCGTGGTCCGCCAACAGGTTTTTGCGGAAGCTCCTTGGCCCGCCGGGAAAGCGGTCACGCTCAGCCAGCAGGATCCAACGGACTCACAGCCGCTCGCTTGACAAGTGCAGAGAAGGTTCCTGCAGGTAGTGGGCGTTGCTTGGGACCGAGCGAGCCGGGCGGAGGCCAGGGACTTCAGCCGCTGGATCAAGCTGACGGTCAAGCCAAGGCGAGCGAAGACTTCGACTCGGCGGTCGGTACAGCCGGCCGACGCCCCGAATCCTGTGACGGGGAAGCCGTCAGGCGGGCCCGGCTACGCCGCCGGAGTCCGTGCCTCGGAGCTGATCGGCATCCGGCAGCGCGATGTCGACCCCGGGCAGCAGTTGATCAGTGTGGTGCGCGAGGTGCGTCCATGAGCACGCCGGTGTCAGACGTTCACTCCTGCGACCAGATCCGGACCAACGGGCGCGGTTCGTCGACAGCCGCGACAACCTCGTCGACCGCATCGCCGAGGCCCAACGGGAAGGCTGGCTCGGCGAAGCCGAAGAACTCCAGGTCAGTCTCGCGGGCGCGGAACACAAGCTCGCCCAGCTCGACAAGATGGCCCGTCGAGCCGGCGGCGTCCACCTTGGCATCCCCGAGTTCCGCGACATCGCCAGCCGCACCGCGGAGCACCTGGGCGCCCGCCGATCCCCTCCGACCTCAAGTAGGGCCCTGTCACCGGCACCTGACAGCATGACCGCTCATGAATGCTGAACCGTCAGATCACTCCTGGCTCCGAGACTTCCACGGAGGCTTCCTGCTCGAGGGATACACCCTGACGCTCGTGCGTGGACTCTCGCCGCAAAGGTTCCTCGACCGCCTCGGCGCAGACCCGCAGGGAGACGTCGCCGACTTCGATGCGTTCGTTGCCCGAGACCGCGACTTCCAGGATGATCAGGATGAATGGGGCGACTACATGTTCGTCGGCGCCACCCTCGTCCAGGGCAAAAACGCCGACTGGGTCCTGGCCTTGGAGATCAACGGCGGCATCGAGATCCGGACCGACGCCATGATGCGCGCCACCCTCGGCACCAGGGGCGTCTCGCATTTCCGCAGCCCTAACGCCATGAGCCTGTTCTCCTGGTGGGAGGACGGCGAGCTGCGCACCCGGTTCGAAGGCCCACTCCACCGCGACGGCAGCACCCCCGACGAGCTCGTCGACCTCATGCACCAAGTGGGGTTCGACTTCGAGGACGGCAGCTGCGATCTTGAGGACTACATCGCACTTGCCGAAGAGCTCACCGGAGTCCAGGTGACCCCGGACATGCTGGAAAACAGCACCTACTCCACCGGCATCGTCGAGATTCCCACGGACGACTGGACGAGTGTCGTCATCGACGTCACCGATGCCCACGGCACGCGCGCCTACGTCGAACTCCCCAATCCCACCTGCGAACAGCACTAACAAGCGCAGGACCCTGCGTTGGTTCAGAGACGCCTGCGTCCGCTGTTCCATGCTGCGACCCGACCCCGCCCAAAGGCCCCGCCTCGTCGAGATCGTCGACAACCTCAGCACGCATCGTGGAAGCCCAACGCGAGGGCTGACTCGGCGAAGTCGAAGGACCTCCAAGTCAGCCTCGCCGGCGCCGAAGTCAAACTTGCCCAGATCGACCAGCGGTCCACCATCGCCCTCGGCATGCCCGAGCTCAGCCGAGTCACCGGACGCACCGTCACCACCAGCCGAAACCCCAGAGACTTCCATGGAAGTGATCAGCGACGACGACCAGTACTCGTGGAGACTGTTGAAATGGCGTCTGCAATCTTCGGCTTCGTGGGAGTCCTACTCGGTTCCCTGACCACGTCCGTCTTGACGATCTACAAGGAGGCAGCCGCTCGGTCCGTCGCCCGAACCTGCGGGTGAGACCGGGTACTTGCTCGGCGAAGGTCATGCGCCCAGCAGGATTCCTCCTCGCAGACGAACCTCCGCACCCGCAACGAACCCACGTCGAACTTGCCCGCCGTCGGCAAGTCACGAGGAAATCGCAGGCAGGAGCCGTGTGTTCGCCTCGACCAGCACCCGCGCGCCGGACAGGCCGCCCGTCCTGCGGTCGTACGGCCTCGACCCGGACGACCGTGTCGATCACCTCGACCGATTCCACCAACACGCCCTCGACCGAGGAAAACAGCAGCTCGTTCAACTGCGGCAGCACTTCGTTCACGGCGAAGGACTGTCGACCACACCACCATCCAGCCAGGCGATTTTCGGGCGAACTCTAGTGGTTGCAGGCGGTCGGTGCGCGCCCGGCTGGCTGGCCGCGCATGAACCTGGTCCACCATTCAGGTCCCCTTGGAATGGATCATCTAGGGAACCGGGAGGCGCTCTACCGGCGGACCGCCGAGATCAGTCCGCCGGGCCGCTCCTCGCGCTCCGGCGGGGTGCTGATCGGGCGGCCGTAGGCGGCAGCGCGCTCACGCAGGGTGTGGCTGCCGGCCTCCCAGCCGTGCCCGGCCAGCCAGCCCACCGGGTCGTCGGGCATCTCCGAGACCCACATGGACGCCGCCGATCCCGGCACGGCGTCCGCGCCGAAGCGCTCGATCACGCCGCGCGAGCCCAACGTCAGCCCCATCCAACTGCCTGCCGCCGACTGCGCGCCGATCCGGGCCAGCAGCAGCTCCACCGCGTCCTCGGGCAGATAGATCAGCAGTCCTTCGGCGATCCACACGGTCGGCACGGCCGGGTCGTGCCCTGCGGCGGTCAGCGCGCCTGGCCAGTCCTCACGCAGATCCACCGCGACGGTGATCCGCTCGCAGCGTGCGACGGCCCGCTCCTGGCGCAGCACCGAAGCCTTGAAGTCCAGTGGCGCGGCGGTGTCGACCTCGAACAGCCGGGTGCCCTCGGGCCAGTCCATCCGGAAGGCCCGGCTGTCCATGCCGGCGCCGAGCAGCACGACCTGCCGGACCCCGGACGCGGAGGCCTGCTGCAACAGGTCGTCGAGGAACTTCGTCCTGATGACGATGGAGAACGACACGGCCAGCCGGCGGCGTCGCGCGGCCTCGTCATCGGGCGGCGGCGAGGAGGGCCACAGGCCGTCGGCGGTGGCGAAGGCCCGTGCCAGTGGGTCGCGGAACAGTGCCTTCTCCCGCTCGGTCTCCAGCGCCCTCACCCTGGCCACCCCCACCGCCGTGGCCCACACTCCCGACGGCTGCACCCGCTCCTGCTCATCAGTCACCGCGCCAGCCTAGGTGATCAATTACAAGGGGCCTGATGAGGGGAGCCAGCTTCATTCGCGACCAGCCAGTCATGCGCGCACTGACCGCCTACGACCACTAAAACCACCATTACTGACCTTGAATGCGTGATGTCGTCATGGTGGTTTGCGCAGGCCGGTGCCGGTGAGGCAGCCGTCCAGGACGTCGTGTCTGTACTGGAGTTGGTGTAGGGCGCGCCGGACTGCGGTGATCAGGTCATCGGGGTCGGGCGCGTACTGAGTCGTGATCACCAGAGCCGTGACAGCCCGCTACGACAAGCACAGATACGTCTACCTCGGCACCGTCACCGCCGCTGTGACCGAAGCAGCGGATTTTTCCAACGGCGGCTCGACCTGCGGCCGGAGCACAGCCGAGGAACAGCGTTGCCCCAGCCTGCGATGGTCACTAAAGTCGGTCGGGTGACTGCCGGGTCGGCCATGGGCCATGCACGAGTGAGGTTCCCGGCCTCGGCGTGAGCGCGAGGCGGGCAAGAGGCCCGCCCCCTTCTCCGCGTCTTTGCTCCCGGCGCCCGTATGCGGCGCTTCACCACAGCGGATCCCAAGACCGGAGACACACCACTGATGTCCTATGACCAGCAGTACCCGCATGAATCCGAGCTGTCGGCGGCCGGTGTCCAGTTGAACCACACCGCCATCTACGCAAGCGACCGGCACCTATCTGCCGAGTTCATCGCCGCGATCCTGGGCCTGAAGGTCGGTGCCTCTTTTGGGCCGTTCCTGCCCGTCGACCTCGGCAACGGCGTGACGCTCGACTACTACGAGAAGAGGGACGAGCCGATCCAGTCACAGCACTACGCCTTCCTCGTGCCCGACGAGCAGTTCGACGCCATGATCGCCCGCCTGGAGGTGGTCGGGGTTACCTACTACGCCGACCCCAGCCACACCGAAGCCGGCCAGATCAACCGTCTATTCGGTGGTCGTGGCGCCTACTTCGACGACCCGGACGGCCACAACATGGAGATCATGACTCGGCCTTACGTCCGCCCCTAGAGCGGCGCATATCGGCTGTGCTCAAGAAACAGCCTGGTTGAGGTCTTTGACCCAGATCATCGAGGCGCGCAGATGGAGGCCGGCGAGGTAGCTGTCCGGGGTCTTGTCGTAGCGGCTGGCGATGCCTCGCCGGGCCTTGAGCTTGTTGATCAGGCGCTCGACGGTGTCCCTCTCTTTGTTGTCCGCGTATTGGCTGACGGGTCGGCCGCCCCTGGAGCCTTTCCTCTTCCGGTTGGCGGTCTGGTCCTTCCTCTCGGGGATGACCGCCTTGATGTGGCGTTTGCGCAGGTGGGCCCGGTTGCCGCGGGTCGAGTAAGCCCTGTCCCCGGCGACCGCGTCCGGCCGGGTGCGGGGGCGGCCGACGGGGCCGCGGACCCGGACCCTGTTGAGCACGGGCATGAACTGCGGGCTGTCCGCGGTCTGGCCGGCGGTCAGCACGAACGCCAGTGGGCGGCACTTGCGGTCGGCGGCGAGGTGGACCTTGCTGGTCTGCCCGCCCCTGGAGCGTCCCAGGCGGGCGGCCTTCAGCCGCAGTTCTCGCCGACGCCGGATGCGCCGTCGTTCTTCCCGCTCGGGATCTGCCTCGGCGTCCTGCCCACTTTGTTCTTCCGAGCCGCCGCCCTTGACCTGCACTTCTCCTCCTCGGCCGTGGCCTTCTCCAGGGCGGTGACAACGTCCTGGTCCAGGTGCATCCCGGCCGCGTCGTGGTGAGCACGCATGGTGGTGGAGTCGACGCTGACCAGGGACAGGTCCACCTCGCCCCGCTCCGCGGCTTCCGCGATCACGCCCTCCAGCCCGGCCGCGAACACGCCCGCGTCACGCCACTGCTGGAAGCGGTTGTGCACGGTCGACCAAGCGGTGAACTCCCCGGGCATCTCCCGCCACTGCCCGCCGGTCCTGAACCGCCAGATCACGCCCTCGCACTGCTGCCGCAGCCGCTCGGGGTACGGGCCGTACTCGCCGATCGGCGGGTACGGCTCGATGAACTCCCGCTCATCGTCACTCAGTTGCACTCGCGTCACGCAACACGAGCTACCGGTCCTGGCCCCGCCACGAGGGCTCTTCCCGCAGATTGATCGGAACCCGATACGCGCTCTAGGCGCGTTGACGATGTGCGACAACTCCCCCACGCTCCTTCACCAGCCGGACACCAAGCTCGGAGCGCCGCACGGCCCGCCCGGGACTTGTCCGGGCGGTCACGCGTCCGGTTGGGGTGATCGCGGCGGAAGGATCTGATGAGTGCAGTGGAGATGACCGCCCGGAGGCGGTCGCGTGGCAGCCCGCCGCGCCCCAACTGGTGTACCTACGCGCGAGCCTGGAACCCACCTCGGCACGCGCCGCCGCGCGCACAGCTTCCGTAAGCGAAGGTCAAAGGACAAGGCCTCCGCTGAATCCCGCCGTGCAGAAGGCCAGCGTTACGGAAGCGACCAGGACCTGGCCCCACATGGTCACCCGGTACCCCAACCGGTGCAGACCGATGGCCGTCACCAGTATCACGCCCGCGAAGACTGCCATGTAGGTAAATACGGGCGTCATGGACGCATGCGGATCCGGCTCGAACATGTTGAAGTTCGCCTCGCCAAGGCCCGCCATCAGGACCACAATTCCGCTGACCGCGTCAAGAACCCACAGCAGTATCGCAACCAACCAGTCCTCGCCGGCACCGCGACGCAAAGATGAACGATCACTCATGACGGCGATTTTCTCCGTTCAGAACAGGTGTGGCCTGAGTACGCATACTCAGACCGCACCGATCACCTGAGCCGGGACCAAACACAAATCGCCGGACCCCACGCTCAGTTACTGGGGCTACTGCGCTGAGCGCTTGTAGGTACCCGGAGTGATGCCGTACGTACGCTTGAACCAGCGGGTGAAATGGGCCTGATCCGAGAAACCTGACGCCGCCGCGGCATCCGTCGGCGACAGGCCGCTCGTCAGCAGACGCCGCGCCCGGCGAAGACGCAAAGGGCGCTGATAATCACTCGGTGCCATGCCGTACTCCGCTCGGAAGGCCCGGAGCCGTGAGCAGGGCGCGCAAGACCTGGGGCGACCAGGTTCAAAACCTCATGAACCGGCTGTCCTCGCTCGACGGGTTCTGACCGCCGCCGCACCACCGCCGGACTACGCCGTCGCATCACCCAACGGCGGGACGTGCACGGCATATCCATGGGGCAGAGCTGGACGGGCCTGAGCGCGGAAGCCGCCAGCAAGCGCTTCGACATCACGCTGAAAGAGTTTCGGAGGGCCCAGATCGAGGCGAAAGCCATCGCCTCCCTCCTCCGTGATGCGCACACGCAGTTTACGAGCCTGCGCGGCAAGCTCGAATCGACCCGCAAGGACGCTGTCGAAGCGGACATGAAGGTGTCCGACCAGGGACTGGTTTCCTTCGACACCGAGAAGCAGAGCCAGGCCGAGCCCACCGCCTGGGTCCACGACCCCGACTTTCAGGACAGCGTCCGCAAGTCCGTCAGCTCCTGGCAGCAGCTCATCGAACAGCGCGTGAAGGACGTGGGCGACGCCGACCAGAACGTCCAGACCGCGTTACAGGCCGTGGTGGTCGACGGAGACATCAACGACGGCACCCTCACCGGATTCAACGGCCAGGCCCAGGGCGAGATCGACAAGTACACGGCCCAGAAGTCCGTCGGCACGAAAACCGACGGATGGGACTCCGAGGGGAAGCTCAAGCTGACCGGGCCCGGTGCCGGCTTCTCCGTCACCACCGACCCCAAGTACGGCAAGGAGGGATCGGTCAAGGCGTACGCCGACCTCTTCCATGCGACCGCGACAGGGACGCTGACCAACGGAGACCGGAAACTCGCCGGGATAGCCGACGGCTATGGAGGAGCCAGGGCCACCGCGAACTACGGATTCAACAGCAAGGGCGTCGTCGGCAAGGCCGAGGCCTCCGCGGGACTACGGGCATTGACCGAAGGCCGGGCCGAGTACGGCCCCTACGCCGGTGTCTACGGGAGGGCCGACGGATTCGCCGGTGCCGAGGCGGGGGTCAACGCCAAGGCGACCAAAGACGAACTCACCGTCGGCGCGAAGGCGTTCGCCGGGGCGAAGGGCAGTGTCGCCGGAGGTGGGGAAGTCGCCGGCATCGGTTTCGGCGCGACGGCCGAGAGGTGGGCTGGTCCCGGGGCGGAGGCCTGGTGGGGCTACAAGAAAGACGACGACGGGAAGTTCCATCTCGATGGTAAGGCCGGCGTCTCCCCCAGGTCGGAGCTACGACTCGCGCAGGCTGTGCACTGACGGTAGGCCAGCCGCTCACTGACCAACCACGCAGCCGGATCCCGCGGTCCGTCGGCATCGGCCGGAACGGCCCGGCCTTCCGCTCCCAGCCCGTCCGCCGGTCGCGGTCGGGATCATAGTGATCGGAAACCACACAGCCGGTCCCCAGGACACCGCCGGCCACGCGCTCCATGTCGACCTCGCCCGGCTCGGCGTCCGCCATCTCACAGGGGAGTGCTGTACTTCGCCGCTGCGCAGCAGGAGGCCCGACCGAGTACAAGGAACGTCGGCCGATGGCCGTCGAAGATATTGTGACCAGCGCGTATTCGGTTTGAGATCAAGAACCCCATAGCCTTCCGGTCGGGGTCTGGCACAGGCCGACCTCGCCATGGCCGGACACCCGGGCGTGGCGCACCGTGAAACATTTTGGAGCCCGTGCGATGCGTCTCCTGCCGTCTACCGCCAAGTGGCTAGCCGCTGCGGCAGTCCCCCTGACTCTCGTGGGCTGTTCGTCAAGTGGTGCCGCGAACTCCGCGTCGAGTGCAACGCCATCCGCCGCACCCTCGACGAAGGCCGGCGCGGACCCCGACGCCAGGCTACTGACGGGTTCCCAGCTCAAGGCGGTGTTGGCACCGGCATCATTCTTCCCCTCCGGGTTCGCGATTGACTCCAGTGGGTCGCGTGATAGCGGACCTGGCTATGTCACGCAGGCCGTTGCTGACGTGCCCAAGCCGGACTGCACCAAGCTGCTGGGTACGTCCTGGAGCGGCGAGATCACCGGGATCACCGGGGTGTCGTTCGCACAGAACGACTACGTCAACAAGGACTCGTCCGCGACGATCAGCCAGGAGATCGACGTGTACCGGGGAACGACCGCCCGGACCATGATGGAGGCGCTGGGCAAAATATCCCTTGCGTGCCCATCCGTCGCCGACTCGCAGACCAGCAGCAAGGCGAAAGTCACCGAACACGCCACCGCCGGGCTGGGCAATGGTGCATACACCATCACCCTGACCGACTCGACCTGGCAGAACGGCCAGACGCTGGTGGCCGCACGAGTGGGAACCGCCGTCGTGACGGTGCTCTCCAGCGACGGCACCGACAACGGGGCCGCCACCGCGAAGAGACTCACCCGACAGGTCGTCGGGGCGCTCAAGGGCAAGGCGTAACTCTGCAAATCTCGTCGGCTTGCGCCCACGCAGGTTCGGACCCTGCCGCCCTTGTCCAGGGGGCGAAGGCACTTCACGCAGGTCAGACGAAATGATCCGCTGCCAGGCAAGTTTGGCAGGTAGAGCCCCCGGAAGCGTCTCGGTCGAAGCACTTCCTGGACTCCCGTGCAACTGGTGGCGGCGCCCCTATCGACCGTGGCAACGCCGCTGCCGAGCACAGCTGACTGGGGCCGAGCTGGAGGCCAGCAGCAACGGGGCGCTGAGCGGGCGGTGCCGCCGCGTGGCCGTCTGCGAGTGCTGAACCTTGTACGGACCCGTACAGGGCCGTCCCACTTCGTTTCGCACGAAACGAAGTGGGACGGCCATACGTCACACACATGCTGAACATGCCGGACAAACCCTCGGATATCTGTCAGGTATGTGGGTTCGAGGGGCACTTGCCAGACATGCCTTCTCTGAACTAAGTGATCAACGACCAGCATGGCCGGCGGCACTGTGGAGAGGCGCCGCAAGCCACCGGCGGGAGTGTCGATACGGCCCGATACCCTCCCGGCCATGAGGGACATCGCGAAGACCGTGGACATCCCGGAGTACCTGGACACCGAGTTGGTCGCGGGCGAACAGCTCGCCCGCGAACCGGCCTTCTGGCTTGCCCACCTGCTGGTGACGATGGGTGACCTCTCCGCCGATGCGGATGAGTACGACGTCCATCCGGCGGCCTTCGAGGCGATGCTGCAGCGCCTCAGTGATGCCGAGCAGCCGTGGCCCGTGTTCCGCGTGCCCTTCGGCGGCGGACATATGGCCTTCGCCGCCTACGCCAACTTCGAGGACGAGAACACCGTCGAATTCGCCGTACGCCACCCGGCATGGGGCCGCCTCGGGCATCTGGGGCAGTGCGGCCCCGAGTCGGCTGGCCCTGGCCTGTCCTGGGCGGAGTTGACCGCCATCGCCGCGAGCGTGCCGGAGAATGCGTCGGACACCGAGGGCCTCGTCGATCCGGCACAGCGCCTGCTGCTCCTGCTGCCCATGCTCGGGGACGCGGCCACGCCAGAGGAGGCGTGGGGTGTCGTGGCGCGGGCCCTCTCCCGTTGTGGAATACCCAAGGACGTGGCGCCCCGGTTCGCGCGGGAACTGCTCGGTACCGACGCGGATGACTGGCTTGTGGAACCTTCCTGGACTGTGGCCGAGGGCAATCCGGTGCCCGTCTGCTCCTCCCGCTACAGCCCGCGCCAGGTCCCGATCGCCCTTGGGATCACCCTCAATCAGGCCCAGGCGCTGGCCGACGCGCTCCGCGGCGACGGCCGGCACTGATCGGAAAGTGAGCGTGTCCGGGCCTGTTGCTATCGTCCGCGGCGTGATGGACGACGACATCCTGGACGCGATCCGGCATGACCCTGACCTCGCTGACCTGCTGTGGCAGGTCAGCGAGTTCGATCTCTCGCGTGGTGACCACGGAGAGCCAGTGCGACTGTCGTCCGGACTGGCTCTGGAAGGAGTTGCCGGTGACTTCACCGGCGGGACGTTCTTCCTGTGCGGTGATCCCAGGACGGCCCGCCCCGTGCTGTACGCCAGTTCCGAAGGACAGGCCGGGCTGATCGGCCTGAACCTCGCCGAAGCCCTGGAAATCATGATCGGACTGCCATCCTGGAGGGACTGCCTGAAGTTCTCCGGCATTGGTGACCTGGCCGTCATGCGGACGACTGCCGATCACCTGCGCCGCGACGAGCTCCGAAACGAACCGGAGGTCGACACTCAGCGCGCTCACCTGGCGGACACACTGGACTTGCAGCCGGCGGCCGTGCCGGTCCTGCTGGCTCGCCTCCAAGCTGCGGTTTCCGCCACCGCACCTGCCTTCGTGCTCACCGTCGAGACGGGTGAAGAGTACGAGACGCTGTTCGGGCCCTGGCTACCGAGCCGCAATCCCGCCTGGCGATGAGTCTCTTACTGCTGGTGCCACCTGTCGTACTGGTCGGAGGGGTCACAGGGCGTTGTTTGCACGAGGGTGCCGTTTCGCACGCTGGGCGTCGACAGGCAGAGCCCGCTCGACACGTTCTGCCAAACGTCGTACCAGCCTGAGGGCGGCCCGTTGGGGTTGTCCGCGAAGAAGACGCGCCACTGCTGGGTGGTTGCAGCGGCATTGCAGAACTCCATTGTGACCGTCCCCGACCCGGAGGCCGGCGCGGTGATGCATCGTCCCGTGTGCTGGTTGGTGAAGGTGAACAGGCCGGTCTGGGTGTTGTACCCCTCGAGCCATTTTTGCTCGGAACCACCGCTGCACGACCACATCTGGAGTTTCGAGTCGTTCTCGGTGGCATTGTCGAGACAGTGGCTCGAGTTCCAGACGTTGATCGGGCTGAAGCCTGCGGCCTGCGCGGGTGCGCTGATCACTGGGATGGTCAGCATCGCTAACGCCGCTATGACGAGCGCGAGCAGGCTGCGTCTCGGGGACATGGATCTCCTTCGGGTTTTTCACTGGAGACTGGTGGAGTGCCCGAACGCCATCCGATAGGCACAGTGGAAGGCGTCCGAGCGCTGCGAGCCATGAGGGTGCCTGCTGGAGATGTCGGCGAAATCCTCCAGTCAAGGGCAAGAGTCTCCTACTCAGCCCGTTACGGACAACGCTTTCGACACTCAATGTCCGAATTTCACAGGAGTTGATTGCCCAGAGCCAACCATCACTGGAGCCGGCGGTCGTGGTGAGGCTCTGGGCTACCACCGGGTCACCACAGCCAAGCTGGACTCCGCGGCTGGGGGCAGCTGGAGCCGATACGCCTCTGGAGACCACTGGCGGTCACCACCAGGCTGGACCCCGCGGAGAACTGATGACAGTTCAAGACACGAGCCCGCCGGCAGGCCGCCACACAGTCTTGTCGTTGGCTGATGCGCGCCCACCATACGCTCAAGGCATCAATCGACGCCTTCGCTGACACCGTGAGCGAGCTTGGGCCTGTCCTCGACGTCGGCTGCGGACCCGGAACGGTGACCGCCTACCTTGCCGAACGCGGACTCGGGAGCGGAACAGGGTCCGTGCCCGGCAAGGATGGTGTCCCCCGGCAACCTACCGACACCGCCGACATTCTTGGGGATCTCATCGGCCGGGAACTGACTCTTGTACGACTCCGGTCTTTGACGCCCAGCACCTTTTCGAGCTCCTTTTCCCGCCGCGGCGTGCTGCTCAGCAGAAATCTTGTCCAGCACTCTGAGGCAAGTAAATGCTGGAACAGGCAAAGCCAGGCCGATCAGCTCGGCGAAATCCCACCTGCTTCTCTACCGGGCACCGAAACCCTCCCGCCCCGGTCCGGGACGACCACCCGGCCGCAAGAACACCCGGCCCACCCCCGACACGACGTGCACACAGTCCGCAAACCAGATACCGAGAAACAGCGAACGAAGAAGTCAGTGACCCCACGGCCACGCCGCACAGGTTGAAGATCAAGTCAGGGTGTGCCCAGGTACCGGTGAACGACGGGCGCGAGGAAGTCCACGCGCGGTCCGGAAAGAGCCTTGAGGTCAGTCGGGTCGTACAGGAAATCGATCTCGTCGAATTCGGGGGCGCTGCCTGCTGCGTGTTCAGTAGCCGCCACCGTCGCGTACCGCTCGTGCAGAACGGCTCGGGGCTGGGGCGGGGCTTTGTAGAGGATGCCGATGTTCCCGTTCTTGCCGCGGCTGGCGGCCCAGAGCTCCAGGTCGTCGGGAACGGCGTCGACCCCGGTCTCCTCGGCAAGTTCCCGGGCGGCGTTCTTCCGCAGCGTTGCACTGCTGAGCTGTTCGCCGTCGTCGGGTGCGTCGACCGAGCCGCCGGGCAGCTGCCAGCGGCCGGGGGCGATGGTCGAGGACGACATGCGTCCGGCGAGGAGAGCTCCGTCCTCGGTGGGCTGCAGGATGGCGACGAAGAGGGCCGGCAAAGAGGCGGCGCCAGGGACCCAGCGCAGGGCGTAGTGGCGGTAGGTCACCCTGGTCCAGTGAAGGACCAGGGTGTCCGGGTCTTTCTGCTCAGCTCTGGCGCATGCGACGACCGGCCCGTCGAACAGTGCGGGATTCGCCTTGACCGCTTCTTCCCACAGCTCGTCCCTGGCCTGCTGGTGTGCGGCCGACAGCTGCGGCGGGGGCGCCTCGACGAGGCGCAGGTCGCGTGCGTCGAAGAAGTGCACGGAGCTGTGCAGTGCGGGCCGGGTCATCGGCTCATCTTGCCACCGGTGTCATTCCATCGTCTGGCAGTCGAGCCTTTCGGATCACTGATCGAATATGTGTACCTGTTCGGTGGGTGGGGGTGTCTTCGTTCAGAACTGGTCGGCAGCCGGGGCTCGTGGTCTGCGGTGCTGCGCACGAAAGTCTCGAGATCCTGAGCCGGGAATGGATCATTCCGAGGGTTCGGTGCCACGTGGCCTGGTTGTGCACGTGTGTTTGCAAGGGGGTCAGGGGCGTAGCCCGCCGAGGAGTCGGGCGACGGTGCGGCGACGCGGTTCGGGCGCCCATCCGGCAGCCAGTGCGCCGTGGCAGGCGGCGGTGAGCAGTGCGACGACTTCATCGAGTCGCACGTCAGCGCGGACAGCCCCTGTCTCCTGGGCTCGCGCAAGGAGGGCTTCGAGAGCTTCTTCAAGGCCCGCGACCTGGCGTTCGACGCCCACGTCCGTGCCACCGGCGGCGAGAAGGTGGACCACTGTGCGGGCGCCCGCCGCGCGCTCGACGACGTCGGCGAAGAACGTGAGCAGAGCAGTCGGGTCGCCCTCGGCGGCAAGCGCCGCGGCGTGCTGGCGGACGACGGCGTGGTCGAGATCCCGTTCGCCCCGCCCGGTGTGCCGCGACGGTTTGTGTGGCGCGAGTACCAGAACCCCGCGGCGATGGCCCTGGTCGCGGCGCAGTGACCCATCTGCCCCGGCCTCGTGACAACGCTTGCTGCACACGCGGGGATGGTCCCAGCGGTAACGCTCCGGGTCTTTCACGCCCCCAGAACGGCAGACGGCCAAGGCTCGTCCACCCGGCTCGTCGGCTCGCGGCCTACGCTGGGCTTGTGGGCGTGTGGATGTCGTGGGGGTGGGAGACGGACGGGATGGTGGGAAGCGATTTCGCGACCGTCGACGAGGCCGCAGCGGCCTTGGCTCAGAGTGTGGAGCAGGCCGCGTCCCGGTTCGGCAGGGCACGGCAGCAGGAGGTCGTGCAGTCGTGTGTGCTCCCGATGAGCGAGCGCATGCGGACCGAGGGGGCCCAGGCTCTCGCCCAGGGCCGCAGGTGGTCGAGCGACTGCGAAGGCCTGCACGTGCGGATGCACCCTGTGGAGCGGGAGTGCGACCCCACCCCCTAGAATCGAACAAGTGCGCGAACTGCTGGCTGATCTCGGCCGAGGGGGCCGGGGGCGAAGCTACGGCCGTCATGCTCCCCTCCGCCCTCACTGCGTCCGGCATTCCTCCATCTGCCGGTTTCTCGGGCGATCGAACCGAGGCCGCGAGAGATCTCAGGAGGTGCCCCTCGACGGCGAGTCAGCGTACGCGCATGCCGGGGAGGCGGTCCTCAGCGCCCGCTCAAGGACGTCAGGCGTGCGGCAGCCTGGGCTCGTGCCGCTTCCAGTACTGCGAGCAGGACGGCCTTGCTGGAGGCGCGGTTGCGTACGTCGCACAGGATGACGGGGGTCGAGGCGTCGAGGTCCAGGGCCGCCCGCACCTGTTCGGTCGTGCAGTCTTGCTGCCCGTCGAAGCAGTTGACCCCGACGGCAAAGGGAATGTCCCGCGCCTCGAAGAAGTCGATCGAGGCGAAGGAGGCGTCCAGTCGGCGGGTGTCCGCGAGGACGACGGCTGCCAGGGTGCCCGTGGCCAGGTCGTTCCACATGAACCAGAACCGGTCCTGACCGGGTGTGCCGAACAGGTAGAGCACCAGCTCCGGTGCGATGGTGATCCGGCCGAAGTCCATGGCGACGGTCGTCGACGCCTTCCCTTCCACCCCGGCCAGGTCGTCTACCCCGAGGCTCACCTCGGTCATGCGCTCCTCGGTCTCCAGCGGGGGTACCTCGCTCACCGAGCCCACCATGGTGGTCTTGCCAACGCCGAAGCCCCCAGCGATGAGGATCTTCAGCGCGGTCGGTATGACCGGATCAGAGCTGACGGATACCATCCATCACCCTTTCAATGAGGTCCACCGTCGGCTGTTCGTCCTGCCCAGGTGGCGATTGCACGATGATGAGCGAGGCGCTGAGCAGATCCCCACAGAGGATCTTCACCACGCTCACCGGCAGGTCCAGATGCGCAGCGATCTCCGCGAGGGCCACCGCGCGATCCCGGCAGAGGTCGAGGATCTGGGCGGACTCCGGCTCCAGATGCTCGTGACCGACCTCATGAACGGATCGCGAGACGACCAGCGTGATCAGTGTGAAGGTGTGCTGACTGTGGCGGGTGCGCCCGCCCGTGATGGCATACGGTCGTAAGTGACGTCCGGCCTCCGCACCGTCGAGCCATCGCGGTTCACGCATCCTGAATAGGACCGCCGACTGGGGTCTGTACTCGGGGTGCGGCAGTCATGTATTGGCCGACCTGTTTGACGAGCGTGCCCATTTCGTAGGCCATCATCCCGGCGTCCACTTCCTCGGTGGCGATCGCGGCCAGCCGGGCGCCGCTGCCCGCGGCCGTGACGAACAGAAACGCTCTTTCCATCTGGATGACTGTCTGCTGGACGTCACCGCCGTTGAAATGGCGTGCCGCGCCCCCGGCCAGGCTGTGCATGCCCGAACTCACTGCGGACAGGTGCTCCGCGTCGTCCCGGCTCAGCGTCTGCGACTTGCCGATGAGGAGGCCGTCTCCGGACAGCACGACGGCGCAGCGGATCTCAGGGATTCGGTCCACCAGGCCGTCGAGGAGCCAGTCCAGCTGCGGACCGGGGTGTACATGTTCAGTCATTGTGTACCGTTCCCTCACAGTTGGTTGCCGCCGCGGTCCCTGAAGTCCGGCGACTGGCCGTCTGCGTCGGCCGGCCCCGGTGTGTCGGACATCTGGGCCCGCTTCAGCCCCTGCTGAATGGCTCTCATCGCGCGTGCCGACGCATCTGGGGAGATGACGTCGTTGTCCTCCTTGCCCTCGGGCCGGCCCTGGTCCTGTGCCTCCCTGCGCAGCTGCTGCGCGAGGCTGGCTCCCCGGGTCCGTTGGGGCAGGGCCCGAGGAGTCGTCAACGGGAGTGCCGCATCTGGTCCAGGCGCTTGCCCGGAGGGCGCCGGGTTACCGGCGCCGGGCTCGTGGCCGCGTGGTGGCCCGGCCTGCGGTCCGGCGTGTCCAGCCCGAGATCGGGGAGATGCGGGCTGGAAGCCCGGCGCAGCCGCGTGCGCAGCTGTGTGCCGCGGCGGAGCCGCCGGCGTCTGACTGGCTGGGGTCCAAGCGTCCGGCTGGGGAGACGGTTGGGGATGTTCCGAAGCAGGCGGCAACAGGCCTGCTCCTCCGTACTCGGGGAAGCCGCTGTAGTCCGGCAGGCGGGAGTGGGTGAACACCTCTGCGCCGGAGCGCACCGGAGCGGCCTCACGGACGGCCGCTCCTGCGGCCGCGTCGGTGAGTACCTTGCCCTCGACGCGGGGGGTGTCTTGCCGGGCTTCGGTTTCCAGTGCGGGGTGGGCTGCTGCGGCCTGCGACGTGAGCTGATCGAGGACTGGCGACGCGTGCTCCTCCAGCAGGGCTGAGGGCAGCAGGACGACGACGAGTGTGCCGCCGTAGACGGAATCGCGCAGCTCCACCTTGATCTTGTGTCGTTCGGCGAGCCGGGCGACCACGAAGTGGCCAAGGCGCGGGTCTTCGCCCAGGGAGATCATGTCCAGTTTGGGCGGGTGGGCGAGCAGTTCGTTGGCGTGCGCCATCTTGTCGGTGGGCATGCCCAGACCGTGGTCCTCGACATGGATGGCCAGACCCTTGGCCACCTTCGTCGCGCTCACGGACACCTGGGTGTCCGGGGGCGAGAAGCTCGTGCCGTTCTCGATCAGCTCGGCGAGCAGATGCGTGACGTCCGCTACGGCCCGGCCTGCGACGGCGACGCGCCGGTCCGCGGGCAGGTTCTTCACCTTGACGCGGGTGTACTGCTCGGTCTCTGCGACGGCACTGCGCATCACGTCGGTGATCGCCAGGGGTGCGGTCATCCGGCGGCTGGGCGGGGATCCGCTGAGGATCACCAGGTTCTCGGCGTGGCGCCTCACACGGGTGGCGATGTGGTCGACCTTGAAGATGTCCTTCAGGAGGTCGGAGTCCTCGTGTTTGCGTTCCAGGTCGTCCAGGAGTGAAATGAGGCGGTGGATCAGGATCTGGGTGCGGCGAATGAGCTGGGCGAGGACCTTCTCTGTTCCCTCGCGGCCCCGGGACTGGCGCATCGCGGTGTCGGCCGCGACGCGGCCCAGCTGGTCGATGGCACCGGCCAGCCGTCCCAGCTCGTCCGTGGCCATGTGGCCCTGAGGCTGTGGTGCGCGTGCGGCCGTGTCCAGCCGCTCGCCTTGTTCTATTCGGGCCAGCAGCTGGGGCAGTGTGCGGGTCAGCTCCTCGGCCTGAGACTGCAGTTCGCAGACGCGGCCCAGCGTGACGCGGCGGGCGCGCAACGCCAGCACCGCGCCGCCGGCCAGCGCGGCCAGCGTTGCTGCGGTGCCCAGCAGCGTGCCCAGCAGCAGGTTGTCGGCCCGGCCCGATGCGTCGTCTGCCAGCCCTTGAAGGGAGTCCGCGCCCACCTGCTGTAATGCGCCGAGCACTCCGGTGGCGGCGTCCGGCCACGTCGACGCCGTCGGCGGTAGCGCGGTGCTCTTGGCCGCGGCGACGGAGTCGCCGACCGTGCCCAGCGTCGTCCACTGCGTGCCGTCGTTGATTTGCGTATAGGCGGCGGCTGCGCTTGCGGGGAGATCGCGGGTGGTCAGATCCGAGCGGAACTCGCGTTGGAGCGCCAGGTACTCCGCGAACTGGGTGCGGACCGTCGCGGGCATCGTGCGGGAGGGCATTGCGCCCGAGAGCAGGGCGTCCTGGCGCGAGAGCATCTCCGTGATCTGCAGCAGGGACGCGGTGGCGACACCGCCCTGTGCTTGGGGTCCATCGTCGCCGCGCACGGCGGCGGTCACCAGGGAGACACTCTGGGCGATCGTGTCCGTGAAGTATTGGAAGGCGTCGGGGGCGGACAGGATGCGTCCGTCGATCCCGTCGCGGCGGCCGGCGAGCGCAGCCAGCGCGTCGTCGAGCGACTTCGCCGGGCGGTGCAGGGCCGAGGTGTCCGGGCCCGGGGAGCGGCGGTAGGCCGTGAGGGCGGCGTCCGTCCTCTTGCGGGCGGTGTCGAGATCCGTGCGGGCGACGCTGGTGTGGCTTGCCTGCCAGACGGCGGTCTGTCGGCGCTCGTTCTGCAGGGCAGACAGCAGGGCCTGGGCCGGATGGGCGATGGACGCGTCGTGGTCGGCGTCGGCTTGCAGCTGGATGCGCTCGTCGACGAGGCCGGCCGCCGTGTACCCCCACAGTCCGGTGAGACAGACCGCAGGCACGACGAAGGGCAGGACGAACGAGAATCGCAGAGATCTGCGCGGAGCGGATCGATGTCGTGTCCGCCGATCGCGGTTGCCTGGCATCTGATTCCTCGTACGGCAGCGGAAGCACTGGTTCGGTCGGGGCGGTGCAGGTGCCGCATTTTTGGCCCGGCGCGGCGGCTTGACTCACCGTCATCAAGGTCGGCGATCAGGCTGCACCGTATCAGGATCATCGCGCAGCGTCAGCACCTGCCTGCTGCAACTGCCCTTAGAAGCAGAGGAGTTGGCTGGCCGTCGCCCGGATGAATTGCTGCCGTTACCCGAGGGTGGGAAAGCAGCTCACAGCAGGGCGAGCAGCTTGGGCGTGTAGAGAGCTTCTGCGGTCTGGATTCCGGCCACCATGTCGAAGTAGATCGCGGTCAGTTCGGCGTCCGTCTGCACGGCCCGCAGCAGGGAGAGCCGCTGTTCGTGCGGGGTGAGTCGGGCCACGCCGAGTGTGGACTCGTAACCGGGTCCGAGCGCCTCGTCGCGTTCCTTCTCGAACTTAGCCAGGGCGGCGTCGAGATGGCCCGGGTCCCCGCCGAGCCGCCCGGCCAGGTGGGTCACCAGGCTGTCTGCCTGAAGGAAGGCGTCACTGATCCCACGTGCGGTGATCGAGTCCTTGTGGTGGCCCGCGTCGCCCACCAGGGCCCATCCCGGGCCGGTCGCCCGCCGGAAGAAGTTCTGCTGATCACCGGTGCCGTACAGCCGCTCGGCCGGCTCCTTGCCGGCGAGATGCTCGTAGAGTCCGGGTGCGGTTGCGCGGATCTGCCGGCGGTAGGCGCGGTGCGCGTCGGTGCGGACCTCCGCGAAGCGGGACTGCGGGAAGTAGGCGAGCACGAGGGTCGCAGTGTCGTTCGTCGCCACGGCCGCCACCCAGCTGCCGGTGCTCTCATGCAGCTCGAGCGTCGCGGGGACGTCCGTCCAGTATGTGTAGTAGGCACAGGTCAGTCGGGGGTCTTCCACCGTGTGGGGCGCCTGCACCAGGTGGGCGACGGTGGAGCGCATCCCGTCGGCGCCGATCACCAGAGGTGCGCGTTCGGTGAAGGTTCGGCCGTCGTGTTTGCCTTCCACACCGACGACGCGTCCGCTTCCGTCGCGCAGCAGCCCGGTCACCCGGCAGCGGTCCCGTACGTCGACGCCGGCGGCGGCCGCCGCCTCCACGAGGACGGCGTCCAGGAGGTGTCGGCGCGGGGCGAAGGCGGCGCGCTGTCCTTCCACACCCCGGGCACACCCTTCGAGGCGGATGTCCGCGACCTCGTAGACCACCTGGTCCAGGGGCGGACACCCGGAGGCGCGTACCGCGTCCAGCAGTCCCCAGCGCGCGAGGGCAGCTACTCCGGGCTGGTGGATCAGGTGGGTGGAAAGTGTGTCGCTCCCAGAGGGTGTCTTGTCGAGCAGGAGTACCCGGTGTCCCGCACGGGCCAGCAGCATGGCCGTGGGTGCACCGGCGCAGCGCGCGCCGACCACGATGGCGTCGAACATGGGGTTTGCCTCACAACAGACGTCGGTGACTACAGGTGTTGTGGTGCCGTGACCCGGACGCACGTCGGTCAGCGGGAGCGTCCGAGTCTCTCTCGCAGGGCCCGTCTGTCGATCTTGCCATTGTTGTTCAGCGGCAGTTGATCGAGGACGGTGATCCGGCGGGGCAGCATGTACGGCGGCAGCCGCTCGTGCAGTGCCGAGTACAGGCCGTCTGACGTGCAGTCGGTGCCGCCGACCGCGGCATGAAGTTCTGGTTCGCCGTCGGCGGCGGGTACGGCGAGGACGATCGCCTCCCGCACTCCCGGCTGCTGCCGCAGCACCGCCTCGATCTCCCCGAGTTCGATCCGGTGCCCGCGAATCTTCACCTGGTGGTCGGTGCGCCCGAGGTGGATCAGGTGCCCGTCGCACAGGGCGACCCGGTCCCCGGTGCGATACCAGTGCCGGTCGGTCAGCGGCTCGCTGCCGCCGGGCCGCCCGTCGGGTGTGAGGAAGCGGCCCGTGTTGTTCGCCGGGTCGAGGTAGCCCGGGAATCGCAGGGGTCCGCGAACGCACAGTTCACCGCGGTCGGACGGCTGGCCGTCCTCGTCGAGCAGCAGCAGGTCGCAGACTGGGTATGCAGTGCCGATGGGGGCGCTTCCGTTGGGCGTGTGGGGCCACTGGTTCGGGTCGTCGGGGAACCGGTACGCGGTGCACGAGATGGTGAGTTCGGTGGGCCCGTAGAGGACTTCCAGCCGGCTTCCGGGCGCGGCGGCCCGCCACTCCCGGGCCGCGTCCAGGGTGAGCGGTTCGCCACCGAAGATGCTCCACCGCAGGGTGGGCATGCTGCCTGGCTTCAGGGTCGCGAGGCGGGAGGCGAAGGAGATCAGCGACGGCACCGAGAACCAGTGCGTGAGCCGCAGGTTGTTGATCGTCTTCACCGGCGACAGCAACTGGCTGCGCTGGGGCACCACGAGGGTGCCGCCACCCGCCCAGGCAACGAACAGGTCGTGCACCGAGCCGTCGAAGGTCAGCTCGAAGGACTGCGACAGCCGGCTGCCCGGCGCGATCTCGTACCGCGAGGCAACCTGGTCGAGGTAGGCGGAGATGTTGCGGTGCTGAACCGGTACTCCCTTGGGGGTGCCGGTCGATCCGGAGGTGAAGATGATGTACGCGAGGTCGTCCGGATCGTGCTTACCGTGCGGGAGATCGGGCTCGGGTCCCTCCGCGAGACGCGACAGCTCCTGCGGGCCCACCAACACGACGGGCACCCCCAGGTCGGTGTCCGCCCCGGAGGCGTCAGCCAGCACGAGGTCCACCTCGGCGGCCTTCATGATGTCGGCCGTTCGTGCCGAAGGGTGCTCGGGGTTGAGCGGGACGACGGCCGCGCCGGCCCGCAGGACGGCGAGGTAGCCCGCGTATGCGGTCACCGAACGACTTGCGAGCAGGCCCACGCGGCGAGGCCGGGTGCCTCCGGCCTCGGCGACCAGACGGGAGGCGAGCCGCTCCGCCAGGTCGCGCAGCCGGGCATAGGTGAGCCGGCCCTCGCCCACTACCTCCAGTGCCACGGCATCGTCGCCGTAGGCGTCGGCGGAGCGGGCGAACCAGTCGTAGACGGTCCGAGGCTGGATCATCGGGCGGCTGCCCCCAGAGCGTGCGTCCACCGGCGCAGTTCGCCGACGGTGCGCAGCTTGCCGAACTCCTCCGGGTCGACCTCCTGGCTGGACCGCTTGGTCAGCTCTACCACGATGCGCAGTTTGGCCAGCGAGTCTATGCCGATGTCGGTGAGGGTGGAGGTGTCGTCGAAGCCGGTTCGTGCGTGCTCGCGCAGTACCCAGGACGCCAGGTCGTCACCGTCATCCCGTTGTTCGCCGGTCCAGTACCGCTTGGTCTGCCAGGGGTAGGCAGGAAGCGGTACGTAGTGGCCCGCGCCCCCGAACACAGCAATCCAGTCCACGTCTTCGCCTCGGCGGTAGCGGTCGGCGACAGCAGACAGCGGCCTGCCGCCGAGTCCCGGGGGACCGGTGAGACTTGCCACCAGTTCCTCGTGGCTCGATCCGATGACCGCGAGCCGGTGGGCGTGGTGCTGGCGACGGGTGGCCGCGCTGAAGCAGATGTCGCGCACGCGGTACGCGGATCCCGCGCCGTCGGGCGAGAGATAGTCGGCGTAGGAGCGGGCGAGCGCCGCCAGGGCGGCAGGGCTGCGCGCGGAGAGGGCCAGGACGTGGGGTGTACGGGTCGCGGTCGGCGGGGCTGGCGTGTCGACCGGCTCGGGGCGGCGGATGACCACATGCGCGTTGAGCGCCGAGGAGCCCTGCCCGGAGATACCGGCGACGGTGGGCCTGCCCGCTTCCGGCAGGTCGGTGAGCGTGTGGGGCACCTTCACCGGCAGCTCGTCCCAGGGGACTGCCGGGTTCGGCATGGTCAGGTGCAGGCTGGCGGGGACCTGGCCGTGTTCGAGGCAGAGTACGGCCTTGATCAGCCCAGCCATTCCGCCGGCGGCCTCCGGGTGCCCGATGTTCGTCTTGACCGAGCCGACGAGCAGCGGATGGTCTGCGGGGCGGCCCTCGCCCAGGACCCGTCCGAGCGCCGTCAGTTCCATGGAGTCGAGTGCGGGTGCCCCGGAGCCGTGCGCCTCGACGTAGTCGACCTCTGCGGGATCGATGGCGGCGTCCTCGTAGGCCCAGCGCAGCACCTCGATCTGGCCTTCCAGGGAGGGGTTGAGCACGGAGTCACTCGTGCGGCCGTCGTTGCCGACGGCGCTGCCCCGGATGACGGCCCGGACGCGGTCGCCGTCGGCCAGTGCGTCCGTCAGCCGTTTGAGGACGACGACCGCCACCGCGTCGCTGGGGGCGTGGCCGTCGGCGTTTGCGTCGCCGAACTTGCTGCGGCCGTCGGCGGCCATGCCACCCGCCTGGGTCATCACCAGGGCCTCGTCGGGGCGGAGCTTGATGTTCACGCCCGCGGCCAGGGCCAGGGGACTCTCCCGGGCGCGCAGGCTCTGCACGGCCTGGTGGACGGCGACCAGGGAGGATGAGCACGCTGTATCCACGACAAGGCTGGGCCCGCGGAAGTCGAAGGTGTGGGAGATCCGGGCGGGCAGTAGTGAGCGGAAGTTGTTCAGCTGCGAGGCAGTGGCGCCCTCCGGTCCCTGCCGCAGGGACAGCTCGAGGTAGTCCGCGCGGGCGTTGCCCACGAACACGCCGGTGCGGGTTCCGGCCAGCAGGTCGGGACGCAGCCCCGCGTCCTCGAGCGCCTCCCAGGTGGTCATGAGCAACAGCCGCTGCTGCGGGTCGAGTTCCGCCGCCTCGGTGGCGGACATGCCAAAGAAATCGGCGTCGAACTCGGCGATCCGCTCCAAATGCCCGGCACGGGGGCTGGCTATGGGGAGCGCGTCCGTGTCGTAGCGTTCACGGGGGGTCTCGCTGGTGGCGTCGACGCCGTCCTTCAGGAGGGCCCACAGCTCGTCGGTGGTCGACGCGCCGGGGAGCCGGCAGGACATGCCGATCACCGCCACCGACCGGGCGTCCGCGTCCGACCTGTTCATGACGTCCACTCCTTCGATGCTTCGCCACGTCCGTACGAGATGGGGCGGTTGCCCTTGCCGCACGATCTTGAGAGGGCCGGCGCGGCTTCGCGGCGTTCCTGAGGTCGGCGTCGCGGGCGTGCGCGGCCTCCTTTCGGTCGCCGTACCGCCCGTCCCCCGGTTCCGGGCGGAAAGGACGGTTGCCTTCCGGCCCCGTCACGTCGCTGTGCCGGGTTCATCCGCCTGACAGGGGACTTCCCTGAACGGGTCGGCGAGCCCCTCATCCACGAAGGGAGGCCGAGCCGCCGGGAGCGGCGTGGATCTTGGCGTGAATGCGCGGGCGGCGCCCTGAGCGAATCGGCTCTGCCGCTGCCGCTCGCGGCGGGCAGATCGCAGGTCGAACCGTACTTGCCCCACCCCGCTGTGCCCTCTCTCGCAGGTGCATCGCACGACGTCGTTGGAAACGGACCACATCGGCAGAACGCGCCCCACCCGACGCACGCCAGCAATTCGAACCACCGTTCGGTTACTCGACGGAATGCCAGGCTCAACGCAGCAGCATCTAAAACCAGACCGCCGCACGATTGTCGTACGCATTGCGGTCTCCGCTCGAATGCCACCCGAGGATTGGCGGGAAGTGATCGCCGGAGGTTGAAACCTTCAAATTATTGGACAGGCTCTCGGGTTGGTCCCCACGAGGGGCCCACGGGCGATCAGCGAAGTCCGCGACCCTTCGGCGCGTTGAACACGAGACAAGTGATACGGAAATTAGCAGGCGTGGCGACCCACGGAAGCCGGGATTCTGATTTCATCTGACGTCATGTATCCCCTGTCATCTGAGCAGGCCCGGCTTGCGGGCGAGCAGCGCCGACGGCGACTGCAGATTCTCGGCCTCAACACCGTCGAGGCGGAGGACACTTTCGACCGGGTTGCGCGACTGGCGGCCAGCTTCACCCAGTCCCCGTTGGCCATGGTCAACTTCATCAACGACGAGCGACAGATGTTCCGCGGCATGTACGTGCCCACCTCCCCTCCCGATGACACGGCGAGCCCAGACCACGGCGGCATACCATTCGACCTGAGCAACCTCACCCGCGAGGCGCCCGGCGACTACGGCTTCTGCCCCCACGCGGTGGCACAGGGGTCCCAACTGGCCCTGGACGACGTCTTCGACTACCCGCGCTTCAAGGGCAACCCCCTCGTCAATGACCTGGGCGTGCGCTCCTACCTGGGCACCCCGCTGCGCGACAACACAGGCATGATCCTGGGTACGGTCTGCGTCGCCGACTTCAAGCCCCGGGCCTGGGACCGCACCCTGCGCGAGAGGATGCAGGAGCTCACCGAGACCCTGCTGTCCGACTTCAAGCTGCGCGACAGCCTGCTGGCTCAGCAGCAGGAGCTCTTCGCCGTCTTCGACGGCGCACCCTTCCCCATCATGCTCACCGAGGGCCCCAACCACCTGCTGCGCTACGCCAACGGCAAGCAGGGCTCGGCTTTCGGGATGGTTCCACAGTTCAGTCCGGGCCGGACGGTGCTGGGCGGACTGGAGTCCATCGGCGTCTTCAACGCCATGGACGACGCCTTCCGCACCGGCCGGCCCACCACGTTGCCCCGGGTATCGATCGCCACGTACGACTACCCCTCGCCGCAGGAGTTCAACTTCCTGTGCACGCCGGTACGTACGTCGCCCGGGGCGGCAATCAGCGGCGTCCTCACCGTGGCCATGAGCATCACCGGGCAGGCTTACCATAGCGCGGACCAGCAGGCTTTCGCGGCCAACGTCCAGGAGCGGTTCGAAAATCTGGGCGCCAGCGCCATGCCGGGCAGCCGGACGGAGAGCCGCGGATATCGTCCTTGATCTCCCCCGTAACCCGTCCGGCCGAGGCTCTGGTGCCCGCCCCCATACGTCGGTGCTCTTGGCGTTGCGCGCATGGCGCCGGCCGGCAACCGGTCTGCGGTGGTGACGTCCGGCTTGCCCGTTACGGATAGAGGGCTCGGACGCGCCACGGGAACAGGACGCACAGACGTGGAGCGGCCGTTATGACCCGATACTGGTGTCCTGGTGGGACGGCGTCATCGACACCGTCCCGCCCCAGCCCGGTCGCGTGGGGCGGTGGATGGCCAGGCACCGCGACCAGGGAGGGCCGCTGGCGAACAATCCGGGCCCTCACATGTACGCGCCCGCGAACCTGCGGGGCACGTTCAGCAGGAGGGGACTGTCAAGCGACGACGGCGGTCTCTCGGCACCTCACGCCGCCCAGGCCCGATGTGGACGAGCTCGCCACACGCTTCGCCGCGTACGCGGAGCTGACCGCCGAGGTTGCCGCCATCTACTGTGGCGGCGCCCGCCCACTCCCTGGGAGATGCGCAACCGCGTCCTACTGGTCCACCGGTGCGCCCTGCGGTACCCAGCCGCGCTTGCCGGCGCCCTGAAAAAGGCATACGCCGCAGCGCCGCTGCGCACCCATGACCTGTGCGACGCGGCGCAGGTGCCTACCCCGCCCCTGGCCCTCACGCATGCGCTGCACCGGCGCGTGCGGGGTCTGCCCTGAAGCTCGTTCATTGAACTGTTGTGTCACCCGCCACCCGGCAACGCCCCGAAGAGAGCAGTAAGCAGCCGTCCAGGATCGGCATGCGATCGGCCGGAGCGGGATGCGACAGCGGGGCCGGGCCGGACGAGACGGCGCCTCGTGACCTACTGCCGGCGTGCACGATCCAGTCACCGTCACAGGGCCCACCGCCGTCGCTGGTGTGAGCCGGGCCAACGACTACGGGCCGGCACCCCCGCGGGGTACCGACCCGGTCGAACCCAGGGCCTCCTGGTCAGGCGCCGCTTCCCCGGGACACAGATTCCCTTACAGAACGGCGGCGGCCGTCTGGTCGGCCAAGACGGACCCGTCCTTGCCGAAGTAGAAGACGGCGACCTTGACCTTGTCTCCCTTGGCGAAGTGCGTACCACTGGCCGTGTGCAAGGTCACCGTCGCGGTGTGATTGCCGTAGTCGCACACGAGCCTGTCCTTCTTGATGACGCCCGCAGCGCTGCCGGCGTCGGGGCTCATAGAGTCGATCGCCGTCGCGTTGGCCACGAGCTCCTGGCCCAGACCGGGGTCACAGGAGTAGATGACCTGCACCTGCACATCCGGTTTGTGGAACGACACGGTGCCGACGGCCACCTCGTTGGCCTTGGCCGCTGCCGAATGAGCGGTCACCAGAACACCCGCACCGACCACAAGGGCAGTGACCACGCTCCCGGCAAGACGCCGCCGCACACTGGTCGACTTCATCAACTTTCTTCCTTCCCCCCTGCGCGGTCACCCATGGTCTGAGACGTGGAGAAATCTCCAACAGGGCGGATGACCACAACAGTTGATCGAATTGAGAAACACTGAATCCTACGCGATCTCCGGCCGAGGTGGGTCACGAGCGGACTGCTGCCAAGACCCGGGCCAGAAGGTCGGGCGGGAGAGCGAACGGGTTGGCGGGACTGCGGCAGGAGTAGCGGCCGTCAAGAGAGCCGCTTCGGGCTGCAGCGGCCAGTCCGGCCCAGGGCAGCGCTGCGCCCGTCAAGTGCCCCTCGTGCTGGGCCAGGACCTCGGCCCGCTCCCCAACAGGGTGGTACGGAAGATAGTCGGCGCCAGGGTCGTCCTAGAACGTGAGGTAGACCACGTGGAGGCGGTGAGCGGAACCAACCTCCGGGCGAGGCGGGGCGACAGCGTGGAGGCATCGGCCTCGCATCAGACGACCGACGATCCAACTGCCTGGCGCTCGGACGGCTGCTCGGGTCCGGGACAGCCGGGCTCGGGCTCAGCTAAGGGCTGTCCCGTAATCCCCGGCGGGCGCACGACGACAGCTACGGCACCTCGCTGCGTTGTCGGATCGACCGAATACGCCCAGTACGAGGACGACCCTCCGCCTTGCGATGCACCGCATCTGACGCCGCGCGCTGATCCACCAGTGATTACGGGACAGCCCTTAGGCAGTCTGACGGGGAGTCGTCGGCAACCTACTGCCGAAAACAGAGGGGCGGCGCGACGCCTCAGCAGTACCCTTTGGACGCCCTGGCACCGCCGTACGGACGAAGACATACTCGCCGAAGCTGGGCGACGGGCCGAGCACTTTGGAGCGACCAGCACCCGACGGCAGCTGCCCGCACCGAGGATCTGCCGGCCGGGCTTCTTCGTGAACACCTGTATCTCGTCGCAGAGTTCGGGACAACGAGAAGGCGTACCCACACCCGGCGATCACTGAACGGGTGCCCTGCCGAACGTCGATAATCAAGTCGGGCATTACGGATCAAGCGGAGGAACGGTCCGAGGCACCGGCCACCGCGAAGGTACTGGCGCAGCGAGGCGAGTGTTCGTGGACGGCTGGCAGCTCTGAGGCTGGTCTGAGTAGATGGGTGTGCACGCTGAGGTAGTTGCTCGTCAAAGCACCGAAAATCGTCCAGGGCTGGGCTATGCAGCGGGATTTGGACCGAGGTATCGAGCGCTGCCGAAGCCCAGGATCGGGACGCTGATCCACGGAAGCAGCCACAAACCGACACCGAACGTGGTGCCCTTGCCGAACAACCTCGCCACATCAATCGACACAACGATGTGCACGATGATGTTGACTCCCGGGATGAGGTACAAAATCAGCCACCAACCCGGCCGTTTCGCCACCTTGAGCCACAGGTACAAGTTGTAGATCGGTATGATCGCACCCCAGCCGGGCCGGCCGGCCTTTGCCAACACCCTCCACAACGCCGCGGTCTCGAATACCAGCAGGAGGAGGGCGACGGCCAGCATGACAATGTGCACAGGGGCGGAGCCGGACTCAGTCATCCGAGCAGCTTCCCACTTGGGCTCTCGAAGCGCTGAGTGTGTGGCTCTTTTGTGATCATGCTGAGACCTGGTGTCTCCAGCCGCCAGTTACTGAGCTGTGATACGCGGATAAAGCGGCCGGTGGGACACCGAGTCGATCGCCGAGGGCGTCGAGATCCTGAAGCCGGGCGTCGCCCGCGACCGGCTGGGCGAGTCCCAGGCTCAGGCCGCCATCGCGGCAAATGAGGGCAGGGACGGGGTTGGTGCAGCGTGACGTTGGCGGATCTGGGCCACGCAGCGGATGTTCTCGAGGGGGCTGTCGGCGAGACAGCGGGACAGGAGCATCTGCACGGCCGGGCGGGCAGGTCCGCAGGTGCTGGCAGCGGGCGCGTTGCCGGTTGGCCGGGGGGTGAAGTGCCGGTGTCGATCAGTCGGCGGGTGCGGAGGGCGAGTTGGCGGCACGCCGCCTCACGGTGCCGATGCGGCCGATCTGCCGCCTCACGGTCTCACGCTGACGTACGCCCCACCCGACCCAAGGTCCACGTGCAGATCTATTCCACGATTGGCCCAGCTATTCACTCTTCAAATGGACCACATGTCCGGATCACCAGCTGCACAGGCTCGACACCAATGCGGCTGAGACCACAAGCGACATCTGTAAGGGATCCCGAGGTCGACACTGGTTGCCTGCTTTGGGTTTCCGGCCCGTACCTCCCGGTCGGCCGGACTGAGTGAGAGGACAATGATCTGCTGTGAAGGCGTGCGGAGTGTCCGGGGCCGAGAAGGAAGTCGCCCTGCTGGAGTTGCCCGAACCGTCATCTCCCGGGCCCGGTCAGATCCTGGTGGCGGTTGAGGCGGCCGGGGTCGGCCCGTGGGACCAACTGCTGAACGGCGCTGGCTGGGACGTGGGGCTGCGGCCCCCGGCGGCGCTGGGAGTGGAGGGCGCGGGCAAGGTGCTGGCCGTCGGCGCGGGTGTCACCGGGTTTGCCGTAGGCGACCGGGTGCTCTCGCACGAGGCGCCGCTGCCCGGGGGGAGCGGCTTCTGGGCCGAACGCGTTCTGATCAACGCGGATCACGCTGCAGCCTGCCCACCCGGGTTGGACGCCGTGCACGCGGCGGCGCTGCCGGTCAACGGACTCACCGCGTTGCAGGCCCTGGAGAGGCTGGACCTCAGCCGAGGACAGCGGCTCCTGATCACCAACGGAGGCGGGGCCACTGGAGCCCTGGCCATCCAGCTCGCCGCGGCCAAGGGCATCGAGGTGACCGCGACCGCGTCTACTGCCGCCGCAGAGCGCCTGCTCGGTCTGGGAGCGATGGAGGTCGTCGACTACCACGACCCGAACTGGTCGGCCAAGGTACGCGGCGGGTTCGACGCCGCCCTCATCATCGCCACCAGCACGGCGGACGCCGCCCTGCCTTTGGTGCGGGACGGCGGCCGACTGTGCTCCCTGACCTCGGACGCGCCTCCGGAGGAACGAGGCATCACGAGTTGGGACCTCTACGTCGAGCCCAACGCCACTCAGCTTGTCCAGCTGGCGGAGCAGGCCGCCGCGGGAACCTTGAAACTCGCACCGGAACCCCTGCTGCTGAGCGAAGGACCCGCTGCGTTCGCCCGGGTGGTCACCGGACGGACCGGCGGAAAGAAGCTCGTGCTCACCCGAGCATGACCCGACCGGGCGCCGCCCGATCCCGATGCTGGGCCACGGTGCCCGCCAGGCGCGATCGAGAAGTCGTCAGGCTGAGGGGGTGCGACCGAGGAGGTGCCGGCGAGGTTTGCCTACGCCGGGACCGCGCCGCGGCCGCCACGGCGGGACGCAACCCACACCGCTACTGACCTTTCCGTTGGGCTGTCGGGGTGACATCCCAACGGAAAGGTCAGTAGTACGTGGTGTCCTGCCCTACTTGTGGGTTCTCCCAGGGGTGCGGCGGGACTTCGCTGTGAGGAGAGGTGCACCCGCAGATGAACGCTCGTACCCGCGGACTCTGCCGTCCCCTGTGGCATCGGCGTCAGCGGTCGGTGGCCGGGCCCGGAACGACAGACGGCGGGACTGTCTCCTCTCATGCTCTCGCTCCGGCCGACCCACAGGCTCCGGCAGACGACGTGGAGGGCGACGTTTCAGGGCCACAGCGGTGGTGTGCACACTGCTGCCCAGTACGGCGCTGCTGCTCACGGCCGCCCCACCGGTGGACGCCGCTCCGGCGAGGGCGCGGGCAGCGGCGCTGACGTGAGCCGTCACGCCTGGGGAGGTCGAAGCGGCCCTCCCCTGCTCCTCGTCGGCTGGTCACCCGGCGTGACAGTGCTGAAATGGATGGTGGTGTCAGGCCGTGGCCGCCGTCGTGACCGTGCTCATCGGTTTCCGCCCTGGCCCCACAGTGGTCTCCGGGCCAGTGCCTGACTGCCGTGTCCTCGGCTCGCTCGTGGGAGGCGGGGGGACAGCCGGGCGCGGGACGTGGCGGGAAGAGCCGGGTTCGGCAACGCTCCAACCAGGGCAGTTGGCCCGGTACAGGCATGTCTGGTTCAGCCACCGAGCCGGGGAAGCCGCCCCTCGCAGTGGGTTGTCACATGCTGCCTCGTTCGCAGATGCGGCGAGCGACCTCACGAAGTTTGATGTTGTTCTCCTGGGAGTAGCGGCGCAGTACGTCGAACGCCTGCTCCTCGGTGAGGTGGCGGGCGCCCATGAGAATGCCCATGGCTTCGCCGATGATGTGGCGGGTGGCGACGGCCTGTTCCATCTGGGCGTGGGTGCGGGCGCTGGAGAAGGCGACCGCGGCGTGCGAGGCCAGCAGCCAGCCGGCCAGTTCGCTGGTCTCGGTGAACCCGCCGGGCTTGCGGGAGTAGAGGTTCAGGGCGCCGAGGTCCTCGTCCTCGGTGAACAGCAGGAAGCCCATCATGCTGCCCACGCCCAGGGCATGGGCCTGGGGGGCGTAGGCCGGCCACCGCTTCTGCTGCTCGCCGGTGAGGTCGGCGATGCGGAAAACCCGCTCGCCCTGCGAGCTGCGGGCGGCATCGAAGCACGGGCCTTCCCGCAGCCGGCCTTGGAGCCGGTCGCTGTCGATGACCAGTTGGTCAGTGGGGGCGAGGGTCTCCACCTGCGTGCCGTGCAGCACGAGGATTCCGGCCGCGTCGCAGCCGTCGACCAGCTCGGTGGCCGATGCGGTGATCCGCTCAAGTGTGGCGTTCACCGAATCCTGCGCCAGCAGATCACGCGCCATCGACGCCATCTGCTGCGCGAACTGGCTCCAGTCCACCCTGCCCTCCATTCCTCACCCCGCCCCGGACGAGCCTCATACCCAGCCTTCCACGAAACCGTGCAGTGACATCGCTGTCGGCTCAGGTCATGGCTGACTCCCGATACCGGGGTCCGGGCATCCCAGCGGCAGCAGCGAATGACAGCAGACTCAGCGTGATCGTCGGCACCCGCCTGCCTGAGCACTGAGACCAGCCCGCTCGCCAAACGCAACGACGTCTTAGGCAGCCGTCATGGGGCGAGCCTCGAAGATCGGCGCCCTGATCGGGCTATTGCGGGCAGGCGAAGAGCCAGCCCGGGTCCGCATAAGCGGACGGGCGCCGATCTCTCGCCCCATGCCGGCTTCTGCCCAGAGCCCCTCCGCACCGCCCACTTGATACCGCGCGGCACTCAACAAAAATACCAAGCAACATATAGGCTCGTCTCTCCTATCTACTCAGGACAGGAGGAAAATGGTGGAGGACGAGGATGAGATTCTGGCCCGCGCTCTCGGTGAGGTCGGTGCCGCTGGGGGTGCGCTGGGGAATGCAATTGGGGGTGGGTCTGGGGGAGGCTTCGGCGGCCGACTCGGGTCGCGGTTCACAGCCAGGTTCCTAAAAACAGTGTCCCAGGAGGCAGAACTCACCTTGCATCTGCCGCTGAGCGCGGCCGCCGAGCGAGTTCAAGATGTTCTTACTGAAATGCGGCATCCCATTGTTCAAAATTCACTCAAAGCCATGATTGGACAAAACAAGATCACAGCAATTGCAGGCGGCGGGGTCAGTAACCTGAATCCAGTTGTGATCACCGTCAAGCTGACCGCGTGTGGAGGACGTAGCACTGCACTCAAGATCCGAACCGCCGCCAAGGAAGGACTCATCAAGCAACGGTCCGCCGAGAAGGCCATGAAGAAGTTCGTCGGCCTGCTGGGAACTCCTGACATCACTGGAGACCTTTAACGGTGCGGGTTACGTCGGGGCGTGACGGCTGTCGTGGGCCGCGTTATACAGAGGGGTGAGGTATCCCGATCGTGCCGGGCTGACCGCGGAGGAACGGGTTCGGCGTAAGCGGATCCGTTTGGCGGCCGCTGGGTACCGCGGGCCGCTTCAAGGCGCTCTCGTACGCGGGCGCTCCAAGGACCCGGTCCCTCGCAAGTCCTTGTCGGATCCTGCATGTTGCACACTTTTCAGTTCGGTCGGCCACCTTGGGCAGGTCAGGCTGGCCAACCCCATGAATCAGCGGAGGGCCCCTTCAGGTCGGGCTCCCTGTGCGTCGATGCGGGTCACGGAGCCGCTGGGCCGATTCGCCAGGTCTTGCCGGCGGCCAGCAGGTGCTCGCGGACAAGGATCAGGTGTGGGTTGGTGGGGGTGCCCGGGCGTTGGACGAGGTAGGCGGTGTTGATGGGTGGGTCCTCCGGCTGGTGGAGCAGTTGCAGGGCGCCGGAGGCGATTTCGGTGCGGCACAGGTAGCTGGGCAGGACACTCCAGCCGGAGCCGGCGGTGACAGCGGTGAGGACGCCGCGCAGGTCGGGGATGGTGATCGCGGCCTGGGCGTGCAGGCGGCGGTCGAAGACATGGCGCCAGTAGCGGCGGGCGATGGGCAGGTCCTCGGCGTAGGCGATCAAGGGGAGGCCATCCAGGGCAGTGGCCAGCTCCTGCCCTTTGAGCCGTTCGGCCCATGCCGGGGCGGCGACCAGGACGAACTCCTCGTCCGCGAGGAGTTCGGCGTGCAGCGTCCGGCCACTGGGCCGGCGGGTGGCGACGACGAGGTCGTGGCGTCCTGCCCGCAGTTCTTCGAGCAGCGGCTCGGTCAGTCCGATGGCCATCCGCAGCCGGACTCCCTGCGCGATCAGCGGGGCCAGTACCTTGAGGCCGGCGCCGCCCAGGAACTCCGCGGGCCCAGCCAGGTGCACCGGCGCCGGGTGGTCGCTCGGCCCCTCCCGCCGGTGATGGCGGCCAGCTGGTCCAGGGGAACCGACAGCTGCGTGGCGAGCTCGTGGGCATGAGGCAGTGGGGTGACACCGCGCGCCCGGCGTTCGACCAGTTCACGGCTCAGGTGATTCTCCAGCACCCGGATCTGCGTGGTGACGGTGGACTGCGACAGTCCCAGCCGACGCGCGGCGGCGGTGAAGGATCCCAGGCGGTGTACTGCGAGGAAGGTGCGCAGCAGGTTGAGGTCCAGTGGACCGGACCCACGGGTGTCCTGATCGCTCACGGTGTCGAGCCCACGAGATCCGCATGGCACCCACCGGCCGTCCGTCCCCGTAACAGGCATCGGTTCATCGATGCCTGATACCGGTGTTTCCATTGGTGCGGATACGTCGGCGGTTTTAGATTCGAGGCAGAAAGCACTCAGCTACCCGACCTCACGCGCGGCAGTCATCCCCCTCGGCAGGGACGCGCCGACTGTCCGGAAAGCCACGGTTGAATCATGAAGGCCATTGCACTCGAACGGTACGGCTCGTCCGAAGACCTGCGGTTGATTGACCTGCCCGATCCCAAGGTGGCGCCCGGCGAGGTCCTCGTCCGTGTGAAGGCGGCGGGGGTCAATCCCGTCGACTGGAAACTTGCCGCCGGGTACCTGGATCCGATCATGGAGGTCCGGTTCCCGCTGATCTCCGGCTGGGACGTCGCGGGCGTCGTGGAACGGGTCGGCTTCGACGCCGGCGAGTTCGCCGTGGGGGACGAGGTCTTCGGCTACGTCCGCAAGGACTGGGCGCAGAACGGGACGTACGCCGAGCTTGTCTCCGCGCCCGTCCGGACCCTGGCCAGGAAGCCCGCCGCGCTCAGCTGGGAGCAGGCCGCTGGGGCGCCGCTGGCGGGGCTCACCGCCTACCAGAGCATTAAGCGGGTCGGCCTCGGCAAGGGCGAGACCGTGCTGATCCACGCCGCGGCGGGCGGTGTCGGCTCGCTCGGCGTCCAGATCGCCGTCGCGCTCGGCGCCCGGGTGATCGGCACCGCAAGCGAACGCAACCACGGCTTCCTCCGTGAGCTCGGCGCGGAGCCGGTCGCCTACGGGGACGGGCTCGCCGAGCGCGTACGGGAACTGGCGCCCCACGGCGTGGACGCGGCCCTCGACTTCGTCGGCGACGGAGCAGTGGATGTGTCGCAACAGCTGCTCACGAAGCGCGACCGGGTCGCGTCGATCACCGATGGCGAGGCGGGAGCGAAGGGCGGCCACTATGTGTGGGTCCGCCCGGACGCGGCCGACCTCGCGGCCCTCGCCGACCTCGCCGACGCGGGCAAGCTCACGGTGCCCGTGGAGCACGCACTGCCACTGGCCGAGGCGGCTCAGGCGTGGCGCCTGAGCCAGGCGGGCCACACGCGAGGAAAGATCGTCCTGACCGTCTGACATCGCCCGCGGTGATGGGCGCCGGACCGGTGCTCAACGCCACTGAGTAGCGCGGACCGAGAAGTGCCCGCAACGATTGAGTCCCGGCAGGTCGCGGATCGCGGTGTCCGCAGTAGGTGTCAAAGGCTCCGGACCATGATCGGTCCGGGGCCCCTTTTTGAGCCCAACGGTGCAGCCTGGTCTGGATCTTCAGTACCGGCGCTTCCGCCTCATACAAGGCGCGCTCCAGCTCGTCGGTATTCACCGGCGACGCTCCTGACATTCCAGCACTTCAGCCACTGACTTGCCGGCCTCTTGGTCCTGCGACCGGCTCTCCCGGCCTCCACGACGGGTCGTTACTCCCGCGACTACTACGGGCCCTCCGCCCCACCCACGGCCATCAGTCGGCAACGGACCTGCCCACCGCCGCCTCGGCTGCACGGCGGCTCGGGCGACCGCGGATGGTTCCCCGGTTCACCACGCAACCGATCGGTCAGGGGGTGCCCAGCTCTACTCCGGCAGCATCGCCACGCCTACGCCGCAGGCTTACAACGTGGCCTCCCCACCTGAACAGGAAATCCGGCTTCGGAGTTGACCCCAGCCGTCCGAGTACGGACGGGTCAGGCGCTGCCCACCGACCGCGCCACCGACGGTTGGTTGAGCGATACAGGGTGCGGCGCTGCTCACTCCTCAAGCCGAGAGCGCCGGTTCCTGCCAGTCCGGGTCGTGCGCGCACGCAGCCGCCAACTCGTCCAGAGACACGTGCAGCGCGGCGGCCAGGGCCGCGATGGTGAAGAAGGCGGGGGTCGGGGCCCGGCCGGTTTCGATCTTGCGCAGGGTCTCCGCGGAAACCCCCGCCGCGGCCGCCACCTCCGCCATGCTGCGGCTGCCGCGCGCTCGACGCAGCAGCGCGCCGAACCGCTCGCCGCGTTCCCGTTCCCACGGTGTCAAAGGAGTCCTCACCATGACCGTGATACTAATACCGGTATAAGTATTGGGTCGAGGGTGCTACGGGGAGACAAACACATGGTGGAGATCAAGACCGATGCCGCATTGGACGCGATGCGGGAAGCCGGACGTGTGGTGGCCCGCGCCCTGGCCGCAGTCCGAGAAGCAGCCGGCGTTGGGGTGTCCCTGCAAGAACTGGACGAAGCCGCCCGGTCAGTTCTGGCCGAGGCCGGAGCCGGCTCCCCATTCCTCGGATACCGGCCGTCCTTCGCCCCGGTCGCTTTCCCGGCTGTGATCTGCACGTCCGTCAACGACGCCGTGTCGCACGGCCTCCCCACCGGCTACCGGCTGCGCGACGGCGACCTGGTGAGCATCGACTGCGGCGCCCAGCTCGACGGCTGGACCGGCGACGCGGCCATCACCTTCACCGTCGGAACGCCACGCCCCGGCGACCTCGATCTGATCGACGCCACCCAGCAAGCCCTCGACGCCGGCATTGCCGCCGCCCAGGTGGGCAGTCGCATCGGCGACATCTCCCACGCCATCGACACGGTCGCCCGCAAGGCGGGCTGCGGCATGCCCGCCGACTTCGGCGGCCACGGCATCGGACGCCGCATGCACGAAGACCCTCATGTCCCCAACCGCGGCCGCCCCGGCCGCGGCTTCCCCCTCCGCCACGGCCTGGTCCTCGCCATCGAACCCATGCTCATGGCCGGCGGGCAGAACACCTACCGCACCGATATCGATGGCTGGACCCTGCGCACCACCGACGGCAGCCGGGCCGCCCACATCGAGCACACCGTCGCCATCACCGACCAGGGACCCCGCATCCTGACCCTGCCCTGACGTTCTCCCGGACGCTGCCGGATCCGGGACCGGAGCATTCGACGCCCGACGGCACGCCCCATCCGTTGCGCTCCCGTCGCGCACAGGTCGCATCCCGCCGGGCAGGCGGAGGCGGCAACACGGGTCCAGCGCGATGACGCGGCCGCGGACGGTGACCCGCGCCACTCAAACTCCGATGGCGCCCGGCCACCGCCCCGCACCCGGGCAGGGCGCTGGTGGTCGACGATCCCGGGGACCGCAAGGTCGGTAGTGCGACCGCGCACGTGGGATGCCGACGAAATGCGCCGACCAGGTGCTGCGCGAGGCTCGTGAAGATGGTTTCCTGCGTTGACGGAGGTCATTTCCAGCGCCGCAGAACAAGGCTCTTCCGTAAGGCTGCGGGACACGCCGGGGCCGGGTCGAAACCCGCACACCGCACCGAGGACGTCCGGAACCGTCCACAGCGGGCACGACGGCTCGCGTTGATTCTTCTGCGTCGCGACCGGCCTGCTTTCCGATTGCCCCAGGACGGCACCGTGGTTCAGCGCCCTGATGCAGTTCCCGGTTCGTCATCGGTGCCAGGGACGCGGAACCCGTCGTCCGCGTCCGGCGCCGTGATTGCCGTGGTCGCGGCGGCCGGGTATCCGAGGAGGACTGCGTACTCCGTCGTCGTGTAGACCGTCCGGCGGAGGTACGCGCGCGGGTGGACGGCGAGGGGGAAGCCTGTCGGCAGGAGGCAGCAGCCACCCGATGGGAGACGAACATGGGACCGGTGCGAAGGAGCGATTGGGCCGCCGCGGCCGGGGAGTGTTCGTCCGGCGCTCTGTGGCGCACTCGGTGCTCGCCTCGTCCCGCCGTGGCCTGTGGGAGACCAGAGGGGCAGCAGGCAGAGCCGTCGCGGGGACTGCCGTCTCCGGCCGCGCCGTGCCCGCAGTCCGCCGCCGGCCCGGCGCGACGCGCCCCGGGCTCGCCTTCGGTGTCAGCGGGGCACATCGAGGAGGTCGCGCTGGGCCTGAGGCAGAAGCGAGCGTCGCCGACCGCAGCAGCTCCGACCGCGACGGCTTTCCCCCGTCACGCGCCGAGCGTCGTCGGCCGATGCGGGGACGTCCGCCGTGCCTGAGCTGCCGGACGTCGAGGGTTTCCGCAAGGTGCTCGTGTCCTGCGCGAAGGGCAGGGCCATCCGTCGTGTCGACGTGCGCGACGCGGGTGTCCTGCACGGGGTGAGCGTGCGGCGGCTGCGCGACGCGCTGGAGGGCCGGCGGTTCACCGAGCCGGAACGGCACGGCAAGTGGCTGCTCGCCCGCACCGGCGGTCCCACCCTTCTGCTGCACTTCGGCATGACCGGCCGGCTGCTCTGCGCCCGTCCCGACGAGGCGCTCGAGGCCCACGACCGCGTCCTGTTCACCCTGAGCGGCGAACACCAGCTTCGCTACCGCGATCAGCGCAAGCTCCAGGGCCTCTGGTTGGCCGACGACGACTCCGGCGTTGCCCACCTCCTGGACCGTCAGGGACCCGACGCTCTGGCAGTGGACCGCGAGGACTTCGAGGACGCGCTCTCCTCACGCCGTGGCCACATCAAAACCGTGCTCACCGACCAGTCCGTCCTGGCCGGGCTCGGCAACCTACTCGCCGACGAGATCCTGTGGCGCGCCGGGCTGCACCCCCGCCTTCGGTCCGGCGATTTGACGGAGACCGAACGCCGCCGCCTCTACACCCACATGCGACGCACGCTGCGCTCCGCGGTCACCGCCGGCTGCGTGCCACCGCGCGACTCGTGGCTCACCGGCCACCGCGACGACCCCGACCCGATCTGCCCCCGCTGCGGCACCCACCTGCGCCGCTTTCGCCTGGCAGGCCGCGGCACGGTGTGGTGCCCACAGTGCCAGCCGGACGAGGCCTGAGCCCCGGACGAACGTAGGCACGTCCCACCTCCCCCGCCATTCGGTCGGGTTGGCAGGTCGGCGAGCCGCTGGTGAGCCCGAACGCGGCCCCACACCATCGGCCGCGGCATCCGCGGCGTCGCGGCATGCCCCCGAGCGCAGCACGACATCCCACAGGTGTACGGCTGCCCCCGTCCATGAGCTACGTCACGGACGGGGGCACCCAAAGCTCCAAACAATCCGAGGCGCCCGGACCAACACCGCATCGGCAGCTATCGCCGGTCGTGTCTTCTGGTTCACGGTGTGGGCGGAGCCGGTGGCGTGGTTGGGGCGGACGGCGAGGGGTACTCGCGCGGCCATGTGGGAGGGGAGTCCGCAATGCCTGCAGGATCGAGCCGCAAGCGCGAGCGGCAGTCCGAGCACATCAAGGAGAGCGCCGAGCAGCGCGGCGAAGCGCCCGGCAGGGCAAGGAGATCGCTGCCGGCACGGTGAACGAGGAGCGAGCGCGCTCCGGCGAATCGCGTACGTCGAGCACGACCCCGACGCGTGACTCCAAGTCCGCATCCCGGCGTGGCGGCGAGCGCTCCCACCGGGGCGCCAGGGGACCCACAAGGACCAGCTGTATGGGGTTGCCAAGAAGCGCAACCTCGACGGCCGCTCCTTGAGGAACAAACAGCAACTGCAAAGGACACCGGGCCGCTGACTCGCCCGCGTCCGCTATGTATCGGAGGTTGTGTCCATGGCTCTGGGGGCGTTTCTGCAGCGCACTTCTTGCTCATGGCGCCGCTGGCGTACGGGCGAGGCCCTGCGTGTCCCGCTGGACGACATCGGCGTCGAAGCCGCCAACCGGAGGTTCCTACTGTACGGGGTGCTGCCACTCTGGGTGGTGCCGGCAGTCGCGGACTGGTGGATGCACAAACGCACGCGCATCGAGGAAACGAGCGGTGTCCAGGAGTCTGCTGTGCACGCGCTGATGATGACCGAGGCGGGTATTCCCGTGGCCATGGGCATGCTGGCGCGGATCAACCCGCTGGTGCTCTCGGTCATGGGCGGCGCCGCGGTCGCCCATGGTGCCACCGCCCTCTACGACGTGAGCCTGGCGGTGCAGGAACGGCAGGTGAAACCGATCGAGCAGCACATCCACAGCTTCCTGGAGGTGCTGCCGTTGTCAGCGCTGGCCTTCGTTTCATGCCTGCACCCCGATCAGGTGCGCTCGTTGCTGCGCGGCGGCCCGGAGCCCGACGCATGGAAGCTCCAGCCCAAGAAGCATCCGCTGCCCGTCCGCTACCTCACCGGCCTCGCCGCTGTGATCGGCACCGGTGTGATCCTGCCCTACGCCGAGGAGATGGTGCGCTGCTTGCGGACACGCCCCGCGCCCGACGCCGTCGGGTGACATCGGCACTCCGCCATGGCGCCCTTGAGCCCGACGCTCTCACGACCGTCGGCGCCTCGTGGCCCGTCCTGATCTTCGAACGAGAGACGCCACCGTGAACGAGCAGCCCGCCCGCAAGGGCGGCATACCGCTGCCCTGATGGCCCGTAGATGAAGCTCTCTGGGCGAGCGTCGACGTCCTGGACCCGAAGAGCATCGTCCCCGAAGAGCATCGTCGGCGTCCTGCCCGGCCTCGACGTCCTGATCAGTGGACTCCAGCCTGGCAATGCCGCCATGGACTTCCATGGACTTCCATTGACTTCGCGACACAGTGCGGCGCGGGTCGTGGCAGGCGGACCGACCCGGCGGCGATGGGTTGGTGTCGCACCAGGGATAGTTGCGGCTGCGGCGGCAGGTGCGCACGGCCGCCACGAAGCGATCGGAGTTGGCGGTCACGCGGGATCTCTCAGTGAACGAGCGCCTTGCGCAGCTTGGGTTTCGAGGCATCGGCCCACGCAGTCGGCAGTTCCCGTTCGCTCGCTTCGGCCACGGCTTGCTCCTGACCGTACAACAGGCCCCAGGTGAAATTGGGCTCTCCCGCCGCGTGTGCCGCCCGGGCCAGGTTCCGCAGGGCGTCCCGTGCAACGACGCTGTCCTGATGATCCCCGAGCACCTTCTGTACGGCCTTGACGCGCTTGCCGAGCCGTTTGGCCGGTTTGCCGAGCGAGGCGCGCGCCGGTTCGGTGGCGTACCGCGTCTTCTTGGCCGCCTTGCGGGCTTGATGCAGGGCCGCGTCGCGTTCCGTCCCAGGGGACAGCTCCAGCGCGTGTGCCACCCGGCCAGCCAGCCGGTCGTACTCCTTGAGGGTTGCCTTGACCATCACTTTCTCCGGCTTGCGGGCGGCTTCACGACGCAGCGGGGGCTGTTCCGTGAGCGCGGCCAAGGAATTCAGAAGGGCCAGGTAACGGGGTGAGTGCAGGGCGTCGAGGGTGCGCTGCCGCGCCTCGGAGGCGCGGGCGACGTTCCACACCTGCAACCGGGCGTTGACGGGCCCGAGGACCAGTTCCCGGGGCGCGGCCCCGATGCGCGAGCCGAGCCGTTTCATGAGGACCTCCTGGTCGCGTTCCGCGCCCAGCTCGCCGCCGAGCCACTTGAGCTCCTCGCGGATCGGATCGGTGACCTCACGCGCCAGCACCGCGCGGTAAGACCGCAGGGTGCTGCGCAGTCGACGACAGGTGACGCGCAGCCTGTGCACCGAGTCGGGCAGGTCGCGGCGTACCGCGGGGTCGAGGCTCACCAGAGTGCGCACCTGCTCGTCCAGGTAGTTGAGGACCTCTTCACCGGCCGAGCCGGGTACGACGATCTCGGCACGTCCGTCCGGCGGGTGCGGCACGCCCGCTCCTGTCTCCTCCAGGGCCCGGGCCAGCTTGGACGGGTGGCCCGCACGGTCGATGCCGCTCTTGTGCAGCATCTTGTCGACGAGGTCCAGCAGCGAGGGATCGGCTTCCTCGGCGAGTTCGACCTCCACCTCGGTCCATGAGGCGCGTGTGGTCGTGTCGAGCAGGGACTCGGCGCGGACCCTGTCGAGGCTCAGCTCTGCGAGGACCGCGCCTTCTGAATCGAGGAGGTGCCGCGTGCTGCGGGTGGACCAGATACGGACAACGGGCCTCAGTTCCAACCCTCGGGTGCGGGAAAGGGCCAGGTCACGCAGGCTGTCCGGAACCGTGTCGGACAGCGGGGCCTGCACCTCTTCCCGGCTGTCCCCGGACATGGGCAGTTTGAGGTGCCAACCGGCATCAGCCCCGCCGGTCCTTCGCCGGAGCGTTGCCGAGGCGCCGACCAGGCGCAGGTCGTCTGTGTCGTAGTACACGGCGTCCAGTTCGTCGAGGCCCTTTTCCACGACCGACACGACGTCGTCCACACCTGTGAGGTCCGGCAGCCACGAGGCGGCATTGGCCGACGGGGCTTCGTACTTTCGCTCTGTCTCTCGCTTCGAAGAGGTCATACCGGGCGCGTACACACCTCAGCGCTGCTCAAACACTCGTGAGGCAACATTCAGGCCTGGTTGCCTCAGAGTGCGTTGGGGTGGGTGTACGAGCTGCCCCGGCTGCTTGCGTGGTGGCCCAAGGCGATGTTCCCACCCCGGACGAACATCAACTCCTGCGGACGTAAAGGATGATCGTCTCTCCTCGGACGGTGATCTCCGTCGCCGGGCTGTAGGCGTTCAGCAGGACCTCCCGCTTAGCGACGGTGGCGACGCTCTGGCTGGGCCTCACCGTCCTGTCCACCAGCCAGACGCGGCGGTGCGGCAGCAGCAACCGGCGGATGGCGGCCACGGGCTCCTCCTCGCCACCCAGCGTCCTGGACGCGGCGGGCGACCGAGTCATCAGGACATCGTCGGTGCGCGTGAAGTCGGCGGCGTAGACGTACTCGACATTGCGTTTGGTGCCTGGTACGAACACGATCGCGTCCCCTGTCCGGGCGCGCTGCCCGATGATCCTCGCGACGGCCGTCTGGTCGTCGTTGCGGGAAGCCGGCGTGCGCAGCCACTCCTGCGTCGGCCACTGCAGGACCAGAAGCAGACCGGCGAGCGCCACACCCAGCACTCGGGGGACCACGCGCCGCCCGCGAACGGGCGGTCCCCCGGGACGCGGCCGCACCGCCGCCCGTAACAGGCCATCCGCGCCCGCCGCGGTGATCAGCGACAGAGCGGGCAGCGAGTACAGGACATACCGCTGGTTGAAGGCGGGCTGGATGAGCGAACCAGCCAGCAGGACGCCCGCCGGGAGCACCAGCCACGGCAGCGCCAGCGTCCGCAGCGCCAGCGGTCCCTTCCCCCGGCGGGAGCGCAGCGCTCCGACGGCCGCGAGCGGGACGACGACCGCGACGGCTGGGAGCCCGGGACCGGTGAACTGCCGTACGAGACTGGCCGCCTGGCGCCAGCCGGGCCGAGGAAGCAGGCTCAGCTGCCCGATCTGGGTATGCGCGTACAGAGCGAACGGTGACAGGCATGCCGCGACGGCCAGCGCGGTGATCAGCCACCCGCGCAGCGTGCGCCGGGGGATCCGGCCGACCGCCAGGGCCAAGCCGTGGGCGGCGAGGATCAAGGCCGCGAACAGATGCAGCAGTGACGCGAGCAGTACTACCGAGCCATACGCGACCCAGCGCCGGACGGTGGGGCGTTCGACGGCGCGCAGCAACAACAGACAGCCCACGGTGACCAGGCCGGTGACCAGCCCGTAGGAACGGCCCTCCTGGGCGTAGTGCGAGGCCAGCGGGGTGACCGCCAGCAGCAGGCCCGCGCCGAACCCGACCGCCCGCCCCGCCAGCCTCCGTCCGACCGCCGCCGTGGCGCCCGCGGCCACCGCCATGCCCAGTACCGAGGGCAGCCGCAGCAGCACCGCGTCCCCGCTCCCCGCGGGCAGGAGCAGGTGCATCAGCAGGTAGTACAGCACGTGCACGACATCGACATGGTGCGCCAGCGCCCAGATGTCGGGCGCACTCCGGGTGGCGACCTCATACGTGGTGGTCTCGTCCCACCACATGGCGCGGTTCAGGCCCCACAGCCCGAGCGCGCCCATGACGGCAGCGGGCACCGCCCAGACCGCCGCCGTGTCCGCGCCTCCGGCGCATGACAGACGAGAAGAGACGACGGTTCTCAGTCCAAGGGCCGCCACTCGCGGCGGCGCGGACTTCAACTCTTCTGTCACTGCGCATCGACTCCAACTCACGGGCGTGGGACGGAAATCACGGCATCGGCCACGGGCGCCGCAAAGGACCGAACCCTCACGGGTTCAGCGCAGGCCGGCGCCCTGCAGCCGACGACCGAAACGGGGTGCACACCCTACGAGACCCACTGTGAAGGGCGCTGGATACCGACCATGAGTGATTGTCCGTCAAGAATTCATGACGTGTTGAGACACGCGGCCCCGGGGATCCCCACTCCCGTTCCATGCGGCCGCGCCACCATGGCGCCGGGTCCTCTCCCAATGGTCAGGGGCCCTCCTCGCCTCTGTAGAGGGCGATCTGCCACAGAACGAGGCCGGGCAGCATCACACCGACGACGCTCAGCCCGGTCAGCACCTGCACGCAGAAGGCGGCCGGCAGGTGCGGGCGCGTGCGCTGCCACAACTCGGCGGTCCCGAGACTTCCGCAATCGCCCGGGCTTCCGCGGTCTGCCAGTGCATGGGATACCGCCACGGATTACGCGGTGTGCAGCACGGCGAGGACGAGCCCGGTGAGGACCAGCAACAGGGCCGGGTACGGGAAGAGGTGAAGCTCCTGCTGGATGGGGCGCAAACGTGCGCCCCTGGAAGCCAAGCACTCTCGCGGTCGGCGTCCCGAACATCGGGCACGGCACCGCCTCCTGCCGAGTTCGCGCCGACACGCACAAGGCGATGGAGGGGCGGATCGCCCACACCGCGTCCCGGAACGGGCTGGACGTGCAGACCGCGGCTCCGTCCGAGGACGCACGGCTGACCACCGACGTGCTGGTGACCGCAGCCGGGGGCGCGTCGGGTGGGAGGCTCAGTACTCCCCCATCACCGCCGGCAGCGTACGCCGACGCTCCGCCAAGGCTCGCGCCCGCGACATCACATCCCTGTGGGTGACTGCAGACACCGGATGCGGCCAGCCGAGCCGGTTCGCTGACCGGCGGGCGGCTGAGGCGGGCGCAGCCAGTCGCCCGCATCTGCACCATCGGCACCGGCGAACCGAACGGGTGACCGGAGGGGAGCCGCGGGACGGACCGTAGAGTTTCCCTGACGGGTGTCTGGAGAAGGTCGTCATCGGCCCTGTGGGGCGTGGCCGGGCCCGGCCACGGGTTGCGGCGTTGATCCACCTCGTGGTGTCAGCCGTTGTAAGAGGGCACGTGGTCTCCCGGTTGCCAGCAGTTGGGGGTTGCTTCGATCTGTGAGGTGTCGCCCGTGCTGGGCTGGCAGGTGAGGCACAGTTCGTGGCGTCCATGGGAGGTGATCACGCTGCCCCAGCCGTTGCATGTGTCGCAGCCGGTAGCCAAAGCGGCGTTGGCCCGCGGGTTCGAAGCGGCAGCAGCGACGGTCGATCGGTAGACCATGTGGCTCTCCTGGTTCGAGGTTCGATTTGTCCGGGTGGTGCGCAGGTTCACCTGCGCGATGTCCAGTGGCCGAGGAAGCCGTTCAGTTGTTCCGGTCAGCTCGGTCGATGGTGGAGCAGAGTGGCCCGTAGGTCGTTCTCGGTGATCTGGTCGGTGGGGCGGCGGAGTGTCCAGCGGTGGGCCTCGCCGTCCATGGGCAGCACCGCGACGACGGTTTCCAGCGGTGGGTGGCCGGGTTCGCTGCAGCTGAGTTGGCGGATTATGACGGCGGTGTCGTCGTCCAGGCCGAGCAGGGCGCGCACGGCATCCTTCAGTTCGCGGAGGTGCGGGCTCGGTCCGGTGGTTCCTGGGCGGGGGTCCAGGTGCATGGGGGTACTCCTCGGTTCCGGGAAGGCGGGCATGCGGCGCAGGGAGCGCCGTGGGGTGGACGGTGTGTTCGACGGCGGCGAAGCCGATACCGCAGCCGCCGCGGCTGGGGCGCCTTCGGTGTCCGCGAGCCGGCCGCGGCTGCGGCTCCGGCACATCTGGGGGTGGCGGTGCGTGTCGGCGGGACGCAGACGGTACGGCCGCCCGCCCGTCTGGTCGCGTACGACGTCCGCACCGTCGTCCATCTGCGGCACACGCAGCGTGTGATGTGCGGTGGTCAGGCCGGGCGAGTGGGCACCGGCTACCAGCAGGGCGTGCAGTGCCTGGGCCGGCACGAAGTCCTGGCAGCCGGTGGCCACTTGCATGATCGCACCCGCTGGCATGTCGTCCTGTCGCGGTAGCACGTGGTGTGCGCGCGTGGGATCGGCGGGCCGTCGGATGGTCCTTTGTGCCGTGGTGCGCAGGGCGTGTGGCTTGCCGGTCCCCCGGCGCCCCGAGCCGGACGCTGCCGTCCGGGCGGATCGGCGGTGGTGGTTCAGTTGGGTGGTGTGCGGGTTGTGGCCCGGTCCCAGCTGGGTGTCCTGACGGGTGCTCGGGCCGCGCGGTGTTGTGTTGTCACGGTCATCTGCCAGATCGCGAGGAGCAGCAGCGTGCCGGTTTCGGTGAGGAGGCTGAGGAGGGCTTGTGGGGCGGGCTGCAGACCGTGTTCGGTGAATCCGAACACGCCTACGGTGCGTGAGGCGGTGAATCCGGCGAGGGCGCCGAGCGCAACGCCGGCTGCGGCGGCCCTCAGCAGCAGGGGTGGCGTCCCCATCAGCAGCAGGGCGGCGAGGGCGAAGGAGGCGCTGGCCTGGAGCAGGAACAGGGGGCCGATGATGTGGATGAAGCGGTACTGGTCGACGTAGAGCTGGGCGTGGATGTATCCGCTGGCGGCGAGGGTGGCGGCGCTCGCCGATCGCAGGGTGGGGACGAGGAGTCTTTGGGTGTTCATGCCAGCCTCTGATCCTTGATGGCCAGTTCGCGGTCGCCTTGGCGGTAGCCGACGGTGCGGATGCCGAGTGCGTCCTTGAGCTGCCGGGCGGGGACGACCTGCGGAGTGGGGGCGGGGGCACGGCCCGGTTTGGGCAGGGGGTAGGCGGTGGTGGTGGCGGAGTGGAAGGTGATGTTGCCCTCTGTCTTGGTGAACAGCTGGTGGACGTGCCCGTTGAGACAGGTGACGGAGGAGAAGCGGCGCAGTAGGGCGATGACCTTGAGGGCGTCATCGGTGCTCCAGCCCCACTGCGGGTACATGGCGAACAGCGGGATGTGGCTGAAGACCACGATGGGGGTGTCCGGCGGCAGTCCGGCGATGTCCTTGCGGACGAAGTCGATCTGGTCGTTGCCGAGATGGCCGAGCTTCTCCAGGCTCATCGTGTTGACCAAGGCGATGAGGTGCACGCCGTGGGTGTCGAAGCTGTACCAGCCGTCGCCCAGCGTGCCCCTGCCGAAGGTCTGCCGGTAGGCGCGGCCCGCATCGCCGATGGAGTCGTGCTCGCCCGGTACGGTGAAGACGCGGTCTGTCTGCATACCGGTCATCATCTGCTTGACCTGGTCGAACTGCCCGACCGTGGACAGGTGGGTCAGGTCGCCGCTGTGCATGACGAAGTCGGGTCTGAATCCGAGCGAGTTGACCTGGTTGATCGCTTCGGTGAATGAGCCGGCCACGTCCATGTTCGCAGGGCCCTGGAACCCGATATGGCTGTCGGAGACCTGCACGAACCGCAGCGCGCCGTTCGCTGCTGCGGCGCCGGCGGCGGCCCCGGAGTTGGTCTCCCGGGAGTCGGCGATGTGGCTGATCACCTCTCCACTGGCCACGGTCAGCACCACGGCGCCGCCGAACCACCCCGCGTGGCGGAGCAGTTGGCGCCGGGTCATACCGTGTTCTGTGGCGGGCTGCTCGGCATCGCCGGTCGGTGCACCGTCGTGATTGTCGTAGTAGCCGGTCATCAGGTCACCTCCACGGTGGCGGTCATGAAGGGATGAATGGTGCAGAGGTAGGAGTAGGTGCCGGGCTTGGTGAACGTGTAGCTGTAGGTTGCGTGGGTGTTCAGGGCTGCCGAATGCAACGGTCCGCCCGATCCCGCGCTGGTGACGGTGTGGGCGTCGGTGTCCTGATTGGTCCACGTCACCGTCGTGCCCGCTTTGACCTTGAGCGTGGCCGGGGAGAATGCGAAGTTCTTGATCGCCACGGCGTCCCCGGTCACTGGCGCGGCCGGCGCGCCTGTACTCGAGTGACTCGTGGGCATGGTCATGCCCGGCATCGGCGAGGCGCCGGGACCGGAGCCCGCCGCATTCCCCGGCCCCGTGGCACCGGGCATCCCGGCCGTCTGGTGCTGACCCGGACCGGGTGTGACGGCGCCGGCTCCGGTGGACGAGGAGTGCGACGACTGGCCGCATGAGCTGAGGAGCCCCAACGCGCCGACGGTGGCGACGGTGGCGACGGCCAGCCCGGCCGCGGCGCGCGATCGCCGGCCTGGTGTACGGAAGTTCAGGTACATGGTGTTCGTTCCTCACGGATCAGGCGGAGAAGAGGGACGTGCCGGGTGAGCGCACGCAACCGCGGTGATGTCTGGTGAATGCCGTGTCACGGCCGCGTGCCCCTGACGGAATCTGCGAACGAGCGCGTGGGCTGCCCTTGCGCTGGCCGGTCGCCTCGGCATGCCCCGCGCCGCGCATCCGCCCTGACGTGCCGCGAAGTTGCAGATGGGATGCGGCGGTTCCGCGTCCCGGGGCCGCGAGTGACGTACCGCAGGGAGGTGGTGCCTGTACGGGTGGTGCGCACACGGGGCGGGTGGAGTTCTGCCGTGGTGACTGCGCAGCCCTCGACCGCTGTATCGCTGTACCGCCGTACGCGCCGAGCGCTCCACAGGGCCGTCGCCGTGGTGTGCGCGGGGCCAGGCACGGTGGCTGCCCGGTGGCGCCGAGCTCGGTGCGCGGGGGCGGGGCGAGCGTGGTCGGCGCCATGACCGTGTGCGCCGCGTTGTGCATCTCGGTCACCTCTGATCCGTCCCTTGCCGTATGGGGAATACAGGAGGAATGCCGCGTAAATCGGCTCTTGTCTGGCTCCACGGGCGGCGGGGGGCGATCGGTTCGGAAGACATGCACTTTTTCTGATACTTCTTTGGTGATCGGCGCGGACCAGACGGCCTCCCAGTGCCCCGCTCGCATGGTCCTGGCGGTGACGTCGGACCCGGCAGGGGCGCGCCGCCCGCAGTGTGCACAGAGTGTCACCTGCACCACGCCGTGCGTTACACGACAAAGCAATACATATGCGCGATGATCGGCTTATGCCCTGGAGTTCCCGAAAACGTGGTACACGGACCGATCCAGATCGCTCCGCGCACCGTGTCTCTGGTAAAGGGACCCTTTCGACCGCAGACGAGGAACTGCTGCGCACTCTGTATGCGGAGCATGCAGGACCCCTGTTTCACTACGTGCTGCGACTGACCTCAGGAGACTGGCAATGGGCGGAGGATGTCGTGCAGGAAACGCTGCTGCGAGCGTGGCAGCATCCCGCCGCGTTCGACCCGGCACGCGGCCCGGCCCGAGCATGGCTGTGTACGGTCGCCCGGCACCTGGTGATCGACGCCCACCGGGCCCGGCAGGCCAGGCCGGCCGAGGCCGGCGGCGAGGCGCTGGAGCGAGCCGCCGAGCAGGCACCGGGCGAGGACGAGATCGAGCAGGCACTGCAGAGCTGGGCGGTGGCCGACGCCGTCCGGACGCTGTCCCCGGACCACCGAGCGGTCCTGCTGGAGACCTACTACCGGGGCCGGACCATGGCGGAGGCCGCACAGGTGCTGGGCATCCCGCTGGGCACCGTGAAGTCGCGGACGTACTACGCCCTGCACGCCCTGCGGCTGGCGCTGCAGGAACGGGGCATCGAGCCGTGACCGTGGCGTGCAGGAGGTGGCGACCATGAGTGCAGAGCACGACGCACTCCGGCTGGCGCTGGGAGGATACGTCCTGGGCACGCTGCCCCCGGCGGAAATGGAACAGGTGCGCGCCCACCTCGCGGGATGCGCCAAGTGCCGGGCAGAACACGCCCAGCTGGCGGGACTGCCCACCCTGCTGGCGACAGTGACCGCGGCCGAAGCTGCAGGCCAGACGGTGCCGGCGGCCGACGAGAACCTGGCCGACCGGCTGGTGGCGCGCGCAGCCGAGAGCACTCAGGGCTCCTCGCCCGCACAGCCCGCCATGCCTGCGGTGCCGCAGGTGCCGCAGGTGCCGCAGGTGCCGCAGGCAGGTGTGCTGGAGAGGCTGCTCCAGCAGGCCGCGGCCCGGCGCCGAAGGACCTGGCGTCTGCAACTGGCCGGCGCCGCCGCCTCCCTCACGTTCGTCGCGGCAGCGGCCGGCGGCACATGGCTGGCGGCTATCGGATCGGTGGGCAGTCAGGCGACGCCGCCCGGGCCGACCGCGCCGACAGCCTGGCGCACCTTCTCCGGAAGGGATCCCACCACCGGGGTCTCCGCCTCGGTGAAGGTCTCGCCCTCTGCATGGGGCAGTGTCCTGCAGGTCTCCGCCAAGGGGGCGCCCGCCGGAGTCACCTGCCGACTGCAGGCGGTCGGGCCAGGTGGCGCCAGGGCGGACGGCGCTACCTGGCGGGCAGGCGAGTACCCTTCCGGCACCACGATCCCAGGGGCGGTTGCCATGTCCCCGGGAGCCATCGAGCACTTCGAGATCCTCGCAGGCAACGGTCAGAAGCTGGTCACAATGCAGGCGTGAGGGGCCAGGAGCCCGCGCGACGCGGCGTCGGGCGGGCTCCTGGCGTATCCGGCCGGCTCCTCACGCCGCGCCCTGGAGGAAAGCCGCGCCGGTCGCCGAGAACGCGGCCCCTGCACGGCCCCTGCACGCAGGAGGAAAGGCGCACCGCTCGCGCCAGCGCGGTCCCTGCGCACTCCCGAGCGCGCGTCCGCCTGCGGTGACCGCAGAGCGGATCAGGACGCTTGAGACGCCGCCGCCACGCAGGGCCGCTCACCTCAGCCTCCGCCGGGAGAAAGCCAAAGCCGGCGCCCGGGTCCTTCTCAGGGCGCGCCCGACGACTCCCCGGAGCTCATCACGCTCCCCCTCGGCTCCCGCGAACCGAGCCGGTCCTCAGCCGCGCTTGATGCGTGAGTGCGCGGACAGGGCGCGCCCCCCACGGGCGGACGGTGACGGAGCCCTGGGCCTCAGGAAGGCCTGGCCAAGGTGCTCCTCGCCCCCTCGCGCGAGCAGAAGTACGGGGTTCACCGGACCGCCGTCGTCCTCGGCTCTCCCTCCCTTCCGAAGTCCGTGCAGCCCGGAGCGAGGAAGGAGATCCAGGGCATCTGCGCACCAAAGGCCGACGCGAGCGGGCCGGGCACAGGCAGGGACGTTCGTCCGGCTCAGCGGCGCGACGTTCCCTCAGGGCCGCCGAGAAGACCACTGGCACGTGGCCGAACTGCCGGTGCCCGGCTCGCCGGGTACGGCACCGAGCTCCGGCAGAGGCGAGTGATCCCGGCCTGGCCATCGGCATTGACCGGACCCACAAGAAGTTGAGCAAAAGGCGCGAATAACCCGAACCGTTCGGCCTGCGCCGCCCGTGGAACTGAATGAGCGCTCCCCTGCAGGATCCGGCAAACCGACCGCCCCTCGAAGTCGTTGGCGGTCCCCCACGTTCCGGTCTCCGCACATCCACAGAAGAGCCAGAAGACCATGTTTGTGACCGATTTCCCCCGCCCGAGCCCGCCGCTCTCCCGGCACTGCAGCCACCAGGCGCTGCTCACCCTGCCGGCGCAGGAGGCGCACGTCTCCGCCGCCCGTCACTTCGCGGCCGATCTGCTGGAGACCTGGAGTGTTCCCGCAGGCGAACGGGACTCCGCCGTTCTCATCGTCGACGAACTCGCCGCCAACGCCGCCCAGTACGGCCGCGAGCGCATGACCCTGCTACTCGTCCTCGACCACGGCACTTTGCACATAGTGGTCAGTGACTCCGGAGTGGCAGTGGAGCACCCTCGTCCCGACATCCCCCCGGACGAACACGGCCGCGGCACGGGCATCGTCCAGTACCTCGCGCAGTCGACCGAGGTCCACCAAACGCGCAGCGGCCGCGAAGTCCGCGCCTGCCTGAGGTGCTCGGCATGACCGGCCCGGGCGTTCCGCACGAGCTGCCGCCCCTGGCCAGGCCCGGCACCACAGCACGGCAACCGGCCAGCGGGGGTGGCTGCGGCGCCGCATCACCGGACGGCCCCATCGAGTGGGCCTTCGCGACCCACAGGCCGTGCCCCGTCGACGGCTGCCTGGGCCCGGCTCAGGTGCCCATGCGACCCCCGGCAGACCTGCCGGCCCACGACCGCGGCGGCCCCGACCACGACACGTCGCTCTGCAAGCGCTGCGGCGCCGACTCCGGCGTACCGGCGGAGGTGTGAGCGTGGAGGTCACCCCGAACACCGCCGAGGCCATGGCCGCCCCGAACACCGCCGAGGCCATGGCCGCCCCGACTCCGCGCGAGGCGTACGCGAACGCCCCCGACCTGCGCCGCGAGATGCACCAGGTGCTCGCCCTCGGGGCCGAACGTGACGGCCGCCAAGCCCGGACCGTCAACGGCCCGCCGGTCGATGCGACGGCCGCCGAACGCGCCTGGCTGCTGCGCAGGGCCGCTCTCATGGACCGGATGGCCCTGGACGACCCCGGCCCCGGCCCGTCCGGCGCCGCCGCACAAACCGCCGTACAACTCGTGCTGCACGACCGCCGCCATCCCGACCTGGTGGCCGGCCCACTCCACCCCGACGCGATCACGCTCGACGCCAGCCTCCGCCCCTACGTCCGCCAGGAATACGCCGCCTGGGCGGCCGCCGGGCGCCCGGGCACCTGAACCGACCCCGACCCCGACCCGACAGGAACAAGGGCACATGACCCGCAAGGACATCACATCCCCGCACGCCGTCGCGGCAGCCGGCCAACTGCACCCGCCCCGCGTTTCATGCTCGGCAACCGGCCGTGACCATCGCGCCGACCGGCCGCAGGAACGGTCACGCCAGGGAAAGCCGATGAACGCATCGTGGCGGAACGCGAAGACCCATCAGCCGCTCCAGGTGCCCGACGGCAGTCGCTTCCAGGGGCGGCGGCCGGGCGTCCATTGGGCCCAACTGCCCATGGACACCTCGCCGGCCGTGCTGCCGACGCTGGTGACCATGCAGGTGACAGGCAGCGAACTGCGCTCCGCTGTACGCCTGGTGCCCGTCGGGCCTTACGCGGATGTGGCCTCGCAGGGCCACGAATTCGCTTGTGAGGCCGGGTCGGACGACACCGCGGGCATCCCCCGGTGGCGCGTCCGGCGGATACCGGTGGCGCCATCGCGCCGAGCGCGACGGGAACCCGCCTCCCCGGCACCTGCGGACGAGACCGGCGACCCGGGCGCGGACGCCAGGATGTCCGGCCACCTCCTGTGGGTCGCTTTCTGCGACCACGAGTGCCGGACATCCGCCGGTGAAGAACCCTGCCGGGACGGGGACGTCGACTCCAAACAGCGGCGTGATGTCCCGGGCGAGTGCGGCCCGGACACGGAGGGGGACGTCTTCGCCTGTGGCGCCCACGCAGCAGCGGACATGGTGGTGCCGGCCGACTGCAGCGGCACGATGCTGCTTCCCGTCATCCCCGTAGGCGGCGGCCTCGGTGAGGTACTGAGGCACGGGCAGCCGTGCCGGACGTGCCCTCCGGCGGCGCCGGGCCGTCCTGTGCCCCCGAAGGACGGCGCCTCCCGCCGGGTCACGCTCCCGCAAGGCCCGGCCGCGGGCGGGACACTTCCCTGCGCAGTGGCCCAGGCTGGGCACGCGCCGGAAGAGCGACAGGAGGATGCCCGCGGCAGCAGGACACCAGGCGCGGCGGGCGCTCCCGCCCCCTCCGCCGTGGCGCAGGAGCAGGCGGCACGGATCGCCGAGGCGGGCATGAAGGCCGAGGCGGAGGCTTGGCGGGTCCTGGGCAACGGGCTCTTCGACAGGGCAGGCATCTGCGTGGCGGTCGCCCGTGCGATCCGCCAGGGCCACACCCCGTCAGGGCAGCGCAATTTCATCCGCGACCTCACGGAGGCGTTCGGGCCCAAGACGGCAGGCGACGTGCCTCAGGACCTCCGGCCCGCCCTGAGCGCCCTGAACCGGTGCCTGGACGCAGTGGCCGACGGGATCCAGGAACAGGCCGCCGATCCCGCCTGGCGGGCGCAGCAGACGGCACGGCTTGCCGGGTGCCTGGAGGCACTGGCCGAGCATCTGTCAGCCGCCCCCGCACGGCCCAGGCTCCTTCATCCGGCCCAGCCGCCCCGCCTGGGCGGTTCCGCTGCTGCGGTCGCCCGGACGCCCACCCTGACCGACCCGGCGGCGCCCCCCGCGCCCATGCCGATCACGCCCGATCACGGCACCGCGGCCCAGAACGTGCACCAGGACGAGCCGCACACCCCCGCCACGGACACCATGGACACCAGCGCCACCCCGCAGCCCTCGCCGCCCTCTGCACCCGTGTCCCCACCCGCCCCCTCGGCCGTGCCCGACTTCCTGTACCGGGCGGGCGTGTGAGTGCGACATCGCTCTGGGAACCCGGCTACACCTTCGGCCGCACGGACCATCCCGACGAGTTCGAACTCGAGCAGTTCATCCACCGCGGCGGCGAGGGGGAACTGTGGAAGGCCCGCCGTCAGGACCGCGACGGCAACCCCACCTGGCACGCGGTGAAGATTCTCCGCGCTGACGCCACGACGCCACCGCAGGAGCCGACCGCCTGGCGCAACCGCTGGATGGACAGCGTGCACGCAGCCAACGAGATCCACATCGCCGAACTGATCCGCTCCGCCTACCTCGAAGGCGTGCAGCCCCACGCCAAGTGCGCGCCGGGCGAGCCCGGCGGGGTGTACCTGATCGGACCCTGGATGAAGGACGCACGCCCCCTGGACCAGTGGGCCCGTGACAGCACAGCCCCACCCCATAAGAGACTGCGGGTGCTGGTGCGCCTCAGCCGGATCATCGACGCACTGCATCACGCCGGCTGGGCCCACCGCGACATCTCCGGTGACAACGTCCTCGTGGACACCGCGGGGAACTGCTTCGTGATCGACCTGACCTTCCTCAAGCGACTGGACCAGGACATCAGCGTCCTGGTGGGCACCGCAGGGTACGCCACGCTGGAGGAAGAGACATGCGGTCAACCCCCCAGCCTCTACAAGGACTGCCTCGCGGTCGGCGTCCTGGCCCGGGTACTGCTGCTGCCCCACCTGCCGCTGCACCCGAGCGCCGAGGCGCTCATGGCTGCGGCACCCGAACAACTCGCCGCGGCCGGCTACTCCACCGCGGTCACGGACTGCCTCATGCGAGCCCTCGACAGGGAACCACTTCGGCGACCCAGTCCGCTCCTGCCCTGGGCGCAGGAACTGCGCCGCCTCGTCGCGGCGGATCCAGACCCCGGACAGCTGTGTATGGCGCTGTCCACCGACGCCCTCAACCGTCCAGTGGCAGCCACCGGCGGCGATCGCGGCCTGCGCTGGTTCACCGCCCCCGTCCCCGGCACGGACCCCGCGGGCAACCAGCTTCCGTCACCCGACGGGCAGCCACTGGACCTGCGCGAACTGGCAACAGCCAACGACGCGCGGGGCCACCTCGTAGCAGCCGCCGTCGACGGCAGCGGCAACCTCTGGTACACCGGCCAAAACGGCGGCTGGACGGTACTGGCCGGACAGGCACGGGGCCTGGCGGTCCTCGTCTCGACACGAGGCGAGGTCCTGATCTGGACGGCCCAGCCCGAAGGCATCCTGCGAGTACGGCTGTCGCCCGACAGCACCCCACCCCAGCAAGAGGCCCTGCCGGCCGCCCCCGACTCCCGCGTCCTCGCCGCAACCTGGGACGCGGCCGGCCGTGCCGCCGTCCTGGTCGGCGAGCCCGGCCGTGTCACCCACTGCACCTGGCCCGCCCACCACGACGAACTCCCGCAATGGGCGGCAGTCTGCGCGGTCCCGGCAGTCCGCGCAACGATCGCACTGCATCGCGGCTGGGGCGAACTGGAAGCCGACCTGGTCGCAGCCGACGGCACCCGCCACAGCCTGAGCAGACACCACTCCGGAGCACCCTGGGAGAATACCGAAACCTCCCCCAGTCCGGGCACCTACACCGCATTGCGCAGCATCCGGCACGGCATCGCCCGCGCCACCGCCGGACCCGACGGGCTCACCGTCGTCACCGAGACGTCGACGACAGCCAAGAAACACATCCTCTACACCGGACCAGCCCGACTGGTCGCCCTGCACGCCGCACCCGACGGAAACCTCCACGTGGCGACCCTGGCCGACGGAGAAATCCGTTGCTGGTCGGAAACCTGGACAGAAACCTGGGTACCCGCCACACACCGGCAAAGCACCCTTGCTGCCGCCGCGACAGGAATGTCGGAACCGGTACCCCGGCCGCCTTCCCGTGCCTGATCGGGTGGCGTTGGCAGGCATCATCTACGTGCTGCGCAAGGGCGTGGCCTGGCGTGACGTTCCTGTCCAGGTGGTGGGCTGTTCCGGCATCACCAGCTGGCGCCGACTACGGGACTGGACCGAGCCGGAGTCTGGCCGACCCTGCACCATGCCCCTGACTGGACTGCACGCTGCGGACGCGCTGGACATGGACGACTGCGCAGTCGACGGCTCCTACGTCCGGGCGCTCAAAAGGGGGATCACGTAGGGCCTTCGCCCGTCGACCGCGGGCGGCCCGAATCCAAGCATCACGTGATCGTGGACCGGCGGAAACCGTCACGACGTCACGCAGTTGATTCCACTGCACGACGCGATCCCCCGCATAGGCGGACTGCGGGGCCGCCCCCGGAACCGGCCCAAGCGGATGTTCGCCGATCGCGGCTACGACTTCGACAAGTACCGCCGCCTGCGGTGGAAGCGCGGCATCAAGCCACGCATCGCCAGGCGAGGTGTCGCTCATGGCTCCGGCCTGAGGAAGACCCGGTGGGTTGTCGAGCGCACCTTTGCCTGGCTCCACCAGTTCAAACGCCTACGCATCCGCCATGAACGCCGTGCCGGCCTCCACCACGGGCTCCTGCAACTGGCATGCTGCATCATTTGTCTCCGCCGACCGCAGGCATCGTCCCTGGAGGATCAGTAGGGTCGTTGGCGTGCGGGATGTACGGGTGGTTCTGATCGGCGGGACGTCGAACGTCGGGAAGTCGACCGTTGCCCAAGTGGTTGCGGGGAAGCTCGGGTTCGAGTGCCTGAGCACTGACGGGCTGGCCCGGCATCCTGGGCGACCCTGGAGAACGCCGGAGTGGGAGGTGCCAGCGCACGTCGCCGAGCACTACGGATCACTTACGGTTGACGAGCTGATCACGTCTGTTCTCGGCCACTACGATCGACTGTGGCCGCGCATCGAAGAGCTGATCACGGCCGCTGCGACCGAGGACCGCGGCAGGACGGGCCTGGTTCTGGAGGGGTCGGCACTCTGGCCCGTCCGCGTCGCGAGGCTGCAGGTCCCGCGCACGGCCGCTGTGTGGCTCACGACCGACGAATCTGTAGTACGCGCCCGCGTTCACGCGGCGGGCTGCTATGAAGCAGCCACAGACGAGGAACAGGTCCTGATGGACAAGTTCCTGGCCCGCACTGAGCGCTACCAGACACTCATGATCGATGCCATCGACAGGCTGGGCGTGGATCGCATCGATGCGGGTGGCGGACAGTCCGCCGCAGAACTGGCTGACACCGTGCTCGCGGCAGCCGACGCGCAGACCGCGGTGGGACGGTCATCCGCCGGTCGGTGACCACTCGTGGCGGCTCACCTACGGCACATCCCGACGCCAGGCGCCCACCAGCTCATATTGAAACGATCAGTAAGACCGCCAACACCAGCCAGCCCCGCCACCCCGCGTCTGCCCGGGACACGACGCCGCCACGACTGCACAACGAACGAACACCGTCGTCATGTCGTCATGTCGTCAAGGTGAGGCCGGTTGTGATCCAGTCACAGGTGTCGATGAACGCCTGCAGGCGGGCGTCTTTGTACACGTTCAGGTTGATGCCCCCATGTGCTGTCAACCGGTGCCAGGTGCCGGTTGTGGCAGTGCGACGGCTCGAATGTACTGGTAGATCTCGCGTGCCACGTAGCGCTTGAGACACCGGATGATCTCGGGCACTGACAGCGGAGTCCTTGACCATTTTGGCCACCCGGAGTTCTTCCACAGCGCCTTCGCTTGGCCTCCTTCATCCAACCGGTGACCGCTTCCTCGCTGCGCTCCACCCTGCGGCGAGCCGGGACCTGATGGCTGAAGCCGTGCCGGTGCAGCATCTGCGCAAATTCCTCGCCCGCGCTCGGTCGGCGCCCAGACCTGCTCGTGTTCCCACCCTTCTTGGGGCCACCAGGATGCGATGCCGGGGTTCACCTCTCGGCGTCCGGGATGAGGCCCGGGGCAAACCTGTAAGAGATCGACTCCATCAGCGGCTTGCGCTTCGTGTTGTGGAAGGCCGCGATGCGCCACGTGTCGTCCTGCTGCCGTACCAAGGTGTACGTCTGGATCTTGGTGAGCTTGCGTGGCCGTTTGCCCTTGAAGGTGTCGCCGCGCCCGTGGACCACGGCCACGTCGGGTCCGTGGAAACGGATGTCGAGGACCTCGTCCGCGAGCTTGGTGCCCTTGAGGAAGGTCGTGAAGAGGGTGCGGTGACTGTCCACGATGTCCCGGCGCCCCTGGTAGAAGGTGCCGACATAGGTGATGTAGGTGGCGTCTTGGGTGAACAGCTCGCCGTATGCGTCGGCGTCGTGCCGTTCCCATGCGGCAACGAGGCCGTTCAGCACGGAGGTTACTGCGGCGACGTCGTGGGGGGTTGCTGACATGGCGGAGGACTCCTTCTTCTGCCTAAACTGGACAAGACTCTGAACGCAAGCAGTATCTGCACGTGTGCAGATAAACCTAGGAGAGGACCTCCGGTGATGGCAACCCCCTCGGGCAGCGGGGAGGAGCATGTGATCTTCCGTCAGTACCTGGACGCAGTAGGCCTCCAGGGCTTGGCCAGCGCGGAAGCCGCTGGACTGCACACATCGGAGTGGTACGCACTCAGCCTGATCGTCCTGGAAGGTGGCCTCACCTCAGGCGAGCTCGCCACCAGGACGGGGCTTACCACCGGTGCCACCACGCGCCTGATCGACCGCCTCGAGCGGGCCGGATACGCTTGCCGCACCGCGGACCCCAAGGACCGCAGACGTGTGATCGTCGAGCCGATCCCGGGCGCGCTCGCCCGTATCGAGGAGGTCGTAAGCCCCGCCCGCCGCCACATCGCCGAGGTCCTGGCCCGCTACACCCCGGAGCAGCGAGATCTGCTCTTCAACTACTTCGAGCACGCCGCGCCCGCGTTCCGCGCGGCCACCGAGGAGATCCGCAAGACGACGGCTCCCCGGCGCAGGAGGGCCGCCCGGACCCAGGACGGTGACTGACCCCGGACACGCCGGCGTAGCGACCGACAGCAAGAAGCTCCCCCCGAAGGTCGGCGACTGCATGGCGGTCACACCCGCCGGACGGACACCAGCCGGCGAAATCCTAGTGGGTCAATCTCAGTGGCGAGAACGAACCGGTCTATCCTCTGCATCTGCTACCGACCGTTCGCCAAAGGCAGTGCGATCGTGACGCGTTGGAGGTGGTCCTACAGCCGGGCTCGCAGCAGGGGCGCGGACGGCGGGCGCGTAAGCGCGGGATCGGAATCGGTCGGTCCTGCGGTGTCAGTGGAGGCTGCCATCGAGCAGGCGCTCCAGGGCATGCGAGGGGTCGGCACAGCGCCCCCGGGGAAGCTGCGAACGCGCGCGGGTGTTAGCTTCCCTTCCCGTGATGAAGCACCAGGACGAGACCAGGGCGGCCTACGACAGGGTCGTCGAGCTGTATGCGTCGATGTTCACTGATCGGTTGGAGACGCACCCGTTCTCGCGGAACATGATCGCCACCTTCGCCGAACTGGTGCGCGGGACAGGGAACCCGCGGGCAGCCGACGTCGGGTGCGGGCCTGGACATCTGACGGCCATGCTGCACGACCTGGGGCTGGACGCCTTCGGGCTCGACCTCTCCCCGGCTATGGTCGACCACGCCCGGCGGGCCCATCCGGCGCTGCGGTTCGACGAGGCGCGGATGGAGGCCCTGCCGATCGAGGATTGCGCGCTCGGCGGCGTGCTGGCCCACTACTCGATGATCCATACCCCGCCCGGGGAATTGCCCGCGCTGCTCGCCGAGCAGGTACGTGTCCTGGCACCAGGCGGCCTGCTCCTGGTCTCGTTCTTCGCGACCAACGGATCGGAGCCGGTCCGCTTCGACCACAAGGTGACGCCCGCCTATAGCTGGCCGGTGGACCGGTTCGCCGAGTTGCTGGCCGGGGCCGGGCTCGTCACTTTCGCCCGGCTGCTCCACGACCCGGCCTCCGAGCGGGGCTTCCTCGACGCTCACTTGCTGGCCCGCCTCCCCTAGATCGTTTTGGGGCCAGCGCGCTGACTCCGGAGCAGCGGTTGCTGCGCGTACTGCTCGACGATGACCAGCACGCTTTCGAACAGGCCCTCGTCGAGCGGCTTGTGCAACACCGCAAGAGTGCCGGGGCCGATCCGGCCCCGAGGAGCCCTCTGCCGGAGGGGGCCATTGCGCTGGCCGCGCTCGCCTCCCTGGTGCACGGTTGGCAGTTGGGCGTTCGGTCCGCATACCTGCCGAATCGCTGCTGTGCGCCGCAGCAGCGCCCGGTGCCGCCGCCCCAGGCCCGGCGGCCGGGACTGCGACGAGTTCAAGTCCGGGGTCGAAGCTGAAGGGCAGGCCGGTGCCGGGGACGGCGTGGGCCAGTTGCTCGACCGTGGCCGCGTCGCAGAAACCGATGTAGCGGGCTGCGAACAGCGTGGGGATGGCGTTGAAGGTCCACACGCCGGTCGCCGGGGACGACCGCGAGCACGTAGCGAGTGACTCGCCGGTCGATCTTGACGATGCCGGTCGATCTTGACGATCAGGATGAGGCATTGCGCGGCTTCCGACTCCTGGTGTCCACGCAGTGCGCCGACCGTTTCGGTTGTGCCTTCCGGGTCGTGGTCAATGAGTTCGTACACGGTTGCGGTGCTGGCGAGCAGGTCGATCAGACGCTGGTAGGTGCCGTTGTCCGCCGTGGGAGCTCCTCTTTGTTGACGGAGCGGTGGGTGCGTTCGATGCTCTGTCCCCAGTACGTTCCGGTGACCATGAGCGCCGCCCCGAGGCCGGCAAGGACGGTGAACCTTTCGGCGCCGAGGCCGATGCCGACCGCGACGGCCCAGACCGGTTCGGTGCCCAGTAGCAGACTGGCCCGGCTTGCGGAGCTGTTCTGTACCGCCCAGGTCTGGGCGAGGAAGGCGAACACGCTGCAGAACAGGGCGAGATAGACCATCTGGCTCCAGACCGCGGCATCGACCTGAGTCAGTTTCGGAAGGCCGCTTGAGGCCGGCGCGGCGAACAGCGCCGAACCGACAACCGTCTGAACGGCCGTGAGCTGCAACGGCCGGACAACGCGGCCCTTCGTCAGTCGCCCCACGAGCGCAACGTGCACTGCGCGCACCACCGCGGCGGCGAGCATCAGCAGGTCACCGATCCGGGGAGTTTGGAAGCCGCTGTCGGACATGAGCAGTGTGACGGCCATCAGGCACACGCCTGCGGCGGCGAAAAAGCGCGGAGGCAGTCGGCCGCTACCTGCCATGCGGTCCAGCAGCGGGGTGAGCACGATGGTGAGGCTGATGATCAGGCCGGCGTTGGCCGCGCTGGTGTGGGCGACGCCGTACGTCTCGAGAACCAGGACAGCAGCCTGGGTCACCCCCAAGAGGGACCCGACACGCACCTCATCTGGCGTGTAGCGCCCCTCTTGGCGGATGGCGACGAGGACGAGGCAGGCGATCGCAGAGATCGCATACCGCACGAACAGCACCACCAGGACGGGCATGGCGTTGGTGGCCGTCTTCGCGGCCAGATAGCTGGAGCCCCAGACGATGGCGACCAGGAGAAGCACTGCGTCAGTGCGGCGGGCGTGAAACACCCCCCTACGCTGCACTGCTGCCACTCTGAAGCCAAGTACGAGCTTCTTAAGCAACCCTGAAGTATCACTACACTAAGAGGGGTGAATGAACGACAGTTGCAGATCTTGCGAGAGCTCGGCGAGCTCGGAAGCGTCACCGCGACCGCCGAGGCGCTGTTGATGACCCCCTCGGCGGTCTCCCAGCAGCTACGACTGCTGCAACGCTCGATCCCCGTCCCACTCACCGAACGTGATGGACGGAGGCTGGTGCTCACCGATGCCGGGCAAGCCCTGGCCGGCGCGGCCATCGAGGTGGAGACCGCGCTGGCCAGGGCTCGGCACACCATCGAGGAATTCGTCGACCGGCCGGACGCGGGTGTGTCGGTGGCGGCTTTCCACAGCGCGGCCGCCGCATTCTTCCCGCTGCTGCTGCGTGACCGGACCGGCCCTGGGCGCCCGCGGCTCTCGCTCGCCGACGAGGACGTCGCGCAAGACCACTTCCCGCGGCTGACCCGGGACTACGACCTCGTACTCGCCCACCGTCTCGACCAGGCGCCACCGTGGCCGGCTACGGTCGCCGCCAGCACGCTGCTGCGCGAACCGCTCGACATCGCCCTCCCGGCCGACCACCCCTTTGCCGCCAAACGACGCCTCACCCCGCGAGACGTCGCCGATCAACCCTGGATCACCGTTCACGGCGGCTTCCCACTGATGGCGACCATCGACGCCATCGCGACCGCCGCAAACCGGCGGCTCAACATCGTCCACCGCATCAACGAATTCGCGGTGGTCGCCGAAGCCGTGGCCGCCGGAGGCGGCCTGGCCCTGATGCCCCGCTGGACCACACGTCCGCACCCCTCAGTGATCCTCAGACCTCTCAGCGGCGTGAACACCCGACGCCACATCGATGTGCTCCACCGCCCCGAACGTGCCGCACGGCGAGCCGTACGGACGGTGCTCACCGAACTCCATCATGCAGCCGCAACGATCCAGAACCGAGACGTCAACACGGGTTCCGACGCGAATGAGACACTCCCCGACGAAGCCTGAATCGACGAATTGCCATCTGAGACCGGTCTCGAACAGCGCACGTGACAGACCGTCCGAGCACCTCTCGGGCCGGGGGTCACTGCCGGACGTACGCGTGCCTAACGCCTCGGTGGAGGACTGGCAGACCGTCCTTGACCTCATCGACGCGAGCGGGTGGAGGTGCCAGTACTCCGAGGGTGATGCCGTGATGCCGGTGCCGCGGGCAGAGGCAGTGTTGTCCCATCCGGCTGATGCCGAGTGTGCAGAACTGCGGGTCTGGCCGACACCCGATGTGCGCGCGATCTTCCGCTTCCTTGCGGCGGAGGAGGTCGACTTTGACATCGATCTGCGGGAGTTCCAGGGGCAGGAGCGACTCGATGTGCTCTGCGGACTTCTGCGGGCCATCGGGCAGCGGCTGGGCAAGCCGGTGCTCATGGACCCGGAGGGCGACTACGGGCATCCGGTGCTCGGGTTCGATGTGAAGGTTGACCGGACCCAACCCCGTCGTCGCGGAGTCGCTCCTGCACCGTCTGATCAACGCCAGCCACCACGTCATCATGAACGGCCCCAGCTACCTCCCCAACAAGCGCCCGAAGGGACCCACCGACGAGCCCGGCGCATTTTCGAACGGCTGATCAGACGGCCGGCGGCCCCGCCTCAATACGGCGTAGCACCGGGGGCAGACGATCCAGGTCGGGGCCGGTCTGGACCTGCCGCTCGTCCCACCAGGTGGCGCCGGCGTCGTGCAGCGGACCGATCACGTCCTTGGCCTTGGCCGCGTCCGGGGGCGTGGCTCCGCCGAGCACGAACTCGAAGGGGCGTTCGGCCCCGGCCGTACGCTGCTTGCGCACGTAGCCGACCAGCTCCCGTACCTCCGCCGCGTCCGGCACATGACCATGCCGGGCCGTCTCGAACAGCGGCACCGCGCCGTCCCACCGCGCCGCCCGCCGCATGGGCGCACGACGCGGCCAGAACCCGCCGATCCACACCGGCGGACCGGGCCGCTGCACGGTGGCGGGCTCCAGCGTCACGTCCCGGACCTCGTAGTGCTGGCCGTGGTGGTTCACCGGCTCGCCGGACCAGAAGCGCCTCACCAGCTCCAGTCCCTCGTCCAGCCGCTCGGCGAGGAGTTGCGGCTCGGCGGCGTCGCCGAAGCTGCGGTATTCGTCCTCGATCGGACCACCCAGGCCCGCGGCGAAGATCACCCGGCCGCCACTGAGGTGGTCCAGGGTGGCCACCTGGCGGGCGAGTTGCTGCGGACGGTAACGAGGGACCGGTGTCAGTAGGGTGCCGAGTCGGATCCGAGAGGTCGTCAGCGCGGCGGCGGTCAGCAGCATCCAGGGGTCCCCGAAGGGACGCCCCTGGTGCTGTCGGTGCAGTACGTGGTCCCAGACGAAGAGCCCGTCCCAGCCGGCCTGTTCGGCGGCAGCCGCTACGGTCGCGACGTTACGGGGGTCGGCGAAGTCGCCGAAGTTGGGGATGTTGATGGAGAAGCGCATCCCAGCAGGATGCTCAGCCAGCGGTGAAGGAGCAATCGGATTCGGATCCAGGCGGCTTCACGACAGGAAGCCGACAGGCACAGGCCTACGCCGCTCCATCGGGATACGTCAGCTACCCGGCTCTGAGGGCCGGGCTCGCAGGTAGGCCCTACTGGCTGTGAGGTGGCCTTCCGCGTCTGAGCCGTTCAGCCGGTTGGCTGAGCGGCTGGGACGGGTGACTCACGCCTCGCAGTCCACACGTTCGCCTCTGCGCGCCAGGACGTGGGAAGCGTTCCGACAGGCGTACGCACCGACGCCACACGACCGGCACACGAACTCGGCTTGGGAGATGCGGTTGAGCCGGTCGACGTGCCCGCACCGCGTGCACGCCTTCGAGGAGTAGGCGGGGTCCACGAACACGAGCGGGACACCGGCCCGCCGCGCCTCGTAGACAATCGCCGCCGTTCGCAGCTTGCCCGCCGTCACCAAGAGGGCCGGGAACGCTACGGCATCGGCCCCAACACCCGCGGCCGCCTCGATGCCTGCCTGGCCCAGAGCGCAACGGACGGCGCGTGGCCTCTCGCCCTCATCGCCCGCGCTGAACGCGCCTATCTCGACGTCTGCTTCTTCCATCCCTTCGACGACGGCAACGCCCGCTCCGCCTCCCTCGCCCTCGCCTTCGTCCTCGCCCGCGAGGGCGTCGCGCTCAACGGGGCAAGCCTCCTCCGTCGCATCACCTTCCAAGCCGACGACCCCAGGACGCGCCTGGTCGGGGCGCCGCCAGGGTCCGTCACCCGTCAGCAGCCCCCGGGACCGTCGGCAGCCCCTTCCCGGCGACGCGGAGCGACACGGCGTCGCCGGGCACCCCGCCGTCCGCGCGCCACGGGGGTCTGATGCGGCAGTCGCTATGAATGACGGCATCGCCACCACCGTCTTGTGAGGTGCCGCCGGAGATCACTCGCCGGGTCGGAACCGGAGCGCCGACCAGGTCTCGTCGATGGCAACCTGTCGCACGGGGCGCACACCCCGCTCGGAAAGCGCGGCGGCCAGGGTGTCGCGGTTCAGATCCGTTCCGAGCCTCCCGCCCTTCGGGTAGGCCACCCAGGCGAGGGCATCGCGCTGTGCGGCGGCAAGCGCCGCCTGCGCATCAGCCCCGAGAAGGTCACCGGAGGTGGTCACGAAGGCGATCACCGCATCGGCCGAAGCCGCGTCACCCGCGGCCTCGATCTCCAGGTGGACGTCGTTGGGCTTGCCCAGTACAACGACGCTCTGACCAGGCTTGATCTGCAGCTTACTAATGACTGACACCCCTCATCCTGCCATTCGAGGTGTGGGGTTGCACGCTGCCAGCGGGCGGGCCAGCCGCAGCCGCGTGCAGCAGGCGACGGTCAGCCAAGTCCAGCGGTCGGCCGCTCGGGGCTGCGGATCTTCGGGCACGTCCATCCCAGCGTACGTTTGAACAGCCTGAAGGTGTTCTCGACGTCGGAGCACCGCAGGAAGACCTGCCAGAGCAGCTCGAACGAGAGGCGGTGGCGCCGATGCCCGACCACCACAGCCACACCGGCTTCGGAGTGGCGCCGATCACGCAGCGGTCCAGACGACATCGCGCCTCGTTCAGCTCACCCTGGCGAAGGTTCGTCCGGCCACCTGTATCTCCCCACTGGCCCGGACGGCAGCCCCGTCCCGCCGGCCGGATCGAGGCCGTCCGTGACCGGCTCCGCGACCCTGCGGCGGCCCGCGACGTCCTCGGCCTCGACGGCTCCAACCCCCACGTCCAGAAAACGGTCCTCAAGACGCCCGGCTCCCGCGAACTGCTCGACCACCTCCCGGACTACGCCTGCTTTCCCGCAGTGCCCCCGCCGTATCGCCATCGAGTGTGCAGGAGACCGGCACCGTGCAAGCGGCCCCCAGGGACTGCGAATTTGTCGTACCGCGGCGACCGGACAGCGTCGATCAGCCTCGCTGGCACACCGCCGGGGCGCCCTGTCCTCGCCACGGGCAACACCGGCGAAGGACCGCCGCGCGGACCGACGCTTGCGTTCTCTCCTGGCGCGAACCACCGTGGGCTGCCGCGGCTGCACCGACGGCCACCTCTTGGCAATCCACAAGGCTCACGTCGCGAACTGCACGTCGATCCGGTCGCCTTTCCCGTCCCGTCCGACTGCGACCGGGCCGGTGGGTCCTCATGCGCTCCTCGGCTTGCGGGGCTTGGCCCAGTTGCCGTGTGGCCGGTTCCGTTCTCGGTCCAGCATCGCCGCTTCGAACTCGGCCTTTCTTGTCACTGCTCGTGGCTCAGGTACCTGTACTACGGATGAAGGAATGCCCCAAGGGAAAGGAGAGGTGCCGGAGGTGAAAGCTAGTCCCACGATTGCCGGAACGATTGCCCGGTAGGGCCTACGGCGCGCCGACGCGTCAGATCGCGGGCGGTGCGTGGAGATTTGGACGGGAGCCGCCACCGTCCGGCCGGACAGCTCCTCATCCGCTGTAACAACTGCCGCGCAAACCGCTGTCCGGCCTGGACCAGATCACCTCACCGGCGGCGCTGGAGTCCACGGCAGGCAGTTCCATGTGCGAGGCACGGCAGCGCTGAGTGTCCGCGACTTTCCGCGAATTCCCACTGAGCTGTTCCAACTGACTGATCTAATCGACAGTCTGACGATACTTCAGTGGCTGGCCGGTCGCGCCCCTGCGCTTTCTTCAGTGGTAACTATGTCTTAATAGGCAAGGAAGAGACCAATTTGCCCACTGATATCGCGATGTCACTGGGCCAGGACGAAGCGGCGCAGGTGATTGCTGATGCACGAAAAAAGCGACCGAACGAGAAGGCGAGGCAGGTGGTCTGGGGCTAGGCCGACGGCAGGTGCCTGCGGCTCCCCGTGGCGGGGAGTATGGCGGTCGCTGATTGTCTCGGCGCTGACGTCTCTGCTCGCCCTGACGACCACGCTTGCCCACGCGCAGGGCGTATGGCTGACGTTGCCGTCGATGCCCACTGCCCGCGAGTCGCTGGCGGGGGCGACCGCGCCCTGCCCCAAGGGAGTGAATGGACTCAAGGGCACCTGCGTGTTCGCCTTCGGCGGCTTCAACGGCAGCGACCTGAACACGATGGAGGCGTACAGTCCGGCCACGAACACCTGGGCGACGCTGCCTTCGATGCCCACCGCCCGCCATGCGCTGGCGGGGGCTGCAGCGCCCTGCCCCAGGGGGGTGGACGGGCTCGAGGGCACCTGCGTGTTCGCCATCGGCGGTCGGAACGGTTCAGGTTTCCTGAGCACGGTGGAGGCGTACAGTCCGGCCACGAACACCTGGGCGACGTTGCCTTCGATGCCCACCGCCCGCGAGTCGCTGGCGGGGGCGACCGCGCCCTGCCCCAAGGGGGTGGACGGGCGGGAGGGCACCTGCGTGTTCGCCATCGGCGGGGACAACCCCGGTTTCCTGAACACGGTGGAGGCGTACAGTCCGTCGGCGAACACCTGGGCGACCTTGCCCTCGATGCCCACCGCCCGCACGGCGCTGGCGGCGGCTGCCGCGCCCTGCCCCAAGGGGGTGGACGGGCTGAGGGGCACCTGCGTGTTCGCCATCGGCGGCTTCGGCGGCACCTTCCTGAACACGGTGGAGGCGTACAGCCCCTCCGCCAACACCTGGGCGACGCTGCCGCCGCTGCCCACCGCCCGCGACGGTCTGGCGGCGGCGACCGCGCCCTGCCCGGATGTACTGAGGGGCACCTGCGTGTATGCCGTTGGCGGGCATAACGATGGTGTTTTCCTGAGCACGGTGGAGACGTACAGTTCGTCCGCGAACACCTGGGCGACGCTGCCCCCGCTGCCCACCGCCCGCGAACTGTTGGCGGCGGGGTCCGCACCCTGCCCCGACGGGGTGGACCGGCCCTGCGTCTACGCCGTCGGCGGGGACAACCCCTCCGTCCTGAACACCGCGGAGGCCTTCGACATCGACATCGACATCGACGACGGGCACCGGTAGGTCAAGTCAATGCAGGGGGACGCGCTCTGTCGTGCGTCCCCCTGCCACGGCGCACGCCACCCGACCGCTTCAGAGCCGGCTGCGTCTTCCTCGCCGGGTATTCGGCCCACCTCCGTCTCCGCGACGGGAGCCGCCCGCCGCTGCCGAGGGCTCGCCCGGCGGAGTCGACGTCAACGCCCGCATCCGCAAAGCCCAGGTCCCCGGATCGCTCCGACCGCTTGCGGAAGGGACAATGCGATGGATCCTGATATCCGTACCAAGGCCGCACTCGAAGAACACTGGCGGGCATCGGAACGTGGGGATACCGCAGTGGGCTGTCCCTAATCCCCGGTGGAACGCGCGGCGTCAGATGCGGTGCATCGCAAGGCGGAGGGTCGTACTCATACGGGGCGTATTCGGTCGATCCGACAACGCAGCGAGGTGCCGTAGCTGTCGTCGTGCGCCCCCGGGGAGTACGGGACAGCCCTTAGGCTGCGCGCATGGACCAGCGAGAGACTATGCAGCGGGTCATCGGTATCCTCACGGAGGCCCTCGAGATCCGGCGCCAAGTCCGTGAGAACCCCGATACCGAAGTCGTCATCAGCGGAGCTGTCTCGGCACTGCTTGCGGAGGCGCTACCGGAGATCCAGGTGCCCGCCGATGCGAGCGCCGGCACGGTCACGGACATCATCACCGACGCCCTCGGGCCAGCCATCGTGCGCATCTCCAACTGCTTTGCGTTCGCCTTCACGCAGCTCGCCGAGGTTCACGACACCGGCCGAACCGACGCCTCCTCTGCGGATGTTCTGCGGTCTCTGTCTCTGCAATTCGCCCAAGGCGGAGAGGTGCAGCCGTAAGTTGCCTCTCGTGGGACCCCGCACCCCCAGATGTCGTCCTTGGCGCGCCCGGTCGCGTGCGCGTTGCGCACATTGAGCACGTTGAGCGCGTCGGCCAGGCCGCACGTGTTCAGCCACTGTTCGACGGCGGGACAAGTGTGCGGCGTTCCGGTAACCAATGAACGGGATCGCGTCGGTCGTCATGGCTTACTTCCCACGCTCGCGTCGCCCCAGCACCGCCCGTCTGACAGCAGCACCAATCTGGCCTGTCCCGGCGCTTCGGGCCAGTCGACGTCAGCAGGAGGGCGGATGGCCGCCGGTCCATCAGAGTCCTGCTCCTGGAGGAGGCGTAGGCGTGGGATACGCGGCTGTCCCGCGCATCTCCGGGGTGCGGGCATTGGGCAGCACTGGCGGGCCCGTACCCGATCCTCGTCGGATTCGGCCGTCGAGGTGATGACGGTTTCGGCTCCGATGAAGCCGCAGCCGTGGTCCCAGCAGAGTGGGCCCTCGCGGTCGGCCGACTCGAGCGCCCCCTCGGCGGCCAGAGCAGGGGCTGGTGAAGCAGTAGCTTTCGGGCGGCCCAAGTCGAGTGAGGCTGGGCAGCGCCCAGCCTGTTCGAACCGATCGGATGACAACCCTTCCGGCAGCGGCCGCCCTGCCCGCGCCTGCACCCCTCGTCTGCCGAATGCGGTCCCTGTCACCCCCATGTGGCTGTGTCGTCGGTTTCTGAGGGAGTCGTTTCGGCGTGACTTCGGGGTCGTCTTGCGGCGAGCAGCAGGATAAACGTCAGTGACTTTTGGCTTTTGATGTCAGAAGCTCGTTCTGTCCCGCTCTTCCGGTCCACCGCGTCTGGGCCAGACGTCCGACAGCGGTGCCCCTTGCCCTCTGCCTTCTGCCTTCTGCCTTCCGCCTTCTGCCTTCTGCCTTCTGCCTTCTGCCTTCTGCCTTCTGCCTTCTGCCTTCTGCCTTCTGAGGCTCGCCCGATCTGAGCAGATCACCGCGTCATCCGACGGCGCGCGGCCCGCGCCGCGCGCGCTCCGCGTCGACTGCCTTCGGCGAGGTCGGCAGGCGGCGCACGCCCAGGCCACCGCTCTCTCGGCGGGAACCACGGGATCTCCGGTGAGTTCCTCCAGCAGCGGGAAGGACGACTCCATGCCGTCGAGCCCGGCGGCGATGAGGCTGATGAGGCTACCGAGCGCGAGGTGCCAGAAGCGATAACCCGAGAATGCCGCAGGCCACACACGTACGACGGGTGAACTCTCGAATCCCTCAGCCACCCGATACCAGCCCCACCGAGACTGACGCTGAGAGGGCGCGAGCTCTTCAGTAGGTGCGTCCACCGGCGAGCCAAGTGCCCTGGACGCGTACCGATGCCAGGTCCTTCGGGGCAATCCGGAACGGATTCTCGGCAAGCCAGACGAGATCAGCAATGCTGCCGGGTGCGACAACGCCGCGGTGGCCCTCGGCCCCAGCTTGGTACGACGCGCCCGCCGTGTAGATGCGCAGTGCCTGAGGAGTCGTCAAACATTCTTCGGACAGCCACGCCTCGGTCGGCCCGTCATCAACGGTCCGGGTCACCGCGACGCCGATGCCTTCCATCGGGTGCAGGATGCTGACCGGCCAGTCGGTGCCGAACGACATTCGTGCCCCGGTGCCCAGCATGCTTGCCATCGGATACTGCGACGTGCTTCGGTCGCCAAGTCGTGGCACCGTGAGAAGCCGCGCGACGCCGACGCATACCTCAGGTTCCTCACCATCCAGCCCGAGGTCAGCGCCGGACCGGTCGCCGTGACCGGCTACTGCATGGGCGCCGTTCTGGCGATACGCACCGCAGCGGCTCACCCCGACCAGGTGGCCGCCGTCGCCGGATTCCACCCCGGCAACTTGGTCACCGTCGCACCCGACAGCCCGCATCGCCTTGTTCCCAAGCTCGCCGCTCAAGTCCACCTCGGCCACGCCGAGAACGACATGACGCCCAAGGCCATCAGTGAGCTCAACCAGGCCTTGGATGCCGCAGGTGTCGGCTACACATCAGAGACCTACCCCGGCACCGTCCACGGCTTCACCATGTCCGACACCGACGCCTTCAACCCCTCCGCACTGCAGCGCCACTGGGACCGCCTGCTGCCCCTTCTCGACCGCACCCTGGCCAACAGCTGAGGCCCGGCTCGGAAACCAAACCGAAGTACACGGCTCCGGAGTCCTGGCGATGTTTCGAAGCCGGTGTGAGGGCGGGCGCATCCCGCCCTCACCGATTGGGGAGCCATTGATTGATCGCGGCGATGTGGATGGTGGCCTGGTAGCGGACATCGAGTTTGTCGTACCCGGTGGCCACGGCCAGGTGGCGTTTGAGACGGTTGATGCCTCGTTCGACGGCGTTGCGGCCGCGATGGATGCCAGGCTCTTCCGGTCGCGCCAACCGCGACCTGCAGCACCTTCCCTGACTGTTTGTGAACCCCGGTCGCGGACAGCAGCAGATCGGTGGTCGTGCCGGTCGAGGCCGAACTCCGCTTTGTTCGCGTCGCGTGTCTCCACGACGCCGTCGGTGTAGAGCAGGACGTGGTCGCCCGGTTTCAGTCTCGTCTCGTGGACCGCCGGGCTGCCGGGGCGAGTTGGCCGACCAGGCCGATCGGGGGCTGCGGGGGGCTGTCCAGCGCCCCGTCGACCACTCGCTCGGAACGGATCAGCGTCGGCGGAGGGGGACCGCAATTGACCCAGCGCAGCACCCCGGTGACCGCATCGAGTTGGCACAGCGCGCCGGTGCAGAAATGGTCGGGCAGCCACCGGGCGAGCGCCTGGTCGACGGAGCCGACGTTCCATCACCCGGGCAACTTGCTGGTGTCACTGCCCCCGGCCAGACGCAGCGTCGCAAGGGCCGCCATCCCCGCCGCGATACCAAAGGTGACGGCGGCCGGGACGCCGTCGCCGAGCTTTGAGAACAGGTACACAGGCCCCCACACGGTGACAGTGTCGTCCATCGCCATGTGCAGTACTTGGCTCGCCAGCAGTCCCAGCACGGTCGCGCAGACCGCGCCCACCGCCATCGCCGGCACCGTGGTCCGGATGAGCAGGCCGGGCAGCAGCCGCAGCGCCCACCACACCACGGCGAGCATGAGCACGTCGGCGGCCCGGTAGAGCAGCCAGTCGCCGAGCGGCGTGGTCGCCGGGCCCGTCCAGCCGCCGAGCAGCAGCCACTCGCGCAGCAGGTCGCCGGGCTCGGACAGCAGCCCTCCGCCGCCGAACGAGGTCTGGATCCAGGCCGCCACCGATTCGTACGAAAGGATCACCAGCGACAGCGCGATCACCGCGGTCCCGGCGCTCGCGGCCAGGCGGGCAGCGCGCGGCGGCACACTTTGCCGGGGCAGCGGGTCCGCGCCCTTGGCGGTGACACGCGCCACGACCACCGTGAGCAGGGCGGACAACAGCGCTGCGAACACCATGACCGGCCCGCTCGATGCGATCACACCCGCCAGCTGCGGCAGGAACCGGTAGCTACCGTGCCCCCGGGATGCGATCAGCCACGGTGCGGAGACCGTCACGGCCAGGGTTCCGGCCACCGGGCCCCAGGCCCACAGCGCGAGCAGCGTGGCCGGCGTACGGCCCTGGGTCGGCGGGATCCTGCGGACCAGGAGCAGCGCGCCGGCCAGGAAGAACACGAAGACCGCCACGAACCTGATCTGCATCGCGGTGCTGTACAGATCGGCGTACTGGGTGCCTCCGTTCAAGGCCGTGTCCCCACTCGTGCCCCCGCCCGGAGGCCCGCCGGACAACAGCGCCATCGGGGGGTCGTGCGACCAGGGTGCGAGCCATCGCCGGAGTTCACTCGCGGACTGAACGTCGAACACGCCCGTGGTGCCGCGCAGTTGCAGTGCCTGCGCGCTCGCGCCCGCCCACCACAGCAACAGCGTAATCAGCAGGCCTCCGACCAGTGCCGGTATCACCGCGCGCCGATATGTCATGTGCCTTCCCCCGCCTCGGCCCTGTAGCCGTCAATATTTCGATCAGCCGAAGAGTACGGGGTGATGATCACGTGCCGTATGTGCCCTGGCGCGCGGCGGACAGTTCCAGAACGCCGGGAAGGTTCGCGCAACCCTTGGCGCAACGCATAGCCGCAACCCTTGGTGCAACAGTTGTCGCAACCAGCGCCGTTCCCCGAACAGCTTCCCTCTTCACAGTCCGAACAGCCCTGCCGCGTTGTCGTGGCACACCGCACGCAGCCACGCCTCTCCGAGACCCAGCCGCTCCAGGGCGTGGAGCTGGTGCACGTACGGATAGGGGATGTTGGGGAAGTCGGAGCCCAGCAGGATGCGGTCGCCGAGCCCGGCCAGCCGGGGCAGGGCATGACGGGGGAACGGCATGAACCCCTCGCTGAAGTCGGTGAACGCCATCGTCGTGTCCAGCCGCACCTCCCCGTACCGCTCGGCGACGGCGACAAACTCCTCGTACTCCGGCATCCCCAGATGCGCGACGACCAGTCGCAGCCGGGGGTGCCGCGCCAGCACCTGCGCGATCGGCTCGGGACCGGTGTGCTTGCCGGGCGCGGGCCCGGAGCCGCAGTGGATCACTACGGGGATCCGGGCCTCGGCCAGCAACCCCCATGCCTGCTGGAGGAGTTCGTCGGCCGGGTCGTACGCCCCCACCTGCACATGCGCCTTGAAGACGCGCGCGCCGGCCTCGACGGCCTCCCGGACGTATGCCTCGACGCCCGGCTCGGGGTAGAGGGTGGCGGTGTGCAGACAGCCGGGGGTGCGGCGGGCGAAGTCGGCCGCCCAGCCATTCAGCCACTGGGCCATGCCAGGCTTGTGCGGGTACAGCATCGCGGTGAAGGCCCGCACGCCGAACTTTCGCAGCAAGGCTGTCCGTTCCGCCTCCTCCTTGCGGTAAGTGATCGGCCACTCGAGACCACCGGTCAGCGGTCCGAGCGCGTCGAAGTAGTCCCAGACTTTGCGCAGGACGCGCTCGGGCATGAAGTGCGTGTGGACGTCGACCAGCCCGGGAAGACCGAGCCGACCCCAGAAACGGCGGACCTCACCGGACTCCTCATCCAGAGGCACGTCACTCATGGCCCTGCCCAAGCCCACGGCTGCACTCAGCCTTGGCGACCCACGCATAGCACGGGGAACCGTGGGCGCGGCTGCGTTCGGCAGAACTGGCAGGGTCGACAGATGCCGTGCGGTGATCGTTCATGCCGCCCACGATCGGCTCTGGTGGGGTGGCAGGTCCACTCCTTTGCGCAAGGGATCCGTGAGGGATCCATCACCTGGCCTTCCGGCTGCGAGGAAGCCCCGGCATGGCGCATTGGACCGACGGGTGGTGTGGTGCGGGCTTTTGGTCGGCTGCTTTGCGGCCGGGCAGCCGACGGCTTGCCCGACATCTCCGGAAGACGGCCTGCCGGGTCAGCGGCTACCGGCTCCGTGGAGCGCTCTCCACGGTGGTACGGCCCCCTGAGCGTCAGGAGGGCCGCTACTCGGGGGCGACTGTCTCTACGGGGACTCCGAGGTCGCGAATGGCCGTGAGTTCTGCCTCGGGAGTGCCGGTGTCGGTGATGACCGCGTGATAGTCGGCCACGCTGCCATAGGCATACGTGGCGGTCTTGCCGAATTTCGAATGGTCCGCCAGGAGCAGGGTCTGGTCGGCGGAGGCGAGCATGGCCAGCTTGACCTCGACGTAGTCGCTGAGGGGATGGAAGAGCCGGCCTTCCAGGATGGCGGTGGCGGACATCAGGGCGAGATCGGCGCGGATCTGGGACAGGGCGCGGGGGACGGCGGGACCGGTGCAGGAGTTGAAGTCGCTGCGGTAGCACCCGCCCAGGAGGGTGACGCTCACCGCGGGTGCGGATCCAAGACGCTGTGCCAGGCCGATCGAGTTGGTGACGACATGGAGCTGGTCCAACCGAGCCAGTGCGGGGACGAGGGGAAACAGGGTGGTCGAGTCGTCCATGAGCACCGTGCTGCCGGGCCTGATCCGGTCGGCGACGGCCGCGCACAGCGCTTCCTTGGCCGCGAGACTGCTGTTCTCCCGGAAGCGGGTCGCGGTTTCCATGGTGAGGGCCGGGAAGGCGACGGCCCGTCCGCGTTCCTTGCGCAGCAGGTGACGCGTCGCGAGGTCGTCCAGGTCCCGGTGCATCGTCATGAGACTCACGCCGAAGTGCAGGGCCAAGTCGTCGATGCGGGTCTCACCGTGTTCGGCGACGTACCGCAGGACGGCCTGCCTGCGCTCCTCGACGACGGCATGCGACGGTCGCGCACGGGCGGGCACAGCGCTCCCCTCCTTCCCTTTCGCGTCCTGCTTGTTCCACTGGATGCGGAACGGACCGACACCCTTGCACACAGCACCGCGGTTACGGCGCTGTCGACACCCGCTCGCCCCCACCGGTTCGTGCCCCGTCCGTCGGTGGGTTGGTTCCGCTCGGCGGACGGGCCGGAACGAGGATTCGGTGCAGGTGAAGTCGAAGGGCGGTCTGACGACTCCAGTGACGCAGTTTCGCATACGAGCCGGTGGCAGCCCAGGACAGTCTGGCCCCCCCTGAGCCCCCGGCGCTTGCCGGTCGCTGCTTGCCGGGTCGGCACAGACGTCGGCCCGCCCCAGCTCCCGTAGCACGACGGCCGTCCGCTACGGAACGTGCACGGCCACCAGCACCTTGACGTGCTCGGGGTCCATGGATGCGGCGAAAGCCTTGGCGGCGTCCTCCAGCCCGTAAGTGGCTGTGACGATCTCCGCGGTGTCGACGGCGCCCGATGCGATGAGGGACATGGCGGTGCGGTAGTCCTCGGTGGTGTACATCAGGGTGCCCTCGACACGGATCTCCCGATCTTGGACCAGGTCCAGGCGGATGGGTGTGACACCGGCGGCACCCACGCCCACGACGACGATATGGCCGCCCTTGGCCACCAGGTCGGTGGCCTGAGCCATGGACTGCTCGCGGGCCACGCAGTCGAAGACGACGTCGACGGGCCCGTCGAGTAGCGCCCGAGCCTGATGGATCAGGTCCGGGGCGTCGGCGGGCAAGGCCGCGTCGGCGCCCATGCGCAGGGCCCGCTCCCGCTTGCCCGGGAGCAGGTCCGTGACGGTGACACGGGCGGCGCCGGCGTGCCGGGCGGCGACGAGCGTGAGCAGCCCGATCGGCCCGGCGCCGAGAATGGCGACGCTACGGCCAGTGAGGTCGCCAGCCTTGGCAACGGCGTGTACGGGGGTGGCCAGCGGCTCTACCAGGGCGGCCTGGTGGTCGGTCATGTCGTCGGGCACGCGGTGGACGCGGTCGGCGGGAATGGTGAACAGGTCGGTCATGGCGCCGGGCGTCTGGCAGCCGAAGACCTTCAGCTCCTGGCAGATGTTGTAGCGGCCGGAGCGGCACTGGGGGCACCGGCCGCAGTAAAGGTTGGGTTCGACGATCACCCGGTCGCCGGTGGTGAAGTCGTCCGCGCCATTCCCTGCGGCGGCCACGATGCCAACCGCCTCGTGACCCGGGAGGTAGGGCAGGTCGATGAACGGGTGGTGGCCGGCCGCAGCATGGGTGTCGGAGCCACACACTCCGACGATCGTGGTACGCACCAGCAGCTCGTCGTCCCCGGGGACGGGGGCGGGTACGTGCTCGATGGTGATGTCGTCGAGGGAGCGGACGACGACGCGGCGGATCTGGTCGGTCATGGTGGCGGAGTTCCGTTCGGTTCGGGCGGTCACACGCTGGCGAGGCCGGGCTGGATCTGGGGCTGGATCAGGGTCTGGATCTAGATCTGGATCTGGATCTGGATCTGGATCTGGATCTGGATCTGGATCTGGATCTGGATCTGGATCTGGATCTGGATCTTGCGGGCCGATGCCCGCCCTGAGGCCGGCGACCGCGTCCGGGAACGCCGCCTGCGCAAGGCGGCTGCTGAGGGAGACGTCCGGTTCGCTGGCGCCGACGGTGGAGAGATCCGAAGCGCGCCGGAAACTGTGCAGGACAGCCGTGGGGACGGGGGCTCTCATTTGACGGCTCCCAGGGACAGACCGCGCACCAGCTTGTCCTGGGCGGCGAAACCGGCGATGAGGACCGGCAGGGACACCAGTGTGGCCGCAGCACACAATCGGGCCAGGAACAGGCCTTCGTTGGTGATGAAGCCCACCAGGAACACCGGCGCGGTGGACGCACGGGTCGCGGTGAGGTTCACGGCGAACATGAACTCGTTCCAGCTGAAGATGAAGCAGATCAGCGAGGTGGCGGCGAGTCCCGGCATGGCGACCGGCGCGACGATCCGCAGCAGCACGGTGGGCAGCCCGGCGCCGTCGACCTCGGCCGCCTCGAGGATCTCCTTGGGCACCTCGGCGAGGAACGACCGCATCATCCATGCCGCGATCGGCAGGTTCATCGACGTGTATAGGACAATCAGCGTCCAGACGTTGTCGAGCATGCCGACGTCCTTGACGATCACGTAGACCGGCAGCAGGGCCGCGATGAGGGGGAGGAACTTCGTGGACAGGAAGAAGAACATCACGTCGGTCCACTTCTCGACCGGCTTTATGGACAGCGCGTAGGCCGCCGGCACCGCCAGGACGAGGACCAGCAGGGTCGAGAAGACGCTGGCCATGGCCGAGTTGAGCAGGTACGGGGTGATGTCCCGGCCCAGCAGCAGCGCGTACTGGTGGAAGGTGAGCGGCGCGAACAGGCTGGGCGGATTGGTTGCCGCGTCGGACTCCTGGTGGAAGGACGTGAGCACCATCCACGCCACCGGCGCGAAGAAGGCCAGGGTGGCCAGCCAGGCGACGAAGGTCCACAAGGGCGACAGGCGTGGTGCCTGTTCGTCGTCGCCGTGGCGCCGGCGGATGAGCTTCTGCATGAGGGTTTCGGATGCTGCGGGGGTGGTCGTGGCGGTCATCGGGACGCCTCCTCACGGAACAGGGAGGCGACGACCCGCAGAGCGAATGTCGCAATGACGATCGAACCAATCACCACGACGACGCCGGCGGCTGCGGCCTGGCCGTACTCGAACTTACGGAACATGGTCAGGTAGATCTCGTAGGGCAGATTGGTGGTCTGGGAGCCTGGCCCGCCCTGGGTGATGGTGTAGACCGCGTCAAATGTCTGGACGACGAAGATGCTGCCGAGCACGATGCCCAGCTCGATGTACTGGCGCAGGTGCGGCAGTGTGATGTGGCGGAAGGTCTGCGGCGCGGAGGCCCCGTCGACCTTGGCGGCCTCCAGCACGTCACCGGGCTGTGCCTGCAGACCGGCCAGCAGGATGAGCATCATGAACGGGGTCCACTGCCACACCAGCGCGACCACCAGGGCCGACATGGGGAAGGACGACACCCAGTCGACGGTGGGGCCGTTGTCGGCGCCGAAGAGCCGGTACACCGCGTTCAGAGTGCCGTTGAGGAGGCCGTAGTCGGGGTTGTAGATGGCGTGCTTCCACAGCAGCGCGGCGGCGACCGGCATGACCAGGAACGGGGCGATGAGCAGGGTCCGCGCAAGGCCCCGGCCCGGGAAACGGCGGTCGAGCAGCAGGGCCAGGCCCAGTCCGAGGACCACACTGAGGACGACCACGGACACGGTGAGGACGACGGTGTTGACGACTGCGTTCCGCAGCCGCTCGTCGGTGAAGACGAAGGCGTAGTTGGACAGGCCGGTGAAGTGGCGGTCGCCGGGCCTCAGGATGTTCCACCGGAAGGTGGAGATGACGAGCGTGGCCGCGAACGGCAGCTGGGTGACGACGACCGTGAATATCAGGGCCGGCAGGAGCGGGAAGCGACGCTGCCACCTGTTGACGCCCGTGGGTCGGACGTGGCCGGCAAGTGGCCGGCCGTGCTTGTTGAGGGGGTGGGTCTGCGTGGTCATGGAGCGACTTTCTTCCGCCGTCGGCGGCCCGGGGTCAGGGAGACGGTGCCCCGGCCGGGCGAGGGAGCCGGCCGGGGCGAGCGGATTACTTGTAGTTCTTGGCGACGTCCTCCGCCTGCCTCTGGCCGTCGTTGAGTGCCGTGCCCACGCTGGTCTTGCCGGCGATGGCGGCGGAGATCTCCTGCGTCACCTTGGTCCCGAGATCCTGGAACTCGGGGATGGCGACGAACTGGATGCCCACCGTGGGCCGCGGCTGGAGCCCGGGGTTGGACGGATCGGCCTGCTGGATGGACTTCAGGGTGACGTCGCCGAAAGCCGCCGCCGCCTTCCTGTACTGAGGGATCTCATAGGTGCTGGCCCGCTTCCCGGCGGGCACCCGCGACCAGCCCAGCTTCTCGCCGACGAGCTTCTCGTACTGCTTGCTGGACGCCCAGAGCATGAACTTCGAGGCGGCGTCGGCGTTCTTCGTGGTCTTCGGCATCGCCCACGCCCAAGCCCACAGCCAGCCGCTGTTCTTGGTCTCCTGCACCGGCGCGTACGCGTAACCGATCTTGCCGGCGGCCTTGCTGGTGCTGGGGTCTTCCAGTGAGCCGGCCGCGCTGGTGGCGTCGTACCACATGGCGACCTTGCCCTGGCTCATCGCGTTCAGGCACTCGGTGAACCCGGACTGCGCAGCGCCCGCCTCACCGTGCCGACGGATCAGATCGACGTAGAAGTTGGTGGCCTGCTTGAAGCCGTCTCCGTTGACCTGTGCCTTCCAGTCCTTGGTGAACCAGGTGCCGCCGAAGGTGTTGACCACGCTGGTCAGCGGGGCTCCGAGCTCGCCCCAGCCGGGCAGGCCTCGCAGGCAGATGCCCTTCATCCCCGGCTTGGCGCCGTCGACCTTCGCGGCGAGGTCTGCGACCTGCTGCCAGGTCGGATGCTGAGGCATCGTCAGGCCCTTCTCGGCGAAGACGTCCTTGCGGTACATCAGGAAGGAGGACTCGCCGTAGAACGGCAGGGCGTAGAGCTTGCCGTCCGTGCCGGACAGCGACTGCACCATGGGCTTGAGGAGGTCATTCCTGTCGAAGTCCCTGGCCGTGTCGACGTAGCCGTCCAGGTCGCGCAACCACCCGTTCTTGTGCCAGATGGGTACTTCGTAGGCGCCGATGGTGGCGACGTCGTACTGGCCGGCCTGAGTGGCGATGTCCTGGGTGACCTTGTCGCGCAGCTCGTTCTCGGGAAGCACCGTGAAGTTCACCTTGATGCCGGTGTCCTTCGTGAACGTGCTGTCCGTCAGCTTCGCGATGTCCTCCATCTGCGGGTTGCCGACCATCAGCACGTTGATGCTCCTCCCGCCATCCGAGGAACCCCCGGCTCCGGCCCCGGCTCCGGAACAGGCTGTGGCGAGAAGGGCGGTGGCGGCAGAGCTGGCGATGAGGGCGTATCTGGTCGATCGGACGTATCTGGTCGATCGCATGACGGGGGACCTCTCGTGCGGGTGGGTCGGGAATGACGGCTTTGGGGCTCCACGGGCGGCACCGCTCGTGGGTGCAGCGGCTCAGCTGGCGGAATCTGCTCGAAGGCCTGCCTGAGGCCCCGCTGGGCGGACGGGAACGCGTCCCTGGGGTGTCGGGCGCGGCGTCGACGCCGGAATTATTATCAGAGTACTGCGGACTTGTTAACACATTATGCGAGAAGTTCTCGGCGGATCTATCGTCAAACCGCCTTGCGACGGGCGGGGACCTCCGTCCCACCTCCGCTCACCCGCTGACCCGGCCGAACATCAGGCCGCCGGGCGGAGTGTCCACCAGCTCCGGGTTCCGACTGTGTCCACCGCCGCTGAGGAGTACCGCATGTACACCACACCGACACCGCCGGACCGGCCCGCCGTCATCGTCGCCGAGGACGCGCCGGCGGCCCTCACTCACAGAGCTCGGGCGTTCTCGGTCGGCGCCCTCCTCCAGAGCGGTTGCGGTGCCCTGTTGCCAGTGATGCTGTGGAAGTCCGGCGGCCGTATCTCTTGCGTCTTTCTGAGCGGGCAGCCCGTTCCCGAGGGTGTGGCGTGGTCCCCGACGGAGCGGCCGTCCGCTGCCCGGACGGCGGTCGTGCATCTCGACTTCAACGGAAGGAACCGGCCGTGGCATCTGCGTCCATGCAGGGCAAGGTCGCGCTCGTGACCGGGGCAACCAGTGGCATCGGCGCTGCCACAGCGGAGGCGCTGGCCGAACGCGGCGCGCATGTGCTGGTGGCCGGCCGTGACGCCGCCCGCGGAGAACACGTCGTAGGGGCGATCCGGGAGCGCGGCGGAAGGGCAGGCTTCGTGAGCGCCGATCTACGCGACGCCACGGCGGTGCGGCGGCTTGCGCTCGACGCCCTGGGGCTGGCCGGCGGCCGGGTCGACGTCTTGGTCAACAATGCGGGCGTCTACCCCTTCGGGCCGACGAAGGACACGGAGGAGAGCCTCTTCGACGCCGTGTACGCGCTCAACGTCAAGGCGCCGTTCTACTTGGTGGCCGAGCTTGCACCGGGCATGGCCGAGCGGGGCGGCGGAGCGATCGTCAACGTGAGCACCATCGCGGCCGCGCTCGGGTTCTCGGGCATGGCGTTGTACGGGTCGAGCAAGGCGGCGCTGAATCTGCTGACGAAGGCGTGGGCGGCGGAGTACGGCCCGCGCGGAGTGCGGGTGAACGCCGTTCAGGTCGGTCCCACGCGGACCGAGACCACCGCTCAGGCCGAGGAGGAGCTGCGGAGTCTGGCCGCCCAGGCGCCCGCCGGACGGCCGGCGTCCGCCGCGGAGATCGCGGCGGCGATCGTGTACCTGGCCGACGACGAGGCAAGCTTCGTACAGGGAGCGGTGCTGCCCGTCGACGGCGGACGCACCGCCGTCTGACCACACGCCCCGGCCGGCCGTGAAGCCGGGAGCCTGCACGCCGAGGTGGAACAGGCCGACCGTGGCCTCTCGGATGCCCTAAAACTTACCTTGATGCGTTTGCCCCTCGGGTCTGTCTTCAGTCGTGATCAATAGGCGTTCATGAGGCCGCCGGAGTCGTAGAGGGGACGAGGCCGTCACGCAGCAACACCCCACCACACCGCCCACGGTACGAACCCGACCGCGGCGAGCCCGACCGGGGCCAGACGCAGCCAGACCGCCCAGCTCGGCGTCAGCTGTCGGCGCCAGAGCGCGGCTGCCGAGACACAGGCGGACACCACCACGGCGACGGCGAGCACTTGCACCACCAGCCACACAGCCGGGCGGCCCCACACAACGGGCGCCGCCGCAACGTTGCCCGCCACGAAGACGGCGATCGAACAGGCCACCGTCGCCATGACCGCCAACAGGCCGAGCCCGGCCAACCACCGCACCGGGCGCAAGACCGGGCCTTGGCCCAGGAGGGCACTCATCGGATAGGCGGCGAAGCCGAGGAGGAGCAGCGCCGGGGCGAGCCAGGCGTACCAGGCGTGGCCCGGTACGGGGGTGGTGACGAGTGCCTGCCCGGGTGCGGGGGCGGCACTCGACGCCGGTGGGTGGCTGGCTGCCACGGCCTGCACCCATGAGGTCATGGTCTGCGCGTAGCGCGGGGCCAGCTCCCCCAGCTTCTTTCCATGGAACAGTGGGCCACCGATCCGGTCGAACCCGTCCGACGTTCGGTGCCCGTTGTGCGCACCGTCGGCGACGAAGCCGATGACGGCGTGCCCGTTGCCCGCACGGGCCAGGGTCTCGCGGAAGATCCGTGCGCTCTCCTTGGGCGGCACCTGCGTGTCGTGATCGCCCCACAGCGCCAGCACCGGTGTTCGGTGGAGCCGCTCCAGCACCGGCAAGGGGTCGTAGCCAGCCGCGGGGAACAGACCAGTCGAGGCCACGAATTGGGCGGCGGGACCGGCCACGGTGCGACGGAAGGGTTCGCCCACCCCCTGGTGCTGCAGATGCGTGGTGAGGTTCCAGGCCTGGGTACGCAGCGAGTCGTAGCCGGACCCGCCGATGGTGACGACGAACGCGACGTCGGTCGAGCGCGACGCGGCCAGCGGCGCCACCCAGCCCCCTTCGCTGAACCCCCACAGCCCGACCTGGCGTGGGTTCACCCCGCTCCTGGACTGCAACAACCGCACTCCGGCAAGCGCGTCGTCGGCCAACAGGCTGAAGTCCCGGTGAAGCAGCGAGTAGCCGACGGTCCTCTTGTCGTAGACGAGCGTGGTGATCCCGGCCCGGGCGAACGCCTCGGCCTCCTGCCGGTACTCCTCCCGGGGCCCGGAGCCCGAGCCGCCGACGAGTACGATGCCAGGTTCCGGGCCGGGTAGTCCGTCCTTACGGAGGACGGTGCCGTGCAGGACGAGCCCACCGCCGCCCCGGAAGGTGACCTCCTGGCGGACCAGCCCGTCGCCGCGGGCGTACGCCATTGGCGCGGCCAGCAGCAGGAGCGCGCCGGCCAATGCTCCGGACAAAACGGTCAGTAAGGAGCGCATAGGTGATGCGGACGTAGCCGAGAGCAGCACGGCGTGAGCCCCCTTCGTTGTCGGTCGGGCCGCGCGGTCAGTCGGTCTCGGGAATTCCGAGCAACCGGACGAGCACGGTCCGCGCCCCGGGCGCGTTCCCGTGCTCCGGCGCCGAATACCGGTAGAGGAGCGCGATGTACTCCTCGAAGAACGCGTGGAGTTGGTCGGGGTCGACCCGGAGCGTGGCGCGCGAGAAGAGCGCCGCGTCGGCCCAGGGCCCCAGCGTGTCGCGCGCCTCCTCGAACCGCCGGGCGGAGTCGATCAGTTCGGCGAGACTGAGCCGATGCATCTCGGTCAGCGCCTCGCGCATCTCCGGCGTCTGTCGACTGTACGGCGGGAACCGCCGATCCCCCGGCACTGCCCGCCACCACCGCTCCCGCCCCTTCGCCAGCTCCGGGACCTCCTCGACGAAGCCGTGCTTGGCCAGCTGCCGCAGGTGGTAACTGACCAGCCCCGTACTCTCGCCCAACTCGCGTGCGAGCGCGGCAGAGTTGGCCGGTCCCCGGCGCAGGCATTGCTCGATCTTCTGCCGCATCGGGTGTGCGAAGGCGCGCAGCGCATCGACATCGGTGATCTCTTGGGCAGGCGGTTGTTCGGCCACGCCAGAAGGCTACGAGTTGCAAAGGCCATTTGCAAGTGACCCTTGCAACTCTCGAGTGCGGACCGGGCCACCACTTCGCCGCACATTGCCAACCAGCCGCGCACATTGAGTTGGGGTCAAAGCGTGGTTCCAGTGAGATCCTTGAGCCAGATCATCGAGGCGCGCAGGTGGAGGCCGACGAGGTAACTGTCGGGGTCTTGTCGCTGAGGCGGCACCAACCTCATGAGACGGCACACCTGGTGCTCTGACCGCCTAGGTTCGCCGGGTCGGGGGCGCATTGCGGGCCGAGATGGCTTTTGCCTCAAGCGGCGAGAGATAATTCGGTTGTCCGAGTCCTCAACTGCCTGTTGCACTGGCGACATGGGGCAGATCACTGGGGAGATGCGAGCCTCCTTCCTTCGCGACGGGTTCGTCGTCGTTCCGGACGTCCTGGACGCGGCGCAGATCGCGAGAGGGCGGCGGATCGTCGAGGGGATGCTGGAGCGGAAACCGCCGGACCCTGAGCACCGGGGACCGTACTTCCTGGTCCCCCGATTCGGCCCTGCAGGACATCCGCTTCTTGAGTTCTACCGGAGTGCAGGAATCGGTGAACTCGCGCGTGAGCTGCTGCGGCCCGGACTGAGCATGTATGAGCCGGAGTTCGCGCAGCTCGCCCTGACGCTGCCGCCGTGGCCGAACTCGCCCGGAGGTCCGCACGTCGACGGGCTCACCCCACCCGAACCGGACGGACGCCCCGGCACGTTTTCCCTGCTCGCCGGGGTGTGGTTGACCGACCAGACCTTCACCCACCGGGGGAACCTATGGATCTGGCCGGGCACCCACCTGCGCTTTGGGCGGTTCCTGGCCGAACATGGACCCGACGCATTGCGCCTTCAGAACATGGCACCCGGCCCGTACCCGCCCGTTGAACTGGGCGACCCCGTGCAGGCCGCCGGCACCGCTGGAAGCGTTCTTCTTGCGCACTACCTGCTGGGCCACAACATCGGGGATCACATCGGAGGCGAGCGGCGGGAGACGGTCTACTACCGGCTGATGACCCAGGGGCACCGGGAACGGTGGCGCGACTACGTCACTGACCCCCACGTCGAGTTCCGGGCGGAGCCGACGTAGCACCGCGTTGCTCGCCCCTTCCAGTCGAACGAAAGTCACGGTGCACTGCTGTGATCACACAGGCTCGCCAGTTGGTCAGGCGGGAAGCGTCAGGAGGCGTCCGCTAGGGAGGCCCCGGCTCGCAGCAGCCGTGCGCCCGGGCCACGGCCGACTCGACGAGTACGACGAACGCTTCAAGCAGGCCGCGGGGGTGAAGCGCGTACCGGACCTGGGGTTCCAACAGGGAGCACGGGAGGCGCGCCAGCGGTGCAGCCGAAGGTGCCACACAGGAGGCCCAAGACCGGAACGGGGACTTTCACGACGAACGGCCCTGTACACACCTGACCCGGCGTCATACGTCTGGCTCGGTAGGTATCGCATGTGTATTGCATGTGACATTGCACATGTCACATGATTCTTCTCATGAGAAGAATCAGAGCCCTGATATCCGCTGTCGCCGCCATCGGCGGAGCCTTGGCGGGCATCACTCCTGCCTCGGCTTCCGTGTCCGCACCGCAGGACATCGGTCAGGGGAAGCTCACCTGGAGCTCCTGTGCCGACCCCACCGCCCCCGCGCTGCAGTGCGCGATGCTTGAAGTGCCGCTGGACTACGCGCACCCGAACGGCGCCAAGATCAAGATCAAGGTGGACCGGTTACCGGCCACCGCACCCAAGAACAAGCAACAGGGCCCCATCCTGCTGAACCCTGGCGGTCCCGGCGACTCCGGTTTGTGGATGCCCGCCTACATCTCCGGAAAGATCCCTCAGGACGTCGCCTCGACATACGACTGGATCGGCTTCGACCCACGCGGCACCAACGCCAGCGAACCGCACGTGACATGCGACGCCCACTACTTCGACGCCGAGCGGCCGGACTACCAAGTCAGCAGAGGCACCTCGCAGGCATGGCTGGAGAAGTCGGCCAAGTACGCCGCCGACTGCGCCGCGAACTGGAGTTGGTTCCTGCCGCACATGACCACCGTCGACAACGCGCGCGACATGGACAGCGTACGGCGTGCGCTCGGCGTTCAGAAGATCAACTTCTATGGTGGCTCGTGGGGTACCTCGCTGGGTTCGACGTACGGTCAGCTCTTCCCCTCGCACGTACGCCGGATGGTCCTGGACAGCATCGTCGGCCCAACCATCAGTTGGTACGAACACAACATCCTGCAGGACAAGGAGCACCAGCGCCGATTCGACGCCTTCGCGGCGTGGACCGCCAAAGCCGACTCGGTCTACCACCTGGGCACTGACGCTGCCACGGTGGAGCAGAAGTACTACCAGGTCGAGGACGCGTTGCGGACCCATCCGGTGGGTGCCGCCCCGGCCCCCGGCAAGATCGGCCCCGCCGAGTTCGAAGACACCTTCTACGGTGGCGGGTACAACTTCCTGCGCTGGCCGCGGATGGCGACCGTGCTGTCGGCCTACCTCACGAAGAACGACACTCGCCCGCTGGACATCGCCTACAACCTCTACGCAGCCCCAGGTGCCGACGACGGCACATTCCCTGCGTACAACGCGGTGCAGTGCACCGAGAACAACTGGCCGCGCGACTGGGAGTCCTGGAAGAGGGACCAGGCCAAGGTCAACGCCGTCGCGCCCTTCTATACCTACAACAACATGTGGTACAACGCCGCTTGCATGTTCTGGCCCTACGAGGGCAACCGGGCGGGTCGGCTGAAGATCACTGGAAAGGGCCTGCCGCCCGTCCTGCTCTTCCAGGCCACCGAGGACGCGGCCACCCCCTACCCGGGCGCTGTCGCCATGCACAAGGCTCTGCCCGGCTCCAAGCTGGTCGTCCAACACGGCGGCAGTTTCCACGAGATCCTCTTCCACGGCGACGCCTGCCTGGACGACACCTTCACCGCCTATCTGCGGGACGGCAGCCTGCCGACCGGCAATGGATTCATCGCCAAGACCTGCGCCCCCGAACCCGACCCCATCCCGGTCTATGTGACCGCGCCTCCCGCCGGCGTGAAGGCCGAGCCCGCCCTCCCGCGAACCGGCCCCCAAGCCATCCCGTAACGGAACGCACGTCCGCTGCTGGCAGCGCACGGTGGCCGTACCGGGTACGGCCACCCTGCGGCCCATGCTGCAACGACCACTCAACTCAAGATCCGCGGGGCCCGGCCGGCGTTCCGCACCTGCGCGCGATCCGCAGGCTTCGCCCGGATCCTCGTCTAGCTGTGGTCTCTCACGACGTTGGTTCCACAGGTCCGGCTGATCACTGCCCCGTCTCGGGCGGCCTGGCAGGTTGTGCGGCACGCCCCGGACAGAGCGGGACACCATGCCGTAGGGTCACGCGCGTGACAGGCGGCGCAGGTGAAGCGAGCTTCTGGTGGACGGAGTTGCGGGGGTCGGACGGGGCCGAACTCCCGCCCAACGTGCGGGAACGAATGACGTGGTACGAGTGGCACAAGCGGCGGCAGCGGCTCGGCCACTACCTTTCGGAGGCCGTGCTGCTGCTGTTGTCCGCGTCCATACCGGCGTGTGCGGCGGCCGGTGCCTCCGTCACGGTGACAGGAGTTCTCGGTGCGTTGGTGGTGGTCTCGGCGGGACTCCGGCAGCTGTTCCGATGGGGTGAGAACTGGGTACGGGCGAGTTCCGTGCTGATGGCGCTCCAGGGCGAGCTCGTCAACTGGAGCTGTGGGTCGGCCCCGTACGACGGCGCGGACTCCTTGGCCGTGCTGGCGTCGAGAACCGAGGAGCTGGTGCGGTCGGAGGCCGGCGAATGGGCGGAGACACGGTCCTCGGCGCCCCAGCCCCCGGTCGCTGGACCTCCGGCCTCGGGCGGGTGAGCACAACGCCGACGCGCCGTCGGGGAGTGTCTCAGAGCGAGGGGCGCCGCAGGTCCGTACGTGGTCAGGATGGGCGTGAGCCCCGCCGCTGAGACTCGCCAGGCGCACAACGAAAAGCCGCCACCCGCCGAAACGCCACCCCACCAAGCCGGTTCCAGCCCGCGAGAGGCTCGCGGGCTGGAGCCGCCCGCAGTTCCGCAAGCACCGCCAGTCCCGCAGGCCCCGCTTGCTGTTACGAGCGCAATCCCGGCAATTACCGAGCGCAACCCAGGCAATTACTTGACCTTCGACGTAAGGACACGGTCTTGCAGTGGCCTGCCCAGTCGGGGCGTCTCAGGCCGGGAAGCCGTAGCTGTAGCCCTGAGCGTCCAGTTGGTGGAGGAGACGGGCGAGCGCCTGCACCGTCTGCGAACGGTCACCGCCGCCGTCGTGCATCAGGATGATCGCGCCAGGCCGCAAGTCCTGGTTGATGTTACGCAGGATGCCGTCCACACCCGGACGCCGCCAGTCGTTGGCGTCGTCGCTCCAGCCGAGCGGCCGCAGGTGGTTGGCGCCCGCTATCACCCGGACCGTAGTGCTCCAGTCGCCGCCGGGTGCCCGGTAGTACATCAGCTTGGCGCCGTTCCCCGCGGCGTCGGATATCTCGCGCTTGGCGTCGACGATCTCGTGGATGTTGTACTCGACCGGCTTGCGGCTCTGCTGCTCGTCATGGTGGACCGAGTGGTCGCACAGCCGGTCCCCGCCCGCGATGATCGCCTTGGTCAGGTTCGGGTAGCGCTGGGCGAGCGGCCCGATCTCGCAGAAGGTGGCCTTCGCGTGATGCTGGGCGAGGAGGGCCAGCACCTGCGGGGTCCACTGCGGGTCCGGGCCGTCGTCGAAGGTCAGGGCTACTGACTTGCCGCTGCCCTCCACACCGCTCCAGATCACCCGGTCGGAGCCCGTCGGAGCGCTCGGCAGCTGCCCGGCGGCGTTCGCCGAGCCGGACTGCGAAGCAGACCCGGACGGCACCGCGGGGCCGCCTCCGTTACGCCCGGACTGGGTGCCTCCTGTCGCGCGGCCGGATGCCGACGCAGACGGGGAGGCGGACGTGGGCGACGCCGCCGGGGACGACGAGTGCGCCCCGGGCAAGGAGAGCTTCGCCGAGGGAGTCACGCTGCTGGGCGAGCTCTGGGGTGTGTGCCCGACTGCGTGCGGCCCGCACGCAGTGAGAGCGGCTCCCGCGATCGCCGCGGTGAGGGCGGCTGCCGTTATCCCCTTGATTCTGGCCGATGCCACAGATCTACCTCCGTCGGCACCACTCGGTGCCGGTTCGGTGCTGGTACTGGTCACGTCGATGCGCAGGCAGGGCTGAGCACAGGCGCGCCGCCGGTCGATGGGCACGGCGGCGTCCGTGGTCACGTCCACTGGAGGGTCTACTTCCCTGCGCGTCCGCATCCCAGGGGCACGCCCCGGGATTACCGGTCGCTCCGAGCGCTCGGGGGGTCGGTCAGGCGGCGGGCTCCATTGCCCGGCCGCTGATCCCCCGCTCTCGATGGAGACGACCAGTACATCCGGTTTGTGCCTGGATGTCCGACCACAGTAAAGGACCGGCGCCGCCCCGATAAACAATTCCAATCTGTGATGAATGTCGCATTGCATTCCGATATGAAAGGAGACATGCCGAAAACAAGCATTTGGCAACGAAATCGGAGGTGGGATCAGAGCTCCGGTATGAGTCTGGGAGGGTGCCCATTTATTGGCCAGATGGCGTCCGGCATGCAGGCGGCGTGGGTCCGGGCTGTGGCATCCGCGCAGAAGAGGATGTCGATGCGGATGCCGGCCTTGTATTGAGCCGGAACCGTCCAGTTGCCTGTGTGATCGTGTGGCGGGCGTGACCGGCGTGACCGGCGTGACCGGCGTGACCGGCGTGACCGGCGTGGCGGGCGTGGCGGGCGTGGACGGCACCGGCGGAGACCCGGCCGACGGCTGGGCCGTCATCGGCCGGGGCGGGGCGAAGAACGAGCTCGCCGGGCGGCGCCGCGAGCGGAAGGTACAGCTCACTCGAGCCAAAAATGCAGCCGAGGCGGCCGCGCATTTCACGGTACGGTCACCCCCTCGCCGCGATGCGGCTGTGGCTGCGGCTGTGGCTGTGGTGGTGGCTGTGGCTTCGCTGAGGATCCCCGGACGGTCCTCAGTCGGTGCGGCCCGTCGCCGCCACGGTCACACCCAGGCCGATCATCGCGAGGCCCCCTGCCCCGCCGACCATCGACAGGCGGCGGTCCGAGCGGGCGAACCAGGAACGGGCCGCCGAGGCACCCAGGCCCCACAGGGTGTCCGTGATCAGACCGATGGTGATCGGAACCAGGCCCAACACCATCATCTGGAGAGGGACATGCCCCGCCGAGTGGTTGACGAACTGCGGTAGCACCGCAGCGAAGAAGACGATGCCCTTCGGGTTGGTGGTGCCTACGAAAATGCCGTCCAGGACCGTGCGCAGATCGCCGCGCTGCCCACCGGCCGGGGCCTCCATGGCCGCCACGCGCATGTCCCTGCGGTGCCGGAATGCTTGCACGCCCAGGTAGACGAGGTACACCGCTCCCGCCAGCTTCACTCCCGTGAACACAGCCGCTGAGGTCTCCACCAGCGCGCCGAGGCCCCAGGCCACAGCGGTCACCAGGGCGTAGGAGCCGACCACGTTGCCGAGGACCGTCTCCAGGGCCGTGCGGCGGCCGTGTGCGAGGGCTCTGCCGATCACGAACAGCACGCTCGGCCCGGGAACCACGATCACCAGTAGCGACATCGCCGCGAACGCGAGAATGCTCCCCGTGGACACCATGTCCCCGTCACCTCCTGGATCGCTGTGTACGGGGGTATACAAGCAGAGGTTGAAGCGTCCGCTCTAGGCGCTTACCCACGTGTCGATCTCGCGGCGGTCGCTGTCCCTGCGCACAGAACTCCGTGTGCGTGGGCTAGCGCAGTGCCCGCGCTTCCGGCACGCCGAGGTCCTCGTCGAGTCGATTGCGCCGGTCGGGGCTGAGCGTGGCGGTGACGGCGGCACATGTGCCGGATCAGGAGGCGGGGAAAATCAAAGATCCCTATCAGTTCGGGGGGCGGGGCAGGGCCGGGTTCCCTGCCGTGGCTACCGTGGCCCCAATACCCCACTGAACCGACTCCGGAGAGACCCCGTGCCTGTACCCCTCGGCGAGGACCTGGTGGCGCTGCTACGCCGCCCCAGCACGTGCTACATCGCTACGACGATGCCTGACGGCTCGCCCCAGCTCACCCAGACATGGGTCGACACCGACGGCGAGCACGTCCTGATCAACAGCGTTGAGTCGCATCAAAAGACCCGAAACATCGCGCGCGACCCGCGGGTAGCCATCGCAGTCGCCGACCCCTCGGAACCTGCCTCCTACGTCCAGATCCGCGGCCGTGTGGTGCGTGTGACCACCGAGGGAGCGGTCGACCACATCGAGGCGCTCGCGCAGAAGTACCTCGGCGGGCCCTACCCATGGTTCGGCGGCCGCGACCAAGTCCGGGTGATCTATGTGATCCAACCCGAACGGATAAGCAGCCCCCGCGGCTGACAGCTGACACGCACCCACGTCTGCTGCAGCACCGGCAGACGGCGCCACCCGCTCACCTCAGGGCTGCACCCCCGACCAGCACCTCCGCACCTTCGACCGGACAAGGCGCTCACCGAACTGCATGTCACAGCGTCAGTTCACCGAAGGGATGCGAGCGGCGATCTCCCGGGCCAGCCGGCCGGCCTCCTCCGACAGTTCTCCGCCGTCCTGTGCCACCGCCACAAGCAGCCGCAGCAGGTCGTGGGCCTCTTCCAGGCTCAAGAGGGCCAGCCGCTCGGTCGTACCGTCCACGGACGCGAAGTCGATGTGGCCCAGATCAAGGTGCTCGTAGTCGTCCATAGCCTGGGCAACGTACCCGGCCCGAGACCGGTCACGCACAAGCCGCCGCTCCCTTGCCCGGGAGCTGTCCAGCGCTTGGCGTATCACCGTGGCCGACCGTCAGGCTTGTGGCCGGCCACGCCGCGTACATGATCACGCCCCCCGTTTAGGCCTGAACCTTCACCCGGCATCCGGCGGACGGCACGATGGTCGTCCAGCGCTACCGCGGCGCCGTGGGAGAGCGGAGTGCGCGGTCGTCGTCCACACCGCCGACGGCGAGCGCGGCACCGCCTACTTCGCCTCAAAAGGTCACTCTGTGCCTGCCGTGGACCGGCAGTCGTTCCACAGAGCGGCAAGGCGAGCCGGGATCTGGGCGATGGCGGCACATCCCCGGGGGCCGGCGGGGAAACTGTCGCTGGCTACGTAGCGCCAACCGACGCCCGGGCGATCGATGAAGTACTTCATCGCAGCTCCGTCATCCTGCAGGGCGACCTGCTCCGCCTCCGTGCTGCCGGGAGTGAGGTGGAAGCGGGTTCCCGCGTAGAAGAGCCCACCGCAACTGCCGTAGTAGAACGTACCCTTGACCGGGGCGATGTGAGTGAGGGGCGGTTGAGCCTGTCTGCGGTAGGCCGCCGTGACGCTCGCCTTGACAGTGGGCGAGGCCGGCAGCGACCGGCAGCCACCGGTCTTGGCCGAGGAGCCGGCGGCAGTGTGCCCGGCAGAAGTATCCACCGTCGCGGACGCCACGGCCGACGAAGAAGGCGTTTGCACCGAGTTCGGAGTGCTGCTGTTCGCTGTGCTGCCGTTCTGCGTGCAGCTCGTGAGCAGAGCCACCGCGGCAGCGGCCATCCCCAGAGCGGCACCGCGGTACAGGGAGCGGATCCGGTGTGTCATTTCGAGCCAGCCTCTCTTGATACGTTCGCATAGCCCCGAGATGGCGTAAATCGGATACGTTCTCCCGGCCTTGGGGATCAAGACGCCGCGCCATGCACCGCGGTTTCAAGGCGTCCGCGTCGGCTCACCGGGGCACCCGGTCACCGCAGTCGGCGGCGCGGACTCGCCGCCGGCCGTCCTCTTCGACATCGTCGACGGGATCGGGACACCGACCGAGGGCGAGCAGCGTGAGGCCGCCAAGACGACCGATCCGACCCGTGCCGTGTCGGCCTCCGGCCGGTCCGTGCCTGGGGTGATGCCGCATCGACCTTGAAACGTGACGTCCAGCGCCCTACCAGGCATTCCAACCAGTCGGTATCGTGCGCCGCCGCAACCATTCTTTCCAGCTCACCTTTCCCCGGATCCAAGCAGCACTGGAAGGCCAGGCGATGACATACGCCGACGACAACCGGTACCCGCCATCAGCACCGACAGGTTGGCCGCAGCCGCAGACCGAGAGCCATCGGCTCCCGCCTCGGCGCGAGTCGTACGGGCGCGCCCCATGGCCGGAGTCGTACGGACACGACGCCGCTTCGTACGACTCGTACGGGCAAGCCCCTTGGGACGAGCCGTACGCGTACGAGACTCATCGGCACAGTGCCGACCTCACCGCCCTCCGCTCGGCCTACCGTGTGCTCCGCCGGGTCTCGACGCTCACTGCGCTCGGCTCCTTCGTGGTGTATGTCGTGCTGTCCTGCTGGGCGCCTGGTCTGATGGGGTCCAAGATCGCCGGGGAGCTGAGTCTCGGGATGGCCGTTGGGGTCCTCCAGCTCGTCGTCACCTTCGCGGCGGTCTTCTGGTACGGACGTAGCGCACAACGCTCGGTGGATCCGTTGGCGCGCGCCGTCAGGGAGCGCGCGGTCGCCACAGGCCGGGGGGCGGGGGTGGCGAGATGAACGGCTTCAGCTCCGGGACGCAGTCCACCGTCATTGTTGTGTTCACCGTCCTGGTCACCCTCACGCTGCTGATGTGCGTGATGGCGGGACCGGACCGCGACGACCTGACGAACTTCTACACCGGCTACCTCTCGCTGACTCCGCTCAAGAACGGCCTGGCGATCGCAGGCGACTACATCTCAGCGGCCACGGTGCTGAGCACCACCGGCATCATCGCGCTCGCCGGATACGACGGCTATGTCCTCGCGGTCAGCACCGCCCTGTCTCTGGTGCTGCTGATGTTCCTGCTGGCCGAACCGCTGCGGAACGCCGGCAGGTTCACCATGGGCGACGTCCTGGCCCGCAACATGCCCGGACGGGCCGTGCGTATCGCAGCCTGCGTGGTGACGCTTTCGGCGACCCTGCCCTTCCTGGTCGTCCAGCTCTCCGGGGCCGGGTCGCTGCTCACCTTCATCCTGAACATCCCGCACGTCGCGGGCGCCAGGACGACGTGCATCGTCATCGTCGGCAGCCTGATGATCATTTACGCGGCGATCGGCGGCATGAGGGGCACCGCGCTCATGCAGATGATCAAGATCGTGCTCCTGCTCGGCACCAGCGTCGTCGTCGCCGCCTTGGTACTGCGCCGCTTCGACTGGAGCCCCGGCGACGTCCTCAGAGCCGCCCAGCACGGCAGCGGCGCGGGCCCCGCCTTCCTGCGGCAGGGCCTTCAGTTGGGCACCTCGGCCGTTGACCGGGTGGACTTCGTCAGCCTCCAGATCACCGTGGTCCTCGGCGTGGCCTGCCTGCCCCACATCACGATGCGCCTGTACTCCGCGCGGGACGTGCCGGCCGTGCGCCGCTCCATGTCGTGGGCGGTCGGCACGGTCACCACGTTCTGCCTGCTCGTGATCATCATGGGTACGGGCGCGGCAGCGCTGGTGGGATCGCGGTACATCACCGCCGCCGACCCGCACGGCAGGACGTCGGTGCTCATGCTGTCGCAGGTGCTCGGCGGAGCCCCCACCTCCGCAGGAGCGACAATTCTCTACTCGGCCGTGGCGGGCATGGTGTTCATCACCCTGCTGTCCTCGGTCGCGGGGATGACCCTGGCCGCGGCCTCGTCGCTCGCCCACGACCTGTTCGCCCACGCGGTGCGGCGGGGAGAGGCCGAGCCGCGTACGGAGATGACGGTTGCAGCGTGGACGAGCGTGGCCGTGGGAACCGTTGCCATCGGGCTCTCCACCCTCGTCGAGAACTGGGACGTCGGCGTGCTGACCACTCTGGCCGTCTGCATAGGGGCGTCGGCGGTGGCACCCGCGCTCACCTACTCCCTGTTCTGGCGAGGGTTCACGCGCACCGGCCTGCTCGCGGCCCTCTACGGCGGCGCGGCCTGCGCGCTGCTGCTCATGGTCTTCTCCAAGGCCGTTTCGGGCACGCCGTCCGCCGTCTTCCCGGACGCCGACTTCCACCTGTTCCCCATGCAGTCCACCGGACTGGTCTCCATCCCGTTCGGCTACCTGGCGGGCTGGCTGGGCAGCCGTCTGGACCACCGGCGCCGCGCCGCCGACAGCCGCGAGTACCGGCGGCTGTACGAGGAGAGCGAGGCACGGCTGCTCGCCGCAGCCGAATGACCACGGCCGGGGGGCGTTTGCCGTGTCCGGGGATTCCGGCCCCGGGCACGGCGGCCTTCGGCCGGCGTCACATGCAAGCGGCCCGGACCAGTACGAAGGACGCAAAGCGCTCTGCCGTGCCCTTGACAATCCCATGTGCACGACTGGAGGCTGACCGACTAGTCGGTATGAAAGGTCGCATCGTGACCGAGCTGAGCATCTCCACCGCTGCGGGCGTGTTCGACGCGCTTGTGGCGGGTCCGCCCGAGGGCCGCCCGGTGTTGCTGCTGCACGGCTTCCCGCAGACGGGGCTGGTGTGGCAACGGCAGATCGCGGCGCTGGCCGCGCACGGCTACCGGGTGGTGGCACCCGACCAACGCGGGTACTCCCCCGGGGTCCGCCCCGAACGGCCCGAGGACTACCGCATCAGCGTCCTGGTCGACGATGTGGTCGCGCTCACGCAGGAACTGGGCTGGGCGTCGTTCGACCTGGTCGGTCATGACTGGGGAGGCGCGGTGGCGTGGTGGACCGCTCACGCCCATCCCGGCCGGGTGCGTAGCCTGTCGGTCGTCTCGACCCCCCACCCCGGCGCTCTGGCCACTGCCCTGCGCACCGTCCAGGAACAGCGTGAACGATCGCAATACATGATCGACTGGCGCGAAACCCCCGCGACCGAGGAGAGCATGCTCGCAGGCGATGCCGAGGGGCTCCGCGCCGCCTACGCCGGAAGGGTTCCGCAGGCCAGTGTCGAGGCCTACGTGCGACACCTGTCCCAGCCGGGCGCTCTCACCGCGGCGCTGAACTGGTATCGGGCCGGACGCCCTGATGGTGCGATCGGCGTCATCGACGTGCCCACGCTGTACGTCTGGAGCACGGAGGACAGCGCGTTCGGCCCGGCGGCCGCGCAGGAGACCGCGCAGTGGGTCAGCGGGCCGTACCGGTTCGAGACCCTCCAGGGCGTCAGCCACTGGGTCCCCGAGGAGGCGCCCGAGACGCTGAGCCGCCTGCTGCTCGAACACCTGCGAGCGCACGGCGAGTACGGAACCACAGCGAATACTGCGTCTGCCGAATCTCGGAAGACGTGACCCCTCGACCTGCTCCCCCTCGAAGACGAGGGGGAGTCCGCGGCTCTTGCCAGGGGAGTTTCCGCTTCGTCGCCGACTGCTTCTCTGGAGTACTCCGCTGAGGCTGCACCAGCTCCACAGTTGTCGCCATCTGCGGGGAGTCGACCGCGGGCCACCGATCCGCCCCGGTGACGAATCGGCATCACCCGCCCTGCTCTCCGCAAGAGCTGCTTCCTCCCCGGCCTGAAGGCGGGGGAATCCACGGAGGATTCCCGATGAAGTCAATGCGAGCAGCCTGGCGCCGACTCGAGCCCGTGCACGGCATGATCTACTTCGTCCCCGAGGCAAGGCGACGGTACGCGAACATCGGACTGAGCGGACGCGCCGGATATTTCGCGTCCCGGAGCGCCGCCTTTGGCCGAGCATCCGCCGAACTGGTCATCTCGACCTTCTACAACTTCAACCCCGATGTCGTACGGAAGGCTGTCGGCGGGATCTGGGACACGGCGACGCCACAGCAGGTGCTGGACGCGCGGCTCGCCGCCGCGGGCGAGGCCCTGCGACGAGCAGGGATCCACGAACTCCCCGCTTTCGGCGAGGTCTTGGCGCTGACCCGCAGGGCTGCCGAGGCCGCCTGCGAACACCCGCAGGGCCGCCCGCTGTTCGCCGCGCATGCCGCACTGCCCTGGCCGCAGGAACCGGTACTGCAACTGTGGCACGCCCAGACGCTGCTCCGGGAGTTCCGTGGAGACGGCCATGTCGCATGCTTGCTGAGCGAGGGCGTAGGGGGCTTGGAGGCTCTGATCCTGCACGCAGCCACTGGCGAGGTTCCCGTCGGCTTCCTCAAGGCAAGCCGCGCCTGGCCCGAGGAGGAGTGGGCCGCCACCGAGGAGCGTCTGCGCGCGCGAGGTCTCCTCGACGGCGGCTCCCTCAGCCCGGAAGGCGTACGTCTGCGACGGCACATCGAGGACCGCACCGACCTCCTGGCCCTTCCCGCCTACGCCGCCCTGGGTGACGCCGGCTGCGAACGTCTCGCCGATCTCGCGAGCTCCTTCGGCCGCGCCGTCGTCGAAGCCGGGCTCCTCGAACTCGGCTGAAGGGCCGCCCATGTGACGCTCGGTCTTCGACTCCCCCACCGACCGTGGACGACCACCCCATCCTCCTCGACGGTGTCCATTCTCCGACATGGCCACAGCCTGGGTGGGCAGCGCAGGTGCTGCCCACCCAGACTCGAGGGTGGCCGTGGGATCAGTCGCCCTCCCCCACGAGAGCGGCCATTTCGCGATCCACGGCACGCTGATGCTCCAGCGCCTCCTCGCGAGCCTTCCGCGGGCTCCAACGGCCGGCCATGACGAAGATGAACGGCAGGAAGATCAACTGTCCGGCGACACAGATCAGCCACCAGGTGCGCCACTGTTCGGGACCCTGGGCCGCGGCACTCTTCACCTGGGTTCCGTAGCGCTGCAGCAGCGCCAACTGCGGCTGTGCCGTGCGCACGGTGGCCAGGTCGTTGGCCCCGACCTCGCGCACCGCCTGAGCCGCCAGTGCCGGCGGAACTGCGGTCGGAGGGTACGCCTCAAGTTTGGCGAACAGCCGCGAGTGCGCGTCGATGACGGCCAGAGCGGGGGCGGCCTGGACACTCGCAGCCTTCACCTGGGCACCGTGCTCGACCAGTGGCGTGGCCGACGTGACCACGATCGGGACGAACGCTGTGGAGATCGCGACCACCGCCCGGATGATCCATCCCCACACGGCCAGACCGGTCGCCGTGGCGGCAGGGTTCTGCTTCTCCACGGTCTCGGTGAAGCTCGCCATCCAGGGTGCGTAGGTGACTCCGGTGAGCACACCGATGGCGACGAACAGTGCGGCAAAGGTGTAGTAACCGGTGCGCGGCTCCGTGGCGTGCAGGGCGAAGAGTGCGGTGACCACGATCGAGCCGATGGCTCCGGCGAGCATGAACGGCTTGCGCACCTTCAGCTTGTCGGAGAGCAGCCCGGCCGCCACCAGTGCCACCGCATTCGCCGCCCAGTACCAGTTGGCCAGCCCGTTGGTGCGCTGCTCGCTGTAGCCGAAGGTCGCGGCGAAGTAGACGACGAAGCTGCCCACAGCGCCGAAGTAGAGCAGGAGGAAGAGGCTGATGGCGACCGCCGAGCCGACCACGTCCAGCCGCAGCATCTGCCGCCAGTGGCCCTCGACCGCCGTCCTCGGATTGATGCCCTTGGCCCGGGCTTCGACCAGCGCACGGTCCCGGAGGCTGACCATGATCTGGTCACGCAGCCGGGGAGACAGCTCGCGAAGCCCCAGCAGCGCCAACACGAAAACGGCAAGCCCGGCCCAGCCGGAGTAGCGCAGCTCGTCCTGCCAGCCGGCGAAGGACAGGGTGCTGCTGGTGACGACGGTGACGACCAGGCTCCCGATGACCGGGCCCATGGTCCAGTAGCCCATCGCTGTGGCTCGGCCGAGCTGCGGGGAGAAGTCCCGGATCAGCGCCGGGGTGGCCACCAGCACGATGCCTTCGACGAAGCTGAGGCAGGCGAAGAGCACCAGGTAGGTGCCCTTGTCCGGGGCGCTGGGCAGGCCGAAGAGGCTGAGCAGGGCGGCGATCAGAAGACCGTAGACCACCATGTTGGCCCGGCCCCAGCGGTCGGCGAGGCCCGCCACGAGCGAGGCGAAGGCGCCGACCGCGTTGCCGATGACGGAGACCCATACGAAGTAGCTGTAGGTCATGTGGAAGTGCGTGATGATCGACGTGGCAACCGCGTACTGCACGTAGAGGGCGTAGTACAGGACGACGGTGGTCACCACCACGATCGCCAGGTATGCCATGCGGCGTGAGGTGACGGGGTACTGGTTGAGCTCTCGGTGCCACAGCCGGGCGGCGAGGCCTGGCGTTGTCGGCGTGGCGGCATCGGGCGTTCTGAGATTCGTGTCGTCGGGCGAAGCAGGCATGGTCGTCATGCGGCGGCTCCTGGGTTCGGGCCCATGGGCCCGGTGCGGTGGGTGCGGACGATGCGCGGCGCAGTGGCTGCGAGAACTGTTCGGCCGGGTGGGCCGGTTCGGCCGGATGGGCCGGACCCCGGGGTCTCTGTGTCCGGACGGGAAAGGTGTGCGCAGAGGCTAGTACCGACCAGTCGGTACGGCCTAGATGCCTGCGCGGGGATGCCGAAATGTGACCTTGCACCCCGGGGAGGGGTCCCGCTACGGCCGACGTCCAGCCCCGATCCGGGCGGGGAGCCGCGGTTCGGCGGGCGGACCGCCGGCGCGGCTCGACCCCTTTCGGCTGTAACCCGGTGACGGCCCGGTCGGCGGATTCATCTTGCGCTGCTGCGCGACGGGGTGCAGGCGCCGAGTCCGGTTCCGCCGTGGGTGTGGAGGAAGGCCAGGAGGTCGCACACGGACTGGCCGAGGACCTGGTTGTGGCCCGCACCGGGGTAGGTACGGTAGAGCACGGCGGGTGAGCCCAGGCGGCGCAGGTGGGCGACAACCGCGTCGGTCCAGGCGCGCGGTACGTCCTCGTCGGCCTCGCCCTGGATGACAAGCGCGGGGACGGTGACGGCGGAGCGGTCCGGGTCGCCGTAGGCCCCCATCCGCGCCCCCAACCGCCGCAGCTGGTCAACGCTCAACGGCAGCATCCGCTCGGTGTCCAGGCCGTTGAGTACGGGATCGCTGCCCGTCACACAGTCGGCGAGGACCCGGGATGCGGTGGCGGCTGCCGCGGGCTCCAGCAGGGACCGCAGATGCAGCGAGGGGTCGGCGGGGTCGGTGGCGGCCAGTCCGGCCAGGGAGTAGAACGCGAAGGACAACTCGCTGGGCACGTGGGAGGCTTTCACCCCGGCAAGCATCGACTCGAGGTGGCTGGCCGGGGCGATGGCCACCACCGCGCCAAGGTGCTGCGCGCCCGTCCGGCGCCCGGCGTGGGTGGCGAACAGCGCGGCCTGCCCTCCTTGGGAGTGCCCGACCGCGAACCAGACCGTCCCGAGGCCGGGCACGAGCCGACGGGCCGCGGTGACGATGTCGGCCACCGCGTTGCCCTCGTCCGCCCCGACCAGATAGGTGTGCACCCCGGGAGTGCCCAGCCCGAGGTAGTCCGAGGCAGTGACCGCGTACCCGGCACGAAGTAGCGCGCGAAGCTCCTGAGCGAAGGAGTCCGAGCCCATATTCGGCCATTGGGAGGGCGCACAGGCGTCGGCCACGCCGGTGGTGCCATGTGCCCACGACACCACGGGCCAACCGCCCTTGGGAGCGGGACCGGGCGGCAGCAGCACCGTGCCGCTGACCGGGACGTCCGCACCGTGGGTGTTGGTGGAGTGGTAGAGCACCGTCCAGCGCCGCGCTCCCTCCAGCCGCGCATCGGGGCCATGACCGGTCGCGGCGATCAATGCGCCCGGCGCACCGGCCGGCAGCGGATCGGGCACCTGGTAGGTGCGACCCACTGTGGTCACGTCCGGCAGTACAGGCCGGCCCGCGGTGTGAAGGCTCCCAGCGCGGTCCACCGGTTGGAAAAAGGCACAACCGCTCACTGCCGCGGCGAGCGCGGCCGCGACCGCGGCGGTGAGTGGCCCGGCGGCCCTCCGATGCCACGACGCCCTGGCTGGACCTGCCACCGGAAGGTGGAGCGGGCTCGGGATCCCCACGGGTTTACGCCCCTTTCGCAGCGATCTGTCAGCTGCTTCACAAATTCGCATCGCCACCACCGACGCGCATCCGGAGATCCGCCGCCCGCCGCCCACCGCCCGCGAGAGCCGTTCACCAGCGTGCTGAGCCGAACGCGTGAGCCGCACGCGCTCAGGCAGCAGCCAACCGGGTTTGCTCATGCGTCGGCCGATCGTCCGGTTGCACGGAACTGCACGTACTCGACGGTCGCGCCGCCGGGGTGCCGCACGGCCGGGTTGCGGCCCGTGGGCACCTCGTTGGGATCGTCGAGATTCTCCGCGCCGTGTTGCTCGCGCGTGGTGTCACGCCGCGGTCAGCGCGGAACATCGTGCTTCTCAGGTGATCTCCGGAGCCGGGGCGCCGTGGCCGAGTGCGCCCCTGAGGGCGGCTTCGGTCTCGAAGCGGGCGTCGGGGTCGGAGAGAACGTCGCCGAAGAGGCTGTGGACTTGATGGAGACGCTGTCGGGCTGTCTGGGGATGGATGCCGAGGTGTGCGGCGATCTCCGGAGCGGTGCCATGAGGAGTCTGGAGACAGGCCAGAAGGGTGGATGCAACACGTGCGCGCTGTTTGGAGGTGAGCGAGGCCAGGGGCTTGAGGTGCCGACTTGCCATAAGGCGTACCAGAGCAGGGTCTGCCAAGAGGAGCAGTTGGGCGAGGGACGGGTCGGTGAGGGGCGTGGCGCCAGGGCCGGGGGCGGCACCCGCGTTGCGGAGGCTGCGGGCCCAGCGAAGGGAGTCGGCCGTCTGGGACAGGGGTACGGCGGGGCCTACCACGCCTCCTGTCTCGCGGAGCAGCCGCTGTAGACGGGGGTCGGCGAGGAGGAGATGAGGGCTCGGGACGACCAGGCAGGGAGAGGCCCCGTCGAGGTCGGCGAGCACGGGTTCGGGGAGGTGGCGACGGAGCGAACTCCGCGGTACGCCGGAGGCGGGCTTGGGGGCGGCGCCGCTCGCCGCAACGGTGCCCCAGGCACTGAACTTCGGCGCCGCCGTGGCGTAAGACGCACCGCGGCCGGATTCGGGTAAAGGACCGAGCGCGGCGGCGGCGACGCTGTCAGGCAAGGGCCAGTCGGCGTCGGCGGCGACGCGACGGAGTACATCCGGGTCATGGCCGCCGTGGGCGGTGAGGAGGATGAGGAGGCGGTGCCGGCGGCGGCTCGTGGTGTCCGCGGCGTCGGCCTGGGCTTCCGCGTATGCCTGGACGGAGACGGCCGCGATCTCGTCAATGTGTGTGAAGACAGCCTCGGCGAGCAGGGCGACCGCCTCGGTGCCGAGGGCCAGCTTGCGGGCGACGCGTGCGTACCGGCGCCATGCGACGCGGGCACCGAGCCGGTACGCGGCCTGAAGTGCGTCGAGGCTGCGGCCCTCGACCAGCTCTCCGCGTCCGAGCGCGCGGTAGACAGGGACGCGGGCGGCCTCCAGGTGGCCGCCCGCCGAGGTGACACGGTCGGAGAATTCGACGAGGGCTGTCTCAACACCTTGCTGAATTGCGGCTCCGAATTGCCCGGACAGCGGCCGGGAGAATTCAGGAATTTGGGATCTGATCTCGTGGATGATTTCGGCCGCGACGGTACGGTTCTCCTTTTGCAGCTCGGCTCCGAGATGCCGCGGAAGGGCAACCCACGGACCACCGCGCAGTGACCTGCCGGTGTCGGGTCCCGCTCCGGCTGCGGCCCTCTCACTCGACGTCATCTTGTGGAGTATGAGATGAAGTTACCCACGGGTCAAGAGACTTGCCAAAGATCAACCGGCGCCGCCGACTGCCCTCACCTCAGGGTTTCCCAGCTCGCGTCCTTGCTGCCGCAGCAAAGCGCGCACTTGGATGAGCGTTTTACAGGTCGGCACGCCGCAGATATGCAACCGTCCTGAGTGGCCGTACCGTATGCCCGCGCATCCCATTGCTCACCGATCCGGTCTCCCCCTAATTTCGCTGCCGCCCCCACAGCCATTCCAGAACTGGGACGGTACTGGAAATGAGACGCAAAACATTCCGCACTGCTCTGGTCGCCGCAGCCGCGGCGTCCGGGATCTTCGCCGCGAGCAGCGGCACCGCCTATGCAGCCGACGGGCCGCTGGACGTGGAATACAACTTCACCGCCGGCTTCCTGAACGGGTTGTACAGGGCAGGTGAGGCCCCTCCCGGCGCCAACGACTGGGGCTGCCGCCCGACCGCCCAGCACCCCAACCCGGTCGTCCTGGTTCACGGGACGCTGGAAAACATGAACGACATCTGGCGAGGTGCCTCCCCACTGCTCGCCAACAACGGCTACTGCGTCTTCGCCTTCGACCATGGCGGTTCCTCCCCCACGGCTCCGCTCCAGGGCGTCGGCCACATGGCGGACAGTGCCGCCGTCCTCGCGGCCTTCGTGGACCGGGTCCGGGCCGCGACGGGAGCCGCCAAAGTCGACATCGTGGGCCACTCGCAGGGCGGCGGACCCGTGCCTCGCTATTACCTGAAGAACTTCCCGGGTGCTGTCGGCAAGGTCGACAAGCTCATCGGGATCAACCCCTCCAACCACGGCACCACACTGGACGGCCTCACCGAACTGGGGCGCACACTGCATCTGCTGGAGCCGGTCAACGGCCTGCTGGACGACAACTACCCGGCGATGGTGGAACAGGAGATCGGCTCAGAATTCAACCGCAGGCTCGATGCCGGCGGGGACACGGTCGCCGGGGTGGACTACACGGTCATCGTGACCAAGTTCGACCAGGTCGTCACCCCGTACACCAACGGCTACTTGACCGCCGGTCCGGGCGCGTCGGTGAACAACATCCAGGTACAGGACACGTGCGGGAAGGACGCCACCGACCACATGGAGGCGTCCTACGACCCGATCACCCTCACCAATGTCCTCAACGCCCTGGACCCGGCGCATCCGCGCACCGTGCAGTGCCAGACGGTTCTCGCGCTGACCGGACCGGTCGGTCGGGTGGACTGATATGACATCCACGGTCGTGCAGCCGTCCGCTGGGCGGAACGCACGGCCAGTCGGCGGGTAGCCCCACCGCACCAGGGTGCGCCAGACGGCCAAGCGCTCTGGCGCACCAGCGGCTCGGGCGTCGCGGCGCGCAGCGGTGCCGAAGTCCGGCAGCGAGCCGCCCACGAGGAGTCCATCGCGGGCGGCCCGTTGCGAGCCGCGACGCCAAGGCCGGGCAGAACGCGCACAGTTCGGCGGTGACGCACAGTCCCCGCCGGAAGCGGAGCGAACGGGGAACGTCACGTGCGTCGCAGTCGCCCGCTCTGCGACCGTCGATCACCTTGTCCACCACTGCTCGGGCCGAGGGTGCACCGAGCCCGGACCCGCTGCATCCAGTAGTGAGAGAACTGCCTGCCGGTGCGACGACGGCTCACCCGATCTCGACGAGCAGATCGCCGCCTTCCACCTGCTGGATCCGGTTGATGGCCAGCCGGGTCACCCTCCCGGCCTGCGGGGCGGTGATGGTGGCCTCCATCTTCATCGCCTCAATGGTGGCCACCGTGGCGCCCGCCTCCACCTCGTCGCCCTCGGCGACGGCGAGCGTCACCACGCCGGCGAACGGCGCCGCCACGTGGCCGGGGTTGGCGCGGTCGGCCTTCTCCGTGACCGGTACGTCGGAGGCTGCCGCGTTGTCGCGTACCTGGATCGGCCGGAGCTGGCCGTTGAGGGTGGACATCACGGTGCGCATGCCGCGTTCGTCGGCCTCGCCGACGGCCTGCAGCTCGATCAGGAGCCGTACGCCGGGCTCCAGGTCGACGGCGTACTCCTTGGCGGGACGCAGGCCGTAGAAGAAGTCCTTGCTGTCCAGGACGCTGGTGTCGCCGTAAGCCTGACGGTGGGTGTCGAAGTCGCGCGTCGGGCCGGGGAACAGAAGCCTGTTGAGTGTCGCGCGCGGTGCCTTCTCCAGGCCCTCACGGTCCTCGGCGGTCAGCTCCTGGACGGGCTTGGCTCCCGAACGTCCCTGGAGCGCCCTGGTCCGGAACGGCTCCGGCCATCCCCCGGGCGGGGTTCCCAGCTCGCCGCGCAGGAAGCCGATGACGGAGTCGGGGATGTCGTACTTCTCCGGTGCCGCCTCGAAGTCCTCCGGCTTCACTCCCGCGCCGACCAGGTGCAGGGCGAGGTCGCCGACCACCTTGGAGGACGGGGTGACCTTGACCAGGCGGCCCAGGATCCGGTCGGCGGCAGCGTACATCGCCTCGATGTCCTCGAATCGGTCTCCCAGGCCCAGGGCGACCGCCTGGGTGCGCAGGTTGGACAGCTGGCCGCCGGGGATCTCATGGTGGTAGACGCGTCCGGTCGGAGAGGCCAGGCCCGCCTCGAACGGCGCGTAGATACGGCGCACGCTCTCCCAGTACGGTTCCAGGTCACCCACGGCCTGCAGGTCCAGGCCCGTGGGCCGCTCGGAGTGATCGGTGGCGGCCACGAGCGCCGACAGCGACGGCTGCGAGGTCGTACCCGCCATCGACGCCACCGCCCCGTCCACCGCGTCCGCGCCTGCCTGGATCGCGGCGAGGTAGGTGGCGAGCTGGCCGCCCGCGGTGTCGTGGGTGTGCAGGTGCACCGGCAGGTCGAACTCGCGGCGCAGTGCCGACACGAGCCTGGCAGCGGCCGGGGCCCGCAGCAGGCCGGCCATGTCCTTGACGGCCAGGACGTGGGCGCCGGCGTCCACGATCTGCTCGGCCAGGCGCAGGTAGTAGTCCAGGGTGTACAGCCGCTCCGAGGGGTCGGAGAGGTCGGAGGTGTAGCACAGGGCGACCTCGGCGACCGCCGTCCCGGTCTCCCGTACGGCGTCGATGGCGGGACGCATCTGGCCGATGTCGTTGAGGGCGTCGAAGATCCGGAAGACGTCGATGCCGGTGGCGGCCGCCTCCTGTACGAACGCGTCGGTCACCTCGGTCGGATACGGCGTGTAGCCCACGGTGTTGCGGCCGCGCAGCAGCATTTGCAGGCAGATGTTGGGCACGGCCTCGCGCAGGGCCGCCAGCCGCTCCCAGGGGTCCTCGGCGAGGAAGCGCAGGGCGACGTCGTAGGTGGCGCCGCCCCAGCACTCCAGGGACAGCAACTGCGGCAGGGTCCGCGCCACCACGGGGGCGACGGCCAGCAGGTCCTTCGTGCGCACCCGGGTGGCGAGCAGCGACTGGTGGGCGTCGCGGAAGGTGGTGTCCGTGACGCCGATGGCCGGCGACTCGCGCAGCCAGCGGGCGAAGCCTTCCGGGCCGAGCTCGACGAGCCGCTGGCGGGAGCCGGCGGGCGGCTCACCGGCGGGCAGCAGCGGCAGCTTGGTGATCGGGTCGATGAGCTCGGGCCTGTCGCCGTGCGGCTTGTTCACCGTGACATCGGCGAGGTAGGTGAGCAGCTTGGTGCCGCGGTCGGCGGAGTGGCGGGCAGTGAGCAGGTGCGGCCGCTCCTCGATGAACGACGTCGTCACCCGCCCGGCCTGGAAGTCCGGGTCGTCCAGGACGGCCTGCAGGAACGGAATGTTCGTCGCCACCCCGCGGATGCGGAACTCGGCCACCGCGCGCCGGGCCCGGCCGATCGCGGCCTTGAAGTCCCGCCCCCGGCAGGTGAGTTTGACGAGCATCGAGTCGAAGTGCGCGCTGATCTCGGTACCTGCGTGCGTGGTGCCGCCGTCCAGGCGGATGCCCGAGCCGCCCGGCGAGCGGTAGGCGCTGATCCGGCCGGTGTCCGGGCGGAAGCCGTTGGCCGGGTCCTCGGTGGTGATGCGGCACTGCAGAGCGGCGCCTCGCAGGGTGACCGTCTCCTGCGACAGTCCGAGATCCGTCAGCGTCTCTCCGGCCGCGATGCGCAACTGCGCCTGCACCAGATCGACGTCGGTGACCTCCTCCGTCACCGTGTGCTCAACCTGAATGCGCGGGTTCATCTCGATGAAGACATGGTTGCCGTCGCGGTCGAGCAAGAACTCCACGGTACCGGCGTTGCGGTAGCCGATCTCACGGGCGAACCGCACCGCGTCGGCGCAGATCCGCTCCCGCAGCGCCGGGTCGAGATTCGGCGCGGGGGCCAGCTCGATCACCTTCTGATGGCGACGCTGCAACGAGCAGTCGCGCTCGAAGAGGTGCATGACGTTGCCGTTGCCGTCGGCGAGGATCTGTACCTCGATGTGGCGCGGATCGACGACGGCTTTCTCCAGGAAGACGGTCGAATCACCGAACGCCGACGCCGCTTCGCGGGACGCCGCCTCGATGGACTCTCGCAGCGCGGCCCGGTCCTCGACCCGGCGCATGCCGCGTCCGCCGCCCCCGGCAACCGCCTTGACGAACACGGGGAAGCCGATGTCCTCGGCGGCCCGTACCAATTCGTCGACGTCGGTGGAGGGTGCGGAGGAACCGAGCACCGGCACGCCGGCGGCGCGGGCGGCGGCCACCGCACGAGCCTTGTTCCCGGTCAGCTCGAGAGTGTCGGCGCTCGGCCCGACGAACGTGATCCCCGCCTCCTCGCAGGCGCGTGCCAGTTCCGGGTTCTCGGACAGAAAGCCGTAGCCCGGGTAGACAGCGTCGGCTCCCGACCGCCGAGCCGCACGGACGATCTCCTCGACGGAGAGGTAGGCCCGCACCGGGTGCCCCGGCTCGCCGATCTCGTAGGCCTCGTCGGCCTTCAGCCTGTGCAGCGAATTGCGGTCCTCGTGCGGGAAGACGGCGACGGTGCGCGCGCCCAGCTCGAAACCGGCGCGGAATGCGCGAATCGCAATCTCGCCACGGTTGGCGACCAGCACCTTACGGAACATCCTGGATCCCTTCAGCCTGCCCGGCGACACACACCAGAAAGTGTCAGCCACCCCATGCCCTACCCCGCCGCAACGTCAAGAGTCCCAGATGTGATCCATCGCCCAGTCCTTTCGTCGCGTCGTCGGCGTCGTGCGAGCCGCTGCACAGGCTGAGCTGGATGTTCTGCCTGCGAGGAGTCGGCGTACACAGACGACTGCACAGCGCCGGACCCGTGCAACGAGCCGACTGTCTGTGTCCCACGCCACGCCCGAGTCGCCGTCCGGCGACAGCGTCCAGCGGTGAGGCGCTGATCCGCGCCGAGGGTGCTGTTCGGGTCGACGCGGACGGCGAACTGGTGTGGCACCGCGCCACGGGCGGGGATTGCCTCGATGACTGCGGCGCCGGCCGGGCAGGACGGCTTCGCCGGCTGAGGGCCCCATTCCTCACCGCCGGATCGTTGTACGGCCGGCAGGAGGCGACCGCATGGCGTCCCGTGGCCGACGCTCCCGCCGCAAACACGCCGGGCACGGTGCGTGCACTGACTGAAACACACTGTGGGGCACGGCGGGAGGCCCGGCCCGGCGCGGGAGTGCGCCCGGACCTGGCACTGCCGCCCCGCCGCCGGGAGGACGCGTGTCGGTGCGCAGACGCCGGGCACACGACGCGCCGCAACGCCCAGGCATTGGATGTCCGGCCGTGCACGTCGTCGGATCCCGGAGCATGGGCTGCCACCTTGCCGGGGCGGACCCGGATCTCGTGACGGCCGTGCCCGAACCGTCGGCATGGCGGAGGTGGAGGCGCGGGTGACGGCGCAGGTGACGGCCCCACCACCGAACGCCACCCGCGTACGCCGGGTCGGCGGCGCCAGGGTGCCGGGGCCAAGACTCACCGCCGCCGACCTGGACGTCCGACGTGGTGGTGGTCGCCATCGGGACGTTGCCCTGCGACGAGGCGGTGGCCCGCCGCACCGAGCTGGGCGAGGCGAGCGCGATCGCCCTGAGCACGGTCAGCGAGGCGGACGCCGACGCCGTCCGTGGGGCGATCGGCGACGCCCACTCATCGTTCGTCCCGCTGATCAGAATGGCGAAGGCGTGAGCGAAAGCCCGCGGCCTTCACTCGGCACCGTTCGGCGGACTGCCCGGCCCGGCCCGGACGGTTCTGGCGGCGCGCACGGCACGCGAGGCCGGAGACCGTGTGATCGCCGCCCATGTCCAACTCCCGCTCGCCGGCCCGGCGGCCCGGCGGCCCGGCTGGAGGCTTCCCGGGCGGGCAGCAGGTCGACGCGGCGGGTTTCGACGTCCACGAGGACGGTGCCGTAATGGCGGCCCTTGCGGGTGGCGTACACGTCGGCGCCGACCACCCGCCACCCCGGCATCTCCGACTCGAGAAGGCTTCGACCAAGCGCAGGACCGTGCTGCGGCTGACGGATATCCCCAAGACGTAAGTAGGGTGACTCCGGCCCCCGGCTACTGCTGCTCGCCGTCGGCGTGGTGGGGGCCGACCCGGGCGGGACGCGTCCAAGGGATCAGTGCCGGGACGCGGGTGCGGTAGGCGTCGTAGGCAGCAGCGAACTGACCGGCCATCAGGCGGTCCTCAACCCGGACCCGGTGCAGCAGCCAAGGGACGGCGACCGCCAGGAAGGCGATCCAGACTCCGAAGCCGCAGGCGAGCATGCCGCCAACGATCAGGCCGAGCAAGCCGGTGTAGATGGGATGGCGGACCAGCTGGTAGGGACCGTCCGTACGCAGCTCGTGGTGCTCCTGGACCGTCGGAACACTGGCCCACATCGTGCCCAGGACCCAGCGGGCCCACAGCAGCAAGGCGGTGGAGGAGACGACGAGCAGGCCACCCAGGAGCGCGAGCTCAGGCTGCCAGTACTGGAGATGGCGCCAGAAATCGTGAGAATGCCTCACCAGCGTGGAAAACACGTAGGCGCCTGCCATCAGCAGAACCCGACGGGGCAACGTCCGACGCAGTCCACGCACCCAGCCGTGCAGACCGGCCTGGCTCTTCGAACCGAAATAGACAGCACCCACGATCCAGGCCACGACAAAGATCAGGACGCACACGCCGGTGAGAGCAACAAGTGCCGAATGAAGAGAGCCCATGCCTCAAGCCTGCTCCGCCTGCGAAGTGGATCACCACCACCCACGGGTTGATGGAGAGATCTCCACCCACCGACGGAGACCCGACAGCGGGCGGCACCGAGGGCGGCAGCGGCTCCCGACCAGCACCGCCCTACCCAGCCCGGTGGCGCCGCGGTCGCACGGCAGCGGCCCGTACGAATTCAGCTCGAGCGGCACGGCGAGATCGGCGGCGTGGACCGGGGCGAAAAGGTCGCGGTGTCAGCCGAAGGTGAGGCGGGGGTCACATTCCTTGGCGCAGATGTCACACTCCGGGCACACCCGCTGCTCCCCCTGCTCCCCTGCACTCCTGCTCCCCTGCTCCCCTGCTCCCCTGCTCCCCTGCTCCCGCCAGGCAACGTTCGCCCGGCCCGTCACCAGACGAGTCCGCAGGGTCGTTCAGAGCCTGCGGCCGTGGAAGGTGCGGCGCAGGTCGCTCACCCAGGCGTCGGGGTTCTCCCAGGGGATGAAGTGGCCGCCGTGATCGTGGGCGTTGACGTTGACGTGGTTGAACCAATCGGCCTGCGGGCCGGTCTTGAAGGCCCGGACGCGCTCGTCGGCGGTGTGGATGCCGGGCGGGTTCTCGTACGTGACGAAGGTGAGGCCGACCGGTGCCTGCACGACCGGGGTGCGGTCGTGGGCGGGGGCCCAGGGGTAGCGGTTGGCGTTGGCGTAGTAACGCATCGACGTGGCGATGGAGTTGTTCACCCAGTAGATCGTGGCGTGGGTGAGCAGGTCGTCCTTGGTGAAGACGGACTCGACGTCGCCGCCGTTGTCGCTCCAGGCGTTCCAGCGCTCCAGCAGCCAGGCGAGCAGTCCGGCGGGTGAGTCGCTCAGCCCGTGGGCCAGGGTGGCGCCGTCGAGCATGTGCACGGCGAGGTGGGACGCCGAGCGGTGGTCCAGCTCGATGATGCGGGCACGGACGTCGGCGGGCTGGTCGTCGGTGAGGGGCCGATTCCGGGCGAGGTCCCAGGCGCGGGGGCCGTTGAAGAAGTCGAGCGGCAGCCCGGAGCCGATGTGGATGCCGTACAGCTCGTCAGCGTACTTGTGGCCGAGCTGGCTGGAGACGATCCCGCCGATGTCGCAGCCCCCGGCGGCGTACTTCTCGTATCCCAGGGTCTCGGTCATCAGGGTGTGCCAGAGGTCGGAGACCTTCCAGAAGTTGACGTCCGAAAAGCCGGTGAGCGGTCCGGGGAAACCGAAGCCGGGCAGGGACGGCACGATGACGTCGAACGCGTCGGCGGGGTCACCGCCGAACGCGGCCGGGTCGGCGAGCGGGTCGATCACCTTCGACCAGTGCCAGAACGTCCACGGCCAGCCGTGGGTGAGGATCAACGGGATCGGGCTGGGCCCGCGGCCAGGCTTGCGCATGAAGTGCACCGGGACATCGGCGACGCTCGCCTGGTAGTGCTCGTACGCGTTGATGGCGGCCTCGGCCTTGCGCCAGTCGTAGCCGTCCCGCCAGTAGGCGACCAGCTCACGGAGATAGCTGTCCGGGACGCCGTAGGACCAGTCCCCATTCCCCTCGTCCAGCGGCGGACGGGTCAATGTGAGACGGGCACGCAGGTCGTCGAGGACCTCGTCGGACACATGGATCGGGCTGGGCTCCAGGGGGAAGGCGTGCGGGGTGGTCATGGCGTGGTTCCTTCTGGATAGGGGGGAAGGGGTGTCGTCGGCCTGTTGGGTGGTTGGGCGGCGAGCCGGGCCATTTCAAGGAGTGCGGGCAACGATGCGGCGAGTGCCTGCAGGTGGCGCGGGTCGAGCTGGTCGGCCACGGCGGCCAGCGCGGCCAGGCACCCGATGCGCTCCTTTCGTCAAGACTCGACCACCTTGGAACCAGCGCGGACACTCAACGGCTTTGACGATAGAACGTTTCCACATCCGCCCCGGGGCGGGTTGCATGGTGTCGCCGTGACCCTCGTCGTCCACGAGCACAAGCGGCTCGGCCGCGGCATCGAACTGGCCATGCTCGCCGAGGAGCTGAAGGCGAGCGACGTCGGCCTTGAGTTCCTCACCGGCGAGCGGAAGGGCTCACACGAACCCTCCGGCATCGTGTTCACCGCGCTCGCGGCCAGGTCCGGTTGCTTCGCCGCGATCACCATTACACCGTTCGCGGGTAGGAAGCGGCTCGGCGCGGCCCCGCCGGCCGACTTGGCGGCAGCCGGTGCCGCCCCGAACAGCAGTCGACAGTTCAAGGCGTAGGACAGCAACGGCAGTCGAGGGCGGGTCAACTGCTTCAATTCATGCACCGCTCGCTCCACCTTGCTGCGCTTCTTGTTCCGCTCCGGGTGTCCCCTGCTCGGAGGCAGTGCGAACTCTCAGGTAATGGCACGGGGTTGGGGCGCAAGCCGGCCGATCTTGGGTGAGGGCTTGAGCGAGGCTATTTGTCGTCGATTCCAAATCCCCGCCGAGGCCTGTCCGCAGCACGGGGGTTTTCGATTGCGGGGAGCGGAATAGCTGTGCTTGCGTTGCGAAGGTGGATGCGGCGAGGGGACTCCAGCCGGTAACAGGAGTCCCCTCTTCCACCAACTGATGTACGGCCGCGCCCAGGAAGGGGGGACGGCGATTTTCGGGGGCGGGGGTTCCGCTTGTTCAGCTCACCACCGTCCTGGCCGCTGCGCAAGATCTCCCGCTCTTCGGAAGCGTTCCGAACAGCGAACGTGCAGGTGATGGCGGTTCAAGGGCCTGACTGGGCAGGCGCGACGGTGCTGTGGAAGCCCGCCCTGCGGTCGGCATACGGTCGCAGTTTGACGTATTCGGAGGCCTGGCGAAGGAGCCGCTGGGGCACTGGAAAGGGCCGAGGACCGAGCAGAAAACGATGACGGCGGTCCTTTGGATGACGGTGAATGTTCGGGTTGCTTCCAGTCACGCCGAAGGGGTTGCCTCGGTCCGGATGACGGAATTACCTGGGTGCTGTCCGCATCACGGCCGGTAACCGGATGCGGAGCCGTATTCGTCGGCGGATCCTCGCCGAGCCCAGGGAGGGGAAGACTGTGTCACTACGCACAACGCGAGGGCGGCGCCCGCAGGCGACGTCACCGGATCAAGCTCTTTGCGGAGCGACTCTTGCGCCCGGGCACCGGATCACCATCTTCACGGTGATCCTGCTGGTGGTGATCGTCCTCGGGTGCAGCGGGCACTCCGTCAGTGACGCCCTCGGGCTGGTCATGGCGGCCGGAGCTGCGGCCGCGCAGATCGGCTGCTGGCTGAGCGGGCAGCGCCTGGCCGCCGGCTCGTCTGGAGGCATGTGATGGCGGAGTCGGAGGACGGGCAAGGCACCCCGGGCGACCATGGGACGTGGCCTGATCCACGGCGGGTGCGTAACCAGAAGGAGTTGCGCGACGCACTGGGCCAGTTGCGCGAGAGCCGGGGCATCACGCTCAAGCAAATGGAGAAGGCCAGTGATGACGGGTCCGGTAGGAAGCTGGCGCCCGCCACGGTCTCCAACGTGCTGAGCAAAGACGCTCTGCCCGGCAGAGACTTCGTCATCAGGTTTCTGCGCGCCTGTGGTCTGAGCAAGACGGAACAACAGGAACCGTGGCTGACGCGTTGGGAAGCGCTGAAGCTGGACGAGGCGGTACCCGTAGAGGAGGGCACGCCGGAAGACGCGGTTCCGCCTGGCCCCGGACCCGCAGTGGAGGGTTTGCAGGAAAGCCCGGTTCTGCCCGACAACAGCCCGCACCGACCGCCCCCAAGGGGCGGCAGGCGGTGGGTGCGCTTTCCAAGCGGGCGCTGGAAACTGCTTGCAGGTGTGATTGCGTGCACTGTGGTCACCGCCCTCGCCGTCGGTGTCGGGGCATGGCAGCTCCATCAGCAGCGGGTGCATGACCAGCAGGTGCAGGACCGGGCACGGTTCAAGAAGCAGCACTGCGGCACCCTCGATGCGAGCCTGGTCACCGGAGCTGGCGGCGAGTGCACGGGCATCACCGACGGCAGCGACGGCTCTGCCGTCTTCGGCAGCGATCTGGAGCCGGTCATGACGGCCATCGGCGCGGAGAACAGCGATGTGGCCAAGGGCGGGGACTATGTGACGGTGGCGTTCCTGACACCGCTGACCTCAAAGAGTGCGAACAACCTGACGGTCGGCCAGTACGTCGCCGAGCTCGAGGGCGCCTACACCGCCATTGAGGAGGAGAACGACAAGGACAGCCGGCCCAGGATCCAGCTGCTCGTGGCCAACATGGGCAGCAGCGAAACGCAGTGGGCGCAAGCCGTCGGCCAGTTGTCCGCCTTGGCGAGAGCAGGCCGTCTGGTGGCGGTGGCCGGCCTCGGATTGAGCCAGCAGGAAAGCGTCGACGCCGCCCGTCAGCTGAGCAAGGCCGAGCTTCCAATGGTCGGTGACTTGATCACTGCCGACGGTTTCGACTCCACTGGCGCCGTCGACGGCAAGGGACCGATCAACGGACTGGCCCGGGTCGCGCTCACCAACACAGACCAGCTCACCGCCATCAGCAAGGAACTCGGCCCCGCCCAGCGCACCGCGGCCCTGGTCAGCACGCAAGTGACACCCAACGGGACCAAGGACCTCTACACCGAATCCCTCAACCGCGGCTTCCACACCGTCAAGGGCCTCAAGAAGTACCTCGACAACACGTCGGACTTCACCTTCGACCCCCGCGGCGGGCCCGGCACCATCCTGCCCACCATCAGCCAGAACCTCTGCAACACCGGCAAGACGGTCGACACCGTCTACTACGCCGCCCGCGTCAAGTACCTGCCCGACTTCCTCGACGCACTGACGCGCCGCAGCTGCCACGCCCAGCCCATCACCGTCGTGACCGGCTCCGACGCATCATCCCTCGACCCCAAGACGCAAGCGCTCCACGATCCCGACGCGCCGATCACCGTCCTGTACGCGAACTTCCCCAGCGCAGCCCAGTTCCACAGCTCCGACAACCCCGACCACGGTCTCTACGACGCCTTCGCCAAAGACTTCACCGCCTCGCACCACGGACAGCAATTTGCCGGAGAGCACCTCACCAGCAGCTACTGGGCCATCGTCGCCCACGACGCCGTCCTCACCGCAGCAACCGCCCTGCACAACGCCGCAGCACACGGCGACGGCCCCACCAGCCTGCCCAACCGCTACGCCGTCAGAGACGAGCTCTTCGCACTGCGCAACGGCGCCGTAGCGGGGGCGAGCGGCCACTTCGGCATCGACAGCAACGGAAACCGCACGAACAGCACCACCATCGCCACCGTCCACCGCCTCGGCCAACCCCTGCCCACGCCCACCCAGCCCGCCAACTGACCAACCACGACGAACCCCAGGGGGCAGACCCGACACAGGTCTGCCCCCACCGCCAGGTGCCCCCGAACCGAGGGAGCGGCAGCGTCCAGGTCGGCTCAGCACAGTGAACGCCGGTATGAATGGCCACGGCCCGGCTACGACGGCGGTGCACCGGCGCGTCCGGGAAACTTCTCGTCAGAAAATGCCCTGGCCTGGTACCAGGATCCCGCGCGGGTCGTACGTGCGCCTGGCGGTGGAGAGCCTGGGCCAGGCGGAGCCGAAGTGGTCGCGCCAGTCTGCTCGGGTGAAGGGGATCGCGCCGACCGGGTACTGGGTGCCTCCGGCTGCGCGGGCTGCGTCGTAGGCGGAGCGGTTGGCAGTGATGAGGCGGTCCAGGGTTGCCGTGTCGTCCGGTGCCGTGGTGCGGAGGACGGCGAAGAGATACGGCACCGGGTCCTCGGGGGTGCGCAGCAGCGGGGTGTGGATCCGCTCGCGCAGCAACGGGTAGAGAAGGATGACTCCGGGGCCGAGGTCGGCCGGGGTGAGGACGTCCAGGGTGGAGCCCGCGAGGGAGGCGGCACAGCGGCTCGGCAGGAGGAGGTTGAGCCAGGGGTGGGCGTACGACCAGAGGCCGGCCGCCTTCAGGGCGGCAACGTCGGGGGCGATCCGATTGAGGAAGTCGTAGTAGGCGAGGTCGGAGGCTTGGACCCCGGAGGGGGCATGGTGCAGGCCCGCAAGGAGCGTGCTGTCGTCGGGGACGGGACCGACGGGCGGCCCGTAGGCCACGGCCTCCAGGACATACCTGCGGAAGGCGCCGCCGGCGTCGGTGGTCACCTGGCCCTCGACATAGGCGAAACGTCGTTCGCTGACGAGGGCCCGCTGGTCGTCGAGGAAGGTTTGCAGATTGTCGTACGGCAGCAGGTAGCGGCGCACGGTTTCGGGTGCCGGGACGAGGCGCAGGGTCGCGCCGACGATGACGGCGCACTGGCCGAGACCGGCGAGCACGGCGAAGAAGAGGTCGGCGTTCCGCACCGGCGAGCACCGGACGAACTCGCCGGCGCCGGTGACGACCTGCAGCTCGGTGACGTTGTCGGTCTGGGTGCCGTGCCGGTGGGCCTGACCGCCGATGCCGCCGACGGAGAGAGTGCCACCGACGGACAGTTCCAGGTAATCGGTGAAGACGGGTGGCGTGAGACCGAGGGCCAGGGTGGCTTCGACCACGCTGCTCCATCTGGCGCCCGCTCCGACCGTGACGGTGGTGCTGTGCGGTCCCACAGGGCCGATGGAGGCGAGCGGCCATGTCTCGATGATCAGCCCGCCCTGCACCTGGGCCTGGCCGAAAGTGGCGTGACCCTGGCCACGCGGGGCGACCTGCAGCCGGTGCGCGTTGCAGAACCTGACCATGGCGACCACGTCCCGTACCGAACCCGGCCGCAGGACGGCGACCGGGCGGCGGTGGATGATGTGGCCGAAGTCCTCAGCGTCGGCCGTCAGTGACGCGTCGTCGGTGTGGACGGTGCCGTCCAGCCGCGGGATGGCGATGAGTGATCGGTCCGACGCCGTGACCGCCCAACTACGGGTGAACGGATCAAAGCCGGTGACCGCAGCACCGGCGGCCGCCGTTCCGCGCAGCACGGTTCGTCGGGACGGTGTCTGGAACATCAGATTCCCCCCAGGCACCCGACGAGGGCACCCCGCACGGCGGGGACGGGAGCGAGAAGGTCGGCGGTGTCGTCCTTCGGTGGTTGCACCCGCGCGATCGTACAGAAACGGTGGGGTTCAAGTCCTGGGCCCGGCAGACTTTTTGACACAGTTTCTCGCGCATGATCGGGGGCCGGTACCAACGAACCGATTCCAGCGTGGCCGACGGAGTGACAGGCCGTGCGCGATCTCGGGCAGGCCGTCGGAGCTCTTCGCCGAGCCGGGACGACGGCGGGTCACCCGCCCCCGTCGTAGCGCAGCCGGGCGTGCTCGATCTCGTTGATGTAGCACTCCGCCCACTCCCGCACCGCCGCCAGCGGGGCGGAAGCGAAAGCCCCAGATTTCCATGGTGATGCCGGCTTCCTTCTCGGGGCGGGAGTGCGTCAGCCGGGCAGGCCGGTCAGGGCGAGAAATTCGCTCCGGGAACGGGGATCGGTGCGCAACAGGCCGAGCAGGGTTGAGGTGAGGGTGCTGGAGCCGGTGGCCTGTGCGCCTCGGAGGGTCATGCAGGTGTGCTCGGCTTCGATGACCACGCCGACGCCTTTGGGTTCCAGATGGGTCTGAATCCAGTCGGCGACCTGCTTGGTGAGGCGTTCTTGGACTTGGGGCCGGCAGGCGAAGTGCTCGACGACGCGGGCCAGTTTGGACAGGCCCAGGATGCGTCGGCCGGGGAGGTAGCCGACGTGGGCGGTGCCGACGAAGGGCAGTAGGTGGTGCTCGCAGACCGAGCGAAGCGGGATGCTACGGGCCAGGACGAGTTCGTCGTAGCCCTCGTCGTTGGGGAAGGTGGTCAGGTCGAAGGGCCGGGGGCTGAACAACTCGGCGTAGGCGCGGGCCATACGCCCGGGCGTGCCGCGCAGGCTCTCGGAGTCTGTTGGGATGCCAAGTGCGTGCAGAAAGTCGGCAGCGGCGCGCTCGGCCGCCGCCAGGTCCACGCTGTCGGCGTCGTGGACCACTCGCAGTGCGGGAGCGCCGGGTACCGGATCCTCCGGAGAGAGGGAAGGGCGGGGGGATGGGCGGCGGGACTCGTTCATGTCAGCTGCCACCGATACCGAGGGCGGTCAGCAGGACGATGACGACCGTGGCGACGGCGAACAGGCCGTGCGCGACGACGACGGGCACCGGGAAGTGGCGCTCGGCGGATTCCGCGTCACCAGCGCCCGAGGGCGCCCCGCGCACGGGGAGCCAGCGGGCCAGCATGGTGAATCCGAGCAGCGCGACCGGCACCAGCAGGCCGAAGGCGGTCCAGGCCAGAGCGGCCTTGTCGGTGACGAGATAGATGATCCAGACCACCAGGCCTGCGGCAGCGAGCGCGAAGTGCCCGAAGACGACGGGGACGGGCAGGCGGCTGGCACCGCCGGTTTGCTGCTGGCGCGCTCCCCCGCGCGAGATCCAGATGCCGAGCATGTAAAAGCCGCCGAGTGCGGTGACCAACCAGGTGATCAGTGCGGCGAGAGCCATGGGGACGCTCCGAAGAAGTGCAGGGGCTGGCTGTTCGGCAGCCTCGAGGTGGATAAGCATTTCGCGGTCGGAAAGGACAGGCGGCGCCAGGTCAGGACGGGCGGGTGGGGGCGTAGCCATCCGCCTGCGTGGACTCGTCCGCAACCCGGACGCCGTATCGGTAGGCGAGCTTGCCGCCGAGGAAGCCGGAGACGCCGAGCACTCCCAGGCTCATCGCGGACAGCGCGACCATGCCCACACCGACACTCCCGGTTTCCGGTCCGGCGGCGTGCCGCCACGCGAAGTTGACCGCGTACGCGGCGGTCACCAGCACATTCAGTGCCATATGAGTCAGGCCGGTGCGGAAGGCTCGCGTGCCCGTCGGGATGGCGAACAGGTCCAGGAATCCGACCAGCGCGGCCGCCAATGCGCCCAGCAGCCCGATCGCGATCAACCAGGCCGATCCGCGTGCCAGGAAGCCAGGAGCGTGCACGAGGTGGGAGGCGACGTCGAAGATCAGGCTCGCCACCCATGCGCCGATCGGCACGGTGACCAGGATCGGATGGAACGGATGCCCGTACGGTCCGGCCAGCACGGCACTGACCGGCTGCTTCGCTCTCAGCTGGGACTCATCGATCACGATGACCACCTCCCTCTTTCACTAATTAATATTGGTCTTATTGGGGGGACGAGGTCAAGAAGCCGTCCCGTTCTCGAGGCTCCATGACCCTTCCCGATCTTGAGTGAACGGGGGTTCGAGCCCAGGCGCTGCGGTGCCGCCCACGGGAGCAGCAACCGGTCCACCGTGGCCCTGTTGCACCAACTGCAGTGGCCGCTGGCGCCAAGTTGCACCGAAAGGCCCAGTTCCTTGGCCTGCTCGGAGGCCTCCGCCCATGCCATAAGGAGTTACCGTTGGCACTGTGGCAAGCGACTTGAACCCGCACCCGTCCGCGGCCGACGCCGCGCTGGAGTCCCTCAGCGTGCTGGGCGAGGAATCCCGGCGCCGCATGTTCGCCTTCATCCGCCGGGCCGGGCGTCCGGTCACCCGGGACGAGGCCGCCGCCAGTGTGGGCATCTCCCGCAAGCTGGCCGCCTTCCACCTCGACAAGCTCGTCGACGCCGGCCTGCTGCGCGCCCACTACGAGCACCCGGGCGGCCTGCGCAGGGTCGGCCGGCAGCCCAAGCTGTACGAGCCCTCCGGCATCCCCGTCCAGATCTCCATCCCGGACCGCCGCCACGAACTCCTCGCCGACATGCTCCTGGACGCGGTCCTGGACAAGAGCGAGGAGGAGGACGCCCGACAGGCCGCAGCACGCGTCGCCGGGGAACACGGCCGACGTCTCGGCGAGGCCGAACGGAAGGCCACTCGTCCCGGCCGCCTCGGCCCCGAACGCGGATTGACGTTGTGCGAGCGGATGCTGGACCAGCACGGCTTCGAACCCGCCCGCGAGACCCCCACCCGGCTGCGGCTGCGCAACTGCCCCTTCCACCCCCTCGCCGCCAAGGCGCCTGACCTGGTCTGCGCCATGAACCACGCCTTCCTCACCGGCTATCTGGAAGGCCTGCAGGTCAACGGCGTGCAGGCAGTCCTCGCACCCCGGCCCGGCCAATGCTGCGTCCAGCTCGCACCCATCGACCGGACCACCTGACGGCGGGACGGGGCCGGACCGTCGCGCACACGGCCCGGCGTTCGCCCCACGTGCCCAGCCTGCCGCGTGCACCCATGAGCACCGACCCGGAAAAGCAAATAAAATTTAGCTCTATCATGTGGCCGCGGACCACCGCGGACGCCGGCCTTCGGTGCGCGGGTGACGGAAGTAGAACTACCGGGCGCGATGTCTCTCGTTGCCGCTCGGCCCTCTCCTGTCTGGGCGCGGGCCGTCGTGGGCGGCGGCGTCGGTTTTTCGGCGGCCTCACCGCACGGTGTGCCGACCCGAGCGCCGGGACCAGCGCAAACCGCCGAGAATCAGGTCGGCCACGAGGACCACGACGCCGATGACCAGGAGGTAGAACATCCCCTGAGCCACCACGCCGATCAGTCCCAGGACGATCGCGACCAGGATCAGGAACAGGAAGAGCGCCATGGGTGAACACATCCTCCGGTCTGCGAGTAACGAGCGTTCGCGGTGATCGTCGAGCCGGTCAGCCGCGCGCGAGGCGCCGTCCGTGGTCGGTGCCGGGCTCGTAGCTCCTGCCGTAGTGCTTGAAGATCTCTTCTTCACGCTCGGCCGGCAGGACGTCGTCGAGTCCTATGGAAGGGGCCTTCTTCACCAGCCCTCTCGCGTGCGCCACCTTGACGTAACCCGGGCCCAGGGTGGCCTCGTCGAGGGGGACGAAGACCAGCCGCTGCCGGGTCGGCAGACCGGTACGGACCGTGGCCATGGCCGGCGCGTCGGTCGTGCTGTCCACATAGACCGCCTCCAAGGATCCGATCTTGCGTCCCTTGGGATCGATCACGTCGCGGTTGCGCCACTCGCGGATATCGGCTGAATGGATCATGCCTGGCTCCTTGCGCCCGCATACCCACAGCCACCCTGCACCGGGTGGCGATGGTTACGCCTGAATTGCACCGGTTTCACTTTACTCCGGGGGCTCATGCTTCGATCGTGCTTCTGATCCTGCGCGCGATGCCCGGCGTCAGGCGCTCACAGGGGTCGCGTACGGGGTCGCGTACGGGGTCGCGGGGGGTGTGGACATGGATGCGAGGGCATGGATGCGGTGTAGGCGGGTGGACACCGGCGATCCCACCTTGCGCAGGCGGTTGATGCGTTGATTTCGGCGCCGAGGATGTGCGCGGGAACGCGAATGGCTCGGTGCAGTCGTGACCACGGCACAGCGGTGGGACTGTGGGCCCATGGGCCTGTGGATGTCATGGACGCTCGCCGGCGTAGGCACCGCCGGCGCGACAGTGGACGATGTCGAGGCGGCTGTCCGCGCTCTGGAGGCCTCTGTGGAGCGATCACGGCTAGCCTTTGACTCCGCTGGGGACTGGGAGAGGCTGAGAGGTTCGGCAAATCTGGTGCGGGCCGGAATGCTCAACGAGGGGCGTGAGGCAGTGGAGCGGGGTCAGGCGTGGCGGTTGGCTCTCGGTGGTGTGCACGTTTATCTCGCTCCGTCGAAGTAATGTGAATATCTCGCTCCGTCGAAGTGATACGGGGTCCGTCACGCAGGCTCCGGGTAAGGCTCGGGGGCTCTTGAGCGTGCTCACGCGAGCCGCTCGACCGCATGCCCTGATCGACGCTGCGACAGGGTGGATCAAGGCGTGAGAGTGCCCGTGCAGAACGGGGTGTCACTCAGTGAGGGACACTGGGACACCCCGTTCTGCGACGGGTGCGCCTGCACACGGAGGCGGTGGGATTCGAAACCCGTCATTGTTGGGGCGAGCTCACGTGAACTCCAGGTGCAGCCTGATGACGCCGGAGTTGTTGCCCTTTGTGATCGTCCCGTCACCTCCGGCCCCGCGGAAGACCCCGCTGCCGCCCGTGACGACAACAGGAAGGACCTGCTCATCGTCACGGAGCTGAACGAACTGGATGGTCAATTGCCCTCCGGTCAGCCTCAGGGTGAAAATCCCCTGGGATTCGACGACCGAGTTATGCCCTGAACCCGTGACCCGCGTCGTCGTGAACGTGCCGTCCGCGACACCGATCATGCGACCTCTTTAAAACGTCCAGGCTCAGAATCATCTCGTCACCGAGACTTGGCCCGGGCGGACCCCCGAGGTTGAGTTTTTTCACCTGCGCGAATTGTACGTCGAACTGTACGAAGCAGTCGTCTCCATTGGGGTTTGCGGCGCTTGAGACGCGGCAGGGGCGCTGGTGATCGTGCCCGCGGTGGGTAGCTGCTGCTGAGGCAGCAAGGGAGGCGGAGGCTGTCGCCAGAGCGACCTGTAGCTGATCTATCGCAAGTGGATCTGACGGAGTGTCACCCGGCCCGCGGCTGTGATCACGCCACCCGGGGAATACCTGGAGGTGACCCTCACCTCACGAGCCGCAGTACATCGGCAACCCGGGCTGTTCGGCCGGTACTCGGTCCTCGATACGCGGCGCGCGGGACGCCTCGACGGAATGAGTACGCCGAACGTACGGCATGAGTACCTGATCAGCGGCCCCGAGCTGTGCAGCGGCGCCTGTACGCCGACGAGACCGGCCCCCCCCGGACGATCACGTGCCTCACCGGCACGCTCAGCGGCGGATGCGGTCGCTGACGAGTGCGGCCGCACCCGCGACGGCCAGTACCAGGCCGACGGTGAAGGCGAACCATCGGCGCTCGATCAGGTCCCAGGCGCCCCAGTGCAGGACACCGGCCGGCAGTGCTTCCTCCGGGTGGGCGGGATCGTAGACGACGGTGGTGTGCACGTACCCGTCGTCGTCGGCCGCGCCGCTCGGCACATACAGCGTCTGCGCAAGGCTGGGCTCCGCGGTGAACTGCGGAAGACCCGTGGCGTCGTGGAAGCTGAGCCACACCTTGCTCGGGGAGCAACTGCTGCCTCGGCCGGCCGAACATGCCCACTCTATGGAGGCGTCACCCGGCACCTGGCGCCCATGAGCGCGTAGCTCGGAGATCCGGCCGTCCCCCTGAAGCACCTCAACGATGTCGGCCGCAAGGACGCCCGCACCGACCAGCGCCATCACCGCGGCGGCCACGGTGCGGCTCCATCTCCTCGTAGGACTGTTGTTCTGCACCTCTCTACGCTATATGGCTCCGTGATCACCTGGCTTCGACGTGACGCCGGTCGTCGATCCCGCCGAGGGCACGTCAACCAGGTCCGCCGCACGAGCGATTGGACGGTGACCGCTCCCCTCGTACGGGACAACGCACCGTGCGACTCAGGTCGCTCCGGGGAAAGTGAGCGGGGCGCTGTTCGAAGACCACCACGGCACCCCGGACCGCGAAGGGGTCAAGTCAGCAGTTGTCCGCCATCGGCATGTGTCGGACACAGCCGTAGGCACGAACAGCGCGGCCGGGCCAGGGGTCTTCCTGCTCGAGCCGCGCTGTCGCCGGGGGCGGTCAGCGGGATTGCTGCACCAGGCCTCGAATCCTGGCCTGGGCGAGGGCGGCCAGTGTGAAACCGTCGGTCACCCGCCCGTCCAGGATGTGCTGGTCCAGCTCAGCAGGCGTCAACAGAACGGTCCCGCGGATGCCGGCCTCTGTCTCGAGGGATCCGATCGCGGTGAGTTGTGCGTAGTAGAGCCTGACTCGGGTGGCCTGCAGGCCGGTGTCGGGGTGGACGGCTCCCAGAGAGGTGAAGCTGGTGACGGTTGCCGACAGTTCCTCCTGCAACTCCTTGAGGGCATTGGCCTGGGGGTCCAGGCCGTTTGTGCCGAACCCACGAGGAATTTCCAGCGTCCAGGAGCGCAGGGCGTGGCGGTAGTGGTCGAGCATGACCACCTTTCCGTCGAGTACGGGGAGGATGGCGGCGCCTTCGGATGCCGTTGCGGGAATGATGCGCTGATAGGCGCCGATCCGGCCTCCGGGAAATCGGACCGGGTCCCGCACGAGACGGATCCAGGGGTCCTCGTAGAGAAGGCCGACGGGTCCGAGCTGTGGGTCTGCCTGCGCGCGATCGATGATCGTGATGGCTGCCGGGTCGTCATCGTTGCGGAACAGTTCGGGCTGCTCGGTGCGCAGGTCGTCGTAGGCGTCGGACACGACTGTCTCCTCGGTTGGGTGGTGGTCTGCAACGGGCATGTTCTCGGTACCCGTTACGCGCCCCGGGCGACGGCCGGCGCGGCGGGTGGGGCGGATGGTGGGCGTGCTGCTGACCGTAGCTGTCCACTGGATCGAATGCGGGAATGCGTGGGGGCGCCATGCCGTGGTCCCAGTGGGACTCGATGCTGTTGGAGATCACAGCCGAGGTGATGCGGATCAGCGTGGTCAAGACGTTGGACGACATGACGCCGACTGAGCGAAAACAGCTGTTCATCGCCTGCCGACGCAGCCTCGAGCGGGTCTGGGCGGCACAGCTGTGCCGCCTGGCGGCAGGCTTCCCCTCGGACCCGACCGAGCAGGACCACATCGCTGAGACCATCGGCCTGGAGCTGAATGAGCTGCGTCACCAGATGTTTCAAGCCCAAGAGGCAGCGGTATCCGGCTCGGGCGTCATCGAGCGTCCCCTGCCGTCCGTCGACGATGTCCTGCGCACCGGGCCGCGGGCGAAGGTCATGGGCGAGTTGGGTGCCCTGATCAAATCCGGCGACATCATGCTGACGACATTGCGCCCGAGGGCAGCGCGCAACTGTGGGCGGAACGAGACATCCGGGCCGTCGCGGGGAAAGTTGGAGAGGTGGTTCAAAGGCCAGGGCGTTACCGAAGCCGGAGTGTGCCAAATCCTGGATGCGGTAGCTGCCCACAACCCGGACCTCCTCGACCGCGAACTCTGGCTGCGTAGGTATCGCGCCGCCGACGATCCCCACACGGCCCTGGATGCTGCGTTCGAGGCACGGGCCATCCTCGCTGCGGCCGTCGCACATCGCAACGCTGCCGAACTCGCCTTGCTCTCCGGCCTCAAGGAGAATCAGGTCAGGAACGTTCTCCAGTGGTCGACGACGACCGAGTGGCAGCACGTGGAGGCGGTGGTGCGTCACCTCACGGTTACGGAAGCCGCGTTGGGACGACTGCGACGCCTGTGGTGTCTCGATCCCGCGGACAACTCCTCTGCCCGCGCCGGCGGCAGCAAGCAGACCTACGTGGATGCCTCCCCCGCCGCGGCGATTGCCGAGCAGCTCTCCCTGCTGAGGATATGGCTCGAGCGTCTCACCGAGGTGCCCCCCGGCTCCTTCGAGCAGGCGCCTCGGCCGCTGTGGGTGCCATCGTTGAAGGCATACGACGGAGCCACCGTGGGCCAGTTCATGCATGACCTCGGCGATTGTCTCGCGGCTGCCGGTATCACACAGGGCTCGCTGGCCGGGAAAACGGAGCAGAGCCGAGGTAAGAAGCTGAGCCAGCCGACTGTTTCGCGGTACCTGGCGGGGCGAGCCAGTGAGGAGGACGTGGCCCGTCTGATGGATGCGGTCGACAAATGCAGCCCGGAGAAGCGACAACGTGTGCCCGCACGCAATGTGGTGTTGCGTGCATTCCGGTACATCAGTGACCAACGCGGGGCTGAAGAAATGGAGGCAGTGGCGCGCCGGATCCTGAGTCACGGGGTCAACCCCGATGATCTCGAGTCTCTTGCCGGCGCGGCAGGGCTCCGGCCGGAGCAGGTCGCGGAGGCACTGAACTTCCCGCTGCTGGCCGACTGGGAAAGTATCGGGGCGGTGGCCCGGACCCACGGCCTGGACGAGGATCGGCTGCAGCGGCTGCAGCGCCTGTGGGCTCTGCAGCCGCTGCCCGACGACATGGACTGATCAGCTCGTGCGCTGCTGGTCGGCGGCGTTACCGGGGTGCGGCTGGGTGCCGCCGTCGGCAACGTCCGGTAGTGACCGAAGGCCCTTGGCGATCTCTGCTAGGCCGGCGGGCCCATCGGTCATCTGCGCCGAGACAATCGTGTTGGTCTCCTCCAGCGGGCCCAGCTTCCGCCTGCCGTCGCGGACGCAGATCCGGATGGACGTGGCAGCGGGCCGCGGCCGGGCCGGTACGTCGTCGATGTTCGGTGACGTACGCACGACGGGGCCCTCCTGCGTCACCAGCAGTTCGACATATCGGTCCTGCTGCTGGACGATCACGCTCGCTCCGCGGGAGGCCGGCCGGTCGTCCGCCCCGCTACGGATCACGTGCAGCTTGCGCAGCAAACGGTTCGACGCCTTCTCGTGCTCTGCCACCAGATGCGACAATCGCTCCGGCTCGTCGAGTCCCTGCACCGCGAACAGTTCATCGCCGGCCACGATGTGCTCGCGCCACACCTCCTCCTGCCGCAGCCGCACAATGTCGGCAAGGGCCACATCGGACCAGCACGGCGGGACGGGCAGCGGAGCGACCGCACCCTTGAGCCGGGCAACGGCGCGCCCGATTTCGAAGATACCGGGAGCGTCCAGTTCGGCGGAGCCCTCGAGCGAGGCGTCGATCAGGTCCCGCGGCGCGTTGTCGTGCGGCGTCAGCGCCCGCCGCCCCAAAAGGTCCGGCAGCCCCAGGCAGTAGGCAAGGTCCACCAGGTGCTTGAGCGCGCGTACGTGCGCGCCTGGCAGCAGGCGGTACCGCAGGTGGGCCTCCCCTTTGGGGGCGATGAAGGCGTCGTAGACGACCTGCCGCGTCAACGACTGGCCTGCTTCGCCGGTGTTTCGCGCCATATCGGCGACCTGCGGCAGCACGGTACCGGCCAGGTGCGCGGCGACGGTCGGCTCGATGCCCAGCCCGTGCAGGGACTTGGCGCTGATCGCGTCGAAGCGGGACAGGCGATCGGTGAAGGCTCGCCCCAGCACGGCCACACGGGCGCTGTTCTCCGCGTCGTCCCAGGACATGCGCAGGCAGGGGATGCGTGTGTCGACGGCAAGGTCCCGGACTGCCCGGTGCCCGGCCTTGTCGACACTGTAGTCGGCCAGATTGAAGGCGTGTTCCTCCTTGTAGAGGTGCACCACGAACGCGCCGCTTTCCAGGAGGGAGACGAACGCCGAACGGCCGGCGCCCCTGTGACGGAAGGCGTCCTGCAGCCCGGCCGCGTTGAGCATGAAGGCCCGGTTGCAGATGACCTGTTCGTGCAGCGCCAGCGCGCGCCGCAGTTCCGCCCCGATGTGGCTGCGGATGTGCTGCGCCTCCTCCTGCGGGGAACGCCCGCCCTGCACCAGTGCCAGCGGGGTCGACTGGTTGTCCAGGCCCGAGGCGACAACTGCGCCGGGCGCGATCTGATCGAGTGTCCACCGCTCTGCTGGAAGTGGTGTGTTGCTGTCGTACATTGAGTCCTCCCCCTATTTCAGTGCGAGGTTGTGCGCCTCACCCCGCCGGATTTCTGCCTCCTGCTGCGCCGAGGTGCCCGTCGGCCGCGGCGGCTCAGCACGTGCGCCACCGCCGCCACCGTGGTCGTCCACAGCAGGACCACGCCGCCCGCGTACACACACGCTGCGGGCGAGAGGCCAACCGCGCGCCCCACCAGCGCCGGCACGGCGAAGGCGAGGACCGAACTCAAGGCCCACACCACTGCCGCCAGCGCATCCGAGGCCGGAGTCCGTGACGGCAGGACGAGCCGGGTCCGCACCATGAGCGGACCGATCCTGATCTTCAAATCGGCGTTTTCGGTCGGCTGCTCCTGGGACAGATCCAGCTCATCCGGCCGCGAAGCGATCTGCGGCACACGTGCTCGGGCACGTCCCTTTGCCACGGCCCCTCCCCACCCTCGGCAACGGCACGACTGCGTACCGTCATTGGGGGAATACCCGGGCCAACCCCTCAATCTGCGGCACAAGGTGGCGAGATTTATTCACCGCGGGAGCCGACCGGTGTTTGCCGCACGCCCGCAGTGCGCATCATCCGAGTACAACTGATGCCATAAGCGCGCCAGCTGTATGTTGGCCACGCGGCCTCGAAGCTTCACCGCGGGGAAGGACACGATCATGGCAAGTGCGAACAAGCCTCCGCTCCGCACGACCGTCAATCTGACCAACCGCACAGTGGAAGCCCTGGAGTCCGTGACCCGGCTGACCGACTACAGCCGCACTGACGTCATCAATCGTTCCGTGCAGATCTACGCATACCTCGAGGGGATCTGGCGGGACGGAGGCGATGTCTGGGTCCAGGAACCCGGTGAAGAACACCCCTCCAAGCTGAAAGTCCTCTGACGCGCACCACGCATCGTGACCCCTTGAGGGCCGGCTCAACCCAGGGACTCGGAAAGCGTGCCCCCGCTGCGGAAGTGGAGGTACGGGCTTTGACCGCGCTGCGGCGCGCGTCCCGAGACGTGTGCCACGCCTAGCGAGGGCGTGAGGTGCTCAGTGCGGGAAGCGGCTCCGGATGGCCTGTGCGACGTCGGTGCCCTCGAGCAGTGTGTGCAGCAGGCCGGCGAGGGAGTCGATGTCGGCCGCCGAGAGTCGGCCGGCCATCTCGGCGGTCAGCCGACCGGTGGCCTCGCCGAGCCGAGCGGCCACGCTCCGGCCGTCGTCGGTGAGTTCGATCAAGACGGCACGCTTGTCCTGCTGGTGCGGTACGCGACTGACCAGGCCGCGCTGGACCAGGGAGTCGACCAAGCGACTGGGGCTGCCCTGTTCGCAGACCAGCAGCCGTCCCAGGGCGGCCAGGGTGACCGGCTGATGCCCGGCCAGAACGTCGACCACCTCGGCCTGAGCGGGCGTCAGACCAAGATGACGCAGGGACCCGCCGAGCCTGCGGCTGCCCTCCCGTTGGGCGGCCAGGAGCAGGTATCGCAGTTCGTCGTGGGTGGTCCGGGCAGGGCGGCGACGCTCGGCGGTCACGGGCTGTCCTTCGCTTCGCTCGTCGGTTGACTTCGGTACGGGCACCAGCGTATCAATGACACAACATCGATGACACGACATCAATGTTGCATCATTATTTCGGCGGCCCCCTTCCGGGCGGAAAGAGCGTGATCATGCGCAATGACTTCGTCGTACTCGGAGCGTCGGGCGCCACCGGGGGCCTGATCGCCGAACACCTGGTCCGTCGTGGCGCGAGAGTCGCGTTGGCCGGGCGGGACGCCGCACGGCTGGGTGAGACCGCAGCCCGACTCGACAGCGGGAGGGTGTCCGTGTTGACCGTCGAGATCGCGGACGCCGGCTCCTTGGCCGCGGTGGCCCGCGCGGGGCGGGTGCTGGTCAACACCGTCGGCCCCTTCACCCGGCTCGCACCGCCGGTGGTGACCGCCTGCCTCGACGCCGGTACCGCGTACGTGGACCTCGCCAACGAGCGGGCCGCCGTGCGTACCCTCCTCGACCGCGAGACCGAGGCGCGCGAGCGCGGTGTCGCTCTGGTGACCGGGGCCGGGTTCGGCCCGGCCGCCACCGAGGTGCCCGTCCTGGCCCTGGTCGGGCAGGGAATACACCCGGTCGCGGTGACCGTCGCCTCCGCGGCCGCCAGCGCGTACGCCACCGAGGGCGTGCGCCGCACGGTCGCCGAGACCGCCGCCGAGGGCGCGACCACGTACCGCGCGGGGCAGTTGGTCCGCGCGCCGCTCGGCGAGGGCGCCACCACGCTCACCTTCGGTGGTACGACACGCACGGTGATCCCGGTTCCCGTGGGCGATCTGGAGGCGGCGCGGCAGGCCAGCGGCGCGCTCGACGTCACCGCCTACGCCGTGCCGCGCGGCAGCGGCGACCCCGAGGACCGCTCTTACGGCTACGCGCAGATCACCGACGCGGACGGGCGAATCCATGTCGCCGAACTGAGCACGGGCGAGGGGTTCGCCTTCACCGGCGCACTGGCAGCCGAGACTGCGACCAGGCTGCTCGACGGCCCGCCGCCGGGCGCCTGGACGGCCGCGCGGTTGCTCGGCGCCGAGCGGGTCGCGGCTCTGCCCGGTACCACCATCGAGCTGGGCCGGTGATACCAGTGGCCGCTGCCCCTTCCTCGACGCACGCCATCCACCGGCTGGGCGACCACCTGGTCAACTTCTACCTCGTGGACACCGGGGCCGCCCTCGTCCTGGTCGACGCCGGACTGCCCACGCACTGGGACGGACTGATGGGCGCGCTTCGCCGCCTCGGCCGACCCGTCACCGACATCGCGGCGGTGATGATCACCCATGGCCACCCCGACCACGTGGGGCTCGCAGAGCGGGTCCGCTCGGCCTCCGGCGCCGACGTCTGGGTGCACGAGTCGGATGCGCCGATCCTCGCCGAACCGCGGTGGCTCAAGACCGCCTGGCAGCCGGAGCGGTCCCTGCTCGGCTACGCGATCCGCCGCCCGAGCGGCCTTCGGGCACCACTGCACCTGGCACGCCGCGGCGCCCTGCGCACGCCGGCCGTCCGGGAGCTTCGCACCTTCTCGGCCGACCAGCAACTCGACGTCCCCGGCCACCCGTTGGCCGTGCACACCCCGAGCCACACGCACGGCAGCACCAGCTACCTCTTCCCGGACAACTCCATCGCCTTCACCGGCGACGCCCTGGTCACCCACGACGCGGTCGCCGGGCGCGTCGGACCCTGCGTCATCTGCCGGGCTTTCACCCAGGACAGCCGGGCGGCGCTGGCATCGCTGGACAAGATCGCCGAGCATGAGATCGCCACCGTCCTGCCCGGCCACGGAGAACCCTGGACGCACGGCCTGGCAGAGGCCGCGCGGCAGGCGGTGGCGAGCGGAATCCGATAGCTCCCGGCGCGCCCGGCCGCGCGCCGGGGCACCGCACCGCCGCGGTGCCGTGGAGCGCCGGACGCGTCCTCGAGCGTGTGGAGCAGTGGTGCCGCGCCAGCCGCCGAGTTCCTGCCACGCCGGAAGGGGCGGAACCCAGCGGTTGGTGGGTGGTCACTGCCGGCCGGTCAGCCGACCTTCACCAGTTGCCACTGCTGGTTGGTGCCTCCATTGGGGTTCCACTGGATGACCGGGGTGTTCTGATCGGAAGAGGCGCCGGAGACATCGACCAGGTGGCCGCTGTTGCGGGATTCGATGGTGTAGGTGCCGTTGTCCGAGGGGGTTATGGCCCATTGTTGGTTGCTGCCGCCGTTGGGCTTCCACAGCTCCAGTTGCGTACCGGGCAACGTGCTGTACTTGTCGACGTCCAAGGCCTTGGCGCTCCCCACGCCTGTGATGGTGTAGTAGCCGTCGGCGTTGGAGGTCAGCGTCCACTGCTGGTTCGTGCCCTGGGTGGCCGGGTACTGGATGACGGGCGTCCCGTCCTTGGTGCCCTCGCCGCTGGCGTCGAGCAGCATGTGACTCTTGGCGTTGACGAGGTTGTACGTCCCGTTCAGGCTCGGCGTCGCGCCGGCCGTGATGGACAGGTTGGAGTACTGGACTCCGTAGTACCCCCTGGTGGTGGAGTTCCACACGGTGCCGAGCCCGATCTGTCCGGCGCCGTAGGTGTTGTCGCTGAGGTTGGCGACCTGGGTGCCGTCGACCTTCGCGGTGATGGTGCTGCCCTGGAAGGTGAGCGAGAGCTTGTGCCAGGTGTTGGTGCCTGGTGCCGTGGCGAGCTTGCCGCTCGCGCCGGGCAGCGTGGTGAAGTTCCACGACTGGTCGCTCTTCTGCAGTGACCACTTGCCCGCCGTGTCCAGTGTCAGGTGGTAGGCGCTGAGACCGTTGTTGTTCTGGTTCTGCCAGCCGACGCGGCCCAGCAGGTCGGCTCCGCCGCCCGACTGCTCCAGCAACACATCGGCGGAGACGGTGTAGTTGGACCAGTTGACGTCGCCCATCAGGGTGTAGGGCTGGTTCTTGGATTCGCCGGTCCACTGGATCGGCGAGGTGGTGGTCATCTGGCGCAGGCACTGGCCACCGCGTCCACCGCCGCAGGGCGCCGCCTCGAAGGCGCCGTTCATGGCGGCGAAGTACTTGGCCTCCGTACCAGTGGCGTAGCCGGCGAAGGTGTCGGAGTACGGAAGCTTGAGCACGGAGCGCTGCGGGCCCGTGGTGGTACCGGGCGTCTGGCCGGTCGTGGTGGTGACCGTGTAGAGGTGCTTGGGCTGCAGGGTGAACCGGTACGTGCCGCCGGAGGCCGCCAGGTCCGGTGCTGCCACCATGCGCGGGTGGTCGGTACTCAGGTCAGTGGTCCAGACGTGCAGCCTGCCGCCGCGCAGACCGCCCGCGGCGGTCAGGGAGATGGTCTGGTCCGCGGTGGCATCCATTGTCTCGAAGACCGTGCTCCAGGCCGACTTGTCCGGGGCCGCGTAGCTCACGTAGCTGCCGTTGGCCCGGTCGCCGCCGAGATAGCCGCTGGCGGTGTCCAGGTACTTCCAGCCTGGGGAGGTGAACTGGCTGGTCTGAGCCATGACCCACGCGCTGCGGCCGACGTTGTACGCCCCGGACCAGGGCTGGTTGGCCTGGATCAGGCCAACTCCGTTGTAGTCGAGATTGGGGGTGATCGAGGCCACGAGCGGCCAGTTGATGTAGGCGGTCGTCTTGCCGTCCAGGTACCCGCGGTTGATACCGCGGGCCATCGCGGTGGCTCCGGCGTCCGCGTCGTCCGAGCCGTTCTCGCTCGACCACAACTGCTTGCCCGACGCTTGCGCGTGGTCGGAGGCGGAGCAGCTCTTCTGGTCGGATCGGTAGCGGCAGGTGTAGTGCGCACCGATGATGTCCACGGCCGAGGCCAGCGCGGGCCGGCTCACGATGTCGTCGGCGATCGCCCAGTCGTTGTCGGCGCCCACGATCTTCGTGCGATAGCCCTTTTTCGCGAGGGCGGCGTGCAGGGCCTCGTACCAGGCTGGGCTCTGCCCGCTGTCGTACCTCTCGTTCCAGCCGCCGAGGTAGTCGATCGCGAAGTGCTGCTGCTTGGCGCAGTCGAGCCAGCTCATCAGGTAGTCCACCGTGGACGGCGAGCTGGTGGACCAGAAGTTGTGGCCGCCGAGGAAGCCCGGGGCGCCCCACGCGAGGGCGTACAGCTTGATCGCCGGGTTGCGCAGCTTGGCCTGCTGCATCAGCCACCACTCGTAGCCGTTGCCGGCGGTGCAGTTGATGTTGCCGGGTGAGTGTTCGATGCTGGACTCGGCGCCGTCGGTGGAGTTGGTGTCGCCACCGATCTCCACCTTGAGGATGTGCAGGGAGGCGCCGTAGCCGGGCTTGAAGAGGTAGTCGAGGATCTGACTGCGCTGCGGCTCGGGATAGTCGATGAGAAGGCGCGAGTTGCCGCCGCCACCGCTGATGGCTCCGACGCCGTCGAAGGTGCGGCCCGCCGAGTTCCCGTCGACAGCGATCGAAGTGGTTGCGGCCGCGGCGTGGGCGCGGGTTGGCGCCAAGCCGGTGACCAGCGCCAGGCACAGCGCAAGGACTGCCGCTGCGGCCGTCCAGTGGCGTCGGGCTCTCAAACGCACGGGATGTGGGTGCGTTGTGGTGTACACCAGGGTCGTCCTTCCTGAGAGAGGTACTTCAGGTCGCCGAACGGTCGCGTTCGGCGGTCTGGAAGACCGGAGTGGCCACCGTCGCTGTCGGGGTCTTCTGGATCACGTGTACGTGGGCACACGGATAAGTGCCCACTCCTGGCGGCGCGGTGGTCGGCGTGCGGGAGGCGCGCAGGTCTCCAGGTCGTCATGAGCGGTCCCGTCAAGTGCTTCCGGGGGGGAATGACGATGCATTTTGTGACCGAACACCGGGTGAAAGTCAACTAGTTCGCACAAGATTCATCACAACCGTTCAGCCGCCTAGGGCGCGCAGGCCGCCCTCCCCTGCAGCCCGGCACCCGGTGGTCTTCACCGATCACCGACCACGTTCACCGATAGCCGACCACCGACCACCGTTTGCCGACACGCGCAGCCAGCAGGCAGCCGAATTCACCATTGCTCACGGTAACGCAGCGCACCGAGCGTGCAGTTGGGTTGACAAGCGCCGGAACGCGACCCACCATCATCCAACAACTCTTTGAGCAAAACTGCTTGATTCTCATGGAAATCGAGCAGAGGTGAGCACACTTAGCCCCCTTCCGCACGCCGGTTCACCCTTGTCAAGCGCATGTCTCGCCACATGCCGGGTTCTTGTCGCGAACAGTTCGCGGCGAGAGGGGAACGGGCCTGTGCAGAAGCAAGCATCGAGCAGGGCCGGCGTACGGCCGTACGCCGGCATGAATCGGAGCGAGAGATGCCATCTCCTGGAAGGCCCGCCGCAGCGCTGCTCGCCATGACTCTGGCATGCGCGGGCGGCCGCGCGCTGACGCCGACGGCGTCAGCGACGCCGTCGTCCACCACGTACACCGTCGCCGTCGGCGCGAAGGGGTCCTGGGACCAACCGGACGACACCCCGGCGAACGCCTACATCGACAAGAACGGCACGTTCTACTACCAGGAGGCCCACTCGCTCTACGGCGCGAGCGACGACCGCGCGTGGAGCTTCTACTCCGGCATCGACTTCGACACCGCCACTCGCAACGATGCGATCAGCGACGCGCAGAACCCCGGCAATTCCAACGACAAGAACAACGACACCACTTGGCGGTGCAACAACAGCCCCACCGGCCTCGAGGCCACCCACGCGCCCGCCGGGTCACGCTACTCGCAGAGGAACTTCTGCGACCTGGTCGGCGTGTGGGTCGATCCGGACACGGGCGACTGGTACGGGCTGATCCACAACGAGTTCACCCCGCAACCCTTCGGCGACGGAGTCCACTTCGACGCCATCGACCACGCCGTCTCCACCGACCAGGGCAAGACATGGAAGATCAAGGACCACGTCATCACCTCGCCGTACAGCACCAAGCGGGGCGACAGCACGGCCTTTCCCAACCAGACGTTCTCCTATGGCGACGGCGACCAGCGACTGTTCGTCGACACGGCCTCGGGCTACTTCTACGTCTTCTACGGATCCCGCCTGGTGGACAAGAACGGCGGCTGGAAAGCCTTTTACGCACACGTGGCCCGTGCGCCGATCTCGGCCAAGATGGCGCCCGGCTCTTGGCAGAAGTGGTACGACGGCTCGTGGTCGCAGCCCGGAGTTGGCGGCAGGGAAAGCAACATGGTGCCGGTGACCTCCGCCGACAGCACCGGCTACACGCCCGCGGCGAACGAATACGACCCCGCCGGCGCCGGCACGGTGGAGCAGCAGGTCGCGGCCGGCGAGACGCCCCCGACCTCGCCACTTTTTGCCATGGACATCACCTACGACGCCTACCTGGGGCTGTACATCGGCGAGCCGCAGGCAGTCGACCAGAGCGGATCCGCGCCGCAGCAGTTCTACGCCACCGACAACCTCGCCACGCAGAAGTGGACGCTGATCGGCGACACGGGTAGCTACACCAACGCGTCGTGGTACCGCTGGTTCCTCGACGGCGCGAACAAGACCAGCTCCACCGTGGTCGGCAAGGGCTTCCGCTCCTACTGCTCCTATGGCTGTTCGGGAAACTCCGACTCCGAGTACATCAATGTCACGATCGGATCGTCCGCGCCGGCCACCTCGCCCTTCGACGCGGCCAGGACCTACCACATCGGCAGCGGAAGCGGCCGCATCCTCGCTCAGGTCCCCGGAAGCTCCGCCACCACCTCTCTGGCCGCCGCCACCGGAACCGGCCTGGACGCCTGGACCATCACCTCCAACGGCGACGGTTCCTATCGCATCGCCAATGCCTGTACCGGACGGCTCCTCGGCGTCACCTCCCACTCCCCCGCGGGCCGGGCCTGGGGAACCAGACCCACCGTCAGGGGAGTTGGCGCGGGCGGCCCCGCCGTCGGGCAGCAGTGGTTCGTCCTCGCCAACACCTCCGCCGCCGACGGCACCCCCACCGGCACCTACCGGCTGGTCAACCGCTACAGCGGCCTGGCGATCGGTCTGTCCTCCGACGCCGCCCGGCTCGCCGAGACCACACCGGCCCGCTTCTGGACGAGCACCACCGACAACTCCGTGGGGGGATCGCGGACCGCCGCCGATCAGACCCTGACCATGACCGCGGTCGGTGCGGACACCGGCAGTCCGAACGTCACACACACCCGAACCAGGGCCTGTTCGGAGCCGTGATCGATCTGATCTGGAGAAGGCCGATCAGGCCGTGAACCGGACGAAGCGCTGCAGCCCGGCGCTCGGCCGGTGTCGGCCCGGCGGGGCCTGGCCCATCTGGGCGCGCAGCCTCAATCCGGGGCCGCGATAGCGGCGCCCGACTCGCAAGCCGGACGCCGACACCACTTACGTCAGGCCGGAGACGTGACCGCTCGGCCGAGGTGCCGGGCGAAGAACCGGACCGCGCTGTCGGCCTCGAACCGGGGCACCTCCTTGTGCCTGCCCGCGTTGGCGTGCAACGTCTTCTCCTTCGAGGCGAAGGCGTCGAACAACGCGAGACCGGACTGGCGCGAGATGTGCTCGTCGTCCCACTGGAGCACGAACTCGATCGGGATGGTGATCTGCTTCGCCGTCTCGGCCAGGCGATCGGGCCAGTGGAGGCCGAAGACCGCGGCGGTGATCCTGGGTTCGATCGCCGTCAGCGGCACCCCGATCGCGGTGCCCATGTTCAGACCGAAGTAGCCGACCGGCCCTTCGGCGCCGATCTCCGGAAGTTCCTGGAGAGCGTCCAGGGCCGCCTGCCACTCGGGCACGGCGCGCTCCGCCAGGTGGGCGTTGTAGCGGACGACGATCGGGCCTTCCGGCTCGCCCGCCGACCTCGCCCGGTACAGCGCGGCGATCTCCTGCTCGTCGTGCTCCGTGCGCGGCCGGCCGCCGTGACCGGGCGCGTCGATGGTGGCGACATGGAAACCGCAGCCGGTCACGAGGCGGTGTGCACGGCCCACCATGCCCGGCCACTTCTTGTGCGTGCCGCCTCCGTGACCCATCAGCACCAGAGGTGCACGATCGGCTCCGGAAGCCGGCGACCAGAGAGCGCCGGTGACCTCGCCCACGGTGAAGTCCCGTTCGACGACACCGTCCGACGATGTCTTTGCGGTGAAATCCACAGAATGCATTGGTTGTTGCCTTTCGGGAGTGCCTTTTGTTGTGGCGCTCCCGACGACCCTTACGTCAATCGCCCGACCGTGACGAAAAGAGGGAGCACCCACAGGGATACAGCGTTCATGGGTCTCACCTCCTCGGACGATGTCGCGGCCGACTGAAAGCTACCAGCCCTAGCATCTTCCCGCCCAACCCTTTTTCCCTGGCAAAACCGGCTGGGGCAACGGGTCGCGGACAGTGCGTTGGGCGGCGAAACCGGTCAGTCGGCGAAGTCCTGAGTCAGCCAGAGGTTTCCGGAGCTTCCGTGCAGCACATTGATGCCGATGTGGTGGAAGTCCGGGTTGAGGATGTTGCGGCGATGGCCGTCGTTCGGCGGTTGTTCGGCGAGCATCGACTTGGTCAGGCCGACGGCCCGGGAGGCGAGATCGGCGGTGGTGTGGGCGAGGGACCCGTCGGTGCCTATGTTCTCGCCGGCCGCTCCCCAGCGGACGCCGGCCACGGTTTCCCGGTCGCCGAGTTGGGCCTCGCCGGGACACTCGTGCTGCAGGCCGCACCCCGTGGCCATGGTCCGGTTGTGCGCTCCCGAGCTCGATTCCAGGCCGGTGCTGGTCTCGAGGGGAGCCATGTTGTGGGCCGCGCGGGCCTGGTTGATGACTGAGAGGACTTCTGCAGCGGCTGCAGCCTCGGAGCCGGCGACGGCCGAATCAGCCCTGTGGCCAGGGACCGTGGTCCGGGGGATGGAAGCGGGCGTATGTCTCGTACGACTGGGAGCCGCGGTGGGCTCGTGGGGTGTCGTCGCTGCGGGCGTCGGCGTGGGTGCCGTAGTGGTTGCGGGCGCGGGCGTGGTGGTGTGCGGCTCGGTGCTGCCGGCGTCGTCCGGCGCCGAAAGGCCGGGCTGTCGGCCGGCCATCGGCTTTTCGCCGCCCGGGCCTGATGTCAGGGCTCCGATGCCGACCGCGGCGGTGAGGGTGGCAGTGAACGCGGCCGCCACCACCATCGGATTACCGGTGAACGAACCGAGCGAGCGCCCATTGCGGTGCCTGGAATTACGTCGGGTACGTCGGTGGGACACCGGGCCCGTATGGCCGGCCTCGGTCGCGGCGCTCGTCGTCTCGTAGCCGATGCCCGACAGGACGAACGCCGTGTAACCGAGTGGCAGCGGAACCAGGGCAAGGTTGGCCAGCAGACCCTCCAAGGGGACCAGACCTGCGCTCGGACCCCCGCAGGACCCACACCCGCGTACGTGCCGGGCCAGCCGCTTGCGCCACAGCCCTCCCGGTCTGCCGTCCCAAAGGTGGATGGTCCGCTCCAGGTCGGAGCAGCGGGGCGTGACGGCGAGCGCGCGCGCCACCACGCGCGCGATTTCGAGCTGCGACTTCATTCGGCTCACCCGGAGCGTGACGTGGTGCGCGTCCAGGCCGATCGCGGCCACCATCTCCGCCTGGGTCAGATGCCCGGCGGTGACCAGCCACCACAGCGAGAGCAGCTCCCGATCGTCCGCGTCCAGCCAGCGTGTCGCCTCGGCCGCCTCCCGCCGCTGCCCGGACAGTTGAAGCCGGTTCAGCGTCAGATCCACGAAGTCGGCGCCCGGGTCGGCCACGACCGCGAGCTCCTCCAGGACACGCGGCGGAGCAGGGTACGACTCACGGTGCGTGCGGATCTGGCTCATCGTCACCGCGACCAGCCAGGGCCGGAAAGCACTTCCGTCACAGAGCCCGGACAGGCCCCGCACGACACCCAGCATCGTCTCCTGAACCACGTCGTCCACGTCCGATGGTCCCGGCAAAGCCCGCCCGACGATGTTGTAGACGAGCGGCAGATACCGGCCCGCCAGCTCTTCCAGCGCCCCCTGCGCTCCCTGTCGCGCCGCCGACACCAGCTCCGCGTCCGCCGCTGGAAAGTTCATCTTCGCATTCCTTCCATCGACTCCAGTGCTGCCGTTCGTAAGAGAAGACCATGCAACAGCGGGTTCGGTCACAGAAACATCCCGGAGGGAAGCCGACGCACGCTCACGACCAGAGGCTGACGCCAAGTCGGATTCAAGGTCCCGGCGCTCCAGCTCCTGACGAAGCCGGATGAGCGCTCGGTGCAGAGTGCTCTTGACCGTTCCGGCCGGGATGCCGAGGGCGATGGCCGTCTCCTCAGTGGACATCTGCTCCCAGTGTCGCACCACGACGACACTGCGCTGCCTCGGAGTGAGGACCTTCAAGGCGTCCATGAGCAGGGCACGGACGGCGTGCTGCTCCGTGGGGTCGTCCACGGTCGTGTCCGGGAGCTGCTCGGTGGGTAACTCCGCCAACCTCCGTACCCGCCACCACTCGGTACGCGTGTTGATCATCACGCGGCGCAGATAGGCGTCCGCCAGGCGCTTGTCGGCGATGCCCTCCCAGCGGCCACAGGTACGCAGCAGCGCAGTCTGCAGCAGGTCCTCGGCATCGGCCGGGTCGGAAACCAGACGTCGGGCGGTGCGCAGCAGCGCGTCCTGCTGTGTACGTACGTACTCCTCGAAGTCCAGCACCTCGCCATGGTGCTCGCCCAGTTTCATGTGTGTGGTTCCTTACGTCGTAAGTGGGTTGGCATCGATCACTCATGACTCGAAAAGATCGAGGAATGCTGGTCGTGGTTGCAGAGTTCCTGCCCGTGGGTGCCTTCCATCCGGTTGACTCCCCAACGCCCCCGGAGCCGCAACGTATCGAGGGCGCCGGTCGGATGCGGTAGGAGAAATACCGGTCGCGTTCCATGGAATCCGGGCGATCGGCACCTGGCCACACGTGCCGAGCCCAACCCACCGTAGATTTCCCCACGGTTGTCGCGCTGCCAGGCAGGAAGTACGTGCTCTGCATCCCCCGGGATGCAGAGATGAAGACGTCCGTCACAGGTTGGTGCGCGTCGCTGGAAGCGAGTCCCGCTCGTGGCGGCCGGCCGCTGGGGGCAGGTGACCGGCCGCCACGAGCCTCGGGATGGTCAACAGTCGGACCCCGTGGAGTCCCGGCTCATACGCTCATCACCGCGCCGCGCTCCGCGAGCATGCCGCGGTCGCTTGGCTCCACCTCTCGCGGCAGCTTTGCCGGTGGGGCCTTGCCCGCCTCGGCGGAGACTTGTCCCCGCGGCGAATCCGAAGCAATGTGCACCCGTGCCCACACCGACTTCCCGTTCCCTGCAGCCGGGTATGTGTAACCCCAGGCCGCGCTCAGCCCGGCGACCAGCAGCAGGCCGCGCCCAGATTCCGCTTGGTCCGAGGGCTCCCTCAACACCGGGGGCCGGCGGTCCTGGTCATGGACGAGGATCAGCAGATGGTCGGGCATGAGCCTGAGGAGAAGTGAGCATCCGGGAACCTGCGGCCGGCCGGCGGATTCGTCTGGTCCGGAGTTCTGCTCAGGATGGGCGTGCAGCACGGCGTTGGCGATCAGCTCGTCAACGATCAGCAGCGCGTCATCCTTGACGGTGGCCGGAATCGGCCACCTCCCCAGCACGTCCTCTGCATGAAGACGGGCGTAACGAATCGCCGACGGCGTGGAAGCCAGGTCGAGCCGGTTGTGGGGCGGTTCCGGCACTAGTCCTCCTTCACGAGGCGGTCAGCAGCCAGACCTGTAGAGGTGCTTGCTGACCGCTGACTCGATCACGTTGGCAGGGTGATGGCGACCATGTCTGTGCCGCCTTCGACGGGCTTGCCGTCGAAGGCGGCCCCGAGCCTCCACTCGACCACTGGGAGCCCCCACGGTCCTGAGTAACCGTCACTCATGTCCGTCCCGCAGGCGCCGGGTGCGCCGCCGGGCAGGCAGTCCCCATTTCGCGCTGCGCCGCGGGCCCTGGCTCCAGCCCCGCGGGCGTTTGAGTACCCGACCACTCATGAGGCAGGGCCCTGGACTGTGATCACCTCGTGGACGTCACACGGTGCGCATCGCACAGAGCGGGTGGAGGCATGCATGCAGTTCCGACTACTGGGACCCCCTGGGATCTACGACGACGTCAGGCGGCGGAGTGTCCGGCTGACCAGTCCCAAGCAGCGGGTGCTGCTCGGGGCACTGCTGGTACGTATGGCTACTCCGGTGCCTACGGAGGAGCTGATCAACGAGCTGTGGGGACGCCACGCGCCGAAAAAGGCGGGAAACGCGCTGCAGGCCCACGCGTCGCGCCTGCGGCAGCAGCTCATCGCGGTGGAGCCCTTCGGAGCGAATGCGCCGCGGCTCGTCGCACAGGGCCCGGGTTATCTGCTCCACGTGCACCCCCAGGAGCTCGACAGCGTTCATTTCCGTCTCCACGTCTCCCGTGCACAGAGGCTGTTGGAGTCGGATCCCCACGCCGCGTGTGAGCTCCTGCGCAAGGCCCTGAGTCTATGGCGCGGCCCTGCGCTGGAGGGGGGCTGCCAGGGACCGCTGTGCGGTGGTGCCGCGGCACGCCTCGAGGAGGAGCGCCTGCTCGCGCTCGAGGATCTGTACGAGGCCTTGCTGCGATTGGGCCTGCATCATCAAGTCGCCGGGGAGCTCGAGGAGTTGGTTACCGCGCACCCCTTACGGAATCGGTTCCGCGACCAGTTGGCCCTCTCGCTCCAGCGCTGCGGGCGACACAACGAGGCGCAAAAGGCTCGGGACATCGAGCGGCGCCGACCATCCGGTGAAACGGATGCGGATGAGATGCGGCTACGGACCGCCTCGGTGCGGCTGCTGCGCGAGGCCGGCAGCGGGCGACCGGGCCATGAGCCCACGGGGCGCTCAGTGGCGGAGCTCCACGACGAGGCGGACCTCGCCGAGCTCTATGGTCCGCAGGACGAGGAGCTGGTTCGATTGCGGCGGCGGATCGACCAGTTGACCTCGGAACAGCATGCACTTCGTTCGGAACTCGACCGGCTGATGGTTCGGGGGGACAAGGACACCTCCGCGCGGGGCAGGGACTCGGCGTGAGGCACGAGGGGTTCTGCACCCAGAGCACCGGTTGTCAGCGCGTCGATTGCTCCCGGCCTGCGTGACAGTGCGGCTGATGTGCGGCAACACTGCTCGGCTGTCGGAACTGGGGCTCCTGGAACCCGGCGATGGCCGACGCGGTCCGTGCCCCGCCGGAGGTGATGACACACCGCCGAGTTGCACTCGGAGCCCATTCCTGTAGCCAGCCGCTGTTACTCGCGCATCCTGATCACGGCAATCACGGCAATCACGGCGCGACACGATCGCTCGAGGCGTCGGCGGACCATCCGCATCGCTCCGCGGCCTACTCCAGCTCACGCCGGAGAGCGTTGCGCGTTGTGATGCCCAACTTATGGTAGATGCGGTGCAGATGGTTCTCCACGGTACGCACGGAGACCACCAATTGATCCGCGATGTCGCGGTTCGGCAGCCCGGTGGCGGCCAACGCGGCCACTTCGCGTTCCCGGGGGGTGAGACGCGCGACGGCGAGGTCGCTGTGTCGACGGTTCTCGCACTCCAGCCACGGTGGCAGGGTGCCCTGGAATGCGCGCAGCAGCTCCCGGCACGTGGCCCACGCTTCACGGCTCTTGCGGCGCCGGCCGGACGCCCTGTACGCGCGGGCGGCCTGCGCGGCGGCCTCCGCGGAGAGCGGCAGCGCGCCCATGCTCCGGAACTGCGCGGACACCATGGACAGCGACGGCCCGTCGGCCTCGGCCAGCGCCCGAATGTGGTCGGCCATCACCAGCGTCAAGCTCCCCGTGGCCTTCTCCGCAAGCAGCTGGGCCCGCTCGCGGAACCGGAACGCCCCGGCGTCTATGATGCGTACGGCGAGGTGCAGCCCGTCGATCGCCGTCAACGTGCGCCCCGCAGCGGTCGCACGATCCGCAAGCTCCAGGGCTCGGGCAACGGCCCCCGAACGGTCCCCTGTATGGGCTAGGACCAGTGCCCGCTCGTAGGCCACGCCGTCCTCGGCGATCGGGGACGGCATGGTGTGGCTCAGTGATGCCCGTACCTCCACCAGAGTTCGCAGAGACTCGGGGCAGCGTCCCGACTCGGCCAATGCCGCGGCCAGTTGGGCCAGCAGCCGGGTCCGGTCGGCGTGGCGGCCGTCGGACGGGCCGACGACAATGGTCCGCCGCAGCAGCGCAACGGCAAGCTCGGGCTGCCCCATCAGGCGGAGCAGGCGTGCCCGGACAAGGACTCCCTGTACGAACGCGGGTCGACACCCGGTTCTGTCGAGCCGGTGGATGGCGTCCCAGCCCTCGGCCGCGCCGCGAAGATCGCCCATGAGGGTGGAGCAGCGCGCGGAGACCGAGTTGAAGAGAATCGCCGCGTCCGTATCCCAGTTGCGGACATCGTGCCGGTACCGGCTCAGCAGGTCCAAGGCCCCGGCCGGGTCGCCGAGTTCCGTGTGCGCCAAGGCCACGACGGGGAGCAGCACCTCGGTCACGGGCAGGACGGCAGTGTCCGCGCGCAGCACCTGGTCGCCGATGGCGACGGCCTCCTCGAGCCTGTCCGAGAACGCGGCGATCACGGCACGGCTGGCTTGCAGCACCGCCGCGCGATCGGGCTCGGCGGCCGAGACCGCGCGGGCCAGTTCGGCGTCGGCCTCCGAGACGCGCCGCAGGTTGCACGCCATGTTGACCAACCGGGCGTGAGCCGCGGCGATGTACTCCGAGTGGGACACCTCCACACCGGATCCGAGCGCTGTGGCCAGTACCGCCTCGGCTTCCTCATAGCACCCGTTGCCGACCAGAACCTGGCCGAGCAGCAGCGCGGTCCGGACGCAGTCCGTGGCGTGATCCGGGTCCTGCGATTCGTGCTTCACCGCGCGGCAGAGTTCCGCCGCGTACTGCGCCCGGTCGGGCACAGGCTCGCGAAGGGCCCTGTCCACGCCCAAGAGAGTGGCCCGCAGAGCCAGCAGACACAAACGCTCCGCAAGCACGAAGTCCGTCCGCCGAACGGCGATGCGTGCCGCGGCAAGCAGTTTCTCCCGCTCGGGCACGAGTCCCGCCTCGATGCGCAGCGAGACGATGCGCAGGAGGTCGTCCTCCCCACGCGCGCCCGAGCGTTCCAGAGCGTCGGCGACCTGACGGCGCAGCCGCTGGGCGGTGAGGTAGGACATCCCGGATGCCACCACGACCCGGCTCAGCGGTACAGCCAGCCGGAGATGAACGCAGGCCCGGGTGCCCTCCACGCCGACGATGCCGCGCAGCTCGAGCGACTCGGCCGCGTGGACAAGCCCCGACTCGGCGACGATCTCGGCTTCCAAGGGCTCGGCAACGGCGAGCATGTTGACGAGTTCGTGCTCGTCGGGGCTGAGACCGCCCAGCCCGACGCGAATGATGTCGGACAGCCGCTTGCCGAGGCGGTCGGTCAGGCCCTCCCAGGTCCAGGTCCCGTCGACGCAGCGCAGGGAACCGTCCTCCAGGGCGTGCTCGACGAGTTCGCGCAGGATCAGGGCCCTGCCGTGGGTTGCGGCCCACAGGCGCTCCAACGTCGCGGTCTCGGTGTGGCCGCCCAGCCGGGTGCGTAGCACCTCGCCCAGCTCGGTGCTGTCGAAGGGAGTGACTTCGACACGGTCGATGAGTCGCTCGATCCAGAGCTTGTCGATCCCGGCCGGGGCGTGCACATCCTGCCGAACGGTGGCGAGAACGCTGAGGCGTCCCGCCGCGACCAGCCGGTAGAGGCGGTCGCTGGTGGCGGGGTCCACGAGGTGGGCATCGTCGATGCCTACGAGTGTCCGATCCGATGAGGTAATCTCCGGCGTCGAGGTTTCGACCGCCTCCAGGCATTTGGCAAGCGACCCGAACCCCTGGGCTCGTGTCCCGCTTCTCCAGCTCGCTCCGCCGACTGAGAGGACCGTCCCGCCTGTATCGGCGGCCTGCTCCAGCGCGGTGGAAAAGAGAAGACTCTTGCCTACTCCGGGGCCGCCGACGAGAAGGGCACCGCCGCCCCTGCCGAGAGCGGTCTCGATGGCACGGAGTTCCCCCTCCCGCGCGGTTATTGGCCAGTGGAAATCAGCATCCATTGACATCATCCTGCAAGCCCCCGCTTGATGAATGCCAGCATCTTACGTAAGTGATCGCTGAGTGAACAGTCTGCATGTCGAGGGATATGAGGCGGCTCGGGAACCGTGTGCTCCGCTCTTGCCCGGACAGGACCGGCAGCCGCTTTCGTACGACCGGTTCCTGCAGACCCAGCAGAACTGTGGCAAGTATAGACCGGCACTTCGCAAGCCCAACTGGAATCACTCTGACGGTGACCCGACCCGCTGAAAGACCAGGTGGTTCCGGAACGCTGGGTTAGGAGCGGCAACATGACCGGCACTTCTGGCGTCCGGCGGTCGGCCACTCAGACGGGGTTTCGGCGTCTTTCGCTCCCGGGTTTCAGACGACTTTCCTACGACCGGTTACACGAACGTGATTGAGCGGTGATTCCACGTTTACATTGCCGAATTGACAGCCTGCCACACTTCCTGGCCAGTCCCGACGAGGCGGGCCTGTACGCCGGGGCGAGTCGGGCTTTCCCAATTCACTCACCGACACCGTTTACGTGCGCGGAGCGATAATTCGCGTGACGTCAGCCATCAGCCGACCTTGCATGAGATTATCCCGTCCTGCGCATCCGCGCGTCTCCGTATCTGTGGATGAGCCGTTCCTCGAGCCTGTGGCCGTGCGAAGCAGTCATACGACGACTGTAAGAGCGTGCCGAGATGACAGCAGCCGGCGAGCGGGAACACCTTCGTGCGACTCTGCTGCCCCAACAACCGCCCCGATCGGATGAGCGCGTGCGCGCGACCGGATTCTCGACCACGGCGCCGCTGCGATCCTCGAGGATCGTCAGGCACTGCTCGCCGGCGTCGAGGGGCACGCGGACGACGTCCCACTCGAAGCCGACGGCCACCAACCAATCGTCTCCTTGACGTCTTGGCCTGCGGCCGAGCCGGTCCGCGCCCACGACTCGACGGCTCGCGTGAACGCGGAAGCGCTTGATCTGCGAACGGCCGTCCCTACAAAGGTGGTTGGAGCATCCTGCGGGCACATGAACCGCACGAAGGTGTTCCCGGGCGCTCGTCGCCGACCGTCGTCGTCACTGACTGTCGTCGTGGTCGGGCCGACGGGCCGACGGGCTCACGGGCCGACAGGCCGACGGGCCGACGGGCTCACGGACGACTCAGAAGAATCTTGGGCTTCTTCCGTCATAGTGCGGTGGCAACCGCCTCTGTATAGGCGTGGACACGAATTGTCACGCACAGGAACGAGAAGACCGAAGCCGGCGCCCTGCCACCACGCCGAGCCGTACCGACGACCCCGGTGCCGGACCGGGGCCTACCGGCGCGTTGTCGACGGCCGCATCGGTCGGCGGGCCCAGGCCCGTCAGCCCGCGGCGACCGGTGCTGGCCTGCGTCCCCCGGCCCGAAAGCGAGCCCCGGGTGGCGATCTGGTGTTTCGGCGGATTCCGCATGGCCATCAGTGACCGGACCATCGACTGGCTGAAGGTTCGCCCCCGCGCCCGTGCCGCGATGCGATTACTCTCCTTACGGGCGGGTCGGCCGGTGCACAGGGAAACTCTGATAGAGGCGCTCTGGCCAGACGTGCCCGTAGAGTCGGCCATGGCCAGCCTGCAGGTGGCCATTTCCAGCCTGCGTGGTCTCGTGGAACCGGAACGGGGCCGCCGCAAGCCGCGGTTGGTGATCCGCGATGGCGACGCGTACATGCTCAACCTGCCGGCCGACGCCTACCTCGACACCCGTGCGTTCCAGACCGCGCTGACCCAAAACCAGCGGGCGAGGACGGTCGGGGACACCATTGGGGCCGTGCGGGCCCTGCGGGGCGCGCTCGCCGAGTACGGGGGTGAGCTGCTGCCCGAGGACGGCCCGGCCGAGTGGCTCCAGCAGGAACGGGAGATGTACCGGCACCAGGCGGCCAACGCCGCCGCACAACTCGCGTCCGCGGAACTCGCCGCCGACAACCCCCGGGACGCGGTGGCCGCGGCCGAGACGTGCCTGTTCATCGACACGTTCCATGACACAGGGTGGCAACTGCTGGTCACGGCCTACGAGCGTATGGGCGCGCCCGCTGCCGCCGAGCGGACCAGGCGCCGGTACACCGCAACACTCGCTTCGCTCGGCATCGGCACTGCCGAAGCCCCGGTGTCGCCCGCGCCCCGCCGACCTCCCTTCGACACAGGGTCCCGACGGGGCGACGGCGCCACGGCCGACGGGAGGCTGTTCGTCAACCGGTCGGCAAAGCCGCCGACGTGGCGTCCTACGCCCCGGTGACCTTGACGCCATCGATCTCCGGTCCGCACACGCTGGTCGGATCGGTGGTGCTGGTGAAGCGCAGCGTGGTCCGGTCGCCTGGAGCGGTGAACCGCACGGTCTCCAGGCGCCAACCCATGTCGGAAGGTGAATGCCCCGTCGTGTCGAAAGAGAATCGACGCTTGACCCGGCCCACTTGGACCTCCATCGTTTTGACCGTCGGTGTTTGGCACGTGACATTGCCGGCCAGGTGGAAGCTGACCACGTAGTGCCCACCGGAGGCCGTGGCGAAGGTCTGGGCAACCGCCCCGTTGGTGGGTCCGGGCAGATCACCGTTGAGGTCGATCGACTGGCTGCCGTCAGCGGGCTGCTCGTAGTCCGACCGGTGCACATCAATGGAGTTGGCGACGACCGTCCACGCTCCGATGTGCTGCCCCTTGCGGTAGAGCGTCACCGGAGCGGTGGCGGCAGGAGAGTCGAAACCGCCGTCGGCGATCAACGGAGCCGGGCCGGCAGTGGGTGGGTTGGCCGAGTGCGTCGGAGACGCCGAGGGCGTCACACCGACGTGTGTCGGACGCGCTGAGGGCGTCACGCCGACGTGCGTCGCGCTGGGCCGGGCCGGTGGAGGGGCCGACGCGGGGTTCGAGCGCGGCCGGGCCGGATGTCCGACCGGCCCGGAGTCCACCGGCCGGGACGGCGTCGGACGGGGCGACGCCGACTGCCGCGGTGCGGGCGCGGTCGTCACAGCGGAGGCCCTGCTGTGCGCACGTGGCTCTGAGGCGGTACTCGTCGAGGGCAGCGGCGAGGATGCCGTCGCGAGGACCGCCAGGCCGGCCGCGATCGCGACGCCGGTACCGACGGCTCGGGGCCCGGTGCCTTCGGTGCGTCCTGGCCACGACCGGGACGTGTTCTGGGGGTGCTGCCCGTTCGGCCGTGCCGTCCCGTCTGCCGAGTGATGCGACAACGCCGTGGCGTGCGAGGTGACGTAGCCCAAGAACGCCGGCCCCAGGACCAGGGGGCCAAGAATCCCGCGCAGCCTTCCGGAGACCTCACGAAGCTCCAGCAGCAGGCCCGAACAGCGCCGGCACCCGGCGAGGTGCCCTTCGACGTGTCGTCGATCCCGTGCCCCCAGAGAGCCACGCAGATACGCGGCCAATTTCGACGCGCACTTGCGGCACTCGCGTTCCATTTCCCCGGCGGATAAGTGCGCCTGCAGATACTCCGTACGCAGCCCTTCGCGAGCGCGGCTGGCCAGTGCGGCGGTGGCGTTTGCGGACAGCCCGAGCCGAGGCGCCACCTGTGCCGGGTTCTCGCCCTCCACCTCGGTGTGCCACAGCACGGTCTGCCAGCGCTCGGGCAGGGCGGCGAACGCGCGCCCGACCAGTGACGCCTCCAGATCGGCCAGCACGGGGTCCTCGAAGGAGACGGGCGATGTGTAGGTCTCCACCTCCGGGGTCGGGGTGGATCGCTTTCCCTGTGCGGCGGCGCCGGCCGCGATCCGGCGTACAGTCGTCAGCAAGTACGGGCGGAACGCCTGCCGTGGGCCTCCGCCGGCGCGGATGGCACCGAGCACCTGGGCGAAACCCTCGGAGGCTACGTCCTCGGCATCGGCCGGACTGGGCGCGTAGAGGCGGGCCAGACGGCAGGCCGCCTCGAAGTGCCGCTCGTAGAGGATGCCGAAGGCGGCGTCGTCCCCTGCCCGAGCATGCTCGATCAGTTCGGTGTCGGGCCGCTGCTGTGCGTCGTTCCCCTTCACTCCAAGGTCTCCGGACATCGGCCTCGGCTCTCCCATCGTCCCCGCCCCTCCACAGACCCGCTTCGTGCGTTCCGACCCATCGGATGAACTTGCCTCGACAGCCTCGTAAGACCCTGGAAACCCTAGCTGTCCGCGCGCCGGCGTTCCCGGGCTCGGCACATCGCGCGTAGTGACACAACGCTTCGCGGAGCGAGGAGGCGGACCGGATCGGCGGGGACCGGCTCCTCGCACACCGACGTCAGATCAGTCCGTGTCGCATGGCGTAGGCCACGGCATGGCAACGGTTGCGGAGCTGGAAGCGGTTCTGAATGTCGTGGAGGACCTGTTTCACCGTACGCGACGAGTAGGCGAGCCTGGTCGCGATCTCCGCGGTGTCGAACCCCTCGGAGACCAGCCGCAGCACCTCGATCTCCCTGTCCGTGAGGTTGCTGAAGTTCAGCCCGCGTGGCCCGAGTACCTGGCGTTGAACACGACCGACTTGATCGAGCAGCCGACCCAACAGATCCGGCGGAACCGCCCCTTCCCCCGCCGCCGCCAGGCGGACCGCTGTGACCAGCCGATCCGGGGTGGCCTCTCCGCGCCGGACCACCCCCACCACCCCCGCCTCCGCTGCCGAAACGAGATCCGTTCCATCGAGCTCCGTGCTCACCAGCACCAGTCGAGCCTTGCTTGTCTGCCCGACCGATCGCAGTACTTGGAGGCTGTGGTCGGTCACCTCGTCGGCGACGACCAAGGCGACCTTCGCCCGGTCCATCTCCGCGTCAGCGACAACCTCGACCTCCGGCCGCGGTCTGAGCGCTCCGGCCACACCGACCTGCGAGATCGGATCATCTGCGCGGACGCACACAGGAATGCGCTCCATCCATGCTCCTCATCAACCACACAGCGACACCGCCGAACGCGCGGCGTCTGTCCGCACAAGCTTCCCGATGGCTCTGGGCGTCTACTGAACGTGGACCTAACGCGTGGCCGTACGGGCCGAATTGCCGTCGGCTCGGTGCCGTGACTGCGCGTCCGGGCGGGAGAAGCCCCTGATCGGGCGGGCCAACCGGTTGTGCCGGCTGTTGCGCAGCTCGAACGGGAACCGACCTGACCCTTGTTCAGGCATCACTCGGACCGGCGGTGAGGACTCACCCGACTCCGGCCGGCCTCGGCACGAGGCAGCCCAGTTGCTAGGCCCGTGTGCTCGGCCGCCGGTTGACCGGTGAATTTCCTCGGGCGCACGGCCCCCCGCCCCGGCAGTGCGTGAAACAACGCGGCGCGTCCTTGCCCACCCGAACCGGGGGCGAGGACGCGCCTGACGAGTGCGGGTTCAGAGCTCCCGGATCAGCTGCGCCGCGGCCTCCATTCCGGAGGAATACCCGGCCTCGTGGGATCCGACAAGGTCCCGTCCGTGCCGCTTGGCATGGAAGTACGAGCCGCACAACTTCACTCGGGTTCCGACGTTTACGCCGTAGATGTCCTGCTGCATGTTGCGAACGTGAATGTCGATGATGGGGTGCGTGTACGGGAACTCCGCGATGACCGAATCCGGGGCGACCTCTCCCGGGTAGTCGAGCGTGACGAAGTAGTCCTTCTCCGCGGTGAAACCGTGCAGCTTGTTCATGTAGTACGCCACGTACGTGCGGGCCTGACCGCCAACCTCGACCTTGCCGTAGTTCCATGCCTCCCAGCGGTCGCGGTCCACGGGGACCACCGAGGCGTCGGTGTGCAGGATGACCCGCGACCTGTTGTAGCGGACCTTGGACAGCACCTCGTGCTGCCGCTCGGTGGGGTTGTCGATCAGGGCCAGCGCCTCGTCCGCATGGGCGCCCACGACCGCGTAGTCGAAACGCTCGATGCCCTTGGCGGTGGTCACCGTTACGCCATCGTCGTCCGGCTGGATACGCGTAGCCGGTTCGCCCGCCCGGATCTCCGGAGCGATGGCAGCGAGGGCCTTGCGGACGTAGGAGATCGAACCACCGCCGACTGTCCGCCAGTCCACCTGCCTCCCGCCCAGGCCGCCCTCGTCATGAGCCATGAAGAAGGCGATGACAGTGCTGGCGGGCATGTCCCAGATGAGCTCGGCCGGGATCGACCAGACCGCCGAGCAGAGCAGGATGACGTACGAGTTGCGGAATGCCCGGCTGTAGCCGCCGCGGTCGAGGTACCGGCCGAGAGGGAGGTCGGCGCGCTTGCGGATGAAGTCCCTTCGGCCTTCGGCGTGGAAGCGCCGGGCCTCGCGCCAGATCGTGAGGAACTCCTCGGAATAGCGGGCCGTGACCTCGCCCTCGGTCAGGTCGAGTTCGCTGGTGCCGTACTCGAGTCCGGTGTCCAGGTCGAAGAAGTTGAAGGCCCCGTGGTGCTCGACCGTCTCGACTCCCAGCTCGTCGAAGAACGCGCACAGGTTCGTGTAGGCCTGGCGATTGAACACGACGAAAGCGGTGTCGATGCCAAGGATCTTGCCGTTCTCCTCGACCTCCACGGTGTTGGCGTGACCGCCGAGGCGGTTCTCCCGCTCGAAGATGGTGATGCGTGCGCGGTCGCGCAGGTGATAGGCGGCGGAGAGGCCGGCGACACCGGCACCGACGACGGCGATTCGGGGGACGGTGGGCTGCGGCATGAGCATGTCCTTCAAGGTCGGTGGCACTTCATGGTCGGATGTGTCCGAGGTCGCAGAGCGAGAGGTCGGACAGGTCGGTGCGGCGCAGGCCTCCCGGGCGCCCGTCCTCGGTGGCGACGGCCAGGACGTGACTCGGGCCGGGGTGGAGCAGGTCGAACCACCAGCGGGCGTCCGCGCCCGCCGGCTGCTGCGGGTCTCGCACGGCTATGGGGCTCCCGGGCCGGCGCACGAAGGTGAATCCGTCAAGACTCCGGGTGAGGCCGGTGCCCAGTGCCTTCAGATACGCCTCTTTCAGTACCCACAGCTCGCTCGCCACGGCGGCGCGTGTACCGGGAGCGGCCTCGGTGAGCTCCGCGCGCTCAGCGGGGGCGAGGCGGCGGCCCAGGTGGAACGCCAGCTCCGCAGTGGAAGGCGTGCGAGTCACATCGACCCCGCACCGGCTCCCGTGGGTGACGACGCACGCGATGAGGCCGTCGTCGTGGGAGAGGTTGAACCGCACATCCTCGTAGTCAGGCTCCACTTCCGGCCGCCCGTGGGTGCCGTGGCGAAAGCGCCACTGGTCCACGGGGCGGCCGGTCTTGACGCTGAGGGCGTAACGGCACAGCAGGCGCGCGCCGAGGTACCGGCGCCGTGCGGCGGGCGTTGGACGCCGCTCCAGTCGGGTCCGCTCCTCGGCCGCGAGCAGTCGTGTGCCGCCGAGCGCGGCGGCGAAGCCGTCCACGGCAGGCTCGGGCAGCAGCCACAGGGACGTGGGGTCGCTCCGGGACATGCCAGGCTCCTGCATGCGTTGCACTCCTCAGAGGCGGACGGCCGACTCGTCGATGACGCGTTCGGCGAGTGGGAACTGCCAGTGCGAGAACAGCCGGTTCTCGCGGTGGAGTCGGCGCAGCACCTGCATCACCGCGTCGATCGTCGATTCGTCCGCGATGAGCTCGTGCGGGTACAGCTGCCTTCGCAGCCGCTCCAGCTGAAGGAGGAGCAGTGCACCGCTCGGCAGCGGGTGGTCCATGACGTCGTACGAGTGGACGAAGGTGAGCACGCAAGCGGCGACGGCGTGCAACAGGCAGTACTCCTTGGTCAGTTCGAAGAGCTCGGGCGACTGCGGGCAGTTCTTGCCGAGCGCGGCTGCGAGGGTGGTCGCCCTCTTGTTCATGGGGTCGGCCCTGGTGAGCAGTTCCTCGGCGAGGTCCGCCGCGCAACGCAGCCGGTCGTGCTCGGTGCCCGTGGCCTTCTCGGCCAGAGCGCGCAGCCGCCGCAGCCCTTCGGGCGCGGCCAGCACGGCGTCGTCGGAGCCGCGGCTGAACAGCTCCTGCTTCTCGGGCTCGAACACCGGGAGCTCGCGGTCCATGCCGAAGAGAGTGGCGGCGCGTTCGGCGGCGGCCTCGCGGGCGGCGTCCTCGGGCGCATTGGCCCTGTCCAGCAGACGGCCCAGCTGGTGGCCGAGGCTGCGCAGGTTCACCACGGTGTTCCCGTCGGTGACGTCGGTCATCAGAATGTCGCGCAGCATCTTCTGATGCATGCCGTAGTGCGGGTGGTCCCGTACGAAGGTGCGCGCCCCGAGCACCACGGTCAACTGCGCCATCGTCTTCTGCAGCAGCGTCGGCACGAAGTACTTCGCAACCGACGACCAGACGCTGACCTGCTCCGGCACCACCTGAAGGCTCCGGGCGGCGCCGAGGACAACCGCGTCGGCCACCATCAGGTCGGCGAACGCGTCCGCCAACTGGCGCCGGGTGTACGGGACATCGATGATCGCCTCGCCCAGCAGGACCCGGCGCTCGGCGAAGTCCATGGCGAGCCGGAGACTGGTGTCGACCGCCGACAGTGCCAGGTAGAGGAGCACCACACGCGCCGTCAGGCTGGTCTTGATGGCGATCTCCAGGCCCTGGCCCTCCCGTCCGATCAGCGCAGACTCCGGCACGAAGGCCTTGTTCATCCGGATCCCGCTGAGGTTCGCAGCGCGCACGCCATACAGGTTTTCGAAAGGCATGTCCTCGACCGTGTCGGCCTCGGTCCGCCACTTGTCCAGGATGAAGAGCGAGTAGGCAGCCGGGCCGCCGTGCCCGGCGGTGCGGGCGAAGACAATGATCTTGTCTGCGAACGTCGCATTGCCGATCGGCCACTTCTCACCGGTGAGCGCATAACCGCCGTCCACCTTCTCCGCCACCACCTCATTGGCCACCAAGTCGCTGCCGTGAGCGCGCTCGGAAAGACCCCAGGACACTGCGCCGCCGTGTTTGATGTCCGCGATCAGCGAGCGCTTCTGCTCCTCGGTGCCGAGGATCCACGCCGGCATGAATCCGAGGCTGGTGAGGGAGAGGCCGATGGCGGTCGACGGGTCCCGGCGGGCCACGAGCCGCATCAGACAGATCGAGGCCTCCACGCTTCCCGCCTTGCCGCCCTGCTCGGCGGGCAGACTGTATGCAGGGACGCCCCAGCGCCGGAGCAGGGTGAGGAACTGGTATGGATACCTTCCGCGTTCGTCGTGGTCCAGGACCTGGACGAAGGGCATTCGGCCGGCCGGGTCGTGCGGGTCGCCCAGGTACTGCTCCAGCTCCACGGCCAGGGCTGTCATGGCGGATTTGGACATGGTGAACTCCTATGGAATGGGTGCCAACTGGACAGGCAGGGCGGTCATCAGCCGGCCGGCGTCCCGCAGCGCACTGACGGCGTCGAGGGCGGGCAGGAGCAGCCCACCGTGATGCCGGGGATCCACACCCTCGGCGCGGGCGAGCAGGTAGCCGAGCGCCGCGCCCAGCCAACCGACGGAGCCGGGTTCGGTGCCGTACAGCGACCGATCCCGGTTGGCCCGCCACAGCTGGACGCAGGACGCGGCGGCGTGCAGCCAGGCATACCGCTCGGCCGCGTCCAGCGATGCGTTCGGGTCGGCGCCGCGCTGTCGCGCGGCCCGGGTCAGCTCCCCCAGGCCGGCCACGGCGTCGGCGAGGTCCGCCACCAGAGCCGCGACGGGTGCCGCGGTGTCGTCGCCCTCCAGCGCCGCGACGACGAACTCCGCGATCTCCGGCAGCCCGGCGAGCACTGGATCGACGCCCCCCGCGAGCATGTCGAGCCGGGTCGGCTCGTACGGGGGCAGCTGCGCTTCGAGCCTGAAGACGGTCTCGACGGCGGCGGGATGCGGCCTGCCCGCGCCCTCCGTCAGCATGGGCAGCTGACCGGCGTACGACTGCAGGTTGGCCAGCGTACTGGCGTCGATCACCCGGACCACCGCCGAGTCCCGCTGGAGCTTCTGGAACAGCCCCGCCCCGTGCTCGCCCTCGCGCAGGACCGACCTGGTGGCGAGGACCGTGCCGCAGTGCCGGATCAGCTCGTCGCAGGCCTCCGCCACCACGTGCTTGGCCGACAGCGCCCACACGCTGAACGCCTCCGGCACCACGTGCACGCCGCGGGCCGCGGTCAGCGCCACCACGTCCGCCGCCAGGAGGGCCGCCGCGGCGACCGCCAGCTCGCGCCGCGGGTACGGCGACCGAGCGAGGACCGTGCGGCCGAACCTGCGGTTCACGGCGAAATCCAGGGTGAGCCGTACGGCGCTGTCCGCAATGCCGAGGCTGCCGGCCATGCTCATCAGCCGTACGGCCTGCTGGGCCTTGACGGCGGCTTCGAGGCCCTCGCCCTCCTTGCCGACCAGCGCGCCGGGGGGAACCGGCAGGCCGGTGAAGCGCAGCGTCGCGAGGTCGATGCCCCGCATGCCGCCGGTGCGCGGCGCAGGGACCCGGCTCAGGTGCTCCTCGGGGACGTCCGCCAGGTCCAGCAGCACCGCCGAGAAGGCGGCAGGACCCCGCTCGCCGGTGCGGGCCACGACGTACGCCGCCGCGCAGCGCAGGCCCAGACCGACCATCCACTTCTCACCGTCGAGGCGCCCGTCCGGGCTCAGTCGCACCTCGTTCGCCAGCAGGTCGCTGCCGTGCTCGATCTCGGTGAGGGCGAAGCCGACGGCACCGCCTGCGCGCAGTATCTCCATCGCCCGCCGCTGCTGCTCCACGCTGCCGTGCAGTTGCAGACACGTCGCGGCGATGATGCTGAACATCGTGCCGGGCATGACGTTGACGTCCCGGCGGGCGGCCGACCGCACCAGGGTGAGGGCGCGGTCGAACGACTCGAACGTACCGCCCCACTCCTGCGGGAGGTATTCGAGGTGGAACCCGGCCCCGACCAGCGCTTCGCAGAGCGCTGCCGGGAACTCGTCGCGCTCGTCGCGGGCGACGGCGGCGGCGAAACCGTACGGGTTCGAGTCGTCGGCAGGGTCACCGAGCAGTGTCTCCAGCTCTTCCGGGGTCATCGCACCCCCGGAGAGGAGCTTTGGGCCGGGGTCTCCAGCGGAACGGGTCGGTAGTCGGCTGCGGTCGTCGGGATGTGCACACCTGCGCTGCGCAGCTGGGCAACGCGGGTGTGGAACGCGGCGCCGCGCATGAGGTGGTGGGCGACGTCGACGACCCGCCGGTTGCCCGGGGGCTTCAGATAGCTGCCGGTCACCCAGTCGTTGAAGCTCCCCATTGCCGGGCCGCACCAGACCTGGTAGTCCATGGCGCGGTCCTCGTCGCCAGTGACCGCCCAGCGCGACGACATGCCCAGGTACCAGCGGAAGACCAGGGCCATCCGTCGCTTGGGGCTGTTGGCCGCGCGTCGAAGCTGTTCGGGGTCACGCCGCTCGAAGTAGTGGACGCACTCCTGCCAGACGTCCTCCAGCGTGCGCCTGAAGATCTGCTGCTCCAGTTTGGCGCGGTCCGAGGCGGGGATCGACTCCAACCCGTCGTAGGCGTGGTAGAGCTGGTACATGCGTCGGGCCCGCATGGGGAAGAGGGTTCCCTTCTTCAGTACTTGGAGTTCAACACCCATCTCGAACATGTCGGCAGCTGGGGCCATCGCGCAGTCGGCGATGCCGGCCTCGGCGAGCATCGCCTTGGACCGAGTGGACGCCCCCGACTCCAGGCAGGACTGGTTGACGGAGCCGGTGACGACGTAGGCGGCACCCATCGCGAAGGCCGCGGCCACCGCGACGGGTGTGCCAAGACCGCCGCCCGCGCCGACGCGGACCGGCACGGTGTAGCGGCGCTCGCGCTGCACGGTGTCGCGCAGCCGCAGGATGGTCGGCAGCAGCGCGGGCAGTGGTCGGCGGTCGGTGTGTCCGCCTGAGTCCGCCTCCGCGGTGATGTCGTCGGCCAGCGGCACACGGCCGGCGAGCGCGGCCTGGTCCGCGGTGATCAGACCTTGTTCCAGCAGGGCGTTGACGAGGGCCGCCGGCGCCGGGCGCATGAAGCGCTCGGCGGTCTCGGCCTGTGAGATCTTGGCGATCAGCCGGTTCTCGGTGACGGGTCGGCCGTCCTGGTCGCGTCGAAGTCCGGCGAGCCGGTAGCGGACGACATGCGGCGTGAGGTCCATGTATGCCGATGCCTCCACGCAGCGCACGCCGTGCCGCAGAAACAGTTCGACTGCTTCCCGCTCCAGCCGGTCCTCGCTGGGGCTGTGGATCAGATTGACGGCATGGGGAAGTCCTGGGATCTCCGCGGCAAAGCGAACCAGGGCGTTCTCGATCGTCCGGGGCAGCAGCCCCGCCGCGCCGAAGGAGGACAGGAAACCCTCCCTGGCCAGGGCGATCACCATGTCGGCCGAGGCGATTCCGCCGGCCATCGCGCCGGCCATGTACGGCTGCCGCACACCGTGCGCGGCGAGGAAAGCCGCCGATCCGAGCCGTTCGGGAGGCAGCGGCTGGGCGGCGGCGAGCAGCGGCAGGCCGTCGCCGGCGGCCGCGGCGAAACCGCCGGAGACGGCTCCGATCCCTCCGGCGGTGAGGGCGATGAAACAGGGCTGGTCCAGGTCGGCGAGGGCGTGGTAGATCCCGGCGGGGTCAGTGCTGGGGTACCGGTCCCCGTGCCAGCGGAGAGGGGTGTCGCGAATGTCCATGAGGACCGAGCTCCTTGGGCAGAGCAGCTGGACGGTCGGTCAGGCCTCGGCGCTACGGACCTCGATGGCCGCGTCCGTGAGTTCGTAGATGCGCAAGTCCCGCTTCCACAGGCTCGCGTCACCGATGACCAGCAGGCGGTGAGCCTCGCGGCGGACCTCCTTGATGTGCACGTCGAACTGGAGCTCGCGGTCGTGGCGGAGGATCTGACCCCGGTACCTCCACGTCGTCTCGACATCGGTGGCCATCGCGAAGCGGGGTCGCTCGATGCCGTCGGCGAGGTTCTGCTCGATGACGAAGAGCCGCAGGGCCTGGAGGATCGCTTCGACGCCGAGTGACCCGGGCATCACGGGGTCGCGGTGGAAGTGGCAGTCGAAGTACCACTCGTCGGGGTGTACTTCGCGTTGTCCGTGCAGATAGCCGTGGCCGTACCGGCCTCCGTCCTCGACGAGGTCGACGCGGTCCACCAGGGCCAACTTCCCACCGGGAAGGCGCAGATGCCCGCCGTTCGGGTCCGTGAAGGCCGACGCGGTTTCGGACAGTTCGATGCGACGGACGCGCGCTGCGTCCACCTGCCCGCCCTCGATCCAGGGGGCGACGTGCTGTCCGTTGTCGAGGCCCACCTGGTTGGCCAGGGCCGCGTCGCTGAAGTAGCCGAAGAGTGATTCGCCGGTGTAGAAGACCTCGCCGTCGACCGAGAGTTCGTAGGAGAAGTTCTGCAGGACCGCGCCGGAGACCGCACTGGTCATCAGGAGCTTCGAGTGGTGCCGGATGGTCTTTCCGCGCAGGTCGACGTCCTTGACGAGGGTGGCCCGCCCGTCGAGGTTGCGGATCGCGTACCGCTCCTCGGGACTGCCGAGGGTGGCACCGAGGTAGTAGCCGAGGAAGATCGCCGCTTGAAGCGAGGTCTCCATGTACACACAGTTCGGCATGTGCGGGAAGGAGTTCTGCTCGTAGTACCAGGCGTCGTCCGGGGAGTCGTACTCGGTGACCATCTCCGCGCCGGGCGCCAGGTCTCCGCGGCAGCCCTGGAGAGACATGACGCGGTCGACGAACTGGAGGTCGCCGTTGGGGATGTAGGGGGCGCGGCTGTTGCGGTAGATCTCGAACTCCGGGCCCATCGCCGTGTCCAGCAAACCCTTGGCGGCGTGCGCCAGGTGCAGCTCGTTGATCATCGCTGCCTCGCCGGCACGGTTGCGCCGGCCCAGGAACTTCGGTACTCCGCCGGTCTCGGGGCGATAGGAGGAGCCGTCCTTCTCCCGGATCTGGAGACCGAGGTTCTTCATCCTGATGACGGGCTTGTCGCCGAGGTGGACGAGAACGTCAGCGATCACCGTGGGGCGCGGAAGGAGCGTCAGCTCCATCACCTCGACCTCGTAGCGGATCTCCTTGTGGGCCTGGGTGATCTGGCCACGGACCTGGACCTCGATCGGTGTGTCCGTTACGCACTGGAACCGTGCGTCGGGCAGCGTGAGGTGCATGCCCTGGTGCAGCAGGTAGATCTGGAGCAACTGCACGGCGCCCTCGGCCACCAAGGAGCCGGCAAGGACATGGTCGTCGGGGAAGTGGCAGGTGAAGTACCAGGCGTCCGGCTGAAGCCGCTTGATCGCGCTCAGTGTGCCGAGGCCGCGGGGGCCTGCCTTGCGGTCGATGACCACCTCGTCGACCATCCGCAGCTTTGCGTCCGGCAGGCACAGGGCCGGGTTGATGCCGGGGTCCTGGGCGTGGCCGGGACCGAAGACGTCGCCGGGACGGCCCTGGGCGAGCAGTTCCAGGTCGTCCGGGGTCAGATGGTTCTTGCCGGTGTGGGCGAGCGGCTTGAAGTAGCCCTTGGGGAGCGCGGCCCGGGCGGCCCTGTCCTTGTCGGTCATGACGATGCCGAGCGGGGTGTCCAGCTCTTGCCGGCTGAAGAACCCGGCGCACGCGTCGTGCAGTTCGAGGATCAGCTCGCCGTCGGCGTAGCACTCGTAGCTGAAGAAGAAGAGGGTGGTGTCGCCCTGGTGGACGAAACGGTCGATCGAGATGTCGTAGCGCAGGGTCTGGCCCACCCGGGGCAGGTTGCCGCGGAAGATCAGTGTGCTGTCGAGCAAGCGGTAGACGCGCTCCCCCTTGTTACGGAAGTCGATGCCGAGGTAGCTGACGAGCAGCAGGTCGCACTGGCCCGCCTCGACGGTCACGGCCGGCGGGACACCGCCGTCCACGGCGTACCAGGCGTCCTCGGGAACGTCGTACTCGGTGGTGATGGTGGCGGGCTCGAAGGCGCCGGTCCTGCCCTTCAGCGCGGTGACGCGCGTGACGAAGTGGTAGGGCGGTGCAGGCAGCCGTACGCGCTTGGCGTATCCGTCGATCACGCCGAACTCCGGGCCGAACACCTTGGCGACGGAGCCGACGGCGAATTCGAGGAGGTCGGCCTCGTCCCAGATGGCACCCTCCTTGACGTCATCGGCGTTCTCGGAGTCCTCTGCGTACGCCACCACGGCTGGGGGCGGCTGCTCGTCGCCCACGGAGCCGGGTGACGCCAGCGCTGCGGGGCGGACCGGCACGGCGGCCGTGACGGCGGGCTGCTCGACGACAGGAACGCTCCGCGGAGCGGCCGGGGCGGCGGCTCCGTCGAGTAACGCCTCCGCCCGGCTGAGCGTGGCGGACTGGAGGATGTGCTGGGTCTCCATCACCACCGAGTGCGTGACCACCATCTGCCGGCGGATCTCGCGGACCAGATCGGCGGCGGGCGCGTGCGGCGAGGCCACGGCGGTCCTCGGCCCTGCCGGCGCGGTGTCCACGGCGGGTGCGGGGACGGGGGCCGCGGGCACCACCGCGGACGAAGTGGCGGGGCTGGACGGCGCCCACGGCAGGAACGAGACGGGGGTGCCGTCGAAGACGATGACCTCGGCGTCGGCGAGAGTCGGGTCGGCAGGCATCAGAACTGGGTCCTCCGGCGGGACGGATGCGGGCGGCGTCACGGGCACGGCGACGCCGGGGCGGTGTTCAGGGGCAGACCCGGCGACCGGACCGGAGCCCGGGACGATCCGGTCGGCGGGACGGGGGGCCTGGACCGACTCGGCCGAAGGCGGGTATCCGGCGGCGGCTGTACCGGCCGCCGACGCCGCGGTCCTGGCTCCCGCGCCGACGACAGGTGCGGGGGGCGGACCGAAGCCCTTCAGGGCCGCCGCGATGCGACTGGGGGCGGGGTCGGCGCCGCCGACGCGGAACCGCGCGGGGCGGGCGGCCCGGATCTCGGCTGGGCGCAGCAGGGTCATCAAGTCCAGGTCCAGGCCGTGGGCCAGCAGGCGGGCCGCCAGCTGGGCAATGGACTTCGTGGCCGGAAGACCACGGCGGTCCACCGGCACCGCGACGTGCGCCGCATCGCCGAGCGTGTCGTGGATCCAGCGCGAGCAGGTGGCGCTGGGGCCGACCTCCAGGAAGTAGCGGAAGCCACGGTCGTAGGCACCCCGGACCAGGCGCGGGAAATCGATCGGGGAGCGCAGCGTCTGCGCGATGCGATGCGCGATCTCCTTGCGGTCAAGGGCCGGCAGTGGCTCGTAGTCATAGGCGCTCAGCAGTTCCAGGTCGCCGAACGAGCCCGTGGGGTAGTCGTTCAGACCCGCCAGACCCTCCGACTCGGCGTCCACCACCCGGCAGTGCATGACCGCGTGGACGGGCGAGCGTGCCGCAGCGCAGCCGACTTCCTCGACCAGGGCCCGGCACTGCAGCGGGTCCCCGGCGATCACCAGCTCGCCAGGAGTGTTGATGTGCGTGAGATGGACCCGGTTGTAGCGGGGCAGGACCTTGTTCACCGTGTCCGCGTCCGTGAGCAGGACGTAACTCGCCCACACGTCGGCATCCGGCGTGTCCCCGGGCAGGGACCATGCCTCGCGCACCGTGTTCCGGGGACCGCACAGCCGGTCCTTGAAAATCGGTGTGCCGCTGATCAGTTCGTCGTTGCGGCTCTCCGGCAGCCATCCCCGGGTGGCGAAGAGCATGCTCGACTCACCCAGGCTGTAGCCGAATCCGCCGTGCGCCGTGACGCCGAGCATGTCGCGGACCAGGTCGGTGTAGAGGATCGCGAAGCTCGTGCCGGTGGCGAGCATGAACGGGATGTCCTCGCCCAGTTGGGCCTCCAGCCCCATCAGTTCGCGCCGTCCGGGCGTGACCTGCGTCCGCGGGTACAGCGCGGCGGCCCGAAGGTGCCGATCCGGCTCGTCGGCCTGGCTCTCGAACCGGTCGAGGAGGCCGGGAAAGGCGCGGAAGAGGTCCTGGCCCAGTCCGGGGTAGGAGTTGAACGCACCGGGGTAGACCAGCGCGACCTTACCGTCGGGCCCGATGGGGCGGGCCGTGAAGCAGCTTCCGGCCGGGGTCGTCCACTCGCCGCCCGAGGCGTACGCGGCGGGCAGGTCGCGCGCGGCGAAGACGAGTTGGGCCCTCAGCTCCGCCCGGTCCCGCCCGACGAGCACCGCGCGCAGTTTCCGGCCCGGCAGCTCCCGGGCCGCCTCCCGGGCGACGGCGTACGGGTCGGCGTCGCCCCCGAGCAGTTCCCTGTGACGCTCGATCGCGGCGGACAGCCCGTCGAAGGTGTCGGCGGACAGCGGCAGGACGACGGGGCCCCCGGCGCGCTGCCAGTCGGACGGCACCACCGTGCCCCGGGTGCTGCCGGCCGAGAGCACGAGATGGCCGTGCGCGCCCGATGCGCCGATGAAGCTGACCGCCGCGTACCGGCGGGCTCCGTTGGCTCTGCGCAGCCACGGGCGGGAGGTGTCCGGGACGTACAGTCCGGAGGCGGCAAAGTCATCGGTCAGACCGGTGACCGGGCGGCTCCAGCCGCTGGTGCCGGGCAGATAGCCGTGGTGCAGGCAGAGCACGGAGCGGATGATCCCGGCCATGGCCGCGGCGCATCCGGCGTCGCCGATCTGCGCCTTGGCACTGCCGAGCGCCACCTCGGCACCACCGGCCGGGTAGGCCCGGGCCAAGCCGGCGATCTCGGCCCTGTCCTGGGCCTCGGTACCGCCCGCGTGAGCCTCCACGTACCCGATGTCCGCGGCCGTGACGCCCGCGGCGGTCAGCGCCGCCTCGACCGCGGCCGTCAGCGTCGCGGCGTCGGCTTCGGGGACCGTACCGGCCACCGGAGCCGCGTGGCGGATGGCGACCGAGTCCAGGCGCGCGTAGACCGTTGCCCCGGACTCACCGGGCCGGGTGACGACGAGCGCGCCCGCGCCCTCGCCGATCCGGCGGCCCCGACGGCCCTCCCCGAAGGTCAGCCCCACCTCGGCGACCACGTCGGGCCGCAGCAGCAGGTTCTCCGCCGAGCCGGCCAGGTCGACCGCGCCGACCAGGACCGCCTCGATGCCGGGGTCGAGCAGCAGCAGCCGCGCGGCCTCCAGGGCCTCGGCGGTACCGGAGCCGTCGGAGGAGACGGTGAAGGACGGGCCGGTCAGGTTCCACAGCGACGAGATGCGACTGGCCATGATGTTGCCTATGTAGCTGAGGACCTCGTTGGCCACGATCGGATCGACCACCGCGTCTCGCCCGACGGCGGCCAGCGCGGCCAGCCGGTCCTCGTCTACGGTCACGCCGGCGCGATCGAATTCCTCGCGCAGGAAGGCGCCGAGCCCGTACCGGGTGATCCTCAGGTGGGTGGTGGGCTCGATATCCATGGCGACGACGACCGCGATCCGGCGCGGTGCGGGCGAGGTCTCCCCCTTGGGCACGGCACGGCTGTAGCCGGCGTCCTTGAGGGCGTCGTCGGCGACCTTGATGGCCAGGGCGTGCTGGAGGTTGTACGTCCGCAGGTCGGCGGGCGGGATCTTGAGGTCCATGGGGTCGATGTCGAGCCCGTCCACGAACGCACCGTGCGGCAGCGCGTCCGGCGACACCCCTGCGCCGTGCTCGAGCGAACCGCCCCGTGTCTGGTCGAGGCCGCGCCAGCGGCGTTCGGGAAGCGGGCCGAGACAGTCGGTTCCGTCGTGGACTGAGCTCTCGAAGGCGTCGACGGAGTCGAAGGAGCCGAAGTGGGCGCCGAGCCCGACGATGTCGAGTGCGGGGACCTCGGCCGGGGATCGCGGTTCGTGCGAGGCGTCAGCGGCCTCGGTGCCCGGCTCGGAGAGCACCACATGCGCGTTGGTGCCGCCGAAGCCGAACGCGGAGACCGCTGCCCGGCGCGGCCCCTCGCCTCGCGGCCATTCCCGGCCGGTGCGCACCAGCGTGTGCTCGCCGACCCGTCCGTCCTTGGAGCCGATCGGCTGCCCGACTCCGATCGTCGGCGGGAGGTGACCGTGGCCCATCGCGAGGATGACCTTGAGCATGCTGCTCAGCCCGGCCACGGTGAGCAGGTGGCCTACGTTGCCCTTGACCGAGCCCATCAGCGGGACCCTGCCCGCTGCGCCGAAGAACTCGGCCACGGACCGGGCCTCGGTGGCGTCCCCGATCGGGGTGCCGGTCGCGTGGCATTCCAGGTAGTCGATGGCCGCCGGGTCGATACCCGCCTGCTCGTAGGCGAGTTCGTACGAGCCGAGCTGACCGCTGCCCTGAGGTGCGAGCAAGTGGCGTCCGCTGCCGTCGTTGGTCAGGCCGATGCCGTCGACGACGGCGTGGATCCTGTCGCCGCCCCGCACCGCGTCGGACAGCCGCTTCACGGCGACCATGCCGGCGCCCTGACCGGTGAGGATGCCTCCGGACCGACTGTCGAAGGGCTGGCTGAAGCCGTCGCGCGGATAGGCCTGAAGGTCCCCGAAGGACAGATGGATCAGGGTGGGATCGGGCGCGCAGACGCCACCGGCGAGGACCATGTCGGCTTGGCCGGATGCGAGGTGGTGGCAGGCCAGCTTGAGCGCGTACAGGGCCGAGGAGCAGGCGGCGTCGAGGGCGTAGCGGGGGCCGCCGAGTCCGAGCGCCGTGGCGGCAACCGACGCCGGGGAGCCGCTGACGCTGAGATCCTCGCGGTTCAGGCGCTCCCGGTCGATGCGCTGGTCCGCGTGGGCGAGCGCGCCGAGCGCCGGGTGCCCGGCCCTGCGCAGGCCCTCGAGAACCGCCTCCTGGACCAGCGGCACGCTGACCTGGGCCGAGGTGGGTGTGGGAAAGGAGTAGTTGCCGAGGATCAGCCCGGTGCGGGCCAGGATTTCGGGGCGGTCGGCATTGCCGCTGTCGCGCAGCGCCTCCCTGGCCGCGTACAGGGTCCAGTGGAAGATCCGGTCGAGGCCCGCAAGGTGGCGGGCGTCGAGGAGATACCCGGCCGGGTCGAAGGCGAAGTCGCTGATGAAGCCGCCCCGGGTGCAGTGGATGGCGTGCTGGGGATCGGTGTCCCTGGCATCGGGGGTGGGGCCGAAGATCTCCTCTCCCCCTTCCCGTCGGCTGTCCGCACCGGACCGGAGGTTCTGCCAGAACTCGGCAGGTGTCTTCGCTCCCGGAAACAGGCACGAGAGGCCAACGATGGCGTACTTGCTCATGAGAGCTGTCGGGTCCCTTCTGAAGGGGTGACCGGCCCGGGCGGACGGTCAGGGGGTGCCGCCCGGGCCGGCGCGATTGCTCACGTCCGGGTGCGGACCCTCGGGTCCGCCGCGAAGCGTGTTCAGCCGCTGATGAACCTGGCCGCCAGCTGGGGGGCCGAGGTCACGCAGACGCCGTCGAAGCGGGTGAGGACCCGGCCGCCGGGCGCGCACGCGGTGATCGTGAGCGCTGTCGTGGTGCCGTTGCCCCACGGCGTGGGCTCCACGACCACCAGGAACGGCTCACCGTCGGGCAGCGGGTGGTGCAGGTCGGCCCGGGCCACCGAGAGCGGCAGACCGGCCGTGCCGCGGAACAGGCGCACCCATACCAGGCCGCCCTGCAGAAGCAGATCAGCCGTGCCGGGCTGAAAGCGGGCGCTCCCGAACGCGCCTCCTCCCGGGCGGAGTTCGGGCAGGGCGCACTCCAGGACCAGCCGGGACTCGGACTCGGCGAGCACACGGCGCACCCCGCGCAAGGACGCGCCGTGGAAGAGAGTGCCGTCGCTGTAGAGCCGGCCGGCATGCCGGCCGCCGCCCAGGGCCGGCAGTCCGATGACGGTCTCCTTGGCAGGCACGGCCTGCGGGGCGACCACCGCCGCGTAGCGCGGCCGTACGGCTCCCTCCGCATCGGCCGTCCGGAGCGCGACCTGGATGGTGTCCCCGGCCGACGTCATCGTCAGGGCGACCCGCTCGGGCTGGGTGCCGTCGAAGACGATGCCGTTGTGGACCGTGAAGTCACGCACCTGGCGCACCTCCACGGCGTGGGTGCGCTCCACCGCACCGATCGCCCAGCCGAGCGCGACCACGGCCGGGAGCACCGGTGCATCGCCGATCAGGTGGTCGGCCACGACCGGGTCGGTCTCCAAGGCGTCCAGGCGCCGCTCCACGGTGACCGGGGACGTGGTGAGGGGCCGCTCGGGCCGCGACAGGGGCGTCGTCGGGCCGAGCACGGTCACCACGTCGCCCGCCCGCTCCCCTGCGAACTGCTCCGTGAACAGCCGGGCACCCGTGTCCACCGGGATCAGGGGGATGCCGCGCTCCTCGAACACGGCCTTGATCTCCGCAGAGACCATTCCGCTGTCCCAGGCACCCCAGTTGAGTGAGGTGACGTGCGCACCCGGGTGACGCCGCTTCCAGGACGACGCCCAGGCGTTGAGCACCTCGTTGGCCATCGCGTAGTCCGACTGGCCACGGTTGCCGAAGAACCCTGCGACCGATGAGAAGAGCACCACATGGCGCAGGGCATCGGCCGGAAGGGCCTCGCGCACCGTACGCAGTCCCGTCAGCTTGGGCGCAAGGACCCGCTCGATCTCGGACGCCTTCTTGTCGGCGATGAGCCGGTCGGCCAGGACGCCCGCGCCGTGCACCAGCCCCGTCACGCGTTCCTTGTACGGGGCCAGTGCGGCGCCGGTGGCAGCGGGGTCGGTGATGTCGACGGCCAGGTACTCCACCTCGCTGCCGACCGCCCGGATGTCGGCCAGCGTCCGGCGAATCTCCCGGGCGCCGACGACCGCCTGGTAGAGCTGCTCGACCCGCTTCGGGGTGGGCTTCTCACCCGCCGACTCCAGCCGGGCCATCGCGGCGGACTTCAGTCCCGCCTCGTCGATGCCGCGCGCCCACGCAGGCTCCTCGTCCAGCGGGGTGCGCCCCAGCAGTAGCAGACCCGGCCGGTGGGTCCTGGCGAGATCGACGGCGCAGGCGGCGGTGATGCCGCGGCCGCCTCCAGTGACGACCAGCAGGTCGTCCGAGGTGAGCTGCGGAACGTCCACCGCGGGGGTCAGTGGCTGTTCACCGAGGCCGAGGCCGACCCGGCGAGTGCCGTCGTGGCCGGCCTGTGTGGTGTTCGTGTCGGCGTCGTGGGCCTCGTTCAGTACGAGCGTGGCGGCGGCTTCCGGGGTGAGTCCGGGGGCGAGGTCGACGGCCCGGCAGAACAGCTGGGGCGCCTCCACGGCCAGTGTCTTGACCAGACCGGCCACACCCGCGGCGGGGGTGAGGTCCTCGGCCACCCCGGCAAGGCCGAAGACACCGTCCAGGCGGGTGACCGTCACGAAGGCGGCCCGGCCCGCGGCTGCCGCGGCGGTGAGCGGCTCGAGGGCGTGCTTGGCCAGGAGCAGTGTGTGCGCGAGGCGTCGCGTGCCCTCGGACCAGTCGGTGTGGTGAGCGCCGGAGAGGTCGACGACCAGGCTGATCCGGTCGGCGACGATGTCCTCCATGCACGCGGCGAGTTCGGTCACGCCCCAGCCGGACAGGGAGTGGTCCTTGACGTCGGTGATGCGCTGGGCCACGCCCGGCAGCCGCAGCACATGCACGTGGCGGCCGGACTCCATGAGCCGGCTCACGACGGCGGGCACCAGGTCCGCGCCGCCGTCCACGACGAGCGCACCGAAGCCCTTCACGTACGCGTCGACCAGCAGGTCGGGAGTGGGGAGTTCGACCAGAACGGCCTGGGCACGGCCGGTAGCGGGGCCGGGCTTGTCGTCGGCGGCCCCGATCGCGGCCTGTGGAGCCGAGGACGCCGACTGCGTGGCGCCCGCCATGAATTCCGCGATGTGACGCAGTGTCCGCAACTCCGCAAGCTGCTCCGGACCTACGGCCGCACTCCCGCCGAACCGCTGCTGCAACACACCCATGATCTCGACACGCTTGATCGAGTCGATCCCCAGGTCGGCCTCGACGTCCATGTCCAGCTCGAGCATCTCCACCGGATAGCCCGTCTTCCGACCGACCACCTCCAGCAACGCCGACCGGACGTCAGCCGCACTCACACCAGCAGTCGACTGCTCGGCAGCAGCCTGCTCGGCACCCACCGGTTCAGCGGCCACCGGCTCAGCGGCCACGGCAGCGGAAGCCGCTGTACCGGCCACGACCTCCACGATGTGACGCAGTGTCCGCAACTCCGCAAGCTGCTCCGGACCTACGGCCGCACTCCCGCCGAACCGCTGCTGCAACACACCCATGATCTCGACACGCTTGATCGAGTCGATCCCCAGGTCGGCCTCGACGTCCATGTCCAGCTCGAGCATCTCCACCGGATAGCCCGTCTTCCGACCGACCACCTCCAGGAGAACGGCCTCGGCGTCGAGGGCCGGAACGGCCGGCTCAGGGGCAGGCTCGGTGGCCGCCGGGTCGGCAACCGGCACCGCCGGGGCCTGGTCAGGGGCGGGAGCCGGGGCCGACGTCAGCGCCTGTGGGGCGGCGGGAGCCGGGGCAAGCGGGACCGCAGGCTGTGAGGCCGGGGCCATGCGGACCGGGGCGGGGCTCGGGGCTGCCGGGGCGGAGGCGGTGCCCAGCTCGAGGCCCGCCAGGTCGCGCAGGATCTCGTTGGCCCGCAGGTGGCTGCGCCCGATGTCCAGGCCGTGTTCCTTCACTGCGTTCACTCCGGCCAGCACCTGGCCGATCTGACCCTGGTCTGCCGCACGCTCCAGGAGACCGGCGAGGCGCTTGGCGCTTTGCAGCTGACTGGTGAGGTAGTCCTCGTGCAGGGCGAGATGATCGGCCACAAGATCGGCCAGGCGGTCACTGTCCACGTGGGTTGTCTCCATGAGGGTGGGGGCAGGGACGGGCGCGGCCAGGGACGCACCAGGAGCCGTCGCGACGACCGTGGACACCGGAGTCGGCGCTGGTGCCGGTGCGGCGGCCGGAACCGGGACGGGAGCCGGGACCGGAACGGGAGCCGGGACCGGAACGCTCCCCCTGCCGGCGCCGGTGGAGATGGCGGGTCCGCCCCCAGAGGCCGGGGCCGGAGCACCGGGCAGTGTCGGAACGGCGACCCGGTAGCCGTTCTCGATGGCGTCGCGATAGGCCGCCCTGCGCTGTGGAGAGACGTAGTTGATGCCGTTCAGGAGGATCGACATCCCCTTCGTCGGCTCGATCTCGACCGGCGGTGCGACATAGCGGTCGGTGGTGACCAGCGGTAGTCCGAGCACCGCGAGCTGCGCCACCGCCTGCTTCAGCGCGACGTCGGCGTCCCGGGCCGGCCCCCCGTCCAGGGCGACCGCGGTGTGCTCGCGGTTGCCGAGGATACGGCGCACCAGATGGGTGAGGATGCTCTTGGGGCCGAACTCCACGAAGGTCCGGATTCCGCGGGCGTACATCTCCTCCACACGGGCCTGGAAGTCCACCGGGTGGATGAGCTGCTCCGACAGGACGGTGCGGTTGGCGGCTACGTCGTCGCCGTAGACCGCGTCCTTGGTGTTGGCGAAGACGGGAGTGTTCGGCGTCCCGACCTCGGCCCGCTCGACCTCGGCCCGGAACACCTCTACCGCGTGGCCGACGAAGGGTGTGTGGAAGGCGGCCGACACGGGCAGCCTGCTCGCCCGGATGCCGGCCTCCTCGGCCTCTGCGACCAGCCGCTCCACCGCCACGGTGGCACCCCCGACCACGATCTGGTCCGGTGCGTTGCGGTTGCAGACCGCCACGTCGTGCTGCCCGGCCAGCAGGGCGGCCACGCGCTCCTGGGGAGCGACGAGCGCGGCCATCGCACCTGTGTCGAAGCCGGGTTCCTGTGGTGGGGCCATCGCCCGGCCACGGGCGCGGGCCAGCCCGAAGAAGGCCTCGTCGTCGAGGGCGCCGGCAGCCCAAAGGGCGGTCAGCTCACCGAAGCTGTGCCCGAGGAACCCATCGGCGGTGAAGCCGAGTTCCGTGAGGTAACGGAACTGACCGGCCGACAGCGCGCCGATGGCGGGCTGGGCGTACTCGGTCGCCCGGAGCGCGGCCTCCTGCGCCGTGCGCGCGGCGTCGTCGAACACCGGCGGCGGGAAGGCGACACAGGACAGCGGTTCGGTGCCCTCGAAGTGCCGGTTTGCCTGGTCGAAGGCCCCGCGCAGCGGCGGCAGCGCCATGACGGCGGTCCTGCCCGGGTTGACGTACTGGCTGCCCTGTCCCGCGAAGAGGGCACCGACCTTGCCGGTGGATGCGGCGCGGCGCCGGAAGTGGATGCCCTTGGGGTTCGACCAGGCCTCGGCGTCGGGCCGTGCGCGCAGCGCGCCGAGAGCCGCCTCACGCAAGGTCGTGAGCTCGTCGTCGGTGCGGGCCACCAGCGCCAGGCGCGCGTGGCCCGCCGGAGCCGGCCCTCCGGTCGCGGGCGCGCCCTCGGCCAGTGCCTTGGTCAGCATGGCGGTGTCCGGCGCGTGCCACAGGTGTACCGCGGCCACCGGGTACAGGACGCGCAGGTCGTCGCCATCACCGTGCTCCTCCAGGACCATGTGGAAATTGGTGCCGCCGAAGCCGAACGAGGAGATGGCGGCCCGGCGCCTGGGGCGCTCCGGGTCCCGGATCCACGGCCGCGCCTCGGTGTTGACATAGAACGGGCTCGTGAAGTCGATGGCCGGGTTGGGCTCGTCCACGTTGATGGTGGGTGGCAGCACCTTGTGGTGGAGCGCGAGCGCCAGCTTGATCATGCCGGCCGCACCGGCGGCCGCCTTGGTGTGCCCGATCTGCGACTTGACACTCCCGACGGCCGCGTACTGCTGGTTGTCGGTGACCTCGGAGACCACCGCCGACAGCGCGCTCAGCTCAGTGGCGTCGCCGACCGCGGTCCCGGTGCCGTGCGCCTCGAACAGCTCGATGCTCGCGGGCGAGATGTCGGCGTCCTCGTACGCGCGGCGCAGGGCGATCATCTGACCTTCCTTGCGCGGGGCGTAGATGGACTTGAAGCGGCCGTCGCTGGAGGTGCCGAGGCCCCGCAGGACCGCGTAGATCCTGTTGCCGTCGCGTTCGGCATCGGCCAGGCGGCGCATCGCGAGCATGCCTATGCCCTCACCGATCAGGGTGCCGTCGGCGTTTTTGTCGAACGGGCGAATGCGGCCGGACTTGGACAACGCGGGAGTCTTGCTGAAGCACAGATACATGAAGATCGTGTTCTCGGCGTCGCAGCCCCCCACCAGCATCGTGTCGGCACGGCCCTCGAGGAGCTCGCTGGTGGCGGCACGGACCGCGCCGAGGGAGCTGGCGCAGGCGGCGTCCACCGTCATGTTGATGGCGCCGAGGTCGAGCCGGTTGGCGATGCGTCCGGCGACGACGTTGCCGAGCATGCCGGGGAAGGAATTCTCCTCCCAGGGGGCGTACGCGAGGCGGAACTTGGCGACGATCTCGTCGGCGTCCCGCCGGGACAGACCGCAGGAGCGGACGACCTCCTTGAGCACGCCGCTCTGCAGCCGGGAGGTGAGCGGCTGGGTGAGCTGGTTGGCGCCGGTGATGCCGAGCACCACACCGGTGCGCGAGGCGTCGTACCAGGGCTGCTCGGCTCCGGCGTCCTTGAGCAGGTCGCGGGCGACGACCAGGCTGAGGAGCTGGAGGACGTCGGTGACCTCCAGGGTGTTGGGGGGAAGTCCGAACTCCAGCGGGTTGAACGGGACGTCGGGGATGAAGCCGCCGCGCTTGGAGTACGTCTTGTCCGGCGCCGAGGGGTCCGGGTCGTAGTGCTCGTCGACGTCCCAGTGACCATTGGGTACGTCGTCAATGCAGTCGGCGGCCGAAACGACGTTCGCCCAGAACTCCCGCAGATTGCCTGACTTGGGAAAGAGCGCAGAGAGGCCGACGATGGCGATGGGGTCCCGGGCGAGCCGACGGTCGAGGTGAGATTCCTGCGAAGAGTTCACGGCGAGTCCCTCTGGGTCTGGCGAACAGGGGTTTCGTTTTCGGCACCCGGGCCCGGCGGACCGACCCGCGCGCGCCCGGCGAGGCACGGCGGGTGCATGGTCCGGCCCGGTGGCCCGCGTCAGGCCGCGGTGGTGCGCCGCTCGCACTCCTCGGCGATGTGCGCTGCCAGTGCCTCGACGGTCGGGTGGTACCAGAGCGCCGTCGTGCCGAGCTCGAAGCCGAGCCAGCTCTCCAACTCACCGGCCATGATCAGCGCCGTGGTGCTGTCGAGGTCGAGTTCGTCGAAGTACTGGTCCGGCGGGACCTCCGACGGGTCGACGCCCAGGCGCTGCGCAATCTCTTCGGTCAACCACTTCCGGGCTTCGTCGGCCGTGACTTGCATCATGTTCGATCCTCTCCGAAGTGCTTTCGCGCGCCTTTCGGGGACGCTTGGAATATCCCCGGCGGCGCCTTGTACGAGGAAGGCACAAAAGCATTGATCAGCAATGGCCGGATCGGCCAATGGGCTGGTGGCGTTGGCGAATTGAAAACCTAGGGCGACAGGCCTGTCCGGGCAACTGAACTCGGCACCGAAAAAGGCCCATTGACCCGAACTCAATGGTGCGGGCGGCCCATTCGCGACGGCATTTTCAGACTGAGCTGCGGCGATTCTCCGGCAGGAGACGGGAGGCGGTGGCCGTGTCAGCCTGGTTGAAGGCTGTCAGCACCCGTGTCAGCCGCGCCCCAAGGACCGACCCCACAGCCGTCGGCTTCGGGCCGATGCCTCGCCGCGCGGGCGCCCACCCCGCCTTGTTGGCCCGGGCCTCTCCGGGCCCGGGCTGTTGCTGCTCAGGCGGTCCGGCCGCCTGACCGCGCGGTGCTGCGGCGGGGGCGGCGGGCGACGGAGGTGCCGAACAACTCGTCCCAGTAGGGGGCGGAGATCCCGAATCCGCAGGTGTCGTCACGGAAGTGGTGGCGCATATGGAGCGAACGCAGGCGGCGCATCAGCCGGTTCTTCGGGGTGGCGTGATGCAGGTAGAGGTGGCACAGGTCGTAGGTGAGGTAGCCAATGGCGTACCCGGCTCCGAACGTCAAGGGCAGCGAGCCCGGTCCGGAGGCCAGGTATATCGTGCCGGCAACCATGGGGATGCTCAGCAGCGGGCTCAAAATGGAGCGGCGGGCGTCTTGCGGGTAATCGTGGTGGACCCCATGGAGGATGTAGTGGAGCCGCGCCCCGAACCCCTTCTCGGGCTCGTAATGCAGCACGATGCGGTGGCCCCAGTACTCGGACAGAGTCCAGGTGACATATCCGGCCGCGGCCCATCCCATCAGCGCCCAGCTGCCGGCCTGTTCTCTTGCGATCGCGAACCAGACGCAGGCGATGATGACCGGGGTGTACATGGCCACGGTGATCACGGGGTGGACGTGGATGAGGTTGTCCAGCCACGACCAGCCGACGACGGCCGGCGCTTTGCCGCGGCGAATGGCGCCCTTGCTGGTGCTGGGTGCGGGTGTCGAGGAGGTCATGCGCCGGCTCCTGCCGCCGCAGGGACCCTCACCAGCGTCTCGTAGCCCGTGCAGGGGACGATGAACCGCTCGGCGTTCGTGCGGCCGATGCCCCAGCCGCCACCGGCGATGGGCACGGCCTCGTCGTTGAGAGTTCTGTGCACTGGTCCCTCCTGCTGTGTGAGGTGTTCTGGGGGCGAGGTGGTCAGGTGAGTGCGGTGAACATACGGTTGTGCCAGACCAGCGGCGGGCCGCCGCTGCGGCTGTCACCACTGCCGACGCTGCGCACGGTGGCGGTGACGATGGTGTGATCGCCGCCAGGATGCATGTGGGCGACCTGGCAGGTCAGCCAGGCCAGCGCGTCGCTCAGCACGGGCAGGGCGTCAATCTGGTGGTGACGGGTGCGGGCGAAGCGGTCGCCATGGCTGATCGCGGCGTCGGCGAACCGCTCTGCCAGGGGGGCTTGGTCGTGGCGCAGAAGGTTGAGCGCGAAGGCGCCGTTGACCTGGATCCCGGCGAGGGTGCGGCTTTGGTTGCTGAGGCAGACCAGCGCCATCAGCGGATCAAGGGAAAGCGAACACACGGCACTTGCGGTCATCCCACAGGGGCTGGTGCCGTCTGGGCTACTGGTCGTCACAATGGTGACTCCGGTGGGCAGTTGGGCGAACGCGTTCCGGAATGCCTCTGAGGTCACGGCCTGTTCAGGGGCGTGCAGGGCCCTCGGACGGCTCACGGCTGACCACCGCCGCCGGCCAGGGCGGAGGCGAGTGCGTTGTCGCCGTAGCGTCCGTGCGCTGCTGCCACCAGCCTGGTCCTGAACGGTTCCAGACCCGCACGGCGCTCGGTCAGGTCCCGCGCAGGTAGCCCGTGGGCGCTGGGGACCGGGGGGCGGCGGATCAGGGCGACCACATGGCAGCGCGACAGTTGGGGCATCAACGCCGCGCCGACGACGCCCGAGGGGCCGGTGGGTGGGAAGGCGGTGACAGAAGACACGTTCGAGCACCTCACGGGTGGGCGGCGTTGTACGTACGAGAGGCCGGAGCTCCGGGCGGGCGCTTGCTCGCGGCGACACGGTGCACGCACGGCTTGATGGGGACCCGGTGGTTCGTTGCCGGGCGGATGTCGGGGGGCGAAAGGTGAAGGATGCCGGTGCGGGCACGGAACCCGTTCTCCGCCCGCACCGGAAGCGGCGGTCGGAGTCAGGGAATGCGCAGCTCCTCGCCGGCCAGAGTGTCCACCAGCCGGGCGGCCATGCGGCCGCGCGAGGGGGGATGAAAGGCCAGCGCACGGCAGGCGGAGTTGAGGTAGGCGATGTCGCCGGAGGAGATGAAGGCCATTCCGCCCAGGGCCTCCACAGTGGCCGCCAACACGCGGTTGATCGCGTCCTGGGCGGCGTAGCGGCAGATCAGCGACTGAGTGAGGGTGTCCTGACCCATGGGCTCGGTGGATGCGGCCAGGGCCTCGACGGCGAGGACGGCCGCCTCGACGGCGGTGGCGGACTCGGCGCGGACGGCCGCGGCCACCTTCGTGTTGGCCAGGGTGCGTTCCACCAATGCGGAGGCCGCTCCCAGGTAACTGGCGGTCATCAGCAGCTCGAACCAGACGAAGCCGACTGTCTGCAGGTGGTCCAGGCGGCCGTCGTTGGTGACGTCGGTGCGCACCACCAGTTCGGCGGGCACCTCCACATTGTCGAGGACCACCTCGTCGCTTTCGGCTCCGGCCAGGATCGGGCTGCTCCAGAACGGACGGACGCTCACCCCGGGCGCGTCGGCCGGGATCACGGCGATAGCCAGTTGCGGCGTGCCATCGGGGCCGGGCAGCGCGACCGAAGCAGTGAGGAGATTCATTGACCGGGCGAGGCTGCACGGCTTCTTCGAGCCGCTCAGCCATACCTTCTCTCCCTCCACCCGGACGGTGAGATTCGGGGCAAGTATGCCCTGACCGGTGCACCCCTCGGCGAAGCCGGAGGCAAGCAGCAGTCGGTCCTGGGCGATCGCGGCCAGCAGCATCGATTCCGTGCCGTCGCCGTGCGCTGCGGCCTCGACCACGGCGGCGACGGAGAAGTGGTGCATTGTGGTGGCCACGGCCAGCGACGGAGAGCGGGCGCCCAGGGCGCGCTGTACACGCGTTGCGGTCAGCAGATCGGCTCCCCGCCCGCCGTGCTCGCCGGGAACCAGGAGAGCGGGCCCGCCCGCTTCGATGAACGCGGCCAGTGCCGGCCCATCGGGACTCTCCAGGTCCGCAAGTGAATGCGCGGCCAGCTTCCGGTCCAGCCCGGGCAGCGCGTTCTCCAAAGCGGTGCGCTCACGGTGCAAGAACTTCATCTCTACCTTCCCCCTCATGGTTTCGTGACCAACGGATAAATTGCTGCGCCGGGTCGGCAACCGCCGTGGCCTGCGTGAAGGCGACGCGGGGACGCGTCCGCCGCGGTGTGGACGAACCTCTCCGCAGAGGCGAGGACGGCCACTTCCGCGCGCTCCGAGGCGGCGAAGAGCGGACCGGCTGGTACGGATGCTCGGCGGGTAGGCGAGGACGGACCGTCAGGCGCCGTTGACCGTCGCGGGATCCGGCAGGACGCCTTGGCGGACGAAGTACGCCACGTACGTGGAGAACACCGCCTCATCGATGTCCGGGCTTGTGAAACCGGCATCGACAAGGAACTCCCGGGTGGACACATCCGAGAACTCGGCCATCTCGACCTTCTCCGATTCAGCCATCACGCGCATCAGCGGAACCATGGAGTTGGTGACGTCCGCAGCGATGGCCTTCATCCACTTCAGGATGCTGACCTCTGTCAACTCGTACCCGGCGCTGCGCAGCAGACGGAGGATCTCCTCCGGGCCCAGCACATCGGGACTGACCTGGTGGAAGATCCCGCCGATCGCCCGGGGGTTCCGTGAGAGGGCGACGATCGCGGCGCTGACGTAGTCGACCGGCACGATGTTCATGGACAGCCGGAACCTGCGTGGATACACGCCGGCCTGCAGGGAGCCCTTGATGAACCGCCAGACGAAGTCGTTCTCCTGGCAGGCTCCACTTCGTGAGTCGCCCCACACCTGACCGGGACGGTGGATCGTCACAGGTACGCCCCTGCGGCCTGCCTTCAGCACGAGTTGCTCGGCGACCCACTTGCTCTTGGCGTATCCCAGCTGCAGCGACTGCGGCGGCCCGGTCGGGTCGATCTCCGTCCGCGGCGACCGGTCCGCCCTCGGCTCGAACACGGCCGTGGTCGACACATGATGCAAGGTCGCCCCGGCCGCGCAGGCCAGTCTGAGTATTTCGTGGGTCGCGTCGACCGTCGCCCTGCGAAGCCACTTGTAGATCGTCAGGAAGTTGACCTTGGCCGCGGAGTGGTAGATGGCGCCGATCCGCCCGGCCAGCTCGGTGTAGGTCTCCTCCGGCATGCCGAGTCGGGGCTGTGTCACATCACCGGTCACCACCCTCACCGCGTCCAGATCGAGACCGTCGAGGAGTTCGTACGTGCGCAGGTTCTCCGTCAGCCGCTTGAGGCCGGTGTCGCAGTCCGGGGCCCGCACCAGGCAGTGCACGGTCAGGCCATGCGCGAGCAGTTCCCTCAGCAGAAACGCCCCGAGAAAACCGGTCGCGCCGGTGAGGAACACTTCGGATATGGTTTGCGGATCCTGTCCCGCGAAGCCCGTTATGTCGTCGTGCAGCCTGACATCGTCGGCGAATTCTCCGGTGACTTCTGAAAGCGTGGGCGAAGTCATCAGTTGTCTTCGTTCCTTCCCGCCGGCATCGGCTCCGGCTACGCGCCGACGGCGGCGGCCTCGGCCGCGTCGGTCAGCAGGGTCAGAGCCTCATCGAGGTCCTCGTCGGTCGCGACGATGGGTGGCAGCAGCCGGATCGTCGTGGGGCGCGTCATGCACGGGGAGACGACCAGGCCGCGCTCGGCGAGTCCGGTCAGCATGGCGCCGGCCAGCTCGGGCGAGCGGAGGTCGATGCCCCAGAGCAGTCCGCGGCCGCGCGTCTCCGCTACGACGTCTCCGTGCCGCTCCTGGATCTCCGCCAGCCCTGCGGCCATCGCAGTGGCGATGCGGACGCCGTCCTCTGCGTTCGCCTCGATCGTGTCCAGCGCCGTTGGGATCACTGCGGTGCCCAGCGGGTGACCACTGAAGGTCGCGGAGTGCATCATCGGGTCGGCCAGCAGGGGCTCGAAGAGCTGATCGGTGCCGACCGCGGCCGAGACCGGGACGACACCGCCGCCCAGAGGCTTGCCGAGCAGCACGCAGTCCACCGGCAGCCCCGCTTCCAGTGCCACCGAACGGGCACCGCAGCGCCGCAGCCCAACCTGGATCTCGTCGGAGATGACGAACGCGCCGTGCTCGTGAGCATCACGGCACCACTGCGCCAGGACGCGCTCGTCCAGCGGCCGCGCCCCGTTCTCGGCCTGGAGCGGCTCGAAGACGACGGCAGCGACCTCTTGTTCGCGCACGACACGTGCGACGGCCTCCGGATCGTCCGGCGAGACGTGCACGACGCCCTGCAGCAGCGATTCCAGGCCCTTCTTCAGTCGCGGGTTGTCGGTCAGCGCAAGGGCTCCGACGGTCTTGCCGTGGAAAGCTCCGTCGACCGCGATCACGGTCGCGCGGCTGGTGGCCATTCGGGCCAGCTTGACGGACGCCTCGACGGCGTCGGCCCCGCCGCACCCAAAATAGACGCGGTTGAGGGAGCCGCCGAGGTATCCGGCGAGGCTCTCTGCGGCGAGCGGCGGGACCGGGCTCTGGATGGACCTGGTCGACGTGGGCATCACGTCCAGCTGGGCACGTACCGCGTTGACTATCGCGGGGTTCCGGTGGCCGAGCAGGGCGACGGCGTACGAGCCGAAGTCCAGCACGGACCGGCCGTCCGAAAGCGTTATGCGGCTTCCTGCGGCGGATGCCTCGACGGCACCCTGTCCCATGAACTTGCCTGCCATTGCGAGTGCGGGCGAGAAATGGCGCTTCACGCGCCTGAATGTTTCTTTGGCAGCGGTCAATCGAGGATCCGTCAAGATTCCTCCTCCTTCAGAACTCCGGCGTTCTCCTACAAGCCGCGGCTGAGAATTCCCTGCTGGTAGGTCTGCAACGACTTCGCCACCGCGGGGTGGATCATTTCAGCCACCATGGGAAGTCCGATGTCGAACTCGACGTTGAGTTCGAGCGCCACGCCCTCGGTGTCCTCGAGGACTTGCCAATATCCCTCGTAGTGGGCGAGGTCCCCCTCGGTCTGACGAAACTCCCAGCGGAGCCGCTCGACGTCGATGACGTCCTCCTGGTCCCACTCCATCTCCGAACCCTTGAGCTCAACGACCCAGCTACTGGTGCGACGTCCGCCCTCCTCGCCTGTGACGGTGACCTCGTTGACGCCGTCCAGGAAGGTCGGGAAGGCCTCGCAGTCCAGGAGCACTTTCCACACCCGCTCGGCAGATCCGGCACCCTTGCACGTCACATTCAGTACGGCCATGAAACTCTCCTTCGGGACACTTCAGGGACGTATTCGGGACTGTTGGGGAAAGACTGGAATCCCTGCCCATCGGTATTCGCATCCTAGGATGCGCCGTCACTCATCAGGACAGTCAGTGCCCATACCTGACATGCAATTGACACGCTGACAAGCGGACTCCTTCATGCTTGACGGCGCCGGTCGTCCATGAGGTGATCACGACTCGTGGCCCGGCTTCGTGAGTAATCGAGTACTCAAACATCAGCGGGGTCCGGCCCCCGTCAAGTGGCGCCGTCCTACGGTTCTCCCGCGCAGGGCTCACCCCCCGGGCTCCAGGGTGTCCCGTAGGGCCTCGAGGGTGGCCCGCATGGTCACCTGGTTGCGGGCACTGCGACGGACGACACCGGTGGTCAGCGCGGCGACAGTGGTGAACACCCGGCCAAGGAGGCCGCGGCGGTCCTCCCACAACTCGGTCACCTGACAGCCGTCAGGCAGAGGCGCAAAGCTGTAGGTCCAGCGGGACAGCGGGATGGCCAGGAAGCTCACCCGGAAGGCGAAGCAGTGGCCCGGGTCGGCCACGACCACCCGGCACAGGGTGACCCACGGCAGCAGTCGGGCACGGTTACGGCCGAGGAACCACATCCCCGCCATCAGCGGGCCGCGACGCCGGGGCACCCATGCCCCGCGGCATTCGGGGCTCCACTCCCCCATCCTGGCGACATCGCTGACGGCGGCGTAGGCGGTGTCGGGCGGCACACGGATGACGACGGACTCGGTGAGCGAGGTGACAGCGGTCACGGAGCTCATGGCGTAATCCTCAGGTGCGGGGCGGGCGCATGAACGGGTAACCCAGGCGGGCCCTTGATTCGGAACTGCACGCTCTTGCCTCCCAAGTGCGGACGTACACGTACACGGCAGTCGCCGTGCCGATTTCCATACACGAGAACAACATGCAGGCGGCCCCACGGCGTGAGTCGTCGTTACTCACTCTCGACACCCCGGCCTCCGCGCATGAACGCGGCCCGGCCGCCGGCCCGTACACCGGATGCGAGTAGCGGCCACTGAAGCTTTCAGATGCGGACATGCCTCGTCGGCCAGACAGGAGATGCGGCTTAGGTCATGTCCGGTACCGAGACGTCCGGGTCGCAGTGCTCGTCGATGTCCCAACGGCCGTTGGGCACGCCGTCAGCGCGGTCGGCGGCCGAAATGGCGACGGCCGCGTCAGCGTGGCGCGGGACCGTCAGCGCCCGTGCCGGCCATTCGGGCCGGCGGCCCGTCGTCGTGCCTGCGGATCGCCTTCCCTCCGCGGTCGCTGTCCGTCCTGTGGGAGGTTCGCACCAGGCTGATGCGCGAGTTCGGCGACAACTGCGCGGACAGTGAGTCGCGGATTGGTGGCGAGCCGCGCCGCGACAGAGCGCAGCCGTAGCGGCAACTGCCTGCAGAGCGCGACCAGTTCGTCCGTGGCGTCGGGCTCCGCAGCCGTGCGCTCGGGGCCGACGTAGGCCTTGAGCAACGCATGTGCCTCGGTCGCGGACAACGGGTCGAGGGCGATCGGGGTGGCCCCATTGCGCGTCACCAGATCCATCAGCGGATGTTTGCTGGTGACAAGCACCAGGTTTCCCGGCGTGCCCGGCATTAGCGCACGCACCTGTGCCGGGTCCGAGACACCATCGAGCACCACAAGGAATTTGCCGCCCGCCAGCAGACTGCGGAAGAGGGCAGATCCCTCTTCCCGCGTCGCCGGCATCCAGTCGTCCGGTACACCGAGGGAGCGGAGGAACCGAGTGAGCACCGTCCGGACGTGCGCGGGCCCGTCCGGCGCGTCCCCGCCACCCTGTAAGTCGGCGTAGAGCTGACCGTCCGGGAACGCCTCGTGCCTGCGATGGGCCCAGCGCACGGCGAGGGAGGTCTTCCCTATCTCGGAGGGTCCGTGAATCACGGCGATACCCACGGAGTCGCAACTGTCGCGCCGTCGCGCCAATATCTCGTCCAGCGCGGTCAGTTGCTTGTGACGCCCGACGAACGGGACAGGGACCGGCGGAAGTTGCGCGGGCTGGGCGAGGCCGCGAGGTCGGTACGGGGGCGCAACAGGCGTTGCCACGCCCGACTCGCGCGCGCTCTCGTCGGCCACGTCGTAGGCCGGGGACGGCCTGCGAGAGTCCTGCCGCGGCAGGCCTCCAGCTGGTTCTTTGCCCGGAAGCTCGACGCGCCGGCCGTCGCCGTCCTGCGCCAGAATGGTCTGCCGCGCGAGCCAGACCTCGCTGCTCGGCTCAACACCGAGCTCCTTCTTCAACCTCGCTCGCAGGTCCGCGAACTGCCGCAGAGCCGCGGCCCTGCGGCCGCAGCCGGCGAGCGCGAGCATGACCCGCGACTGAAGCTCCTCGTGCAGGGGCTCCTCGTGCGAGGCGACCGTGAGCCGAGGGACCGCATAGGCAGGCCGGTTGAGCCGCAGCGCCAGGTCGGCGAACTCGATGACGACATCGATGTACCGTTGCGCCACCCTCACCACAGCGGGGTGCTGCCACAGCTGGGGCAGGTCCTGCAAGGGCCGTGTCTGCCAGCAGGACAGCGCGTGGTTGTACAACTCCAGTGCAGCGACCGGGTCTGCCGACGCGGTGCGGACGGCCCGGCCGACGCGCTCCTCGAACTGGTGGAGGTCCAGCCGGATCCCATCGCTGTTGAAGACATATCCGCCGTATACGGTGCTGATCCGGCGGCTCCCTGCATCGCGGCCGTGCCCCGTCTCGATGATGCGGCGCAGTCGGGCGACGTAGGTGTGTACCAGGTTCTGATGAGTGGGCGGGGCTTCACCGCCCCAGAGCAGGTCCGAGATCTCTTCATGACCGACTGTCTGGTCCGGCTGCACTACGAGCAGACCGAGCAGGGTCCGCTGCTTCAAGGGCATGGCAACCGGAAGTCCAGCGCACAGCACCGTCAATGGCCCCAGCAGGCGTATCTCGCAAGAGATTCCGGGTGTCTCACCCTTCGTGTCGGCCTCGCACCCGAGCCCGAGGGCGGCGGCCAGGTCGTACCCGACCACGCGTGACATGCGGATCAGCGTTTCCTGCCGGGGATTCCGGACGTGACCGTGTTCAAGATGACGGACCGTCCGAACACTGAGTCCGACCCGCCGGGCCAGTTCCTCCTGTGTCAATCCCGCCCTGATCCGAGCGGCACGCAGCCCATCCCCATAATGATCCTCGGTCATACACCCCGCCTTTCTCACCCGTCGACGCAGAGCAGTGGTCACCTTGGAATCAGCGTCGACCTCTTCACCGAAGCCGCCTTGACTCGGCGGCCAAGAACAAGATGCAGCCGTCTCGATGGACTGCCCGAACAGTTGGAAGGGGTCGGATGCGCGGAGCATCCTCCCCTTCCGCCGCCCTGTCCGGCTTCCACGGAAAGAGAGGCTCACGGCTGCGACTCCCCGCGGCGACTTTGCGAAGTCGCTGTGCAACGGAGGCACACCTCGCCGGTACACACCTTGGCTTCGAGACTCAGGGCAATTTCCTCCTGCAAAAAGTGCCCAGGGTGGGAGCGGTCGCTTCAGTGGCGTTCGCCCACTCGAGGGAGATGGGACCCTTGTGGCCGATAAAGCGTGCCGGGCACGGAAGTCGGCGGCCCTCTCACAGAAGCGCGGCGAACATAACGGGTGGAGAGACGGGTGCGCTGCCACTGTCCTTGGAAAGAGCTCTACTCGATTGCGGCGGGCGCGCGCTGTATCCGGAGACCGTCCGCGAAGGACGGGCAATGCTGGGTGCCGTTCGGATGCGCGAACGGCCAACGCACGAAATCCTTGAGACGGCGACCCGGCAGAACGATGTGTTTCTCGTCCATGTCCTTGGCAGCTCGGGCCCGGTGAGCCGGGGCGGTCCTTGTGGGATTTGCGCTGCGGGGGGATCGACAGCGCTCGGGAGGTGGCGTACCCCGGTCTTGCCGTGAGCACACTTCGCCAAATTAATGGGGGGACGGACAACGTGTTGACTCCTGTCGGTCAAGCAGGACTACACGGACGGTGCTGGGCCTGGGACCCCACGGGGCCTGCACCACACCAAGATTACATGGGATTTATTAGCGAGCGTCACATAGGACGTCCAAGGAATTCTGGAAATTTTCCGGGAACTGGAGGGTAGCTCAACAATATTCCTCGATGATTCATGAGGCACATGGGATGTCTGCCATTGGAACCGTTGACGTCTCTCCATCGTCTTCCCGTCGAGCCGCGCGGAATCCAGCAAGACCGCACACACGGCAGACGCCGGCCGTTCCCGTGTCACGCAGGCCCTGGGGTGTGCTTCATGCAGACGCCACCGAACGCAGTTCGGGAGCAATCCAGAAGCTTCGGTGAACGGTTGTCCCACCAAACCCGATCGGACGTCTCAAGCAGACGTGAGTGCGCCACGAGGGCTGCGGCGCGCTCACAGTGAAGTCGTGCTGGGCAGGTCCAGGCCGGAGTGACCTTGGATCGCGGCGGATGAAACCTCTGCGGCACGGCTTGATCCCGGCGAGGAAGGACTCGCCGGGATCAATCCTTCGACGCGCAGGCCGCCCATGTCGGTAAGGGCTGTCCCGTAATCCCCGGTGGATCGGCGCACGGCGTCAGATGCGGTGCGTCGCAAGGCGGAGGGTCGTCACTCATACTGGGCGTGTTCGGTCGATCCGACAACGCAGCGAGGTGCCGTAGCTGTCGTCGTGCGCCCGCCGGGGATGACGGGACAGCCCTTACCTGCACCGGGTCGTGTCGAGTTCCCGGGCGGAGGAAGCCGAGGCGCCCTTGAGTGTCTCGTTCGCCCGGTTGAGCCGAGCAGTCTCCTTGCGCAGGGCCGCAAGTTCCCCGGATTCGGCGGTGGTCAGCCGGTCGTCGCTCTCGCCGGCTGCCGACCTCGGCCTGCCCGATCCGGCCCCGCGTGGACTCGGTATGCGCGCCCGACTCGACGGCCGAGGGCCTGCACACTTCCTGATCGGCTGTCAGCTGGATCGGCTGTCTTTGGCGTCTCGGTGGGACCTCACCGGCTCGCACTCGGTCTTCGCGCTCCGGAAACGGGCTTCAACAGCCGAGCGACGGACGGCGCGAACTCGACCCGCTGGACGCCCGAGGCGCCACGGGGAGCATGGGCAAGGCAGTGGTTGGTCCCGACTGGCCGGGCGATACTGCGGCGGATCATGACTCACCGCGGTGCTGCCGAGCCTGTCAAACAGAGGCGGTCTGCTCGGTGTTGGCCGTGGGAGCGGTCGTCTCCCCCGGGGTTGGCTTCTCCCGGGGGATGAAGAGTCCGCACAGCCCGCCCGCCACCACAACTGCGGCCCCCACCCACACCGCTGGGTGCAGCCCGCGGACGAACTGCTCGGGCCCCGCCAAACTGCCATGTGCGACGAAGACACTGGTGAGCACGGCGATGCCCAGCGCACCGCCCACCTCGCGTACCGTGGTGTTCGCACCGGATGCTTTCCCCGCGTGCTCAGCGCTCACCGAGTCGAGCACCACGGCCGCGCTCGGCGCGAAGACGAGTCCCATGCCGGCACCGGCGACAATCATGGCGCCCACCAGGTGAGAGTACGGAGTGTTCGTTGTAGCCGCCAGGTTGATCCAGGCGAGTCCGCCCGCCTGGAGGAACAGACCGAGGGCCATCAGCCGGCCACCGCCGACCCGGTCAGTGATCGCGCCTGCCAGCGGCGCGACGAACATCGGCATCAACGTCCAGGCCAAGGTGAGCTCTCCGGCCCGCAGTGGTGTGCGGACCGGGGCTATCTGCAGGTACTGCGAGAGCAGGAAGATCGAGCCGAAGACGCCGAAGTACATGGTCGCCGAAACGATGTTGGTGAGGGTGAAGGCTCGTACCCGGTAGAAGCTCAGGGGCAGCATCGGGTGTGCCACCCGGCGCTCCCTGACCACGAAGGCGGCCAGCAGCACGGTCCCGGCCGCGAAGCCGCCCAGTACCTGGGTCGATGCCCACCCGTCGGTGGGTCCGTGGACAATTCCCCACACCACGGCGAGCAGCCCGGCAGCCGCCAGCAACATGCCGAGCAGGTCGAGGCGGACCCCCGTGAGGGAGCTCTCCCGAAGGGTGGCGCGCACCAGCGGAACCGCGACGACTCCCACGGGCACGTTGATCCAGAAGATCCATTGCCAGGCCAGACCGTCGACCACGGCGCCGCCAACCACCGGACCCATCGCGATGGCCAAGCCGCTCACTCCCGACCACAGACCAAGTGCCAGGCCGCGCAGCCTGGGCGGGACCGCCTCGGAGAGCAGTGTGAGCGACAGCGGCATGACGGCTGCCGCGCCGATGCCCTGGACCGCACGAGCAGCGATGAGTTCACCGCTGGTGTGCGACAGGCCGCATGCGATCGAGGCGAGGGTGAACGCAGCGATGCCGATCATGAACACCATGCGCCGGCCGAACCGGTCTCCCAGCGCGGCCCCGGTCATCAGCAGGCACGCGAAACTGAGGACGTAGGCATTGACGAACCACTGGAGGTCTTGGGTGGAAGCGTGCAGATCCACCGCGAGAGTCCGTAAGGCGGTGGAGACGACGAGGTTGTCGAGGGCGACCATGAACATGGGCACGCTGCACGCGACGATGGCCAGCCACAACGGCACCCGTCGTCCGTCCATGGCCCGGCCATCGCCGGTCTGCCGGTCGGGAGCCTTCTGATTCGTGGACGATGTCATGACAGAGATCTCCTAGCCAGTGGTGAGGGGTGGCGTTCAGTCGCAGGAGGGCTGGCTGCGATCCGCGTGCTCCTGCTCGGCCAGGCGAAGCTTCGCCTCGGACCAGCTGATCGGGAGCTCCTCGGCGGGTACTTCCCAGAAGGTGAAGGCCGATCGCCGCATGGTGGGGCGCAGCCCCGTCATGATCGTCCGATGGGGCTCGGCTTTCGCGTACGCGTGCAGGGCCTGCCCGTCCTCCCAGGCCGACAGGGTCCAGAAGGTCCGCTTGAGCGGTTCGGCGATCAGAGAGGCACCGACGGCGCCCCGCGCCGTGCGCACCTGCCTCCAAGCGGCAAGGGATTTCAGGAAGAAACGCGGGACGTCCCTGAGGGAGCGGACCTCGAGCCGCGATGCCATGATCAGCACCCGGGTGTCCGGCTGAGGGGGATGCGGGGTGGTCCAGGGCAAAGTGGGCACAACTGCGGCCTTCCTCCGAGTATGAGATGTGCGCTGCCACAGGACGTCGCTGATCACCGCCGCGGCGCCCCAAGATTGGAGAGTTCCACTATCCAGCATAGATAGTGGAACTATCGAATTGCCAGTGAGGAAGCGAACCTGATGCGAATCTCCGAGCTCAGTCGGCGCAGCGGAGTGTCCGTGGCCACGATCAAGTACTACATCCGGGAAGGGCTGTTGCCGACCGGCAGGCCGACGGCGGCCACCCAGGCCGAGTACGACGATCAGCACCTGCGGCGGCTGCGGCTGATACGCGCGCTGATCGGTGTGCGCGGACTGTCAGTGAACGCCACACGGGACGTCCTGGAGGCACTGTCGCAAGAGCAGGCCGACACCCACCGCATCCTCGGGCTCGCGCTCGGCGCGAGCCGGCTCGCGGAGGAGACCGCCCAGGAGCACCGGCAGCTGGCTGAAGTCGACACGCTGATCGAGGAGATGGGCTGGCGTGTGCACAGCAACGCGTCGGCACGGACCGCACTCGCCGACACGCTGGCGACCCTGGACGATCTCGGAGTGCCGCTGGACTGGGGGGCGTTGCTCCGGTACGCCAAGCTTGCGGAGCAGACCGCCGGAGTGGACCTGGATCAACTGGAGGGTGCCGAAGATCTGCTGGAGGCTGCGGAGCGCGCCGTGCTGCTTACCACGCTGCTCGAGCCTGCCCTGTTGGCGCTGCGTAAGCTCGCCCAGGAGCACGAGTCCGCCCGGCGCCACAACATCTGAGACCCTGCCGTGTGTTCCGCCCCGGGCGGAACACACAACGCAGCGAGCTGGGATTCGTCGGTCAGCACGGCCCGTTGCCAGGGCCGCCGAGGTGGAAGGATGTCGGAGTCACCGAACCGGAGTCGTACAGCTCCGGGCTCGTCTCGGTGACCGTCAGTTGGGAGGGATCGGCAGAGTCAAGGAGCTGGAAGGTGCTGATCCAGCTGGAACCCGATGCGCTGCCGTCAACGCCGTCCCCCATGGCCTCGCAGGTCACTCCGGTGGCGTGGGCGACCTCGCCGAACGCGCTGATGGTCTGTCCTCGTGTGAAGGTGCCGCCCCAGAGCGAACCGGGGAAGTAGCCGACGGCCTGCCGGTTGTAGAAGACCCACCAGTCGCCCGCCAGGTATTCGATGGCGTACTGGGCGGACCTCCCCGTCCGGACGGCCATGCCGGGCCTGACGCTGCGGGAGAGCCGCACGAAGCCGCAGCCGTTGTAGCAGCTCTCCTGACCGTCGACCCAGTGATAGACGAACAGGTGCGGGCGCAGGTCGCCGTTGAGGCCGAGGTCGACGGTCCAGCCGATCTCCACCGTGGACTTCTGGTCGCTGGACTGGACAGCCAGCTCCTGCAGGGAGTGCGACTCGATGTCGCCGGGGTACAGCTGCGGCGAGGCCTGGAACATCTGGATCGAGGCGCCTCCGGCGTCGGTCTTCTGACGGCCGGTCACATAGTCGAAGCAGGAGCCGTACCAGCAGATCGGACCGTATCCCGCGGACGCGGAAGCCGACGGGACGACAGGCGGAAGCGGGCCGGTTGGCGCCGTGGGAGCCACGCCGAGGAGACCGAACAGGATCGGAAGAGTGGCGGCGGTGCGGGCGATCGAGTGCCGTATGCGCATGGGGGGCATCCGTTTCAGCGAGGGCGGCTGGCACGTCCGACTTGGAACTCGAGCCTGAGTTAAGGGCAGAGTTAAGCTCGCTTACGTAAACGATTAAACTAGCGGCAGGAGCCAGATGAGCGCAACACCCCGTGCTGGGAAGGAAGTTGGCCGGGGTGCGCACGCGTCGGGTGCCCCTGCGGACCCACACCCCCAACGACGCGACGGCCCGCCGAGAACCGGTGGGCCGTCGGGTGGAAACCGCTGAAGGCGGCTGCTACGTGACGTCGAACTGTTTCAGCACGCGCCGGGCGGCTGCGAAGAGCATGCCGACGTTGACAGCGCTACGAGCCACGGCGACGGTGACGAGGTCTTCGTTCCCCGGGCTGACCATGAACAGGTGCACCAGGTTTGTGGGGTGTGGGCGCCACGCAGCTCAAAGCCCTCTGACCCACCGTGGCGCCATCCCGTTGAGGGATGTCAGTAATGCCACTGGGAGAGGGCGTGGTGACCCGCGTCGAAGGTCACCGGCGAACGCCGCATCGTCCGCGCGGCCACGGAACACTGGCCGGAGGCCGACGTCAGCCGGTGACGCTGGTCGCGCCGGTCTCGATGTGACCGGTGGCCCTGCGGCTCCAGCTGGAGTCGGAACTGACGGTCACGGTGAAGTCGTACCACCCGTTCTGGTGGGCCACGGCATTGAAGTGGTCCGAGACCGTCGCCCCGGGCGCCACCTGGTAGGTCCAGGGGCCGTCGGCGCGGTAGTTGGTGGAGGTGATGGTGAAGGTGACGGTGCTGGAACCGGTGTTGGTCATCTTGAACCAGGCCGCCTCCTTGCCCGTGTCCGGAGCCGGCGCGTAGTAGGTCGTCGCCTCGCAGCTCTTGCCGGCAGTGGTCGCATTGCCGGTGAACCGGCGCAGGAAGCGGTTGGGGCCCAGCACGGTCAGGTCGTACTGGCCGTCACCGTAGTTGGCACCGATGTTGAAGAAGTCGCTGGTGCCGCCGTCGGTGCCCGTGGTGGAGTCGTGGGGGGCAACGGTGTACTGCCACGGGCCACCGCTCCGGTACGCGTTGGCGTAGATCGAATAGTGGGCGTGGGCGGTCGCCTGCGGACCCTGGTTGGCCATGTCGATCCAGAGCAGGATCTGGTTGTTGGCGTCGTACTCGATCCGGTCCACCCAGGCGTTCGGTTGGTACGGCAGTGCGCGCGCGGGCTTCGTCCCGGACTCCTGTGTCGGCATGGAGTTCGTGCCGGGGCTGGGGTTGATCATGGAATTGGCGGTGGCCTGGCTGATGGTGGCGCTGGTGTCGGGCAGTGAGGGCAGTCCGTAGACAGGATTGGCGAAGTCGAAGGCGTCGGTGAGGTCACCGCAGACCTGGCGGCGCCAGGTGGATATGTTGTGGCAGACGGCCGGGGTGCCGAGAGCGGCAGTCCAGGTCTCGAGGAAGCGCAGGACGGAGGTGTGGTCGTAGACCTGCGAGTCGACCCAGCCGCCCCGGGTCCACGGAGATACGACGACCATCGGGACGCGGAAGCCGAGGCCGAGGCCGAGGCCGGTGCCCGAGTAGGACTCCGCCGCGGTGCCCGACGGCGCGACCGGCGGCGGAACGTGGTCGAAGAAGCCGTCGTTCTCGTCGTAGTTGAGGAACAGGACGGTCGAGTCGAACACCTCCTGGTTGGCGGCCAGTGCCTGGATGACCAGGTTCACGAAGTGTGCACCGTTCTCCGGCGGTCCGTCCGGGTGCTCGGAGAAGAGCTGATTGGCCACGACCCAGGAGACCTGCGGCAGCGTGCCGTTCAGTGAATCGTTCTTGATGGCGGCGGCGATGTCGTCGGGGGTGGACCCGGTGGATGAGGGGACCGAAGCCATCCCGTTCTGGTGGAGCGGGCTCGACGCGGGGGCGTTGGTGAACTGGGTGAAGTAGGCGAGGGCGTTGTCGCCGTAGTTGTCGTCGGCGTTCTGGTAGACCTTCCAGGTCACGCCCGCGTTCTGCAGGGCCTCGGCGTAGGTCCCCCAGGACAGCCCGGACTCGGAACCGCCGTCGTAGGCGGGGCCGCCGGCGGTGCCGGAGGGGTCGATCCAACCCGACCACAGATAGGTGCGGTTGGGGCCGGTGGCGGACAGGATCGAGCAGTGGTAGGCGTCGCAGATGGTGTAGGCGTCGGCGAGCGCGTAGTGGAACGGGATGTCCGAGCGGTTCATGAAGCCGAGCGTCCGTACCGACCCCTTCGCGGACACCCAGTTGTCCATCTTCCCGTTGTTCCACGCCTTGTGCTGGGTGGACCAGGAGTGGTCGAGCGAGCCGTCGCACTGGGCCAGCTGCTCACCACTCACACCCCACCACCAGGTCTTGGTCGCGCTGAGCTGCCAGGGGTACTGTCTGCCGCTGCCGTTGGGCTGGTCGAAGACACTGTGCCCGCCCGCCAGTTGGATGGTGGCGCGGTCACCGAAGCCCCGCACGCCCTTGAGGCTGCCGAAGTAGTGGTCGAAGCTGCGGTTCTCCTGCATCAGCACCACGACGTGCTTGACGTCGGTGATCGTGCCGGTGGTCGCGGCCGATGCGCGGGAGGCGGTGCCGGGCAGGGTGTCCAGGCCCAGGGCCGCGCCGAACGCGGCGGCGGATCCCAGGAAGGTGCGGCGGGTGACGGGCGCCACGTGAGGCCTCCGAAGCGGGGTTGGAAGGGAGAAAGTGGTGAGGTGCGAGTCCGGTCCCCGGACTGTCGGGCTTCCAAGTGACAACTGGCCAGTAACAAAGTGGCAGCGCGATGAAACGGATCGAACATCTGGACTGGACTCGTTACCGTGCTGCAACCTTCGCCGCTCGGCGCACTCTTGCGTGCGGCTGCAACGGACGTGTCGGCGCGTCAGCTCCGTCAAGCTCCCGCGGGGGAGCGAGCCTCGACAGGGTCTGAGGCATGCCCATGACAGCATTGGGGGCTGCGGTGGTCCATGGCGTGACGCGGTTTCGGGCCCGGTACCGGTCCCAGCGTTTCAGCAGTTGCGGGGCCAGACGGTGAACACACCGGGCACGTCGGTCCAATCGAAGGTGGTCGCGCTCGAGTGGTTCTCCTCAGCGAGGTACCTGACCCGCTCCGTGGCCGCGGCGGGGTCCGGATTGGTGTCGTCCAGAGCCGGAGCCACGCTCTCTGCGGCGGTCTGGGCGGTCAGGTAGTGGTTCGCGCAGTACCAGGACATGTCCCAGCTCATCCAGCTGGTGGCCTGGGCATCGAACATGACGAACCACGGGCGCAGCGAGGGGTCGTAGATGTCGCGGGGATCGCCGCCGCCCGAACCCGGATGCATGTCCGGCCACATCATGGCCTGGTCGAGCCTTCCCTCGGCCGCAAGATCCCGTACGTGTTCCGCGTACTCCTGTGCGGTGGAGAGGTTGTCCAACTGGTAACCCGCCAGCCGATTCTCGATCATACCGGTGATCGGGTAGAGGACGAACTTGCCGCGCAACTCCTTCCAGGTCGGCCAGGCGTCGGCCTTGGCGGCCGCGTCGAGGTCGGGATATCTCCCGGCCAGCATGTCGCTGGGTTTGAAGACCTTGTCCGCGCCGAGGTGCTTCCTGATCAGCTGGTCGAGCTCCGTCGGCCCCATGCCCGCGTTGCTGCGGAAGCCCCACTTCAGCTCCAGCTTGATGTAGATCGGGTCGTGGCCGGGGTGGCTGTCGCTCCAGTCCTTGAGATTGTCCAGGCAGGTGCGCAGGCTGCCGTTGCGTACCGTCGTGGTGAGGGTTCCGGAACCGATGGAGTAGGTGCAGTTGTTCTCGTTGAACAGCGGGTCCGCATGACTGACGACCCATCCGCCGTCCCCGCCGTAGGTGCTGTAGACGTCGAGCTCGAGGAGGTGCGCTCCCTTGTCGAGTTCCTTCGTCAGCCGGTTGGACTTGCTCTGCTCGTAGGCGTTGTGCAGACCGGGGACCGCGATGTGAGCCAGCCGCATGTCATCGAAGCCGCTGCCGGTTCCCTTCGGTGACGCTGCGTGGACCGGGGCCGAGGAGAGCAAGGGCATGGCCGCGGTGAACAGCAGCGCCGCGCCCAGGATCCGGGTCCTGCGGAGCGCATGTCTCAGATCGGCATTACGCACGGGCATCGGAACTCCTCGGGTCGGGCGGCGACTTGCGAGGCACGGCTCACGCACAGGGGCACTGCTTCGAGTGAGGGTCTGCCCGGGGCATGGCACGTGCAGGGCGTGCTACACAACTGTGCTGGCGGAGCTGCGATCTCACGGTGCGCAGTGGAGCGCAGTGGAGCGGCCTCTTCTGCCCGAGTAGGGCGTTGCTGACGAGCCCGAGCGGGACTGTAGCGTCGCCTGGCCGTCGGCGCTACCACTCGGTAAGAGTCAGTCGGGACGCGCATCAGGGGTCGGGGGACCCATGAGGAGTTGGGGCACGCATGATCCAGGGATGGGGAGAGCTACGCGCATCAGCGGGGCGGGGTCGCTTGGCGTATGCCCGCAACGGGCGTACGGCGGTGCGAACTTGATCAGGACCGGCGAGGATTGTGGTGGCCCAACACGTACTCCAAGGAAAAACGGCCCAACACTAGCCGACCGTGCCCGCCACCGAGTAGGTGACCAGGGTCTGATCGGGACTGTCCGCGAGTTGAAGCACGACATGGCTGTAGTCGAGCGGTCCGAGCGTCGGATGGCGCAGCCTCTTCACGCCGTTGCCCACCGCCACGACGTCGTGCCGCGGCCACCACTGCCGGACCTCCTCGCTGCGCCGCTTCAGCTCCCTGATCAGTGCCGCGAATCCGGGATCGTCCGGGTGCCCGGCCGCTGCAAGTCGGAACCTGCCGAGCATGGCCCGGGCCTCCGGCTCCCATTCGAGATACACCTGCCGGGCGCGAGGCGCCGTGAACATCCAGCGCACGAGGTTGCGCTCGTCGGCAGGCAACGCGTCCCAGTCGGCAAACAGCTCACGCGCAGCAGGGTTCGAGGCCAGCACGTCCCAGCGACGCCCTTTGACGAACGTCGGGAACGGCTCGAGCCGCTGCACCAGGGAGTCGACCTCGGGATCAATCCACTCGGCCGGTACCGCAGCGGCACCGGCGCCTGACGAGCCCTCGCCGCCACGTGCCAGCACCCGCAGGTACTGCCGTTCGGCGTCGGACATTCGCAGCGCGCCGGCCAGGGCGTCCAGCACCTGCTCCGAGGGCCGCACCGGACGGCCCTGCTCGAGGAATGTGTAGTACGTGGTGGACACGTTGGCCAGCAACGCGACCTCCTCGCGGCGCAGTCCCGCGGTGCGCCGACGCTGTCCGGCGGGCAGACCGACGTCGCCGGGGCGGAGGCGCTCGCGCCGCGACCGGAGCAGCTGTCCCAGGGCATGCGAATCTCCCGTAACTGCCATACAGCGCAGCCTACTCATGCCAGTACCAGTAACGAGGTGCTCTGGTTACCGGTTTGGGGATCGTCCATGCTCGGCGCATGACGATCACCCGGAAGACCATCACCATCCCTGTTGCCGACGGGACCACCGTGCCTGCCTACCTGGCCCGTCCGGCCGGTCCCACCGCCCCGGTCGCAGTGGTCGTCGCGCACGAACTGTTCGCGGTGAACCCCGACATCCGCGGCGTGGCCGACGACCTGGCGGAGGCCGGGCATCTGGTCCTGGCGCCGGAGTTCTACCACCGCCACGCCGATCCCGGCCACTGGCTCGAACGCACCGACGCCGGGCGCCAGGCGGGATTTGCCCTGCTGCACCAGCTGCACCGGGAGGAGGCTCTGGCCGACGTGGACGCCTGCCTGCGGTGGCTCGACTCGCAGCAAGGGATTCAGCGGACCGCGCTGATCGGCTTCAGCGCCGGTGGCCACCTGGCATATCTGGCAGCCTGTCAGCTGCCGATCAGCCGCACCGCGGTGCTGTACGGGGGCTGGCTGCCTACGAGCGACATCCCGATGAGCCGGCCCACACCCACGCTCGACCTGACCCCCGGGATGAGCGGCCGGCTGCTCTACCTGGTCGGCGAGGACGACGCGCTGATCGACGCAGGCCATCGGGACCAGATCCGCGCAGCACTGGAGCAAGCCGACGTCGAGTACGACATGGTCACCTACCCCGGTGTCGCTCACGCGTTCTTCTGGCCCGGAACGACCGCCTTCGACCAGAAGGCCCGAGACGACGCCTGGACCCGGATCCTGAGCCTGCTCGCCGGCCAGTAGTACTTCGTCAGGTCTTCCGATCTTGCATGCTCAGCGAGATGTTGCTGGTATGAGGCTTGGGGAGGTGGAACGGCTCCGGGGTGAGTCATCGGAGTTCGTTGCCGACGTGTTCGCCTCGCTGCCACGGCGGGACCAGCGCGGCTGGGGCCGGTGTTATCTGCGGGGTCCGATGCTGGACACCACGAAGCCCGGCTGCCGGGGAGCACCCGCCAGCATCACCAACCACAGGCGGAAGCACCACTAGAAGAGGGAGGGCTGACCGTGACGCAGCGACAGGCCCTTGAGCAGTCCATCCGGGCTCTCGGCGGTACGTGGGACACGTGGCGGGCGGTCACCGCGCTTCGGGACGCCGGGTACGGCGAGGGGGATCGCCGGCAGCAGGAGAAGCGCGCTCGCCAGGTGCTACGGGACATCGCCGAGACCGGACTCATCGTGAAGACCGACCCGGACAGCGCCACATACCGCGTCGCCGAACAGTAGGCACAACGGATCGCCCCGCTCCCCCACCGCGTGATGCGGCGAGGAGCGGGGCGTCGTGTGGTGTCAGTCGGTGCGACGTCCGGTGAGGTCGGCCCTCGGTGGGCTACGAGGGCGCTTGGGTGAGCGGGAGGAGGCGGGCGAGTGCCTGCTGGCAGTTCGCCGCAGTCCGAGCCGCCGCCTCCTGTCGGCTGCCAGGGTGGGATACGATCCGTGCCGTCTGGGCTGACGCGCTGGCTTGTGATGAAGGCCCCGCCGTCTCCCAAGGTGCTGCGCACCGCGCATGAGATCCCCTCATGCCTGGAGGCCCCGTGCCCAGCGATCACTTCCGTAAGGCTGCCATCCGCAAGCGAATGGCCGAGACCGGCGAGAGTCACCGGCAGGCCGCGTATGCCATCGACCACCCGCCTGTCGAGTGCCCCGGCACCGGCCCGGCGGATTGCCCCCTGCCGGACTGCTGCGCCTTCGACTACGTCTACGTGTGCCCGAAGTGCTGGTGGGTGTCCGGGGTCGACGAGAGCAGTCACCCTGCAGTTGTAGGTCTCGCTCCGGCCCAGTGCGCCGGTGTAGGTAAAGGTCCAGCAGGACGGCGGCGGCCCGGCGGGTCCGGTGTCGCCTTGTGGTCCCTGGGCTCCGGTGCCGCCGCGCGGTCCGTGGGGTCCGGCTGGTCCTGTCGGACTGGTGGCGCCTGGCTGCCCGACGGTTGCCGCAGCGCCGGATGGGCTGGGTGAGAACCGTACATCCCGCCGTCGACAAAGCGTCCGCGGGCGTAGAAGCCGAGCAGCCGGAGCTGGCGATCAGGGGAGCCGGCTCCTCTCCGGCATCAACGCGAGCCCGGTTCTCAGTCGCGCTCCGGTCGTACTCCTCTGTTTCACTGGCCGTGTGCGGGGTGATCACGACCGTAGCCAACGGTTTTTTTGTCGTACCAGTCGGGGCGCTGTCCCTTGGGCGTCTCGTCAGGCTCGCGCAGAGTGGCGCCGTAGGCGCTGGTGGCCTTGTGGAGTAGGGGTTTTTCTATGGGCGCCGGCCAAAGTTGGATGAGGTAGGTCTCCACGGGGTCGTCGTCGTCGCGTACGTCGCCGTCGTCCCGGTTGCGGCCGTGGGCGAGGAGCCGATATGTGCCGGGGCCCGGAAGGCGGAGGACAAGGTGAGTGTCTTCGTCGCCGATTTCCATGATGGCCGTGGGCCAGGTGATGCTGATCTCTGCAGCGTCCTGCCAGTCGTCCAGGTGCAGGGGCGGCGGGCCGTCCCACAGTTCGGCGGTGACGTGGATGTCGCCTGACTCCTGTTCGGTGGCGATGCCGACGAAGCCTGAATCATGGACGGCGACGAGTCCGTTGCCCGTGAATTCAACGTATTCGTAGCCCATGACGTTCGTGTCGAGGATGCCAAGGCAGTTGGAGTCGAGGGCGACGGCGCTGTTGTCGATGCGGTCGATGAGTGAGGGCATGGCCGGGGCTCCTGCGGAAGGAGAGGGACAGCATGTTCGCTGTCCCCCTGGGGTTTTACGCGGGTCGGTACGCTAGGCGGATGCTACGGGCACTGCACCAGCGGCCGCATCGTCTGGGCGCGGGCACCGGCCGGGATGTCGGTGACGTTGACCCAGAACTTTTCCCGCTCGAAGAGGCGGTTGGCGTTGTACCACTGCTTGCGGTAGTTGCCCTCGTTGGAGTTCTGCGCCTCGGGGACCATGTGGCACGAGAAGTCCGGGTTCAGCGAGGCGCCCTGGTAGGTGGAGGCGAACGGGTACTCGTCGCAGCTCTTACCGGACGGGCGGGGGATGGAGCTGGGGCATGCGGTGCGCCGGTTGCGCTTGATCAGGCTCTTGTCCATCGTCCGCGTCAGCGCTGGGCCGTGGCCCTGCCATCCCCAGTGGTGTCCCAGGTTGCGCTGGGCCCAGTCGATGTGCCAGGCGACCTGGTCGTAGGGGCCGGTGACGGAGATGTTGTAGGTGGGGGTGACGTCGGGGTAAACGCATCCGCCGTCCTGAACGGGGCTCATCTGCGGGGTGTTGTCACACCGCACGTTGATCTTCGGCCCGAGGTCGGTGTCAACCGGCGTGAACGGCGGCGCGGTGAAGACGAGGTGCGGAGCCTGGGCGTCGGTGATCGTCGCTGTGCCGGGCGAGTCGAGGACGAGGTGGTACGTCTTCGTCGCGCCGACGGTGAGTATCTGTGTGGCGCCACCGGTGGAGGTGCAGGAGCCGCAGGTTTCGCTGACGGTGGCTTCGCCGATTTCCGACGCCGGAACATCGGTCGCCGTCTGGGTGAGGGTGACGTCGTCGGTCCACTTGTGGCGGTTGCGGGGGTCGAGCCGGACGTGGGAGGTCCAGTTGATCTCGGAGTAGCCGACGTAGGTGTGGGACGGCTCCTCGTAGAAGCTGATGTCGAGCTGTCCGTGGAGACAGGAGCTGGTGCGATCGATGGTGCCGCCGGTGGTGGAGCAGGTCACATCGCCGGGGGCGCTGACGACCTCGGGCCGTGCAGTGACGGCTCTGATGGTGGCGCTGCCGTGGTGGGGTGTGGGTGCGGCGTTCGCGTCCAAGGCGAACGCGGAGCTGACCGCCAGAAAGGCGGCCAGGAGGATGGTCCCCCGTTTGATCATTTTCACTGAGCATGATCCTTTCGCTGTCTTTGGCGTGACCATGCTTCGCGTGCGCTTGACGGGGCGTCAACGTCATATAGATGCACGGTAGTTCTTTTCGGACGCTGGTGGCCCATGGGGGACTGTCCGTGTGCTGGCTGTGGAGTGTTGGGGGCTGGTGGCAGCTATGGGAATTGTTGTCCGAAACCCCTCTCTCCATATACCGGAAGGTCGGGGACCACGGGCACTGGCCCATTCGGCACAGCGACCCGTCTCCGGATCACGCTGGAGATGGAGCTTTGACGTATATGCGGGTCAATCCGTGGCGGTCAATCTGAGTTCAGGCTGCCTGCATGACGAGGCCGCGGTACGGCAGCGACATCACGGCGAGGATGTCGAGTCCCAGTTCCTTCTCAGGTGTTCCAGGCGTACAGCCGCTTCGGTGGGGTCGTCGGCCATGATTTTGGTTTCCGCGAACACCCCGGCGCCGGCCACCGCTGCAGCAAACACGGAAGTCACCTGCCCGCTCGAGAGGTACCAGACCGTCGCCATCCGGTCGAACCGCCAGCGCCCCCGGCTCCACCGAGTTTGCGTATCACCTCGTCCCGGGCCTGGACGAGATGCGGGAATTTCTCGGATTCCGGCAGCACCGCCCGCCACTGGCCCGAATGCGCGGGTCCCACCGACCAAAAGGCCGTCGAGGAAGAACTTGATATCGCCGCTTGTCCAGTCAATCCGGCTGACGTGCCACGTTCCCCAGGACTTGCCAGTGCCGAGGGCAACTTGCTGCCCGCAGTTGGAGGGGTGCATGAAGCCCGCGACCTGCGTGTCCCACTCCAACTCGGGAAAGTCGATCTCCGAGCAGCCCCCGCCGGACACGGGCCACAGCAGGTGAGCGCTCTTGTATCCGCGGGCGACGTGGGAGACCCGCCACCGCTCCTCGTCGACCCCGTACTTGATGAGTTTGGCCGCGGTGGCGTACAGGGCTTCGAAGTGCATGTCGTTGATCAGCAGCCTGGGGAGCGCGGCGAGGCCGCGCGGGCGGTTTCGCCTTTACGCCAGGCGTTGTTGCGCGGACCAGGGTAGGGAGCGGGCATGGCGGGCCTCCCGGCGCGGGGCGGCCACTGCCAATGGGACGGAGTCCTGCCCCTGCGAACAGTGCTGGTGGAACGGCCGGCCGATGAGACTTCACCGACCGGCTACTGCTGCGGTGCTGGACCGGCACATGCACCACCTGCGGTCGACCCCTCACCAGCAGAGCCAGAACCCAACGAAGCACTACTAGCCTCGACCTGCCGTGCGCCCAGCAGACCCGGAGCTCCCACAAATCCTCAAGGGGGCCGTGTATGGCCGGGCTTCGCTCGAACACTCCGCTTCCGTCTCTCCTCCCTAAGCCCCTGAGCTTCGGCCGCGCCCTGCAATGAGGGGTGGTGAGAGCACCAGGCTGCTGGTACGTGCTGCCAGGTCGAACCGCATAGGCTCGATGCAGAGTTGACGACAGCCGGTGAAGAACGGGAGACCCATGTCCACGCGGAGCGCCGCCCCTGCGATCGCCGAACGCTTCCTGGCTGCGTTCCAGGCCCGGGACTGGGAGAGGTTGCGGGACTTGCTGGCGGACGACATCACCTGGACCATGCCGGGGACCGGCACCATCTCGGGCACCATCACAGGCGCGGACGCGGTCGTGAACCGAGCCCGGCACATCGCGGGCCAAGGCCTGCGCACCGAGTTGCTGCACATGCTCGTCGGCGCGCACGGCGCCGCACTCTCGCTCCGCAACACCGCGACCGCCCCTGATGGACGCAAGCTCGACGAATATCTCGCGACGGTACTGACCACGCGCCACGGACGCATCACCGCCATCGACAGCTATCTGTCGGACGTCGATGGCATGAGCGCCTTCTTCACCGCGACGTGAGTTCGCCGACGGTCGGCAGACCCTGCCGGGAAACCGGAAGGGCAGGCGGGATTCACCCTGCCCAGCGATCACCATGACGGCCACCCGTACATGGACGGTCGCCACGGTCGTCGCGGCAGTTGGAGCCCGCTTCGGAGGCTGCGGTTCGGACGGCGGTTCGCCCCGGATCGAGGGGCGAACGGTCCAGGGTGAGACATGGTGGCAGGTCAGGCCGGGCGGTGTACTGGAGCCGTCGGAGACGGTCCGTGGGCCAGTCGCTCCGTTCGGCCGAGGTTGAGCAGCACGACCTTCGAGCGTCGAGCGGGGGCCCATTCACCCGAGCGGCGGGCCGCCCATTCCCCGGAACTGGCGCCTTGCCTTAATTGTCCGGCTTCCCCCCGTAGGCACCGTGGTCATAACACCAGGGCGGCCTCGAACGGACACTGACGGATGTCTGTACGGCGACCGGAAACCGACGGTACCCGGCACCCGGCGTTGGACGTCAACTCCCGTGTCTACCGGGTAGTTTGGCGGTCACACACGCTGATTCTCAGGCGAGCTTCGCCGCCCAGTACGGGAAGGGCCCGAGCTTCGGAGGGGAGCCCGACCTCGCCGATGTAGTGATCGCCCGCGCGCTGGAAAGTCACCGGCTCCCGTTGCCCGGCGGGCAGGCCCTCGGTGATGGGGTCGAAGCTGTCGTAGGAACCGCCCACCATGGAATTCCAGGCCGCCCAGGCCTGCAAGCCGCCCCCGTCCGCGCCGGGTCCCAAGTCGACGATGAGCCAGTCCTGCCAGTCGGGAACCTGCTCGAGGTGGTCGGAAAAGGCAAAGCCACCGTGGCGCTCGTTGAGCTTGAACACCCGCAGGGTCAGCGTGTAGCGCATCCGCCTGTCATGGGCGGACATGTTCCCCGGTGGCGGGAGCGGCTGTCCGGGCGCGGCGCGGTGTGGTTCGAGAAGGAACGTTCCGACGAGTGTGACCGCACGACCGGTCGTGTCCCGCCCGCGACGGATCTCCTCGTTGAGCTGGATGGGGCACCAGTGGGCGGCCATCTGCTCACTCATGACGATGGACAGCCCCCGGATCGACAGGCGCATGTCGGCCTGCCACACGGGCTCATCCTCAGCGTCCGGGAGGCCCACCAGGTCGACCCGTACCTGCCACCGGCCGAACAGGAACCGCCGCAGATTCTGGTAACCCTCCTCGGAGTTGACCTCACCGTAGCGCCCGGAGTGCGACTTGTAGACGTACGCCCGATGCGCGCGCCGGACATATGCGTTCTCGACGCGCACCAGCCCGTCGCTCTTGGGGCCGACCGCCATCCGTGGAAGCCCGTAGTCCTTCGGGTCGGTGCCGATCAGGCAGAAGATGTCGTCGGCGGCGAAGACCTCCTCCGGGACAGCCTGCGGGTCCCATGTGACGGAGCGCGGGGGCAAGGCGCCGAATTCCACTCCAGGGGTGAGGTAGCCGTACATCTTCTCGGGGGCGAAGATGCTCGACCCGGCAGGCCCGAACACCTGCTAGCCCCAGTCGAGCGCGTCCGACCGGAACGCGATCCCGCCGTGCGGTGTGCCGTAGGTGAAGAACCTTGCCACCAGGTCTTTCGCCGACAGGCGTTTGCTGCCCGGTTGGCGACAGATCTTCTGCATCATGCAGCGCGCGACAAGACCGCCCATGGAGTGAGCCACCAGATGGACCTTCGACGCACCGGTCTTCTCTCGGATGAGCATGATCAGCGCGTACAGGTCCTCCGCCGCGGACTCGATGTCGAAGCCCTCGGCCGTGACCTGCTGATGCATCTTCCTGAAGACACGGCGTACGACATTCTCGTGCGGCGGTGGCAGGAAGGTCGTGGCTGCCTGGTCGTAGAACCGATGGACCCACAGCGACGCCATGGGCACGTCCATGGCGTCGTGGAGGTACTGGCGTTGGTCGCCCTGCACGAGAAGCTGGTAACCCTCATCGGTCATCAGGCGCAGCAACGGCCCCTCGAACTGATAGAAGAGCGGGTCGCCGTCTCCCCCGACCCGCACATGGGTGGCGCCTCGGTTGAACCCGTAGAAGGGATCGTCGACCGCGCTGTCGATGCCGGCTGTCGGCCCGGCGTATCCCCGCACGTACACGATCGGCAACTTGTCCATCCGCGACCTCCGGCTGCATTCGGCACGGTCCCCGGAGGGATACCCAGGACTGGCGGAGGTTTGATCAGCGCTGTGCGGCCGTCACCCGTCTGACGGAAGTGCTCTGGGCAAGCCGCTCCACCTCAACGCAATGACCACCTCCCACTCCACCTTCGCCAGGCCCGGCTGCAGGACCGGCGACGTCTCCTATGCCTCCGCCGTCGGACAGGGGTCGGTCGTCGCCGAGTCCGCCGACCGCCGGGGCCGACCGTGTGACCTGGCCAGGGCCTCGGCAGCCGGAGAACCGTCCAGGCGGCGCCTGGCGGTGATGGCCACGTCTGCCGCGGTCAGGCAAGCCAGTTGCCGGTGACGCCCAAGACTGCGGAGCCGTCCAGGTCGGCGAGCTTGGTGCCGGTGAAGGTGCGGGCCCAGTCCGAGGTCTGGAGCCGGAAGGCGGGACGGTCCGCGGTCAGGGCCTCGATGACGGTTTCGGCGACTTCGGCCGGGGTCTGGGCTCCGGTGCCGAACTGGGCGACGGTCCGGTCGATGTACGACTTCATCACCGGGGCGTACGGTCCGGCTGCGATGAGCTCAGCCTCGACATCGATCCCGATGTTGTCGACGAACTCCGTGGCCACGGCGCCCGGTTCGATGACGCACACAGTCATTCCGAGGACGGACGCCACGGGGGCCAGGCTCTCCATATGGCCCTCGACGGCGAACTTGGCCGCGCAGTACGCCTCGTTGAAGGGCTGCCCAACGACACCGCCGACGCTGGTGACCGTGATCAGGCGACCGCCGGACGCGCGCAGATGAGGGAGGGCCGCCTTGGAGACGTTGAGGACTCCGAAGAAGTTGACCTCCATGACCGCGCGCACGTCGGCGATGGTCTCGTTCTCCAGGGTGCCGACGTGCCCGGCGCCCGCGTTGTTGACAACGGCGTCCAGCCGTCCGTGGTCGGCGAGGACGCCCTCGACGGCGGCGGCGACGGACGTCTCGTCGGTGACGTCCAGCTGGCGGACGTCGAGGTCGACCCCGGCGTCCGCCGCAGCCCGGTGCAGGGCGTCGGCGCGCCGGGGGTCGCGCAGGGTGGCGACCGTTCGCCAGCCGGCGCGGGCTGCCGCGACGGCGGAGGCGAGACCGATACCGGAGGAGGTGCCGGTGATGAGGACGACCTTGGAAGACGACATGGCGGACCTTTCGCTGAATTTCAGAGACATAAGTGTGTGTGCACACATTAAAATTGTGTGCGCACACACGCAAAAGCTAGGCTGGGGGCGTGGCGAAGAGAAAGCTCAATCAAGTGCAGATGCCAGACGCGGACTACGCGTTCTACGGGCTGGTGTGGGCCGGGACCACGCTCGCCCGGCTCGTGGACCGCGATCTCGGCAAGGCTCACGACCTTCCCGTCTCGTGGTTCGAGGTCATGCTGTGGCTCGCATCGAGTCCGGACCCTGTTCCGGCCTCCGTCCTCGGTAACACCACCATGCTCAGCCGCAGCCAGGTTTCCCGCGTCGTCGACGCCCTCCACGAGCGCGGACTGGTCACCCGCACCCCCTCGGCGCGTGACGGGCGGTCCGTCGAGATCGCCCTCACCCCGGAGGGCCGCCGCCTCTTCGAGGAGGCCGACGCCACCCGGCGCGCGACCCTGGCGCCCGTGTTCACCGACATTCTGGAGCCGGAGGAGCTGCGCACCCTCGCCGAGGTGTGGCGCAAGCTCAAGGTGCACAAGGAACAGCCGTCACCCAAGGATTCCTGAGCACGGACGGGGCTACGAGAACCCCCGCCCTGCGACGGCAGCCGACGATGCCATCGATCCCGTACGCCGGGCGTTCGCCCGCCGGTGCCGGTCGCTGTGCACACACGTGCGTACGCGGGTCGGAGCAGCCCGGTGGGACCTGCCCTGAAGCCGCCGGGCGTGTGAGGTGCTCCACCGCGTCGGTTGCGACCGGGCGGACGCGCACCAGGACCGGTCACAGCGGTCGCCGCCTGCGGACACGTTCGGGCGTTGTCGGGCCACTATGCGACATGCCGCCGCACAGCTGTCCGGGCTGCGCTGGGATGGCCCACTCATCGTGAGCCTGGGGGGCGGGGATGAAAACGCGCGACTTGGCCGAAGCGGTACCACCTGGCCCCGCCGACGTGGCGGGGCAGGGGACGTGCCGGTGTGGTGCCCGGAACCGATCGAGCGGTCCGGGAGCCGCGGAGGAGAGGTTCCGGGGGCTGCTGGAGGCGGCGCCGGACGCGATGGTCATCGTGGACGACACCGGGACGATCAGACTCGTCAACGCCCAGACCGAAGCGCTCTTCGGCTACCGGCGCGAAGAACTCCTCGGCCACCCCGTCGAAATCCTCGTCCCCGGCCGCTTCCGCGGCCACCACACCGAACACCGCAACGGCTACGCCCACAACCAGCAGGTCCGCCCCATGGGCGCCGGGCTCGACCTCTACGGACTACGCAAGAACGGCACCGAGTTCCCCGTCGAAATCAGCCTCAGCCCCCTCGAAACCTCCGACGGCCTCCTGGTCTCCGCCGCCGTACGCGACGTCAGCGAACGCAAAGCCGCAGAGGAGCGCATCAACGAGCTCGCCGCGATCGTAGAGTCGTCGCAGGACGCCATCCTCGCCAAGACCTTGGACGGCCGCATCACGTACTGGAACGCAGCGGCCCAGCGGCTCTACGGGTTCACGGCGGCCGATATCCTCGGGCGGCACGTGTCCCTGCTGGCTCCGCAGGACCGGGAGCACGAGGTCACCGCGCTCCTCGAGCGGCTGCGTCAGGGCGAGAAGGTCGAGCACTTCGAGACGCTGCGCGTCACCCGCTCCGGTGAACTGCTGGACGTCGACGTCACGTTGTGGCCGACCCGTGCCCGCAACGGTGCGGTCATCGGGGCGTGCGCCATCGTCCGGGACATCAGCGACCGCAAACGCGCCGAGGCGGAGCTGACGGAGCTGTACGAGCAGCAGCGGCACATCGCCCTGACGCTGCAGCGCAGTCTCATGGGGACGCCGCCCGCCATCCCCGGCCTCGCCACCGCGAGCCGATACCGTCCGGCGACCCAGGGCGCCGGCGTCGGCGGCGACTGGTTCGACCTGATTCCACTGGGCGCCGGACGGGTCGGGGTGCTGATCGGCGATGTGATGGGCCGTGGCCTGGAGGCCGCGGCCGTCATGGGCCAACTCCGCTCCGCCTCGCACGCCTTGGCGAAGACGGGGCTGCAGCCCCGTCAGCTGATGCAGGCGCTGGACACCGTGGTCGCCGACCTCGACGTGCCCGATCAGCTGGTCACCTGCTGTTATCTGGTCATCGCAGCCGACGCGGGCGAATTGACCCTGTGCTCCGCCGGACACCTTCCGGTTCTCGTCGCCGTCCCCGGTGAGGGCGTGCGGGCTCTCCCTGCGCCGGTGAACGCACCTCTCGGTGTCGGCGGAGTGATCTACGAGCACTGCAGCACCATGATCCCCCCGGGCGCCACTCTCGTGCTCTACACGGACGGTCTGATCGAGACCCCGGGTACCGACATCGAGGATCAACTCACCCAGCTGGTCACCGCGCTGGACCAGGTGGTGACCAAGGCGCCCGACCTCGAGGCGGCGGCGGACCAGGTCCTGTCGACCCTGCTGCCCGACGACGACGGCCACGACGACGTCACGCTCCTGCTGACCCAGTTGCCCGAGGCCCCGCTGGCCACGGCGGCGACGGACCTGCCCGCCATGCCGGACTCGGTGCGGAGGGGCCGCGAGTTCCTCGACAAGACGCTCGGTACGTGGGACTGCGCGGACTCGATTGACGACGCACGTCTCCTGCTCTCCGAGGTCCTCACCAACGCCGTGCAGCACGCACAGGGTCCCGTCGGGGTGCATGTGTGCCGCACGGACACCGACCTCACCGTCGAGGTCAGCGACCGCAGTCCCCATCTGCCCCAGCCGCGTCTGGCGGCCGAGGACGAGGAGTCCGGCCGCGGCCTGTTGCTCGTCCGTGCCCTCGCCGACGACTGGGGCGTGCGGCCCACGGACTACGGAAAGACGACGTGGTTCAGCCTTAAGCTCTGAGGACGCACCCGGACGCCGGGGCGTCGGCGGGGGCCAGGGGCCGGGGCCGACTGTGGCGGTCGGCTTCCGCTGCGTCGGTCACGGTGTTGGACGGTGAGGGGAGCGTTGGTGCAGATCGGGGAGAAGCCGTTCCTGATGGTCGTCGAGGATGTCTTCTGCCTGCACCAGGGCAGGGTGGTCATGGCGACCGGCCGGATCGGGCGCGGGCGGGTCCGCATGGGCGATGAGGTGGAGATGGTCGGCTCCCGCGGCGGCGCGATTGCCGGGGTCACCGGCATCGAGGCGCGCGGCCTGCGCGTCGATGAGGCGAGTGCGGGAATGAACGTGGGACTGCTGATGCCGGGTGCGGCGGGGGAAGCGGTGGAGCGGGGGCAGGTGGTCGCGGCGCCGGGATCCATCGGCGCACACATCGCCTTCGCTGCAGACATCGCACTGCTGTCGAAGGAAGACGGTGGGGCGGAGGTGCGCAACGGTGAAGGACTTGACTTCTGCATACACGCCGGGCGAGTCAGGGGCATCGTAACGCTGCCCTCTGAGACCGACGCGCTGCAGCCGCTTCACATGGCCGCGGTGAGGGTAACGCTCGAACGCACCGTCGCTCTTGAGGTAGGCCTGTCTTTCGCCTTCCGTCACCACGGTCGCGCTGCCGGATCAGGGACCGTGACCCAACTCCTGCGCTGATTCCGACCGGCAACGGATCCGGCAGCCGTCAGCCGTGCCGGGAGCCGGGACCCCGGTGGGGCCGTGGGTCGGCGGGTCCGCCAAGTCGGCGCGTATCCATGGCGCGGCATGGTCGGCATAAGGTCTACGTCATGCACGCTGACGATAGTCCGTCTTCCATGTCACGCCGTGTGCTGCTCGGCACCGCTCTGGCCTCGGTCGCCCAACTCGCCGTCGGGTGCGGGGACTCGCACCGCAAGGCCAAGGCCGTCGGCTCGAGCTCGCCGACGGTGAGCGCTGTGGACGGGACCGTGGTGATGGTGATCCGGCACGGCGAGAAGCCCACCTCCGGACGGACCGGGATCGACGACTCGGGGAGGCCGGACCGCAAGTCGTTGACCGCCCGCGGCTGGGAGCGGGCCCGAGCGCTGCCGGGGCTGTTCACGGCGCCCAGGGCGGGACTGGCCAGACCCGCGACGGTCTTCGCCGCCGCCGACCATGGCCCGCATGCGGGCGCCCACCGGATGCGCCAGACCGTGACCCCGCTGGCCCGACACCTCCGGCTGACCGTCGACACCGATTTCGCCGAGGGGTCCGAGCAACAGCTCGCGCAGGCCGCGCTGACCGCGCCGAGGCCGGTGCTGATCTGCTGGGAGCACACCCGCATCCCAGCGATCGTGGCCGGTCTCGGTGCGGTGGACGCCCCCGGGGTGCCGAGCGTCTGGCCGGACCGCTTCGACCTGGTGTGGGTGTTCCGCCACCGGGCCGGAACCTGGTCGTTCACCCAGGTCGAGCAGCACCTGCTGCCCGGCGATCAGTGACCGACGTTCAGTGACCGACAGACAACCACCGACAGTCAATGGCCCACAGTCAATGGCCGACAGACAACGACCGGCAGTCAACGACCGGCAGTCAATGACCGGCAGTCAATGACCGGCAGACACGCCGGATGCCCGCGATCGATCCCGATGCAGATCGCTGCTGGGAGCGGCCGACCGCCCCCGTGGACGTCTCTCGCTGCGGATGCGGGCGCGTTCCGTGCGTTCGCCCGACCGACCTGTCCCCCACACCCCATCACACTGTTGGGCACCCGCTCGAGGCCTTGCTGTGGGTACGGACGGCGCCGGGAGTCAGCTCAAGGCGGAGGACGAGGCCGTCTTCCGTGGCCTGTGCGCCGGTGGCTCGGACACCGGAGGGGAGGGCGCTGAGGGGAATGGTGCGTGGCTTCAGACCCTCGGCCAGTGAGGTGTCCCCTGTGCTGCTGAGGAGGGTGCTGACGGGGAGGGTGCGGCCGAGGACGGTGAGTTCGGCGGGGGTGACGACGAGGGTGTTTGCGCGCAGCGCGATGTGGGTGTGGACGGTGACTGGCAAGCCCAGGGTTCCGGCCGTGCCGGTGAGGGTCAGGCCGGTGCCGTCGGTGCCGGGCGTCCACGCGGTACCACTGCTGGGGCTGGGGATGCGTTTGGCGAGTTGGGCGTAGGGGATGGTCACGGTGGCGTTTCCGCCGTGGATGGCGCCGCTGGTCGTGACCTGGCGCAGGTGGGCGTCGAGGTCCATGGACGTGCCCTGACGCTCTAGTTCGCTGGCGTGGAGTTCGACGTCACCGACGCTGCCGCGGAGCATGGTCACTGACGCGAGCGGGCTGTCGAGGGTGGCGCTGACCTGGCCTACGGGGGCGAGGCGGCATGCGGCGGCGTGGCTGATGCGCTGTTCGGCCCGATGCGTGACCACGACACTGCCGGCCAGCGGCGCCATGACCATGACGGCCGCTGTGGCGGCGAGCAGGATACGTCGGCGGTTCATGGAGCGGCGTGTCCGATCTGTCGCAGGATCTCGAAGGCCCGAGGAAGCATGACGGTCGGTCTGTGGGTTCCGGCGGCCCGGCGGCTGCGCTGCGTGCGCAAGATGGCGCGGACGGTTCCCAGTGCGGCTCCGGCGACCACCGCGGCGTACAGGTCGGCGTCCGGAGTGTTCGCGGGCAGCCGTTCCAGAACCAGGCGGGTGAGACGTTCTTCGAACTCGGCGAAGGCCTGGATCAACCGCGCCGCGATCAACTGCTCGGTTCCGTCCAGGGGGTGGGTGAGGGCCGCCAGGCTGGTGCTCTGGAAAGGGGCGGCCGCGGCCAGGAGGGCGTTGTAGACGGCATCGAGGGGCGGCTCGTTCAAGGGGCGCCGTGCGAGGGCGTGTTCGACTGCGGCGAAGAGTTCGACACCGTCGGGCAGAAGCAGATCCTCCTTGCTGTCGAAGTAGCGGAAGAAGGTGCGGGTGGACACGTTCGCGCAGGCGGCGATGTCGGCGACGGTGGTGTCGGCGAAGCCCTGTTCGGCGAAGAGCTGGGCGGCGCAGGCACGCAGTTGCCGTCGTGTCTGGTCCTTCTTGCGTTCCCGCAGCCCTGGAGTGGGCGATGGGTCGTGAGTGGGCATGGCCCCAAGCATAACTTGTCACTAATGACAAATGGCACTCGTGACACTTTTGGTTTACTGTCGGCCTCCGCAGCCCCTCCCACCTCTGCTGGAGCCTCCTGTGCTTGCACCGTCCGACGTTGAGACGCCGACATCGCCCGCCCCCGCCCCACCCGCCGGCGTGCTCGCCCGGCTCGGCCTGTGGTGTGCCCGCCACCCCGTGGTGGTGATCGCGTTCTGGCTGCTGGCCCTGGCGGCAGCGCTGGCCGGCCGGAACGCCGTGGCACCCGTCTTCAGCGACCAGCTGAGCCTGTCGGGCACGCAGTCCAACACCGGCGCAGACCTGCTCACCGCCCACTCCCCCGGCACCGGCACATCGAGCGGCCGCGTCGTCTTCCACATCGACAGCGGCACTGTGACGGCCGACACTTCAGTGAACCGTTCGGTGACCAACCTCACGCATCTCCCGCACGTCGCGTCCGCCTCAAGCCCGGTGGTCAGCGAGGACGGACACACCGCCTACACCACCGTGCGGTTCGACGTGCAGGCCAAGACGCTCGGCCACGACTACACCCGGAAGCTGGACCAGGCGACACAGCCGGCCCGCGGCGCGCACCTGCGGGTCGCCTACGGCGGTGACCTCGACCAAGTCACCCGGCAGCCCGCCGACGACCGCGCCAGCGAACTGGTCGGCATCGCAACCGCCCTGCTGGTGCTGCTCCTTGCCTTCGGCAGCATCCTCGCCGCGCTGCTGCCCCTCGTCTCCGCCCTGATCGCGGTGGGCACCGGCATCGGTGTCGTCGGCATCGTCGCGGGCACCGTGTCCTTCGCCACCGCCGCCCCGACACTGGCCACCATGATCGGTCTCGGCGTGGGCGTCGACTACGCCCTCTTCCTGACCACCCGGTTCCGGCAGGACCTGATCGAGGGCCACGACCCGGTCACCGCTGCCGCCCGCACCACCGCGACGAGCGGCCGGGCCGCTCTGGTCGCCGGCGTCACCGTGGTCGTGGCCATGCTCAGCCTGTACGCCTGCGGTCTGTCCTTCATCGGCAAACTCGGCTTCGCCGCCTCCCTTTCCGTCGCCATCACCGCGACCGCCGCCGTCACTCTCGTCCCCGCCGCTCTCAGTCTCACCGGCCGCCGTATAGACCGGCTTGCCCTGCGCCGGCCGATCGCCGAGACCGCCGGCGACCGAGACGGCTGGCACCGCTACGCGGCCCGCGTCGCCCGGCGCCCCTGGCGTTACCTCGCCATCGGCACCGCGGTCCTGGGCCTGCTCGCCGTACCCGCCCTGTCCATGCGTCTGGGCCACGTCGACGCGAGCGCCGACCCTGCCGGCACCACCAGCCGCACCGCCTACGACCTCACCGCGAACGCGAGCGGTCCGGGTTTCGGTCCCGGCGCCAATGCCCCCCTGACCGTCGTCATCGATCTCGGCGGCGAGCGCGCCCAGGCGTCCGACCTGGCCCTGACCGTGCAGCACGCCCTGCAGAACACGCCGGACGTCGCCAACGTCACCACGCCCCGGCCCAGCCCGGACGGCAAGCTCCTGACAGCCACCGTCACCCCTGCCCACAGCCCCCAGGACGAGACCACCAGCAATCTGGTGACCGCCCTGGTCGACCACACGCTCCCCGAGACACTGCACGGCACGACCGCCCACGGCTATGTCACCGGTACCACCGCCGCCCAGGTCGACTTCCGCGACACCGTGCAGGAGCGCCTGCCCGCGATCATCGCCACCGTTCTCGCGGCGGCCTTCCTGCTGCTGATGACCGTCTTCCGCAGCGTGGTCATTCCGCTCAAGGCAGTCCTGCTCAACCTGGCCACCACCGCCGCCTCCTACGGCGTACTGACCGCCGTCTTCCAATGGGGCTGGGGCGGCAGTCTGCTCGGCCTGCACGAGCCGGTGCCCATCGAGTCCTACGTCCCGATGATGATGTTCGCCATCGTCTTCGGGCTCTCCATGGACTACGAGATCTTCCTGCTCTCCCGCATCGCCGACGTCTGGCACGCCGGCGCCGACAACACACGCTCCGTCGGCACGGGACTGGCCACCACCGGCCGCGTCATCTCCAGCGCCGCCCTCATCATGACCGCTGTTTTCCTGTCCTTCACGGCCTCACCCACCGTCGTCGTCAAGATGCTCGCCCTCGGCCTCGCCGTCAGTGTCATCCTCGACGCCACCCTGGTGCGCCTCGTCCTCGTACCCTCCACCATGTTCCTCCTCGGCCGCGCCAACTGGTGGCTTCCGGAATGGCTCAACCGCCGCCTGCCTCACCTGCACGCCTGATCCCGTACGGAAAAGCCCCCATGAACACACCCAACCGCCCACCGTCGCCTTCCCGATGCCCCCCGTCACCTGATACACCGGCCGTGATGGTCATGAATCTGTCACATGCATAACCACTGGAGGGTGCGCCAATGACCGCCGCAGACCGCTTCCGCGCCGCCGTCGACAACCGCGACCTTGCGGCCCTGGACGACTTGTTCACCGAGGACGTCCGCTTCTACAGCCCGGTGAAGTTCACTCCGTTCGAGGGCAAGCCGATGGTGCTGGGGCTCTTCGGAGTCCTCCTGCGCACGTTCAAGGACTTCCGCTATGTCGGCCACTACACCGGCACCGCACAGACCGGCAGCGACGGCATACCCGCTCCATCGGCAGTCCTGCTCTTCCGGGCAACGGCCGGCGGCAAGGAGATTCACGGCATCGATCTGCTGCACTTCGCCGACGACGGGCGGATCAAGGAGTTCACGGTCATGGTCCGGCCCCAGTCCGCGGTGCATGCGCTCGGCGAAGCCGTACTCGCCGGGCTGGTCGCAGACGGGCTCGTACCGACACCAACCGAACGGTAGGCAGGGGCTCCGGCCGCCGGCGCAGATTGCGGCGGCCCAGCGCTTTGATCCCCCAGCACACTGTTGCAGCGTGCCGGACCAGACCGGTCAGTGACCGCCGCACCTGCACAACGGCGAGACGCCCCACGGGCACCGACGATTCCTCCTGCCCAGGTCGAGCAGCGCCTATGGTCCGGTGCGCAAGTCGGCGGAGGGAGTGAGCGTGATGCTGGTGAAGGCGTCGAGGACACCGACCCTCGCGCCGTGAGAGTGGCGCCGCACGCGCTCGAAGGAGAGCGGGGTGTCGTCGATGAACTTGCGGTGGAACGGCAGGGGCGCGGCCACAGGGGCGAACAGGTCGTTCCAGTGCGTCAGCACGGCGAGCTCGGGACGCAACGTGCCAAGGGTCGCGTCCAGGTAGTCCCGCGCGAAGGTCTTGTCCACTCGCCCCAAAGTGCCGACGCTCAGGAAAAGCGTGTCTGCGACAACGTCGTCGAAAGCCCCGGGCACCCAGTTGACGGAGCCCTTGAAGAGCATGCGCTGCGCCCGTGCGGACACGAGGAAGTCGTAGGTACCGCCCTCCTTGTATGCCGTGATCGGTGCGGGCTGTGGAAGGGGCCGGTCGATCGTCGCCCCTTCGCCTCCCAGAGGGTGGGGGGAGTGCCGGGAGGCGAACGTGCGAACCGTGAACCCGCCCACAGTGACGGGACGCGTCGGGTCGAGCCCGGAGAGCTGGTCCTCAGGGACCGCGCCACCACGAGCAAGGTTGAGGGTGGACGCCGAGCCGTAGACGGTCGCGCCCGTGCGATGCGCGAGGTGGGCGACGTCGAGCGCGTGGTCGTGGTGCGCGTGCGAGACGAAGATCGCACGCACCCGATCCGCGCCCACCTGATCGAGGGCGTCATCGACGACGCGGGGGTCCGTGGCCACGGGTGTGCGCAGCGCGGCCGCGAGGAGGGGAACAGGGGTGAGGAAGGGGTCGATGACGATCTGGGTCACGCCGTCGTCGATGAGCATCATCGTGGTGCCCAACGACGTCACCCTCACGCCGCCGGGTGGGACGGTCCCGGTCTCCCTGCCGCCCATGAGCAAGTGCGGGAAGTCGGCGAGCGTGCCCGAGCGTCGCAGCCGGCGCTGCCACACAAGCGCGGCACCGGCGGCCCCGGCCACGGCGGCGAACCCGGCGAGGCGGGTGCCGAGTCGGTGTCCGGGCATCGGGACTTCCTCCGTGGGACCTGGTTCGACTGGTGCCCGGGGCGGGTGGGCGAGAGCTCGTTGACAAGGTCAGGGTATCGGCGGCTGACGTCGCGGGGGCGGCCTGCACGCGCCATCAGATCCCGTCGAGAACTGTTGCCGGTTCCGCCGTTCGCGCCCATCCTCGCTGAGGGGTTGACGGTGCCCTTCGCTCTGTGGCCGTAACCGCCGTCGGGCCGGCCGCAGTGGTGGTCATTGCTTGTCGGCGGCGGGGGCGGGCGTGGCGCCCGTCTTGATACCGGAGAACAGCCAGACCAGGGCCTGGGCGACGAGTTCCTCCGGGACGCCGGCGGGGGCGATGCGCCGCTGGAGTACGAGCCCTTGCAGCAGTGCCGTCACGACCGTGGCCACTGCGTCGGCGCGGACCTCGGCCGGTGCGTCAAGATCGGCGAGCCAGGTGGCGATCAGGCTCTCCAGCGCCTGGCGTGGCTCACGCATCGAGGCGGCCATGGTGTCCAGGACGTGCGGGTTGCGGACCGCGTAGAGCCAGAACTCGGCCTGGAGCGGGGCGAAGTCCATGTCCTTGTCGGCGGCGTCCACCAGCAGATGTCCGAGTTCGGCCGCGGCATGCCCGGTTCCGGCCTCGTGGCGGCCCAGAGTGCGGGCGGCCTCGGCGATGCGGTCGCGGCGGCGTTCGGCCATCAGCTCCAGGAAGAGGGCTTCCTTGCTGCTGAAGTTCGAGTACAGCGCGCCGATGGAGAAGCCCGCGGTCTCGGCGATCTCCTCCACCGAGGCCCCGGCGAAGCCTTTGCGGGCGAAGACCTGGGCTGCGGCGTCCAGGAGCAGCTGCCGGGTGCGGGCCTTGGCCTCCGCCCGGGTGAGTCGCCGTCGCACCGGTTCGTCACGCTCAGTATCCATATTGAGGAGGCTATTGAGATGGCGAAGACTATGTCAATCCGCGGATAGTGGGTACAGTTTGAGTAGTGGTTGCTATCTGAATGGTGGGTGCGATCGGGACATGGGAGAGTCAATCGGGACATGGGAGTGTCACCTGCGTCTGCCGATGACCTCCCGGAGGCCGACGGACCCGCCGCACCTGGCAGGAGAGCGAAGAGATGACCACCGATTCCCCTCCGACCGAGCTGCGGCTCGTGGTGGACCTGAACCGTTGCCAGAGCTACGGGCAGTGCGTCTATGCCGCACCGGCCGTCTTCCGATTCCACGGGGAGGAGGCACTGGAGTACGACTACGCGCCGGACCCCGGCAGGCGCCGTGAGGTCGAACGGGCCGCGGCGGCGTGCCCGGTGCAGGCGATCGGTCTGGGCAGGGCCACCGAGCCCGCGCCCTCGGCCGGGGAAGGTGCCCGATGACTTCCCCCGAGCGGATCGTGGTGGTCGGCGCCTCCCTGGCGGGCCTGCGGGCCGCCGAAGCCCTGCGGGACGAGGGGTTCGCCGGGGAGCTCACGCTCATCGGTGACGAGCTGTATGCGCCCTACGACCGGCCGCCACTGTCCAAGGCGGTGCTGTCCGGCCGGCTGACCACCGAGCACACCGTGCTGCCCCGTCTGCGCAACATCGACGCCCGATGGCTGCTCGGGACCGCCGCAGCCGGCCTTGACCTGGGCGAACGCCGGGTCCTGCTGGACGGTGGGCGGCAGGTGCCCTTCGACCGGCTGCTGGTCGCCACCGGCACCCGCGCCCGCTCCTGGCCTGCCGAGGCGGGTGGCGCCCTGCACGGGGTCCACACGCTGCGCACCCGGGACGACGCCGACCGCCTGCGCGGGGAGCTGGCAGCGGGCCCGCGCCGGGTACTGGTCATCGGCGCCGGTTTCACCGGAGGCGAGGTCGCCTCGGTCTGCCGCGACCTGGGACTGGCGGTGACCGTGACCCAGCGCAGTGGTGCGCCCTTGGGGAGCGCGCTGGGCGGTGTCATCGGCCGGGCCGCCCTCCGCTGGTATCACGATGCAGAGGTGGATCTGCGGCTGAACACCACGGTCCGTGCCCTGGAGGGCGACGGTCACGGTCGGCTGCGGCGGGCGGTGCTGTCCGACGGAACCGTGCTGGAGGCCGAGGTGGCCGTGGTCGCGGCCGGGGCCCTGGCCAACACCGAGTGGCTGACCGGCTCCGGGCTGGCCGCCGACCCGCGCGGGCTGGTGTGCGACGGCGTCTGCCGGGCACTGGCCGTCGACGGGACTCCGGTGGCGGACGTCTTCGCCGCCGGTGACGTCGCCCGCTGGCCGCACCCGCTCTACCCCGGGCAGCTGCTGCGGCTGGATCACTGGGACAACGCCGTCGCCCAAGCTCGTACCGCGGCCCACAACATGGTCCAGGCGCCAAGCGACCACCGTACCCACCGACCGCTTCCGGCGTTCTGGTCCAACCAGTTCGGGATCAACCTCAAGTGTGTGGGGCTGCCCGCGCTCGCCGACCAGGTCGTCGTCACCCAGGGCTCACCCGAGGGGCGGTGCTTTGTGGCCGCCTACGGCCGGCAGGGCCGCCTGATCGCCGCGGTCGCGGTGGACTCCCCCCGCGTGCTGGACGGATACGCCGCCCTCATCGAGGCCGGAGCGCCGTTCCCACCGGTGCTCAACGCCACTGACGGACCCGAGGACCTCAACCCGCTCGACGCCACCGACGAACCCGGCGGCCGGCCCACAACGCCTGTACCGGCCGGACGCCGGTGAGGGAGACCGGAATGACCACGACGACCCCGCACGCGGCCGGTGAACTGTTCGCCCAGGCCCTCCGGTACGACAACCGCCCCGACCCCTACCCCTACTACGCACAACTGCGCAGCGAGCCGGTGGTGTGCGCCCAGGACGGGACGTGGCTGGTCAGCGGCCACCGCGAGATCAGCCTGTTGCTGCGTGACCCGCGCCTGAGTGCCGACCGGCTCAACCCGCTGCAGCAACCTGTGCGCAAGAGCCTGCTGATGGAGGACCCGCCTCGCCATGACCAACTGCGCCACCTGGTCGTTCAGCACTTCGTCCCGCGCATCATGGGCATGCGCGAGCACATCGACGAACTCGTCACCGGTCTGCTCGACGCCCACACGAGTGAACGGCCGGGGCAGCTGGACGTCGTCGCCGACCTGGCGTATCCCCTGCCCGTCACGGTCATCTGCGAGCTGCTCGGCGTGCCGCGCGAGGACGAGTCCGTCTTCGGCGGCCTGGCCCGTCGCCTGACCCGGGGCCTGGATCCCGTCAACACCCAGACCGAGGACGAGCTGCGCGAACTGCAGCAGGCCCGGGCCGAGTTGGTGGACTACCTGGAAGGGCTCATCGCCCGCCACGGCGCCACCCCCACGGACGACCTGCTTTCCGCTCTCATGCGCGACCAGGGCCCCGAAGGCTCCATGGATCCGGTGGACCTGCGCGTCACTCTCGGCCTGCTCATGATCGCCGGGCACGAGACCACCGTCAACCTCATCGCCAACGGAACCCTCACCCTTCTGCGCCACCCCGACGCCCTCACCCGGCTGCGCACCGACCCCGATCTGGCAACCCCGATGGTGGAGGAAGTGCTGCGCTACGACCCACCCGTGCAGATGTCCGGACGCAGCACCGTGGCCGACATCGACATCGCCGGGGTCACCATCCCCAAGGGCGCGCGTGTCCGTCTGCTGCTGGCCGCCGGCAACCGCGACCCCCACCGCTTTTCCGAGCCGGACCGGTTCGTCCCCGACCGCCGGGACAACGCGCATCTCGGCTTCGGCGGGGGCATCCACTACTGCATCGGCGCCGGCCTCGCCCGCGCCGAAGCACAGATCGCCCTGACCGCCCTCGCCTGCCGGCTCCGGTCCCCCCGCCTGGTCGCCGACCCCCCGCCCTACCGGGAGAACGCCGTCCTGCGAGGTCCGGAACACCTCCTGATCACCTTCGACCGCCTCTCCCCCGCCCCGGTCCCCACCCCCGTACCAACCGGGTCGACGGCCACTTTCGGCACTTCCGGGTGACACAGCACAAGCCCCACGGCCACGTCACCTGCCCGCGCCCGGTCCGATGGATCACGACTTCGGATCGTGCCGGGAGGGCTTCGTCATAGCGGGCCGGGCGAATAGGGACATCAGCCTCCCCGGCGACCGTTCGACCGCCCGCTCGGGCGGCGGGTGAACCTCCGCCGCGCGGGCGGGCGTTGGGCGGCTCGTGCACAGGCGGTCGGCCAACTGCGAGGCCGCGACCGCCGCGTTCCCATCGACAGACGCTCGGCGTCGGCTCGAGCAACTCTCTTCATCCTGGTGCGGACGGGCCTACGCGCCCGGCCACTGGCGCCCCGCCGAGGCCGTGCGCCGCGGGGCGGCGACCTCGAGCCGGGGGCGGAGCGCGCAGACCCGTTACCCCTACCGGCGAATCAGCCGACGGACAGCGAGAAGGGCCCTGCCAGCGTGGAGTAGCCGTCGTCGGCCAGGTAGTACACGTCGTACGTGCCCGCGCCGTTGAGCTTGCTGGTGGAGAAGGTCAGCGCGCCGCTGGCGTTGGGGGCGTAGGACCAGGTCAGCGCGGACTGCTGGCCGGGGGTGACGCCCGCCGGGTAAATGCCGATCCAGTTCTTCGCGCTCACCTGGGCGGCGGACGGCACCGAGTACCGGAAGGTGACGTTGCCGCCGTTCGCGACTGCGTTCAGGTCGCCGGTGAGCGTCGGCGTCCTTGCGGTGGACGGCGCGAAGGCGGCGTTCAACGGCGTCGCATAGGTGTCGTTGGCGGTCAGACCGGGCAGGCCGAGGGCCGCCTCGATGGTGCGGGCGATGCCGTAGTGGTCGTAGTGGCTCGGGCTGCTGGTCCCGGCCGGCACGGTGCCCTGCGAGCCGACGGCCACGGTGGCCAGGTGGTTGTACGCCTCGTTCTCGCTCTCGTCCCAGGTCAGGAGGAGCAGCGAGCGCTGCTGCGTCCAGGCCGGGGAGGCCAGCACCGGGGCGAGGGTCTGCTTCAGCCAGCCGTCCTGCGTCTTCAGGCTGGTGGAGTTGCCGTTGCCGGAGCCCTCACCGTCGTAGTAGTCGTCGGCGGCGAGCCAGGAGAAGTTCGGTGTGGTCGCTGCCGAATGGAGGTCGGTGGTCAGCTGCGAGGTGTCGAACAGGTGCGCTGCGCAGCGGGACGCGTTGCCGCTGATATCGGTGTAATTGATGAACGGCGCGTCGTCGGGCATGTATTCGCTGTCGTAGTTCTTGTTGGTGTTGCAGGGCGTGCCCATGCCCTGCTCGTAGGCCTTCCAGCTCTTGCCGGCCTCCTCCAGCGTGTCGCCCAGGTTGCGCTCGGGGGAATTGATGTTGGGCCAGTAGGTGGCGCCCTTGGTGTAGGTGTCGCCGCCGGCGACGGCGAGGTAGTTCTCGTCGCTCGGGTGGTACACGCCGTGCGCGTCGGTCAGCGTCGCGCCCTGGGTCATCAGGCTGTGGATGTAGGGCGTGTCCGCCGGATCGTTCATGATCTCGGAGTAGTCGGTGTTCTCCATCATGACCATGAACACGTGGTCGTAGCCGGGCACCTTCGACGCGGGCGGGGCGACCGGGTTCGGCGCGCTGACCGGGGTGTTCAGGGTGAGGGAGAGGTTGTCCAGGTAGCCGGTCTCGTTGGACGTCGACAGGAACTGAACCTCGGTCTGGATGGACCGGGTTCCGGCGGGAACCGGGCCGGTGGCGCTGCGGGAGAGGAACTTGGTGGTCAGGCCCCGGTCGGTCGCGGAGACGGTCGGCAGCTTGGCCGGCGCGCCGATCGGGCGGCCGTTCGCGTCGTCGAAGTGCAGGCTGACCGCGACGTAGCCGCTGTAGACGGTCCAACCGCCGAGCCAGCCGGAGAGGTTGTAGCTCACCCCACCGCCGTCGATGGCCGAGGCCGCCGAGGAGACGTCCACGGTCTGCGTCATCGCGCCGTCGCCGAAGTTGCCGGGCCCGAAGAAGGCCTTGCCGGGTGCCCTGCCGTCGCTGGGCAGTCCGAAGGACCCGGCGGTGTAGCACATGACGTCGGGGCCGCCGGCCTCGGTGGTCCAGCCGGGTACGGTGGTGGCCGCGCCCCAGTCGTTGGTGCAGTAGCCGCCGGTCTCCGCGTCGCCGTTGATGATCAGGTTGCCGCTGCTCCCCGCCGCCTGTGCGGGGGCGGGAGCGGAGACGATCAGTGCGCCCAGGAGGGTGAGTAGCCCGCCGAGAGATCTCCACCGCAGTCGCATTCGTGTACCTCGTCCCGTTGGTGAGGGTGCCGTGAGGAGTGATGGTGTTACGGCCTGGCTGTGCGCCATGAACGGGACATAGGTACCGGTCTCCGCTGTCCAGCGGAAGAACCGCGGTCAAACCTGACTAGACAAGTTTGCGCCAGATGCAGGCGCAGGAGGCGGGCACGCCCGGCCGCTCCCGCTTCGGCCTGCGGGGAACTTACGGGCGGCAAGGCGTTGCCCGCGACAATGGTGAACAGGGCCGTGCCGACGCACGGCCGAGTTGCTCGGCACCACTCAACGGCACATCACTCGACGACCGTTCGCCGTGATGACCGCGACCGTCGTCCGGCCTGTTCCGACGGAGCAGATGCACGGCAATGAGGCGTCAAGGCCTGTACCGCCATCATGTGCTCGGCAGGCGTCCAGAGCCACGCACTCATCGAGACGGATACGGTTCGAAGATCCGCGTGGTCACCGTCCGGAAAGATATGTCAGTGACCGAGGGGTTGTGACGGGATGTCAGTCACCAAGAATTTGTGACGGATCCAGTACGACCGGAAGCCTCTCCAGCCCGCGGAAGGCGGGGAAGGGAACCTTGAGCCACTCTGCCTCGTGTGCGGCAACGGCCAGATCGATGTGCGGGAATTTCTCGAAGAGCGTGGTCAGCGCGATCCGCATCTCCATCCTTGCCAGCGGTGCACCGAGGCAGTAGTGCGGACCACTGCCGAAGCCGAGGTGGGAGCTCTGCAGCCCGGACCGCCTCACGTCGAAGGTGTCAGGTGCGGTGAACTTCTCCGGGTCCCGGTTGGCGGAGGCCACGGCGACTTGGACGAGAGCGCCCTTGGGGATCGTGGTGTCCCTGATGGTGACGTCCTCGAGGGCGTGCCGAAACGTCGCGTTCTCCACGGAGCCCTCGAAGCGAATGATCTCCTCGATGGCGTTCGGCAGCAGTTCCTGGTCCGCCAGGACTTCCCGCAACTGGTCGCGGTGGGTGAGCAGGTTGAACACGGCGTTGCCGATGAGGTAAGCGGTTGTTTTGTGCCCGGCGAAGAGCAGCACCCAAAGAGTCGACAGGAGCTCGCCGTCCGTCATGGCGCCTTGCTCGTCCTGCGTCCGGATCAGAGCACCGAGAAGGTCGTCGGACGCGCTACGGCGTTTCCGATCGATGAGTTCGGCGAAGTAGTCCCGCAAAGCCCCCTCGGCCAGGGCCAGTTTGTCCTTGTCTTCTTTGCTGAACCCCGTGCGCGCCACAACGGAGCACAACTTCTGTACTTCTTGGCGCTCATGCTCGGGAATGCCGATGAGCTCGCAGATCACGATGAGCGGCAGCGGGAAGGCGAATGTCGACAGCAGGTCGATGGGCGCATGCGTGCCGCAACTGTCCAACAGCTGGTTGGTGATCTGCTGAATTCGGGGTCGCAAGGACTCGATGCGGCGGGGGCTGAAGGCGCTGTTGACGATGCGACGCAGCCGTGTGTGCTTGGGTGGATCCGAGAAGAGCATGTTGTCGTCGAGCGCGATGGACGAGTCACCGAAAATGGTGTGGTAGGCGTCGATGGCCGCGTACATGTCCTTGCTGATGCGCGGATCCGTCAGGGCGGCCTTCGCGTCGTCGTACCGCGTGATCAGATAGGTCTCCACGCCATGAGGGGGCGACAGGGGACACACCGGGGCCGACTCACGCAGGCGTGCATACACCGGATAGGGATTGGCGCGATAGGCGGCGGAGCCGCGCGATGCCGCCGAAACCGCCTGCTCCGTTGATTCCACGCTGTCCCGTTCGTCGAGCTGAGTCATTCCTTCGGCCTTTCTGAATGTTCCCGCCACGGCCGCGGGACAGCGGATGCATGAGGTTGGACCAGTTCCTTCCCCGGTCGGATCCCGGCGGCAAACGCGATTCGCCCAATCGAACGTGCAGGGTGAGCCGAACGCCGCGTGGCACCTGCGTACCGCCGCCCGAGCGCTCCGGCACGACGGGTCGGCGCAACCGCCCGGCGGCCACCGGCCGGGTCCTCCGCTGGTCGGGTGATTGTGGGGTATCCCCCGTCAACGCGTGGCAAAAGGAAGAGGACCAAGTCATGGAAACCCTCGGCCGCTGCGTTACGGCGCTGCAGACCGCAGAGGAGAACACGCGATGAATGACCGCGGCGACGACTACGTGCCCGTCCTGATCGTTGGGGGGTCGCTCGTAGGATTGTCCGCATCCGTTTTCCTCGGGCGCCTCGGCATCCAGCACTGCGTCGTCGAGCGCCATGCGGCCACGTCGGCACATCCGCGCGGCCGTGGCAACAACATGCGGACGATGGAACTGTTCCGGACGGCACGCCTCGAGCCCGAGATCCGGAAAGCCGCGGCCACGCTGTCTCGGAACCACGGAATTCTCCAGGTGGGCACCCTGCGCGGGGAAAACCGGCGATGGCTGTCGCCCCGGATCACCGGAAGGCCGCCCGAGGCCGATCTGTGCTCGACGGTCCGATGCGCCTGCAGCCAGAACGACCTCGAACCCGTATTGCTCCAAGGCGCCCGGGATCTCGGCGGCGACGTGCGCTTCAGCACGGAACTGCTGTCCTTCACCCAGGACGGCAACGGCGTGCGCGCCGTCCTACGGGCCAGGGGTTCCGGCGAGACCTACACGATGCATGCGAACTACCTCCTCGCCGCTGACGGCCCCCGCAGCCCCGTGCGCGAGCGGCTCGGCATCAAGCACTCGGGAACAGGGGATCTGTTCCACAACGTCAGCGTCACTTTCCGCAGCAAGCGGCTTCGCGAGGTGGCGGGCGAGCAACGCTTCGTCGTCTGCTACGTCACCGACCCCTCCGGCGAGGGAGTGTTGCTGCCGGTGGACAACGAAGAGCAGTGGGTCTTTCACGTGCCGTGGTTTCCCGAACGTGGACAGACACTTGAGCACTTCACCGACGACCGGTGCATCGAGCACATCCGGGCAGCGGCCGGAGTGCGTGATCTGGACGTCGAGATCACCGGCAGAGCGCCTTGGCACGCGGCGGACCGCGTGGCGAACAAATATCGGGACGGCCGGGTGTTCCTCATCGGTGACTCCGCGCACGAAATGCCGCCGACCGGGGCGTTCGGCTCCAACACCGGTATCCAGGACGCACACAATCTCGCCTGGAAGATCGCCGCGGTACTGCGTGGCTGGGCAGGCTCCGGACTGCTCGAGAGTTACGAGGCCGAACGCCGGCCGGTGGCACAGGCCACCAGCGCACGAGCGACGCTGCAGGCGGCTCGTGAACAGCACCCCGGCTACACCGTCAGGTCGGCATCGAACGACCCCACCGATCTGATGACCACTGCGCTGGGCTATCGATACGTTTCCGGAGCGGTGATCGGCGCGCCTCCGGATGCACCCATCATCCCGGACCAGTTGCGACTGCGCGGCGAACCCGGCACTCGCGCACCGCACATGTGGGTCACCCGCTATGGGGCGACCGTTTCCACCGTCGACCTGTATGAACGCTCCTTCGTCCTGCTCTGCGGAGGTCAGCGCTGGCGCTCCGCCGCCGACACCGTGGCGCAGAAGCTCAACATGCCGCTCGATTCCTACGCCATCGGCAGCGGCGCGGGATACGACCTGGACACCGGCGACGGTCCGGACTGGTCGTCCGTGCACGGCACGACGCCGGAAGGTGCTGTCCTCGTACGGCCGGACGGCTTTGTGGCCTGGCGGGCCGACGGGGAGCCGGAAGACATGGAAAGGGCACTGACCGACGTTCTCCGCACGGTTCTCGGGCGCTGAAGAGACACCGGTTCGACGGATCAGCTCCTGGCGCGCCCAAAGGAATGAGGCCCATCCATGACGACACTGCAGACGGCGGCCGCGGGCGCAGCCCCAGGGCCCGATACGGACAAGGGCGCGTCCGCGGAAGGCGATGCCCGCCGGGCACGCGTGGACGTACATCACCACTACACCGCGCCCGAATGGCTCGACTGGGCCGAGAAGAAGGACATCGTCCATCGCAAGAAGCTGCCGCCATGGACTCGGTGGGACGTCGACAGTGCGCTCGCGCTGATGGACGGGGCGGGGATCCGAACCAGCGTGCTCACCGTGGCCATGCTGGGGCGCCTCCAGGAACCGAAGTTGCGCAAGGAGAGTGCTCGGGTCGCTCTGCAGGCCGCCAGTGACCTCATGGGGAGCCACCCCGACCGCTTCGCGTTCTACACCCCGGTCTTCCTCGACAGCCCTGAACTGTCAAGCTGGTCGCTCGGCCATGGAATGGACGAGCTCGGGGCAGTCGGCGTCAGCACGCGCACCAGTGCGGAAGGGCTCTATCTCGGACACCCCTCCCAGGACCGAATGCTGGCGGAACTCAACGAACGCTCGGCCGTGGTCAGCACGCATCCCATGGAGGTTCCCGGCGGGGATGCCGGACTGGAGGGAGTTCCTCCTTTCCTGTGCGATTTCCTGATGGACACCACACGCGCGGCCATCAGCCTCATCATCAATGGGACCCTGGACCGCTACCCGAACATCACCTTCATCCTGCCGCACGGCGGGGGCTTCCTTCCTTACATCTCAAGCCGCGTCGAGCTCTTCAGCCAGCATCTGACGCCGAAGGTGGAAGCAGCCCGGGTCCGCGACTACCTTCATCGCTTCTATTACGACACGGCCGGCCCCATGTCCCCTTCCTCGACGCCGAGTTTGCTGGCCGCTGTCGGCTCTTCCCGGATCCTCTACGGCACCGACTGGCCGCCTACCCCGTCTCATCTGGTCACCGGTGTCACCGCGCCTTCGCTCGACAACGATCCCGCCCTCGACGAGGATCAGCGCCGTTGCATCAACCGCGACAACGCCCACCACCTGCTGCCGTCACTCGCCCCGGGCCGCCCACGGCAGAACTGAGGTGGTGCCCGGTGTGCTCCTCGCGTCGGCGGTGGACGGCTTCGTCGCGTACGTGCCAGGCGTCGGTGTCGTTCGGGTGAATCCGGCCGGGTTGGTCGGCCTGGTGGCGGGGGCGGGGTTTTGACTGGCCTGGTACGGCCACGAACCCAAGGAGGACCGCCATGCTCGGCAGGACTTTGCTCGCCGCTGCGCTCGTCGCCACCGCGCTCACTGCTCCGGCAGCGCTCCCGGACGCCGACGCGGCGGCGCTGAGCAGAGTGACCCTGACCAACGGTGACGACGGGAGGACGATCAGCGTCCATACCGGCGACGAGATCACCGTCCGTCTCAAGGGCATCGTCGGTGACGGCGAAATGTGGCGGTGGAGTGTGCCCAAGAGCTCGGCCCCCGCGGTGTTGCGCCAGATCGCGGGTGGCACCTCGCCGAACGGGGACAGCCAGGCCGTCTTCCGCGTCTCCGGTGTCGGGACGAGTGACATCACCGCTCAAAAGGCATGTCAAGTCACACGTCCGGGACACATGTGCCCTCACATCGTGACCCGTTGGAAGGTGACCGTCGGGACCCACTGACGGCTCACGGCTTCATCCGCGGCCGTGGCATCCGCCCGGGACGCAAGTCACCGGGGTGCAGGAAGATGCGTGGGCGTGCCGCCCGCGCCGCCGGTGCGATCGGCCAGCCTTGCTGCCCGTGTGTGAGGAGTGTCGCGCGGGGTAAGCGCACGGTCCGGATTCCTCTACGGAAAGGTGCCCGAGATACCCGCATTGTCCGTGCCGCTCGGATGACACACACGATGGGCTGTGCAAGGAGGAAGGATCATGAAGAAGCTGATGTCGCGTATCGCGACCACTGGCATTTCCACCGTGATCGCCGCAGGCGCTCTCTTCGCCGCCGGCGGCTCCGCGATGGCGGCCACCCCTCAGACGGCCGGACAAACCCCCGCCCGGACCACCGTGGTCCACACCAGCGACCACTTCTACCGGCACCTCAACCCCCACCGGCGGATCGATCCCTGGGTCGCGGGCCAGTTGGCGATGTTCGAGCCCGCGGTTGCAAAGCGGCAGGCCATATTCGATCCCTGGGTCAAGGACCAGCTGGCGCTGTTCGAACCTGCGGCCGGGTAGGCACCGCAGAGGCTTGGATCTGGCGGAGTTGTCCCTGTCGCGCGGCGGGTGGGCGTCTTGCTGCTCGGCCATCGTGACTCCGCCGGTTTCCAGCCCCATGCAGTCAGCATTCCGGGAGACAGCCCGGCGCAGGTCGGGCAGCGATGCTGCCGCTGCCCGTCCACGATCCCTGTGCACCGTCCCAGTTGGCCGACTTAAACCGGAAGCGGTTTCCCCGTGCGTCGACGATGTACCGGCCACGAGTCGACAAGGGCGGTTGCCAGGTGGCGGCCGCCGCCGTTCCCGGTTGCCACCGCGCGAGAGGGCGGCGGAACTCCGCGCGGAACAGCGCACGGCCTGCCCGTGTGCACCACGCGATTCCTGCGCCCGCGGCCGCCTACGCTGGCGGTGTGGTGAGGCGCCCATGAACTCCGTGACCGGCCGGCCCGAAGATCTCGTGCGGGCCCTCAGAGCCGCCGGAATCAGGGACGAGCGGCTGCTCGAGGCCGTGCGGACGACACCCCGAACGGAATTCGTCCCGGCCGGTCAGAGGGCCGCCGCCTACCGAGACGTACCCGTACCGATCGGGCAGGGGCAGGTCACCACGCAGCCGTCTCTGTCCGCCATGATGATCGAGAGCCTTGAGCTGACAGGGAGCGAGCACATCCTTGAGATCGGTACCGGTCTCGGCTTCCAGACCGCGCTCCTCGCCCGGCTGGCCGACGACGTGGTCAGCATCGAGATGCGGCCGGACATCGCCCTGCAGGCGCGCGACAATCTCACCCGGCAGGGCGTGCGGAACGCGGAGCTGCGGGTCGGCGACGGCAGCGGCGGTGTGCCGGACCGCGCTCCCTACGACGCGGTCGTCGTGTCGGCCGCGTTCCCACAGGTGCCCGCGCCTCTCGTCGCGCAGGTACGACTGTCCGGCCGCCTCGTCCAGCCGATCGGGCCGGGCGGTCACGAGCAGGTGGTCTGTTTCGAGCGCACCGCATCGGGGCTGGAGCAATTGCGGGTGCTGACCGCGGCCTGCTTCGTCCGGCTGCGGGGACGGTACGGCTTCCCGCAGAACGACACGGAACTCGGCTGAAAGACGGCACGGACTCCCGTGTCTCCCGGGCGGCCCGCCTTGAGGCCTTCCAGCCCCGAGGCTGGTCAGGCCCCTGACATCCGCCGGGGCCTGCCAACGCCCGCCGACCGACCCCGGCGGGCGGTCATTGGATCGGCTTCACCGTCTCGGAGCGAACCTGGAGCGTGAGCCGCGCGTAGAACGAGAGCTGCACGTCCGAAGGATCCTGAGTGGCCGTCTTCTCGGTCATCGGGGCGACCATGGCTCCCGTGTTGTCGTCGGTCCAGGCGCACACGGGGTAGGTCATGGTCCTGCCCAGCTTCTTCTGGGTGAGCACTTCGCAGCTGACCGTGGGCAAGCCGTCCTGTGTGAAGGTCTTCGGGCCCCCGGCCAAGGTCACGCCGTCGGCCTCGGCGGCCCCCTTCAGCATGTTGTCGCGGGCCTCGTTCGTGTTCTGGAACCGACCGTACATGCCGGAGATCACCAATACGCCCTTGGTCTGATCACCACCCAGGGTGTACTGGCCGACCACGGCGTCGGTGACCTTGGCGTCCCAGGCGCCGTCCGCCTCGTCCTTGATGCGCCGCCCTTGGGAGTCGGAGAGGTCCTGGGCAAGCTCGTAGCGACCGTCGAGCAGCGTCTTGGGAAGCGTCAGTTCGAACTTGGCCGCCGGGAAGCCGCTCTCGGCCAACAGCCCGATCAGCGCGAGCACGACCACGATCGACACGATCACACCGCCCACGATGCCGAGGACGAGCCCGACCCGCCGCTTTTTCCAAGGCGGGACCACCGGCGGGGCGCCCCAGCCGTAGGGCTGCTGTGCATAAGGGGCGTACGGCCCCTGGGGCCCGGGCGGCTGTTGGCCGTAGGGGCCTGGCGACTGAGGCGGCTGCCGGGCGTACGGGCCTTGCGGAGGAGTCGCTTGCTGGCCGTACGGCGGCGGAGGGGGCTGCCGGCCGTACGGCCCCGGCGGCGGAGGCGGCTGCTGGCCATAGGGGTTCTGAGGCATGGAAGGCATGGACACGCCAGCACATTACTGCACGTGAGTGAGGTGCTCGGGGCGGCGGTACGGCGGCTCCGGCCTTCTGCCACCCGCACGGCATTCCCCCGCGGATGCCGCTTATTTCCGGATCCGGTTGTCCGGTGCATGTTGTCCGACCCGGAGGCCACCGACACCGGACAACGAACACGGCCTACACAGAAGGTCAGCCGGCTCACAGCCGGAAGCCGAAGCCGTACCGGAACGGGGGCCCTGTGGACGTCAGAGTGCTCGGCGCGCTGGAGATAGAGATCGACGGCGGGCCGCTGCGGCTCACCCGCCGCCGCGAACGATGCCTGCTCGGGGTGCTGCTCCTGGAAGCCAACACCGTCGTGCCGACCCGGCGGCTGGTCGACCTGCTGTGGGACGGCGCGCCGCCTCCGTCGGCCCGGGCCGGCGTGCAGGTGCACATCTCGCGGTTGCGCGCCCTCCTGGCCGCCCGGGACGACGGCACTGCGGGGGTGGGGCTGGAGCGGCAGGCGGACGGCTACGTGGCCCGAACCGACCCGGCCCGGGTGGATGCCCACCGCTTCCAGGCACTGGTCGCCCGCGCCAACTCCATCGCCCAGCAGCCCCGGGTGCAGGCTCGGCTGCTGCGGCAGGCGTTGGGGATGTGGCGCGGCCCACTGCTCGCCAATGAGGCCTCGGACTTGCTGCGCTCCCGCATCAGCGTCCCCTGGCGGGAGATGCGGCTGTCCGCCATCGAGTCCGTCGTCGAGGCGGAACTGTCCTGCGGACGGGCGCGGGAAGTGATCGGGGAACTGGCCACGCTCACGGAGCAGCACTTCCACCGGGAACGTTTCCACGAACTGCTGATGCTGGCCCTGTACCGGTGCGGACGGCAGGCTGAAGCCCTGGAGGTGTACCGCACCACGCGTGCGCGCCTGCGCGCGGACCTCGGCATCGAACCCGGGCCCGGCCTGCGCAGTCTGCACCAACAGATCCTCACCGGGGACCCCGCCCTCGGTTCACCGGGCGGCGGCCCCCACCCGCGCGTGGCCTCACCCGGCCACCGCCACACCCTCTCCTCCCGCAGGAGCACCTCGTCGAGAGCCGCCCGACGAACGTGGCGGAGCTGAGGCCACGCCCCGGTGCAGACACGGGAGGGTCCCCGTCAGTTCTCGGCCTCCGGTCCATATCGCCGCAGCAGGCGCCGGACATTGGCCGCCTGGACGTCCCGAGCCCTGCCCGCGCGGTCGATCTCCGCGGTGTGCCGGGCAATGGCCGTGTCCTGGTACTGCGACTCGACAGCGAACCAGATTCCCGTGAGGTTGGTCGACTTCTTGCAGGCGACGTCGGTCACCGCCTTCCGCACCTCGGCCGCATTCGGCCCGGGGCTGCGTACCGCGGTCATGTCCACCCCGGCGTTCAGCGGGTCCGAGTCCTGGTATCCGTGGCCCTTCATACACGCCGCCCAGCTACGGATGGCTGTCTTGACTCTCTCGTCGGCCAGAGAGGAGCGGAAGCTTTCGCCCTTCACCCGGGCCACGATGCCGCTGTCACCGTGGCCCGGTTGTGTGTCCACCGGGGTGTCCCCGTCAATGGCGCGCGCCGACTCCCCGGCGCATCCACCGTCGGGAACGTTCCATACGCGACCACTCCCGCCGTCGGCCCTGCGGCCGAGCAGGACCTCGCGTGCCCGCTGGGACAGGTTCAGGGCGGGCGGCGCCGATGCCCCGGAATCAGACGGCAGATGGTAACCCCATGTCCGGGCCGCGGCGGCGTCAGTGATGCCATACCGGCGGTACAGCACGGCGAGACGCTGCACGGGGTCACTGCCCGCGGACGGCAGCACGCCGACCGGATAGTCGAAGCCGAACCGTCGCATGCACGCACGGATACCGGCCGCGTAGACATGCCCGTAGGCGGCCGTCTGAGGCGCGGACAGCATGTACTTCTCGATCGGCAGATGAAGTCCGGTGACGTCACCGGCCACCGGTGTGGGCACCGGTTCGGCGGCCGGCGCCCGCGTCGTGCCTTGACCGCATCCTCCAACCAAGGCCATGCACACGGCCGTCAGCGCGACCGCAACCGAACTCCGACAGTGTGGACGCATAAGGCGTTTGTCCCCCTTCGCGAGAGGGGGCCCGCCACCGGCGAGCCCCGTCCCACCCGGCCGCAGACGGATCAGTGACCGAACTTCCCGTAGATCCCGGTGTGGGGGCAGGCCGCGTCGAGGACCGCAATCGACCGGTCGTTGTCGTACGTGGCGGAGAGATTCGCCCCCGTCCACGGGCGCAGCCAGTCGCTGTTCCCCGTGAACCCGCGGGAGTACCAGACGCCGACGTTGCAGTCCGAGGCATCCTCGGCGGACTCGGAGTTGTTGCCCACGATCTGCCCACTGCCCGCACCGTCATTGGTGGGATACCGGTAGTTGTTCAGGTCGTAGACGTAGGCATCCGCGTGGGGATACCCGAAGCCGGCACCCGTGTGGTTCTCCCCGTAGTACAGGCAGAACCAGTTCACCGAGTTGCAGCGAAACGACGACGGCGCGGCCGGTGCCGCCTCCGCCGAAGACGCGAAACCGGCCAGGGCCAACGCGGCCACCCCGACCCCCAACCGCGTAGCCAACTTCTTTGCGATCACGTCGTGTTCCCTCCCGTAGTCCGTGCACTCCATGAGCCGGAACCAGCGCTCCGGCCCCACGACGTCGAGGTTGCCTGCATGCCCCTGCCAAAGCCTTACCACCGGCTTGCCACGACGGGTGTGGCGGGACAGCCGGACAGGGCAGGGATCCACGCGCGCCGAATCCGGCAGACGAGGGCGGAGTGACGATCCTGTCGTCACTCCGCCGCGCAGATCGAAAGACCGCAGGCACCGTCGCGAATTGTCGGACATCGCCCACGGTCTGGTTCAACTCACCAGCGCCAGCCAGGCATGGGGGCCGACGATGCCGTCGGGGGTGAGGTGGTTGCGGGTCTGGAAGGCAACGACAGCGTTACGGGTACCGATGCCGAAGTGTCCGTCGACCGGCAGCCGAGCGCCATGGGCGTTGAGTTCGGCCTGCACCGCCTCGACGGCCGGGCCCCGGTCGCCTTCCCCGACGGTTGTGATGAGTGCTTGCCAGGTCTTGGAGCCGACAATGCCGTCGGCGGTGAGGTGGTTCTGGGTCTGGAAGGCGACAACAGCATCGCGGGTACCGATGCCGAAGTGTCCGTCGACCGGCAGCCGAGCGCCGTGGGCATTGAGCAGGTACTGAACGGTCGCCACCTGCCGACCGCCATACCCCTGCTGGATGACCGGCCATGCGGTGGCCGGTGGCGGTGGGGGCGGCGTATAGGTGCCCTTGGCCGCGAAGTTCTGCAGATCCCGTGCCGTGCCGTTGAACAGGTCCTGGTCGCCGGGAAAGGTTCCGGAGTCGGAGGTCTGCCAGATCGCGTACGTGGACCAGCCGTTCGGCAGTGGATGCGGGGTGCCGGTGTAGCTGCCGATCCAGAGCAGGTTGGTGGCGGCGAAGGCGGAGGAGTTGCCGGTGCACTGCGACCACCATGACTCGTTGGTGTTGATCACCGGGTGACGGCCGGTGCGCGCTCGATACTCCTCGTCGAACGACGCGATCCATTGCACCGTCGCGCCGGGACCGACCCCGTAGCAGGTGGGCAGGCCCGGGGTGGGCTCGACGTCCAGGACGCCGGGCAGGGTCTTGCCGTCGGGCCGCCAGGCGCCTCCGTGGTCCAGGAAGTAGTCGGCTTGGGCGCGACCGGAGGACTTGTCCGGTCTGGCGAAATGATAGGCACCGCGTTTCAGACCGACTCCAGCCGCTCCGTCGTACTGCTGTGAGAAACGGGAACTGATGTAGGAGGTGCCTTCGGTCGCTTTGATGTAGGCGAAGGAGGCCCCGTTGGCGGCGACCGAGGGCCAGTCGACGCTTTCCTGATAGGCGCTGACGTCGAGCCCGCGCACAGGAGCGGCGCCGGTCTGCCGCGTCGTCGGTGCGCCGACCCGGTCGACGCTGCCCCCGCGGCGGGCGAGGCCATCGGTCCGCGCGCGTACGACATCGGAGGTCGTCGTCGCGGACGCAAAGGCCGGTGCGGCGAGCAGAGCGCCGACGGCTGTCACGGCGGTGACGGCGGTCACGGCGCCCAGGGCGGAGGCACGCATACGGCGTTTCGCACCTCGCGACCTCTTCAACCGCCGTGGGGGATTTTTCGGATTCTGATCCATACGTGAATTTCCTTTCGATTCCTTGTCGGCTTCAGCGGTGCCTTTTCGCCATTCCGCCGCCGCAGTCGCGCAGCAGCCGTGAAAGGGCTCCCTCGCGTCTGCATCCGGAGCGCGGCCGACGGCACCCCCGTCGCCGTCGGCCGCTGACCTCGGTTCTACGGCAACGGTGTTGTCCGGTTTCGGCTTGTGGACGCCGGACAACAGAATCCGGACAATGAATCGCCAGATGCTGCGAGCACTCACGGGGAGGGATTCAAGTGCCGCGCAGGGAAAAACCTTTGGAAGACAGCACCAGTCCGTTGGTGCGCTTTGCTGCCGACCTGCGGGCCTTACGTGAGAAGGCGGGAAGCCCGCCCTATCGGCAACTGGCCCAGGAGGCCCACTACTCGTCCACGACGCTCGCGGACGCCGCGGGGGGCCGCAAACTGCCCACCCTCGCCGTGGCCCTGGCCTATGTTCGAGCGTGCGGCGGCGATCCGGGCGAGTGGCAGACGCGCTGGCACACGGTCGCCGCCGAACTGGCCGCCGAACTGGCCGTCACGCAAAGAGGCGAACCGGGCCTCGACACGGAGGACGACAAGGACTGCCCCTACGTCGGGCTCACCGCGTTCCAGCCTCAGGACGCCGCCCGGTTCTTCGGCCGGGACAGGCTCACCAACGACCTGACGGCCCGGGTCCGCTCCCAGCGTTTCGTCGCGGTCTTCGGCGCCTCGGGATCGGGCAAGTCCTCACTGCTGCGGGCCGGGCTGCTGCCAAGGGTTCACAACGGCGAAGAGCGGGGCACCGCCGGGTGGCCCACCCTGTTGTTCACGCCCGGCTCCCACCCGTTGGAGGAGTGCGCCGCGCAGTTGGCCGCGCTGACGGGGGGATCGGCCACCGCGCTGCACGACGAACTGGACAGTGAGCCCCGGGCGCTCCACCTCACCGCTCTGCAGGCGCTGGCCGACCGGGGCGCCGACAGTGAACTGCTGGTGATCGTCGACCAGTTCGAGGAGGTCTTCACCCTCTGCGCGAGTGCCCGGGAGCGCGGCCGGTTCATCGATGCCCTGGTCACAGCGTGCCAGGCCGCCAACAGCCGGACCCGCGTCGTGCTCGGAGTGCGCGCCGACTTCTACGCCCGCTGTGCGGAGCACCCCAAGCTCGTCGAGGTCCTGCGCGACGCACCCTTCCTCGTTGGTGCCATGACCACCGACGAACTGCGCCAGGCCATCAACAAGCCCGCAGTCCATGCCGGTTGCACGGTGGAAGGAGCACTGCTCGCCCGTGTCGTCGCCGACGCCACCGGCCAGGCCAACGCACTCCCCCTGGTCTCCCACGCCCTGCGCGAGACCTGGCGCCGCCGCCGCGGCAACACCCTGACCCTGGGCGGCTACGAGGCGGCGGGCGGCATTCAGCATGCCCTCGCCCACAGTGCGGAAGCCGTCCACACCCAGCTGAGCCCGCCGCAGCGTCAGCTGCTGCGCTGGATCTTCCTACGGCTGGTCGCCCTCGGCGAAGGCACGGACGACACCAAGCGCCGCGTCCCCCGCACCGACCTCTTGACCGCCGATCCCGAGACCGGCGCGGTGCTGGACGCGCTGGCCGAGGCCCGCCTCGTCACGCTGGACACCGACACCGTGGAGATCACCCATGAGGCGCTGCTCCAGGCGTGGCCCCGATTACGCGGCTGGCTCAACGAAGACCGCGCCGGACTGCTCGTCCACCAGCAGCTTTCTTCCGCTGCCGCCACATGGGAACGCGAGGGGCACGACCCCGGCCTGCTCTACCGGGGCGGCCGACTGGCCGCAGCCCGCGAATGGGCCGAACGACACCGCGGCGACGCCGTGTTGAGCGGCCGCGTCAGCGCGTTCCTGACGGCGTCGAGCCGGCATGAGCGACGAGCGGTCACCGTCCGTCGTGCCGCTGTCGCCGTCCTCGCCGTGCTGGCGGTACTCGCCTCGGCAACCGCCGTGATCGCCTTCCAGCAGCGCGCCACCGCACAGGCGGAGCGCAACCGTGCCGTGTCCCAGCAGATCATGGCCGAAGCGGACCAGGTCCGGGGCAGCGACCCCTCACTCGCCGCCCAACTGGACCTCGGGGCCTACCGGCTGGAGCCTGCACCGCAGGCGTCCACCTCTTTGCTCAACGCCCGCAATCTGCCCCTGTCACACCCACTGAGCGGTCACACCAAGGCGGTCTACGCCGTGGCCTTCAGTCCCGACGGCCGCACCCTGGCCACCGGCGCCGGCGACAAGACGATCCGGCTGTGGGACATGCGCGATCCAACTCACCCGAAACCGATGGGCAAACCGCTGGTCGGCCACACCGACTGGGTCTACTGGCTCCAGTTCAGCCCGGACGGCCACACTCTCGCCAGCGCGGCCCGCGACCGCACCGTCCGGCTGTGGGACGTGCGGGACCCCGCGCACCCCAAGCCCTGGGGCAAACCGCTGACCGGCCACTCCAGCTATGTCTTCTCCGTGTCCTTCAGCCCCGACGGCCGTACCCTGGCCACCGCGAGCCACGACCGGACGGTGCGGCTGTGGGACGTGGCCGATCCCGCTCACCCCGCGCCCCTCGCCCATCCACTCATCGGCCACACCGACTCCGTCGCCTCCGCGGCCTACAGCCCCGACGGCCGCACGGTGGCCAGCGCCGGACACGACCACACCATCCGCCTGTGGAACGTCACCGACCGGGCGCACCCGACCCTGTGGCGGCCGCCCCTGACCGGGCACACCGATGTCGTCTACGCCGTGGCCTTCAGCCCCGACAGCCGGATCCTGGCCAGCGTCGGCAACGACCGGACGGTGCGACTGTGGAACGTGGCCGACCCCGCACACAGCACTCCCCTCGGGCCTGCGCTGACCGGCCACACCAACACCCTTCTCACCGTGGCCTTCAGCCCCGACGGCCGTACCCTGGCCACCGGCGGCGCCGACAACACCATCCGGCTGTGGAACATGGCCGATCCCGCCCACCCCACCGCCCTCGGACAGCCCCTGGTCGGCCACACCGGCTTCGTCAACTGGATCGCCTTCAGTCCGGACAGCCACACCTTGGCCAGCGCCAGCGACGACACCACGGTGCGGGTGTGGAACCTCCCCCGAACCGCCCTGACCGGCCACACCGGCGCGGTCACCACGGTGGCGTACAGTCCCGACGGCCGCACCCTGGCCAGCGGCGGCGCCGATGGCACGGTCCGGCTGTGGAACGCCCGCGATGCGGCCCACGCCATGCCTCTGGGACCACCCCTCACCGTTCCCACCGGCGCCGTCAACACCATCGCGTTCAGCCCCGAGGGCCACGTCCTCGCCGCTGTCGGGGACGACCACACGCTACGACTGTGGAGCGCCGGCGACCCGGCCCACCCCAAGGAACTGGCCTCGGTGCCCACCGGGGACACCGACCCGTCGCACACCTTGGCGTTCAGCCCCACCGGGCACCTCCTCGCCACGGACGGGCCCGAGCACGCGCTGCGCCTGTGGGACGTCCACGACCCCGCGAACCCCACAGCGGTCGGCAGACCGCTGACCGGGGCGATCAGCCCCACCCACTGGGCAGGCTTCGGCCCGGACGGCCGCACCCTGGCCGGCGTCAGCGCGGACGACAAGGTACGGCTGTGGGACGTCAGCAGCCTCACGCACGCCCAGCCCGTCTCGGTGATCACCACCGGCGACACCGGAGGGATCTTCTGGGGCGCCTTCGACCCGGCCGGGCACATCCTGGCCACCGCAGGCGCCGACCACACGGTCAGGCTCTTCGATGTGCGCGATCCGGCTGCTCCCCGGGCGCTGGGTGAGCCGTTGAGCGGGCACACGGACTCGGTGTCGTGGGTGGGCTTCCGCCACGACGGCCGCGTCCTCGCCAGCTCGGGCCAGGACGCAACCATCCGCCTGTGGGACACCTCCGACCCCGCACACGCCGGACCGCTGGGAGGACCACTTACCGCCGACCACACCGGTGTCATCCGCGCGGCGGCCTTCGCTCCGAACGCAAGCACGCTGGCCAGCGCCGGCGACGACCACACCATCCAACTGACGGGCCTGAGCCTCGAGCAGGCGATCCGGCGCGTCTGCGCCACCACCGTCGACAACCTCACTCGCCGGCAGTGGGAGCAGTACGTGCCGGAACTGCCGTACGACCCGCCCTGCGCAGCCGAACACTGACCGGCAGCCGGGGACATTGCCGCCGGAGCAGGTCCGGACACGCCCGGCCTGCCCCGGCTGCAACAACAAGCCGACGCCTGGGAGGATCAGTCGGACATCCGGCTGCGGGCTTCGCCTCCAGGCGCTCACCAGGGCGTGCGGCCGCCGGGTGAGGGAGCCGGATTCCGGTGCATCTCCAGCGCCGCGGTCGACCGGTGAGCGTGATGTAGTGCAGACAGCGACCGGGACACCGTCGCCGCCCACCGGACCGCGCGGCGAACGTGATGTCCGATTACCGCCAGCAGGGGGGCACCGCCCGGCGCAGACTGGAACGGTGATGAACGACGACAGCATGTACGAGGCGTTGTGCAGCCGTGATGCCCGGTTCGACGGTGAGTTCTTCTTCGCCGTCTCGACCACAGGCATCTACTGCCGCCCCAGCTGTCCCGCCACCACGCCCAAGCGACACAATGTGCGCTTCTTCGCCACCGCCGCCGCTGCCCAGCACTCCGGTTTCAGAGCCTGCCGCCGCTGCCGACCCGACGCCGTGCCGGGCTCCGCTGAGTGGAATGTCCGTGCCGACGCGGTCGGCCGTGCCATGCGGCTGATCGGCGACGGCGTCGTCGATCGCGAGGGCGTGGCAGGACTGGCCGCACGCCTCGGCTACAGCGCCCGCCAGGTACAGCGGCAGCTGAACGCAGAGGTCGGCGCCGGCCCGATCGGCCTGGCCCGGGCCCAGCGGGCGCACACCGCCCGGATCCTGCTGCAGACCACCGGCATGCGGGCGACCGAGGTCGCGTTCGCCGCGGGTTTTGCCAGCGTGCGGCAGTTCAATGACACCATCCGGGAGATCTATGCCACCACGCCCAGCGGGTTGCGCGCGGCTGCCTCCGGGCGTCCTGCGCGCCCGGGGACGACGCCCGGTCCGGCGAACGAGGCGACCGGGGTGCCCCTCCGGCTGGCCTATCGGGGGCCGTACGCCGCCACCGAGGTCTTCGACTATCTCGCCGCACGCGCCCTCACCGGCGTCGAAGAACTCGTCGGTGCGCGAGGAACCCGCTGCTACCGGCGCACCCTGCGCCTTCCGCTCGGCACCGGTGTCGCCGAAGTCGGTGAGAAGCTCGGGAGGGGCGGCTGGCTCGAGTGCCGCCTGCATCTCAGCGATCTGCGCGACATGACGGCCGCCACCCAGCGTATGCGCCGTCTGCTGGACCTGGATGCCGATCCGTATGCCGTCGCCGAGCGTCTCGGCGCCGATGCCACGCTCGCCCCGCTGGTCGCCGCGCGCCCGGGCCTGCGCGCACCGGGCGCCGCAGACTCCCACGAGCTGGCCGCGCGAGCGGTACTCGGCCAGCAGGTCTCCGTCTCTTCCGGGCGCAGACTGGGCAACGCCCTGGTCGCCGCCTACGGTCAACCCTTCGCGGCCCCCAGCGGCGGCCTCACCCATCTCTTCCCCGACGCGGACGCCTTGGCGGAGGCGTCACTGGAGGAGCTGGGCATGCCCGAGTCACGCCGCGACACCCTGCGTACGCTCGCCGGTGCCCTCGCGTCCGGCACGATCCACCTCGATCCGGGCGCCGAGCGCGACGAGGCGGAGAAGGCTCTGCTGGATCTCCCGGGCATCGGGCCGTGGACGGCCGGCTACATCCGCATGCGGGCGCTGTGCGACCCCGACGTCCTACTCACCGGTGACGCGGCCGTCCAGGCGGGGATGCGGCACGCGGGAGCGGAGGCGGTCGACGCGGAGGCCTGGCGGCCATGGCGTACATATGCCATGCACCACTTCTGGAACGCCGCGGTCGGCCGACGCCGCGCCGCCCCCGCATGAACTCTGCAGTCCGCCGTCCGCATCGGTTCGCAAGGAGCGGAGTCGAAGGCGATGCACGACATGGAATCTCCGGGAAGGGAACAGGACCGATGACGGTCTACACGACAACGGACAGTCCGCTGGGCGAACTCCTTCTGGTGGGCGAGGAATCGTCCGCCGCGGGGGCCGGCATCGCGCTCGCCTCGCTGTCCATGCCCGGCCAGAAGAACGGCGCCGTCGTCCAGCCCGACTGGACCGCGGACGCCGATGCGTTCACGGAGGTCATCTCCCAGTTGCGGTCCTACTTCGACAGCCGGCGGACCTCCTTCGATCTGGACTGCGTCGACGGCGGCAGCGACTTCCGTCGCCGAGTGTGGCGGGCGTTGGACGCCATCCCGTACGGCACCACTGTCACCTACGGTGACATTGCCGCACGGGTCGGTGCCTCAAGGGCCGCCGTCCGCGCGGTCGGCACGGCCATCGGCGCGAATCCGCTGCTGATCGTGCGCCCCTGCCACCGAGTGATCGGCGCCGGCGGCGCGCTCACCGGCTACGCCGGGGGTCTGGAGCGCAAACAGCAGCTGCTGGCTCTCGAAAAGTTCCACCGGCCGACCTGACACGTCCTGCGCTCCGTGGGTCTTCGCGGGGCCCTCCGACATCCTCACCACCGGTGCAAGGAAACCTCACCATGATCGAGACCATCCGCCCGGCGGGCCACGTCGCTTCCCGCGTCGCCGAAGCGGACTGGGACGCGGTGGCCCACGAGCTCAACGAGCACGGCCACGCGCTCACCGGCAGTCTGCTCACTCCCGAGGAGTGTCACGAGATCGCCGCTCTCTACGATGACGCCGACCGCTTCCGTACGACCGTCGACATGGCACGACACCGCTTCGGCTCGGGTCAGTACCGCTACTTCACACACGAACTCCCCGTCGTCGTACAGGAATGCCGAGAAGCCTTCTACCCGCGGCTGCTGCCGATCGCCCGCGACTGGGCCGACAAGCTGCGCATGCCCGCTCCCTGGCCCGACACGCTCGAGGATTGGCTGACGCTGTGTCATGACGCCGGGCAGGCCAAGTCTGCGCAGATTCTGCTGCGTTACGGTCCCGGCGACTGGAACGCCCTGCACCGCGATGTCTTCGGCGACATGATTTTCCCGCTCCAGGTCGTCGTCGGACTCGGCCAGCCCGGAGTCGACTTCACCGGCGGTGAGTTCCTGATGACCGAGCAACGGCCCCGCGCCCAGTCCCGGGGATCGTCCATGACCATCCCGCAGGGCCAGGGACTGGTCTTCACCACGCGCGACCGCCCCGTGGCCACCAAGCGCGGCTGGTCGAACGGGCCGATGCGGCACGGCGTGAGCACGGTCCGCTCCGGCCGACGGCACACGCTGGGCCTCGTCTTCCACGACGCGGTATGAGCCACCCGCACCTCGACGCGAGCGGGCACCGGCGCACGTACACTCTGATCGGCCGGGACCGGCTGCCCTTTCGCAGCAGCACCCCGGGCGCCCTCGGCGGGCACTGGCGCCTGCGTCTGTACGGACGCCTGGACTGCCCGTCGGCACGGCGCGCCATCGCTCGCGGCCACTACGTCAGGTACCGGGTCTTCTTCCGGGACGAGGCCACCGCGATCGCAGCCGGATACCGCCCTTGCGCGGCGTGCCTGCCCGCTGAGTACGCCCGTTGGAAGGCGGACCGAGAAGGCACCCCACGATGATGTTTCCGACGGACCGCGCGATCTCCCACTCCCCCTGATCGGCGCCGGGGAACTGGCCGCCCACCGGGGTGACGGCGTGAGCGCACTGACCTCGACGGTCCCGCAGTGACTCCGAGGGCGACCGTGGCGTGCCGGGGAGGACCTCGGTGGCGACCACCGCGTGCGGGTGATGCAAGCGACGCTGCTCGAAGGTCCCGTTTCCGTATGTCCCCGTAAGCTTCGTCGAGGTTCTGAACAGGGGGAGGCATCAGTGGGGCGGGACAGGGTGCTCGGCGGCCGGTACGAGCTGGTCGAGAAACTCGGGCAGGGAGGCATGGGAACGGTCCATCGTGGAGTTGACCGGAGGCTGCGCCGCACCGTGGCGGTGAAGCTGCTCTCCTCGACGTTGGCCCACGATCCCCAGTCACGGGCCCGCTTCCGGCGCGAGGCACACGCGGCCGCCGCGCTGAACCACCCAGCCGTCGCGACCATCCACGACGTCGGCGAGGAACCGGACCCGGACGGCCCGCGCCCCTACCTGGTCATGGAGTACGTGCAGGGCACCACCCTCGCCGAAACCCTGAACGGCGGCCCCCTGCCGGTGGCCGAGGCGATCAAGGCGGCATGCGCGGTGCTGGAGGCACTGGGGCACAGCCACGAGCGCGGCATCGTGCACCGGGACGTCAAGCCCTCGAACATCATGCTCACCGGGCCGGACACCGTGAAGGTCCTCGACTTCGGCATCGCCAAGGCGTTCACCGAGGCCGCCACCCGCATCACCGGAAGTGGTGCGGCGATAGGCACCCCCGCCTACCTCTCGCCCGAGCAGATCAGCGGAGCGGAGGTCGACCACCGGGCCGATCTGTACGCGGTGGGATGTCTGCTGTACGAACTGCTGGCCGGGCAGCCGCCGTTCCGTGGCGAATCGCCCTTCGCCGTCATGCATCAGCACCTGTTCACCGAACCCGTGCCGGTCTCCCGGCTCCGACCGCAGGTACCGCCGGCTGTCGAGGCGGTGGTCGAGCGCGCCCTGCGCAAGGACCCCGCGGAGCGGTTCGCCGATGCGGGGCAGATGGGCGCGGCCCTCGCGGGCGCCCTGGCACAGGCCTCCATGGCGACGGTCCGGGCCACCACGTCCTTCCCGCCGGAAAAGCGATCCGGCGGCTCAACCCCGCTCCGGGACAGGTTCCGATTCTCATGGCGCCCTTCGCCGGAGAGCGCTGTGGCCCTGCTCGGATGCCTGCTGTCGTTCCTGTGCGCACGCGGGCAACTCGTGGACACCGCTCACTTCGGCTGGGTCGCCATCATGGCCGGCGTGTTCGGACTGATGACACTGCCCTGGTCGGCACGCCTGTCGTGCGCGGTGGCCTGGGGACCGGTGGCCGAGGCCGTGGCGGTCAACTCCGAACTGCGGCGCGCCTACGCAGGGTGGGACAGCTCGTACGTCGGCATCGCCGCCTTGCTGGCGCTGGCCGCCGTCGGCTGCCTCGTCGGCGCGGCACGCAGCCGGGGGCGCGGCGCCGGCTCACTGGTCGCCTTCTGGTTCAGTGCCACCGCATCGATCTGGTACGTCCTCGACGACCTGCACAAGCTCTTCGTCTTCTACCTGCTGCTGTCGCTGATGGCCATTGCCACCCTGTCGTGGGAGACCGCCGCACTCGTGCGGCGCCGGGCCGGGGCGGGGCGGGCGGCGCCGGAAGGGCCGCCCGCCAAGGCCGCATCGCCGCAAGAGCGGTGAGCGGGCCGTCGGGTGTTGAGGTGTCCCGAAGCGGCAGGGGCGTGACGGCGGGGCAGATCAGCAGGAGCCGGCCGTCGGGTTGCGGCGCTGCCAGGAGGTGGTCGGCCCAGAACAAAGAGGGCTGCAGGATGATGCCGTGGCCGTGAAGGGTGAGGTCGAGGTCGCGGGGAAAGCGTGCTTCAAGGGTCATGCCGCGCCAGCGGACGAACGGCGCCAGCCCGGTCAGGGCAGCGGCAGTCCCTGCTGGGCGATGATGCGGGAGCGCCAGGCCGCCTCGGCATGGAAGCCGGCCCGGATACGGGGCCACGCCTCGGTGATGACGTCGGCGTGGGCGGTGCGGACGGCCCCTTCGAGGGTCTGCCAGGCGTGCCGGTCCCGCTCGGCGAGCCGACGCACCCAGGGAGTGAGCGGGCGGTCGATGACGCACATCCGGCGCAGCTCCGCGCCCGCCCGGGCTCGGGGCGTGGACAGGGTCTGGTCCATGCCTTCTTCGAGACCGTGACTGGGTGGGTCCAGGAACAGCGGCCCGGCGCCCAATGGGGAGACCAGCTGCAATAGGGCCGCGCTCGCCGCGGAAGGGTGCGGGCCACGCGCTGCCGCCACGGAGTGAACACCGGGTGTGCATCGCGGCGCTGCAGCATTTCGAAGGCCAGGCAGAGTTCGGCCAGCGGGGCCGGCTGGTCGGCGACCGTCACCTTGAGCAGATCCTCTGACGTGCAGTGGACACGCAACACGTCAACCCCCGCCGATGCACGAACAATTCAGCTTTCACTCAAAGCATCGCGCCCCTCCACCGGAGCGGCGAGTCTGTTACACGCCAGACAACTGGCCCTCACACCGGCCATCGCAATCGCATCGGCCGGCGCGACCAAGCCGGACGGGGCGGAGTTGGCGGCGATGGCCGAACCCCAGTCGTGGCCGACGATCACCGCGCACTGCTCCCCCAAGGGCTCAATGCCGATCATGCTGCGCCGTAGGATGCCGCACCTCCACCCGAAGCCGACATTCACCGGGCCCGGTGCGAGGCGCCGCGTCGTACCGGCGGACGATACTCCCGCGGAATTTTTTGTGACCGACCGGCCTGCGCGGGGTCTCCACTTACGTAAACAGCATGGACGGGCTTTGTCGGAAGGAGCGCGAGATGACATACACCCAAGGGGACGCGCAGCTGGTGGCGGCGGCGCGCGAGGGAGTGCAGGAGGCACTGGACGAGCTGGTGAGCCAGTACCTTCCGCTCGTCTACAACATCGTCGGGCGTGCTCTGCTGGGACGCGCCGATGTGGACGACGTGGTGCAGGAGACGATGCTGCGCGTGGTACGGGGCCTGTCCGGGCTCCGGGACGAGCAGGCGTTCCGGTCCTGGCTCGTCGCGGTGACCATGAACCAGATTCGGACCTACCGCCAATCGCGCTCGACACCCTTGCACGACCTGGACGAGCTCGCGGCCGTGGCGGACCCCGGTGCGGACTTCGCGGACCTGACGCTGACCGAGCTCGGCCTGTCCGGACAACGACGGGAGACCGTGGAAGCAACCCGGTGGCTGGATGAGGACGACCGGGAGCTGCTCTCGCTGTGGTGGCTGGTCACGACCGGACACCTCACCCGTGCAGAGCTGGTGGACGCGGCAGGCCTGGACTCCCATCATGTGACGGTCCGGGTGAGCCGGATGAAGGCACAGCTGGAGACCGCGCGCATGGTGGTACGTGCGTTGGCCGCGGACCCCCGTTGCCCCGAACTGGCCCAGACCATCCACATGTGGGACGGCCGACCGAGCACGCTGTGGCGCAAGCGCCTGGCGCGCCATCTGCGCGAATGCGTGCACTGCGGCAGTCTGGGCGCGGATCTGGTCCCGGCGGAACGCCTGTTGGTGAATCTTGCCCTGGTTCCGCTGCCGCTCGGCATCACGGCGCTCGTCCTGGCGCGCACAGCGGGGCAGGCGGCGGCGCCCGCGGGATACGCGATGTCAGCGCCGTCGACGCATGACCGGCCGGTACCCCGCCGACGTATCCACGCACCCAAACACCGCGCCCGGCGCTCGCTCGCAGAGTTCACCGGCAAGCCGCTGTTGACGGCTGCCGCGGTCACGGCCACCGTCACGGCGGCAGTGGGCATCGGTGTCCTCGCCTCAGGCCCCGGCAGCGGGCATTCGACGGTGGGCCAAGAGCGCCTCGACGAGACAGGCGAGACCAGCGGTACCCCGACGCCGAGCGCGACAGCGACTCCCTCGGCCGAGACAACCCCTCCGAAGCCTTCACCGAGCAAGACCCCCAGGCATACCGCTTCCCCTTCCCCCACGCACACGGCCTCCTCCAGCCCTCACACGACGGCTGCTCACCCGCTCACGGCGTCTCCGTCCGCCGCCAGCCCGGAGGCCGCGGCCGCCGCGCAGGTCCTCGCCGTCATCAATCAGGCCCGCGCGGCGCAGAACCTGGCGCCGCTCCAGCCGCTCACGGGCCTGGAGTCGAGCGCGGGAGCGCACAACCAGACCATGGCTGCAGGCTGCGGCCTGCAACACCAGTGCCCTGGCGAAGCAGCCTTCGGCGACCGGGAGCACGCAGCAGGCGTCTCCTGGGGCGCGGCCGGCGAAAACATAGGCACCGGCGGGCCCATAGCGCACACCACGGCCGCACTCACCGACATGGCCGTGGGCATCACCAAGTCCATGCTCGCCGAGCAACCACCCAATGACGGCCACCGCCGGAACATCCTCAACCCCGGCTTCCGTCACATAGGCATCCAGATACTGCACGACAAATCTGGCACATTGTGGATGACTCAGGACTTCTCCGACTGAGGGCAGTCGCCTTGGGGAGTGCGTTCCTGCGCCGCCGCATCGCTCCGCGACTCCCTCTTGGAGCGACGCGTGCGGACGGCTCGGCAGCCGTCGGCGCACGCCGATCCTGCGGCCTGGGTGTGACGGTTTCGGCAGGCCTCCGTTGGAACCGGATGGTGCCGCCGATGGTCTGCTCATGCAAAAGGGCCGGGTGCACCCGCGGTTGGTGTCCCGGCGCTGTTGTCGAACGACGGGGAACGGGAACGGACGACGATGAAGGCCGGGAAGACGTTGAGGCGGGTGCCGGGCACCGCTGTGTACGTGACAGCCCTGCTGTCGACCGCATGGTGGCTGAAGGGGCAATCCGCTGCCGAACGCGCCCGTTTCGTGCGTCACAACAGCAGCAACGTCCATCACATCGACGTCGGCAAGTGGTGGACCCTGTTCACCAGCGGTCTGGTCGTCGACGGCGTCCCTGCGCTGGTGGGCATCGGGGCCGTGGCCGCGGTCCTGGGATGTGCGGAGTGGCGCCGGGGCACCTTGCGTGCCTGCACGGTGTTCGTCTACGGCCACCTCACGGCAACCCTGATGACCGAGGGCTTCCTGTGGCTGATGCACGTAGTCCGTCTGCCTGGTGTTCCCACCCGCGCCCGCGATGTGGGCATCAGCTACGGGCTGGTGACCACGGCTGCCTGTCTGCTCGCCCTCGCCGGGGGGCGCCTGGCCCGTTACGGGCTGGCACTGCTCGCCTCGGTGCTGACCGTCGCATTGCTCTACGACCAGGAACTTGCCGATGTCGGCCACCTGATCTCTCTCGTGCTGGGTGCCCTCGCGGCCCGCACCGACTGGCTGCGTGCCCCATCGGGCCCGGCAACGGCCGCGCCCGCCGCGCCGGCATCTCCTGACAGCGAGGAGTGGACAACTCCACGCCACACCCCGGCGCATACGGCGGGCCGTCAGGAGTAGTTCGGCGGCCTACGGTCGTCCAGCGCGTCGAGCGCGCCTCGGGCCCCAGGCACTCGACACGGAGCGGTCCGGCACGGCCATTTGCAGTATGACGAAGCCGGGCGCTACAGGGAGATGCGACGCTCGTCGGGGGTGATGGGCAAGTCGTTGATGCTGGCGTAGCGCTTGCGCATGAGGCCGTTTGCGTCGAACTCCCAGTTCTCATTGCCGTAGGCGCGGAACCAGTGGCCTTCGGCGGTGCGGTACTCGTACTCGAAGCGCACCGCGATCCTGTTGTCGGTGAATGCCCACAGCTCCTTGCGCAGCCGGTAGTCGAGCTCGCGCTCCCACTTGCCGCGCAGGAACCTGACGATCTCGGCTCGGCCGTTGATGAACTGGTCTCGATTGCGCCACTCGGAGTCCTCGGTATAGGCGAGGGCGACCTTTTCGGGGTCGCGGCTGTTCCAGGCGTCCTCGGCGAGCTGGACCTTCCGTCGGGCGGTGTCCTCGGTGAACGGCGGAAGCGGGGGGCGCCGGTCGGCCATGACATTCCTCTCCTCAAGGGAGAACGTTCGTTCTCCACTCTGTCGACTACAGTAGGAGAACGATGGTTCTCGCGCAAGAGGAGGGGTTCTGTGGCCACCGTAGACATCGAAACGCTCAGGACGCAGGTGCTGGACGCGGCCGAGAGCCTCTTCTACGGGCAAGGCCTCCAGGCGGTGGGGATGGACGCGATACGCTCCGCCGCCGGGGTCTCCCTCAAGCGGCTGTACCAGCTCTTCCCCTCCAAGGAGGACCTGGTCGAGGCCTACCTCTCACGCCGTGACGCGCGCTGGCGCGAGGAACTCGCCCGATACGTGGACGGCCACGGCTCCCCCCGCGAGCGCCTGCTCGCCGTCTTCGACTGGCTCCACCAGTGGTTCAGCGAGGAGGGCTTCCGTGGCTGCGCCTTCATCAACTCCTTCGGCGAGCTGGGCGCCGTCTCTCCGGGCATCACTCAAGCCGCCCGCGCCCACAAGGAGGCCTTCCACAGCTACCTGGCCGGTCTGGTGGCCGCAGCCGGCGAACCGGCCCGGCTGACCGAGCAACTCGCCCTGCTGGCCGAAGGAGCGATCACCACGGCGGCGATCTCCGGATCCCCCGAACCCGCCCGGCATGCCCGCGCCACCGCGGAGCACCTCCTGAGCGCATCGCCCGCGGCCACCGGCGCCCGGTAGCGCATCGCCCGCCCATGGCCTCACCCTCGCAGACCGCTCGCACGGCGTGGACCAAGAGCCGTCCGGCAGGTGCCTGCACGGGCAAGGACCTGTTCCCGATCCCCGGCCGTGAGTAGCCTGACGTTTTTGGACCGTTTGTATGTCCGAGAGGCTGCTGCCGGTGACGGGTGGGTGGGCACCGGGCCTGTTGCTGGGCGGGATCGTGCTACTGGGTGCCTGCGTGCAATGGCTCACCGGGATGGGGTTCGCGCTGGTCGCCGTTCCCGCGCTCGTGCTGCTCCTCGGGCCGGCCGAAGGCGTCGTACTCGCCAACTGCGCCGCCGGGGCCGTCAGTCTCGTCGGTCTCGCTGCCGGGTGGCGGCGGGTGCGGCTGGAGGCCATGGTGCCGTTGTGCGTCGCGGCCGTGTGCACCGTACCGGCCGGGACGTGGGTGGCGCGACGGCTGCCCGAGCCTTGGCTCATGGCCTGCCTGGGGGCTCTCGTCACCGCGGCTGTCGTGCTCGTGATGCACGGGACGCGAGTTGCCGCTCTGCGCGGCGGCGCCGGTTCGGTCACCGCTGGGGCCTTCGGCGGATTCATGAACTCCGCGGCGGGTGTGGGCGGCCCTCCCTTGTCCCTCTTCGCCCTCAACGCGGGGTGGTCCGTGAGGGAGTTCGTGCCCAACGCTCAGTTCTACGGGGTCGTCGTCAACACCGTCTCGGTGGCGTCCAACGGTATGCCGAGGCTCAGTCCCCCTGTATGGGGTCTCGCCGTCGCCGCAATGGCCGCGGGCGCTCTGATCGGCAGGCAACTCGCCGGGCACGTACCCGAGAAGCGGGGACGTCTGCTCGTACTCCTGCTTGCCCTGGCAGGAGGCGCGAGCACACTCGGAAAGGGGCTGTGGGGGCTGTGGCGGCCTTGAACACCGGGGCGTCATCCGGCGACCTACCAAGGACTCCCGCCCGGTGGGCAGGTCGGGCGAGAACGGACACGAGCTGCGTTGCGGTTACTCACACGGGGCGAGAGCCCGCGCGACAACGCGCGCCGCGTCGGCGATCAGCCCGTCGTCCGTCGGCGCGTCCTTGGTGGCCTTCGACGACAGAACAGTCAGCACGATCGGTGTCCTCCTGTTCGTCCAGGCGACGCCGATGTCGTTGGCGCTCGCATAGTCGCCCGTGCCCGTCTTGTCCGCCACGACCCAGCCGTCCGGCAACCCAGCGCGGAACCGTTTGCCGCTGGTGGTGTTGCCCTTCAGCCATGTCACGAGCTGCTCCCGGTCGGCACCGGCCAGCGCCCGGCCCAGCGTCAACCGCTCCAAGCTCCGACCGAGGGCCTCGGGTGTGGTGGTGTCGCGCAGGTCGCCGGGGAGGGCGGTGTTCAGATCGGTCTCCCAACGGTCGAGGCGGCTCACCGGATCGCCGATCGAGCGGAAGAACCGGGTGAGGCCGCGCGGTCCGCCGATCTGGCGCAGCAGGAGGTTGCCCGCCGCGTTGTCGCTGTACTGGATCGCCGCCGCGCACAGTTCGCCCACCGACATGCCGACATCCACGTGCTCCTTGGTCTTCGGGGAGTTGGGCAGGATGTCCCTCGGCGGGTAGTGGATCACCTTGTCCAGCGGCGCACAGCCGGCGTGGCCGCGGAGGATCGCCGCGGCGGCAAACGCCTTGAACGTCGAGCACATCGCGAAGCGCTCCTGCGCCCGGTGGGACATGACTTGCCCGGTGCGGACGTTGTGTGCGTACACCCCGAGGCGCGCGCCGTACCGCTGCTCCAGATCGCTCAACTCGTCTTCGGCGCCGCTCGGTCCGGAGTACGCCGTCGCCGATGCGGCCGGGGCCGACAGGGCAGGGACGGCTACGGCGGCGGAGAGGGCGAGGCCGGTCTTGAACAGGCCGCGCCGCGGCAGGGGGGTGGCAGTGGCCATGTGCAGAGATCTCCCGTTGGTCCGTCGTCATTGGATCAGGCCTTCGACGAGGGACAGCCAAACAGCAGAACTCCACCCATGTCCAAGAGTGAACATTGAAGGCGTCATAACTTATTGATATGAATGCCAGGTGGATCTACTCGCGCACCTCGAGGCGTACGTCGCGGCCGTCGACGAGGCGAGCTTCTCGCGCGCGGCCGACCGGCTCGGGATCGCCCAGCCACTCCTCAGCCGCCGCATCAGGACACTCGAGGAGCACTTCGGCGGCCTCCTGTTCGACCGTTCGCGGCGGCAGGTCACCACCACCGACTTCGGTGTACTTCTCCTGCCGTACGCCCAGGATGTGCTGGACCGAGCCCACCGGTTGCGACACATGGCCCGTTCGGCCCGGCAGTCGGCGGTACGTGCGGTCGGGGTGCCCGCCGACTGCGGCCCGGCGGCGCTGGCGCGAGTCATCCGCGCCGGAGCCGAGCACGGCACCACGCTCGGCGTGCACGAGCTGCCGCCGGAGGACAGGGCGGCGGGTCTGACCGACGGATCGCTTGCCTACGCCCTCGTCCGCGTTCCCCCGGAGGCCGCCGCACTGCGGGTGCCGCTCGGTCTGGCGTCCGCGCCGCCGCCGAACACGCCGGACGGCGCACACCCCGCCCCGGCCGGGGCCCGACCGGGGCCGCGTGGGCGCACGGTCCACCTGGAGGACCTGCGGCCACGACGTGGGCGCGGCGCAACGTACGCGAGGCGGGCCGCGCTGCCGATCCTCATCACGGCGGAGGACCAAGTCCCTTATGCACGAGAAAGGTTGAGCCGCGCAGCCGATCGTGCCGGGCTTCCCGAGGGCCTGGTCCGCCCAGCCGGGCCGATGGCGACCGCGCTCGCCGAGACCCTCGCCAACCGGGTGACACTGTTGTGCGCCGAGCCGTTCGCCCGGCGGCACGGGGCGAACTGGGCGCCCCTCGGCGATGTGTCACTGCACCGGGGATACGATCCGGGTGTGACACGGCGTCAACCGGGCGTGTCGGACGTACCGGACTGGTTGGTCGCACTGCTGGCGGCGGCAGTCGGCGCCGCACCGACCATGTCCGGCACGGCACAGTCCGACGCCGCGGGCGGCAACGCCCCGACGCGACTGGCGGCGCGCGGATGAGCGCCCGCCCGGCGTACCGCCCGGCCTACGCCGCCACCGACGGTGCCCACCTCGACGTCGCCGAGGCAATCGCCAAGGAATGGGCAGCTGTTGGTGTTCGTGGCTCGTTCCTCGCACGCAGCATCGATACGGGCGAGCAACTCGGCTTCGACGTCGATGAAGCGGTGCCGCTCGCCTCAGTGGTGAAGGTCCCGCTCGCCCTCGTCGCTCTGGACCGGATCGCGACCGGGGAACTCGACGCGGCGCGACCGGTGAGGGTCGACCCGGCCACGAGCAGCGTCGGGTCCACCGGACTGGCAGCGTTCCGACACCCCGCCGCCGTGGCCGTCGGCGACCTCCTGCTCCTCATGCTCACCGTCAGCGACAACGCCAGCGCCGACGCCCTGTTCGATCTCGTTCCGGTGGCGGACGTCGACGCCCGCCTGCGCTCATGGGGATGTTCGGGCATACGGGTGCGGCACCGGCTCAACCGCATGTACGAGTGCGCCGCCGGCGCCGCGGGCAACGATTTCTCACTCGCCCAGGAGGTCGCCATTCGCGACGACCACTCGGGGCGGCACGCGATCGAGACGCTGGACCCGGCCTGCGCCAACCTCGGCACCGTCACAGCACTCGTCGACCTGCTGCAGCGAGTGTGGCGTGACGAGATCGCCCATCCCGACGCGACCGCCGAACTCCGCCGGCTCATGGGACTGCAGGTTTTCACGCAGCGACTGGCAAGCGAACTTCGCGCGGACACCCTGCGGGTCAGCGGGAAGACAGGGACCTTCCTCCACCTACGGCACGAGATCGGCGTGGTGGAGGCCGAATCCGGCCACCGGGTGGCCATGGCCGCGCTCACCCGCTCCGACCGCCGCGCCAACCTGGCGCCGGACATCGACCTCGCCATCGGGATCGGCGCCCGGCACGCATTCGAGGCACTGCGCCGCTGAAGCGGGTGAGGGGAAGCTGCGGCCACACCGCCTCGGCGGCGCCGCAGGTTCCCGCATGATGACGCTCTCAGCCACCTCGACGCGTCGCCGGACCCTCAACCGGCCTTGGGCACGGTGCGCACGGCTGTGATGAAGCCGGTGCCGGACGGGTTGTCCATGGGCCGCCCGTAGTCGGCCGCGACGGTGTCGAGTGGATGGCTCTCGGCGTGCCAGCCGTGTTGGTCGAGCCAGTCGGCGGTGCCGGAGCCAAGGCCGCCCTTCCACAGCGAGGTGATGTGCGCGATGGACGGGTCGTCGAGAACGGTTTGCCCGCTGCGCCCGCGCTCCAACGCGAGCCGACTGGCAGGCGCGGACAGTTGGCCGACGGTGGAGAGCAGCGTGGCCGCCTCCTCGGCCGTGAGGTAGACCAGCAGGCCTTCGATGAGCCAGGCGGTCGGCCTGCCCGGGTCGAAGCCGGCCTCGACCAGCCGATCGGCCCAGGCAGGGCTCAACAGATCCGCGGGCACGGCCGTGCGGTCGCAGCGCGGCTCGGCGGACTCCGCCGCAAGCACGCGGTGCTTGAACTCCAGGACCGGCGGCAGGTCGAGCTCGTACAGACGGGTCCCGGGCGGCCAGGGGAGCCGGTAGGCGCGTGCGTCCAGACCGGCCGCGAGCAGGACTACCTGGTCGCAGCCGGAGTGGAGGAGCAGGTCGTCGTAGAAGCGGGTCCGGATGACGGTCTGGAATCTGAGGGCGGTCGCCAACGGACCGGGAGTTCGCCGCGGCCGCATCGGTTCTCCTGAGGCGGCCAGGAAGGCCCCGGCGTACGGATCATTGAACAAGGCGTCCCCGGCTGCGCTCTCGTGAGCGCGGACCCGGGCCACGGCCAGCGCCGTCTTCGACACGGCGCTCAGCGGTTTCGAGTTCATCATGAACCCGCACATTACATCGTCAGCGATGCATCTGTGACGATATATTCGGGCCATGGACGGAATGCAGCTGCTCAGACTCGGCAAGCGCCTGACCGAGCTGGGCCGTGACGCCATCGATCAGGCAAGTCCGACCTCGCTGACACCGGGCGAGGTGGCTGTGATCGCAGATGCCTTCCGGCATCCCGACTGCTCGGTCAGGGAGATCGTCGCGCGCACGGGCTTCGCGCAAAGCCATGTCTCCGCTTCGGTCAGCCGCCTGCGTGAACGGGGCCTCCTGGAGACGGCTCCGGATCCCGCCGACGGCCGCCGGACCCTGGTACACCTGACCGATCGGGCGCGCCGAGCCGTCCGCGCCCGCGCCGGGACCCCGGCCGACGAGGCGATCGTCAGAGCCGTCGCGGACCCCGGCCGCGCCGAACGGGTTACCGCGCTGCTCGATGAGCTCGCCGAGCTGCTGTTGCCGCCGACGCCCCACAGGCCGAGGAGCTGACCACACCCTGGAGTACGGGTCACAGGGGGCTAAGGCCGGGTCCGCGCGCTGCGCGAACCGGACAACCGACGTGGAGGCGCGGCGGATTGGGCGGCGCGAAGGTCCGTTGACCGGCGCCGCGGGAAGGCGCTGCCGTCGTGTCAGGACTGGTCGGCGGACGTCCAGCCTTGCCGGTGAAGTCGTTCGAACCCGTCCAGGAGGAGATCGATCGCGAACTCGAACTCGAACTGGTCGTCGCAGCCTTGGTTCACGACCGATTCGCCGTCATGGGTCCGGGCCGCCGCGATCTCCACGATGTAGGGGTATCTGGCGGCCATCTCACGGAACATGACCGCCTGCGCATCCGGGTCGACGTTCGGCGAGGCGGGAAACAGCTCCTGGGTGAATCCCCACACACGGCTGCCCAGGGCGTGCATCACATGGTGGGTCAGGTCCGCGGAGAGGCCACCGGCCCGGAACATGCCGATGACCGAGTCCAGGTAATCCAGCGCGCCCGGTGTGGGCGCGCTGCGCGATTCGATGACGCGCGAGGCCCAGGGATGGCGCAGCAGCGCCCGTCGGGCCGACAGGATTCGTTCGCGGACCGCGCTCTTCCAGTCCGCGCCGTGGGCAGGGGAGTCGATCTCGCCGACGATGACATCGACCATGCCGTCGAGAAGCTGCTCCTTGTTGGCCACGTGCTTGTAGAGCGCCATCGGCACCACGCCCAGTTCCTGGGCGAGGCTGCGCATGCTCAGCGCCTCGATGCCTACGCGGTCCGCGAGCGCGACGGCGGCATGCAGCACGCGGTCCCTGTTGAGGCGGGCCCGCTGCCCAGCGTCTGCCTGTTGGGCCATTCCCCGACCACCTCCTGTTCGACCGTCGCCGCCGGTCGCCGCCTTTACAGGCGTACAACGTACACCATACCGTGACACACGAAGGTGTACGTCGTACACCTTGGCCGGTGTGCGTGATCCAGTCATGCACCTGTGCATACGCGCGGCGCTGCTGCCCTGCGGAACGCCGACCGCTGCGCCGCCCCTCGTTCACAGAAGGAGTCCCGGTGGCCTCACCGAGAAAGCTCGCGACATCGGCGGGTGTGTGCTACCTAAGGGCTGTCCCGTAATCCCCGGCGGGCGCACGACGACAGCTACGGCACCTCGCTGCGTTGTCGGATCGACCGAATACGCCCAGTATGAGGACGACCCTCCGCCTTGCGATGCACCGCATCTGACGCCGCGCGCTGATCCACCGGGGATTACGACAGCCCTTGGTCACCCACGTCACCTCGATTGCCGGCCTGATCCTGTACGGCCCGGTGCTGAAGAACGCCGACTACGTCCTCGGTGCCGGCTCGGACACCCGGGTCCTCCTGGAAGCCCTGTCCGAGGTGATCCTCGCGCTCGCCATTGTCGGCACCGCGTGCACGCTCTTTCCCGTCACCAGGCGGCACAACGAAGCCCTGGCCATCGGCTACCTCGGCCTTCGCACGTTGGAAGCCGCCGTCATCACCGTCGGCATCGTCAGCATCCTCGGACTCGTGACGATACGTCAGCACCCACCGCACGGAGCGGACACGGCCTCACTCGTCACCGTCGGCAAGGCACTGGTCGCAGTCCACGACTGGACGTTCCTGATCGGGCCCAACTTCGTCTGCGGAGCCAACACCGTGCTGATGGCGTACCTGATGTACCGTTCCGGACTCGTCCCACGGTTCATCGCCCTGCTGGGCCTGACCGGTGGACTCCTGATCTTCGCCTCGGCGGTTGCCGAGCTCTTCGGCCTCTACAAGCAGGTGTCCGGGTGGGGCGTGCTCACTGCGATTCCGGTGTTCGCCTGGGAGTTGAGCCTCGCCGTCCGGCTCATCACCAGGGGATTCAAGTCGTCCGCCCCTGCGATCGACACCGTTGTTCCTTCCCTGGCGGACAGTGTGCACCACTGACGGCACGGCCCGGGCTTCCGGGGGCGCCACACGGATGCCTTGCTCATGCAGGATCGTAGTCCCGGTGTTCCGTGGTGAGTTGGAGAACAACCACCAGCCGCCGCCACCGGGCTTCGGCGGCAGCGGACGGAAACCTGGTCGCCCGACCCGGAGGAGTAGGCATGGCCGCTGACGAAGAGGCATGGCGGAGGCTGGACGAGTTGAACCGGTTGGCCGTCGGACAAGTCGTCGGCGTGGGGTCGGCGGACCACCCCCAAGGCTCCGGATTCCTGGTCTCCGAGGACACTGTCCTGACGTGCGCGCATGTCGTACAGAACGACACGGCGGTTTCGGTGTCGGTGCAGGGGCGCACCATCGATGCCGCAGTGGTCCGCATGGTTCCGGAGGACGGCGGCGAACGTCACATCTATGAGTTCCCCGATCTCGCGGAGCTCCGCCTCGGCCAGCCCCTGCCCGGCATCGGTGTGTGGCTCGGCGAGAAGGGTCCATCGCCGGGCGCAGAGGTGGCTGTCCACGGATTCAGCGAGCACACGTTGGAGTCCGGCGTGCAGCGGGACACGCTGCGCCTTGTCGTGGTGGGGCCGGCGGGACCGTTTGTGCGGCTCCAGGGGGACCAGGTCGTGCAGGGCTTCAGCGGCGCACCGGTGCTCGATCTCCGTACCGGGCGGGTGTGCGGCGTGCTCAAGGCGTCACGTGACGAGCAGGACACCCTCGGCGGCTGGCTGATTCCGGTCGACGCCGTACATCGCCATTTCCCCGAGCTGGCGGAGCGCAATCACCGTGCCCACCGGCCCGGCACTGCCTGGTGCGACGTGGCCCTGGACCGCTCGCGTCGGCAGACCGCGCTGTTCGGCCGCTTCGGACGCGGCGCTCGGCAGCGCGCCGTATCCCGGGTGACCCCGGCCCAGTTGCTGGCTCAAGGCACGATGCCTTTCCAGAATCGCCCGGAGCTCGAGGATCTGCGGGCATGGTGCGACGAGGGCCCGGACTACCTACTGCGCCTGCTGCACGCACCGGGTGGCTCCGGCAAGACCAGGCTCGCCGCCGAACTCTGCCGCGACATGCACGACCGGGGTTGGATCGCCGGGTTCTTGACCAAAGGGGACAACAGGGCGCCGGTCAGGCCGGAGTGGCTGAATGAACTCGTTGATGCCCTCTCGGCGGGCATTCCGGTACTGGTCGTCGTCGACTACGCCCAGGCTCGACTGGACGACATCTGTGCACAGTTGGAGCACGTGGACCAGTACGGACCCGAACGGCTGCGGTTGCGGTTACTGCTCCTCGCCCGCTCCGACGAACCGCTGTGGCAGGCACTGCAGCGCCGTGTGGATGACTGGGCACTGGCCGATGCGAGCGTGGTACAACTTCCCAGGGCCATCGCGGATTCCTCCTTGGCGTCCAAGGCCTTCACGGTGTTCGCCGACCGCCTCGGCTGCGGTTGGCTCACCCCACCGGATTCACTGGACGCACGCGCTGAGAAGCAGGACTCGCTCCTGGGCGTGCTCGCACTCGCGTTGGACGCCGTCCTCGCTCTGGAGCGGGGCGGCAGCTGGGCCGCAGCCGAGGATCCGCTGGAGCGCATCTGCGACCACGAGGTCAGGGGCTGGCACGGGTTGCTTGCGGCACGCCTGCCCGGAGAGGCGCCGCTGGCCGGAGAGAGTGGGGAGCGCCTGTCGGAAGGACTGCTGCTGGTACCCACTTTGGCTCCCGGGTTACCCGGGACCGATCTCACCGAGAAGTTGAAGCGAGTTCATTCGGCAGCCTTTCCCGGGCAACAGACGCCGAACATGTTCGGCGTCCACGCCTCTCTGCGGACGCTCTACCCCGCCGAAGGCGATCAGGTGGCCCCTCTGGAGCCTGACCGGATCGGTGAGATTCTGGTCCGGCGGGTCCTCGGTACGCCGGAGAGCTCAGGACATCCCCATGCCTATCTCGGCGCTCTGCTGCAGGCTCCCCAAACTGCCTCGGAGACGGCCCGGATCGCGGCGGCGGAGGAGACGGTCGAAGTGCTCGCCCGTGCCCGCGGCTGCACGGCCATGGGCCGGGTCGAGGTCCATCCCGCGCACCGGGCCTTGGACGCGGCCCTGGCTCAGGCCGTTTCCGAGCACCCGGAGGTGATGCTGCCCGCGCTGGTGACAGTCGGCGGGGTGCTGCCCCATGCCGAGCCGCTGGCCGACCTCATGCTGCCCGTGCTCGAGACGTGCGAGGCACCGTTGCTCGCCGCGGTCGAAAGCAGGCTGCCCGATTACCCCTCGAGTCTGTCGCCGGTGGCGGTGGTGGTCCTCGGCCGACTGCTGGAACTGCCGAGTGCGCACTTCACCGAGGAAGACCAACTCCTCAGGCTGCGCCGCCTTTCCCGCTACAGCCTGCGACTCGACGACACGGGGCGGAACGAGACGGCCTTGCGGACGGCCCGTCAGGCCGTCACGCTCAGCCGCGACCTGGTACGCCAATCCGGACGGCACATGGCCGAATACGCTGCGGCACTCAACAACCTGAGCCTGCTGCTGCACCGCGCGGGTGAGACAACGCCTGCGCTGGAACAGAGCAGGCTGGCGGTCGGCCTCTACGAGCAGTTGTCGGCACAGGCCGGGCAGAACGGCCCACAGCGGCAGACGTACCTCCTGGACACCGCCGCGGCGCTGACCACTCTCGCGCTGCTGCGTCTGGAGGACGGCCAGGTGCACGCCGCCGCCCGCGAGGCCGCTCGGGGAGTGCTGTTGTGCGAACAGGCGAGTCCGGGCGCCCGTCAGGACGAGACGATGCTGGACTGCCTGGAAGTACTCGCCGAGTGCAGACAACGGACCGGTCAGATCGAGGCTGCCGTCTTCTCCGGAGAGGAGTCCGTGGCGCTGCTCCGCGAACTGGCCGAGCGACGGCCCGGACGGTACCTGGCGAAGCTCCCCGAGTTGCTGTACCGGCACGCGAGGGGTCTCATCAGGGCAGGTCGGTACCGGCAGGCGTATTTGGCCCTGAGGGAGTCAGCGAACCTGCGCAATGGGCTGCCGGGCCGGGACCCCGCACAGCTGTCAGTGCACCGGCAATCGTTGCGTGCGCTGGCTGAACTGTGCTGCGACCTCGATGAGTTCTCCCATGAACGCGCTTCCTGGTTGGAGCAGCTGAATGCCTTGGCCGATCATGGCATTTGAGACCCGTCGTGTACGGGTGGTCCAAGACAGTCCAGGCAGGAGCGATATGCCGACCGATCACGAGACTTTCAGCTCTCCCGCTCCGATCCGGCGCCGGCAGGCGGTCGAGGTCTTCAGCAACCGCTTCGGGCAGCTGTACAACGACGACGTCGTCTCGCCGGGCGGGCTGCCGGGCACCTACCTTCGGTGGCAGTGGGCGCAGAGGGGGGTGGTGGTCGTGCCGGTGGGACCGGGGGGCATGGCCTTGGTGCCTACGTATCGCTATCCGGTGGGCGCTTCCTCCCTGGAGTTCCCGCGCGGCGGTTGCGAGCCCGGTGAGCGGCCCGAGAAGGCTGCTGCGCGCGAACTGTGGGAGGAGGCCGGGCTGGAGGCCTCCTCCGTACGGGCCATCGGGTTGCTCCATGCGGATACCGGTCTGATCGAGACCGGCATCCACGTCTGCTGTGCGAGCGTGCTTCCCGGGGAGCGCGAGGCCGCCCGGCCGGAGTCGATGGAGTCGGTGGCCGCACCTGTGTGGGTCTCGCAAGATGAGATGCTGGAGCTGGTGCGGCTGGGGCGCATCAGCTGCAGTCTCACGATCGCTGCCTTCACACTGGTGGCCGCCGACCGGAATGCGCTGCCGCCGGTGGCTAGAGGGTGACCACGCGGTCGAGCGGATCGAGGTCCTTCACCGGTCGCCGGGCAGCCTGGATCCAGTTGGCTTCCCCCGCCCCGGTCGGACGGTTCATCACATGGAACGACAGGTTCCGGGTAGTGTCGGCAGCCGCTGTCTGGATTTCCAGACCCGCTCCCAGCCGGCCCGTCGTCGGGTCCTCGTCCAAGCCGAAGCGCATCAGACGGGCCTCGCCCTGCAGGTGGTCCCACGCCTGGCCACCGCGGGCTCGGAACGTGCGGTCGAACGCCTCCAGCATCCACGAGCTGAACTCGTCGACAGCGGCCCGCAGGACCGGGACGTCCGGCTGCAGGCCCCGGCGCAGCCGCGCCAGCTCCCGCACCAGGGCGTTGCGGGACGGCTGCGCCGTCGCCTCGAACAGAACCTCGACAGGGAGCTGCGACAACAGGAAATTGTCCAGCATCGCCGCGGGCAGCTGGGCCTGTTCCAGAATACGGCGGCTTCGCGAGGTCGGGATCGTATCCGGTGCATCGCGCGGGCCGGCCATACCGACGTTCAACGCCGAGGGGAGACCCTGCCGATAGGACTCACCGGCCCAGTCGTCCACCGACTGCAGGGCCAGAACCACCTCCGCGCCTGCCCTCGGGGACGTCATCCGGAAGTGGTCCAGCCAGTCACGGAGCGACTTGTAGTACAGCACCTCCTGGTCCCTGGCCCACAGCAGAGCAGCGTCCAGGACCGCCCGGGTATCGCCTCGTGCCTGCTGGAGTCCCAGCTCCAGCCGATGCAGCACACCGGACTTGAAGGCAGCCTCCACCACCTTCCCCTCGTACGGCACGAAGTGCTCGGCCGCCATCGCCTCCAACTGGTCCACATAGGCGGGGGAGGGTACGTTGTCGACGTGCTTGGCCGCGTGTTCGTCCCTGATCCTTTGCAGTGTGTACCCCGCCCGGCGGGCCACCCGGATCCGGCCCGCTTCCAGCAGCGGGGCGAGATCCGCAAGCACGGTGCCTGCTGCGGCGTTCTCCACTTCCTGAGCTTCCCGGCCCGAGACGAGGGCACGGAAGTACTTGTTGTTGAGGCTCTGCGAGTCCCCGATCAGTAAGGTGTCCGCGAAGAGCACGTGCAGGAGTACGCGCGAGCGCAGATCCGGGGCCCTGTCAATCGGTGTCGCGGCGTGCGGCTCGACGTCGGAAAGGAAGATGCTCTCCTCGCCCGTCGTCAAAGTCTCTTCGTTCACCGGCCGTTCACCCTTCCAGACCAGATTTGTGTCTCGAGCATTACAGCATCAAGGAGGAGAAATTGTCAGAGATTGTCCAAGTGGAAACACCTGAGGGAAGTCTCTGGGTACGCATCGAGGAGCGCGGCGGTCCCAGGGATACGGCCTTTGGCGGCAGGTACCGACTGGATGATCTCCCTGGTACGCTGCAGACCGTCGTCGGCAATGTGCGCTCGGGACTGCGGAGAGCCGCTCCGGACGAGGTTACGCTCGAATTCGGAATCGAACTGGCCATCAAGGCCGGTGCTTTGGTGAGTGCGGTGACAAGCGCGGGCGGGAAGACCACCCTCAAGGTCTCGGCGACCTGGAGGAAGGGCGGCGAACCCGATCTCCAATTGACCGCGGCCGGCCGACCCGAAGAACCTGACGAAGCGAACGAACCCGATTCCCCCGTCACTTGAATCACTCCCGTTTCGAAAGTGCGACGGGGCCGACGGGCGTCTCGCGCGGCCAATTGCATCGGGCGGTCAAGGGGGACCCTCTGGAATCCGGTGAGGACGGCGGCGCGCATCTGTTCCGCCGTCACGCACTCCTGTTCCGCGGGGGCCGACGGCCGGGAAGAGCCGTCGACCCGCACCGAAGGCCGTCGGCGCGACCGTCTCCACGCATGCGGCGTGTCCACACCGTCACCGGGACGAGGTGAACACGCCGTGGATGCACACGGGTTACGGAATGCCGGCACCCTCCGCGGCCAACGCCGCCGTCACCGGCTGGAAGAAGGTCTCGCCGCCCGAGGTGCAGTCGCCGCTGCCGCCCGAGGTCATCCCGATCGCCGCGTCGCCGTCGAAGAGGGCACCGCCGCTGTCGCCGGGCTCGGCGCACACGTTCGTGTCGATCAGGCCCGAGACCGTACCCTCCTGGTAGTTCACGGTGGCGTCGAGCCCGGTGACCGATCCGCCGTACACGCCTGTGGTGCTGCCGCTGCGCTGCACCTGCTCGCCGACGTAGGCGTCTGCGGCGCGGGTGATCTGCTGTGCGCTGCCGTCGTACAGGTCCACCGCGCTGGGGTGGTCGGCGCCGGGGTCGTCGTACTGGACGAGGGCGTAGTCGGTGCCGGGGAACTGCGAGTCGACGGTCTGACCGATCTCCCCGCCGCCCTGGGAGTCGGACCAGGTCGAGGAGGCGTTGCCACAGTGTCCGGCGGTCAGGAAGTAGGGAGCACCGCCCACGGACACGTTGAAACCGAGCGAACAGCGCACTCCGCTGCCCCAGATCGCGTCACCGCCGGCGGCCAACGGCTTGAAGGGCGAGGCCGTATGCCTCAGAACGGCCTTGTCACCCAGGGAGTTGACCACAGCTGCGAGCCGAGTGCGCTTGGCTCCGGTGACCGTGGGGTCGGCAGTGACGACCACCTTGTCCTGGCGGGGGTCGAGTGCCCACGCGGTGCCGACGATCCGGGCCTGCTTGGCCAAGGTGACGGCTGCCGCGTGGAGTTGGGCCGCGGAGTAGCGCACCACTCTGGGCACCGCGCCTGCGCCGCGGACCTGCTGGGCCGCCGACGGGTCGGTGATGTTGACGACCAGCTGCCGGGATTGCGCATCGTAGTAGGAGCCGGCGGCACGGTCGCCCAGCTGGGCGACGACGGCCGCGGCGGACTTGGCCTGGACTGCCACCGAGGCGGGCGCGGCGGTGGCCGCGTCGGCGCCGGGCAGCAGAACGGCTGTGGCGGCGAGTGCCGCCGCGCCCGTCCCCGTGATGGCGAGGCGGACGGTGGATATCCGACGGTACGTCACGTATGACCTCCTGCGGGGGGTGTCCCACGCCTGCTCGGCAGGCCGGGGCCGGAGGGATGAGGAGCATGGACGCCCCCAGAGAGTTGCGAGGGGCGTGTGCATGCCAAATGCTGGGGTGTCGACGAGTATCGCGATGCGCTGCGCGTGCCCACAAGGCGCTCTTTGGGCCGCACCCCGGTTTGGCCCGGCGGCCCGTCCGGCTGCGAACAAGGGCTCGTCAGGCGCCTGCGAGACCGGGCGCGGTGACGGACCGTGGCCGCACCACTCGGTGTGCGCCTACGCGCCGTGCACCACCGGCTGACCGGATGGCGATGGTTCCGTCCGCTATGCGGAGCGGCGGTCCAGGCACCGGTCGCGAAAGACGAGCGGCACCGTCGGTGCGGGCACGTCTCACCGGTCAGGCGTCGGTGGCAAGCAGGCGGCGCGGATCCGGTGCTCGACTCCGGTGCCGACGGCGTGTGTCAGCTCAGCGGTGTGTTCGTCGCTTGCGGATGTCAGCCGCGGGCCGTCGCTTTCCGGTTCGGCTGCCGGTTCCGGCTGCTGCGTGCCATCACGACCCGGGGCGCAGTCCGTCGACACCGTCGGGGGTGCCGATACCGGTGGGGGCGTCGTAGCCCGGGCCGGCCGAGTAGGGGCCGGCGTGGCCGGTGATGATGTCGTTGAAGGCCTGCGGGCGGGCGTAGGGGTAGGAGTTGGGGTAGGTGCCGGGTGCGGGGTTGCCGGCCAGGGCGTACATCGCGGCCAGCAGCGGGGAGGACACACTGGTGCCGCCGGCAATGAACCATCCGGAGGCACCTGAATTGATGGGAACCGAGTCATAAACCGCAAGGCCGGTGGCCGGATCCGCGACCGCTGAGACATCGACGGTGGTGCGCTTGGCGGGGCAGATGGTGTCGTGCTGGAAGGGCGGCTTGGGCTCGTAGCGGGAACAGCCGCATCCGGTGCCGCTCCAGGCGGTCTCGGCCCAGCCGCGCCGGTTGTTCGCGCGGCTCAGCGTGGTACCGCCCACCGAGGTGACGTACGGGGAGACGGAACGGTAGACCGGTACCCCTCCGGTGTCGCCCGAGGCAAAGGTGAAGGCGACGCCGGGGTGGCCGCTGAAGTGGAAGTCGAAGTCCCTCTCGATGGATGTCTCAGGCACGAACCAGCTGCTGTTGATGAACTTCGTGCCCAGCGCGACGGCTTGGTCGATTCCGGCGATCTGGTCGCTGAAGAGGGCGCTGTCGTTTTCGACGACCAGGATGTGACAGTCAGAGCAGGCGGCGCTCACCGTGTCCACGTCGATGGACTCCTCGAACGACCAGACCGGGTCGACGGCGGACGGGAGAACAGTTCCGCCGCGCTGGTTGACGACACGGAGGCAGCCGTTGGCCTTGGTGCACGGCGGAAGGCTGAACCGGCGACGGTAGACGGCCAGATCGCTCTCCAGGTGGGGATCGTGGAAGGCGACGGTGATCGCCACGGTACGGCCCTCGCCGTGCCGGCCGAACAGGTTGTAGGCGCTGCGGATGTCCGAGGGGCCGAGGCCGGCCGGGTTCCTGCCCTGCGGAAGCGACGGGACGGGCTTCACGTCGGTGCGCATCATGGCCAGACAGGCCGTGTGGCTCTGATCGGACGGCTGGGGGCAGACGCGGACGGCGGTCGACCGACGGAGTCCGACGGCCGAGATGTGAGTCCCGGCGTGCGCGGAGAGTGCGGCCGGTCCCACCAGCGCGAGGGCCATGACCAGCAGCGAACGGATCGGGCGGGCGTGGTACATGACTCTCCTTCAGGCTGAACGGCCGACACCTGCTCGGGCCCGCGCAGCCCGGCCTGCGCGGCCGCGGCCACACCCGTCCCCTTGCGGCGTCAGCAGCGGTCCACGCGTGCCCGGACGGCGTCACCACCGGTCTGCGCGTCCCGGCGCGGCGCCTGTGGTGCCGCCCCCTGTCCGCGCCACCGCGGGCAGCTCCCGCCATGGCCCGCGAGCCGTCCAACTGGCTAATGCAGCACTACGGCCATGTTTCCGTAAGCGGCGTAGGCGTCAGTGAACCGGCCCAGAGGAATGACGTGTTTGCCCCGGGCCGGGTCGTTGACCGTCACAGTGCTGCCGGAATAGGCGGTGACGACTACAGCGTGTTCCGCGGGCCCCGCGTATGGAATACGGGCTCCGTCATAGGCCGTGTACGACGTGGTTGCCGCTCGGCGCCAGAAGTAGTCGACCCAGACGATCGCAGGATGCCCCTGGGAGACCTGGCTCCGTAGCTGGTCAAGTGAGACACCTTGTCCAGCCGCAAGCACGTTCAGGCCGAAGGAGCGGGCCGCTGCCGCCACGGGCGGGTAGTACACACCGAATCCCGTACCGGCTTTCTGGGAGCCGTTAGGATCTCCTACGAAGCTGCGGAAGGGGTTCCCCGACAACGCCCCGGATCGACCGAACTGGTAGTGCGTTCTGTCGATCCCGAACTGCTTCAGGATCGCCTGGTCCCCGGTTCGGATGCCTCGCGCGCCTAGCACCATCCGGAGAGACGCCGCCTCGCAGGTGTTGTTCAACTGCATCCCGTACAGCGGGACTTCACTCGCCCTTGCCGTCGAGTGCGATGCGCTCGGAGACGTCGACGGCTTCGGAGCGGCATGCTGCGACGGCTGAGACGTCATCGACGGCGGCGAGCTGGTGCGGTCGTTCGGCAGCGTGGGTCCGGGGGCCAGCGCCGGGGCCGAGGCGCCTGACACAAGGACGATGGCGCCCGCGGCCATGCCCCCGAGCATCGTCAGGCCGATGCGGAGGGCAGAGCGTATTCGAGGTTCCAGCTTCTGCAAGGGCTTCGCTCGCACACTCGACCTCCTCGGAGTGGACACGGTCAGCCACTTCTCGTGACTTTATGTGTCCGGCCTGGAGGGAGCTCTTCGTGCTACGCCATACGGGCGAAGCGGGACTCGGCGGCGCGACACCTTCCCGGTCGAGGCAGCTGCCCGACTGATTCGGCAGAAGGCGCCGGCCGGGCACGTACCGCATCGGTGGCCCCTGATCTGCAGCGGCGTCCTCCGCCGACCCGAGGTCGCTTCCTGACGGCGCGCGACAAGCGGCCTCGGCATCGAAGAGATGCCGAGGCCACCAGGTGAGGGGAACGAGGCCCTACTGCTGCGGCTGCTGCGGCTGCTGCGGCTGCTGCGGCTGCTGGGGTTGCTGCGGCTGCTGGGGTTGCTGCGGCTGCTGGGGTTGCTGCGGCTGCTGCGGCTGCTGCGGCTGCTGGGGTTGCTGCGGCTGCTGCGGGAGTTGCGGGTTCTGTGGAATCTGCGGGAGTTGCGGGTTCTGTGGAATCTGCGGGAGTTGCGGAATCTGCGGGACCTGCGGTTTCTGGGGCTGTTGCGGCTTCTGCGCCGGCGGCAGCTGTGGCACATTGGCCAGCTTGGCGCAGTTCACCTTGGCGAACTTCGAGCTGACGATGTAGCTGTCGTTCGGGAGCCCTGTGAACTCGAAGTGGCCGTCAGGGGTGGTTGTAAAGGTTCCCACCACGGCGCCCGCGGAATTCCTGGCCGTGACCAGCTCGTTGGCTGGGAATCCGGTGCCTGACACTCCGAAGAAGTTGCCTGGGCCGGATGTCAGGGCACATGAGAAGTCGTTGTGGGGAGCCGCATCAGCCGCTGGGGCGGCGACGACCAGCCCTCCCGCGAGTGCAGCGGCCACTACTGCAGCCGATATCATCGTCTTCCTCATCAGTTTCTCCCATCTCTGAGGGGAAGTCAGGAGCTGACTAGAAGCCACTGTGTCGAGCTAGGCATTGTGCATGAATCGGCCTGCGCTGCTTTCTGAGTAATGGTGGTTCTCGGCGCTGTCGTGCGCGCGATCCCGAGCGATTCGGAGGCTGCTTGTTTCCGGCACAGCACCGGCGGCGTTCTTTGGGCTGCCGTGCATGCGCTCGCGGTCATCCTAGGGACGGTCGGGGGGTGACGTGTGTTCCAGGAACTCAGTCATGAGCCTGGCTGAGTGTTGCTGTACAATCGCCCGCGCATCAAACGGTCTGCCGCGCGAACGGCTGTCACACTCGCAACGCGCAAGGGTTGAAGGACACCGAGACCCACTGGCTCGGCTCATGGTCCTCACCTCAACCGCGTGCATTCTCGAATACGCCTAGGCCACGTGCACTATGAGTGCTTGGAAGACGGTTCCGGGCTCCTGACCGGCCGCCCTCACTCTTCCAGACCAACACAGATCCACGCGTGATGCATCTGCTGGAGAAGAGTCCGGGCAGGGGCTCGGCCACTCCGGCCCGCAGCACAAGGGAGTTAGGGCCACGCAATCGGCCCGGCCTTTTCCTTTGCGGGCTCCGCGTTCGTACCATCCTCGAGCGGGAACTTCAACTGCACTGCGAGCGAGCATGCTTGCAGGGCCGCGCAGAAACCCGGCAAACAGTTGCCCGCCCAACGGAAATCCCCCGGCTCGTTGAGCCAGGAGCACCCTCATCGGCTGACGCTGCAGAGTCACGAGGATCCGCAGGTTGAACGCTCGGGCCTGGAAGGGGCGTCCGCACTCGTCGCCGCGGCCCCGTGTCGCTGTCGGCGGCCAAGGGAGGGAGTGGGCCGGTGAGGGCCGCTGGAATAACCCACCCCGACCTGGGGCACTCGGGACGCGTCGTCGAAGCGCCGATGATCGCGCACGGCCGCCTACGCGACCGTACGACTACGTTGAGTAATCACCGCGGATCCTGGACGCACGGATCGCGGCCACGCGAGAGGAGAGCGACATGACGAGCAGCACCGAGACCGGTAAGGTCACCGGCACTCTGGACAAGGACTACGACCTGGTCTGGTACGTGGAGTCGTGCCTGAACAACGCCCTACGTCTGGAGGCCTACATCGGCGACGCGGAGCGCGAGAACGACAGCCAGCTGGCGGAACTCTTCCGCAAAGCCCAGGCAGACAGCCGCAAGGGCGCCGAGATGGGCAAGGAACTGCTGCGGACCCGGCTCGCCGGCTGACTCACACACGCAACCGGCACAGGTCGCCGGAGCGGCGTCAGGACAGCTGCCCGAGGCGAGGCCGAGGTGGCACCGCCTGCTGCACCGCGAGCGCCGCCCGCTCCAGCAGGCGGATGTCCAAGGAGCGGCCGCGGTCGGCGGAACACCTGACGGGACGCATCGGCGTGCTCGTGCACGGCGTTGCCGTGTCCGGAGCCAGGCGCCGTGACGCTGTGTCCGCGCACGAGGTACGACGTGACCGGCCGCCCCGTCCCACGCTGCTGCCGGGCAGCGCTGGGTGCTCGGACGACTCATGACCCACACCATGCACGAGGACCGGAGGCCACCCGTGAGCAAAGGGGTCCGTTGGGCACACGGTGTCGTCAGTTCTGGAAGCGGGCGTACACAGGAGCGGTCGGACGGTCTTGGCTCTCCACCGTCCCAGCCGGGATGCGAGCCGGCAGATCGAGCAGAGCAAGACGGTGTGAAGGGGTGGCTGGAGGACCGATGACGCACACACCTGCGCGACGCGCGGCCGTCCTGGATGTGGCCGGCTTGGAGACTGCACTGCTTGCCGAGGTCGATGCAGAGGTTCGGTTCGACGCGGGGAGCAAGGGCGCATACGCAACCGACGGGTCCAATTACCGCCAGCCCCCCATCGGCATCGTCGTCCCGCGCGACGTGGAGGCCGGTGCCCGGGCCGTCGAGGTGTGCGCGCGGTTCGGCGCTCCGGTCCTGTCCCGTGGCGGCGGAACGAGCCTGGCCGGGCAGTCGACCAACACGGCTGTGATCATCGACTGGACGAAGTACTGCCATACCCTTGTGTCGGTCGACCCCGACGCCCGCACCTGCGTCGTGGAGCCGGGGATCGTCCTGGACGAGCTCAACCGTGAACTGTCCGACCATCGCCTGCAGTTCGGGCCGAAACCCTCGACCCATAGTCACTGCGCGCTGGGCGGCATGATCGGCAACAACTCGTGCGGGGGGTCCGCACAGGCGTACGGCAAGACCGTGGACAACGTACGTCGGCTGGAGATCCTCACCTATGACGGCGCACGCATGTGGGTGGGGCCCACGTCGAAGGCCGAACGAGCGCAGATCACGGCGGAGGGCGGCCACCGGGCCGAGATCTACGACGGTCTCGACCGCATCATCACCGAGTACCTCGCGGACGTGCGGCGCGGCTATCCGAAGATCCCGCGGCGCGTGTCCGGCTACAACCTGGACTCGCTGCTGCCGGAGAACGGCTTCGACGTCGCCAAGGCCCTGGTCGGCAGCGAGGGCACCCTGGTGACCGTGCTGCGCGCCGAGCTCGACCTCGTACCCGTGCCGCCGTTCCAGTCGCTACTGGCCCTCGGATACGAGGACATCTGCTCGGCCGCCGACGAAGTCCCCCGCCTCCTGGAGCACTGCCGCCCCACCCAGCTGGAGGCCCTCGACGGCCGGATGGCACAGCTGATGCGGGAGGAACACGCGTACCTCGACTCCCTCGACGCCCTTCCGGAAGGCGACAGCTGGCTGCTGGTGCAGTTCGGCGGCGACAGCCAGGACTCCGTCGACGACCAGGCGCACGCGCTGCTGCGGGCGCTGGGCCGCAGCGAGAAGGACCCGGGCGTGGCCTTCTCCGACGACCCGGCGCGCGAGCAGGAGATGCTCAGGGCCCGCGAGGCCGGGCTCGGGGTGACCGCCCGCCCCCCGGACGGGCGGGAGACCTGGGAGGGCTGGGAGGACTCCGCGGTGCCGCCCGACCGCCTGGGCGACTATCTGCGGGACCTGAAGAACCTTTTCGACGAGTTCGGCTACGACCACCCCTCGTTGTACGGCCACTTCGGGCAGGGCTGTGTGCACACCCGTATCCCCTTCGCGCTGACGACAGCCGAGGGCGTGGCCGACTTCCGCCGCTTCGTGGAACGCGCTGCCGACCTCGTGACGTCCTACGGCGGATCCCTGTCGGGAGAACACGGCGACGGACAGGCCCGGGGCGAGCTGCTGACCCGTATGTTCGGCGAGCGACTCGTGGCCGCCTTCGGCGAGATGAAGGCTCTCTTCGATCCGGACAACCGAATGAACCCGGGCAAGGTCGTCGATCCGAACCCGGTCGACGGACAGCTGCGGCTGGGCTCCGCCTGGCGGCCCGCCGCCGTGCGGTCCCATTTCGGCTACCCGAAGGACGAACACTCCTTCACCCGCGCCGTGATGCGGTGCGTCGGCATCGGCAACTGCCGCAGCCACCAGGGCGGCGTGATGTGTCCCTCCTACCGGGCCACCAAGGAGGAGGAACACTCCACGCGGGGCCGTGCGCGGCTGCTGTTCGAGATGCTCGACGGCCACGCGGATTCCGCGATCACCGACGGCTGGCGCTCCACCGAGGTCCGCGACGCCCTGGACCTCTGCCTGGCGTGCAAGGGCTGCCGGTCGGACTGTCCCACCGGCGTCGACATGGCCACCTACAAGGCCGAGTTCCTCGCTCACCACTACGCGGGCAGGCCTCGCCCGGCCGCGCACTACTCGATGGGTTGGCTGCCGGTGTGGGCCAGGTTGTCCCGCCTCGCCCCGTCCCTGGCCAACAGCGTGCTGCACGCGCCCGGACTGTCCGACGCGGGCAAAAGGCTCGCCGGCGTCGACGGGGCTCGCCAAGCCCCCGTGTTCGCGCGAGAATCCTTCCTGCAGTGGTGGCGGTCCCGGGGCACCGAGGAGCCGGACCCCGGCGACTCCCGCACCGTTGTGCTGTGGCCCGACACCTTCAGCACCTACTTCCACCCGGCGATCGCCGAGTCGGCCGTCCGGGTCCTGGAGGACGCGGGGTTCCGTGTCGCCGTCCCCGGCCGTCCCGTGTGCTGCGGGCTGACCTGGATCTCCACCGGGCAGTTGACCGTGGCCAAGAAGGTACTGCGGCACACACTCGGCGTCCTGCGCCCCTGGGTGGAGGCAGGCACCCCCGTCATCGGCCTCGAACCGTCCTGCACCGCCGTGTTCCGGTCGGACGCGCCGGAACTGATGCCGGACGACCAGGACGTGCAGCGCCTGGCCGGGCAGTTCCGTACCTTCGCCGAGCATCTCGTCCACCACGCACCCGACGACTGGCAGCCGCCCGCTCTGGCCCGGCAGGCGACGGTGCAGACCCACTGCCACCAGCACGCGGTCCTGCACGACGACGCCGATCGGGAGTTGATGCGCCGCGCCCACATCGACGCCGACGTCCTCGACGAGGGCTGCTGCGGACTCGCCGGCAACTTCGGATTCGAACGCGGCCACCACGAGGTGTCCATGGCCGTCGCCGAGCAGGGCGTCCTTCCCGCCGTCCGCGCGGCCTCCCCCTCCAGCCTGCTCCTCGCGGACGGCTTCAGCTGCCGCACCCAGATCGAGCAGGCCGACACCGGCCGCCGGGCCCTGCACCTCGCGGAGGCACTGGCGCTGGGTCTCGAGGGGGCCCTGCCCGGCGAGATGCCCGAACGCCTCGCGCAGCGCCCCGTCCCGCCCTCAGGCGTCAGCACCTGGGCGACCTTCGCGGGCGCCGCCGCCCTGACGGCCGTCGGCCTGGGTGCGGTGCGCCGCCTGCGTCGCCCCGACTAGACCACCTGCTCCCTCTGCCTCAGCGGAAAGGTTTCAGGCATGTCCATGAAAGTCTCCGACTACGTCCTGCAGCGCCTGCGCGAGTGGGAGGTGGAGTATGTCTTCGCCTATCCCGGCGACGGCATCAACGGCCTGCTCGCCGCCTGGGGCCGTGCCGACAACCGGCCCCGGTTCGTCCAGGCCCGGCACGAGGAGATGGCCGCCTTCGAGGCCGTCGGCTACGCCAAGTTCTCCGGCCGGATCGGCGTGTGCGCCGCCACCTCGGGGCCCGGCGCCATCCACCTCCTCAACGGCCTGTACGACGCCAAGCTGGACCATGTGCCCGTGGTCGCGATCGTCGGCCAGACCAACCGCAGTGCCATGGGCGGCTCCTACCAGCAGGAGGTCGACCTGCTGAGCCTCTACAAGGACGTGGCCGGCGACTTCTGCGAGATGGTCACCGTCCCCGAGCAACTGCCCAACGTGATCGACCGGGCCATGCGCACCGCCATGGCCCGGCGTTCCGTGACCGCCGTGATCATCCCCGCCGACGTACAGGAACTCAACTACACACCGCCGGAGCATGCCTTCAAAATGGTGCCCTCCAGCCTGGGCATGCCCCACTTCGCGCCGGTGCCCTCCGACGAGGATCTCACCCGGGCCGCCGAGGTCCTCAACGCCGGGAAGAAGCCCGCGATGCTCATCGGTCAAGGCGCCCGCGGTGCACGGCCGGAGGTGATGGGGGTCGCCGACCGGCTCGGGGCCGGCGTGGCCAAGGCGCTGCTGGGCAAGGACGCCCTCGACGACGACCTGCCCTACGTCACCGGCGCGATCGGTCTGCTGGGCACCCGGCCCTCGTACGAGATGATGCGGGACTGCGACACACTGCTGGTGATCGGTTCCAGCTTCCCGTACACACAGTTCCTGCCCGAGTTCGGCCAGGCGCGGGCCGTGCAGATCGACATCGATCCGCACATGGTCGGCCTGCGCTATCCCTTCGAGGTCAATCTGGTCGGCGACGCCGCTCAGACGTTGCGCCGGCTGCTGCCGCTGCTCGAAGGGGCGAAGGAGCGGGGGTGGCGGAAGAAGATCGAGGAGAACACCGCACGCTGGTGGGAGGTCATGCAACGGCGGGCGGCCGTCGACGCGGACCCGATCAACCCCGAATACGTCGCCCATGCGCTCAACGACCTGCTGCCGCAGAACGTGATCCTGGCCGCCGACTCCGGCTCGGCCGCCAACTGGTACGCACGCCACCTCAAGTTGCGCGGCGCGATGCGCGGCTCGCTGTCCGGCACACTCGCCACCATGGGGCCCGGTGTCCCCTACGTCATCGGCGCCAAGTTCACGCACGGCGACCGGCCCGCGATCGCCCTGGTGGGCGACGGGGCGATGCAGATGAACGGCATGGCCGAGCTGATCACCGTCTCCAAGTACTGGCAGGAGTGGGCGGATCCGCGGCTGGTGGTGGCCGTGCTGAACAACCGGGACCTCAACCAGGTCACGTGGGAGATGCGCGCCATGGAAGGCGCCCCGCAGTTCCTGCCCTCGCAGTCCATCCCCGATGTCGCCTACGCCGACTTCGCGCGCTCACTGGGCCTGGGCGGCATGCGCGTGGACAAGCCGACGGACGTGCCGGGCGCCTGGGAAGCCGCCCTGACCGCCGACCGGCCCTTCGTGCTGGACTTCCAGACCGACCCCGCGGTGCCGCCCATCCCGCCGCACGCCACGCTCGACCAGATCGAGGCCGCCGCGGCCTCCGTTCTCAAGGGCGACAGCGACCGCGCCGCGATGGTCCGCCAGGGTCTCAAGGCCAAGGTCCAGGAATTCCTCCCCGGACACCACCGGCACGAGAACCGGCCCACGCCGGGAGGCGGACGGTGACGGACGTGCCGACCGTGAGCCAGGTCGACAGCGCCGTCTACACCGTGCCCACCGACACCCCCGAGGCGGACGGCACCCTCAGCTGGGACAGCACCACCCTCGTCCTGGCCACCGTCCGCTGCGGCGAGGTCGAAGGCCTGGGCTACACCTACGCGCCCGCCGCCGCGGCTCGCGTCATCGACGATCTGCTCGCCCCCGTCGTCACCGGCTCCCCCGCCTCCGACGTGCCGCGCCTGAACGAGGGCATGCAGCGCGCCGTGCGCAACGCCGGACTGCCCGGCCTCGCGGCGCAGGCCATAGCCGCCGTCGACATCGCTCTGTGGGACTGCAAGGCCCGCCTGCTCGGCCTGCCCCTCGTCCGCCTGCTCGGCGCCGCCCGCGACGACGTGCCGGTCTACGGCAGCGGCGGCTTCACCACTTACGACGAGCAGCGGCAGGACCGGCAACTGCGCGGCTGGGTCGAAGAAGACGGCATTCCCCGCGTCAAGATCAAGATCGGGGAATCGTGGGGCCGACGCGAGGAGCGGGATCTGCGGCGGGTCGCGCAGGCCCGCGCGAGCATCGGGGAGACGGCCGAGCTGTATGTCGACGCCAACGGCGGCTACAGCGCGAAACAGGCGGTCCGAGTCGCGGCCGCCTTGGCCGAGAAGAACGTGACCTGGTTCGAGGAGCCAGTCTCCTCCGACCACCTCTCCGCCCTCGCCGCGATCCGCAACCAGATCACCGCGGACGTCGCGGCGGGCGAGTACGGATACACGCTGCCCTATTTCGCGCACATGCTGGCCGCCGGAGCCGTGGACTGCCTCCAGGCCGACGTCACCCGCTGCGGCGGCATCACCGTGTGGCTCCGCGCCGCCGCCCTGGCGCAGGGCCACGGACTGCAAATCTCCGGACACTGCGCTCCCCACGCCCACGCCCATGTCGCGGCCGCCGTGCCCAACCTGCGACACCTGGAGTGGTTCCACGACCATGTGCGCCTCGAACACCTCCTCTTCGACGGCACCCTCGACCCCGCAGGCGGCAGCGTCACCCCCGGCGGCGACGGAACATCCGGCCTGGGACTGCGCCTGGCAGCCGAGCGGGCGCAACGGTTCCGCGTGGCCTGACACCCGAGCCGGAACGCGTGGGACGGGCAGGGCGGCGGGCCCCGGCGGTTTCAACGTCGACCGGCGGGTGTCCACCGCGCCCTTCTCGGACGCCGTGAACGCCATGTCCGGCGGCACCTGGGGCGGTTGGGCCGTCGCGCTCGCCGCCCTCGTGCAGATGACCGGCTGCCTCAACGGCTGGACGCTGCTGAGCGCGCAGACCCCGTACGCCGCGGCGCAGGACGGGCTGTTCCCCGCCGCCTTCGCTCGCCGAGTGCGGGGCGTTCCGACCGTCGGTGTCACCGTCGCCCTCGCCTCGCTGCTCACCGTCTACAACTGCATGTCGGGTTCGGCCAAGGTCTTCGAGATCCTCGCGGCGGTCGCGGCGGCCTTCTCGACGTGGCTCATCGTGGGCGCCGGGTTCGCGGCGGTGTACCAGGGGGTGCTGTTCCTGTTCGCGGGGGTCGTGGTCTACGCGGTGCTCGCGGCCCGGCGGCAGAGGACGGCCTGATCCGGCGGACGCCTCCGTCACTCTCCTGGCTCAATCCCTGGGCGGCTGCGGCTGCGGCTGCGGCACCAAGATCCACGGCCGGACCACGTGGCGGCAGCCGTTGGTCCGCCCGATCCGTCGCAAAACCCTCGCGGAATTGTCCGTGATCGGTAACAGACACATCCTGTGGCCTTCTTTCTCCGTCCTGACAGGTGCATGGGACCCACGAGGACAGCAAGGGGCGGGGCAGACATGGTGAGGCGTGGCGGGCGGGGATGGCATGGTCGGGTGCTCGCGGCGGCGGTAGGTTTGACGGCGGCGGCCGCTGCCACCTCGGTGTGGACAGCACAAGCCGGTCCCGTCGAGGGGCCGCCCGCGCGAGCGGGCGTCTCTGCGGGCCCTTCCGCGCCGGATGCCCGGCCGCAGGGCCCCGGAGGGGCGCCGGTTTCGGTGGACATCGCCCATGCCTCGGACGCCGGCGCCCGGGGCGTCAACATCACCATCGACGACGGTCCCGACCCGGTCTGGACGCCGCAAGTGCTCCAGGTGCTGCGTGACAACGGTGTGAAGGCAACGTTCTGCATGGTGGGCACACAGGTCCAGGCGCATCCGGACCTGGTCAAGGCGGTCGTGGCGGCCGGGCACCGGCTGTGCGACCACACCGTGTCGCACAACACCGCCATGGACCGCAAGTCCGAGGCATATCAGTCACAGCAGATCCTGGACGCCGAACGCATGATCACCGACGCGTCCGGGGGTGTCCGGCCGCTGTACTACCGGGCCCCGGGCGGTGCCTTCACCCCGTACAGCCGCCGTCTCGCCGCCTCCCACGGGATGCGGCCGCTGGGCTGGAACGTCGACTCCAAGGACTTCGAGCGTCCCGGCACGGCCGCCATCGTCGCCACGGTCAAGCGAGAGATATCCAACGGCCCGACCGTCCTCTTCCACGACGCGGGCGGAGACCGTTCCCAGACCGTGAGCGCCCTGCGCGAGGTCCTGCCATGGTTGAAGCAGCATGGGTACTCGTTCGGCTACCCGGTGCACTGAGCACGGCTCGGGCGTAGGGGGCTCTACGCCCGACCGGCGACGTTGCCGGAACCAACACGGACACACGGGGCGGTGCGGCAGCACGAAGCAGCCAACACCGGCCCCAGCCGCTGAACGCCCATCCCGCGCAGCCGGGTGGCGTACCCAGCGGAGTCAACGACGGCACAGCAGTGACAGGAGACCGGCGCAGTGAAGCAGGACAACAGCGCGGTGAAGCGGCAGAACAGGCGGAGCAGGCTGTACGGGTCACTGACGGGTGCGGTCGTGGCGGCCCTGACGGTGGGCGGCTGCGGCTCGGGCACCGGAGCCGGTCCGGCTGCCACTTCGTCGCAGCCCACCCCCACCGGCGGCACCACCAGCACCGCGCCGAGTGCCACAGCCGACGCCACCGCCTGGCGGAAGTGGGGCCTGACGCCGCTGCCCGCCGCCCCGAACCCCCCGGCCGACAAGCCGATCAAACTCTCCGCCACCGGAACCGTCCCGGTGTTCGCACACATACCGACCTCGCAGAAGGTCGTCTTCATAACCATCGACGACGGACAGGAAAAGGACCCCAAGTTCATCGAGATGATGCGGGACTTGAAGATCCCGTTCACGATGTTCCTGATGAACGACGCCATCAAGTCGGACTACGCGTACTTCAAAACGCTGCAGGCGATGGGCAACCACATACAGAACCACACCCTGCATCACCCCGCGATGAACACCGTCCCGCTGGCTCGCCAGAAGGAGGAGGTGTGCGGCGACCAGAAGGTCCTCACCAAGCAGTACGGCACCGCGCCACTGCTGTTCCGGCCGCCTTACGGCGCGTACAACACCAACACCAAGATCGCGGTGGGCGAGTGCGGGCCCCGGGCGATCGTCTGGTGGCGGGAGTCCATGCAGATCACCAACATGCAGTACCAGCAACCGGACAAGAAGTTGCGCCCCGGCGACATCATCCTCGCCCACTTCCGCGGGCCCATGGAACTCAAGGGCGCCACGATGACGAAGATGTTCGGCAATCTGCTCAAGCGCATACAGGAGCAGGGGTTCGCGGTGGCGCGCCTGGAGGACTACATCCAGCCACCCGCCCGGTGAGTCCCTGGGACAGAGCTACGCGGTAGACGTCCCGCGCGATCAGCCGCCGGCCGCGCGGGAACATCCGCTACACCACGCGCCCTGAGCACCAGATCGAGATCGCTGCCGGAGCACGCGCTCGCTCGCCTCTTGGTGACCACGATGTCGCCCTGCTGGGGCGCTACGTCGTGGTGGATCCCGGTCCCGGGGTCGCCCTCGGTGAACAGGCCGGCCCGCACGGCCGAGGCGAGCACCCTGTTGCGCGTGCTGGCTTCCGGATGGCCCGGGCGAAGGCCGATGACGACGCAGATCACGGGGATGCCAGTCGCCCGGGCACCGTCGATCGCCCTGCGCAGGCGTGGCAGATATCCGGATCCGTCGTCGGCGATGTCCACGATGTCTCGCTGGACGTCCATCACGAGGAGGGCGCTGTTCGCCATGCCCGCCATCCCTTCTCACTGGGGAACACGAGCAAGTGTCGTGAATCCGCAGAGCCGCGATGGGAGTTCCGTAGGTCTGTTACGCCGGTACGGTCGGCGCAGGGCCCGGGGCTTCGCGCCGACCGTGAACCGAGGGACTCACTGGGAAGGCAGGGCCTCCCGCAGCGCCTTTGCCGTGACAGTCGGGTCGTAGTCCTCGGGGACGCCCTCGACGAGGATGATGTCGCCCTCGATGTGCCGCGAGCGCAGTGGTGCGATCTCCTGGTACGCGGGTGAGTCCCACCAGGACCGCGCCTCGCCGATGCCGGGGAAGACGATCACCACGACATGCCCGGGCCAGCTGCCCTCCTTCACCTCGTGCTGAGTGGCGTGCACGAGGAAGCGGCCGCCGTACGGCTCGAAGGTGGCGGAGATGCGCTCGATGTACTCGGCGATCTCCGGGTGCGGGGCGGCCTCCTGCAGATGAGCTATGGCGTAGGCGGGCATGACGTCCTTCCGGTCGGTCGGGCTCCGTACGCGAAGATCGTGACATGCGGAGACGCCTGGGGCGATGACCTGACCGGTGAGCGGCGGGTCCACCGACGCAAACCCGCCACCTGGGCCGGCACGCGCTGCGGACCACCTGTGCCCGAACCCCGCACAGCTGCGTGCGGCTCTTTCAGTGCCGTGCCTTGGCAGCTGGCTGATGGGGGGCGTCGAGTCGGCGGCTGAAGAAGCTGAAGGCGTCCGGGTACATCCGTGTCCAGGTGTTGTAGTTGTGGCCGCCGCTGGAGAGCACCAGCGTCTGCGTCTGCACCCGCGTGCCGGCGGCGTCCCGTACGAACTGCTGGATGTAACTCGGCGGGCTCAGCCGGTCCTGGGCCGAAGTGGCGAGGAACAGGCTCACGGCAGCGGCGCTGTGCCGCACCAGACCAGTGGGGCTGGTGCGTGCCCGCAGCGCCGGGTCCTTTATGACACTCTTGTCCCCGGTGAGCGGGTCGGGGTCGAGCGCGGCGCCGGCACCGAAGACGCTCGGGTAGACCAGCGGCAGCCGAGCAGCGCAGAAGCCGCCGGTGGAGAAGCCCATGAGTCCCCAGCCGCGCGGGCCGGACAGGGTCCGGAACTTCCGGCTGATCAGCTCCGGCACGTCTTGAGCCATCCAGGTGGCGACCTTGCGGTCCGGTACATCGATGCAGTCGGTGTCGATGCCGCCCGGGTCGACCACCGGCATGGCCAGGATGAACGGATGGACTGAACCCTTGTTCATCAATTCCTGGAAGTCCTGTGGGATGCCTCCGTGCTCGATCCAGGAGGCGGGGCTGCCCGGCACTCCGTGCAGCAGCATCACCACCGGAAAGTGGGTATTGCGGTATTGCGGCATGTCGTACTGGGGCGGTGTCCAGACGATGACCTCTCCGGACAGCTTGGAGTGCGCACCGCGGAAGTAGGTGTCCAGCAGCCCCGTATCGCCACGGGTGAACTTGGCACGAGCGGGCGGTGGGCCCGGCATGGCGGCGGTACGGGTGCCGTTGTCCTTGCCCATCAGGTCGTCCCAGGAGGCGTACAGGCCGTAGCTGTTGTTGATCCAGGTCGCCACCACCGAGATTGCGGTGAGCTGGCAGAGACCGATCATGAACAGCCGCAGCACCCAGCGCAGCGGTCGCGGCCCCCGCATCAGCGACCACAGCACCATGGTGCCGACCACGCAGACTATGGTGGCCAGGTTGAGCAGGACGAAGAACGGCGTCCCGGTGAGACTCACGCGTCGGCCTCCCAGTCGGTCGAATCCAGCACGGGCAGAGACATTCGATTTACGGAACCACAGCCCGGCGAGTTGATCAAAATCCGCCGTAACGGACAGGTCACGAGATCTCGCAGCGGCCATCCGTCCACCCGGGGCGCAGGGGCGTGGAGGATGCGTCCGGCCTCAGCCGACTCCGCCGCAGGGGAGGCGCCGGATCCACCCGGCAGCGCCAGGGCGTGGACGTCGCCCGGCCGGACGTCCACCACAAACTGGTCGGCGGTGCGTGCCCGGGCCGCCTCGACCATGGCCTGGATGTGGTCGACACCGATCACTGCTCCCGCCGCCGTGACCGCTCCGGTCAGGACCCCGAGACCGGTGCCCGGTCCACAGCCGGGGTCGAGCACGGTCTGCCCCGCGGAGGTGGCGGGAGACGGGAGGACCAGAAGGACCCCCACGACACTGCCGGGCGAGCGGCGCAAGCCGTCCGTGCCTGGGGACCGCTGGTGATCACGACGCTGCGAGCGCTGTGGGACCTGCCGGCCTCCGGGAATGGCGACGGTCCCGCCCACTGACAGGCGGGACCGTCGCGGGTGGAGGTCTCCGTCTGACGCTCGCGACGACCGGGCGGGGCTCTCCTGCGCGGTCATCATCCATCACTGCGGACCATGCTCGCCGTACCACACGTGAGCCACACGGGAAGCCCCACCCGTCGCAGTGGAAGGAAGCCCCTTGGTACCGAGCCGGACGCGGTTCTCAGGGGAGCCGCAGGGTCAGGAGGGCTTCACCGCCGAGACCGCGGTGACCGTCACCTTGTTGTCGCACTCGGCGAAGACACCGTCCTGGAGGGCGACTTGATGTGCGCCCGATCCCGGCAGGCCGACCACCAAGGTCGGATACACGACGGGCTTGGAGCCGGACTTGCAGTAGCCGTCAGCTTCACCCTGCACCTGGACGAAGGTCAACTTCACCCATGCCTTGCCGCCGGGTGCCACGCGCACCGGCGACGCGGAGCCCGTGCGCGTCACCGACAGTGGAGCGTTGTGCTGCGGGGCGCCGTTGGCCGCCCCGGCCACCGAAGGGTGGCCCTCCAGGACGCACGGGGATCCGGAAATGTTGGTGAACTCGATCACCGCCGCTCCGGTTCCCGTGCCCTCCGGACGATCAGCAGCCTGATACGCGGCCGTCCTCAGGCTGGTCGCGGCACACGTCTTGACCCGCTTGCCGGAGGATCCGGATGCGTGGGAAGCGCCTGCCCCGGACGACGTCGACCCGCCTGCGCCGGAGGCCTTCGAGGCCGTGGAACCGGGCGCCTTGGAAGAGGGCGCCGCTGCACTCGGCGCTCCCGACTGCGACCCGGCTGCCCCCGGCTCGCTGCCACCAGGCTGACAAGCGGTCACCGACAGCGCGGCCGAAACCACGGCCATCGCCATCGCGGCCTTGCGTATGCCATTTCCGTACTGCATGTGGTCCCCCGAAATCGGATTACATAGGGCCGGCCCTGCGCCGGCACTCACGGAGACAGGCCTGCTGGACGCCGGGTTCCACACTGGATCACCTGTGACAGGGCAGTGACAAAGGCCGGGCCGGTTCAGTGTCAGCGGCGAACGGCGCAGGTCGTCCGATGCCTGTATCCCCCATGCCCTGCCGGATGGCGCCCGTCCGAGCCCGTGAGCGCAGGCGGGTGGCGTTCTCGGGGAGACGAGCCGCATGCGCTGTGGAGAGCCGCGGCGAAAAATCCGGCGACGGACGCCGTCCGCCCGCACGTAGAGGAGATGAAGGCCCGCCCTGTACCGCCAGGCACCACCACCCCTCATCCAGCTCACGAACCCACGAGGTACCTGTGGCTCTCCTCTCCGCGCTCCGTCTTCGCCGCCACCCGCGGTCGCGGGGGCGTGTCGCCGTCGGGTTGCTGGCGCTCGTCGCGGGCACCCTGCCGAGCATGTCGGCCGATGCCGCGGCTCCGCCCTCCGGATCTGTCAGCGACACGGCGCCCACGACCACGTGGAACGGCGGCCCCTTCGCCGTCCCGAACGTCTCCGGCACCGCCGGGACGGTGAACTGTGGGGCCCCGCAGCTCTGCGACGACTACGCGCTGAAGGTGTCCGTGCCCGCCGGCTACGACGCCGGTCACCGCCTGCGCATCGACGTCAAGTGGCCCGACTCCGCAGCCGACTTCGACCTGTACGTCCTCGATGCGAACGGCCGCGAGGTGGCGGCCGCGGCCTCCTCCGCCGACCCCGAGACCGTGCTGCTTCCGGCGGTGACGGCTTCGTACACCGTGCGCGTGGTGCCCTACGCACCGCTCGGCGACAGCTTCAGGGGCACCGCGAGTCTGGTGGCCAACCCGGTTGATCCGCCGCCGAGTTCTGCCGTCCCGCCGACGTACGGGAGTTCCTCGGCACCCGACGGCATCAAGGACGCGCACAACGCCGGTGAGCCCTCGATCGGCGTCGACCGCGCGACCGGCGCCGCGATGTTCCAGGCGTACACCTCGACGCTCAAGGTCACCTACAACAGCGCCGGTACCGCCACCTGGCAGGACAAGAGCGCGAACGCGGCCGACGGCTGTCCCCAGGGGAGCATCACCAGCCTCGACCCGATCCTGTTCACCGACCCGTCCACCCACCGCACCTTCGAGTCACAGCTCGCCGGGAAGACCGCCCTGACCTGTTACACCGACGACGACGGCGGGACGTGGACGCCGACGGGCGGCTCGGGCGTCAATTCCGGTGTGGACCACCAGACCATCGGCGGCGGCCCCTTCGCCGCGGGCGGGCCGGGCGCCGTCTCGTCGTACCGCAACGCCGTCTACTACTGCTCGCAGGACATCGCCGACGCCTCCTGCGCGGTCAGCCGGGACGGCGGTTTGGCCTACGGCCCCGCCGTCCCGATGTACTCGCTGCTGGACTGCGGCGGCCTGCACGGTCATGTGAAGGTCGCCCCGGACGGCACGGTCTACGTACCGAACAAGGGCTGCGGCGGCAACCAGGCCGTGGCCGTCTCCGAGGACAACGGGCTCACGTGGGCCGTGCGCAAGAACCCGTCCAGCACCCCCGGCGACTCCGACCCGAGCGTGGGGATCGGGGCCGGCGGAACCGTCTACATGGGCTACCAGAACAGCGACGGCACCGCGCATGTCGCTGTCAGCCACGACAGGGGCAAGACGTGGCTGTACGACCAGAACGTCGGTGCGCCGCTCGGCGTCAAGAACATCGTCTTCCCGGCCGTGACCGCCGGCGACGACAGTCGCGCCGCCTTCGCCTTCCTGGGCACCACCACTGGTGGCAACTACCAGGACACGAACAACTTCCACGGCGTCTGGCACCTGTACGTGGCGACCACGTACGACGGCGGCCAGTCCTGGGTCACTGTCGACGCCACCCCCACGGACCCCGTTCAGCGGGGGTCGATCTGTACGGGCGGCACCACCTGCGGGAAGGATCGCAACCTCCTGGACTTCATCGACGTCACCCTCGACGCACGGGGCCGCGTGCTCGTCGCCTACGCCGACGGCTGCACCGGCACCTGCGCAACCGGCGGCGCCCAGAACTACGACGCGCTCGCCTCCATCGCCCGTCAGTCCTCCGGCAGCACGCTGTACGGCGCGTACGACGCCGTGACCGGAGCCGGCACGAGAAGCCCGAGGGAGGCCGGTCAGTGAAACCATTCCGCGCTGCTGCCCTACTGGTCGGCGCCGTCCTCAGCCTGACGGCAGTCACCGGATGTTCGGCGACGCCCCACCAATCCGGCCCCTCGCGTGCGACGCCGTCCGCAACGGGGCAGGCCCAAGACGCCTCGGCCGGGAATACGGCCGGCCCCAGGCCCGGCGGCTGCCCCACTGCCGTCTCGCTCCCGCTGCCCAAGGACTTCCCGGCGAACCTGCCGGTGCCCGACGGCGCGGTTGTGACCTCGGTCGAGCATCGCACCCACGGCCGGCTCGTGGTCGGCACAGTGGTGAGGGACGGCTTCGACGCCGCCCTGAGCTTCCTGCACAAGCAGCTCCCCAAAGCCGGATACGCCTTGAAGGAGGGCGAGGTGGAGCAGGACGACGCCGAGTCGAACTTCTCCTCCCCGACCGTGGAAGGCCGCTGGACCCTGCGGAAGATGCCCGACTGTGCGAGAGGGGTGTATCTGACGTACCTGACGTCTGCCGCCTCCTGAGGGTCGCTCACCAGAAGTCAGCCGACGGAGTCCACGGTCTATGAGGCGGTCGGCATCATGATGTGCTGCTTGACGAGTTCGTACGACCTCAGACGGTCGGCCAACGCGTAGACAGGCGTCACCAGCATGAGTTCGTCCGCCCCGGTCACGTCCGCGAGGTTTGTCAGCTGCTTCGCGACGATCTCGGGTGCGCCGTATGCCTGTTGGGCGCGGAAGCTCGCCAGCGCCTGCGTTTCCTCTGCGGTGAACGAGTGGGCGGCAGCCTCTTCGGGTGTGGGGAAGGGGATGTCGCCTCGTCCCTTGAGGAGTCCGGCCTTGACAACCTCCATCGGGCCCCCGAGCCGGGCCGCCTCCTCCTGCGTCTCGGCACACACCGTTTCCACGCAGATCAGCACGCGCGGGCGCTCGCACCAACGAGAGGGAGAAAAGTGCTCGCGGTAGTGATGGAGTGCAGAGAGGGTGTTGTCGGGACGAATGTGGTGGGCGAAGGCGATCGGCAGTCCAAGTTCCGCAGCGAGCGCGGCGCCGGCCGTGCTCGAGGACAGCAGCCATGGTTCCGGGAGCGGGCCGAGCGCGACCTCGTCCACCAAGAAGTGCAGAGTCGCTGACACGTCGTTGCGGTACTCGTCGTCCGAAGTCGGTCCGGCCCCGCGCCGCAGCGCCCGCGCCGTCGACTCGTCGAAGGTACCGGGGCCGCGGCCAATGCCCAGGTCGATGCGGCCCGTGTGCAGTGCGGCCAGCGTGCCGAATTGCTCCGCCAGCATGATCGGGGCGTGGTTGGGGGCCAGAACGCCCCCGGATCCGAGACGTATCGACGACGTCAACGCGGCCGCGTGGGCGGTCAGGACGACGGGCGGGAACGCTCCGATGGCCGGTGAATGGTGATGCTCGGCGTACCAGAGTCGCAGGTATCCGAGGTCTTCGAGGCGCCGGGCGAACTCTGTGGTGTCCCGTAATGCGTCTGTGGCTCGGGCGCCCGTTTGGACCATGGCCACTTCGAGCGCGCTGAGCGGAACGTTGATCATCCGGTCAGTATAGGAAGCATTCATCGGCGTCAACGCCCCCGCGCGCACCGGCCCTTCACGGTCAAGGAATCCTCTGGTCTAGTCCAAAGTTCCACTTGGTCTAGTCCAAAGCGTTGACGCGACCGCGACAGCATCAGGAGGCTGTGCCCACTCCCTCCCACCCCCACTGGAGGTACGCAGTGAGACGTCTTCGGACATGTTTGGGCGCGACCGCACTCGGGCTCGCCACCGCGGGCACGACGGTACTGATCGGCGGCCACGCATCGGGGGCGACCAGCGCGCTCAGCAACCGCTGGTACGCCGCGGCCCCCTATCTGATGCCGCTGGACAACGACCCGCCGGACCCGGCCGCCATCATGGACGCCACCGGCCTCAAGGCGTTCCAGCTCGCCTTCGTTCTCGCGCCCAACGGTGGCGGCTGCTCCCCCACATGGGGCGGCACAGCCCCGGTCTCCTCCGACACTGCCGTGCAGTCGGCCATCGACGCCATCCGCGCCAAGGGCGGTGACGTCTCCGTCTCCATCGGCGGTTACGGCGGTACCAAGCTCGGCCAGGTGTGCTCGGACGCGACCGCCACGGCGGCGGCGTACCAGCAGGTCATCACCAAGTACGGTCTGCACGCGATCGATTTCGATCTGGAGGAGCCGGAGTACGAGAACACGGCGGCGATCAAGAACGAGATCGGTGCCGCCAGGATCCTTCAGCAGAACAATCCCGGACTCTACGTCTCCGTCACCACGGCCGGCACGGCGGACGGAACCGGCTGGTTCGGCAAGCAGATGCTGCTGGAGGCGAAGTCGCAGGGATTCACACCGAACAACTTCTCCATCATGCCGTTCGACGGCGGGTTCAACGGCGCCGCCTCGCAGACCGGCGCGCTCACCAACTTCAATGCGATTCTGCAGTCCACCTTCGGCTGGGACCAGGCGACCGCCTACGCTCACGAAGGGTTCTCCGGGATGAACGGACGCAGTGACTCCGGCGAGATCTTCACGCAGGCCGACTTCCAGACCGTGCTGGACTACGCGATCAGCCACAACATGGACCGCTTCACCTTCTGGTCCCTCAACCGCGACCGTCAGTGCACACCCGCCGACAACGGCGGCCGCACGTCCGGCACCTGTTCCAGCGTGGCGCAGAACCCATGGGACTTCGCCAAGTACTCGGTGACGTTCGCCGGTTCGACCCCGCCCTCGCCCACGCCCACCCCGCCGGGGACGCCGACGCCACCGAGCGCCACCTGCACGTCGGCCTGGAGTGCGACGGCGGTCTACACCGCGGGCAACGAGGTGTCGTACGACCAGCACAACTGGAAGGCCAAGTGGTGGACCCAGAACGAGGTGCCCGGCGCCTCGCCCTGGGGGCCCTGGCAGGACGAAGGCGCCTGCTGACGCCCGCACCATCCGTAGCGAGCGTGGGCCGGGCCTGCCACAGGCAGCCCGGCCCGCGTGCGCGGTGCAGCCGACGCATCGACCCGCGTTGCGATCAGAAGGCCGTGTGGGCGAACCAGCGGTCGAGCGCCTCACCCTCTCCCGAGACCTCGAAGGCACCCTCCTGGTAGGACCTCCGCCCGTAGAGCAGCAGCAGGAGGTCCGCCGCCTGCCCCCGTACCGCCGCCTGCGGCCCGGATGGTGTGGCCTCGGCCTCCGCCCGCGGCAGCAGGCGGAAACCGTCCGGCTCCAACCGCACCCGCCACTCCTCGCCGATTCCGCCGGCCGGGTCGGCACACTGGAAGGCGATGGTCTCGCCGTTGCCGTTGAGCTTCGTCACGCCCGGGGCGAAGACACCCGCGTAGGGCAGGTTGACGAGGAACTCGTCCACCCCGTCCACCGCGAGCACGGGGTCGATGTCCGGCTCCCGGCCGACGGCACGCTCCGCATCCACCCGGTGCACGAGCGTTTCGAACAGCATCCGGCGGGCCCAGAAGCGCGCACGCTGGTCCTCACCCCAGGCCCACATCGCCGCCTGGGGATCCGTGGTGCGCAGCACGGCCGCCACATCGGGTACGCCCGCCGCCACCCAGTCGGCATACTCCTCCGCACGTTCGGGCAGCCCCAGATCCACGTCGCGGCTGCGTGGGGGCTCCTGCACCAACCGGGTCAGCAGCGTGGAGAACCAGCGTTGCAGCGCTCCCACGTGCCGGGTGAGGTCGGCCAGCGTCCAGTCGGGGCAGGAGGGCACGGCGGTCGCGGGGTCCATGCCCTTCACCGCCTCGGCGAAGCGGAGGGTCTCACGCTCGATCGCCTGCCGGTAGCTGTCGTAGGGCAGAGGGTGCCCCGCCCCGCTCGTCGTGTCCATCTGCTGCCTCCCTGACCCAGCACGGATTCCGTCATGATCAGTGTGGAGGCTGGAGTCCACTCCAAGGCAAATCCGAGAGAGGTACTCCCACGACGGCACCCGTCGTGCGGCGGCCCGCGTGCCAGTGCCGAGCGGCACCGGTGTCGGCGGGCGCGGCGATGTCGACCAGGTTGATCGACGGAGCGCACCGGTGGGCTCCGCCGCGGGCGGCCTACCGCGCCGTCACTGTCAGGTAGCCCGTCTTCTTCACCCGGCCGTGGTGGGCGACGATCGTCACGGGGTAGCGGCCCGGCTTGAGGTCGGCCCGGATGGTGGCCGTGTCGAAGTAGCGCGGGTCGTCTCCGTCGGCGGCCTTGCTGTCGTCGCGCTTGAGGTGGAGTACGTGGGTGAATGCCGGGGAGGTGGCGGTCAGCCGCGTCTCCTCACCCGGGTCCGGGTACGCGTCGTGCCACATGACCGCGACCTGCCCTCCGAGGCGGACCTTGAAGTCGTGCCCGTGCGCCCTGTCGAGGTAGCCGGTGCGCGGGTCGTAGAAGCCGGGGCCGTACGCCTTGCCGAGATAGTCGGGGTCGCCGGGCCGGGACGCGCGGACCGTCAGACGCTTCTCGGTGATGCGGTTGCCGTGCGGGCCGTACAACTCGAAGGTGTACGTGCCGTCCGCCAGGCCCGGCTTGAGCTCCGGCTGGGCCGAGAAGACCCGTGGGTTGTAGAAGTCGATCACCTTGTCGTGGACAAGACGCACGGGCTGCGGCAGAGCAGCGGACCGCACGGTGAAGTCGGTGCCCTGCTCACCGGGGTACAGATCGTCGAAGCGCAGCGACACCGGCTGCCCGGGCCGGGCCATGCCCGAGAACACCAGCACCTTGAACGCCGGGCGCTCGGAGCGCACGACCTGAATCCTGTCGCGGGCCACGGTACGGCCCGCCATGGTGACCGTGAGCGGATACCAGCCGGGCTTGTCCGTCATCGGGAGGGCCGCCACGGCCCCGTAGGCGCCGTCCTGCCATCGCAGCCGCACGGGCGCGCTGAACGCCGGCGACTGTGCGGTCACCGCGTCGTGTCCCTGGGCACGGCTGACGCCGTCGAGCAGCATGTCGACCAATTGGCCCGGGCGGGCGTCGAATTGCCCGTTCAGGATCAGCACGGGGTCGCGGCGCGCGGCTGCAGGCGTGCTCCCGGCGTTGAGCGCGGTCGTCTGCGCGCCGGGCGCAGAAGGACCCGGGCTATGCGCCGCCCCGGCCGTGCTCGCCGAACTGGCACACCCGCACAACACCAGACAGGCGGCCGTAACGCCCACGAGCCTTGACGGATTCATCGTATCCCCCAGCCTTTGGTCACACACGAAGATGACTGAATGGCGCTGCTGGTTGCCTGCGCACAGCGGCAGAAGGGCGGATGACTCCGAGACCGCGGTGCCCAGCGCCCGTCAGCGGTCAGACCGGCTCCGAGGAGGCTGCGCCCTGCAGCACCCCGCAGTTGGCTGCGGCCACGTCTGCCGGATGCGAGACCGGCGAGAGGTGGCCGGAGCTCCGTTCGGTGATCGTGGCACCCGTACCTTCGGCGAACCACCGTTGTGGTCCCACCCGTACGCCTGTGATTCTTCACCCCCGTCGGGCACGAACCGCGCTCGCCCCCGTGATCCACTGCTCTCAGACCTGGGCGGTGCCGCAGTACCGGCACTTGGTGGCTGCCTCGGGCAGATCTTCCGACACGCACGCCGGACACGTCTTGGCGGGCGTGGGGTCGCCGAAGACCGTCACGCCCCGCCGGGCCTGGATGTGCTTGTACGGGACGACGATCAGGAAGTAGACGACCGCCATGAAGACGACGAAGTAGATCAGCGCGGAGATGAAGGCGCCGATGTTCAGGTAGGTCGCGGGGTTGCCCGGCCGGCCGAGCTGCCAGCCCAGACCGGGCGACATGCCGCCCTGGGCACTGGCGATGACCGGGTTGATCACGTTGTCGGTGAACGCCTTGATCAGCGTGCTCAGCGCCAGCGCCACGATCAGCCCGACGGCCACAACGATGACGTCGCCGCGCATCAGGAAGTTCTTGAAGCCCCGCAGCATGGATGGTCCTCGCTTCTTCGCGCTCCAAGCAGCCGACCGGTGTCGTGCTCGTCACGGTCAGTCTCGCCAGGCTCGGCACGAGCCGCACTCGGGAGACCCCCGATCGGGCACGTGAGTCGGGGGACCCCTTGCCGTGCAGCCGTGCGATGGCTTCCCCGTCGCTCCGGGCGGAGCCGTGGTGCCCGGAGGGTACGTCTACGATCGGCTCATGAGTGGGTGGAAGCAGAGCCTGAATGCGGCGGGGATCCGGGAGCCGGAGTTGCGGCGCGACTACGACGCCCAGCGACAACTGGTCGCGCGCTTCCGCCGCACCTCGTACCTGGCGGCCCGGGTGCTGCTGCCGCGGCCGGTGCTGCCGCACGCGGTGGCGGCGACGGCCGTGATGCACCACGGGGACAACCTTCTGGACACTGGTCCGAAGCCGCAGCGGGTCGCGGCCTGGGCGTCCTGGGAGCAGCAGGTGCGCAAGGCTCTGGACACGGGAGTGAGCGACGAGCCGCTGATCCGCGCGCTGCTGCACACCGTCGCGGTGTATCCGCGGCTTCGGGCCGTGGTGGAGGAGTATCTGTCCACCGCCACTGCCGAACTGGAGTTCACCGGCTTCGCCACCGAGGCCGACTACCAGGCCTATGTGGACGCCTACTCGCTGCCCGCCTTCATGCTGGTCGGCGAGTTGCTGGGGCCTGAGGCCGACGACGGGCGGTACCGGGCGGCCTGCCGGACCCTGCTCGACGGCAGTCAACGGCTGGACTTCGTCAACGACCTTGCGGAGGACGTGCGGGAGGGCCGGCTGGGCATCCCGACCGAGACACTGGAGCGTTTCTCTGTCACGGTGGAGGACATCGCGGCGGGCCACGAGTCGCCGGGCATACGTGAGCTGGTGGGCCATCAGGTCAAGGCGGCACGCGCCACCTTGGAGGCGGCTCGGGAGCTGCCCGCCCGGACCGCGGCCCCCTACCGGCCGCTGATGGGCGCGCTGGTCGAGATCGAGCTGCTCACGGCGGACGCGGTTCTGGCGAGTGGCGCCGGGGTGCTGCGCGGCTCGGCGACTCCGCCGCTGGTGGGCGCGGCGCGGGTACTGCTGGGCGCCCGCCGGCAGGCACGTGGGCAGCGCTGACCACCGAACTCGAGGCCCCGGTCGCCGCGCAGGCTCACCGCCCACAGGCCGAGCCGGCCGTCAGCCGGCTGGGGCGTGGTACTGCTCCCCCAGGGCCCGGCACCGGACGCCCGCGGCCCGGCCGCCACTTGGCCGCGCCGGGCGCTGGAGCAGCGAGCGGCCCGGGCGGCGCACCGCGGAGCCGTGTGATGGACCAGCCGCTCCCCGTCCGCCGACCGCCGTGCGGCAGGATGGGGCCATGAGCAGTCATGGTTGCTGCGGCTCTTCGGCCACCTGGTCGGCAGGCACGGTCCACTCGCGACCGCCATGCTCGGGGCGCAGATAGGCAGTTCCGCCCTGCACATCAGTGAGAATGCCGATCTTCCCTTCTGGGTCGCGGCATCTCTTGCCGATTCGGGAGTCATATCCGTCGCGCGTCCGGCCGGGGCTGATGCGTGCCTCGCGGTAGGTGGCCCACAAAGCCTGACCGGTCTCACAGCCGCTGCTCGGTTTCCCGGCGGACCTGCACCCGTCGCACGACTCTGCGTGCCGTAGCCATTCCCTGTACGCGTCGTACATGGCGCCTTCCGCGAGTGCGATCGAGCTTGCGACGCGCCCGTTCATGAAACATCGCCCCAAAGATGCGCTACGTAGGGCCGGACCATTGCGCACGTGTCCTCCCACGCTGCGAGCGGCTGGCGCCGTCCGCGGGCTACAACCAGCAGCGCTCCCCTCACGTTCGGGGTAGGCGGTGCAGGGGGCGCCACAGCGCGCTTTGCGCCACGGCTGTGTTTGCCGGGGGTGCGTCGCCCTAACGGGGCTGCAATCACCCATTCGAGCGCTCTGCGGATAAGGTCTGTCACGTCGTCGCTCCCTTGAAGCGTCGGCCACGCCCCCGGGCCGTTCGAGCGGTCGCGGGGGTTCTTGTTGTCAGGCCATGGTGACCACCCATGCGGGACGTATTGGCCCGCTACCAGGGACAGTTGGGCCGTTTGGCCGCTACGTCGGAACAACGCCCAAACGCCCCTAGGGGGAGCCTTGAACACTGCCCTACGATCAGCTATGGACAGCGCTGGCCTGTCACCCCGGCAACTGGCTCTGAGGGTGGGTGTCTCAGGGAAGACGGTGGAGCGGTGGGTCAGCGACTCCGAGCTGATCCCGCACGCAAGGAACCGCGAAGACGCTTGTAAAGCACTGGGAGTTGACGAGGAAATGTTGTGGCCGAAGGCGGTTAAGGACCGGATCAAAACCGGGGGTGACCGTGAGATCATTCGGTCATACCCCTACCGCTCTTCCTGCCCGTCGTCGGTGTGGGGCGAATTGGTAGCCAGCGCTGAGCGGGAAGTCTTCTTCGCTGGCTACACGAACTACTTCCTATGGATCGACCAACCCGCATTCGCAACCACCTTGCGCCAGAAACTTGACAGCGGATGCCGGGTGCGATTCCTGCTCGGCGATCCTGACGGCGAAGTTACCCGAAATCGCGAGAGCGTCGAAGAGGTGGCACTGACCGTGTCCACGCGCATCCGGATCACACTTGAGAATCTCGAGAAACTCGGCGCGCACGAAGGGCTCGAGACCCGGTTCTCAGCAGCGAGCGACGCGGTGAACCACGTATCGCTTTCGGTGTTCCGCTTCGATGATGACGCGCTCGTAACACCGCACCTTGCCCGGCTAGTCGGCCACGATTCCCCGCTGCTGCACCTGAGGCGGCATGCGGAAGGCGGAATGTTCGATCGCTTCGCTGAGCATGCCGAAGAGCTGTGGTCCCGCGGCACTCCGCAGCGGCAAACCATCGCCTGAAAACGAAACGAGCCCCCGTACCGGCCACCAATCAGGTAGCCGGTACGGGGCTCATGCCATGCGGCCATTGCCAGGTATCGGCGGCCGGTCCGCTCGGACGCTCCGAAATGGCGCGCCAGGGCGGCGCCGGTCACGCGCTGCGGCGTCCGGCGGTCGTACTGTCGAACCCGCTACCGAAGAGGACTTCTGATGCGCAGCGTGACGTATTCGATGGGCGTCTCACTGGACGGCTACATCGTCGGGCCGGACGGCGGCTTCGACTGGACGCCGCCCGACGAGGAGGTCTTTCGCTTCGCTACCGACGAGGTGCGAGAGGCCGGTGTCCACCTGTTGGGACGACGGCTGTACGAGACGATGCTGTACTGGGAGACCGTCGACCAGAATCCATCGCTCGACTTCCCAACGCTCGAGTTCGCCGCGGTCTGGAAGGCGCTCCCCAAGGTGGTGTTCTCCACCACGCTGTCGGCGGTGCAGGGCAATGCCCGCCTGGTCTCCGGCGGCCTGGCGGAGGAGATCGAGCGATTGCGAGCCGAGCCGGGGGACGGCAACATCGCGATCGGCGGTGCGACTCTCGCCGCCGAGGCGGCCGCGTTGGGGCTGATCGACGAGTACCGGGCCAGGGTCTACCCGGTACTGGTCGGCGGCGGCATTCCGTTCTTCCCCCAACACGAGCGCCGGGTGGATCTCGAATTCGTCGAGACCCGTACCTTCAGCTCAAGAGTCGTCTACCTCCGCTACCGCGTGGCGCGTTAGCCGACTGGTCCGCCGAGCCCTGGGAAGACGGGCTGCCAGTGATGTTCCCTCAGCGAAATGACCTACGCGAAGCGGTGTGGGCCCGGTTGTTGGCCCTGCACCGTCGACGGATCGGAACCCCGAAGGGCGCGCGGACGCTGGGCCCATTCCGTCAGGCGGTGCTGGTGCTGCGCTGGTTCCGTGAGCGAGGCTGTGTGCACTACCTCGCCCGGGACGCCGGGGTATCCCAGGCGACCGGCTACCGCTACCTGCACGAGGGCATCGACGTCCTCGCAGACGAAGCCCCCGACCTCAATGCGGTGTTGGACCGTTGCCGCGCCGAGGGCATGACACACCTGGTACTGGACGCCACGTTGATCGCATGCGACCGGGTCGCCGGTGTCCGCGAGAACGGCAACGACCCGTGGTTCAGCCAGAAACACAAGAGTTTTGGCGGCAACATTCAGTTCCTGTCCGCTCCGGACGGCACGCCGTTGTGGATCTCGGATGTGAAGCGGGCTCCACGCCGGACATCACGGCCGCGCGACTGCACGTGCTGCCGGCGCTGTACAAGGCCGCCGCCGATGGCCTGCCCACCCTGGCAGACAAGGGATACATCGGAGCCGGGATCGGCATCCGTGTCCCTGTTCGCCGCCCCAAGGACCGCTCAGAGAAGGCTCTGGACATCGACACCCGCACGACGAACGCCCTGATCAGACACGTCCGAGCCCTCGGCGAACGCACCGCCGCCGAACTCAGGGAACGCTGGCGCGCTTCGAAGCGCATCAGCCTCAGCTCCACACGGATCGGTGATATTGCCCGCGCTGCCTTGGTCCTCAACAACCACTGGAGGTGATCTTCATTGAGAAAACCTCACTGGGTAAGAATTCCGATGAGCTGCCCACTAGTGCCGTTACCGCTCAGCACCTGGAGAGTGCTTCACACTTGGTCTTCTGCGCCTCGGGCGATGACTTGCTGTCGTCTTCGCGCTTCCTGGACTGCCTGATGTAGGAGACTGCTCGCACAAGGTCCAGACTACGGACCCCGGTCTTCAGAGGTGTCATGTGCCTAGTGTTGTAAAAATCAACGTACTGACCGTCCCCGCCGAGCAGCGGGAGACCCTCGAGAAGCGCTTCGCCTCGCGTGCCCACGCCGTGGAGAGCTCCGACGGGTTCGAGTGGTTCGAACTCCTCCGGCCGGTCGAAGGCACCGACAACTACCTCGTCTACACGCGCTGGCGTGACGAGGAGTCCTTCCAGGCCTGGATGGAGGGCCCCATGAAGGCGGCTCACCAGGGCGGTGGAGCGGAGGGCGGCGAGCGCCCCAGGCCGGCGGCCGGCGGGTCGACTCTGTGGTCCTTCGAGGTCGTGCAGCAGGCGGCGCCGAAACCCGCGTAGACGGGTCGCCGAGGGCGACAAGGGCGCAGTGGCCTCTGCCCGGCCAGGCTCCCTGTCTGCGGCCCGTTGCGGACGTGGACAGGGGGCGTGGACGAGGTCGACCGGGCAGGTCCGCAGCACGATGAGGGTCCGTACAGGACGTTCCTGGCCCAATTCGTCGACTTCGCGGCTGCCCGGTGCCGTCGAGCATCCGCTCCGGCTCCGCGCCCGCACAGCCCCGTTTTTGCAGCCTCCGCAAATCTGCTGGGTGGCAGTCCTCGTCCGGCCCGAGCATGGCCGGGCAGGTGCTCCCCGATGCGAGAGGCAGGCCGTGACCGCTTCGACTCAACCCCTTCAGCCGGTACTGGGTGCGCGCAGGCGCTGGACAGTACTGGCCGTGTGCTGCCTGAGCATGTTCCTGGTGGGCCTGGACACCACCGTCGTCAACGTGGCCCTCCCTGCCATCGGGCGCGGCCTGGGTGTCGGGACCCGCAGTCTCGAATGGACCGTGGACGCGTACACCCTCGTCCTGGCCGGTCTCCTGATCTCCTCCGGTGCCCTGGCCGATCGGTTCGGACGCCGACGGGTGTTCCAGTCCGGGCTGGTCGTGTTCGGCGCGGCCTCGTTGGTCTGTGCGATCGCCCCTTCGGTGGGCACGCTCGTCACGGCCCGTGCCGTCCAGGGAATCGGCGCCTCGATGCTCAGTCCCGTGGCTTTGGCGATCGTGGTGAACGCGATGCCGGACCCTAGGGAGCGAGCGCAGGCGATCGGTGTCTGGGCGTCGGTCTTCGGGCTAAGCATGGCAGCCGGACCTGTCACGGGTGGCGCTCTCATCGCGGGGTTCGGCTGGCGGTCGGTGTTCTGGGTCAACGCGCCGCTCATTGTGGCCGCCGTCGTGCTCAGCGCTGTTTTCGTGCCGGAGTCGCGGTCGCAGCGGGCGCAGCGGCTCGACATCCCGGGTCAGGCCCTGCTGACCGTGGCCATCGGGGTGCTGGTCGGCGTCCTCATCGAAGGGCCGCGGATCGGGTGGACATCGCTCGCGGCGCTGACGGCGTACGCGTTCGCTGCCTTGGCGACGGTCGGATTCGTATGGGTCGAGTCGCGTCGGCGCGAGCCGCTGATGGATCTGCGGCTCTTCCGGCGTCCGGTCTTCAGCAGTGCGGTCCTGGGCGCGGTGGCGGTCTTCGTCGCACTGAACGTGACACTGCTGCTCAACACCCTCTACCTGCAACACACCCGGGGGTGGACGCCGCTGGCCGCCGGGGTGGCGACCTTGCCCATGGCCGTGGGCGCGACCCTCTGCGCCCCCTTGTCCGGCCGTCTGGTCGGTCGTGTCGGGCCGCGGCTGCCGTTGGTCCTGGCCGGCACCTTCATCGCGGTGGGCGGACTCTGCCTGATCGGGCTCGACCAGCACACGCACGTATTCCTGCTTCTGCCGGCCTACTTGCTCATCGGCATCGGTTTCGGCTTCGCCAACGCCCCGATCACCAACACCGCGGTGAGCGGGCTGCCTCCCGCCCGCGCCGGCGTGGCCGGAGCGATCACGTCCACCGCACGCCAGTTCGGCGCTGCGCTCGGCATCGCCCTCGCCGGCGGCCTGGTCGCCGGCGCCGGTCCGGCGGGGCTCCCACATGCCTCCCGTCCGGGTTGGATACTGGTCGCCGCCTGCGGACTCTTCCTGTTCCTCCCCGCCCACGCGTCGCGGCCGAAGGAGGACACCATCCGGTCCACGTCCGCGGGCTCGGCGAGCCGCATCACCCGCCGCACCACGCCGCAGTCCTGAGTGGGCGCACTGCCGAAGCGGCCATCCGGGGGCTGAGGTCCTGAACCTCTCGTGCCGGGTCGACGCCACGGGTATCCAAGCGAGTGCACGCATACGGAAGGGGCTGATGAGATGCAGATCGATCTGAAGGGCCGTACGGCGCTGATTACCGGCTCCACGCAGGGCATCGGCGCGGCGATCGCCGCCGGACTCGCCCGTTCGGGAGCCCGTGTGGGCATCAACGGGCGCACGATCGAGGGTGTGGAAGACGGCATCGCCCGCCTGGCCCACGAGGTACCGGGGGCCGATCTGGTGCCGGTCGTGGCCGACGTCACCACTGAAGAGGGCGCGCGGCAGGCAACCGAAACCCTGCCGCGGGTGGACATTCTCATCAACAACCTCGGGATCTTCGGCACCGCGGACCCGCTGGAGATCACCGATGCGGAGTGGCGGCGCTACTTCGAGGTGAACGTGCTGGCCGCCGTGCGGCTGACCCGTCTGTATCTGCCGGGCATGACCGAACGCGGCTGGGGACGCATCCAGTACATCGCCAGTGACTCGGCCGTCGCCATCCCCGCGGAGATGATCCACTACGGCATGTCCAAGACGGCACTGCTCGCGGTGAGCCGGGGTTTCGCCAAGCAAGCCGCGGGTACCGGCGTCACGGTGAACTCCGTCATCGCGGGCCCCACACACACCAGGGGCGTCGAGGGCTTCGTCCACGAACTCGTCGACCGCGAGCTCCCCTGGGACGAGGCCCAGCGCGTCTTCATGCGCAAGTACCGGCCGCAGTCCCTGCTGCAGCGACTGATCGAGCCGGAGGAGATCGCCCACATGGTCGTCTACCTCAGCTCCCCCCAGGCCACGGCCACCACCGGGGGCGCGCTGCGTGTCGACGGCGGATACGTCGACTCCATCCTGCCGTGAACCGACGACGGGTCAGGCGCGCGAAGGGAAAAACGGGGCGGGGGGACGGGACCACCCGGCCCCCCGCCCGACGCACATCACCCTTCGAGCGTCACATACAGACGGGTCCCTTCGGGCCGGTAGCCGACGCGCTCGTACACCCGGCGGGACCCCTCACCCGAGTACTCCAGCCAGACCGATCGTGCTCCACGGGCGAGCAAGGTCTCGGTCAGCGCCGCCGTGACCGAGGCGGCGATGCCGTGACCGCGGAACGCGGGCCGTGTGCCCACCCCCGCCAGCTCCGAAGTGCCCACGGCCGGTGCCGAGCAGGTGGCGGCACCGGCGCAGGAGCCATCGGGAGCTCGCACGAACCGGACGGCCCCGCCGTTCTCCTGGGTACGCCGCAGCCGGGCGGCGCCTTCCGGAGACGAGGCGAACTCACCCACGAACGCCTCGGACAGAGCAGCGTCGATCGCTGCGTAGTCCTCGTCCGTGCACGGGGTCTCCACACTGAACGCGGCTGCCGACCGGCCGCCGTCCGGCAGCGATGTCAGTGTGCCGCGGGTGCAGACCAGGTACTCGTGGACTGCCTCCGTGGTGAATCCGGCCTGGCGCAGCGCGGGGTCCACGGCGGGTGCGGCGTCCGGAGCGAACTCCAACCGGGGCTTGAGACCTCGATCGCGGAACGCCTCGATCAATGCGGTGACGTCCCGGCCGGTCGGGCGGGCGCCGGGCAGTGGGGTGGCGTAGTTGATGTACGGGCTGGTCGTCGCGGGATCGAATCCCGCGACGAAGCCGCCGATTTCGACCGCCTCGGGTCGGCGGCGCAGGTTGGCGACTGCAAAGCTCTGGACGTCGATGTCCACGATGTTGACCTCACGTAGTTGGCAGGCGAAGCGCGCTCCGTCCGGATGAGCGGACCGAAGAACCGCGCAGGCTGTCGTACCGGCCGCGGCCGGGGATCACCTCCCCGAAGGGAGGTGATGGCGGTGCCGGGACACCGCATCGTTGGGCCGCCGTGAGGAGACGGTGGTGGCACCGGAGGCCGCGCTGCCCCGAGGCAGACGGTTCAGTGCCGACGGCGGCCGCTGAGGGGCGCCGAGGTCAATGGCTTCAGTCCTTCGCCGAGAGTGTGGTCCTGCCCGAAAGTTCGCTGAACCCTCCCACAGCGCCGAGGAGGAGATCAAGCCGATAAACCCACCATCAGCAGACGGTTCCCGGACGGCGAGTCGCGCAGAGGACGGGGCGCATGATCGCTGAATGAAACGTTTCAACCCAGGAGCGAAAGAAAACGGTCATAAAATCACTATGAATGGGCGCAAACAGACATGAAACGGTATATGGTGGACATCACGCAGCGAAGGTGCGCAGCACCGGGACCGTTTCGAGGCCAGGAGACTCACATGACCCACGGAGCGACCACCGCTCCCCACCCGATCCCCCGCGCCAACGCCGCACTGGCCGTCGGCTGCGAGGTGTGCAACGGCTGGGGAAGCGTGATCACAGCCCAAGGGCGTCACAAGCTGTGCCTCGGCTGCCAGCCCGATGCCGATCGAGAGGTCGGCGAAAGCAGCGGGACGCCTCGGGCGGAATAAGCACAACCAAGGGTTGTCGCTGACGACCGTGTTCACCACCTGTCCGGACGTTCGGCATCCCATCGCGTCGGCGCCCATGGGCGGTTCAGCCGGCAGCGCTCTGGCGGCTCCGGTGTCCAACGGCGGCGGGCCGGGCATCGCTGGCGGTGGCCTAGGCGAGCGCCGGTGGCTCGAACGCGAGTTGGCGGTGGCGGCCCGGCGAAGCCCTTCGTCTCATCGCCGAAACCGCATAGGCGGCCGATCTCGTCGCCGACACCGCCGCGGGTGCCCAACGTGCCCTCGCCTCGGTGGGCATGACCGACTGAGGCCCGACCGAGGGGTCTGCAACAGGAGCCTGGTCCGCTATGTTGTTACCGCGCCGTAGCTCACACCTGAAAAAGGTGTGCGGGCGCACTTGCCGTTCGTCCTCGACTCCCCGTTCCAAGCGGAGTTCTCATGGCCGCCACCCATGTCATGCCCATGCCTTGCCGCCCCTTATTCGCGTGGCCGCAGTGCCAGAAGGCCGCCCGTCGCTGACGCGACTCGTGGAACCGCACCGACAGCGGAACACGCATCGGCCGGTCCGCGCCACGCCTCTCCGCACTCCCTCCAGTCGCCACTTCCTCCCGTCGGCGCTTCGGCGTGCGGGCGAGGAGCCGCCGCCCTTTTCGCCCGCCAGCGCCACCGCTCACCGAAAGCCCCGCACTCCGTGACCATCTCCCTGTACGAGGGCCAACCCGCCGGCCGACACGCAGCCATACCCCCCGGCAGCCTCTTCCGGCGAATCTACGCCCCCCGGGCCTGCGACGCACTCGCCTTCTCCATGTCGACGTACGCCATGCCGCTCCTCGTACTGGCGACGACGGGCTCCGCGTCCCTGACGGGCCTGGCCTTCGCGCTGGAGTGGATACCCCGCGTGGCCGCCTTCGGCCTGGCCGGTGCCCTGGTGGACCGCTGCGGCGCGGCCATCGTGTGCTTCCTCGCGTCCCTTGCGCGGGCCGTCCTGGTGGCGGCAGCGGCTGTCCTACTGGTCATGCTGCCAAGGGGAACGACCGAGACCGTCACCGTCATGACGCTGGCAGCGGTGACCGGAACTCTCACGCAATTCGGCTTCGTTGCCAACGAAGCCGTCGGCGCCATCGTCAGCCGTCGGGCGGAAGGACAGTCCCACAGGGTGCAGTCGGTGCTCATCGGCATCGACCAGACGGCCACCCTCGTCGGCCCCGCACTCGGCGGTGTCCTCCTCCTGACCGGGCCGACTCGCATGCTGGTGTGCCTGAGCGTGCTGTCCTTCCTGTCGGCCGGACTCGCCCTGCAGACTCCGCCCACACCACTGCGCGCCGCGCGACAGATCGGGCAGCGGGCGGGCGCCGGCGTGCGGGAAGGGTGGCGGACGTTGCGTTCGCTTCCTGTCCTCGGCTGGCTCGTGGCCGGTCTGGCCTGCTCCAATCTCGCTCTCGGAGTGCTCCAATCGGCCAGCCCCATCGTGGTGGTTGACGGTTTCGGCCGCTCACCGGCCGCCGTGGGCACCCTCTGGTCGGCCGCCGCCGCATCCACACTCCTCGCGGTCGCCGGCTGCCGATTCGCCCTCAACCGGCTGGGGCTGTGGGGAGTTGGCGTGATCAGCTCGGCCGTCGCCGCCGCAGCCTGCCTGGCCCTCCCGCAGGCTACGTCCTACCTCGGCTACACGGCCCTCGTGGCCCTCTTCATGGCGGGTGACGGAGGACTCACTGTCGTCCTGCGCACCCTGCGTTCCCTGGTCATTCCGCCCACGGCCTTCGGCACAACCCTCTCCCTGACCATCCTGCTACTGCTTCTGCCCTTCCCCGTGGCAGGGATCGTGATCGCCCTCACCCCGCCGCCGTATCTGACCGACGTCATCGGCGGCTGCGCCGTACTCCAGGCACTCGCACTGGTCGTGACCTTCACGCGGCTGCGCAACTCCCCCGCGCTGCGTGCCGGTCGCGAACCGGCTCCGGCCGCCGGCTGACGAGCCCGGCGGGGCGGGGACCTCCACGCACGACGGGACCAACCGTGTGCGCCTACGTCCTCCCGCACCATGCCGATCGCTCTCGCCTCACCGCCGTCACCGCGACCGGACTCCCGGCCCTGGCGTTGGATCCGGTATCCCAGCGCACGTTGGCGCCTGTCATCGCCCTCCAAAATGATCTTTACGCGCGATTGAGCCGTTAGGGCTGCCGCTCTTCAGCAGAACGCACCTGGCAGACCCTGGAGTTGAGGGTGAGGCAGGACGCTGCCGCACTGGCTCAATGCATGAATGATCTGCCCGCTGAGGTCGCATCGAGCCCTTCGACGAGTATGTCGCCGGGTTCGCGATTGTCCGATGCACGGCGGTCCTACACCGCTATGGGGAGCTTGGCGGGGCCGCGCAGGTTGATGTGGCCGTTCCAGGTGACTTCGCCTGCTTGAGTGAGGTCGGGAAAGCGGTGCACCAGGCGTTGGATGGCCACTCGGCCCTCAAGGCGGGCCAGGGCGGCGCCCAGGCAGTGGTGGGGGCCGGCGCCGAAGGAGACGTGGTTGCGGGCGTTGGGGCGGGCGATGCGGAGGCGGTCGGCGTCTGGGCCCCAGAAGTGGGTGTCGCGGTTGGCGGAGGCCAGACAGGCGAAGACGAAGGTGCCGGCCGGGATCGTGCGGCCGCGGATGGTGTGCGGAGCCAGGGTGATGCGCTTGGACTGCTGGACGGGGCTGTCGTAGCGGAGGAACTCCTCGATGGCGTTGCCGGACAGGTCGGGGCGGGCACGGAGCAGCGCGAGCTGGTCGGGATTGCGCAGCAGGGCGACGGTGCTGTTGGAGATGAGGTTCACGGTCGTCTCGTGGCCTGCGATGTAGAGCATGGCAATCTGCGCGATCAGCTCGTCGTCGCTGAGTTTGTCGCCGTCGTGCTCGGCAGCGATGAGCGCGGTGAACAGGTCGTCGGCCGGGTTGGCGCGCTTCCAGGCGATCAGCTCGCGGGTGAGCTCGGTCATCTCGCGGCCCGCGTCGGCGACCTTCCGAAGGACGACCGGGTCCGTGACGACTTGAAGGGAGAGCGTCAGGACGCCGGTCAGCTCGCGGACCCGGGCGTGGTCGGTGGGCGGCATGCCGAGCATCTTGGAGATCACCGCGAACGGCAGCGGGAAGGCCAGCGTGTCGACGAGGTCGGCCTGCCCCGCCTCGGCGATCCGGTCGAGCGCGGCGTCGACAAGTCGGGTGATCTCGCCTTCCAGCGCGGCGACCGAACGCGATGTGAACACCTTGCTGACCAGGGAGCGCAGCCGGGTGTGGTCGGGCGGATCACGGTGGATCATGGACTGGTTGAGCACGTCAAGATCCACCTGGTCCATCTGCTCGCGGATGTGGCCACGGGTGACCATCCGGTCGTCGACCGAGAGCCTGGCCCGCAGCAGCGCCGCGATGTCGTCGTAGGCGCTCAGCACCCAGAATCCGAGCGGGTGTTCGTGCACCGGATCCACTTCGCGCATGCGGCGGTAGGTGGGATACGGGTCGTCGGTGAATCCTGGGGCGAACGGATTGAACAGCATGTCCGTGGCGGTCAACGGAAGCCTCCGGTGGGCGTGGCGATCAGGTCCTTCGGTGCGGAGGGGAGCCGCTCAGGCGCGGCGTCCCCACATGGTGACCATTCCGATTCCGAGGTCGTGGGTGGCCGGATCGGCGAGATAGGCCAGGGCCTCGTCGACCGTCCGGGATCCGAGCTCGTTCACCAGCGCGGGACGGGCGGCGTTCGCAGTGCTCATCCAGAACCGGGCCAGCGTTCCGCCTCCCTCGAGCACCGGGACATCGACCGCGAAACCGACCTGCGAGAACCCCAGGTCGACCATCGGCCGCGGATATCTCCGGCCCGCATTGAAATCGCTGCCGATCGTCCGCGCCCCAAGTTCGCTCGCCACTGCGGCGGTCTCCCGGTACGCCGCGCACGACGAGGTCGCCGGGCCCAGGTCCCAGGCGTCCGAGACGACCAGCCATCCCCCGGGTCGCACCCACTGCGCCATGCGCCTCAGCACCGCCTCCCGCTCGCGCAGGTGCATCAGGACGAACCGCGCGTGCACCAGGTCGTACTGGCCGGGTGCGAAGGCGGGATCGGTGATGTCGGCCTGGAACTCACGGAAACCGCGGCCGCCGAGGTTGCGGAGATCGATGTCCACCACGGCCGTTTCCGCACCGGAGGTGCTCATCAGCCACTGGGCGACCGTGCCCAGACCGGCTCCCACGTCGCAGCTTCGGAACCCTGGCCGGACGATGGGCCGCAGCCGTTCGAACGAATACGGGTCGAAGACCCCCGCCAGGGCCCCGAGACGATCCGCCTCGCCGGGGTCCTGATGCGAGTAGAGCCGGTCCCCGTACCGCTCCTCTCCTTGTGTCATGACGGGAATTGTTCGGCGCTGCCCAGGAGTCGCCGTCGACTATGACTGGACACCGCTCGACGACGGCTGGACACCGCGTCCACCTGGGTGCCTCGTCCTTGTACTGACCGGTCGGGCGCCGTCCCAGGAGGGGGCGGCTTCCGGGGTGACCAGGCGCCGGTGGGCACTGCCGGGAGCGGGCGTGTCCTGCGCCGCCCGAAGTGCGTTGCAGCAGGTCGCTGCCCGCGAAAGGCCGACGGGCGTATTGTCCGTATATGACTTTCGGGCGGTGCGGCTGGTGCGGTGCTGAGCTGCGGGAGCCGGTGCACTCGGGTTGCCGGTATTGCGGACCTGCTCATCTGCAAGAGGTCCGGCGGACGCGGCAGCGGCGGCGGCAGACAGCCCCTGGCCGGACCCCGTGGGGTCGACACGGCGCCGCGGCGACGGCGCCCGATCCGGCCGGGAAGCGGGTGCACTGCGCGGTACCTGCCGACCGACGCGCCAGGGCCGGTGCGGCGCGGATCGGAGCTGGTTTCGGTATCGGCACGGAGGCGACCCGTGGCCGCTTGGGGCACACGCGAGGCTCCGCCTCGGCTGCCGGGAGAGGCTGAGCGTCATGCCACGGCCCGGCGCAGCTGCCGCTGAAGGGGGACTGCAGCAGCTCGATGGCCTCGTCCACGACGTGATGCGGGACACGGGTGCCTCGATGGGCCTGGTGTTCCTGCTGCCACCGGGCGAGCGGATGTTGCAGCTCGCAGCGGTGTGCGGGGCTTCTCAGCAGCTCGCTGCCCCCTGGTCCCGGATCACGACCGACACCCGGGTCCCAGTGGCCGACGCGGTGCGGGAGCGGCGCCTGGTGTGGGTGGACAGCCAGGAGGCGATGGCCCGCTCCTACCCGCGGCTCAGGCTCGTACTGCCGTACGACTTCATGCTGGCCGCCGCTCCGATGACCGACACCGCCGTCTGGGGCGGGATCGTGCTCCTGTGGCCCGTCTGGCACCCGCCGCAGCTGAGCCCGCGCGAGCGTGACGCCATCGACGCCTTCTGCCGCCACGCGGCTGCGCTCCTGCAACGGGCCGCCGAACAGGGCCGGCCCCTGCTTCCCGGGCCCGAGCCTCGGGTGCTGCTTCCGCCCCGCACCCGGGCCCCACGACAGGCCGAGGCCCTGGCGGCGGTCGAGTTCGCCGAACGGCTGCCGATGGGCTGCTGCGCCCTGGACCTGGACGGCCGGATCACCTTCATCAACTCTGCCGCAGTCGATCTCGTGGGTGCTGGAGCCGCTGACCTGCTCGGCGCCCGGCCCTGGGAGGTGCTGCTGTGGATGCGGACCGCCGTCTTCGAAGACCACTACCGCTCTGCCGTGGTCAGCCGTCAGCCCACGTCCTTCACCGCACTGCGCCCACCGGAGCGGTGGCTGTCCTTCCAGCTCTACCCCGACGCCCGCGGTATCAGCGTGCACATCACTCCCGTCCGCCACGGACAGGAGGCGGAGACCACCCCCCGGAAACAGCCGCCGCCGACGGAGACGGTCGGGGCCGTCGCCCTCTACCACCTGATGCACCTGGCGGCCGCCCTCACCGAGGCGGTGGGGATGCGGGATGTGGCCGACCTGGCCGCCGACCAGCTCGTGCCCGCCTTCGGGCCCCAGGGCCTGGCCTTGATGATGACGGAGGACGGCCGACTGCGGATCATCGGCTATCGCGGCTACACCGCCGAGTTCATGAGCCGCTACGACGGTGCTCCGCTGAGCTCCGACACCCCGCCCGCGCACGCCCTGACCACCGGTGTGCCGAGCTTCTTCCCCTCCTTCGCCGACTTCCAGGACGCCTACCCCGAAGCCGTCCGCTACGGCGACAGGAACGCCTGGGCGTTCCTGCCGCTGATCACCTCCGGCCGCCCCGTCGGTGCCCTCGTCCTGTCCTACGACCACCCCCGGCCCTTCCCCCCGGCCGAGCGCACCCTCCTGACCTCACTGGCCGGCCTCATCGCCCAGGCCCTGGACCGCGCCCACCTGTACGACACCAAGCACGACCTCGCCCGCAGTCTCCAGGTGGGCCTGCTCCCCCAGGACCTGCCTCGCATCCACGGCCTGGACGTCGCTGCGCGCTACCTCCCCGCGGGCCACGGCATGGACGTCGGCGGCGACTTCTACGACCTCATCCGCTGCGACGAAACCTCCGCCGCCGCGGCGATCGGCGACGTTCAGGGCCACAACGTGACCGCCGCCGCCCTCATGGGCCAGGTCCGTACCGCCGTCCACGCCCACGCCGCCATCGGCACACCCCCCAGCGATGTCCTCGCCCGCACCAACCGCCTTCTGACCGAGCTGGACACGGGGTTGTTCACCAGCTGCCTGCTCGCCCACCTCGACCTCGCCCGTCACCGTGCCTCCCTGGCCAGTGCAGGCCATCCACCACCGTTGCTGCGCCACCCCGACGGCCACACCGAGGTCCTGCACCTGCCGCCCGGACTGCTGCTGGGCATCGACCCCGCCGCCGACTACCCGAGCACCGAGATCCCCCTGCCTCCGGGCGCCGTGCTCGCCCTGTACACCGACGGCCTCGTCGAATCCCCCGGCATGGACCTCGAGGACACCATCGACGACCTCGCCGACCGGCTCGCTCGGGCCCAGGACCGGAGCATGGACTCCCTGGCCGGCACCCTCGTCGACCACGCCAGAAAGTCCCCGTCCCGCAGCGACGACATCGCTCTGCTCCTCATCCACCCGCAGCGCGGTGACGGATGAAGTCAGCATCACCCACAGCCACGATTCATTACACATCGTAACGTTTGGCCTCATTTCTATCGGTCTCGCCCGCTTCGACTCCCAGGAGTGCACGGTGAACGGAATCCAGCCGGGAGCGCTGACGTTTGCACCCATATGAATGATCCGTCCGTTAATGACGATTTCTCCCCGATCGAGCGTGAGTCGGCGCGCGCGCTGCTGGCGGCCGACCGTGCCGGTACGCTCGCGCAGATCGCCGCGCTGAGCCGTGAATTCGACGGGATCGTCGAGGCGAATGCCCACGTGGCGATCGACGACGAACACGACCCGGAGGGTTCGAGCACCGCGTTCGAGCGAGCCCATGTAGCCGCATTGCTCGCGCAGGCGCGTGCGCATCTCGCCGATCTGGACGGGGCACTGGAACGTTTGGAACGAGGCGACTACGGACAGTGCCAGGGGTGCGGCGAGCCGATCCCGAGGGAGCGTCTCGAAGTGCGCCCGGCCGCGATCACCTGTGTGCGCTGCGCCGCGGCCGCCCCTCGTAGGGGTGGTACCACCGGCTAGTCGGCCTCGCCCTGAGTTCAGTTCGTCAGAAAGATGCGTCGAAATAGTCGATCTCGCTGATCTCGACTTCGAGGTTGTCGGCGCGGCGACCGCTGTCCTTGAAGTAGATCTCCTGGAGACCTTCGGCGACGATCTGACGCAACTGCCGGTCGTCCGCGCCCTGTTGACGAGCGTCGAAGAGGCGGCGCGCGTAGTCCGCCGGGAGGTGTACGGTCACGCGCCGCATCCGCGGGTCGTCGGTGGTGCCGATCGGCGCGGTGTAGCCGAATCTGGCCCGGGTCTCGATGGTGATGCCCGTGGCAGTGGCGGCCTGCTTCTGGCGTCGCTTGCGGACCAGAGGCTGCCACCGGGCCCGTACCGCGACATCGATCCGGTCGGCGATCTCCTTCGGCGGGTGCTTCCGCTCGCCCGTGAGGTAACGCTCCACCGACCGCTGGCTGACCCCGAGTTCCTGGGCGACGGCCCTGGTCGTCTTGAGCTGCTTCATCAGGAAGCCGATCCGGCCCTTGACGGTCTTGGGCGGCTCCCTGGTGAACGCCTCCTGGCCGGCACGCTCCAGGGCCTCGTCGATGTCCCCCATGCCCTGCTCACTTCCCTTCCGCCGTCAGGCATCCAGCCGCTCGGGGCCCACGAGCGGAGCCCTTCCTCGCGCGCCTCCCGCAGATCTTCGCAAAGGCTTCGCCGACCCTGTCCACGGACCCGTTTTGCTCCCTACTCGCCCAATTCCTACTCGCCTGCGCTCACGTGCCCCTATTCGCCCACGCTCCTTCTCGCCCACGCTCCTACTCGCCTTCGTCGAACGTGGCGTCGTGGCCGTCGCCCTTGATGTGGCGGGCCGGGTTGAGGCCCTTCTCCATCAGGTCGACCGCCCAGGCCATCTCCTGGACGCCTTCGACCTTCGCCAGCCCCGGATTGGGGCCGAGCCGGAACGCACCGGGCAGCGGCTTGCCGGAGGTGGTGTAGGGCAGGAAATCCAGCGGGCTGCGGCCGGGCGACGGGTAGACGACGCAGTCCGAGAGCACGGCGAGCGGGTACAGGCCGGTCGCCTCCGCGGTGCGGAGCATCTTGCGGTGCATGTTCACGCGAGCCTTGGAGATGACCGCCGCCCGGATGTCGGGGCGCCAGGTCGGGCGCTGAAGGGCCTGCCACCGCTCACCGTCGCGGTAGTGGCGGCCCTGCGGCCGCTCGCGCAGCTTGCCCACGCCGCCCTTCACCGTCGCCTTGATGGCGGCGAGCACGGCCGCCGGCCCCGGGTCGGTCCGTTTGTGCCGCTCCATCGCGGCGAGGAACCGTTCGTCCGTGAGGTCCTTGGTGACACCGAGGTCGGCCATGGTGTCGAGGTACGCGGTCTTGAGCCGGTCGTGCCACGGGTCCAGGTACGCGCCGGTCTCCCGCCGGAGGTAGGCCTCCAGCGGCCGGGCGTGGTAGCCGAGTTCCTCGGCGTAGGCGACGGTGTTGGTCTGGTACCAGGCGGGTCCCGTGGGGGGCTGCCCGGTCGGCGTGAACGGACTGGGGAGGCGGGGATCCAGCTCGATGTGGGAGAGGTCCACGAGCCAGGAGCCGGGGATCTTCTTGTCGAACCGCGGGCGCGCCACGTGTTCCGGGCCGGACAAGCCGACCACCAGGCGGCTCGCGGCCGCGAGGAAGGCGGTGTTGATGTCCAGGCCGATCGCCCAGGGCAGCAGGCACTCCTCATCGGACAGCAACTGCACGTCCCGCACCCACTGGTACGCCTCCTCGTCCAGGAAGCCGCCGGTCCAGCCCTTTGCGACGGGGTGTTCCTGCGGGGCTTCCGGCGGCGCGGGGTCGACCGGTTCGGTGCCCAGCGAGCCCGGGTTGTGCCCGGAGGCCCACTCCCCCGTGGCCGCGTCCCGTACGGCCCGGGTCGGCGGGCGGAGCGCCGTCATCAGCTCCAGCCCGGAGACGGCGGTGGAGCCGCGCGGGGTGATGACACGTTGGGCGTAGACACCCAGGACGTGGGCGAGTTCGGCGGGTTCCAGGTCGGCGGTGCCCGGCCAGGCCCTCGAGTCGAGCGCGCCCCAGGGGAGGATGGCCAGTTGAACGCACTGTCGCTGATTGGCCTGGGCCGGCCGATAGACCCGTGCCCACGGGCCGAACCCACGCTGTGTGAGCTTCCACTTCGCCCGGGCGATCTGTGCGACCACCGAGTGATCCTCCGGCAGCCGCAGACCCCGGCGGTCCTCCAGGCGCTCCGGCAGCCCCAGCTTGACGGCCGCCGACGCCGTCAGCACGACGAGCGGGTCGGCGTCCCGCCCGTGGCGGTGCAGCCGGGGGGCGCCGAGACCCGACTCGCGCAGCGTCCACTCCGCCAGTTCGGGGATCGTCGCGGCCGGGCAGTCCAGGACGATGCCGTCGCTGCCGTAGGCGGTGCCGTCGCCGTCCAGGACAGCCAGCGGCCCGTGCCGGTACGGGGCGGCGGCGTTCGGCACCGCGCGCTTCCTCGCGGGGCGCGACGCCGGACGCGCGGCGGCCTGCTCCGGCTGCCGGGCGACCGGAGCCGCGGGTGCGGGTGCGGGTGCGGCGGCAGCCTCGGGCGGTGTGGCGACCTGCTCCTGCGCGGGAAGGATGATCGGCTGCGGGATCGGCGAAGCCACGGCCGCGGGTGCGGCCGTGCCGGGCTTCGGGAACCTCTCGGCCCAGCCCTCCAGCAGCCGCTGGTAGGCCACCAGACGGGGCGGCCGGGGCTCGGAGCGTCCGTTCTCCCAGTTCTTCACGGTCTGGAGCGTCGTCTTCAAGGCCTGCGCCAGGCGCGACTGTGTGACGCCCGCGGCCTCGCGCAGTCGGGCCCGCTCCGCCGGCGGCGGCAACTGCGGCTCCTCCCGCAGCAGTGCGTCGACGGACGCGAACAGCTCTTCCTCGGTCGGCACGCGCTCACCTCCGCCCCGGACACTAGCAGTCCTCAACCCTCCCACCAGGCGGTTTTAACCCTTGCATTTAACCCTTTCGGATTAACCCCTCCGGCTCCCTCGATGCGGCGGCGGCACGACGACCGGCCAGGCATGTGAGTCGGAGGGCAGCGGCAGGCACTGCCCACGATCCGCGGACATCCGTGACCGGGCCACGCGCGCGCATTTGCCCGTAACATCCAGGGCAGCCTTCTGCCGGGAGCAGTGGCTGCAGCTTCACCGACCGCAGTTGAGGGGAAACGTGACCGAGACCGAGGGGTCAGCCGGCCCCGACCGGCTGGCGATCGTCCGTACCACCGTCGACGGCATTCGCGTCATCACGCTGCGCGGTGAGATCGACCACGACACCGCCGGCGGCCTTCGCCAGGCCCTGCTCCCGGGCGACGGCGCCGTCCCGCAGCGCACCGTGATAGACCTGAGCGCCGTCACCTTCATGGACTCCAGCGGCATCAACACCCTCATCACTGCTCACCGCGCCGCTCAGGGCGACCTCGGCTGGCTGCGGCTCGTCGGCCCCACCGAACCCGTACGGCGCGTGATGCAGATCGTCGGCCTCGACACCGTCATCGCCTGCTACCCGACTCTCCGCGAAGCCCTGAGCACCTGACCGCCGAACCGCCCTCGAGGCACACGGCGAGCCTCCGGCTTCTTCGCGGCGGATCGGACGCAGGTACGAGGCGGATCAGCGCAGGCACGGTTGCGCACACCGCCTGCTCCTCGCACCGGACATAACTGCCGTTCCCGGGCAGGCCGTTCGGGCTCTCTCAGCAGGAGGCCGCCGGGCGCGGCGGGTGCACAGACCTCGCGGGCGCACGGACCTCGACGCAGGGCATGGAGCCTCGAGGCAAGGCATGGAGCCTCAACGCCGGGCTTGGAAAATCAACGGTGGGCATGAAACCTCACGTGGCCGACGGCATACGCCCTGAGGCCACGGAGGCGAGGTGATGCCGCGTCACACGGCCGACCTCGTGCCAGAACGGCTTGGCGGTGAGGTAGGCGCCGAGCGCCGACAGGAACCCGAGGGAGACGTCGACACTGAGCCTGCCCTGCTCGGCCCAGTAGACGTCCTGCAGATCCAGCAGCAGGGCGAACTCGTCAAGGATCAAGGCTGTTCCGCACCCGTAGGCGACCGCGACGGCGGGATGCCCGACGGCCCGCTCGTCACCCCGCACGGCGATCAGGCCGAGGCCGGCAAGGGTGGCGATACCGAAGTTGTAGTGGTGCAGATGCTCGCCGCCGGCGGAGATGTTTCCCCAGGGCAGCCACCCGCCCCGGATGCCGTGCGTGATGACCCGCACCGTGCCGAAGGTGAGGCCGAAGGAGACCCACGTCACCAGCAACGACCGCTGCAGCGGCGTCAGATGACGGTCCGCCGCCTCACGCCACCGATGGACGAGCAGCGGCCCTTCCGGGCCGCTGCGACGCGCCGGTGCACATCCCATGGACCACCGACCTCCCACGCCCTTGGCGTGCGGTTGGGTGAGCGAAGGGACCCCCGGTCCGTTGACAGGTCAGCGGACCGTTGACAGGTCAGCGGACCGTTGACGGGTCAGCGCCGGGTGACCTTCATCAGCTTCGCGAACGAGGCCATGCACCGGGAGCAGTGACCTGCCCGTTCGGCGCCCGCCGCCTCGATGCGTTCAGCAAGCTGCTGCCCGCACAAGGTGGCGGTGGCCTGCTTGGCCATCACGTGCCACACCAACGCTTCGCCCGGTCCTTCAGGGCCCACGCACATCTCGTACATGATCGGCCTCCCGTGTTGGACGCCTTTCGTATCCAGGAGACCTCGAAGGAGCCGCTCGCACAGAACTACAGACGGCCGTTCGGGTGATGACGGCCGGTAAGGGGTCCGTGCTGCCATGTGCGGCAACGCGACTGTTGGAACGCTCGAAGCTGTCGGCGTCGGGGCAGGGCGATGTCCGATCCGGTCGCCGTCGCCGCCGTTCGCCTGCCCAGCGGTCGTCACCGCGGTCTGATCGAGCCGGGATACGACGCGTCCACCACAACGGTCGGTGTGCCGCGTACCCCTGCCTGCCGCCGTCCGCCGCAAAATGTCGCTCCTGCCCCGGCGGGCCGTCTCAGGCGCTGGTGGAGTGGGGGCGCCTGACCTTGGCCAGCAGGGCCTGGGGTGCGGGGTCGGCCTGGAGGCCGGGGAGCAGCAGCAGCCAGAAGTGCGCCAGACGGTCCTCGATCCGCTTGCGGTCGTCGAGGACGTCGGAGACGGTGTGCAACCCGAAGAACGCGGCGACCAGGGTGGGGGCGTCACGGCTGGGCTCCGCCTCGGGTGCGAGGTCTCCTTCGGCGTGCGCCCTGGCGAGCATCTGCTCGACCGTGGCGATCCAGTCGACGAACGGCGGAGGCATCTCGACCGGGATGGTTCTCCGCTCGGCCCAGAGACGGGCGCCCGCGCGGACGAGTACGTCGTCCCGGAACGCGCGGGCCACCGTGAAGCTCAGGCGTACCAGCTTCTCGAGGGTCGGTTCGGATGTGGCTTCATGGTGCGCGATCATGGCGGGCCAGGACGCGAAATGTGCTTGTACCACGGCCAGGGCGAGCTGTTCCTTGTTGGTGTAATGGAAGTAGATCGCTCCGCTGGTGCGGCCGGACCGTTCGCTGATGTCACTGATACTGGTCGCCGCGTATCCCCGTTCGAAGAACAGATGAGCCGCCGCCTGCAGTACGACTTTGCGGGTTTCTTCCGCCCGATCCTGCACGTGTGTTCCCTTGTTCGTCGGTGGGCCGCGAGGAGGAATGTAGCCGCCCTGCTGCACACGCACGAGGACCGCGCATGCGAAACGAGCAATAGTCTTATTAGCTGTATTTTATGGACTCTGGGCGGCGACTGTGGAAGTCGCAGAAATCAATTACCGGGTCTGTCCGCGGCTCTTCCGCCGCCCGTCTTTCGTCCTTGAGCTGGTCCAGGACCGTGGAGCGTGAGTTGGTGCACCGGACCTCCGTGGCCGAGGTGCTGCTGACCGACGTTCGCGCCCGTGGTGCCCGGCACTTCTGCGCCGCAGCCGCATGGACCCGCTCGCATCCCACGTTCCCCCGAGGGCGTGACGACCGGCACAGCCCCTGGATGGTCGTCGAGACGCTGCGTCAGCTCGGCATCTATGTGCCGCTGCGCCACTTCGATGTGCCGCCCACGGCCCGCTTCTTGATCACGGACGTGTCCTTCGACCTCGATGTGACGGCGGAACCCAGGGCACCCCACGGCGCCAGCGAGATCACCTGTCTGGCATCGGTGCAGGACGTGCGCACGGACCCGGGCGCGACCATGGTGACCGGGCTGCGCATGCGGGTGGACTTCCTGGCCGGGAGCCGAAGGTTCGCGCAGGCGGCAGGCGGAGCGCGGTTCCTCGACGCCGGGCGGTACGCGGCGCTTCGGCCCCCAACTGCCCTGACCGTGGCGGCGGGCCGGGGCCCACGGCCGGAACCGGCCTTGCTGGGGCTGGAGTCGAGGTCGGACGTGGTCATCTCCCTCGGGGAGGACGGACTTCTGGTGGATCCCGCCGACCCGCGCCACCCCTTCTTCTTCGACCACGGTACGGACCATGTCCCCGGCATGGCCCTGCTGGAGGCGGCGCGGCAGGCGGTCGCCCTGCGCAGCGGGGGTCGGTTGATCCGGCCGGTCTCCTGTCGCATGACGGCCCTGCGGTTCACCGAACACGCACCGCCCGCCGTCATTCGTTGTTCCCAGTACGGCCGGACCTGCTTCTTCCATTTCCAGCAGGGCGGCGAACAGACGGCCGAGGGCGCCCTGCGTTATCGCTGAGTTGTCACCCACACGTGGGTATTGCGGTGGCAAATCACCACCAGTCCCCGGATAGAGCGTAGCGTTCATTATGTTTCTGGTTCCGGACGCGCTCGGGACCACCGCAGTAGGCGGTGTGCGACCACTGCATACGTGAATCGGCCATGTTCGGCCTTCGATTCGCGCTTTCCCTAAGTGAAGGAAGCCAGCAGACGCACCGGAACCCCTGACCGGCGGATCGTGCCGCCTTTCCGGCAGTTCCGCCCTGCACCAGAACGGCAAACACATGACAGCCCATCGCATTTTCGACTGGACACCACAAGCCGTTGTGTTCGACTGCGACGGCACACTGGTGGACTCCGAACGGCACTGGGAGCAGGCACGCGACATCGTGCTGCGCGAGCATGGGGTCGCTGTCGACCCGGGGTTCGCGGAACGCAGCAAAGGCCTGCACTACACCGAGTGCGGAGCCCTGATGGCGCGCCTCGCGGGCAGACCGGATGCCCGCGAGGAGATGACCGAGCAACTCCTCGCGCGGTTCCGTGACCTCGTCGCCCAACGCCCCGTGGCCGTGCGCGGTGCACAGGCCCTCGTGACGAGCCTGAGTCGGCGCGCACCGCTGGCCGTGGCCAGCAACTGCCCCGCGGACGTGGTGGAGTTCTGCCTGCGGTCCGTGGGTCTGAGACACCACTTCCGGCATGTGGTCGTGCCGGAGACGGGGGTACGTCCGAAGCCGCTGCCCGACCCCTATGTCGAGGCCGCGCGGCGTCTCGGCGTGGACTGCGGCAGTGCCCTGGCCGTGGAGGACTCCATCAACGGCATCAAGGCCGCCGTCGGCGCGGGACTGCGGGTGATCGGGGTCGGCCGACAGCCCAGCCGAGAGGCCGTCGCCCTCGTGGATCTGTGGGTGGAGGCGCTGGACGACCCGAGACTGATGGCCTGGGCGGAGAACCGGCCCGCCACAGCCCGCCGGGTGAAGGCCGAGCACACCGGCGCCTCCTCAGCACACCCGATGGTCCCCAGGCAGGGCAGCCGGGCCCAGACCGGCAGCCGGGCCCAGACCGGCAGCCGAGCCGTTCCCTGACCGTACCGTCCCCCGCGTCAGGCGCGCCGAGGCGGCGGGCGGGCGGAAGCACCCACGTCCTGCATGACGACGTACACATCCGCTTCTGCCCGCCATGACAGGGCACGCATCTTCCGTCCGCCATGACAGGGCACGCATCGCCCCTGTCCGCCGCGGCGGATTCGCCGAGTCGGCTCCTGCTCTTGGTCGTGGGCTTGCTCCCGCTACCAGTAGTGCCGTCGACCGCCGACCGCGTGTCCGAGGGAGCCGAGAAGGAAGAGGACGGCCCCGACGACGAGCAGGATGATCCCGATCGTCCACAGGATGGAGATATTCGCGACGAAGCCGACGACGAGCAGGATGATCCCCAGAATGACCATGGTGCCCTCCTGACGATGTCTCTCTTGGTGGTTGATGGCCGCTCAGCTGGTGAGCGAACAGTCGGTGAGTGATGGTGACGAATCGATGCCGGGCGACCCCTGTCAGGCTCCGGCACCGTGCGGCTGACCGCGGTCGGAAAGCAGTTCCTCGAACAGCGCGCGGTAGTGGACCATGGCGTTCCGCAGCTGCTCGGTGGTCACCTTCCGCTGCGGGCCGAGTTCCTCGATTCCATGGGCCGCCCGGTAGTGCTCCAAGGTCTGGCCGTGCTCCACGGACAGGTCCTTCAGCCGTTCCTCGTAGCCCTCCGTCGGGTAGCCCCGCTCGTGCATCAAGGAGGTCACCAGACGGTCGGCGTCGTGCACAGCATCCTCGGGCCGGTCCACGAACTCCTCCTGCACGCTGCTCCAGTCCCGGGTGTACCGGTCCCGGACGCTGCTGGACAGTGGCTTGATGTCCAGTTCCTCATGCCGCTTCTCACGGGCCATGAGCTCGCGCTCGGCCGCCCTGCGGCCACCGGCTTCCTCCACCGTCCGCTCGTACTCCGGCCCGAAGCGGTTCCGTAGGCGGCGGCGCCGCATGAGGAGGGCAGACCCTACTGCGATCAAGGCAATCACCAACACGACGGGAATGATGATCGCCAGAAGTGTTCCGCTTGCCATCGGGCCTTTACTCCTTAAGTTCTGCCCGATAAATCCTATTTTGGGAGTTCCCGGCCGGAGGTGCCTCAAACCAACGCCCGGGACGGGTGCGGCGGCGTACCGTACACACACCGAATCCGGGGTGTGACCCGAGCCCGGCCGGGCGAGGAGTCCCGCTCGGACCGGCTGAGCCACACCGAGGTGCCGAGCGAGGACGGCCACCGGGTCGGGAACGTACGGGGTCGCCAGGTCGAGCACGGTGTGCAGCTGCACGGGCCTCGGTCGTGGACCGGGACGGCGGCGAGGAAACAGGCGAGGTGGTCAACCGTGACCACGGGCACGAACGTACGCCGGCTGCCCGTGAGGCAGGACGTCGTCCGTTGCGCCGGGGCCGAGGCCCGGGGTGGCGATGACGGCCTCGACCGTGCTGAGGGGGCGGTCGTCGGCGCCACGCGAGCGGAGCCACTGCCGGAGCTCGCCGCCCCGTCGGCCGTCGCCCCGGACGGCGCCGCCGGGCCACGCCCCCGTGTATGCCCAGTAGTTGTACGGCCCGCTGGTCGCCGGAGCCCACTCGGTCCGCTTCACCGGCGTGTACCGTGCGCTCCATGAACGGGAGACGGAGGGCGGGTTGGACGTCGTACGCGACGTGCGGTCGAGCGCACCGTCGAACTCACCGGCGCCTGCGTCGGCTTCCGGCTCAACGGGGACGAAGGAGAACTCTCATGCCACTGGAACCGCGCCGTCGACCGGGCGGGTCGCGCCGGTTGACCGAGACCGTGGGCGGCGTGGCGGATCTCCGCGGGGACACGGCCGATGTGAACCGTCAGGCAGCCCTGTGAACGGCCTCGGGATACGGGCCGCGCATCGCCCCTGCACCCTGGTGGTGTGTCGGGGCTGCTGCTGCGGCAACCCGCGCAAGCTCCCCGGCACCGACCACGCCTGGCAACTCGACCGGCTGCGGGCCGCCGCGACGGACTCGGGGGGCCGCTTTGCGGTCCGTACGACGGACTGCCTCGGCCCCTGCGACCAGGCCAACGTCATCGTCGTCCAGCCCTCCACGGCCGGGCGCCGGGCGGGCGGGCGCGCTGTCTGGATCGGCTTCGCGATGGACGACGACAGCACGGACGACCTGCTGCGGTGGGCGTCAGCAGGTGGCCCGGGCATCGCCGAGCCGCCGGTCGCCCTGGAATTGCAGTTCATCCGCCCACCGCGGGGCCCCCGCGCCCGTGCACGCCGGTGAAGACGACGCTCCCGGCCCTGCCCGGCCCCCGGTGACCTGGTCGTCGAAGGCCGGGGAGAGCCGCGTCCTGCTCCGCCCTTTGCTGCATCCCTGCGAGGAACCCACCCCGCCGACGACCGCAGAGATCATGGTTCGAAGGTCAGCCGTCCGCGTGGGGGCCGGGCTCCTCGGTGACCTCCGGCAGGGCCTGTTCGGCCCAGATCACCTTGCCCTGGGGCGTGTACCTGGTGCCCCAGCGCTCGGCAATCTGCGACACCAGGAACAGGCCCCGCCCTCCCTCGTCGGTCGTGGCGGCGTACCGCAGATGCGGCGAGGTGCTGCTGCCGTCGGCCACCTCGCAGATCAGCGAGCGGTCGCGGATCAGCCGTACGTGGATCGGTTCGGAGCCGTAGCGGATGGCGTTGGTGACGAGCTCGCTCAGGACGAGTTCCATGCTGAAGCCGAGCTCGGACAGACCCCACTCGTCGAGTTTCTCGGACACGGCGACGCGCATCGCGCCGACGGCGGCCGGGTCGAGCGGCACGTCCCAGTCGGCGATCCGGTCCGGCGACAGCGTCCGGGCGCGGGCGATGAGCAGGGCGACGTCGTCCTTGGGCCGCTCGGGCAGCAGCTCCCTCAGCACGGCCTGGCAGCTCTCCTCCGGCGTCCGGTCGGGATGGCCCGCCAGAGCTTCGCGGAGCATCTCCATGCCCACGTCCAGGTCCCGCCTGCGGTCCTCGATGAGGCCGTCGGTGTAGAGGACGAGCTGGGTACCCTCCTCGATATCGACTTCGCCGGTCTGGAACGGCATGCCGCCGAGACCGAGCGGCGGCCCGGTCGGCAGATCGGGGAAGGTGACGGTGCCGTCGGGGCGGACCAGCGCGGGAGCCAGGTGCCCCGCCCGCGCCATGGTGCAACGGCGCGACACCGGATCGTAGATGGCGTACAGGCAGGTGGCGCCCACGACGCCGGCGGCCGCATCCGTGCCTCCCTCGTCCTGGTCGATACGGCCGACCAGGTCGTCCAGATGGCTCAGGAGTTCGTCGGGCGGCAGGTCGAGGGTGGAGAAATTGTGCACCGCGGTCCGCAGCCGCCCCATCGTGGCGGCTGCGTGGAGGCCGTGGCCGACCACGTCCCCGACGGCGAGCGCCACCCGGCTCCCCGGCAGGGGAATCACGTCGAACCAGTCCCCGCTGACGCCCGACTGGGCGGGCAGATAGCGGTAGCAGACGTCGAAGGCGCTCTGCTCGGGCAGGGCCCGCGGAAGCAGGCTGCGCTGGAGGGTGACCGCCAAGGCGTGCTCTCGGGTGTACCGGCGGGCGTTGTCGATGCTGACCGCGGCCCGGGCCACCAGCTCCTCGGCCAGCGACAGCTCCTCCTCGTCGAAGGCGTCGTGCTGCTTGGCGCGCCAGAAGTTGGCCATGCCCAGCACCACACCGCGGGCCTGGATGGGAGCGGCGATGAGGGAGTGGATGCCGTAGTCCATGATCTTCTTGGTGCGCGGCGGGTCCTGGGCGTGCCAGCCCGTGGCCGTCGACAGGTCGGTCACCAGCTCGGCCCGGCCGGTGCCGTAGCCCCGCGCCTGGGGCGTGGACGGCAGAAAGTCGATCAGCCGGCCCTTTTCGTAGAGCGGATGGTCGTCCCGGATCCCATGCACGGCGGTGCGCCGCATGTCCGTCGCCGTGGGAGCCGGTTCCTCTCCGTGCAGCACGGCGTCGGCCAGGTCCACGGTGACGAAGTCGGCGAAGCGTGGGACGGCGACCTGCGCCAGCTCCTCGGCGGTGCGGGCCACGTCGAGGGTGGTCCCGATGCCCAGTCCTGCGTCGTACAGGAGCTTGAGCCGCTCACGTGCGACCTCCGCCCTGCCGGACACCGCCTGCAGTTCGGTGGAGTCGCGCAGCGTCACCACGGTTCCCTTGGGGCCTCCGTCGCGGTCCGTCGGGCGCTGGTTGACCGCCAGCAGCCGTTCCCCGGCGAGGTGCACCTCGTCGGTGGCCTCGCGCCCGGAGACGAGCAGCGCCACGGTCTCGGGGTCGAGGTCCGTCAACTGCGTCACATGCCGCCCCTCGGCGTCCGGGGGCAGCTCCAGCAGCCGTCTGGCCTCGTCGTTCGCCAGCAGCAGCCGGCCGCCTTCACCGACGATGAGTACGCCCTCGCGCACCGAGTGCAGCACCGCATCGTGGTGCTCGTACATGCGGGTCATCTCGGCAGGGGCGAGCCTGTGGGTCTGCCGTTGCAGACGCCGGCCCACCAGTGCCGTCCCACCGGTGGACACCACGAGCGCACCGGCCCCGGCGGCCAGGATGAGCGGGATCTGCTTGTCCACCTGAGTGGTGACGTTCTTGACCTTCAACCCGGCTGAGACAAGGGCGACTATCTTGCCGCTGGAATTCCTGATGGGGACGGTGGCCTGCACCTCGCGGCCGAGCGGTCCGTGCACGCTTTCGGTGTAGACGCGTCCCGCCAGCGACGGCCCGATGGTGCCCACGAACCGCTTTCCGATCCTGCTCGGAATGGGGTGGGTGTACCGGATGCCCTTCGTGTCCATGACCACGATGAAGTCGACTCCCGCGGCCCTGCGTCCCGCCTCCGTGAGTGGCTGGAGCTCTTTCGTGGGGTGGGGGGTTTGCAGAGCCGCGATGATGCCAGGGGAGTGCGCGAAGGTCTGTGCGACGGCGATGGAACGGCGCTTGGCCTCGGCGTTGGTGTCCCGTTCCGACTGCAGGACGAGGGCGAAGACGGCGCAGGCCACGAGCACCACGACCAGCGCCGCCTGCAGCACGAACACCTGCCCGGCAACGCTTCGCGGGCTCTTGCCCACCAGTGACCGAAGCCTGGCGAAACGGTTCGCCATGGGACATTTCTAGCACAGTGATCCCGAGGGGCCATGGCGTGGACCGAGAGGTGGTGCCCACCGGCTGTTCTTTCGCCCCGTGAATCACATCAGCCACGTTCGCCATCCGTCGTCACAGGGGTACGCCGCAACCAGGGGCCGCTAGGGTGACCCGTCGTGGATCATGACCTGGAAGTAGACGGCGGCTTGGAAGTGGTCGGTGGCCCGGAAGTAGCTGGTGTCTTGGAAGTGGTCGGTGGCTTGGGAGATCAGATGGTCGCGATCCCGTCTGGGCAGGTGACGCTGTCCGACCGCCGGACGTGGCGCAGCTGGCAGGTCGACGTCGCCTCGTTCCAGATGGCGGCATTCCCGGTCACGCAGTCCTGGTACGCACAGGTCATGGGGCTGCGGCCGAGCACCGCCCAGGGCGGCCGGTTGCCTGTCGAGGGTGTGTCGTGGTGGGACGCGGCCCGGTTCTGCAACGCACTGTCCCGACGCGAGGGCCTGACACCCGCGTATCGCCTCCGTACCGACGCCGAGGTGGCCGAGTGGGACGACCTTGCCGACGGTTACCGGCTTCCGACCGAGGCCGAGTGGGAGCATGCGTGTCGGGCCGGGACCGCCGGCCCGCGTTACGGCCCGCTCGACGAGATCTGCTGGTACAGGGGGAACGCGGACGGCCGGATCCACGCCGTGGGCGGCAAGCGGCCGAACGCATGGGGCCTCTACGACATGCTCGGCAACGTGTGGGACTGGTGCTGGGACGTCTACGACGCCGAGGTGTACGGCACCTACCGGGTGCTGCGGGGCGGCGGATGGTGCGATGAGCACTGGAGTTGCCGGGCTTCGGTGCGGCGCCGCAGCCACCCGACCTTCCGGATCGACGACGTGGGCTTCCGCGTCGCGCGCTCCGTATCGTCACCGTCTGCCCGGTCGTGACGCCCGCTCGTTCGGCTCCTTCGGCTCCTTCCGTCCTTTCGTTTCCGTCCTTCGGCTCGTTCCGTCCTTTCGTTTCCGTCCTTCGGCTCCTTCCGTTCTTTCGTTTCCGTCCTTCGGCTCCTTCAGTTCCCTTGGTTCGCGGTTCCTCCGGCTCCTTCGGCTCCTTCGGCTCCTTCGGCTCCTTCGGCTCCTTCGGCCCGGCATTCGGCATCGGACGGCTCGGCCCCGTCCCGGGGCTCACCGGGAAGGCGGTTTGCCGCGAGTGCCGCGGTGTCGTCGTCCAGGTTGGCGCCGCTGAAGGCGAGGAGATCCTCGTGCAGCCGGTCGAGCAGTTCGCGGGGAGGCAGGCCGGCCCACTGCCGGATGCGCTCGGTCAGTGGGTAGAAGGTTCCGGTGCGGTCCCGTGTCTCGGTCACGCCGTCCGTGTACAGCAGCAGGAGGTCGCCGGGGCGGAACGGCCGCTCGTCGACGTGGTACTCGTCCCCGAACAGGACGCCGAGGTTGAGGGGCAGTGAGGGATCCGTCGAGTTCATCTCCTTCACCGACCCGTCTCGGTCGATGAGCAGGGGTGGGGGGTGGCCGCAGTTGACGATGCGGACCACGGGTTGCCGGTCGGGAATCTCGGCGAACACGGCGGTGACGAACCGTTCCGCCACCTCACTGCCCGGAAGCTCCGCCGCCCTGCGGGCCATGCTCCTCTCGACGCGGCGCGCCACGGCGGCCAGATCGGGCTCGTCGTAGGCGGCCTCGCGGAAGCCGCCGAGCATCGTCGCGGCCGTTTCGACCGCGACCAGACCCTTGCCCCGGACGTCGCCGATGAGCAGACGCACTCCGTACACGGTTGGCACCGCCTCGTACAGGTCGCCACCGATGCGTGCCTCCGCGGCGGCGGACAGGTACAGGGTCTCGACGCAGACCTGGCCGAGGCGGCGGGGCACCGGGCGCAGCAGCACGCGCTGTGCGGTCTCCGCCACGGAGCGCACGGTGGCAAGGGTGCGTTCCCGGCGAACGCGGTGGGAGGCCAGGATCGTGCCGAGGACACCGACCAGCACGGTGGAGATATAGGTGGCGACGTAGTGGCGCTCCCCCACGTAGCCGACGGAACGCCCCGCGCAGCACGGTGTGCCGGCCAGGACCGCTTCGAACGCGACGGCGAACACCGTGATCGCGGCGACGGTACGGGCGCCGTGGGTGTAGGCGGCGACCACGGGGAGTGCGATGAGCAGGAAACTGACCGGCCACTGCACGGGTGTGATCGGTTCGAGCACCAGGATCACGCCGACGTAGATGGCGGGAAGCCAGCGCATCCACAGCGCCGGCGCGGGGATCTGCAGGCTCGTGCTGCCCGACTGGGCTGCGCCGCGCCCCACGGCCTCGCGACGGCCGTGCCGGTCCCGGTGGATCCACTCACGCGGCCTGTACACGAGAACTCCTGGCAGGGATCGGAACAACCGGCCCGATGCGGCTCAACAGCTCAACCCGACCATGGTTCCGGCAAAGGCATGTCAGGATCTTTGCGGCAATCCCATGTTGGATAAACGGGCCGAATAAGGGAATTTCCTCCTAAGGTAGGCAACTCCTTTCAGGAGAGGAGACGACAGCGATGTCGTATCCGCAGCGGTCCACCGGCATGGGAACGCATCCCGATCTGGCAGAGATGCGGGAGCGGCTCGAACGGACGGCCTCAAGCAGCGGGGCCATCGTCATCGAAGGACTGATCGTCCTGGCGGGCGTCTACGCCGCGATATCACCCTGGGTCGTGCACTTCTCGGCGACTGCGCCCAACCTCACCGTCAACAACCTGATCGTCGGCGTCACCACGGGCCTGATCGGGCTCGGACTGACCGTGGCCCCGGAGCGCATGCTGCGCCTGGCCTGGGTGGTCGCACCGCTCGGTCTGTGGCTCCTCATCTCGCCGTGGGTGGTCACCACCACCCATAGCGCAGGAGCCGGGATCATCTGGAACAACTGCGTCCTGGGCGCGGTGACGCTCCTGCTGGGCCTGGCCGCGATGGGCCTGACCATCGGGGTCACCCGTCGCGCCCCTCGGTGAGACCGGCGACGCACCCCCGGCGGGACCGGCGACGCACCCCCGGCGGGACCGGCGGCGCACCCATCTGACGCCGGTGGCCCACCCATCGGTGACGCCGACGGCCCACCGGCATCACGGTCCTGCGGCTCGGGCCTCGGGCGTCTCGAGGAGCTCCAGCACGCGGGACAGCACGTCCACCCGCTGGAGCGTGCATCCCTGAGCAATCCGGCGTTCCCGGTCGGGACCGGCTGCAGTGAGCCGCTCCAGGGAGCCGAGCAGGCCCTCCTCGTCCGCGGCGAAGTCCGAGAGGCCCAGCTCGGCCATTCGCCGCACTCCTTCCGCGCCGTGCCCCGGCAGAGGGCGGTATCCCACCACGGGCAGTCCGGCGGCGAGGGCCTGTACGGCGGTCTGCCCGGCGGCGTTGTCGACCAGTGCACCCGCCGCGCGCATCAGGCCGGGCATGTCGGCGACCCAGCCGAGCGCGAAGACGCCCGGGACCCTGGACAGGCGTCTGTGGAGCCGCTCGTTGCGCCCGCACAGCACGAGTGGCAGATAGCCGTGCGCGGACAGCAGCCCGGCGGTCGCAGCGAGGCGGGAGCCCGCTCCCCAGGCACCAGCGGAGAGGAGCACAGGGGGGCACCCAGGTGCGCGCCGGGTGAAGCACTCTGACCACTGCGCCGACCGGGGGGACGGGGCGAAGAACTCGGGTGCCACGACCGGACCGGTGGCTTCGGCCGGTGTGGCGATGTCCTGGCGCACCTCTCGCACGGCCTCGTCCGTGAGACAGAAGTATCTGTCGTTGCCCGGGTGCAGCCACTGACGGTGCACGGCGAAGTCGATCAGGAAGACCGCGCTCGGCACCTCCAGTCGCCCCAGAGACCTGAGGTGGCCGGTCAGCTGCGCGCCGAGGTGGAAGACGGGGAGCACGACGTCCGCGCCCGTGCGGTCCACCAGTTTCCCCAGGCGGTCGCCGGCGAGTCCGGCCAGCGGAACACCGCTCGGACGGCGACCCGCCCCTCGGCGCAGGAACGCGTCGTAGAGAGCGGCGTACGCCCACGGAAAATGCCGTACCGATGCCCGGTAACAGCGGCGCAGGCCGCCGCCCAGGCCGTACGGCAGCAGCCCGAGGACGTCCACGACGTGCGCGTCATGGCCGCGCTCCCCCGCACGGCGGACCAGCTCGGCGGCCACGGTGTCATGGCCGGAACCCATGCTGGCGCTGAGGATCAGGATCCGCCGGCGGCCCGCGGACCGTCCGGCGGGGCCGACAGAACCGACAGATTCAGCCATGGCTCACAGGGGCGTTTCACGGGTCACGGACGGCCTGGACGCGATGACGGAAAGACGCGGATCGCCAGCCGTCCCCCGAGACGTCGCGACCGCTCGCGTCGCCTGCCGTCGAGACGCAGGGGAAAATGTACGCATTGGTACCGATTGTCCCCTGCCGCGCTTTCCAAAACGTCACCCGCCCGTCCGGTGCCCGCCGTCGCAGCCGAGGTCAGCCGACATGTCTCATGCTCCCTCCCGTGCTGGATCCGCCTCCGTCCCTTCCTCTGACGCGCCGCCCACGGACTCCGACCCTCCCCCGGACGCGGCGTCCACGGACGCCAGTCCCTCGCTTCGCAGCACCGGGGACACGGCGGTTCACGGGGGTACGGCGCTCGTGACCGGCGCTTCCTCGGGCATCGGTGCCGCCGTCGCCCGTCGGCTGGCCGCCGAGGGCGACTGGCGCCTGGTGCTGAACGGACGGGACGCGGCTCGACTGGCGCGTATCGCGGTCGAGGCCCCAGCCACCGTCTTCCCCGCGGATCTCACCCGTCCGGGTGCCGACCGGCAGCTGGCCGAGTTCGCCCTCGACCACCTCGGCCGGGTGGACCTGCTGGTGGCCTGCGCCGGCATCGGCTGGGCCGGTGACTTCAGTGCCATGCCCGCACATGCCATCGACGAGGTGATGGACGTCGATGTGCTCGCCACGATGCACCTCGTACGGCGTCTGCTCCCCCACATGGTCGAAGCCGGCGCCGGGCGTGTGGTGATCATCGGATCCTTCGCGGGCGCCGTCGGCGTGCGCGGCGAGGCCGTGTACTCCGCCGCCAAGGCGGCGCTCGCCACGTTCGCCGACGCCCTGCGCTACGAACTGCGCGGCACCGGCGTGGGTGTCACCCATGTCGTCCCCGGCGTGGTGGACACCCCGTTCTTCGAGCGTCGGGGCGTGCCCTACCGCCGGTCGAGGCCGAAGCCGGTGCCTCCCGAGCGCGTGGCGGACGCCGTCTGGACCGCCATCTCCCGGGGGCGCGACGAGATCTACGTTCCCGGCTGGCTGCGCCTGCCCGCGCGGGTGCGCGGCGCTGCGCCGGGTCTGTACCGGCGGCTCGCCGCCAGATTCGGATGAGTGGCGGTTGAGCGCCCTCACCATCGGGCTCGCCCTGCTGGCCGCGCTCGCCAACGCTTCGGCGTCCGTTCTGCAGCGGCGAGCGGCGACGGACGAACCCGAAAGCGGCCACGGGGTGCGTCAGGCGGTGCGGTGGCTCGCGCGTGTGCTGCGGCGGCCGCACTGGCTGGCGGGTACCGGCCTGCTCGTGCTGTCGACCGTGCTGCAGGCGTCCGCCCTGGCCGTGGGCAGCCTGTCCGTCGTGCAGCCGCTGCTGGCCAGTGAGCTGCTGTTCACCCTGGCCGTCGGCAGTGTGGTCTTCCGCCGCCGCCCCGACAGCCGCACTTGGCTGGCGTTCACAGCCCTTGCTGTGGGCCTGGCCCTCTTCCTGGGGATGGCCGCGCCGTCCGCGGGCCGGCCCACGGTCCTGCCCGGGCGCTGGCCGGCGGCCGGAGCGGCGGTGCTGGGCGTCGTCGTCCTGCTCGTGGCCACGGCGCGCGGGGTGAAGGGGGCGCCGCGCGCCGTGCTGCTCGGGCTGTCGTCCGCCGTGTCGTTCGCCGCGACGGCGGCGCTGATGAAGGAGGTCATGGGACGGCTCAGTAGCGGTGTGGCCACCGTCTTCACGCAATGGCCGCCGTACGTCGCCGTCAGCACCGGAGCGGTCGGCTTCCTGCTGTTGCAGAGTGCTTTCCGCGCCGGGAGCCTGACGGCGTCCCAGCCGGCTCTCACCCTCGGTGACGCCGTGACCAGTGTGGCGCTTGGGTGGGCGCTGTTCGACGAGCGCATCGCCCTCGGGGTGCGCGTGGTGCCCGAGGTGATAGGGATCTTGCTCATCGGGGCGGGCAGCATCGGACTGGCGAGCGCGACATCGGGCGGCGCTGCGTGGGACACGGCGCCGGGAGGGCGGAACGGATCGGACCCCGGCGCCCAGGAGCGGGCGCCGCAGCGGTCGTGAAACGGTGGCGCGGCGGTCGTGAGCCGGTGCTGTACGGGCGCCACGACGGCGCGTAGCAGGGCATCCTCACGGCCGGCCGCAGTCCGGCCCTCCGGGAGCGCACGGCCGCGTCGGGCCCACGCTGTCGGCGGCGTCAGGGCGCGACCTCGTCCACGTGAAACGGTGGCGCGGCGGTCGTGAGCCGGTGCTGTACGGGCGCCACGACGGCGCGTAGCAGGGCATCCTCACGGCCGGCCGCAGTCCGGCCCTCCGGGAGCGCACGGCCGCGTCGGGCCCACGCTGTCGGCGGCGTCAGGGCGCGACCTCGTCCAGGAGATGGGGCCCGTTGTTCCGGACGCTGTTGACGGCTGTCGAGACCGGCCGGGCGTCCAGGTGACCGTCCGCAGGCGGGGTCAGCAGGGCGCGGAGCCGGTCAGGGTCCTGGCGGCGTGGGTCGAGCCAGGCGTCGTAGTGCTCGGGGTGGAGGGCGAGCGGCATGCGCGGGTGGACACGGCCGGCCGCGTCGGTGGCCTCGGTGGTGATGATGGTGCAGGTCATCAGCCACGCGGCGGGATCGTCGTCGGGGCCGACCGCGGGGTCGCGCCAGTACTCGTACAGCCCGGCGAGGGCCAGTACCTGCCCGTCGGCGGGATGGATGAAGTAGGGCTGCTTGCGGGCCTTGCCCTGCTCGGGACGCGCGATCTGCTGCCACTCGTAGAACCCGTCAGCCGGCAGCAGACAGCGGCGTTGGACGAAGGCGCGTCGGAAGGCGGGCTTCTCATGCACCGTCTCCACCCGTGCGTTGATCATCTTCGCGCCGATCGTCGTGTCCTTCGCCCAGGACGGGACCAGACCCCAGCGCAGCGGACGCAACTGCCGCCGTGCGGAAACCTCGTGGTCCGCACCACGCGGTGTGCGCTCGAGGACGGCCCACACGTCGTCGGTCGGGGCGACGTTCCAGTTCGGCGTCAACGTCTCCTCGGGCCGCCAGTCGGTGACACGGAAGAACCGGGCCAAGTCCGCGGGGCTGCGGGTGGAGACGTATCGGCCGCACATACCGCCACTGTGCCATGGCGCCCGGAGCCACGGCCCGCTCACCACCGCGGGGGAAGCTCCGTCGGCGGCGACCGCACCCGGGGGGCCGCAGGCGCCGCTCCCCGTACCCGGCTCGGCCCCACGGTGGTGAGCAGCGGAACAGGGTTTTTCCGCGGATCCTGGAAAGGTGACACGTCAGGCCACCCCGCAAGATCCGGATGCCGGGCGACCGGTCGACATCGCCCGGCCCGACTACACGGGCGCAGTTTACGGCTCGCTCCTGGCCGCCTCGGTCGTCGCCGGGACCAGCGCGGTCGGCCCCTACCCGCGTGTGGACCTCGTGCTGCTCCTGCTCAGCACCGGCGTGGTGTTCTGGGCCGCGCACGCCTACTCCGACTTCGTCGGCGACCGCCTGCTGCACAAGCCCCTCACCTGGGCGGAGGTCCGCCATGTCTGCGCCCGTCAGTGGCCTATCGCGCAGGCCTCCGTCCTGCCGGCCACCTCTGTGGCCCTCAGTCCGCTCCTGGGCCTGGGGCTGGTGGGAGCCGCCTGGCTGGCGCTCGGCATCTCCCTGGCCCAGCAGGTGTTCTGGGCCGGCACCGCGGCACGGCGGGCCGGTGCCTCCGCCCTCGTGGTGGTGTCCGTCAGCGCCGTCAACCTCGCGCTCGGCCTGGCCATCGTGGTCGCCAAGGTGGCGATCCAGCACTGATCACATTCACGCCTCCTCGATCGGGCGGTTCCTGTACTCCGACTCGCCGGTCCTCGGATGCCTCGTCCAACCGACCGCCGTAACCATGGACGCGTGGTCGTGGTCCCGGGCTGGGTTTGGCGAAGGGGTCCGGTGCTAAGAGGCCTGAGCATCGGACTTCCCGTCGGTGTCCTCTTCGGCGCGTTGGTGCTCGCCGAATCGGGATCAGGGCTGGGCGCGGCCCTGGTGGTCCTGGTGCTGAGCCCCTTCTACGGGATCAGGGGTGCCCGCCGGATGAGCAGAGCCTGGCCCGGAGCAAAGGGTCTGGCCCCCGCGGACCGGGGGGCGGTGGTGCGCGCGACCCGCTGCGGTGAGGACGTGGGCGAGGCCCGGCTGGCGTCGGCTGTCCTCGAGTACGGCGGCGGACTGCGCAGTGCCTCGGAACAGGGCCGCCTCTTCCCCTGGGTGGTCCTGCTCTTTTCCGTACTGGCCGTGGCTCTCGCGCTGAGCGACACCTTCACGGGCTCGACCCGCCAGGCCCTGGTGTCGTGGCTGGTGGTCGCGTTGTTCCTCCTGGAACTGACCTGGTGGCCCAGGAAGCAGGCGCGCGTGATGGCCAACGCGCAACGGGCGGAGCGGTTGGCCCGGCAGTCCCTGCGCGAGAGGTCGCTCGGCTGAACGACACCCACGATGGTCCGCTCGCCGGGGAGCGCAGCTGGTGCCGGGGCGCGTCGCCGGCTCACCACGACGACGAGACCCGCCGCTGCCTTGCCGCGCCCTGGGGCGGGGTGACCCGTGTAGAGCTGCTTCTCAAGGCAGTTGCTTCTCCTGAATTCAGTAGCTCCTCAAGGCAGGCCCTCCTCAAGGCAGTAGCTCCTCTCAAGGCAGTAGCTCCTCAACACGGCTGCTCCTCAAGGCAGTAGCTCCTCAAAGCAACTACTTCTCAAAGCAGTTACTCCTCAAAGTGATGGAGTGCCAGCGCGCTTCGTTCTCAGGGCATTGCTCGGGCGGAGGACACAAGACCTGTCCGGCCCATGGCTTCCGGGAGATTCTGATCGCGGCCTCGGGAGAACCTCCCGGCCCGTTCGGCCATCTGAAGGAGGGGACCCATGCCGTCTCAGGGTGATGAGCGAGGGTCGGGAGCCGAAAGGAAGGCGTGTGCCGGTCATCAGTCAGCGAGTGCACTTGGTGTTGCTCGCCGCCTGGACAATCCTCTGGTTCGCCGTGGTCGAGCCGCACGGTGGTTTCTCCTGGCACTATCTGCGCGACGGCGGACAGCTGATCTACCAGGGCACCTCCGGCGGAGGGGACGGCGGTCTGAACCTGTACGCCCAACATCCGGAACTGCAGATGGGCCCCGTGAGTTTCCTCGTCGCGGGTCTGTTCAACCCCTTTCCGGGAGCCGACGGGCAGGCGCTGGCCGCCGCCCTGATGTCCCTGCTCGGCCTGGTGATCCTGGTACTGGCCGGGCGCAGCGCGGCCTGGCACTTCCTGGGCACCGGGACCAACCACCAGCGACTGCGGCAGCGCGTGCTGATCGCGGGCCTGGCCTTCATACCGATGTGGATCGAGGTCGCGGTCCGTTTCGGGCACCTCGATGACGTACTGGCGCTCTTCTTCACCGCCCTGGCCGTCCGCGCGGTCACCCGCGGCAACGCGGCCGCAACCGGCCTCTTCCTGGCCTTGGCCATGGACTCCAAGCCGACCGCACTGGCCTTCCTGCCGCTGCTCCTCGCACTGCCAAGGCATCAGTGGTTACGCGCGGTTCTGTGGTGCGCCGGTCTCGTGGCGCTGGCCTGGCTGCCCTTCTTCGTCGGCGCCCCGCACTCGTTCGCCGCGGCCCAGTTCACCATCCCCAACCAGCCCGCTTCCGCGCTGCGTTGGCTCGGTGTCGGCGATCCCGAGACCCCGCCCTGGGACCGCCCCGCTCAGGCAGCGCTGGGCCTGGCCCTCGGGTGCGTGGCTGTATGGCGCGGCCGATGGGCCGGTGTTGTCCTGCTCGGCGCCAACGCCAGGATCCTCCTCGACCCCAGCGTCTACACGTACTACACCGCTTCCGTTCTGCTGGGCACCCTGTTGTGGGACGTCATCGGGCAGCGGCGCCTGGTTCCCTGGTGGAGCTGGATCGCGCTCCTCGCCCTGTACGGGAGCGTCTTCGTCGTTCCCGACGACTCGGCCCGTGGTCTGATCCGTCTGGGCTTCGTGGCCGTCTCGACCGTGTACGTCCTGTTCTGGCCAATAGGCGGCCGAAGCGAGCGGTCGCGGACGCGGGCCAGGCCGCGGCGGTCCGTCCTGCCTCTGTCGGGGCAGGACGAGACCGCAGCGCGGCCGAGCGGAAGCACCATGTGAGCGGCCGGATGATCCGGCAGCGACGTTTGCGACGGGCGGCTCAGCGGGACGAGCCGGGGTCACCGGGCTTGATCCGTCCACGCCAGGCGCCGGATTCGCCTCCGCGGTGCTCGATGTACTCCTTGAATCGCCGCATGTCGCCCTTGACACGCCGGTCGATGATCCCGAGCATGTCCGCCGTCTTCTCCGCGGCTCCGCCGGGTTCGACGTCCATCACGAGTTCGACCCTGGTGTGGTTGTCGTCCAGGCGCTGGAAGCGGACCGTGCCCTTCTGCCGAGTGTCGCCGGCGGTGGTCCGCCAGGTGATCCGCTCGTCGGGGAGCTGGTCGACGATCTCGGTGTCGAACTCGCGCCGTACTCCGCTGATCTTGGTGGTCCAGTGGTTGTGGCGGTCGTCGAGCTGCCTGACCTCCTCCACCCCCTCCATGAAGTTCGGGAACTCCTCGAACTGCGTCCACTGGTTGTAGGCGGTGTGGATCGGGACCTCGACTTCCACCGCTTCCTTGACCGTGCTCATCTGCGACTCCTTCTCGCTGATCGACTGCGGCGGCACCGGGAAGGCGCCGCGTGGATCTCGGCACAGTGCGGCGGGTACCCAAGGAGCAGCCGTTTACAGATGAGGAGCACCCGTTTACAGGAGCGGCCCCTTACAGGTGCGGCCTCCGGGGCGCGCGGCAGGAGAGACCGAGTCCCCGCCGGATCGCCTCCCGCGGGCATGCGGTGGCCGAGCGCACCCGAGCGAGGCAGGGTGGAAGGCATGAGGTCGCGGCAAAGCCTTGCCCGTCTGCAGCAGCCGTGGCAATCGAGTCATGCGCTGCTGTTGCTGCCGGTCGTCTTCATCATCGCGATCACCCTGGTGGACATCCACTCGCCGACGAGCATCCATCTGGGACCCGCACTTGTCATCGCGCCCGCGCTCACCGCATCGTTCGCCGGCCCCAGGACGACCGCCTTCGTGGGTGCACTGGCGGTGGCGGCCCAGATCTTCATCGCCGTGTTCCACGGCGGGCTGACCACCACGAACCACGTCGTGCAGATCATCACCATCACCGTGCTGTCGGTGGTGATCGTCATCTACTCCGCCCTCCGCGACCGGCACCGTGAGCAGCTGGCCCAGGTGCGGTCGGTGGCCGAGGCCGCTCAGCACGTCCTGCTGTGGCCGCTGCCGGAAGCGATCGGCCCCCTGAAGGTCGCCTGTATGTACCTGGCCGCCGAGGACGAAGCCCAGATCGGCGGCGATCTGTACGCGGCCACCCGTACCGAGAACGCGGTGCGCGTCATGATCGGCGACGTACGCGGCAAGGGGCTGTCCGCCATCGGCGAGGCGGCCCTGTTGCTCGGCGCCTTCCGCGAGGCCTCTCACCGGCAGGCAAACCTGCCGGAGCTCGCCGCCACCCTGGAGCAGAGCGTGGCCCGCTATCTGGCCGACTTCGAACCGCCCGAGGAGGCGGGCGAACGCTTCGCCACCTCCTTGCTGGTGGAGATTCCGGACCACGACCCGATCACTCGTATGACCAGCTGCGGGCACCCCCCGCCGCTGCTGCTCAGCGCCGGTCACGTGGTCACCATCCCAAGCCTGCACCCCGCTCCCCCCATGGGGATCGGCGCGACGGAGCCGGACGCCTACACCCTGGACGTGTTCTCCTTCGAGCCCGGCGACACCCTCCTGCTGTACACCGATGGCGTCATCGAGGCGCGGAACTCCGGGGGCCGCTTCTACCCGCTCACGGAACGCGTCGCCCATTGGACGGAGGTCGGCCCCGAGGCGCTCCTGCAGCACATCCGGCGAGACCTCCTCGCCCACACCGGTGGACGCCTGGACGACGACGCGGCCCTCATCGCCCTCCGTCGCACCACCAGCGTCCACCGCGGCCGCCATCACGAACGGGTCATCCACGCCGACGGGTTCCGCCACCGTCCGGGCGCCGAAGACAGTTGAGGTGGTCTGCAGGCGGCCCAGCGCCCGTGACGGTCCACCGCCGCGTGCAACTGGTATTCCTGTCACCGAGGTTGACCCGGACGGAAGCCGAGAACGACTTCGTGGTGTCCACCGGCCCCTGATCGCCGCTTACGCCGCCCTCCTCGCCGCGTACGCCGGCCCCCGTCGCCTCGTACGCCGACGCGCCGTTCGGCTTCGGCCCGGTCCCGGCTCTGTCTTCTTTGCACGTACTGATCTGTTTCTTTGAGATGACACGGTACGGAAGTCCCCTCCCGTACACGTTGTCCTTTTCCTATGTCGGTGCATGGATCGCAGGCATCCCCCATGCTCCGTACAGCTCAGGGAGAACCCTTTGTTCAGTCGTCCTGCCCGTCCCGTGGTCGCGGTGGCGGCCGCCCTCGCCGCCGTGGGCGGCCTCACCGCGACGGCCATCGCGCCCGCCTCGGCGCACGCCCCCGCCCCGCACCCACGCGCCTCCGCCCGGCATGTCCTGCTGCTGTCGGTCGACGGCCTGCACCAGTCCGATCTGGCCTGGTACGTCGCCCGTCATCCCGGATCGGCGCTCGCCCGGCTCGCCGCCGGCGGCGTGGAGTACACGCACGCCAGAACCACCGTTCCGTCGGACTCGTTCCCCGGCATGGTCGGCCAGGTCACCGGGGGCGACCCGGGCACCACGGGTGTCTACTACGACGACACCTACAACCATGCCCTCCTCCCGGCCGGCACGACCCACTGCACGGGCGTCCGGCCCGGTGTGGAGGTCGACCTCACCGAGGACCTCGACCGCAACAAGCAGTCCCTCGACGCCGGTCAGGGACTGACCGGCCTGCCCGGCAGCATCCTGAAGATGACCGGCAACGCCCGCAGCCTGATCGACCCGTCGAAGCTGCCGGTCGACCCGAAGACCTGCAACCCGGTCTATCCGTACTCGTACCTGAAGGTGAACACGGTCTTCAACGTGGCCCGCAAGGCCGGGCTGCGGACCGCGTGGTCCGACAAGCACATCGCGTACGACATCCTCAACGGGCCGTCCGGCAACGGCATCCAGGACCTGTTCGCCCCCGAGATCAACAGTGACGCGATCGGCTACAAGGCGGGCGCCGACTGGACGAAGGACAACGCGGCAACCGAGCAGTACGACGGCTACAAGGTGCAGGCCGTTCTCAACGAGATCGACGGCTACGACCACAGCCGTACGGACAAGGTCGGGACCCCGGCGGTCTTCGGCATGAACTTCCAGTCCGTCTCCACCGCCCAGAAGCTCCCCACCTCCGACGGTCTGACGGGCGGTTACCGGGCGAAGGGCGTCCCCGGCCCGCTGCTGGAGAAGAACCTCGCGTTCGTCGACAAGGAGGTCGGGGCGCTCGCCGCCGAACTCCGCAAGCAGCACCTCGACGGCACCACCACGGTCATCCTCTCGGCCAAGCACGGGCAGTCCCCGACCGACCCCAAGGCGCTGACCCGGATCGACGACGGCGCGCTCATCGACGGTCTCGACGCCGCCTGGAAGGCCGCCCATCCGGGCGCGGGGAAGCTGGTCGCGCATTCCGTGAACGACGACGGCATGCTCATCTGGCTCACGGACCGTTCCAAGGCGGCAACCGATTTCGCCAAGGCGTATCTGCTCGCCCAGTCCGGTACCGGCAACGGCATCGACGGCAGCGCCAAGCCGTTCACCGCGAGCGGTCTGAAGACCCTGTACGCCGGTGCGGACGCCGCCCGCTACTTCCACGTCCGGCCGGGGGACCCGCGCGTGCCCGACCTCTTCGGCATCGCGCGGTACGGCGTCGTCTACACCGGTGGCAAGGGCAAGATCGCCGAGCACGGCGGCGCCCACGCCGACGACCTCGACGTCCCGCTCGTCGTCTCCGGTGGCGCCGCCCCGCACGGCACTCGCGTCAGCGGCCCGGTGGAGACCACGCAGATCGCCCCGACGATCCTGCGGCTGCTCGGCCTGAACCCGCAGGATCTGGACGCCGTACGCATCGAGCACACCCGGGCACTGCCCAACCGCTGACCCGGACCCGGGCGTCGCGCGTCAACTCCCTTGGTGGGGCCGCCACTCCGGCGGTCCCGCCGAGTCCTCGTCGAATGCCGCCTCGGAGGCCGTCGACGTCGTGGACCGAGCCATGAGTGTCGGCGGCGCCTCGGTGCCCGGCCGGCCGGCCGGCCGGCCGCGGCGAGCCGTACCCGCCCGGCCGTCGACTCGCCTCCCCGCGCAGAAAACCTGACGGATTCTGTCAGGTATCAGGTCCAGGGTGCAGCCGCGGAGGTCACCGGGACCTGGTGACCTCCTGAGTTCTGGTCAGCCGCAACAGGAGGTGCACCGCGGAGGCCTGGCGGCCTTACCGCGCATGGGCCGCGCTGCACATGCGGGTGCTGCGCGGGGAGCGCATGGGACCGGCCGCCGTACGGCCGGTCCGGGCATAGGCCACTCCGCGCGCGGCCCGTCCCGGGGTACGCAGCTGCCTCCACGGCCGGTCCGGGCATAGGCCACTCCGCGTACGGCCGATCCGGGGTACGCCGCCGTCGTATGCGTCGGGGAAGCCCCCTGCAGAGCACGCTCGACGTCGGCCGGAGCGTGCTCGACGTCAGGAGGCGGTCGCCCCCCACTCATGGGCGAGTGCGGCCGCCTCACCGCGGGAGCCGACGCCCAGCTTCTCCAGGATGTTCGCCACATGGAACTTCACGGTCGACTCGCTGATGTGCAGCTCCCGCGCGATGTCCCGGTTGCGCCGTCCTCGCGCCAGATGCTCCAGCACCTCCAGTTCCCGCGCCCGCAGCACGGTCAGCGGATCCTTGCGCGGTGTCCCGGGCGGCCCGAGCGGGACCTCGATCGTCACCGTCGTACCCCAGCCCGGCAACGCGTCGACCTCGAGCCGTCCGCCGAGGGCCGCCAGCCGCTCACCCACCCGGCGCGCGTCGAGGTCGCCCCGGGACAGGGTCCCGGGTCCGTCGTCCCGTACGGTGGCCCGCAGCTCGCCCGCGCCGACCTTCCAGCCGATGTGGAGCCGGCGCACCTCCCCGCCCTGCCCCTGGTCGTCCAGCGCCGCGTACACCACCGCACGCACGACGGCACGTGCCGTGTTGGCGACGTCGGCGGGCAGCAGCCGGTCCGCCCCCTCCTCCGCGCCGGGCGTGCCGAGGTCCAGCCGTACACCGCGGGCGCGCACCGCCTGCTGGAGCGAGTCGGCGAGACGGATGAAGGCGTCGTCGGCGCGTTCCTCGACCAGCGCCTGGTCGCGCTCGGCCTCGGAGCGCAGCTCGACCAGGGCGGAAACGGCCAGGTCCACCGCGCGGGCCCGGGCGGCCGTGTCGTCCAGGGTCCGGTCCCGCAGGACGCCCAGCAGGGCGGTGAGCGAGGAGCCGTGGGCGTCGCCGAGTTCGGCCAGGGTGGCGGCGCGGGCCGCGGCCGCCGCCCGTGACCGGGCGAGTGCCCCTGGTACCGCCTCGGCCGCCAGCCGTTCCCGGTGCGCGGTCACCAGGTCCCACAGCGCATGTGCCGCCGCCAGGTGCTCGGCGGGTACCGGAGCGTCCTCGGTGCGTACGAGGACAAGAATCGCCCCCCGCTCGGTGAGGTCGGTGGACAGCACGAGGACCGGCACCTCGACGCCGGCCATCCTGGCCCGTCCCTGCCTGCTTCCACGCGCGGGCGTCAGCGGGGCGAGGGCGGCGACCTCGGCGGTGGTGATGGCGGAGCCGGGCCCGCCCGGAGGCTCGCCATGGGTCTTGAACGGCGCGTACGCGCAGTTGCTGGACAGCTCGGCCACCGCCCGGTGCGGGATCGCCACGGCGAGAGCGGCGGACAGGCGCGGGAGGATCTCGCCCAGGGGCGCCCGGATCACATCGACTGCGGCCGTGAGGTCCATGGCTGCCAGCCTAACCAGCCGGACCTGCGCTCCGGCTGTCCTTTCGGCCAGGCCGAACCGTCCGAAAGGACAGCGGGAGCGGAGGTGTCCCGCACGAGCATGGAGGTGTTGTCCACGAGCCGCCTCGGCGGTGTATTCACACGACTGGGAGCGAATGACATGAAGGCGATCGTGTACGAGGAGTACGGCGGTCCCGAGGTGCTCCACCTGAAGGAGATCGAGGAGCCCCACGCGGGGCCCGGCCAGGTGCGTCTGAAGGTCGTGGCCGCGGCCGTCAATCCCCTCGACCACAAGATCCGTCACGGCTGGATGCCGTTCATGGCTCCGGCCTTTCCGGCGGTCCCCGGCCTCGAGGCGGCCGGCATCGTCGACGAGGTCGGCGAGGGGGTCACCGGTGTCTCGGTGGGTGACGAGGTGCTGGGCTGGACCGACACGGGCGCGTATGCCCCGTACGCCCTGGCCACCGATGTCGCCCCCAAGCCCGCCGGCCTGGGCTGGGAGTCGGCTGCCGCGTTGCCCGTGGCCACGGAGACCTCGGCCCGCGTGCTCGACCTCCTTGGCCTGACCGAGGGCGAGACCCTGCTGCTGCACGGGGCCGCCGGTGTGGTCGGCGCCGTCGGGGTCCAGCTCGCCGTGGCCCGCGGCGCCACCGTCATCGGGACCGCCTCACCCGCCAACCACGACTATCTGCGCTCCCTCGGCGCGATCCCCGTCGCCTACGGGGACGGCCTTGCCGACCGGGTGCGCGCCGTCGCCCCCGGCGGCATCGACGCCGTCTACGACGCCGCCGGACACGGCGCCCTGCGCGTCTCGACGGAACTGCGCGGCGGCACCACCGACCGCATCGTCACCATCGCGGACCCGGAGGCCGCCGACCTCGGCATCACCTTCTCCAGCGGCGGCCCGCGCTCCGTGACGGCTCTCGCCGAACACGCACGCCTGGCGGCGGCCGGACGTCTGGACGTACGTATCGCCCGGAGCTTCCCGCTCGCCGACGCCGCCGAGGCCCAACGGGAGAGCGAGAGCGGTCACCCGCGCGGCAAGCTCATCCTGAGGCCGTAAGGCGGGGGCCGCTTCCGCTCTCGCGTGACCGTCGCAAAGGGGGCCGGGCTCGCCCGCCCCCTAGCTTCGTCATCGCTCCGGCGGTCAGGATGCGATCATCGACAGGATCGTCACCGAAGCCGACGGCCGGTGACGGCTGAGGCCGTACGTGCCCTGGCGCGCCGTGCGGCTGCTCGGGGCCGGGCTCCTCACGCCGGTCGACTTTGCCTATTGTTCACCGGAGCGACAACAGAAATACTTCCACAAGGCACCCATTCCGGAAGAAAGTGCCGCATTGTCGGATATGAGACACCCGTACCCGAGCAGAGGAAGTCAGCCGACATGGGCGGAATTCTCGTAACCGTCGCGACGAAGATCGGCGCCGCACTCGCCGAAGCGATCATCATGCGCGTCCTGTGGGAGCTGTGGACCGCGTACGCGCGCCGTCTGCGCACGACCGCAGCACCGGCCGCCGCCTGACGCGTGGCCGTCGCTCCGAGCGCCTTATGCGCGGCCGCCCGGCAGCATCATCGCCGCCGGGCGCCGTTGAGCCCGGCGTCAGCCGCTCTTCTTGGCCGGCCCGCGGGCCTCACCGTTGTGCCCGGCCGACGCCCGGGCGCCTCCCTCGCCGGATCTGCCACCGCGCAACAGCCAGGTGGCTCCGCCGACGGCCAGGGCCACCGGCCATTCAAGAGCTCCCGCTGCCGCCATCGCACCAAGGCCTCCGTAGAAAACGAGGTCCTTGGCCGACGGCATGCCGGGCATCCGTGATGTCGCCGCTTTGGCTGTGCTTGTCACGTCTTCCCTGGTGAGGTACGGAATCCTCAACGCCGGGTGCACCGTGCGGGTGTGCAGGTGCATGCCCGCGCCTTCGTGCGCGTGGATCTCCATGGGGTGCTGTCGGGACTCTTCCCGCCGCGGTGCGGTCTCCGTTGTCTTGACCATCCCCCTGGCCTCCTTCCACGGAGTGGGTGTGGTGTGCCACTTCAATTCTTGCGCGCTTCGCCCGGCGTGCGCCTTGTGACCCCTGGGGAAATCCAGCACTCCTGGTGTTCAGGTTGAAATAGGGATTTCTGGCTACTCGTGCACCCGGAGCTGAGTGCGGCCGGGAGCGGGTGATGCGCTGTGGCACTGCCGGGACGCGAGCTGCTCGGGGCGGTCGTGTCGTGCGCCGCCGCCGTGCTGCGGGACGACACGCGTCGACGCATACGGCACTTCGACGGGCGCGCGCACATAGCCGTGCGGGGCCTCGGCGAGGGCGGCCTGGCCCATGCCGCGGCGGCCAAGCTCGTCGAGGACGTGGAGCGGCGGCTCGCCGACGTTCCGGGGGTGGCCTGGGCCGTCGTGAACACCGTCCTCGGTCACGCCGTAGTCGCCACCGAGGGCCCCTCCGACGCGCAGGACATCGTCGACGCCCTGATCGAGGCGGTCGAGACGGTGGAGGAGGCGCACGGCATCGAGCAACCGCTGCCCGACCATCCCCTCTCGGGCGGACGGGTCCAGCGGGCAGCTCTCTCGATGGCCGCGCACATGGCAGCCGCACCCGTGGCCGCCGTGGCCGGACTGACGCGTCACACCCCTCTCCCCTCCGCGGTGGCGGCGCTCGTGCCGATCGTCGACTCCCACCCCCGGCTGCGGGCCTTGGTGGAGTGGGCGGTCGGCGCAGAGAACGCCGGCACGCTGATCGCCGGGCTGGCGGCGGCCGGACAGGCGGGCTCCGGCGGGCTCCTCGGGGTCGGCGTGGACAGTGTCCGCCACGCACTGCGGGTGCTGGAGGCGAATGCGGAGCGCTCCGCCTGGGCCGCGGCCGAGCCGCGCCTCGCCGACACCGCCACGGCCGCCTCGCACCGCGCGGCGCCCTCGGCGCAGCCTCGCGAGACGCCGCTGAGGCATGGGCCGGTCGAACGCTACGCCGATCAGGCGCTCCTCGTGGCGGCGGCGTGCTTCGCCGGCTCGCTCCTCGTCACCCGCAGCCCCCGCAGGGCCGCCGGCGGGGCACTCGCCGCAGTGCCCAAGGCTCCGCTGCTGGCCCGCGAGGGCTTCGCCTGTGTCCTCGGCCGGGGGCTGGCACGCAGGCGCGTGCTCGTGGCGGACTCCAACGCGCTGCGCAGGCTGGACCGTATAAGCACCGTCCTCCTCGACACGGACGCCCTCGCCACAGGCTCCCATCTCCTTGCGGATCTCATCGCCCTCGACGGCGACGCGCCAGCGGGCGAACTCGCCGCACGGGCCCACCGGCTCTTCGAAGGTTCCGCGCCCGAAAGGCCGTCCAGGGAGGGCGAATGGGTGCTGGGGCCCCTCGAGCGCCTGTCGCTGCGGGGGCGCACCGGGACCCGCGCCCGGGAACGACTGCAGCGCGAGGGCGCCCGGCTCGTGCTCGGGCTGGCGCGCGGTGAGCAACTGGTCGCCGTGGTCAGCGTGGTGCCGCAGATGCACGACGCCGCCGATGCCTTCGTCCCCGCCGCCCACGCGGCCGGGCTGACCGTCGTGACCGCGGGCACCCACACCGCCGACCCGTCCGTACGCGAGGCCGACGCCGTGCGCCCGCCGGATGAACGGACGCTCGATTCCGTACGGGACCTCCAGCGGGACGGCGACGGCGTGCTGCTGATCTCACGGGACCGGTCCGCGCTCGCAGCGGCCGACGTCGGAGTGGGGCTCACGGGCCCGGAGGGAACTCCCCCGTGGGGCGCGCATCTGTACATGGGCTCCGATCCCGCGGCGGCAGTCGTCGTCGTACGCGCATGCCGCACCGCCCGGGAGGCCGCACGGTGGGGGGTGCGGCTCGCTCAGGCGTCCGCCGCCGTCGGCGCGACGGCGACGCTGGCCGGGCGGACCCGGCGGCCCGCGGCCCGCGGTGTGACGGCGTTCAACGCGGCAGCCGCCCTCGGCACCGCCGTGGGAGTCTGGTCGGCGGTACGGCTGCTGCGGCGCCCCGTGCCGGTCACCGGCGCCTCCCGGCAGCCCTGGCACGCAATGGACCCGGGCACCGTGCTCGCCCGAAGCGGAACCAGGGAGACCGGGCTGACCGTCGAGGAGGCGCGGGCGCGCGCCACCGCCCAGGGCGGGCGGGCCCCCGCGTCGTCGCTCGGCCGCGCCTACCTGGCCGAGATGGTCAACCCCCTCACGCCCGTCCTCGGCGCCGGGGCCGCCATGTCCGCGTCGGTGGGCGCCGTCCTGGACGCAGTCGTCATCGTCGCGGTCACCGCGCTGTCCGGGTTCGTCGGCGGCTTCCAGCGCTACCGGACCGACCGGGCGGTGGCTCGGCTGCGTCGTGAGTCGGCCGTCATGGCCAGGATGCTGCGGGACGGCGACGAGACCACCGCCCCCGCCCAGCACCTGGTCGTGGGCGACGTGGTGGTTCTGAGCGCCGGTGACGTCGTACCGGCCGACGCACGACTGCTGGAGGCGCAGCACCTGGAGGTGGACGAGTCGGCATTGACGGGCGAGTCGCTCCCGGTGGTCAAGGACGTCGCACCGGTGCTGGCGTCGGACCTCGGGGACCGTACCTCCATGGTCTACGAGGGCACCACCGTCGCCGCCGGTCGCGGCCGCGCGGTCGTGGTCGCGACCGGCACCGCGACCGAGGCGAGCCGAGCCGCGGCGGTCGGCCGGGGCGCGGCTCCCGCCGTGGGCGTGGAGCGGAGGCTGGCCCGGATCACCCGCGGCACCCTGCCGGTGGCCCTCGGTTCGGCCGCGGCGGTGATGGCGGCCGGAACGCTGCGCGGGCGCCCGGTCCGGGACACCGTGGGCGCGGGGGTGGGGCTGGCGGTGGCCAGCGTTCCCGAAGGGCTGCCGTTCCTGGTCTCGGCGGCCCAACTCGCCGCCGCCAGAAGGCTATCCGCGCGGGGCGCGCTGGTCAGGGACCCCCGTACCATCGAGGCGGCCGGACGCACCGACGTCCTGTGCTTCGACAAGACCGGAACCCTCACCCATGGCCGCATCTCCCTCGTCGCCGTGGCGGCCGACGGCGAGAGCCGGCCCCTCGGGGCGCTCGGCGACCACCAACGCGCCGTGCTCGCCGCCGCGTTGCGGGCGACGCCCCGTCCGCACGGGGGCAACGGACTGGAACACGCCACGGACAAGGCGGTCACCGCCGGTGCCGAGGAGGCGGGCGTGCGCCGCAGCACGGGCGCGCCGGGCTGGCGCCGCGTCTCCAGCCTGCCGTTCGAGCCGAGCCGGGGCTTCCACGCCGCCCTCGACGAGTCCGAGGGGACCCGGATCCTGTCGGTGAAGGGAGCGCCGGAGGAGGTCGTCGGGCGCTGTGCGACCCTCGAGGGCGGACCGCTGGACGAGCGGGGCCGCGCGGACGTCCTCGCCTCCGGGGAGAAGCTGGCAGCGGAAGGTCACCGCATTCTCGCGGTCGCCGAACTCCGGAACTGGGGTGGGGAGTTGACGGACGACTCCGTCCGAGGGCTCGACTTCCTCGGTTTCCTCGCGTTCGCCGACACCGTGCGCGGTACCGCCGCCGAAGCCCTGCGCCAACTCGCGGACGCCGGAGTGCACATCGTGATGATCACCGGGGATCACCCGGGCACCGCCGGCAAGACGGCGGCCGAACTGGGCGTCCTGGACGGCCGACGGGTGGTGACGGGCTCCGAACTCGACGCCCTGGACGACCACCGGCTCGACGCCCTGCTGCCGGACGTCGGCGTCGTCGCGCGCAGCACGCCCGTGCACAAGGTGCGCGTCGTGCAGGCGTTCCAACGCATCGGGCGTACGGTCGCGATGACGGGCGACGGCGCCAACGACGCTCCGGCGATCCGGCTCGCGGACATCGGCATCGCGTTCGGTACGCGGGCCACACCGGCGGCGCGCGCCGCGGCCGACCTCGTCGTCACGGACGACCGGCTGGAGACGGTGCTCGCCGCGCTCGTGGAGGGCCGCGCCATGTGGGCCTCCGTGCGGCAGGCCCTGGCGATCCTCGTCGGGGGAAACCTGGGCGAGATCGCCTTCACTCTCCTCGGCGCCGCCACGACCGGCACCTCGCCGCTGACGGCCCGTCAACTGCTACTGGTCAACCTGTTCACCGACCTCGCCCCGGCGATGGCCGTGGCTCTGCGTCCGCCCCATCCGGAGGCCACCGAGCGCATGGTCCACGAGGGGCCGGAGGCCTCGCTGGGTGCGGCTCTGACCGAGGAGACCGTGTGCCGTGCGGTCGCCACCGCCCTCGGCGCCACGGCCGGCTGGCTCGCCGCCCGGTTGACCGGCCGCGCCGCCCGTGCCCGCACCGTCGCCCTGGTCGCGCTCGTGGGCTCGCAACTCGGCCAGACCCTGTTGGCCGGGGGCCGCAGCGGAGCGATCGTCGGCTCGTCCCTGGGATCCCTGGCCGCGCTCGCGGCCGTCGTCCAGACGCCGGTTCTCAGCCAGTTCTTCGGCTGCACGCCCCTCGGCCCCGTCGCCTGGGGCATCGCCCTGTCCAGCGCGGCAGCGGCGACGGCGAGTTCGCTGTTCCTCCCGGCGCTGATCGAGCGCATCCGGGCCGCGGTGCCCGAGCGACGACCGGACGTCACCACGTCGGGCGAACTCGCCGCCGCCTAGAAACACCAAGGCGAACTCGCCGCCACCGAGGAACGCCAAGTCGAAGGTCACACTTACGTATCGGACATTCCGCATCCCAACCTTCACGCGAGGCACACAAATTGGTTAAGTTGGCGGGCAGGCCGCATGACTCCCTCCGGCGAACCCCGCCGGGTCGCGCGGCCTCCGCCGAGTCCGGCGCGCCGCAATCGCAGCCGGAGCCGGGGACCCAACCGAAACCGGGGTGAATCGGTCCAACCGCCCGACAAGGCAAGGACCGTAGGGCACGCCTTCCGTACCGCCCGAACCCGTCAGCCAACTCGGTAGGCGGAGCACGGAAGGAGTACGGCCCCATGGCGCCGGACGGCCCGAGCCGCGACGAGGTCCAGCAGCGGATCCACAGCCTCTACGACCAGGCCGAGACCGCCACTGGGAACTACAACGCGACCCGCGCGATGACGACAGGGACCCGTAAGCGCGTCAACCCCGTGTTCGCCTCGCAGCGCAGACGCGTCGACCCCGCTCTCGAGAACGTCGTCAGGCAGTGGTTCGACGCGGCACGTACGACGCTTGGTCCGACCGTTCCGGCCGTGCTTCCCACCGACAGAATGCCCGGCGGTCCGGCCGGGGTCCGGCCGACGGGCCCGGCGAGGCGGCCGGGAGGCGACCTGCCGGGCCGAGAGCGGGGAACCACCGGCCGACCCCTGCTGGAACTGACCGCCGGACCGTCCACCGGGGCGAGCGCCGGGCCCGTCGCCGAACTGACGGCCCGCCCCGTCGCCGCCCTGCCTGCCGCGCCGGAGCCACGGCAGGAGGGCCCCCTGGCCCTGCCGGGCCCGGCGGCCGAGCCGCGGCAGGCCACAGTGAACCGGTCCAAGGAGGAGGAACAGCGGAAGCTCGCCGCGGCCCGTGAGCTGTTGTCCAGGCAGGCGGTACAGCACCACACGTCGCGCGCGGCGATCGAGTCCCGGCCGGCCGGAGACACATGGGGCACGGCCACCCTCGGCACGGACCGGCCGGACGCGCTTTCCGCAGTCGGCGCTCCCATGCTTCCGCCGGCTCCCGCCCTCCCCGCAGCTTCGGTCGCAGCCTCGCCTGCGCCCGATCCCGCAGATGCCCTCACCACCGCGCCTGCTGCCCTCACCGCCGACGCGTTCGCCGGGCGTGAGGCCTTCGCCGCCGCCGACCTCTACATCGGCGCTGACGCGGCACCCGGCACCCACTCCTTCGCCGGACCCGGTGCCCCCGTCGTCGCCCAGCCCTTCACCGGCGAAGGACTCCTCGACACCCAGCCCTTCGCCGGACCCGATACCCCCGTCAGCACCCAGCCCTTCACCGGCGCCCATACCCCCGTCACCGCCCAACCGTTCGCAGGACCCGATATCTCCGTCAGCACCCAGCCCTTCACCGGCACCGACGCACTCCTCGGCACCCAGCCCTTCACCGGCACCGACGCACTCCTCGGCACCCAGCCCTTCACCGGCACCGACGCACTCCTCGGCACCCAGTCTTTGGTCGGCGCCGACGCTCTCGTCAGGGGCCAAGCCCTGGTCGGCGCCGACGCTGGCGTCGGCACCGACGCTTTCACCGCCGTAGGCGGAGCACCGGACTCGGGCTACGACAGGAAGGCCACGAAGGCACTCGCCTTCGTCCGTGCGCAGATCGGCAGGCCGTGCCTCTGGGGTGCGACCGGACCGGACTCGTACGACGCCCCGGCGCTCGTCCAGGCCGCCTGGAAAGCCGCGGGAGTCGTACTGCCGCGCACCGCGCAGGATCAGATGACCGTGGGAGCCGCGATCCCGCTGACCGACATCCAGCCCGGGGACCTGGTCTTCTTCCACGACACCGCCAGCCACGTCGGTGTCTGTACCGGCAACGGCATGATGATCCACGCGCCCGGCCCGGGGGCGTTCATCCGCGAGGAGTCGATCTTCTACGCCGGGAAGGCGGCCGTCCACGGCGCGGTACGGCCTGCGTAGGCGATGGGCAGACGCTCGGCGCCCTGGCCCTCGGGCCGGACGGAGAGCAGTCGGCTCCTCGCTCCCGTCACCACGCCTCGCAGTGGTCGGGGAGCGTCTCCTCGATCGGCCGGTGGGTGATGCCCGGCTCGCGTGCGCCGGTGGATGCTCGTCGCCGTTCCGACCGCCCTCTCCCCCACACCTCACCAGCGCATACGCCGCGCTCACGGGGAGCGCCGCCGACGTGCGGGCGGCGGGTTTGCGTAGGAGCGTGGGGGTGTGGGAAGCATGCCTGCCGTACTGGCGCGCCGTGACGGGGACGACCGGAGCTGGCTGCGCGGCGCGCCACCCCCGCGATGGGTGCGGATCCTGCCCGTCCTACTGCTGGTGGCCATCTGCGTCGCCACCCTGGCGAGTCCTCACCCGCTCGACATCGGCTTCCTGCTCGGCGCCATCCCCCCGCTGGCCGTGCTGTCCTACGGCCCCGCGGCGACCGCGCTTCTCGGCGTCCTGGTGATCGCCGCCCAGCACGCCAGGGCCTTCCACCTGGACCATCCCGGCAACACCGACCTGCTCACCATCACCTTCGTCGCGGCGCTGAGCGTGTTCGTGTCGTACGTCCGCAGCCGCCGGGACGCCCAGCTGGACCTCGAACGCACCGCCGCGCACGCCGCACAGCACGCCGTCGTCCCCCCGCTGCCGAAGAAGGTCGGGCCGGTGCGCTGCACCGGTCTGTACGAGGCCGCCGAGCGCGGGACGCTGGTCGGCGGCGACTTCTTCGACGTGCGCGAGGGTCCCTCCGGTGTGCGGGCGGTCATGGGCGACGTACAGGGCCACGGACTGTCGGCCGTGTCGACCGTGGCCTCCCTCCTCGGCGCCTTCCGGGAGGCCGTGCTCGACCAGCCGAACCTGCGGTCGGTCGCGGCCCGCCTCGACCGCAGACTCCTGGTGGACGCGGGGGACCCGCACCAGGCCGAACTGTTCGCCACCGCGGTGCTGCTCGAGTTCACCTCCGACGCCCGTACGGTGCGCATCATCGCCTGCGGCAGTCCGCCGCCCCTGCTGCTGCACGACGGAAAGGCCACCGAGGTCCAGGTCACACCTGGTACTCCCTTGGGGCTGGGCCTGTCCCAGTCAGGCATGTACGACGAGGTCGTCTGTCCGCTCCGCCGCGGCGACCGGCTGTTCATGGCCTCGGACGGCATCTGGGAGGCCAGGGACGCCACCGGCGCGTTCTATCCCCTCGTCGACCGGCTCCCGGCGCTCGCCGACGGGGATCCCGCCGTCACGACCGAGCAGGTGTGGGCGGACCTCGTGGACCACTGTGGCACCATTCGCGACGACGTCACGATGCTGCTGCTCAGCCCGGAGCCGGAGGAGGGCGACGAACTCCCCAGAGCAGCCAGGCCATAAAGCACTCTTATGAGGTCATAGAACGGACCCGCGTACCAGGTAAGGCATGCCTTAGTTTAGGGTTCCCTTCGAGCCCGTCACCGCTCGAAGGGAACCTGATCATGCCCCGCCCCCTGCGGGTAGCCATTGTCGGAGCCGGCCCCGCCGGAATCTACGCCGCCGACGCGCTGCTGAAGTCCGAAGTGGCCGCCGAGCCCGGTGTGTCCATCGACCTCTTCGAGCGGATGCCCGCTCCGTTCGGTCTCATCCGTTACGGCGTCGCTCCGGATCACCCACGGATCAAGGGCATCGTCACGGCCCTGCACCAGGTGCTCGACAAGCCGCAGATCCGTCTGTTCGGCAACGTCGACTACCCCGCCGACATCAGCCTGGACGATCTGCGCACCTTCTACGACGCCGTGATCTTCTCCACGGGTGCGACGGCCGACCGGGCCCTCGACATACCCGGCATCGGGCTCGAGGGGTCCTACGGCGCCGCGGACTTCGTCTCCTGGTACGACGGGCACCCGGACGTGCCGCGGACCTGGCCGCTGACGGCGCAGAAGGTCGCCGTCCTCGGTGTCGGCAACGTGGCGCTCGACGTGGCCCGCATCCTGGCCAAGACGGCTGACGAACTCCTGCCCACCGAGATTCCGCCGAACGTCCACGACGGGCTCAAGGCCAACAAGGCCCTGGAGGTCCATGTCTTCGGCCGCCGCGGCCCGGCACAGGCGAAGTTCAGCCCGATGGAGCTGCGGGAGCTGGACCACTCCCCCAGCATCGAGGTCGTCGTCGACCCCGAGGACATCGACTACGACGAGGGCTCGATCGCGACCCGGCGGAGCAACAAGCAGGCGGACATGGTCGCCAAGACCCTGGAGAACTGGGCCATCCGGGATGTCGGCGAGCGCCCGCACAAACTGTTTCTGCACTTCTTCGAGTCACCCGCCGAGATCCTCGGCGAGGACGGCAGGGTCGTCGGTCTGCGCACCGAGCGCACGGCCCTCGACGGCACCGGCAATGTCAAGGGCACCGGAACGTTCAGGGACTGGGACGTCACCGCGGTCTACCGTGCCGTGGGTTACCTGTCCGACCGGCTGCCCAAGCTGCCATGGGACCTCGAGTCGGGGACGGTGCCCGACCGGGGCGGACGGGTCATCGAGGAGGGCGGTGCCCCTCTGCAGTCCACGTATGTGACGGGCTGGATCCGACGCGGTCCCGTGGGTCTGATCGGCCACACCAAGGGCGATGCCAACGAGACGGTGGCGAACCTGCTGGACGACCACGCGAGCGGACGTCTGCACACTCCCGAGTCCCCCGCGCCCGAAGCCGTGGACGCCTTCCTCGCCGAGCGGAACATCCGCTTCACCACCTGGGAGGGCTGGTACCGCCTCGATGCCGCGGAGAGGGCGCTGGGCGAACCGCAGGGCCGTGAACGCGTGAAGATCGTCGAGCGTGAGGACATGCTCAGGGAAAGCGGAGCGTGATGGACCGCCCGGCCGCAGCCGACTCCGCTGCGGCCGGGCGGCCTGTTCGAACTCCGTTGCGTGGAGGGCCGGTTGCGTGCGGATGGGCATGCCCGAGGTCGGTCTCGGGTCGTCACGGCCAACCCCGGCGCCCCCGGACGGCGCGCACTCCGCCCGGAGCAATCCCACGCGACAGGCGGTCGTGGGCGTACGAGGGTGGAGGGCATGACCGACGAGACCGCCACACTGACCGGCCCGGAGCCGCCCCCGGTACGGGAGTGGATCTCGCGCGACCTGAGAGGGCTCGCACCGCACTTCAGGCCGCCGCCGGGCTCGCTCGCCCTCGCCGGCCGGCCGGACCACAACCGGCTGCGCCCCTCGCGTCTGGCCACCGACCGTGACCCGGATGTCTTCCCCGATCCCGACCGCATCGGCATGGTCCGCGGCCCCCGTCCGCATCCGGAGTTCGGCAACGGCCCCCACTACCGCACCGGGGCCGTCCTCGCCGGGCCGCAGATCGAGCCCCTCCTGCGCACGCTCCCCGACCGCCTGCCCCGGCCGCGTCCGGCCGTCCCCGCCCGGCGCGTCCTCTGGCGCCGACCGACCATGACCCGCGATCCGCGGGCACTTCCCACCACGTGGAGCTGACGCGGTCACCACGACCCCACGGCCGTGTGTACATCAGCGGTTGTACGCCCATTAAGACCGCAGATGCAGGGCGAACGCCCGCAACGTCGGTCCCTGGGCTGTCGATCCGGCCGGGGCCCGGCCCTAGCGTGGGGCGCGTCCGGTCGCGTACCGACTCCGGTTCCCTTCACTGCAAGGACATTTCATGATCGAGGCCCATTCCCTCACCAAACGCTACGGGGAGCGCACCGCCGTCGAGGATCTCAGTTTCACCGTGCGCCCCGGCAGCGTGACCGGGTTCCTCGGGCCGAACGGAGCCGGCAAGTCCACGACGATGCGGATGCTCCTCGGTCTGGACGCGCCCACCTCCGGCCGGGCCGTGGTCAACGGCAAGAGCTATGCCGAGCACCGGGCGCCGCTGCACGAGGTGGGGGCCATGCTGGAGGCGCGCTCCATCCACACGGGGCGCAGCGCCCACAACCATCTGCTTGCACTCGCAGCGACCCACGGGATCTCCGCCCGCAGGGTGAACGAGGTGATCGACCTGGTCGGACTGCGGGCCGTGGCGAAGAAGCGGGTCGGCGGTTTCTCCCTGGGCATGGGGCAGCGGCTGGGCATCGCCAGCGCCCTGCTGGGCGACCCGGCGACCGTGATCCTCGACGAACCGGTCAACGGCCTGGACCCCGAGGGCATCCTGTGGATCCGCAACCTGCTGAAGGGACTCGCCTCCGAGGGGCGTACGGTCCTGGTGTCCTCCCATCTGATGTCGGAGATGGCGCTCACCGCCGAGCACCTGATCGTGATCGGCCGGGGCCGGCTGATCGCCGACACGTCGGTGACGGAGTTCATCGCGCAGGCCGCCGGGGACGTGGTGCGCGTGCGCACCGACGAGGCGGAGAAGCTGCGCGGTCTGCTGGCCGGGCCGGACGTGTCCATCGCGTCGCAGGAGCCGGGCGTGCTCTCGGTCACCGGGCTCACCAGTGACCGCATCGGACGGATCGCGGCCGACCACGGTGTGGCGCTGGCCGAACTGACGCCGCAGCAGGCGTCATTGGAGGAGGCGTTCATGGAGCTGACCAGGGACGCCGTGGAGTACCAGGCACCGGCGGCGCAGCTCGTCACCGCCGGCGGGGAAGGGCGTGCAGCATGACCACGGCAACCGTGATTCCCGAGGCGGAGCGGGGCCAGGTCACCCAGCTGCGGGTGATCCACTCCGAGTGGATCAAGCTGCGCTCACTGCGGTCCACCCTGTTCACACTGCTGGCGGCCGTTGTCGCGATGGTCGGCCTCGGTTTCCTGTTCAGCTATTTCACCGCCGACCGGTGGTCCCACCTCCCGCCCGAGGAGCGGCTGAACTTCGATCCGACACTGGTCAGTCTGCGCGGGTTCTACCTGGCCCAGCTGGCGGTGGGCGTACTGGGCGTCCTCGTGATCACCGGCGAGTACGCGACCGGAATGATCCGGGCGTCCCTGTCCGCGGTGCCTCGCCGTCTTCCCGTGCTGTGGGCCAAGGCCCTGGTGTTCGGGGCGGTGGCGTGGGCGCTGATGACCCTCGCCTCGCTGACGGCGTTCCTGGTGGGGCAGGCCGCGCTGTCCGGCCATCACCTGGGAACCTCGCTGAGCGCACCGGGCGTGCTGCGCGCGGTTCTGGGCGCGGGTCTGTACCTCACGGTCGTGGGCCTGCTCGGGGTGGCGTTCGGCGCGCTGATCCGCAACACCGCGGGCGGGATCGCCACGGTCTTCGGAGTGCTGCTGGTGCTTCCGGTGCTCGCCGAGGCACTGCCGTCCTCGTGGTTCGACGCGATCGACAAGTACCTGCCGAGCACGGCGGGGCAGGGCCTCATCCACATCCACCAGCAGCCGCATACGCTGGCGCCATGGACCGGGTTCACGATGTTCTGCCTGTATGCCCTGGTGGCCCTGGCCGGGGCGGCGGTGGCGCTCAAGCGACGGGACGCCTGATGCGGCTCCCGGGCCGGAGTGCCGCCCCGGCCGTGGCCGGCCGCCGGGTGCGTCGATGACGTACGCACCACCACCGGCGGCCCTGCGACCGCGGGACGAGTCGTGGCGCGCCCTCGCCGGGCGCGCCCGGCTGCGTCTGCGCGCACGGCTGTCGCCGCCGGCCGTCGACGCACTGTTCGCGGCGGCCGTCTTCCTGGCGCAGACGGGGATGGCCCACGGTCATCTGCAGCGCCGCGGATGGTCGGTGGTCGTCTTCACCGGCCTCATGGCCCTGCTGCTGGTGTGGCGGCGCCGGGCCCCGCTCACGGTGTTCCTCGCCATGTCAGCGGTCGCGTTCGTCCAATGGTGCGTCGGTCTGCGCATGCCGGGAGACCTCTCCCTGCTCATCGCGCTGTACACGGTGGCGGCGTACGCGCCGCGGCGGCGCACCTGGCTCGCCGTCGGGGTCCTGGAGGGCGGTGCGCTCCTTGCGGCTGCGCGCTGGGCGCCCCAGGACCGTGCCGTCGAGGCTTTCGTGGCCCTGTCCGCCATGGTGGTGGCGGCCACGGTGATCGGTATGAACATGCGCAGCAGACGCGCCCACCTGGCGTTCCTCGAGGAGCGTGCGGTGCGTCTGGAGCGGGAGCGGGACCAGCAGGCACAGCTCGCGGTCGCCGACGAGCGCTCACGGATCGCCCGGGAGATGCACGACATCGTCACGCACAACCTGTCCGTGATGGTGGCGCTCGCCGACGGCGCGGTCTTCGCACAGGAGCACTCCCCTCAGCGGGCGACGGCGGCGATGCGGCAGGTGTCCACGACCGGACGTCAGGCGATCACCGACATGCGGCGCTTCCTGGGCCTGCTGCGGGCCGACGAGCCGGACGCGCTGCGCCATCCGATGCCCCAGATCGCCCAGCTGGAGCCGCTGGCCGACCAGGTGCGTGCCGCGGGGCTGCCCACGCGGCTGGATGTCACCGGTGATCCGGCGGATGTGCCCGTACCGGCGCAGCTGACCGTGTACCGCCTGGTCCAGGAAGCGCTCACCAACACCCTGAAGCACACCCCTCCGGGCACCCGGGCCGATGTCCAGGTGCGCTGCGACCCGCAGCGGATCACGGTGACCGTCACCGACGACGGCCCCGTGGTGAAGGCTCCTCCCGCGTCCAGCGGACAGGGACTGCACGGGATGCGGGAGCGGGCCGCGGCGTACGGGGGCGCGTTCGCGGCGGGGCCGCGGCCTGACGGCGGCTGGCACGTCCGCGCCGTCCTCGAGCTGACCCGAAACGAAGCGTGAGGCATGACGATCAGAGTTCTTCTCGTCGACGACGAGCCGTTGCTGCGCATGGCCTTCACCATGGTGCTGGAGGCGCAGTCCGACATGGAGGCGGTCGGTGAGGCCGGGGACGGCGCGCAGGCCGTGCGCCTGGCCCGCGAGTTGCGGCCCGACGTGGTGCTGATGGACGTCCGGATGCCCGGCACGGACGGCATCGAGGCCACGGAACGCATCGTGGCTCAGTGCCCGGAGGCGAAGGTGCTGATCCTGACCACCTTCGACCTGGACGAGTACGCCTTCGCGGGGCTGCGCGCCGGGGCGTCGGGCTTCCTGCTGAAGAACGCGCGACCCGAGGAGCTGCTGGCTGCGATCCGCTGTGTGGCCGCGGGGGACGCGGTGGTGGCACCGCGGATCACCCGCCGTCTGCTGGAGAATTTCGCCCACCGGCTCCCCGCCCAGGCAGCAGGCACCCGGGAGGACGAGCGGCTGACCCGGATCACCGCCCGGGAGCGGGAGGTGCTGACGCAGGTGGGGCGCGGGCTGTCCAACGCGGAAATCGCCGACGTCCTGCATCTGGCGGAGGCGACGGTCAAGACGCATCTGAGCCGCATCCTGGTGAAGCTGGAGCTGAGGGACCGGGTGCAGGCGGTGGTGTTCGCGTACGAGACCCGGCTGGTACGGCCGAGTTGATCGGGCCCCGCGCTCCTCAGCAGCCCTGGCGTGCCGTGAGCCCCGCCGTGCCCGGCACCCGGTCGCGGTAGGCATCCGTGACGAAACGCAGGAACGTGTCGACGTCCCTCGGCTGTGACGAAAGGCCCAGGGAGACGCGGACGGCGCCTGCCGAGGGCAGGTGCAGCTCGTCCAGATAGTCCTCGAGGGAGCCTGGCCGACTGCGGGCCGCGGCGCGCAGACGTTGCAGCGGCAGTGCGAAGGCGCCTCGCCCGCGCCCGGGTTGCAGAAGCAGCCGGTGCGCAGGGAGATGCCCAGTGCCGCGCTGTCACGGGTGGCTGTCCGATCGTCGACGACACGGCCGTCCGCGCCGAGCACGTTCAGCGCGACCGTGCCGGCACCCGGCCACCGCCGGCCGGTTGAGCGCCCGCCGGCGGTGGCGGTACCGGTGGCGCCGGACGGCGTTTCGCGGCGGAGGCCGTCAGGCGGACAGCAGTCCGCGCCCCAGCCAGTCCGAGGTGTCCTTCACACCGGGCAGAGCGAAGAAGTAGCCGCCGCCGGTCGGGGAGATGTAGTCGACCAGAGGCTCGTCGATCAGACGGGTCTGCGTGGCCTCGAACTGGCGCTGGACGTCCTGCTGGTAGCAGCAGAAGACCAGGCCCATGTCGAGGTTGCCGACGTTGTCGACGCCCCGGTCGTAGTTGTAACCACGGCGCAGAATGCGGGAGTTGTCCGTCTTGGCGGTGCGCGGGTTGGCGCGGCGAATATGGGCGTCGAGCGGGATCGCCGTGCCCTGCGGGTCCTTCGCGTAGTTGGGGATGTCGGTCTCCTGGGCGCCGTCCAGCGGGGCGCCGGTGTCCTTTCGGCGGCCGAACATCTTCTCCTGCTCGGTCAGCGAGACCCGGTCCCAGAACTCGACGAGCATGCGGATGATCCGGATGACCTGGTAGCTGCCGCCGGTCGCCCACGCGGGCTCGCCCTGCCCCTCGCCCACCCAGATCAGACGGTTCGTCTCCCGGGCCGAGGCCACGTCGGGGTTGGCTATGCCGTCCTTGAAGCCGAGCAGATTGCGCTGGGCGCCGGTGGGGCGCGGGGCGTTCTGGAAGCCGTCGATGCGCCACTTGATCTGCATGGCGCCCCGGGTGTGCCGGGCGATGTCGCGCAGCGCGTGCAGCACGGTGTCCTGGCTGGCGGAGCATATCTGCAGCGACAGGTCACCGTGGCACTCGGCCGCCCGGAGGTTGTCGTTGGGGAACGTACGCATCGGGGTGAGCCGGCTCGGCTTGGCCCTGGCGAGCCCGTAGCGGTCGTCGAACAGGGAGGCGCCGACGCCGACGGTGACGGTGAGGGCGTCGGTGGGGACCTCGGGGCCGAGGATGCCGTTGTCGGAGGGCGGGGCGCCCACGCCCAGGTCCTCGGGCGCGCCGCCGGAGGTGAGGAAGCGGGCCCGCTCGGTGATGGTGCGCAGCAGCTCGGCGAGTTCCTTGCGGCTCTCGGCGATGACGTTGAAGGAGACGAAGGTGGCCGCGGCCAGGGCGGGCGTGACGATGCCCGCCTGGTGGGTGCCGTGGAAGGGGACCTTCGCGGCATTCGCCGTGTCCGCGGCGCGAGCCTCGGTGGTGTCCGCCTGGCTGAGGGCGAAGCCGCCCCCGGCCAGCACCGCGCCCGCGGCCCCGGCGCCCAGGGCCGTCTTCACGAAGGAGCGGCGGCCGTGACCGGCGGGGCAGCCGACCAGCGGGGCGGACGTTTCGGCGGACGGCATGGAGCGGTTCCCTTCGGTGCGTATGTTCTCGGCGCGCGGTGTGGTCATCAGGCGGACTTCCGGATCTCCAGCAGGTCCGGAATGGGGGCGAGGTCCTCGAGGAGCTGTCCGGTGGCCCCGTTCAGACGGGCGCGGGCGGTCTCGTCGAGCCGGTCCACGGGCGTCCAGGTGTCGCCGTGGTGGGCCGCGTCGAGCAGCTTCTGCACCCGGGCGGTGTCCGCGTCGACGGTGGTCAGCAGTTGCGGGGCGCGGGTGGTCAGCAGCGGGTGGAGGACGGTGAGGAGTTCGCGCGTGCCGGCCAGGTTGGCGTCCGCGGTGGCCAGTTCGGTGCCGCTGCCCTGGTCGGTGTCGCCGGTCAGCTCGAACTGGAGGGTGTTCTCCAGGATCTCGTGGGAGCGCAGGGGCAGGTCGCCCGGGTCGAAGTCCTGCGTGGGGAAGGCCTTCTGCAGTCCCGTGGTGGCGTCGGCGAGTTGCTGGGCGGGGGCCTTCAGCTGATCGGCGGACTGCCCGTGCCACAGCCCGTACTCGACGCGATGGAAGCCGTTGAAGTCCTTGTCGTCGACGCCGCCGGGAAGGCCGTCGGCGCGGCCGTTGATCTTCTTGTCGAAGTCCTCGAAGGTGCCGTAGGCGGCGCCGAGCGAGGAGTACGTGCGATGGGCGGTCAGCCAGTCGGCGCGCGCGGCGTCGAGGTGGTTGCCGGCGATGTCGTCGCTGAGCTTGCGGGTCTGGGCGACGAGTGTGGCCAGGCCCTGGTTGACGTACGCCTTGTACGCGGTCAGGGGCGCGGCGAGGTCCTTCTCGGAGACCGGTACGACCGCCCTGGCCCCGGTGCCGCCGCTGACGCGGACCGCTTTGGAGGTGACGGCCCTGCCGCCGGTGGGCACGCAGCGCCAGGCATAGGTGCCTCCGGCAACCGTGGCGACGAGGTCGCGGGTGGTGCCGGGTGCCAGGCCCTCGATCTCGCCGTAGACCGCGTTGGTCGCGGGGTCGACGAGATACACCTCGGAGGTCTTGTCGCCGGTGTTGTGCATCTGGAAGGTCTGCCGACCGGTCCTGGGCGCGGTGAAGCCCCGGCCGCACTCGCTCTCGGAGACCGCCACGGTCTGGGAACCGGCGGGCTTGGAGCCGCTGAGGGCGACGACCAGTCCGGCGACGACGGAGGGAACGGCGACGACGGCGACGGGGACCACCCAGACGGGACGGCGACGCGCCGGGACGTCCGTCTTCGGCTCGGGCCTCTGTCCGGCGCGCTCGGGCACGGTCGCAGCAGGCTCGTCCTGCGCCGTCGCGGCGGCCATCGCTTCGTCCGCCGTCGCAGCGGCCTTCGGCTCGTCTGCCGTCGCAGCGGCCTTCGGCTCCTCCGTCCTGGCAGCGGTCGCGGCCGGGGCCGTGCGGGTGCCGAGGGCGCCTCGCACGAACAGCGTCATGACCACGGCGAGGTACCCGGCGTAGGACACCACCTGCAGCCACGTCATCGTGGGCGTCAGGTTGAACACGCCCTGCACGAGGGTGCTGTACCAGGACCCCGCATCGACGCTGCCGCTGAGGTCGACGGCGTAGGACGACTTGCCGGGCAGCACCCCGCCCTCCTGCAGATCGCGGAGTCCGTAGCCGAGGACCCCGGCGGCGATCACGATGAGGACGACGCCCGTGGCTGCGAAGAACTTCGTCAGATTGATCTTCAGGACACGACGGTAGAGGCCCCAGCACAGGCCGGCCGCGAGCACCAGTCCGATACCGGCGCCCACCATCGGGCCCGCGGACTCACCGGCCGCACGGGCCGTGGTCCACAGGAACAGGGCGGTCTCCAGGCCCTCACGGCCCACCGCGAGGAACGAGGTCAGGATCAGCATGCCCGCACCCATCGCGAGCGCGCCGGTGACCTTCTCCTTGATCTCGCCGGAGAGACTGCGGGCCGAGCGGCGCATCCAGAACACCATTGCGGTGACGAACGCGACCGCGATCACGCTGAGAGTGCCGCCGAAGGCCTCCTGGGCGGTGGCGGACAGGGACGCGGCGGTGAAGGTCAGGACCGCGCCGAAGCTCATGGCGAGCGCGATCGCGGCCAGTACTCCGGTCCAGATCTGGGAGAGCCGGGACTGCGCACCGGCTCGTACAAGGGTCGCGATCAGGATGGAGACGATGAGTCCGCCTTCGAGCCCCTCCCTCAGTCCAATGAGAAAGCTCGGAAACGCGTCATCCCACATGCGGCCCTCCCCGGTACGCCCCCCGCCGCCAGGTCGCGCAGGTTAGCGAAGGCATACCTTACTTGTGCCGAACCATCATGGCCATCCGCGCACAATCGATCGCCCATGAAATGGCAATCGGAAGGTAAAGGAACCGGCGCACGGGAGCCTTACGGGCGTCAGTCCACCGCGCATGTGATCTTTCGCACGAGCGGCGGACGGGCGATGCTTGCCCCGTAAGGCCCGCACGCAGCGACCGACGGAGCCCGTATGACGACGGACAGCGTTGACGGGGTCGAGGCCAGGCCCGTCGCCGGCCACATCGGCGCCGAGATCACCGGAGTCGACCTGGCCGACGACCTGGACGGCGCGGTGGTGTGCGCGATCCGGTCGGCCGTGCTGCGCTGGAAGGTGGTGTTCTTCCGGGACCAGCGGCTGGACCACGCCGCGCACATCGCGCTGGCGCGACGCTTCGGCGAGCCCGTCGTCCTGGCGAAGCGCGGCAGCGCCTCGCCCAGGGACTTCCCCGAGGTGGAGACGACGACCGACCGGCTGGAGCTGGGCGGGCGCTACGGCATGGACCACGACGAGTGGCTCATGCGCAGGCGTCACTCCCTGCTCCGGGGCTGGCACTGTGATCACGGCGCCCGCGTGGATCCGCCCGCAGCCACCATCCTGCGCGCCGAGAGCGTGCCGCCGTACGGCGGCGACACCCAGTGGTCGAATCTGGCGGCCGCCTACGCGGGCCTCTCGCAGCCCGTCCGGAGCTTCGTCGACGGACTGCGCGCGGAGCACCGGCTCGGCGTCGGCTACCAGGCGCGGCCCGGCGACGACTCCTACCTCCGGCATCTCCTGGACCACCAGGTGGCGACGGAGCACCCGCTCGTGCGGGTGCATCCGGAGACGGGCGAGCGGGTGCTGTTCGTCAACGGCTATTACGTCGAGCAGATCCTCGGCCTGTCACGCGCGGAGAACGCGCACGTCCTGCAGATGCTCCTCGAGCAGGCCACGCGTCCGGAGTACACCGTCCGCTTCCGCTGGGAGCCCGGCAGCGTCGCCTTCTGGGACAACCGGGCCACCATCCATCTCGCCCCCAGCGACCTCGTCACCCCCGAACACCCCCGGATCATGCATCGCGTGATGCTCGCGGGCGACGTCCCGGTGGGTCCGGACGGCACGCCGTCGACCCCCGTCACCGGGACCGAACCCGGCCGCCGGTGACAGGACCGCGCTCCCGCGGGGACGTGCCGCGCGGCCGTCGCGGCGGGTTCGCGAAGGACCTCGCGGCCCCTGTTCTGCCCCGCTATCCCCCCGTCGTCCGCGCGTAGTCCTGCGCCATCGGACCCGCGAAGTCGAGGACCACGACCGGCTCGTCGCCTTCGACCCATGCGTCGTGTCCGGCCGAGCACACGAAGACGTCGCCGGGCCCGGCCTCGCCCTCGGTGCCGTCGTCCATACGGATGTGCAGACGCCCCCGTACGACATAGCCGTTGTGGGCGAACTGGCAGCTCTCCGTGCCGACGATCGGGGCGACGGACTCGGACCAGCGCCAACCGGGCTCGAACGTCCCGACGGCGAAGTCGAGTCCGGTCAGGTGGACGGCGTCCAGATGCCCCCGCGGGAAATCGCGCCGCTCGTCCGGCTTGTCGGCTGCCTTGACCTCGAACATGACGGCTCCCTGTGTAGTGACAGCCCCTACCGCTCCATCGTCCGCCTGTCCATTCGGAGCCGCCATCCAAGGGAAGACGGCCGGAACCCGTACTCCCGCTTCCTGCGCATTCCTTGTCGGTTTCCGGCGCGCCCGGCAGCGACCTGGGCTACATTCGAGCACCGCCGATCCCGCATCCATCGGCGACGTCGCAGGAAAGGCTCGGGTAGCGGCGCATGCGCGACTTCGGGAACGCCCGGGCGACCGCCCCGGACATGACGGGAGGGCCGGTCACCACGGACCGTTCCGTCACGACGGGAGCCTCGGTCATGACGGGAGGGCCGGACATCACAGGTGGGCCGGTCATGACGGGAGGACTCGCCGACAGCGTCTTCGACCGGGCCGATCGGGACCCCGCCCTGCCACAGCTCGCACGCCGCGCCGAGCCGGGCGACGGAACCTGGACCGAGGTGACGGCAGGCGAGCTGCGGGACCAGGTGGTCGACCTGGCCCGGGGGCTCGTCGCCTCCGGCATCCGTCCCGGCCACCGCGTGGCCGTCATGGCGCGCACCCGGTACGAATGGACCCTGCTCAGCTGCGCGCTGTGGGCGATCGGGGCCGAGGTCGTGCCCATCTATCCGACGTCCTCCCACGAGCAGGTCGAGTGGATTCTGAGGGACGCGAACTGCGTCGGGGTGGTCGTCGAGGACGAGCACGGAGTCATGACCGTCGGGTCGGTGTGCGCCTCGCTGCCCCAGCTGCGCCACGTTTGGCAGTTGGACGCCGGTGCGCTGGACAACCTCGTGGAGCGCGGCCGTCCGGTTCCGGCCACGACCATCGACTCGCTGCGCAGGATCGTACTGCCGGACTCGACCGCGGTCGTCGCCTACACCTCCGGCACGACCGGCCACCCCAGCGGATGCGCGCTCAGCCACCGCAGTCTGGCGAGCCCCTGCGACACGCTGCTGGCCGGCTGGGGACACACCGGCGCGCCGCCAGGTGAACAGCCCGCGATCCTCGCCTTCCTCCCGTTCTCCCATGTGTACGGGCTGATGATCCAGGGGCTGTGCCTGCGCGGGGGGCTGCTCATGGGCCATGAACCCGACCTGCGCCCGGACGTCCTGGCGACGTCGCTGCGGACCTTCCGGCCCACGTATCTCTACGCCGTCCCCTATGTCTTCGAGAAGCTGTTCAAGAATTTCCTCCGCACGGCCCAGCAGACGGGCCGGGGCGCGCTCTTCGAGCGGGCCGTGGGTACGGCGCAGGACTACGCCCGGGCGGTGGAGCGGCAGCGGCTGGGCACCGGGCCCGGTCCCGGCTTCGACCTGAAGCTGCAGCACGCCCTGTACGACAAGACGGTGTACCGGAAGCTGCGCGCCGCGCTCGGCGGGCGGATCTGCGGCGCCGTGTCCGGAGGATCGCCGCTGAACCGTGAACTCGCCCTGTTCTACGCCGGGATCGGCATCTTCGTCCACGACGGGTACGGCCTCACCGAGACCAGCGGAGGCATCACCGCCCAGCCGGTCGGACGGGAGAAGACCGGCACCGTGGGGCGCCCCCTGCCGGGCATGGACATACGGGTGGCCGAGGACGGGGAGATCCTGGTGCACGGCCCGTCGGTCTTCCAGGGGTACGTCAACGACGAGCACGCCACGCGTTCGGTGCTGCGGAACGGCTGGCTGGCGACCGGAGACATCGGGCACCTCGACTCCGAGGGGTATCTGTCCATCACGGGCCGCAAGAAGGACATCATCGTCACGAGCGGTGGCAAGAGCGTGGCACCGGCGGCCCTGGAGGAGCGGCTGCGGGTGCATCCGCTCATCCACCAGGCGGTGGTCGTGGGCGACAACCGGCCCTGCGTGGGCGCCCTGCTCACCCTGGATCCCGACTTCGTGGCGCACTGGCGCGGCGCCCTGTTCACACAGGGGGACCTGCCGGGGCGGGAGGCGCGGGAGGAGAACGCGCTGCGGCAGGAGGTCGCACGGGCGGTCGCCGCGGCGAACACCACGGTGTCGCGGTCGGAGTCGATCAGGGTCTTCCGTGTCCTCGCGGAACCGTTCGACGTGGCGAGCGGGCTGCTGACACCCTCGATGAAGCTGCGCAGGGACGCCATCGCACGTCGGTACGCGGTCGAGATCGACGCGATGTACCAGTCCGCGTCCCGCATCCCCCGGGAGCGCAGGTCGGAGGACCTGCCGACCTGGGACGACCCGGACGACGTGTTCCGCCGCGTGCGATGAGCGGCCCCCGGCCGCCGCCTGCGGCACGGGCCGACCGGAACGTCCGGGGGCCGCGGCCCGCGTCCGGATGCGCGTACGGGGCGGTGCGGCGCATTCTTGCTGTGTTACGACCGACGGCCCGGGACGAGGGCAGACCGATGCGTGGCAGCCACGAACGCGCGGACAGCGCACCCGGGACGCCGACCGCAGTGCTGACCGGCGCCGTGGCGGACGCGATCCGCAGCGTCGGCGGCTTCGCGGGCGGCGCATATCTGCGTTCGAGCACGCCCGGGGTCCTGCGCCTGGCCGTGCTCGCCGGGCTGCCCGGGCCGTTGTTCCGTCCGTGGTGGCGGCTGCACCTGGAGCGGCCGTTCCCCGTGACGGACGCCTACCGGCACGGCACACCGGTGGTGCTGACCGACGCCACGGAGACGATGCGGCGCTACCCGCAGCTGGCGGCAGGGCTGCCGTTCCCGTTCGGCTCGGTGTACGTGCCCGTGATGGGAGGCTCGACGACGTACGGCGTCCTGACGGTGTTGCGGCCCTCGGCGCAGGACATCACCGAGGCGCTGCCCGAGCGGGGCCGGGCGACAGCCGTGGCCGACCTTCTGGGCGACGCCCTGAGCGCCCTGGAGGAGGCGGGCGAAACGGTGATCTGGGACGGCCCCCCGCTGTGCGTGCGGCCTCCGGCCGGCGTTCGGTCGCAGGGCCGCATCGGGCACTTCGTCTGGGACCCGGCCGACGCGACGGTGACCGCTGACGAGACCTTCTGGACGCTGACCGGGGGTGCCAAGGACGACATCGCGCCGTCGCCGGAAGCCTTCGCCGAGGCCGTCTCCCCCGACGACGCGCATCTGGTGCTGTCCGCGCTGCGTGAGACAACCGCCGGCCGCACGCCGGTGCGCCCGCTGCTGGTGCGGGCCGAGGACGGCGGAGAGCGGCTGCTGGAGTTCTGGACCGAGGGGCCGGTGCCCGGGGAGCACCGGGTCGGCGGGCTGATGGTCGATCCGGGTCCCGGCCCGGCGGCGCAGGAGGCCACGGACCTCCTGCCGGAGGGTGTGTTCGCGTTTGACCGACTGGGCCTGATCACATACGCCAATCCACGGGCCGCCGGGCTGCTGGGCCGGTCACCCGAGGAGCTGGTCGGCCGTCCCCTTTGGCACGCCCTGCCGTGGCTGAGCCGACCCCTGTACGAGGATCATCTGCGGGCCGCGCTCCTGTCGCCGGCACCGGTGCACTTCCAGGTCGAACGTCCCCCGGAAGGGCCCGAGGGAGAACCCGGCGGCGAATGGCTCACCCTTTCGGTGTATCCCGGCCCGGACGTGCTGACCTGCCGGGTGGTGCCACTCCGGCACACCGTGCAGGCACCGTCGCTGGGCGCGGAACCGCCACTGGCCGAGGCACCCTCGCTGGGCGAGACGGCGGCGGGAGTTCTCGGTGCGCAGGACGCGTCGGCCCCGGCGTACCGCCCCATCATCCTCGCGATCGCGCTGACCGAGGCCGTGACCGCACGCCAGGTGTCCGAGGTGGTGATGCGGGAGCTGCTGCCGGCTTTCGGCGGCGGGCGGCTGGCCATCTATCTGCTGCACGAGCGGCATCTGTACCTGGCCTGGGAGACCGGCTTCCCGCCACGTTTCCTCGCCCAGTTCGAAGGGGTGGAGCTGGACGCCAAACTCCCGGGCGTGGAGACCCTCACGACCGGGCGCCCGCTGTTCTTCGAGTCGATGCAGCAACTCGAGGCCGCCTATCCGGGCATGCCGCTGGACAGCACCGAGGGTTCCCGGGCCTTCCTGCCGCTGATCGCGTCCGGGCGGCCGGTGGGCTCCTGCATCCTCGGCTTCGAGCGTCCGCGCACCTTCAGCGCCGAGGAGCGCACGGTGCTCACCTCCCTCGCCGGCCTGATCGCCCAGGCCCTGGAGCGGGCACGGCGCTACGACACCGAGGCCGCCCTCGCCCGCGGCCTGCAGGAGGCCCTGCTGCCCCACCGGCTGTCCTCGCACGCCCAGGTGGCGACCTCGGGCCGCTATCTGCCCGGCACCCAGGGCATGGACGTGGGCGGCGACTGGTACGACGTCATCGAGGCCGGCGACGGACTCGCCCTGGTCATCGGCGACGTCCAGGGGCACGGTGTGCAGGCGGCGGCCACCATGGGGCAACTGCGCAGCGCCGTCCGGGCGTTCGCATTCGGCGATCATGCTCCGCACCAGGTGCTCAGCGGCACCAACCGGCTTCTCATCGATCTCGATCCGGGCCAGTTCGCGAGTTGCTGCTACGTCCGGGTGGACCCGGTCACGGGACATGCGCGGGCCGCGCGGGCCGGACATCCGCAACCCCTGCTGCGCCATCCGGACGGCCGTACGGACATCCTCGACCTGCCCGGCGGGCTGGTGCTCGGGGTGGATCCGGAGGCGCGCTATCCGGTGACGCATCTGCGGCTGGAACCCGGTGCCGTGCTGGCGCTGTACACCGACGGTCTGGTCGAGCGGCCGGGAGCGGACATCGACGACGGCATCGAGGCCCTGCGCGTCGCGCTCTGCTGCGCGGGGCCGGGCGCGGAGCGCGGGGGCCGGATCTCCTTGTCGGAGGTCGCGGACCTGCTCATGGACCGGGCCAGGCGCACCGTCGAACGCCCGGACGACATCGCGCTCCTGCTCGCGACACGCCGCGAAGATCCGGAAGGCGTCTGCTAGCCCCGCCACTGTCCCCCTCCCCACACACATCTGCCGCGGATCGTCCCGTCCATGATCCGGCCGCCTGTTGACGTGGGCGCCTTGCGGGTGCAGTGATGCTCGTTGGCACGACGACCGACCGTGAGGCGAGGACAGTCCATCGATGGCTCTGCAGATCAGCGCAACCAACCCGGAGCATCCCGCACTACTGCTCGACCTGCCCTGGCAACTGCCCCTGGAGGACTGGCCGGAGCACCACCTCGTACCGCTGCCGCGCGGTATCTCCCGGCACGTGGTGCGCTACGCCCGCGCCGGCGCGGAGGTCGTGGCGGTCAAGGAGCTCGCCGAGCGGCCCGCGGTACGGGAGTTCGAGCTGCTGCGGGACCTCGACCGGCTCGGCATCCCCGCGGTGGACCCGCTCGCGGTGGTCACCGGCCGCACCGACCAGGACGGTGAACCCCTCGAACCGGTGCTGATCACCCGGCACCTGGGCGGCTCGATGCCGTACCGGTCGATGTTCGAGACGACGCTGCGGCCCGCCACGATGCACCGGCTGATGGACGCGCTCGCCGCGCTGCTGGTGCGCCTTCATCTGGCCGGATTCGCCTGGGGCGACTGTTCGCTGTCCAACACGCTCTTCCGGCGGGACGCGGGCGCGTACGCCGCCTACCTGGTGGACGCCGAGACCGGGGAGCTGCACCCCCGGCTGAGCACCGGGCAGCGCGAGTACGACCTCGATCTCGCCCGCGTCAACATCAGCGGCGAGCTGCTCGACCTGGAGGCGTCCGGGGCACTGCATCCGTCCGTGGATCCCATCGCGTTCGGCACGGAGATCTGCGAGCGCTACTCGAGCCTGTGGGAGGAGCTGACCCGTACGTCCGTGTACCCGGCGGGCAAGCACCACTACATCGACCGCCGTATCCGCCGGCTCAACGACCTCGGGTTCGACGTGGCGGAGATGCAGATCGCGCACTCCGCGAACGGTGACACCCTCACCTTCGTGCCGAAGGTGGTCGACGCGGGGCACCACCAGCGGCAGCTGCTGAGGCTGACCGGCCTGGACGCCGAGGAGAACCAGGCCCGGCGGCTGCTGAACGACCTGGAGAGCTGGATGGCAACCCAGGAGGACTACACGCCGGGTGATCCTCCCCCGAGCTCTCGGCTTCGCTCGAGCAGGGGGCACCCCCATGCCGCCCGGCCGGAGGTCCTCGCCCACCGCTGGGTGCGGGACGTGTTCCGGCCCACCGTGCGCGCCGTGCCGCGCGAGCTGCGGGAAGCCATGGATCCCGCCGAGCTGTACCACGAACTCCTCGAACACCGCTGGTACCTGTCCGAGCGCGCCCAGCACGACATCGGCCTGGACACCGCCGTCGACGACTACATCGCGAACATCCTGCCGAAGGTCAGGGAGACGCTGCCCGATCCGGAGGAGGCGGGGGGTTCCGCGGTCGTTGAGGATCCGGTGGACGTTGAGGATCCGGTGGACGTCGAAGGTTCCGTGCCGGTGGACGCTGAAGGTTCCGTAGATGTAGAGGGTTTTCGTAGATGTAGAGGCTTTTCGTAGGCGTTGAAGGTCCCGTGCCGCCGCCCGTCTGAACGTTCCTGCGGACCGGCCGGCGCGGCACGGCATGCCTCCTGCGGGTGATCGCCAGCGGGATCACCCGACCACGTTGCGATGATGGCGCCCGAAGACCCGGCCGGGCCGTCACCGGCCGAACGTCGAGAGGCAGGAGAACAGCACATGACCGCCATCCGTGGCACGTCGGTCGACATCCCCACGCAGGACGGCACGGCCGATGCCTACCTGGCTCACCCTGACGACCACAGCCCCCGTCCCGCGGTTCTGCTCTACATGGACGCCTTCGGGCTGCGTCCGAGTCTGAGGAGGATGGCCGACCGGCTCGCCGAGAACGGCTACACGGTCCTCGTACCCAATGTCCTCTACCGCCACGGGCAGGCGCCCCTGGTCGAACTGCCCGACTTCATCGACACGTCCGAGCGCCCGGACCTCTTCGAGAGGCTCACGCCGCTCATCCGGTCGGTGACATCCGAACGGGCGGAACGCGACGCCGACGCCTATCTGCACTGGCTCGCCGACTGCCCGCATGCCGCCGACGGACCGGTCGGTGTCATCGGCTACTGCATGGGAGCCCGGCTGGCCCTGCGCACCGCCGGTTCCCATCCGGACCGGGTCGCCGCGGTGGCCGGGTTCCACGGCGGACGTCTTGCGACCGACACCCCGGACAGCCCGCATCTGGCGGTCGGCCGCATCACCGCCGAGGCCTATTTCGGCCATGCGGACCAGGACCCCTCGCTGCCGCCCGAGCAGATCGAGCGGCTCGAGAAGGCCCTCACGAAGGCGGGCGTCAGCCACCGGTGCGAGGTCTACACCGGCGCGCCCCACGGCTACACCCAGGAAGACACCTCGAGCTACCACCCCGAGGCGGCGGAACGCCACTGGCGGGAGCTGCTGGCCCTCCTGGAGCGCGCCCTCTAGGGGCACGGACCGCTCCGGGCGCCGGCGAAGCGTCGGCGGGCACCCGGAGGTGAGCGCCGGCCGGCGGGCCGGTGCCCGGTCAGGCGGGCGGTACTACCGCCACCGGGCAGGGAGCGTGGTGCAGGAGCGCATGCGCCACCGACCCGATGCGCGGGCCCACGGGCCGGGAGGCGTGGCGCCCCACCACCGCGAGCTGGGCGTGGCCGGCCGCTGAGAGCAGCACCTCGCCCGCGCTGCCCATCTCCACGTGCTCGGTCACCGGCACCTCGGGAAAACGTTCCCGCCAGGGCCGCAGCGCCTCGTCGAGCGCCTTCCTCTCGTACGGTTCCAGCCCACCGGCCTCGTCGAGCATCTTCAACGAGGCGGGGCTGTAGGCGAACACCGGCGGCAGGCTCCAGGCCCGTACGACCCGTAGGGCCGCTCCCCGGGCCGCAGCCGTGGCGAACGCGAATCCGAGCGCGGATGCGCCGTCCTCCGGCTCCCCGTGCTGGCCGACGACGATCTCACGGCCCGCCGCCTCCGCCGCGGCCCGGTCGTCGGAGCGGACCAGCACCACGGGACGGACGGATTCGGCGATCACCTGCCGGCCGAGGGAACCGAGCAGGAAGCCCATGACCGCGCCGTGTCCGCGCGAGCCCAGCACCAGCAGCTCGGCCCCGGCCGCCTCGGCCACCACCGTCTCCGCGGGCGGGCCCTCCACGGCTTCGGCGGTCACGGCCAGCTGCGGATGCCGCTCGGTGATCGTGCGCCGGGCCCCGTCCACGGCCTCCCGCGCCCATCCGGCCTCTGTCTCCCGGTCGGCGGCCAGGCCGATGCCGTGCGACTGCCACTGCCAGCCGTGCACGATCCTCAGCGGCAGGCCCCGGCGCAGCGCCTCCCGGCCCGCCCAGGCCGCCGCGGCCGTGCTCTCCGGTGATCCGTCCACTCCTACAGTGATCGGGCGGGTCATGGGGGTTGCCTCCCTGTCGCTGATGCGGTGATCTCACGCTATCGGGGCGGGTGCTCCCGGGTTCCGGAGCGAAACGGGACGATCGAACATACGATGGCCGGGACGCCGAGAGTTCGGGGTGGGACCGCTTATGGCACAGGCTGCCGGGGCAGCAGCACGGACCGTCATCCTGACCGTGGACGACGACCCCGGGGTGTCCCGCGCCGTGGCCCGTGACCTGCGCCGCCGGTATGGCGAGGCGTACCGCATCGTGCGCGCGGAGTCCGGCCAGAGCGCGCTGGAGGCGCTGCGCGAGCTGAAGCTGCGCGGCGACCTGGTGGCCGTGATCCTCGCCGACTACCGGATGCCGCAGATGAACGGCATCGAGTTCCTGGAACAGGCCCTGGACGTGTACCCGGGCGCGCGACGGGTGCTGCTGACGGCGTACGCCGACACCAACGCGGCCATCGACGCGATCAACGTCATCGACCTGGACCACTACCTGCTCAAGCCGTGGGATCCGCCCGAGGAGAAGCTCTATCCGGTCCTCGACGATCTGCTGGAGGCGTGGCGGACCTCCGACTACAGACCGGTTCCCACCACCAAGGTGGTGGGACACCGCTGGTCGGCGCGGTCGTCGGGGGTGCGGGAGTTCCTCGCCCGCAACCAGGTCCCCTACCGCTGGTACTCGGTCGACACGCCGGAGGGACAGCGGCTGCTGGCGGCGGCCGGGCAGGACGGGGCGCGGCTGCCCCTCGTCGTCACCCCGGACGGCACGCCCCTGCTCGAGCCGGAGGATCCGGAGCTCGCTGCGCACGTGGGGCTGGCGACGACGCCGACCGCGGAGTTCTACGACCTCGTCGTGATCGGCGGCGGGCCCGCCGGCCTCGGGGCCGCCGTGTACGGGGCGTCGGAGGGACTGCGAACCCTGCTCGTGGAGCGGTCGGCGACGGGTGGACAGGCCGGGCAGAGCTCCCGGATCGAGAACTACCTCGGCTTCCCCGACGGCGTGTCGGGCGCGCAGCTGACCAACCGGGCGCGCCGCCAGGCCACGAGGTTCGGCGCGGAGATCCTGACCGCGCGGGAGGTGTCGGCGCTCGAGGTGAACGGGGCCGCGCGGATCGTGCGGTTCTCGGACGGTTCCGCGATCGCCGCGCACAGCGTGATCCTGGCGACCGGTGTGTCGTACCGGCAGCTCCAGGCCCCGGGCCTCGTGGAGCTGACGGGGTGCGGGGTCTTCTACGGTTCGGCGCTGACGGAGGCACCGGCCTGCTCCGGGTACGACGTGTACATCGTCGGCGGCGCCAACTCCGCGGGCCAGGCGGCGATGTACCTGTCCCGGGGCGCCAAGTCGGTCACCCTGCTCGTTCGGGGCGAATCGCTGTCGGCGTCGATGTCGCACTATCTGATCCAGCAGATCACCGAGGCGCCGAACATCTTCGTGCGCACCCGCACCGTGGTGGAGTCGGCGCACGGCAGCGACCACCTGGAGCAACTGACGCTGCGGGACGTGGTCAGCGGGGAGACCGAACTGGTCGACGCACAGTGGCTGTTCGTGTTCATCGGGGCCGCCCCGCTCACGGACTGGCTGGAGGGGACCGTGCTGCGGGACGAGCACGGTTTCATCATGACCGGCCCCGACATGACCAGCGACGGCAAGCCGCCCCGGGACTGGGAGCTGGACCGGCCCCCGTACCACCTGGAGACCAACGTTCCCGGTGTGTTCGTGGCGGGCGACGCCCGCGCCGAGTCCGCCAAGCGGGTCGCCTCCGCGGTGGGCGAGGGGGCCATGGCCGTCATGCTCGTCCACCGGTATCTGGAGCAGTCATGAACCCACGGCGCGGGGAGAGGTCATGAGCGGTCGGTCGATGCCCTGCGACCTGGCGGAGCTGAGCACGCTCTTCCTGTTCGAGAAGCTGGACCGGGAGCAGCTGGAGCGGCTGTGCCGGGAAGGGCGGGTGGAGCTGTTCGAGCCCGGCCCGGTGTACACCGAGGGTGAGCCTGCCACCTGCTTCTTCGTGCTTCTGAACGGCACGGTGGTGTTGTCGCGCCGGGTCGGCTCCGATGACGTGGAGATCTCCCGGACGTCCCAGCGCGGCGTGTACGCGGGCGCTTTCCAGGCGTATCTCGGCGACCGGGCGCGGGCGTCGACGTACAACGGGTCGATGCGGGTCACCGAACCCTCACGTTTCTTCATCCTGCCCGCCGACACCTTCGCCTCGGTGATGCGGGACTGGTTCCCGATGGCGGTGCATCTGCTGGAGGGGCTGTTCTTCGGCACCAAGAACACCCAGCAGGTCATCAACCAGCGGGAGCGGCTGCTGGCGCTCGGCTCCCTGTCGGCGGGCCTGACCCACGAGCTGAACAACCCGGCTGCGGCGGCCGTGCGCGCCACGTCGGCGCTGCGCGAGAGGGTCGCCGGGATGCGGCACAAGCTGGGCATGATCGCCGCCGGACGGTACGAGCCGCAGGCACTGCTCAGCCTGGTCGACATCCAGGAGCGCACGGCCGAGCAGGTCGCCAAGGCCGCACAGGTCAGCCCGCTGGAGGCGTCGGACCGCGAGGACGAGATCTCCGACTGGCTCGACGACCACGACATCCAGGGCGGCTGGCAGCTGGCGCCGACGTTCGTGCAGGCCGGGCTCGACACCGACTGGCTGAACCAGGTCGCGGCGGCGGTCGACGAGGCGAGCCTCGAGGCCGCGATCCGCTGGCTCAACTACACGGTGGAGACCGAGCTGCTCATGAACGAGATCGAGGACTCCACCACCCGGGTCTCCACCCTAGTCAACGCGGCCCGGCAGTACTCCCAGCTCGACCGGGCACCGTACCGGATCGCCGATGTGCACGAACTGCTCGACAGCACCCTGCTGATGCTCTCCGGGAAGCTCGGTGGCCGGATCACCGTCGTCAAGGAGTACGACCGCACCCTGCCGGGCATTCCGGCCTATCCCGGCGAGCTGAACCAGGTGTGGACGAATCTCATCGACAATGCGGTCTCGGCCATGAACGACGCGGGCGGAGAGGGCACGTTGACCGTGCGTACCGCGCTCGACCGGGACCAGTTGCTGGTCGAGTTCCGCGACACGGGTCCGGGCATACCGCCGGAGATCCGCGGCCGTATCTTCGACCCGTTCTTCACCACCAAGCCGGTCGGGCACGGCACCGGGCTCGGCCTGGACATCTCCTGGCGCATCGTCGTCAACAAGCACCACGGCAGCCTGGAGGTCCGCTCGGAGCCGGGCGACACACGGTTCCAGGTACGTTTGCCGCTGACCGCCGCGGAGTCCGACGTCGTCGAGCAGGAGTCCGGCACCGACTCCGGTACACGGCGGGATGCCGAGAAATCCCCGGAGGCATCATGACCACAGTGAACGGAATCGACCCCGACGTCACGCCGAGCGGCACCGGCTGTGTGGAGTGCGACGAGGCGGGCGGCTGGTGGTTCCATCTGCGGCGGTGCGCGCAGTGCGGGCACATCGGCTGCTGCGACGACTCGCCCGCCAAGCACGCCACCGCGCACTTCCGCACCACCGGGCATCCGGTGATCCGCAGTTACGAGCCGGGCGAGGGCTGGTTCTGGAACTACACCACCTCCGAGCTGTACGAGTCCGGACCCCAGCTCGCTCCCCCGCTCAGTCATCCCGCGGACCAGCCCGTACCGGGGCCTGCGGGGCGGGTGCCGGCCGACTGGGCGCAGACGCTGCGCTAGGTTGGGCCGACTGGATCGGTTGTGGGCAACTGCGGGTCGTGGGTGGCCGGTCGCGCCCAGGCGGCGGAGCCGCATCATGTCCCGGCCCCGAGCTCCTGCCGGGGCGCTTGCCGCGTGGCCGTGGAGAACTGTCGGGGAAGGTAGGGGCGTTGATCGGAATCTCGGACATCCGCGCGGCCGGGGAGCAGATTGCCGGATGCGTCGTGCGCACGCCGACGGTGGAGAGCCCGGGGCTGTCCACGTTGCTCGGGGTTCCGGTGACCGCGAAGCTGGAGCTGCTGCAGCGCACCGGGTCGTTCAAGGCGCGCGGTGCGACGGCGCGGCTGCTCGCGCTCGACGAGGCCGAGCGGGCGGCGGGAGTGGTGGCGGTCAGCGGAGGCAACCACGGGGTCGCGCTCGCGGTCATGGCCGCCGCGCTGGGGGTGAAGGCGACGGTCGTGATGCCTCGGTCGGCGCCGACGCGGTCCGTGCAGATCGTGGAGTCCGCGGGAGCGTCGCTGCGGCTGACGGACGGTATGGACGAGGCGTTCGCGCTCACCGGTCGGCTGCGGGAGGAGGGCCTGACCCTGGTGCACCCCTTCGACGATCCGGTGGTGGTCGCCGGGCAGGGCACCGTCGGCCTCGAACTGGCGCAGGACGCCGACGAGTTGACAGACGTGCTGGTGAGCGTCGGGGGTGGCGGACTGATCTCGGGCGTGGCGGCGGCGCTGGCCGCCCTACGGCCGGGAATTCGCGTCTGGGGGGTGGAGACGGAAGGCGCCGAGGCCATGTCCCGGGCGCTGGCGGCGGGCGGTCCGGTGCCGGTGGAGCTGTCGTCGATCGTGACCACCCTCAGCGCGCCGTCCGTCTCGCAGTTGACGTACGACCATGTGTCGGCGCTGGTCACCGACGTCCTGGTGGTGCCGGACGGGGAGGCCGTGCGGGGCAGTCTCGAACTCGCCGAGCACGCCAAGGTGTGGACCGAGCCCGCCGCGGGCTGTCTGCTCCCCGCGGCCCGGAAGGTGCTGAAGCGGGTCGGCGAGGGGGCCCGGCTGGGTCTGGTGGTGTGCGGTGGCAACGCCGGCGTCGAGGACGTCGTGGGGTGGACGCAGCGGTTCGGACTGGGGTGACCGGGAGCTTGTGCAGGTCCGTCTGATGGCCGAGAGCATGGAATGCGTCCGGTGCGGCGGGATCGTGGCACCGGACGGCATGTGCTGGGACTGCGGCGCGGCGCAGCCCGCGTTCCGGGCGCATGTGGAGATCACCGCGGGCGATGACGCGGCCGGGGTCAGCGACCGGGGCCGTCGGCGGGAGGTCAACGCGGACGCGGTGGCACTGGCCACGGGCGAGGGGTGGACGGTCGCCGTCGTCTGTGACGGGGTGTCCCTGTCACCGCGGCCCGAGCGCGCGGCCCGGGTCGCGGCCGAGACCGGGGCGGCGGTCCTGGTCGGGCGGCTCGGGGAGGGCTGTGTGCCCGAACTGGCGCTCCAGGAGGCCGCCGTGCGGGCGGGCCGGGCGGTGAGCGCTCTGGCGGCATCGCGGGAGGCCGCGCCTGCCTGCACATTCGTCGCCGCTGCCGCCGGGCCCGAGGGCGTCTGGTGTGGCTGGGTCGGTGACAGCCGGGCCTACTGGCTGCCGGACGAGGGGCCGGGGCGGGCGCTGAGCGAGGACGACACGGGCGAGCACGACGCCCTCACGGCGTGGCTGGGCGCCGACGCCGGGCCGGTGGATCCGCGCGTCTGCGGCTACCGGCCGATCGTGCCCGGCCGTCTGCTGCTGTGCACGGACGGCCTGTGGCGGTATCTGCCGGACGCCGCCGGGCTGCGGGCAGCGCTCGGGCACGGCCGGCCGGACACGCTGGCCGATGCGCGCACGCTGGTGGGCCGCGCTCTGGACGAGGGCGGTCAGGACAACGTCACCGCCGCCGTCATCCGCGTGATGCCGAGCCTGCCCGGGACGTGAAGGGCGCGCGGTGGCGGCGCAGCGGGCCGCCGTGCAGGGGTGTCGTGTGCCAACGGGCCGTGAAGGTGCCGTCGTCCAGGGTGCAGGTCACCGTCAGGCGGTGCGGTGTCTCCAGGAACAGGACGTCGGCGCTCAGGGTGTTCCGGTCGGTCCAGCCCCCACTCGCGGCCGTGGGGATCGGCCCGTCGTCGACGGCCCAGCCGGAGTCGGGGAGGCACAGGTGAAGGCTGTTCCCGCCCTCCCTGAGCGTCAGCGTCCAGGTGCCGTCCCGCTCGGTGACCTCGACCGCCGTCAGGCTCGGCTGGTCGGTGCAGCGACCGCCCCACGGCGTGAAGCGGGCCCCCGCCCAGGGACCGCGGTCCGCCGGGGGTACGGGCTGTACGGCGACCGGCGGCAGGGCGAGCCGGTCGAGGCGGTGCTGGAGGGCCTTGTCGTCGTCGGCGCGGCCGTCGAGCGGGCCGGGACCGAACGCGGGCAGCAGATGGCGCCACATCGCGTCGAGCAGCTTCTGCATCTCGACGGTGGCCGCGGTCGTCGCGATCACCGCGTCCTGCTCGGGCAGGACGACGCAGAATTGGCCGTACGCCCCGTCGCCCCGGAATCCGTGGCGAGACATCCAGAACTGAAAGCCGTACCCCTGCTGCCAGTCCGAGACGGCGCCCTCGGCCGTCCCGTCCGCGGTGGAGATGTGCGGCCGTGTCGCCTGGGCGACCCATGCGGACGGCAGCAGGCGCCTGCCCTGCCAGACACCGTCCCGGAGGTAGAGCTGCCCCAGGCGGGCGATCGCGTCCGTGGTGGCGTGCAGTCCGCTGAAGCCGAGGTCACGGCCGCGCGGATGCTGGATCCAGGCGACCTCGCCGATGCCGAGCGGATCGAGAATCCTCGGGCGCAGATACTCGGTCAGCGACTGACCGGACAGCCGCTGGACGAGCGCGGCCAGCGTGTATGTCGTGGGCTGGTTGTAGGCGAAGACGGTACCCGGGTCCCGGTCCGGCGGAATCAGCAGGAATCCGCGCACGGGTTCCTCCCGGTCGAGTCGGAACGCCTCGGCGTTGGTCTCGGCGAGGTGTCCGCTCGCCATGGACGCGACGTGCCGGACCAGCATGGCGCGGCTGCGCGGATCGGTGATGTCCGCCTCGAACTCCGGGAAGTAGGAGATCACGGGCGCGTCGAGGTCGAGCAGTCCCTCGGCGACGGCCAGTCCGGCGGCCGTCGAGGTGAAGCTCTTGCTGAGGGAGTACAGCAGGTGGGGGCGGTCGGCGGTGTACGGCGCCCACCAGCCGGAAGCCACCAGGCGGCCGTGGCGCAGGATCATCAGGCTGTGCGGCTCGATGTCCGGCGCCGCCTCGACCGCGTCGAGGAACGCCTGGATGCCGCGGGCGTCCACTCCTTGTTCGGAGGGCGTGCTGACGGGCAAGGGACGGGCGCTCATCCGGCGGGCCTCCAGAGCGGTTCCGGGCGGATCGTCTTGGCTGTGGCACGCTGACTGCGTGCATTCCCCATCTTTCCGGGTGCACTCCGGGCATGTCCATGATCTCGACGGGTAGCGGCTCGGTTTCGGTACCGCCCGGGCGGGAACCCGCGCTTTATGGTGCAAATCGGCTACACGATGATGACCGAGCAGGCGGGCCCGCGCGAACTCGTCGACCATGTCGTGCGGGCCGAGGAGGCGGGCTTCGATTTCTCCGTGACCTCGGACCACTACTTCCCGTGGCTGCGGACGCAGGGGCATTCGCCGTACGCGTGGGGCGTGCTCGGTGCCGCCGCCCAGGCCACCTCGCGCATTCCGCTGATGACCTGTGTGACCTGTCCGACGGTGCGCTACCACCCGGCGGTGGTGGCCCAGAAGGCGGCGACCATGCAGTTGCTGTCGCAGGGCAGGTTCCGGCTGGGACTCGGGGCCGGGGAGAACCTCAACGAGCACGTGGTGGGCGAGGGTTGGCCGTCCGCCGAGGTTCGGCACGAGATGCTGGAAGAGGCGATCGGCATCATCCGCGACCTGTTCGCCGGCGGCCATGTCAGCCACCGGGGCACCTACTTCAGCGTGGACTCGGCACGGCTGTGGGACCTGCCGGACGAGCTGCCGCCGATCGGCGTCGCCGTCTCCGGCGAGCGGTCCTGCTCCCTGGCGGGCCACCTCGCCGACCTGGTCATCGCCACCGAACCGAAGCGGGAGCTGCTCACCGCCTTCGACCGGCACGGCGGCGAGGGCAAACCGCGGCTCGGGCAGGTGGCGGTCTGCTACGACCGGGACCGGGAGGCCGCCGTACAACGCGCGCACGAGCAGTTCCGCTGGTTCGGCAGCGGCTGGAAGGTCAACTCGGAGCTGCCGCACCCCGATTCGTTCGCGTCGGCCACACAGTACGTCAGGCCCGAGGACGTGACCGCCTCGATTCCGTGCGGCGACGACCCGGCGGACTTCGTCGAGGCCGTACGGCCCTTCGCCGAGGCCGGGTTCACCGAGATCGCGCTGGTGCAGGTCGGCGGCGACACCCAGCCCGAGTTCGTGGAGTGGTCGGCCAAGGAGCTGCTGCCGGCCCTGCGGGAGGGGCTGCGGTGATCCTAAGAGCGGTGCGGCGGGGGAACGTTGCCCGAACACCGCCATAATGATCGGGTGATCCACTCCTCCCCCACGCCGGTCCCCCCACAGCGCGTGCCCGTCGTCATCGTCGGCGCGGGCCCCGCCGGTCTGACCCTCGCCAACATCCTGCGGGACGCCTCCGTCGACTGTGTCGTCCTGGAGGCCGAGAGCAGGGCGTTCATCGAACAGCGGCCCCGTGCGGGGTTCCTGGAGGAGTGGGCGGTGCGTGCGCTGGAGCGGCACGGGCTCGCCGACCGGCTGCTGGAGCAGGCGCAGACGCACAGCGAGTGCGAGTTCCGCGTCGACGGCGAGCGGCACCGGTTCTCCTACACGCAGCTCACCGGCGACCACCACTTCGTGTATCCGCAGCCGCTGCTCGTCACCGACCTTGTGCGCCGGTTCGCGGACGTCAAGGGCGGCGACATCCGATTCGGTGTCCGCGCGGTGGAGTTGCACGACATCGACACCGAGGAACCATCGGTGTCGTACACCGATTCGGTCTCGGGGGAGCGTCGGCACATCGCGTGTGATGTCGTCGCCGGCTGCGACGGCGCGCGAGGTGTGAGCCGCGCCTCGCTGCCGTCCGAGTGCGCGCATGTCGCCCGGCTCGACTACGGGGTCAGCTGGCTTGCGCTGCTGGCCGAGGCACCGCCGTCCTCGGACTGTGTCGTCTTCGGCGTCCATCGGCGCGGTTTCGCCGCGCACATGGCCCGCGGCCCGCAGGTCACCCGCTACTACCTCGAGTGCCCGCCCGGCGACGACCCGGAGAACTGGCCGGACGAACGCGTCTGGTCGGAGCTGCGCGAACGGCTGTCCGTGGCGGGCGCTCCGCCGCTGACCGAGGGGCGGTTGATCGAGAAGCGCGTGCTGGACATGCACAACTACGTGGTGCAGCCCATGGCGTACGGGAAACTGTTCCTGGCGGGTGACGCTGCCCATCTGGTGGCGCCGATCGCGGCGAAGGGCATGAACCTCGCCCTGCATGACGTGCTGCTGCTCGCCGACGCGCTCCTGTCGTACTACCGCACGGGCGACACCGGCGGTCTGCGCGGCTACACGGCGGCCTGTCTGCGGCGCGTGTGGGAGTACCAGGAGTTCTCGGAGTGGCTCGCCGAACTGCTGCACGGCCCCTCCTCTGGGGATCCGTTTCGCGCAGGCAGGGCCACCGCCCGGCTGCGGCGGCTGTTCGACTCCCCCGTCGCGGCCGCGGCGTTCGCGGAGTCGTACATAGGCTCGGCAGCGGGTGGTAACCGTCGGTAACCTACCAGCGAGTAGTTCCGGAGAGGTGTTTTCGCACGTGTGAGCGGCGGAAACGGGCTCGAGGAAATCCGGTTCGACAGAAATCCCCTTTCTTTGAACACCCACCGTCACGCCCGCCGTACATCCGGGAGAAGGAGTCCGGTGCGCAGCGAGGGATGACGATGGACCACGGGCAGTTCTCCACACGGGAGTTGGTCGCCGGACGATACCGGACGCTCCAGGTCGTCCACCGGGAGGAAGGTCGCACCGTCTGGCTCGGCGAGGACGTGGGGGTCGGGCGGCCGGTTTCGCTCCTCGAGTCGCGGCTCGCACCACTGCAGCCCGAAGTCACCACGCGCCGCACGGTCGGCCGGATCATGCGCGACTCGGAGGCCATGGAACTGCTGTGCCCCGGCCAGGTCGCGGCCGTCCTCGACGTGGTGGACGACCACGGGGCCCTGTGGACCGTGACGGAACGGATCGAGGGCACGCCCCTGGGCGAGATCCTTGACCGCGGCCCCCTCAACTACGTGCGGGCGGCCCGTATCGGCCTCGGGATCCTCGACGTCCTCGAGGCCGCTCACCGCCAGGGCATGACCCACGGGGACCTGAGCCCCGGTCAGGTCTTCGTGCGGAAGAGCGGCGAGGTCGTGGTGACCGGGTTCGGGCTGATCGGCACGTCCGTCACCCAGCGGGTCACCGCGCCGTCGTACGCCTCCCCCGAACAGGCCCGGGGATCGAGCGCGGGACCGGCTGCGGACCAGTGGACGCTGGGGGCCCTGCTGTACGCCATGGTGGAGGGCCGTCCACCGGTCAACGACCGGGGCCCGGTCGAGGCAACCCTGAGCGCGGTCGACCGGCTGCCGCTGCGCTCCCCGGTGAACGCCGGCCCACTCGTACCGGCCATCACGGGACTGCTGCGCCGGGACGCCCTGGAGCGGGTGCCCGAGTCCGTGGTGCGCGCCGCCCTGACCCGGATCGTCAAAGAGGAACTCGACGAGCCGACGCAGGAGGCGCTGATGCCGTGTTTCCAGGGCTGGCTGGTCGCCCACCGGGCGGGGCGGGCGTGGAGCAGGCCTGCCGTTCGCCGGTCGGTGCTGGTGGGGGCGGGGCTCGCGGTCGCGGCCTCGGCGGTCGCCGTACTCGTCGCCGCGCTGCGCCCGGACGGGGGCGGCGCGTCCGCGACCGGATCGGAGCCGTCCCGCTCCGGCGCGCCTTCCACCTCCACCTCCACCTCCGGCAACGGCGTCGGCGGCCCACCATCCCCGCCCGCGACGAGTCGGACAGCGGCTCCATCCCCGTCCGCCTCGTCGCGGGCCCCCCAGGAACCGACCGTGCTCTTCCAGCGCTATGTGGCTCCGGAGGGCTTCTCCGTCGACCTGCCGCAGGGATGGACGCGCGTGCGGACCGAGAAGGCCGCGGAAGGCACCTATCGGGTGACGTTCGGGGCGAGCGGGGACCCGCGCTCGCTGACGGTCACCTACAGCGTGCACCTCGGTACGGATCCGGTCGCGGTCTGGCAGGCGCTGGAGCCGTCCCTCAGGCAGACGTACACCGGATATCAGCGGGTGGGCGACATCCGTGCCGTGACGTACCAGGGCTATCCGGGCGCCGACATGGTGTGGCTGTCCACGGTGGACGGCGTGCGGGTGCGCACCTTCGGCCGTGGCTTCCTGGTCGGCGACGACCGCGGCTGCTCCCTGCGCTGGACGACACCGGCCGCCGACGCACAGAGCACCGCCAACAAGCAGGCGCTGGACGTGTTCCTGGGGACGTTCCGGCCACCGTCGAACTGACCGGCGGCACGGTTCATCTGCGGCTCTCGGGCGCGCGCCGGTCCATCGCGCGCTGCGCGAGCCACAGCGCCACGGCCTCCGCGATCGGTTGCCCCGTCTCCAGCTCGACGAAGCCGAACTGCCCGCCCTGATTGCACTCGAGGAACCACCACAGGCCCTCCTCGTCCTCGGCGAAGTCGAAGGCGGCGTACGCGAGTCCGGACAGGGTCAGGTACTCGTGGACCGAGTTCGCGATGCGGTCGGGCACCTCCGTGGCCTCCCAGACGTACCCGGTGTCGCCGTAGCGGCCGTCGACCTGCCCGGGTGCGGCCCTCTTGCGGGCGCCGAACAGGCGGGAGCCGACACAGGTCAGCCGGATGTCGGCGCGCTTGGGGACGTACCGCTGCAGCAGGGCCGGCCCCGCGGCCACGGCGGAGAAGTCGGCGCCGGGTCCGATCAGCGTGGTGGGCAGGGCGAGCGTGGGGTCATCGGGCGGCGGTCCCGACGCCGACTTCACCACCACGTCTTGGTGCACCTCGGCGAACTGCTGGGCCACACGCGGGGCCGTGGTGATGACGGTCGGCGGCACGGCGAAGCCGCTGCGGTGCGCGACCCGTAGCTGCCACGGCTTGTAGCGGGCCTGTTCGGCGTTGCGGGGGTGGTTCATCCACCGGGTCGTGGCCGAGTAGAGCATGCCGTACAGGGCCTGGCGGGTTTCGGCGGTCAGCCACGCCGAGGCGTGCTCGGCGTGAGCGGCCGGTTCACCGGGCCGGCGGACCCACACCGAACGCAGGCCGCCCATGCTCAGGACGTGTCCGTTGACCGAGAGATGGCCGTCGAAGTCGCCATGGGCGTAGTCGGCGGACAGCACCGCCTTGCCGGGGAGGTCGGCGGGATCCAGCCGCATCACGGGGACGCCGCGCTCATACAGCACGGCCACCGCCATGTCAGCGGTCACGTCCTGTTCCGACGTGAGGATGAGGACCGTCATCCGCGTGCGGGCGTCAGTCGTCGAAGTGGGTCTGGGAACCAGCGGTGGACGTCGTCGTGCCGACCGCGAGGAGCAGGTCACGGTCGCTCACGGCGGGCCGGCCGTCGGGGAGCACGTTCAACTGCAGGGAGGCGTCGAAGTGATATGGCGTCACCACGGCGGGAAGCCCCCTGGACAACGCGTAGTTGAGGGTGAACGGGCGCACGGGAACCTCCACAGTCTTGAATGGACTCTTCCCAAACGTTTACGTCGTCCTCCCGTAAGGAATTCATCACTTTCCGCCACATCCAGGTGAAGGTCATCACATTCCCACGACACAACCCGTTGGCCCCGGATTACGTCCACGGCAAGCCGGACGCGTGATGTCAGTGGCCTCGGCAACAATGCAGGTAAGAGATCATCTCGCCCTCGGGCGGGACACCGGACGTCCGTGCCCTAGAAAGGCTGGCCTGCCATGACGCGCCCTCGGCTCAGTTCCCGCGCTGCCGGACTGCTGCGCCTGATCATGGACCAGCGCGTCCCGGTCTTCCTCACGGTCCATGCCAACGGGCGGCGCCGGTACGGCTGTTGGCAGTCCGGCGGCCGTCCCGTGGCGCTGCCCACCGACGAATGCGACGCGTTGTACGCGGCGGGGCGGATCGTGCTCGGCGACCCGGTCGTCGACCGGGCCAAGACCACATACCGGGTACGTGCCGCCGCGCGCGGCAGATATCGGCCGGCGGGCGTCGCCCTGACGGCCTGACCGGTCGGCGGGGTCGAGCCGGCCGGTCTCCTGCGCAGGCGCCTACCAGCGGTCCTCGACCTGACCCCTGATCCGCCGGTCGTACAGGTCCTGGACGGCGTCGAGCGTGTCCTGCGGCAGCGGGGGCAGCTTGGCGACCGCCGCGTTGGCGCGGGCCTGGGCCGCCGAGCGCGCTCCGGGGATCACCGTGGTCACGCCGGGCTGCTGAACGATCCAGGCGAGCGCCAGCTGGGCCGGGGTACAGCCCTCCGGGGCGAGCGCGGCGAACTCGGCGGCCGCCTCCACGCCCGTGGCGAAGTCCACGCCGGAGAAGGTCTCGCCCTGGTCGAAGGCCTCACCGTGCCGGTTGAACGAGCGGTGGTCGTTCGCGGCGAAGACCGTGTCCTTGGTGTACCTGCCCGACAGCAGGCCGGAGGCCAGCGGCACACGGGCGATGATGCCCACGCCCGCCTCCCGCGCCGCCGGGAGGACCTCGCGCAGCGGCTTCATGCGGAAGGGGTTGAGGATGATCTGCACGCTCGCCACGTTCGGGCGGGCGATCGCCGTCAGCGCCTCCTCGCACGTCTCGACGCTCACGCCGTACGCGGCGGCACGGCCCTCCTCGACCAGAGTGTCCAGCGCGTCGTACACCTCGTCGGAGGAGTAGACGGGCGTCGGCGGACAGTGCAGCTGCACCAGGTCGATGCGGTCGACGCCGAGGTTGCGCCGGGAGCGGTCGTTCCAGGCACGGAAGTTGTCGAGGACGTAGTTCTGCGGGATCTGGTCGACGCGGCGGCCCATCTTGGTCGCCACCAGCACATGCAGATCCGGCCTGCCGAGCAGGAAGGCGGCGATGGTCTGCTCGCTGCGCCCGTCGCCGTAGACATCGGCGGTGTCGAAGAAGGTCACTCCGGACTCGGCCGCCGCCTCCAGCACCTCGTGGGCGTCCTTGTCGTCCACGTCGCCCCAGTCGGCTCCCAGCTGCCACGTACCGAGGCCGATCACCGATGCGTGCTGCCCCGACCTGCGGAATTCTCGCTCTTCCATGCGGCCAGTCTGTCATTCGCAACCGGCCGCACAGGGTACGCCCGCCCTGCGTGCCGCACCCGGCCGCTCTCGCCCGTAGCTCGTAGCCCGTAGCTCGTAGCCCGTAGCCCGTAGCCCGTGTACCGCCCGAAGCACGCGCCCGGGCCGCCGCCAGGTAGCGCCCGGGCCGCCGCTAGGTTGAGGGCGGCCGACCGAGGAGAACCCCATGCCCGCCCGCCCCCGCCTTCTGTACGTCACCGACCTCGCCTACCCGGCGCGCGGGCGGCGTTACTGCGACGAGGACATCACCTTGTCCTCCCGGCTGCGCGCGGAGTTCGACGTCGCCCTGTGCCACCCGCTGGACGCCGCGGCGCTGATGGACGCCTTCGACGCGGTCGTGGTCCGCAACAGCGGGCCCGTGCTGCACTACCGGGCGGAGTACGACGCCTTCCGCGCCCGTGCCGCCGCGCGCGGCACCCGTGTGTACAACCCGCTCACCGGCCGGGCCGACATGGCGGGCAAGCAGTATCTGCTCGACCTGACGGCAGCGGGACACCCCGTCATCCCCACCGTCGACCGGCCCGAGGACCTGGGGCGGCTGCCGGAGACGGACCGGTACGCGGTCAAGCCGAAGGCCGGGGCGGACTCCATCGGCCTGGACTTCGTGTCCCGGCCCCGGCTGCAAGGCCTCGCCTGGGGTGACGTCCTGGTCCAGCCGCGCATCGACTTCCATTACGAGGTGTCGTTCTACTTCGTCGACGACGCCTTCCAGTACGCCCTCTACGCCCCCGACCCGGGCCGGCGCTGGGTCCTGGAACCCTATGAGCCCACGGAGGCCGATCTGGCCTTCGCCCGGTGCTTCATCGACTGGAACACCCTCGACCACGGCATCCAGCGCGTCGACGCCTGCCGCACCGTGGACGGGGAGCTTCTGCTGGTCGAGCTGGAGGACCTCAATCCCTACCTGTCCCTCGATCTCGTTCCCGGTCCCACCCGTGACGCGTTCGTCGCCGCGATGACGGCCTCGCTCAACCGGTGTCTGGAGGCGGCGCCCCGCCTCTGACGCGCCCACCCCGGCCGACGTGGGCGGCGGGGGGCGCCGCAGTCTCCGTACCGCGAGGGCGAGTTGGCGACACAGGCTGCCGTGCGGGGTGCGCAGGTCTCAGCCGAGCACATGGTCGAGCGGCACGCCCCAACGGCAACCCGGGCGCCCTGACGCTCACCCGTGAACGTGAAACAACCTTGGGCCGAAGCGGCGCGCGGGCCGGGGCCCGGAAGCGTGCCTCAGCCCTGATCCCGGCTCTCCAGCCGCAGCTCGATGTCGACCTCCTGGTCCCCGGCGACCACGCCCAGCTGCCGGACGTCGAACGTCTCGTCCAGGGCTCGGCGCAGGCGCTCCACCGCCCGGGGTTCACCCTGCAACTCGGCCTTCACCGGGCCCGACAGATGCGACGGCCCGGCCGCGCGCCCGGACGAGGCGGGAGCGGCCGAAGTGTCGAACGTCCCGATCCACATCGTGGGTCGGGCTCCCTGGGTCTCGTGCGGTGTGTCCTCGGCGCGCCGGTCCGAGGCGAAGTGCCGACACAGTTCGGCGAACAGACTCCCGGCGTCCTGCGGTGAGCAGTCGCTGACCACCACCTCGACCTGTGGTGCGTGCGCTACGGGCGAGTTCACGGCCGCTCCTCTCCTTCGGTGGCCGACCCGGGTACCCCACCCCCGAGACCCCCATGCACGACGGTACGACCGGAGCGCCGGGTCCGCCTGTCGGGCGCCGTCCGTGATGTGAGCGGTAAGGCCCCTGGTCAGCGCCGTCCGTGAGCTATGTTGAAGGTCCTCGGGACATGAAGGAGGCGATCCGGTGTCATCGCCGCAGCAGGCACGCGCGCACGCAGCTGCGATCACTGCGGGCAAGACGGCCCCCGAGGCAGGTGCCAGCCCCACGTCCCAGCTCCGGGAGCTGTTCGACGGTCCCCGGCTGTCCCCCGGGCATCGGCGGATCGCGCAGTACCTGATCGAACACATCACCGAGGCCGCGTTCCTGTCGATCACGGATCTGGCCGAGCGGGCGGGCGTCAGCCAGCCCTCCGTCACCCGCTTCGCCGCGGCCGTGGGCTTCAGCGGCTACCCCGCGCTGCGGGAGAAGCTCCAGGCGATCGCCCTGAGCACACTCGGCAGCCCGAGCACCCCCGCGGAGGAGCGCAGCAACGAACTGCAGGCTGCGGTGGACGCCGAGATCGAGAACCTGGAGAACCTGCGGCGTGACTTCGCCGACCCGGACGAGGTGATCCGCGTCGGGCGGGCGCTGTCGGAGTCGACACCGCTGACCGTGATGGGCCTGCGGATCTCCGGTTCGCTCGCCGAATACTTCGCGTACGGGGCCCGGCGCGTCCACCCCGACGTGCGGCTGGTGACGCGCGGCGGCACCGTCGCCTATGACGCGCTGCTTCAGTCGCGGGAGGCCGGCGGCACCTGGGTTCTCGCCTTCGGAATGCCCCGGCACGCCCAGGAGACCCTGACCGCCGTGCGGGTGGCGCGCAATGCGGGGCTCAAGGTCGCCCTGATCACGGATCTGGGGCTGGGGCCGCTCGCCGACGAGGCCGACGTAGTCTTCGCCACGGGCACCGGCTCGCGCCTGGTCTTCGACTCGTACGCCGCTCCCGGCGTGATGGCCGCGGCCCTGCTGCAGGCCATGACCGACGCCGATCCGGAGCGGACGCAGGCACGTCTCGAGGAGTACGAGCAGATCGCCGACCAGCACCAGTTCTTCCTCAAGGACTGACGTACAAACCGGATCATTTACCTCGGATTGCGACTGAATTTTTTCATGTCCTTGCGTACGCGCCGGTATATATAAATACTTCTCCCGGATCGCGGCCCGGGACCCTCGGGCCACACCGTACGGACAATCGGGGCCGTCCGCTCCTACCCACGGGCTTCGGGTGTCCGGCCGGGCCCGCCTGCGCGGGCGTCCATGGCGGCGGCTCCGGCCCTCCCCTAGACCGGGGCCGCCCCAGATGCGCACCACCCTGAGCCGACGTGACCCGGAAGCGAAGATCATGGCATTGATGACGTACTCGCCGATCAGCACGGACTGGCCGTGCCAGGTCAAGACACCCGGGAGCTACGACTGGGAGCGATCGGCGGCCAAGTGGCTGCGCGACCTCGTGCCCGCGCGCTACGCCAGCTACCCGGCTCTGATCCGTCACCCGGTCCTGCTCGCCCGGCACGCCCAGATCCAGGTGCAGAACGAGGTGCGGGTCGCCCGGACGGCGCTGCAGACGGCCCGCGCAGAGCTGCCCGCGCTCGGTCTGCCCGAGTCGGTCATCGAGCACACGATCAAGCTGTACGCCGCCGAGGTTATGCAGCTCCAGCACATCGCGCGCAGCGTACGTGCGGTCAGCCAGGCGCTGGTGGAGAGCAGCGCCACGCGCGCCGGACACTGACGGCGGCCCCACGAGGGCTCCCCCCGGCGACCGTTCGGGGAGTTCACCCCGGCACGGGCACTGTCCGCCGCGAAGCCGGGCAAGCGTAGGAGAGGACGACTCCTACGGATGCCCGGAGCTGCGCATGGACTCCACGACCTGGACCGTGCTCGCCGTCGTCGCGGTCCTCGCCGCGGCCGTGCTCGGTGTGGCGCTGGCCCTGCTGCTGCGGCTGATCCGCACCCGTCGCGACCTGCGCCGTGCCGGACTGCCGTCCGGACCGCGTTGGGTCTTCTGGGGCGCGGTGCTCTATTTGGTGCTGCCGACGGATCTGCTGCCGGATCCCGTCTATCTGGACGACATCGGCGTGCTGTTGCTGGCCCTCAGATCGATGCACGCCGCGGTGCCGGCTCGGGAACCCGGGCCCGACGGTGGCGCGTTGTCCGACTGACGGGCGGCGGGTCACATGGCCGCCTGCGTCGTGACAGTGGCAGGGACGGGCGGGCGGCGTGATGAAGGAACTGGTTACCGGAGGCAATCTGCCTCTGCCGGGCGGCATTCTGACCCTCAAAGTGCCGGGGCCGTTCGACGTCTGCGCGCTCATCACCGATGCCGGCGGCAAGGTGCGGGGCGACGCCGACTTCGTGTTCTACAACCAGCCCTCCGCGCCCGGCGTCCGGCTGCAGGGGGCGGAACTGACCGTGAGTCCACCGGGATTGCGGGCCGGAGCGGACCGTGTCACCGTGGTGGTCGCTCCCGCCGAAGCGTCCGTGCCCCTGGGCGCCCTGCCCGCCGCCACACTTCACGTCACCGGCGCGGACGGCCGCGCCCTCGCACGCTTCAGCCCGCCGCGTCCGCAGCGGGAGACCGCCCTGTTGCTCGCCGAGTTGTACCGACGGGACACGGGCTGGAAGCTGCGCGCGCTGGGTCAGGGGTATGCGGACGGACTCGCGGGCGTGGCCCGGGACTTCGGAGTCGAGGTCACGCAGGACGCCCCGCCGGCGCCCGCCCGCACCCCGGAGCCGGAGGCCGGGCCGGCTTCCGACGGATTCGTCGCCCTGGTCAACACGGCCCGCTCCAGGGCCGGTTCCCCTCCGGTGTCGGCCGCCCCGCGGCTCGCGGCGGCGGCGCACGCCCATGCCGCCGCCATGGCCGACCGTGATGACCTGGCCGCCGAGAGCGCGGACGGCACCTCCGTCCACCAGCGGATCACCGCAAGCGGCTACGCGTATCTGACGGTCGGCGAGCATCTCGTCTCCGGGCCGCGCACCCCGGCCGAGTTCGTGGAGTACTGCCTCTCCGACGCGCGGTCGCACCGCACGCTGTGCGAACCGGCGTTCACCGAGACCGGCGTGGCATACGTCCTGGGGCGCCGGTCGGGCGACCTGTACTGGACGGCGCTGTGGGCCCGGCCGTTCACGGCCGCCGGACTGGCGCGGACGGTCGACGAGGTGATCGCGCTGACCAACACCGAGCGGGCCTCGTCCGGCCTGCCGCCACTCGCGCCCGATCCCCTGCTCACGGCCGCGGCCCAGGCCCACAGCTCCGACATGGTGACCCGCGCGTTCTACGCGCACACCTCGCCCGACGGCCGCGAACCCTGGGACCGTGCGGCCGACGCGGGCTCCCGCCACCGGACGGTCGGCGAGAACATCGCCTGCGGCCAGCGTTCCCCCGCCGAAGTCGTCCGCGGCTGGATGGACAGCCCGGGCCACCGGGCCAACATCCTCAAGCCCTCCTTCACCCATATGGGGGTCGGCTTCGCGGGCGGCGGCCGGGCGGGCACGTACTGGACGCAGCTGTTCGGCGGCTGACGCCGCCACCTCGGCCACATCGGGTGATCCGTCAACGCGACGAGGTGCCGTGCCAGGCGTGGCTCGACCGCCGGGAACGGTCGGCCACCGCCTAGCGGGCGCTGCCGATGTTTCGATCGGCGTCGGAGCCCTCGAGCATCAGGGTGGTCTCCTCGATGCGACTGAATCGGCCGGCGGGCGAGAGGTCGGCGAACACATACACCTCCATGCGCACGGTCGAGCCGTCCTTCTTCGTGATGTCGACGGTGTGCCGGTCGGCGTACCTGCTGCCGTCGTACAGCTCTTCGTGGACCTGGACCTCGCCGCCGGCGACGATCGTCCGCAGATGGGTGATGTGCTCGATGAACCCGGCTCGGTCAGCCCACTCCCCGTTCGTGCGCTGGCGGTACTCCGGGGTGAAGTGACGGTCGGCAGCCTCCCGAACGGTGATGTCGCGGTTGAAGATCAGATCGGAGAGGACGGCCTCTATACCGGTGTGGGTCATGGGACTTCCATTCGACGCGAGAATGAGCAGTGCGTGCACTACGCACGCATCTCCATCACTGTAGCAGCAGACGCGTGCGTTGCGCACGCTATTCTTGTGGTGTGGAGAACGAGGTAGGACACGAGATCGCAGACGCTCTGGGCATCCTGCTGAGGCGCACCACGCGCACCCAGCTGCACAGACAGCTCACCGAGGGCATGGGCGAGGGGGTGGACGAACAGACGTATCCGGTCCTCAGCGCACTGGCCAGGACCGGGCCCCGCAGCGCGGCCGACCTGGCCCCCGACGTCGGAATCGATCGCTCCGGCGTCACCCGCCGCGCCTCTCGGCTGGAGGCCGCCGGCCTCATCCGCCGCGAGGCAGACCCCACCGACCGGCGAGCGCACCTGCTCGTACTCACCGATCAGGGCCGACTCGCAGTGGCAGAGCTGCGTACACGTCTGGCTGCCCACATCACGACAAGCCTGTCCACATGGCCGCCGGGTGAGGCCGAGACCTTCGCCCACCACCTGCGCCGCTTCACAACCCAAGGCCCGTTTGCGTAGCAGACGGGCCTGGCCGGATGTCGACGCAGCAGACGTCGGCCGGTTGCGTGGCGTCCTCCTGGGACGGGAACGGGCGGTTTGCGCATCGAGTGCGGCCGGGTTCCAACCCCGGAAGCACCGTGCCGTGCCCGTCTGCGGGGTAGGTGAGGTCCTGAAGGCCATCAGCGCCAAGTCCCCCGGAATGTGAGGCGGTCGTGTCGGACTTCTCCAGCAGGACGGGCGCCGCGCTCGTCACGGGCGGCACCGGCGGCATCGGGACGGCGATCGTGCGTCTGCTGGCCGAGCGGGGCAGCGACGTCGCCTTCACCTATCGTGCCGACGAGGAGGCGGCGCGAGCACTGTCCGGTGCGGTCACGGGGTATGGGCGCCAAGCCCGGGCGATGCGGCTGGACTTGACCGACGAGTCGGCCACCGCGGAGACGGTCCGGGAGGTCGCCGGGACGTTCGGAGGCCTCCACACGCTCGTGCACGCCGCTGGGCCCCATGTACCGATGGTGCATCTGAGCAGGGTCTCCCCCGGCCGGTACCGCTCGCAGCTCGAGGCGGACGCCATGGCGTTCTTCAACGTGGTGCATCCCGCGCTGCCGAGGCTGCGCGAGAGCCGCGGCAGCATCGTCGCCGTCACCACCGTCGCCACCCGCCGTTTCCCGGTGCGCGACGGGTTGTCGTCGGGCACCAAGGGTGCGGTCGAGGCGGTCGCGCGGGCACTGGCGGCCGAGGAGGGGCGGTACGGGGTGCGGGTGAACTGTGTCGCGCCCGGCATGCTCACGGACGGTATCGCCGCGCGGCTCATGGAGACCGGGGAACTGGACGAGGCGGCGCTGACGGTCACCCGGCGCAACATTCCGCTGCGCCGTTTCGGTACCGCCGCCGAGGTGGCGGAGGCGGTCGTGTTCCTCGCCTCGGACCGGGCCGGATTCATCACCGGCCAGGCGCTGGGCGTAGACGGCGGGTACAGCGTCTGAGCGGGCCGGGGCGCGCCGCTTCCGGCCGGAGGGCGCGTCCTGACGGACGGGAACGCCGAGGCCGCGGCCACCGCCGCCGCTCGCCGTACGGTTCGGCAGGGTGAGCGGCGGCGCACAGCCGGCCCCGGGCCTCAGCCGTCCTCGGCCGAGGGGTGGTTGGGACTCCGGTGGAGCGGCTGCTGCGGGGCCGGGCCCGCTGGTTTGCCGGGCGGGATGCCCAGCGCGTACGGCTTGTCCGCATCGAGCGTGACCGGTTCGCCGTGGTGGTGGATCGTCAGCGGTTCTCCGTCCAGCAGTGTGTAGGTGGCGGTCCCCCGCACCATCTCGACGCGCAGCCGGCGGCCCCGCACTCCCAGAGTGAAGGCAAGGCGGCCGAAGCGCTCCGGCAGCCGCGGCGCGAACGCGATCCTCGTCCCGTGGTGGCGCAGCCCGCCGAAGCCGGCGACGAGCGCCATCCACGTTCCGGCCAGGGACGCGATGTGCAGGCCGTCACGGGTGTTGTGCTCCAGGTCCTCCAAGTCCATCAGCGCGGCCTCGTACAGATAGTCGCAGGCGAGCCCGAGATGGCCCGTCTCGGCGGCCATGACCGCCTGGCAGCACGCGGACAGGGACGAGTCGCGCACGGTGAGGGGTTCGTAGTAGGCGAAGTTACGGGCCTTGTGCTCCGCGTCGAAGAACGGGCTGCTCGTGTACATCGCCAGCACCAGGTCCGCCTGCTTGACGACCTGCTTGCGGTACAGGTCGAAGTACGGGAAGTTCAGCAGGAGCGGGTACTGGTCGGGGCGGGTCCCGGCGAAGTCCCAGCGCTGGTAGCGGGTGAAACCGGCGTGCTGTTCGTGCACGCCCAGCTCGTCGTTGTACGCAATGTGTATCGCCTCGGCGGCGTCGCGCCAGGCCGCGCTCTCCTCCTCGTCGACGCCCAGCTCTCCGGCACGGCGCGGATGGCGCCCCACTGCGTCCGCGGCGGCCAGCAGGTTCGCGCGGGCCATCAGGTTGGTGTACGTGTTGTCGTCGGCGACCGCGCTGTACTCGTCGGGGCCCGTCACCCCGTCGATGTGGAACGTGCCGCTGTGGTCGTGGTGGCCGAGCGACCGCCACAACCGGGCCGTCTCCACCAGCAGTTCGACCCCGGTGTCACGTTCGAAGCTCTCGTCACCGGTGGCGGCCGTGTAGCGGACCACCGCGTCGGCGATGTCGGCGTTGACATGGAACGCGGCGGTGCCGGCCGGCCAGTACGCCGAACCCTCCGAACCCTCGATGGTCCGCCAGGGGAACGCGGCGCCGCGCAGCCCGAGTTGGACCGCACGCTCCCTCGCCGCGGGCAGCGTGTTCTGCCGCCAGCGCAGCGCCTCGGCGACCGCGCCGGGCGAGGTGTAGGTGAGCAGCGGCAGCACGAACATCTCGGTGTCCCAGAAGGCATGGCCGTCGTAGCCGGAGCCGGTCAGGCCCTTGGCGGGGATGGCGCGCTGTTCGGCGCGGGCCCCGGCCTGCAGGACATGGAAGAGGGCGAAGCGCACCGCCTGCTGGATCTGCTCGTCCCCGTCCACCTCGACGTCCGCACGCGCCCAGAACTCATCGAGGAAGTCCCGCTGTTCGGCGGCGAGCCCGGACCAGCCCACACTCGTGGCGGCGGCGAGCGCAGCGTCCACCTGATCGCTGATCGCGGGCAGCGAGCGCGTTCCGGACCAGCCGTACGAGACGAACTTCTCGACGCGCAGTCGCTCGCCCGGGGAGAGGGCGGAGGTGACGGTGAGGCGGGCGAGGTCGTCGGACGCCTCGCTCTCGGTCGTGGTCGGTTCCGGACCGGTGACGACGTGGTCCGCCGCGGCGCCGACCCGAAGGCCGCTCCTGCGGGTGCGGTGCACCAGCCGCAGTCGGCCGCTCTTCGCGAAGTGCTCCTCCGCCTCCAGCGGTGACTCCAGGACGACGGCCGCTCGCGGATCGCCCTCGTGGCCGGGCAGTTGCTCGTTGGCAACCAGCTCCGACTGGACGACGACACGGGCCGGTCCGTCGACGGCCTCGACCTCGTAGGCGACCGCGGCGATCGCGCGCTGGGTGAAGGAGACCAGCCGGGTGGAGCGCACCCGGACCGTCGTGCCGGCCGGTGAGGTCCACTCGCAGGTCCGGGTGAGCAGTCCGGTGCGCAGGTCGAGGACGCGTTCATGGGAACGCAGCCGGCCGTAGCGCAGGTCGAAGGGCTCGTCGTCCACGAGCAGACGGATGATCTTGCCGTTGGTGACGTTGATGACGGTCTGGCCGGACTCCGGATAGCCGTATCCCGCCTCCGCGTAGGGCAGCGGATGCAGCTCGTGGACGCCGTTGAGGTAGGTGCCCGGCAGTCCGTGCGGCTCCCCTTCGTCGAGGTTGCCGCGCCAGCCCACATGCCCGTTGGACAGCGCGAACACGGACTCGCTCTGCGGCAGGACGTCCATGTGAAGCCCCCGCTCGCGCAGCACCCAGGGCTCGACGGCGTACGACGTGTGCGTGATCACCGGCGCTCCCCCAGCTCCGCGAGGTCCCGTACGACGACGTCGGCGCCGTGGGCGCGCAGCGCGTCCGCCTGCCCCACCCGGTCCACCCCGACGACGTACCCGAAGTGGCCCGAGCGTCCGGCGTCCATGCCCGCCAGAGCGTCCTCGAAGACGGCTGCGGCCTTGGCCTCGACGCCCAGATCGCGGGCGGCGGCGAGGAACGTGTCCGGGTGAGGCTTGCCGGGCAAGTGCCGCTGTGCCGCGACGATCCCGTCGATGCGGACGTCGAAGAGGTGCTCCGCGCCGATCGACTCGAGGACGTCACGGCAGTTGGCGCTGGAGGAGACGACGGCCGTGCGCAGGCCATTGGCGCGCGCGGCCTCGACGTACCGGATCGTGCCGTCGTACGCCTCCACACCATGGGTGCGGATCAGTTCCAGGAGCAGGTCGTTCTTGCGGTTGCCGAGCCCATGGACGGTGCTGCGGCCTGGCGGGTCGTCCGGGTCGCCCTCCGGCAGACGGATGCCGCGGGATTCGAGGAAGGTGCGTACGCCGTCGGCGCGGGGACGTCCGTCGACGTACTCGTCGTAGTCGGAGACCTGGTCGAAGGGGCGGAAGGCGTCCCCGTCCCGCTGCCGCAGGAAGTCGTCGAACGTCTGCTTCCACGCGGCCGCGTGCACGACGGCCGTCTTGGTGATGACCCCGTCGAGATCGAAGAGGCAGGCCTGGATGCCGTCCGGAAGACCGAGCTTCGTCATAGAAGCCACCTTCCCCGAAGAACGTCGCGCAGAGGGTGGCGAGTGCCACATTCGGTCGGCCCGGTACACCCCCGAGAGGCCGGGCCGGTGCGGCGGATGCCGTGGTGGGGTCGGGTCATCTCAGGCACGCCTGGCCCGCCTGCCGGTGTGGCTGCGGCCGAGTGCGTGCAGATGCTCCAGGGCATCCAGGACGACCGTGCGGTCGTACCAGGCCAGCCACTCGCCCGCCTCGCCGCCGATGACGTCCAGCGCCTTGGTCTGGGCCGCCGTCAGCGCGCCGAGCGGACGGTCGAGATGGGCCGAGACCATGCCCACGCATCTCCCGGACTCGGTGGCGAGCGGCACGCTGTGGCAGGCGCGGCTGCCGGCCCGCAGGATGACCTGGCGGGCGTCCTCCGTGAACACGGGGTCCGTCTCCACATCCTGGACGGTGACCTGGGCGAGGTTGCGGGCGGCCAGCGCACAGGAGGTGCCGCCCTCCCCGACGTGCTCGAAGAAGTCGACGAACTCGGCAGCGAGCCCTGTGTGCTTCTCCATGCGCAGACCGCCTTGCACGCGGTCGGCGATCTGGACGTTTCCCATGCCCGCGTCGAGGACGGAGAGGGTGTGGCTGAGCACGGTGCCCAGTACGGCGCCCCGGTTGCCGCCCCCGCACCGGCCCGCCCGGTCGAAGGTCAGCGGGGGCTCTCCCTGACGGATCCGCCGGGGAAACCACAGGGCTGCGCGCGTATCCGGGCGTGGGGCGGTCATCAGGGCGCCCGCCAGGGAGCGCAGCTTGACGTTGTACTGCTGGGAGGCGCGCTGAAGCAGGGCGAACGCGCTCTCGGCGTCCGGCAGCGCGTACCGTTCCCGCAGCATCCCCTGAGCCTCGGAGATCAGCGGATGGGCACGCAGCCGAGCCTGAAGATGGCGGACCTCTGCGCGCAGCCGCTCCAGCTCCGCGTCCTCACCGTGCTCTCCCGGTCGCGACTCGCTGTAGGACTTCATGGCCCCTTTCCCGTGTCCTCGCATTGGGCGCGCCCGGTGCGGGCCGCGCTCTTTCCGCAGCTTCCCCGCGCTCCCCCGCACACACCGGGTCCGGCCGACTGTGAGCCGGAAGACACCGGCAGCGGCGACCACCCACGGCGGCCACGACCGTACCGAGGTCTCGCGCTCCGGCGCGGCCTCTGGTCCAATGGCGGAGACCCGGCCCGCGCCACACGGGCCCGTCGCCCACCATCCGGCAGCAGCGAAGCGCATACCGCCTATGACCTTCGACGATCTCCTGAAGCGAGCCGCGGCCCTGGCGCGCCCCGGCCACCGTGCGGTGCTCGGCATCACGGGCAGCCCGGGAGCGGGCAAGACCACCCTCGCCGAGCGCGTGGTGCGCGAGCTGAACGGGGACGGGCCGCCGTGGGTGGCGCACGTCCCCATGGACGGCTTCCATCTGGCGGACGTCGAACTGGACCGCCTGGGCCGCCGCGACCGCAAGGGCGCGCCTGACACGTTCGACGCGGCCGGGTATGCGGCACTGCTGCGGCGCCTGCGCGAGGAGGACGAGGAGACCGTGTACGCGCCGGGCTTCGAGCGTGTGCTGGAACAGCCGCTCGCGGGGGCGAACGCGGTTCCGCCGACGGCCCGGCTGGTGGTGACGGAGGGCAACTACCTGCTGCTGGACACGGGGGCCTGGGCGCGTGTGCGGCCGCAGCTGGACGAGGTGTGGTTCTGCGAGATCGGTGAACGGGAGCGCATTCGGCGCCTGGTGGCCCGGCACAAGGAGTTCGGCAAGGACCACGACGTGGCGGTGGCGTGGGTGCGGGGCACGGACCAGCGCAACGCGGACCTCGTCGCGACGACGCGGGGCCGCGCGGATCTGGTCGTGCCGGGCACGGCGCTGCCGGAGCCGGTGCCCCTCCCGTGACCTGACCGCGCGGGGTGGGCAGCACGGTCATGGCTCCCGCGCCGCGTGGGGATCACGCCGAGTTCGCGTCGCTGCACCGCGGAGGGCGAGGTCGTCGGCGAGACGGACCGGCGTGCGTGGGGTGTCGTCGGGCCGCGCCGTTGAGTTCGTCCTGCCGCCCCGCACGCTGCCCGCGGCTCACCCGTGGAGTGTCAGCGCGGGCTCGCCGTTCGTATCGCCCGCCGGGGGGCCGATCGTCGCGGTGAAGGCCTCCGTGCGCACGGTCAGCCCCTGCTCGGTGCGGTCGAAGACCGGGGCGAACGGTTCGCCGGGGCCGTACCGCACGGCGGAGGTCGCCGACCCTTCGTCCAGCCTCTTGCGGAAGCGGGGCAATCAGATGAGCGTCGGGAGGAGAGCGAGCGTCGACATGGCGAACAGCGCCGCGTACGGCGTGCACCAATGGGTCGTTCCTGCCGCACGGTGACGGGCGTGTCGCGCGAGGGGGGCACGCGACACGCCCGTACCGCTGGCGGGCACGGGGCCGTACGGCTCAGGGTGAGCGGCCGCCGTACGGGTACCGTTCCCGCGTCCGCACCCGCTAGAGCGGGGTGCGGGACTCGAGGTCGCGGCGCGTGTCGTTGCCGTAGACACCCGTCTCGTCACCGCGGACGCCGTACCAGAGCTGGAAGCGGGCGACGGCGGCGGCGAGCGTGGCGTCGTAGCGGCCGTCGGTGGAGCCGTGGTCGTAGACGTCGGGGATGTGCGACAGACGCTTCTGGAGCTCGGTGACCTGAGGTCCGCTGTCTCCCTCGCGCAGGGTCCCGGGGCCGTCGGGGCCGGTGTTCCGCCGCTGGGCGGAGGCTCCGGCGGGTGGCGGCGGGGAGGCCGCGTGGTGGATTGCGTTGTCGTTCCCCGGGCCGGGGAGAACGAGCGCGGCGCCGAAGCCGACGAGGGCTGCGGCGGTCACCCCGAGCGTGATGACCGCGCGGCGCACGGTGAGTCCGTCGTCGACGGACTGTTCACGCCGGCCCCGGGCGTCACGGCCGCGCGGGTCACGGGCGCCGGGCACGGGAGGCAGTTGCTCGGTGGCTTCCTCGGCGGTCCCGGGCGCCACATGGACGACGACAGGTTCGTGGACGGGCCCCGGGGGCCGGCTCTCGTTCTCGCGGAGCTCTCTCACCAGTGCGGCGAGCGCCTCCGTGCGGCGGCGGCGCACGCCATAAGTGGGTTCCAGTACCGGGCGCCGCGCCGGATGCGCCTGCTCGGGCGGTGTCGACACACTGCTCTCCTTCCGTGCGCACGGTCTCCCGCCATCCCCGGGGAGAGATACGTGTACGCGCGCCGACAGGTTCACCGGAGTCCCGCGGTGCCCCGCGAACCGGCCACCCGCGCGCTCTCGTCAGAGAGCGCGCCCTCCGGGCATCAATACCCCCTGGGGGTATAGTGCCGGGTACCGGACCGTCAGGAAGAGGGTGCCGTATGTGGGATGCGATCGAGCATGCGCTGTCCATCACCGGGTCGATGACCTGGGAGATCACCTGGGCTCTGATCCTCGGGTTCACCCTGTCCGCCGTGGTGCAGGCGGTGGTGCCCCGGTCGACGGTCGTGCGGCTGCTGGGTGACGACCGGCCGCGTACGCTGACCGTCGCCGCGGGGCTGGGCGCGGCCTCGTCCTCCTGCTCGTACGCGGCAGTCGCCCTGGCCCGCTCCCTGTTCCGCAAGGGCGCGCACTTCACCGCGGCGATGGCGTTCGAGATCGCCTCGACCAATCTGGTCATCGAACTGGGTGTGATCCTGGCCCTGTTGATGGGCTGGCAGTTCACCCTGGCGGAGTTCGTCGGCGGACCGGTGATGATCCTCGTCCTCGCCGTGCTCTTCCGTCTCTTCCTCCGCGAGCGGCTGCTGCGACGGGCCCGCAAGCAGGCCGAACGCGGACTGGCCGGGTCGATGGAGGGACACGCGGCGATGGACATGTCCGTGCGGGGTGAGGGCGGCTTCGCCCGTCGGCTGTTCTCCGGTGAAGGCTTCACGTCCGTGTCGCACATCTTCGTCATGGAGTGGGCGGCCATCCTGCGCGACCTGGTGGCCGGTCTGCTGATCGCGGGCGCGATCGCCGCCTGGGTGCCGGACGACTTCTGGCGCACGTTCTTCCTGGCCGGCCATCCGCTCGCGGCGAAGGTGATCGGACCCTTGATCGGGCCGCTCGTGGCGATCGCCACCTTCGTCTGCTCGATCGGGAACGTGCCGCTCGCGGTGGTGCTGTGGAAGGGCGGCATCAGCTTCGGCGGAGTGATCGCCTTCATCTACGCGGACCTGCTGATCCTGCCGATCCTCAACATCTACCGGAAGTACTACGGGGCTCGCATGGCCGCGTTCCTGCTGGCCACCTTCTACGCGGCGATCGTGGTCGCAGGGTACGTGGTCGAACTCGCCTTCGGCGGGCTGGGGCTGATCCCCGACCAGGCCGCTGCCCGGATCCCCGACGAGGGCGTCACCTGGAACTACACGACCTGGCTGAACATCGCGTTCCTGCTGCTGGCCGCGGTGCTGCTCGCGCGCTTTCTGCGCACCGGCGGCCGGGCGATGCTGCGGATGATGGGCGGCGCTCCCGGCCATGACGAGCCCGTCGGGGCGCACGGGGGCCATCACCACTGAACGACCGAAGGCCGCAGCAGCCGTTGCCGGTGATCGCGCCCCAATGATGGCGCCCGCTCCCCGGTGCGTGGCAACGTCGCAGTCCAGCGTCGCCCTGCGCCGCTCCGTCGACCGCCGTCTGCTGCTCCCGGCGGCCGGACGCGGCGCGGCCGCGTCGCCGTATGCCGGGGCTGAGTTGAGCCGGTTACCTCGCCGGCGATCACTCGCCCAGCAGGGCCGAGCCCGGGATTCACGGTACGGGCGTCACTCGAAGGCCCACCGTGCCCTGCTCGCCCCGGCGCAGTCGGCTGCCGAGGAGGGTGAGGCGCCCGATGACGCCGTACTTGCGGGCGATGAGCTCGCGATAGCGGGCCGTGGTGGCGGGGTCGCAGATCTCGGCGGTTGCCGGAATCTGGTCACCGGTGGGATTGCCCCGCAGATCGCAGGGCCCGACCAGGACATCGGCACGGGCCCGGATCCTCTTCACCTTCCAGGAGTCCGCGGCGGTCCACACGCCGAGCGCGTCGCCGTCGCGTACCACCCAGACCGGGGTGGCCACGGGGGTGCCGTTCCTGCGGTAGCTGGTGATCAACACGTACTTGCCCGTAGCGAGCCGGTCCAGCGCATCGTCCATGGGCGCAGTCTAGGCATCCGGGCCGTTTGCGGATCATGCCAGGGACGCCGGTGCGGAAACACGACCGTACCGGCGCCCGGATGTGCGGCAGGGGCCGTCAGGACAACTGGCCGTTGTAGTCCGGCAGCTTGAAGGTGCGCTCGGCGTGTCCGCCCACCAGGTCCGAGTCGTTGTTGCCGACGTTCGCGACGATCGTGTAGCCGCGCGCCTCGATCTCCGCCCGCTTGCCCGTCTTGTACGCGCTGACCTGGTCGAACAGATCCGGCAGGTCACGCACGTACAGGCCGTCCACCGGGTAGCCGACCGCCTTGAGGTTCCACTCGGTCACGTCCTCGATGATGCCCGGGCGCGCGGTGACGAAGAAGACGGAGACTCCGCGGGACTTGGCGTACTTCGCGAGCGCCAGGGAGGGCTGGACCGCCGGAGTGGGCAGCTGGTACCAGGGGTGGAAGTAGGTCTCCAGCGTGGTGTTGTCGATGTCGAAGACGATCGCGAGCTTCTGCCCGGCGTCGTTCGCGGTGCGCTGCCGCACGTACGGCACGGCCTGGTCGATGACCGCCTTCACATCCGACTGCCAGGTGGCGTAGTCGACACCGGACGCCTGCGCCGTCGCCAGGCTCGCGGTGGCCGCGGCCGGAGCCGCCGAGGCGGCCCCCGCGGCGGTGACCGTACCGCCGATGCCCAGCGCCACGACCGCGGAAACCGCACCTATCCGGCGCCCCACACCCCGTGTCCTCATACCCGTCCCCTCTCTCACGTGGAACTCGCGTCACAACGGCCACAGTGCCTCGACCGTCGCCATGTTGGTCATGTTCACGCTCAAGAATGGACGAAAAGCCACGGGATAGTTACCGGTCGGTAGACAGTTACTCGCGAGTACGGCGGATCTGGAGGATGTTCACCCGCGCAGCAGGGTCAGGAACCGTCGCGCGAAGAGGTAGGCGTCCCCGGGCCAGCGGGCCGAGAGATAGCGGCCGTCCTCCACCACGAACGCATGCGTGTCGTCGACGGCGGTACCGCGCCGGGTGAGGACCCGTGGCCCGCGTTCGAACTGCGTGCCCGGGTCGGTGAGCGCCGAGCGCACCTCGTCCTCCACGTACGCCGGGTAGGTGCGGTAGTAGCGGCCGAGACGCCAGGCCGTGCTGAGGTACGCGGTGCGTTCCATGTACTTCGGCAGACAGGTCGTGCGGCGCCCGGCCAGCACCCCACGTCCGGTGTCCCCCTCCCGGGTCCGGGCCAGGACCAGGACGCCGTGGCAGATCGCACCGACCGGCCGCTCGAGCGCCCAGAAGCGCGCGACCTGCCGCCGCAGGTCCTCGGAGCCCAGGTACTGGCGCATGCCGGGCGCGTGCCCGCCCGGCAGGAGCAGCCCGTCGTACTCCCCGACCTCCACGTCGGCCCAGGACACAGTGGCGGCGAACTCCGGTGCCGCGGTCAGCTGTTCGTAGAACCGTCTGGGTTCGGGCTCGGCGCCGAGCCGGCCGAACAGCACGCCGGTCAGCAGCCGGGGGTCGGCCGCGGGACGGGTACCGGCCCGCTCGGTGGCGAAGACGACTTCGTGCCCCGCGTCGGTCAGCAGTCTCCAGGGCACCGCGACCTCGGTGACGTCGAAATCCCTGTCGGGCACCGGTATCAGCACGCGCATGCGCCCATCATGGCAGGCGCCTCTCGTGACCATGAGACAGGTCTCGTGCGGCGGAACGGTTGATCGACGGTCGGGTGCGGGATGATCCTCCTGGAGTACGAGGCAGGGGGTGAGGCGGTGACCTGGAATCGCGACACTGCGGTCCGAAGGCAGACGGCGGGACGGCCGCTGGAGGTCGCCTGCGACGAGTCCGGATCGGACGGCGAGAACCTCACCGGCGGGAACACCGATGTGTTCGCCCACGCCAGCGTTCATCTGCCCCTCGCGTCGGCGGCGGCGCACCTGCAGGGGATCCGTGACCGGATCCGGTCTCCGGCGGAGGAGTACAAGGCCACGCATCTGCTGCGGGAGAAGCACCGGTCGGTGCTGGAGTGGCTGCTCGGCGCCTCGGGGCCGCTGTACGGGCAGGCGCACGTCCTGCTCGTGGAGAAGTCGTTCTTCGTCGTCGACCGGGTGATGGACCTGCTGCTCGGAGATCCGGCGCCGGCCCTTGTCCTCTTCCGCGCGGGACGCGAACGCTTCGGGGACGAGCGGTGGCGTGGTTTTCTGGAGGCGGCCAACGATCTGCTGCGCGCCAGGAGCGCCGGGGACCCGGATGCTCCCGTGGAGTCCTTCTTCCAGGCGGTGGACGCGATGCAGCGGGCGCACCCGCACGGCGATGTGGGCGAGATCCTCGCGCTGCTCGGCCGGGCGCGCGAGAGGGCCCGGTCCCATCGGGCACGGATCGGCGAGGGACCTGCGGTCGTTCCTCTGCTGAACCCCCTGGTACCGGCGATCGTCCGCACCGCGGCGTACTGGAGTGCCGGCGGACGCCCCGTCTCACTCGTCCATGACGAGCAGAACGTGCTCACCGCGCAGCGCATCGCCTGGATCAAGGAGACGGCCCCGCTCGCCGGGCTCCGGCTCGTCGACTCCCGGCGGGACCCGCGGGTGCAACTCGCCGACTTCCTCGCCGGAATCGCACGGAAGATCGCCTCGGACGAGCTGAACCGACGGGGCGATCCCACGCTCACCGCGCTGCTTCGGCCGTACGCGGACCAGGACTCCGTGTGGGGCGACGAGCGCAGCGGTGCGCTGCTGCGGAGTTCCTCGGTCTCGCCAACGGTCTGAGTCGCGCCGCCCGTTGGTGAACACCGCGGCACAGCCGCACGTATGGAGGGAGGGCGCTCGACCACCGGAGCGGCCCCGCGGTGGTGACGCCGTGCTGTTCGGGTTCGGGAGCCATGGATGAGGCATGCACGACGACGGATCGTCCGACGGGGTGCACAGATCGCGGCCGTCAGCGGACTGCTCATGGGAGGCCTGATGGTGACCCAGGCCCTGGCGAGCGAACCGTCCGGCGCGCAGACTCCCGCGGGCACGCCCGCGCAGGCCGTCTCCCGGCCCGGCTCCGATCTGGTGTCGCAGCTCGGCAGCTCGCGTACGGCCGGCAGCTGGGTCGCTCCCGACGGGAGAACCGTCGTCGCGGTGACCGACCAGGAGGCGGCCGCCCGGGTGACGGCCGGCGGGGCCCGGGCCAAGATGGTGCGCCACAGCATGGACCAGCTCAAGTCGGCCGCGGCAAGCCTGAGTTCGGCGCCCAGGGTGGCGGGCACCGCCTGGGCCGTCGACTACCGGACCAACGAGGTGGTGGTGCAGGCCGACAGCACCGTCTCGACCTCCGACTGGTCCCGTATGACGAAACTCGCCCAGGGCATCGGTGACTTCGTCCGGATGGCGCGCACGCAGGGGAAGTTCACCACCCGGGTCGACGGCGCACAGCCCGTCTTCTCGGTCAGCGGCCGTTGCTCGGCGGGCTTCAACGTGACAAACGGACAGAGCGAGTTCGTCCTCACCGCCGGGCACTGCGGGCCCGGCGGCACGCTCTGGTTCGCCAACAACACGGGCCGGTCACGGCTGGGCCAGACGGTCACCTCGCAGTTCCCGGGCACCGGCGACTTCTCCCTCATCCGGTACGAGAGCGGGCAGACCGCCCCCCGAGCCAACGTCGTGGCCATCGGCGGCGGACGCGGGGTGCGCATCACGGCGGCCGGGGACCCGGTCGTCGGCGAGAAGGTCTTCCGCAGCGGCAGCACCAGCGGTCTGCACGACGGCGAGGTGACGGCGCTCAACGCGACGGTGAACTATCCCGAGGGCTCGGTCACCGGTCTGATCCAGACGACGGTGTGCGCCGAACCGGGCGACAGCGGCGGCCCGCTGTTCTCCGAGGGCGTCGCGCTCGGCGTGACGTCGGGCGGCAGCGGTAACTGCCAGTCGGGCGGTACGACGTTCTTCCAGCCGGTGACGAGGGCGATGTCGGCGCTCGGGGTCCAGCTGGCGGGGCAGCCGCAGCCGTCGGCCGGCGCCGCCGCAGGGGCCTCCACGGCCCCTGCACCTGCAGCGCCGGCCTCCCAGGGCGCGGCCATCGCGCCGGGGTCGGCGGCCCCGGGCTCCGTCCAGCAGATGGGCACGGCCGGAGCCTCGGACGGCCTCGTGTCGCGGCTGACCGACCCGCGGAACCTCGGGCCGGGCCTTCTGGTCATCGCGGGCAGCCTGGTCGCGCTGGTGGCCACGCGCTACATCCGCACGGAGCAGGAGCGCAACGCCTATCGCCGCGCCTACTCCGGGACTTGGGGCTGAGCCCTCGCCGGGGCGCATACGAGCCCGGGGCGGATCGAGGATCCTGCCGCGGGTGCGCCGAGCCGGTCGCTCAGGGACGGTCGTACCTCACGGCGGCCGGACGAGCCGTCACGCCGCTTTCCCCGGGCCCGGGGAAGCCGCCGCCCATTCCATGACGAGTCGCTGGTACTCCCGCCGTTCGTCCATGCTCAGCGTCCCGCCGCTGCGGAACCACAGGGCCCGGATCTCCTCGTTGACCTCGTCGGCGGAGCGTTCCGCTACGGGTTCGGGAGTGGTGGACATGGCGTGAAGCATACGGGTCCGAACGTGAAGGCGATGTGAGCAATCAGGCGGCTTCGGGCATTACGGACCGTGAAGCTGATCACTCTGCGTCGAGGCCGGTTCCTCGCCCCTCCACTCCAACGGTCTCGTCGGCCGTCTTCCCCGCCACATCGATCGGGCCGACCTTTCCCCCGCCGACAGGATCTTCCGGGGCATCGCGAAGTTGGCGACATGGGACACCGGTGTGCCCAGGGCGGAGTCCGGCCGGAGATCCCGGGCTTCGGGGACGCTCCGGCGTAACGCCCTTGAGCGGTCCGGCCGTTCACGTTCACGAGGACGGCCGGACCGCGTGCGGGTCAGGTGCCGGGCTTACGGCCGTACACGAACACGTCGTCGCCGGTCTTCAGCAGGGCCCAGTACTTCTTGGCGTCGGCCGTGGTCATGTTGACGCAGCCGTGCGAACCCGGCGGGTTCCACATGCTGAGGCCGACGGAGTGAAACGCCTGCCCGCCGTCGAAGAACTGGCTGTAGGGCATGGGCACGTTGTAGACGGTCGAGACGTGGTTGAGGTCCCGCCAATAGATCTGCTTCAGGCCGGTACGGGTCGCGAAGCCCTGGCGGCCGGTACGCACCGGGACGGGTCCGTAGACGAGCCGGTTGCCGTCCTGGATCCAGCTGAGCTGGAGCGTGAGGTTGACGCACGCGATGCGGCCCTTGTTGACAGGGCACTTCCCGTCCTTGTTGGGGTTTGTCCCGACGGCCTTCTGCTGGTTCATGAGGTCCATCACGCCCCAGGTGACGGGCCCCGCGTAGCCGATGGCGGGGGTGATGCCGTTCCTGTTCTGGAAGGCCTGGATCGCCTCGCAGTCCGCGGCGGACTGCCTCCCGTCGACCGGTCGGCCGAGGAACTTCTCGACCTGCTTCTGATACGGGCCGGTCTGCGTGGTGCAACTCGCGGCGTCCGCAGGTGCGGTGCCTATCGCGAGTGTGACCGGGGCCACCAGCGAGGTGATCCCGAGTGCGACTGCTCCCCGTCTGCGTATGTCCCCCATGGCGGCCCCTTCGTCTCCGGTTGCGCCCCCTGTGTGGGCGGCGACTCTACGTGGCGCGGCTCCCGCCTGGTAGACCGGTTGGGGGCGGTATGGGTTGTGGGAAGGGTCACGCCGGTACAAAACGGTGACATTCCATTCTGTGGGGCCGGCCCGCCGGGAGCGGCGCAGGCGGTCCTCGGGGGCGCGGCGGTCCAGGCCCGGCGCGACGGACACGTCGAGGCCGTGGACCACGTCATGGCCCAGGGCCGCGGTGATGCCGCCGAGCTTGTAGGGGTGGTGAGCATTCTCACGCGTGCCGCCGAGCGGCTGCATGTGGCGCTACCCGGAGCGAGCGCGCGAATACGGCAGCTGGAACGGGAGGTGGGGCAGGCGCTGCGGGACCGTGCGGGCCGTTCCATGACGCTCACGGAGGCGGGTGAGTCGGTGCTGCCGTACGAGCGGGCCGCGTCGGCCGCCGTCGAGGGCGTCCGGCAGGCGGTGGACGAGCTGACCGGGCTGCTGCGCGGGAGGGTGGCGCTCTGCCTGGCGTCGGGGGCGGCCGTGCACGCGTTCCGCGGCCTCCAGGGGAACGTCGATCACATCTGCAGCGAGATGCCCGGCGGCTCCGCCTCCTCCACCACCCCGGTGTCCGGATCCCCGGCGCCCAGCGCCGTCGGCATCCGGTCCGAAGTGCCCTTGACGAGCCAGATCCCGACCCCGGGGTGATCAGGCACCCGCTGCTCGCGGTGCACCGGGACGGTACAAACCTCCCGCTCACGGCGCTGCCTGACCAGCCCCTGATCAGCCCCCCACGGGGCACGGGACCGCGCGGTGTCCTCGAGCGGATCTGCGCGGAGGCAGGATTCCGGCCCCCGGTCGCCTTCGAGGCGGCGGACCCGTCGGCCCGGGAGTTGCCGAGGCGGCCGCGCGGGAGCCGGCGGCGCACGGCGGATGAGCCCCGCGGGTGGACGCACGGGTGAGCTGCTCGGGTGGACCGCGCGGATGGGCCGCGCGGATGGGCCGCGACCGGCCAGGGCAACGGGCAGCCCCCGGCCGGTGGCCGGGGGCCCGGACACACTGCCGCGGCCTACGTCTCAGCCACCGCTCCGTCCGGTGTCCTTGTGCTGGGTGACCTCGATCCGGCGGTGCGTGGCGACCTCCGCCTTGGGGACCGTGATCGTGAGCACGCCGTCCTCCATCTCCGCGGCGATCTCGTCGGTGTTCACCTTCTCCGGCAGCCGCACGCGGTACTCGAATGCACCGGTGCGCCGGGAGCCGCGGCGCAGGATTCCCTGGCGCTCCTTCTCCTTGATCTCCCCTCTGACGACCAGCTCCTGGCCGTCCGTATCGACGTTGATGTCCGAGCTCTTGACACCGGGGAGTTCGATCTCGATCCGGTAGGCGTCGTCGTCCTCCGTGACGTCCGCGAGGGGCGTCCAGGCCACGGCGGCGGGTGCCACGCTCCCCACGGTTGATTCGAGCAGCCCGCTCATCTGGTTGAGCAGATCGTCGAACTCCGCAAGCGGGTTGCGCGCCGTCCATCCGAGGGGCCGTTCGCTCGTCGTGCTGGGGCGATTACGTCGGACAGGCAGGGTCATCGCCCACCATCTCCCTCCTTCTCGCGGTGCGTTACTTCACTTCCCGTGGGACACGGACGAACCCAGGGATCACTTCCGGGCGGCAGGCCTCCGGCCGGCCGTCGCCTGCTCGACCCACTGGCGCAGTACCGGGGCGGGAGCGGCCCCGGCCTGACGGGCAATCACCTCGCCGTGGTCCAGCACCAGCAGCGTCGGAACCGCCTGCACGGCGAAGCGGCTCCCCAGCCGCGGGTTCCTGTCGATGTCGACCTTGACGAGCTTGATCCGTCCGGCGAGTTCCTTGGCCACCTGTTCCAGGGCGGGGGAGACCATGCGGCAGGGGCCGCACCAGGTGGCCCACAGGTCGACCAGGACCGGCGGGGTCGCCTCCGCGGCGATCTCGTCGAAGTCCGCGTCGAAGGCGTCGACGACCCAGGGCAACGGCGACTCGCAGCTCCCGCAGTTCGGCAAGCCCTCCGCGGCTACGGGCACCCGGTTGCCACGCCCGCAGTTCAGGCAGTTGACGATCGTGGTCCTCATGACATACGCCTCTCGCCTTCGCGCCTCGGCCCGCACCGCACAACGGCGTGGACACCATGACCGCACCACCGAACGCCGCACGAGGCCGACACGACCCAGGGTCGCGAATCGGCGCGCCGTTGCACCTGCCCCGACGGGTTGAAAATGCAGGCCCCCGCTCGCCCTGCGAGCATGAGACGGGTACGACGGACAAGGCCGCGCCGGACGCCTCGCCGGCCCGTCTCCGGGAGTTTTGCGGAGAACGGAGTGATCCCATGGGCACCATCCAGGGACAGGGCCCCGCTCGCCCCGCCGCCGACCCGTACGGACTGCTGGCGATGTCCCGCGCCATGTTCACCTGCCGCAGCGAGACGGACATCATGCGCCTCGCACTGAGCCGCGTCGGCACGCTGGGCCCGTGCAGCGCGCAGGCCGGGTACCTCGTGCGCCGCGACGAACTGGTCCGCAGCCCCGCCGACTGGCCCGGCGGCACCGCGGACCTCGACGGGCACGTGCGGCGGCTCGCCGAACGGGACGGGCCCGTGCCGTGCCCGGGGCGGGGCTGGGGCTGGGCGTTCGGCCTGCGCGGGCTCGGCGGGCTGTACGGCTACCTCGTGGTCGCCTCCGGTGCGCTCCCGGACGAGGAGGAACGCTTCCTGCTCACGGTTTTGGTGCAGCAGACCTCCGCGGCCCTGTCCAACGCGGCCGCCCACCCCCGACGCCGGCGGGAGGACGCCGTGGCACGGCGCCGGCTGCGGCACGTCCGGGCCGCGGTCGGGGAGCCACTCCGCTCGGCCCTGTCCGATCTGGCGCACCAGCGGACGGTGTACGAGGCTCTCGACCAGGTCGCCGTGTCCGGAGGCGGCGAGGATGCGATCGTCCGCGCGTTGCACGGCCTCACCGGGCTGTCCGCCCTGGCCGAGGACCGGTTCGGCAATCTGCGCTCCTGGGCGGGACCGGGACGCCCCGACACCTGTCCGGCTCCGGACGCGGCACGGCATGCCGAGATGCTGCAGGAACTGGCGCGGGAGCTGGGCCCCGTCCGCGTCGGAGGACGGCTGGTCGCCCTGGCCCGGCCGCACGGCGAGGTGCTCGGCGTGCTGGCCCTGGTGGACCCCGACGGCAGGGCGGACGACCGTACGCTGTTCGCGCTGGATCACGCCGCGCGGGCCCTGGCCCTGGAACTGGCCCATCAGCACACACTGGCCGAGACCGAGCTGCGGCTGCGGCGCGAACTGGTCGACGACCTCCTGGACGGGACCGACGAGAGGAGCGCGTACGCCCGTGCCGGGGCCGTCGGTCACGATCTGCACCGTCCGCACCATGTGATCGTCGTGGAGTGGCCGGACCTGGCGGTGAACAACTCGTTCCTGCGCGCCGTGGACCGCGCGGTCGCCGCCATCGGCATGCGGGCGCTGGCCACCCGGCACTCCGACAAGGTGGTCCTCCTGGCCCAGGGACGGCCCCATGACGCGGAGCTCTACGAGGCGCTCAGCCGGGAGGCCGGCAGCCGGGCGGGCGCGGTCGGCGTGAGCGCCCGCTGCGATGCGCCCCGGGACATACCCCGCCGTCACCAGGAGGCGTTGCGCGCACTCGAGGTGCGCCGGCGCTCGCGTGACCGGATCGGGACGGCGTTCTTCGACGATCTGGGCCTGTACCGGATCCTGGGGCCCGGGAACTCGTACCGCGAACTCGAGGAGTTCGTCCGCGAGTGGCTCGGGGAACTGATCGACTACGACGCCCGGTACCGGACGGCCCTGGTGGAGACCCTCTCGCAGTACTTCGACTGCGGCGGCAACTACGACCGGGCCGCCCGCGCCCTGGCGATCCACCGCAGCACACTGCGCTACCGGCTCCAGCGCATCCGCGAGATCACCGGCCGGGACCTGTCGAACGTGGACAGCAGGCTCAACCTGCACGTGGCCACACGCCTGTGGAGCGTCATGCTCGGCCACGCCGAGTGACCCCGCCCCCAGGGGGCGGTGCGGTGGTCACAGGTCGGTGGCGGGAAGGCAGACCACCATCCGGGCGCCTGGGGCGTTGTCCTCGATGCGGATGTGGCCGTGATGGGCGGCGACGAGGTCGTGGACGATCGCCAGCCCGAGTCCGCTCCCCCCGGTGTCCCGTGCGCGAGCGCCGTCCAGACGGGTGAAGCGGTCGAAGACGCGGCGCCGGTCGGCCACCGGGATACCGGGCCCGTCGTCGGCGACGACCAGGCATGCGATGCCGTCACGGCCGCGCAGGCTCACGTCGATCCGCTCGACGGCGTAGCGAAGGGAGTTGTCCAGCAGATTGCGCACGACAGTGGCCAGGGCCTCCGCGTCGCCGTACACCCGGGCCGCGCTGACGGCGTGCTGGTCGATGACGAGACAGGTGCGCAGCCGTGCGTGGCGGACCTCGCGGAAGACGACCTCGTCCAGGTCCACGAGGCGTTTGCGCAGCCGGGGCCTGGCGTCCAGGCGGGCCAGCCGGACGAGGTCGTCGACCAGCCGGGACAGTCGCTCGCTCTCCTCGATCAGGGCAGGACCGCGGGCGCGCCAGTCCGCCGAGCCGGGGTGCCGTAGCGCCACCTCGAGCTGGGTGTGCAGGCTGCTGAGCGGGCTGCGCAGCTCATGGGCTGCGTCGGCGACGAACTGGCGCTGACGCTGTGCAGAGACGTCCAGCCGGGCGAGCAGGTCGTTGAGGGTGCGTGCCAGCCGGCCGAGGGCGTCGTCGGCCGGCGGTACGTCCAGACGGCGGCCCAGGTCGCAGGCGGTGATCTCGGCGGTCTGGGCGCGCATGGCCTCCACGGGCCGCAGCGCCCGCCCGGTCAGCAGCCAGACGACGCCGGTGAGCAGGGCGACGGCCGGCGGCACGGTGATGGCCAGACCCGCCGTGAGCACGGCCATGTTGTGTTCGACCGTCCCGGTGGGAACGGCGACGTACACGGTCACGGGGTCGCCCGCCCCTCCGGCGGCGAGCGCCACCGCGCGCCAGGTGTTCTCCCCGTTCAGGGGCAGACCGTGCACGCTGTGTGCCTGGGGCTGACCGGAGGGGGTCGGGGCGAAGGTGAACAGCGCGCGTTCGCCCGCCAGGTTCGCCGAGCTGGACCGCACGACGTTCCGTGCGTCCACGACCTGGATGGCGGTGTCACCGTTGCCCGAGGCCGGCAGGGTGGGCGGGAGGCTGCCGGTGTCGAAGCTCGCGGCGATGACCTCGGCCCGCTGGAGCGCGGTCTGGTCGAGCCCGGTGATGAGGCTCATGCGCAGCCAGACGACGAGCAGACAGGCCGCGCCGACCAGGGCCACCGCGATGATCAAGGCCGCCGCGGCGGTGAGTCTCAGACGCAGGGAGCACCGGGCCCACCAGGCGGGGACGGGGATACGCACCCGTTCACCTCCCACCACGCAACCGGTAGCCGGCGCCACGGACGGTCTCGATCGTCCGGCGGTCGAACGGGGCGTCGATCTTCCGCCGCAGATAGCCGATGTAGACCTCGACGATGTTGGTGTCGCCGTCGAAGTTCTCCTCCCAGACGTGGTCGAGGATGTCCGTCTTGCTGACGACCTCGTCCGGGTGCCGCAACAGGAACTCCAGGAGGGTGAACTCCCGGGCGGTCAGGGCGATCTCCCGGCCTGCCCGGTGGCAGCGGCGACGCGCCGGGTCCAGGGCGAGGTCGCCGGCCTCGAGCACCGCGGGCCGGGCGGGAGCCCCGCGGCGCAGCAGCGCCCGCAGATGGGCGACCAGCACCACGTAGGAGAACGGCTTGCTGAGGTAGTCGTCGGCGCCGAGGTCGAGGGCGTCCGCCTCGTCGTACTCGCCGTCCTTGGCGGTCAGGATCAGCACGGGCGTCCACACACCGGCCGCTCGCAGCCGCTTCAGCACCTCGTAGCCGGATATCCCGGGCAGCATGAGATCCAGGACCATCGCGTCGTGCGGGTCGTGGGCGGCGCGCCACAGCCCGTCGAAGCCGTCGTAGGCGACATCGGTGACGAAGCCCTCCTCGGCGAGCCCGTGAGCGATCGCCGCGGCGAGTCCCCGTTCGTCCTCGATCAACAGCACTCGCATAGGCCGCCATCTCCCCCATCAACCCTACGAAGACCTGGTCACGGTCGCGCGCCGAGCACCCTCGGTGAAGGCCGCGCTGCGGGCGGCGACGGTCGGCGCGGCCGCTCTCAGCCTCCTCTCAGGGGGCCTGCCGCAGGCTGAGATCAACGGGACGAATCAGGGCTTCCGCGCCCGTCCGACCAAGGAGAGACACAATGACGATCGTCCGACGCAGGGTCGCACTGATCGCCGGCACGATGCTGCTGGCCGGCGCGGCGAGCAGCGGTGTCGCGATGGCCGGCACCCCAACCGTGGCGCACCCGTCCATCCAAGCGAACTGGGGCGACCACGGGGACCACGGAGACCACGGAGACCACGGAGACCATGGGGACCGTGGCGGTGACCACGACCGCGGCGACTTCCGGGACTTCCGCGGTGACCACGACCACGGAGACCACGGGGACCACGGGGACCACGGGGACCACGGCGACCACGGCCGCTATGGGGACTTCGGGGACTACGGCGGGGACTACTACTGGGACTGACGATCTGAGCAGACCCCCGAGTGCCGGTTCGCGCCCGTGAGGCACGAACCGGCATCTTGTGCCGTGACTCAGGCTGCCCGGCGCACCCGGCCCCGGTGCGCTCGCACGATGTCCGCGTACCGGTGTCCGCTGCCCTTGATCGTGCGGACCTGGGTGCGGTAGTCGACGTGCACGAGGCCGAAGCGCTTCTCGTAGCCGTACGCCCACTCGAAGTTGTCCAGCAGCGACCAGGCGAAGTACCCGGCCAGCGGGGCGCCCTTGCGGGCCGCCGAGGCGCAGGCGGCGAGGTGCCGCACCAGATAGTCCTGGCGCTCGGGGTCGTCGACGGTGCCGTCGGGGTTTACGACGTCGGGGAAGGCGGAGCCGTTCTCGGTGACGTACAGCTTCCGCGCGCCGTAGTCATGGGTGAGGCGCAGCAGCAGCGTCTCGATCCCGCTCGCGTCGATCTCCCAGTCCATGCCGGTGCGGGGCACGCCGAGGCGGCGCACCGAGCGGGCGCGCGGTGGGGGCCCGGCCGGGTCGTCGGCGACGGTGGCCGGAAAGTAGTAGTTCAGGCCCAGCCAGTCCAGGGGCGCGGCGATCGTCTCCGAGTCACCCGGCCGCTCCGGGAGTTCGACGCCGTAGACCTCGCGCATGTCAGCCGGGAAGCCCCGGCCGTGGACCGGATCCAGCCACCAGCGGTTGACGTGCCCGTCCATGCGGCGGGCCGCCGCCTCGTCCTCGGTGCGGTCGGTGGCGGCGTGCACGGTGGAGAGGTTGTTGACGATGCCGATCTCTGCGCCCGGGGCGGCGGCGCGGACCGCCTGGGCTGCCAGACCATGGCCGAGGAGCAGATGGTACGAGGCGCGGACCGCGGCGGCCGGATCGGTGAGGCCGGGGGCCATCCGTCCCTCCAGATGGCCGATCCAGGCCGAGCACAGCGGTTCGTTGAGGGTGGCCCAGTGGGTGACCCGGTCGCCCAGGCGTTCGGCGACGGCCGACGCGTACGCGGCGAAGTGATCGGCGGTGGCGCGTGCGGGCCATCCGCCGCGGTCCTGGAGCACCTGCGGCAGGTCCCAGTGGTAGAGCGTGACCGACGGGGTGATGCCCGACTCCAGCAGACCGTCGGTCAACTGGTCGTAGAACGCGAGGCCCTTGGGGTTCACCGCGCCGTTGCCGTCCGGGACCACCCGGGGCCAGGCGACCGACAGCCGGTAGGCGTTGGTACCGAGCCGCTTCATCAACCCGATGTCCTCGCGCCAGCGGTGGTAGTGGTCGCAGGCCACGTCGCCGCGGTCGTCGCCCGCGATCCTTCCGGGGGTGTGCGAGAAGGTGTCCCAGATCGACGGGGACCGGCCGTCCTCGTCGACGGCTCCCTCGATCTGGTACGCCGAGGTGGCCGTGCCCCACAGGAAGTCCTGCGGAAGCGCGGCGAGGTCGATACGGTCGGACACGGAAGTCCCTTCGGGAACGGGGGTGTTGGTCACTTCACGGCTCCGGCGGTGAGCCCGGTGACGAGATAGCGCTGCAGCAGGAGGAAGCCCGCGACCACCGGCACGCTGACGACGAGCGAGGCGGCCATGATCTGGTTCCAGTAGACGTCGTTCAGCGTGGAGTAGCCCTGGAGCCCGACGGCGAGGGTGCGGGTGGTGTCGTTGGTCATCACCGAGGCGAAGAGCACCTCGCCCCAGGCGGTCATGAAGGCGTAGACGGCCACCGCGACGATGCCGGGGATCGCGGCGGGCACGACGATCCGGATCAGCGCGCCGAGCGGTCCGCAGCCGTCCACCAGCGCCGCCTCGTCCAGATCGCGCGGCACCGAGTCGAAGTACCCGATGAGCATCCAGATCGAGAACGGCAGCGAGAAGGTGAGGTAGGTCAGGATCAGCCCGCCGCGCGAGCCGAACAGGGCGAGGCCGGTGGCGTTGCCGATGTTGACGTAGAGAAGGAACAGCGGGAGCAGGAACAGGATGCCGGGGAACATCTGCGTCGACAGCACGGTCACCGTGAACACGCGCTTGCCGCGGAAGTCGTAGCGGCTGACGGCGTAGGCCGCGAAAACCGCGATCCCCACCGAGCAGACCGTCGCCGAGCCCGCCACGATCAGGGAGTTCACGAAGTACTTCGCGAGCGGCACCGTCGACCAGATGTCGATGTAGGGGCGGATGGTGAGGCCGCTCGGGAGCCAGCGGAACTTTCCCGAGACGTCGGCGAGCGGCTTGAGGGAGCTGGAGACCATCACATAGACCGGCACCAGCACGAACCCGGTGAGCAGGGTGAGGAAGATCCGCCGGGACCAGAGGAAGGACCGCGGCGGCGCCATCGGCGAACGGGGGGCGTACGAGGTGCTAGGCATCGGCCGTCTTCCTTCCTCGAGAGGTCCCCAGCAGGTAGACACCCGTCACGACGAGCAGGAAGAGCAGCAGCAGGACCGACATGGCGGAGCCGGCGCCGAAGTTCCAGGTGACGAAGGACGCCTGGTAGATGTGGACCGAGATGAGGTCCGCGGCTTCCGGGGCGGCCCTGCCGAACAGCACGTACGGCGTGTTGAAGTCGTTGAACGTCCACAGGAACAGCACCAGGACCAGTACCTGGTTGACCGATCGCAGCGACGGAAGGGTGATGCGGCGCAACTGCTGCCACAGGCCCGCGCCGTCGAGGGCGGCCGCCTCGTACAGCTCACGGGGAATGTTCTGCAGGGCCGCCATGACGATGAGGAAGGCGAACGGCCACCCCTTCCAGACGGACACGACGAGCAGGGCGACGAAGCTGTTGTTGCCGATCAGCCAGAAGGAGGGCTCGTCGGTGAGGTGCAGCTGGTCGTGCAGGACGTGGTTCACCAGGCCGTTGTCGTGCTGGAACATGAACACCCAGGTGATGACGGCCGCGTACACGGGCAGCGCGTACGGCACCAGGAACAGGGCGCGCAGCAGTCCCCGGCCGCGGAAGGTGTCCTGCATGTGGATGGCGGCCACCGTGCCGATCAGCCAGCACAGGCCGACCGAGAGCAGGGTGAAGCCGACGGTGACGAGGAACGAGTGAAGCAACGCGTCGCCCACGGGGGCGTTGAAGTCCACGGAGATCCGGTAGTTGCCGAAGCCGGACCAGGGGGCGGTGCTCCAGTCCCGGATGTAGAACTGCGTGAGCTCCTTGAAGCTCATAACGATGCCGATCGCCATCGGCACCAGATGGACCAGGAGTTCGAGGACAAGGGCGGGCAGGAGCAGCAGGTAGGGCAGTCCGATGCGGCGGGTCCGCCCGGTGCGGCGCGGGCCGCGCGCCGCACCGGGGGAGCTCTCCGGCACCGTCCGCTCGCCGGTCCCGGCGGAGGCGGTCGTGGTGGTCATGTGGCCGTCCGGTCTCACTTCGCGGGCATCTGCTGCTGGGCCTTCAGCAGCTTGGCCTTGACGGATTCGGTGGTGACCGGGCGTCCGGCCGCGGCGTCGGCGAAGAGCTCCTTGACCGCCGTGCCCACGGTCGTCTCGAACTGGGACTCGTCGGCGACCTGCGGCAGCGCGGCGGCGCTCCGGGCGAGGGTGTCCTTCAGGACTGCGTTCGCCGTGGTGTTGAACGCGGCGTCCGACTGGGCGGACTTGACCGGCGGGATGGAGCTGTAGGCCGTATTGAGGATCTTCTGCTCCGCGTCACTGGTCATGAACTTCACGAACTGCGTGGCGCCGTCGAGGTTGTGGGTGTTCTTGAAGACGGCCAGGTTGATGCCCGCGACCATCGAGTCGACGTTCGTGCCGGTGCCCGGGGTGCCGGACTGCACGGGCACCGGTGCGATGCCGTACTGGTCCTCGCTCATACCCTGCGACTTCAGGTTGGCGGACGCGGACTGCCACAGGAGCATCGCCGTCCTGCCCTTGGCGAAGTCGCTCACGGACTGGTTCTGCGCGTACTCGGCGTTGCCCGGCGGGATGACCTTGTCCTTCGCCATCAGGTCGACGTACTGCTTGACCGCGGCCACCACGCCGTCGGACGTGAAGTCCGGCCTGCCCTCAGCAGTGAAGAAGTCCGCGCCGTGCTGCTTGCCGAAGACGAATACATGGTGGATGTTCTCCGCCAGGTTCGAGCCCTCGGCGCCGAGCGCCTGCTTCCCCTTCGCGGAGATCTTCCTGCCGTCGGCGATCAGCTCGTCCCAGGTGGCCGGTGGCCTGGCTATGCCCGCGTCGGCGAACATCTTCTTGTTGTAGTAGAGGGCATACGCCATCGAGTACAGCGGTACGGCGGCCGGGTCCTCGCCCTGCGCGCCCGTGGAGCCGAGCGCCGAGCCGACGAAGCGGTCCTTGCCGCCGATCGCGCCGAAGTTCCTGGCGTCCCACGGCAGCAACGCGCCGGTGGCCTGCAGGGAGGCGCTCCAGGTGTTGCCGATGTTCAGTACGTCGGGGCCCTGACCGGAGGTGGTCGCGGTGAGGATCCGGTTCAGCAGGTCCGACCAGGGGACGACCTCCAGGTTCACCTTGATCCCGGTCTGCCTCTCGAACTTGTCGAGCTCGGGCTGGAGGACCTGCTTGTCGACCTCGAGGCCGGCGCCCTGGTTGGAGGCCCAGTAGGTGAGCGTCTTCGGGGAGTCGTTGGACCCGCCCCCCGTCGACGATCCGCCTCCGCAGGCCGCGGCGGCAAGGGCGAATGAGAGGGTGACGGCGCCGGTGGCCGCGGCTCGGATGCTGCGCATGGCTCGTGGGGTCCCTTCCGGATCTCCTCAGGGCTTAATTTAGGACGTGAGTTAAACCTCAACCGGTAGGTACGTCAAGGGTTTTGACGCACCTGCGGAACTCCTGCCGCAGCCCTTGACGCATCGGTTCGGGCCATGAAGCATTCACCGGCAAGGAGAGCGCTCCCCGACCCCACATCGTTCACTTCCTGAACCAGGAGAGCCGCCCCATGCCCCCTGTCCCTCCGGAATCCCCGGATCCGCGGCGCCCCGGCGTCGGCCGCAGAACAGTCCTCGGCGCAGCCGCGTCGGTGGCCCCCGTGCTCGCGGGCCTGTCCGCACCGGCGTCGGCCGCCCCGTCCCGCAGGCCTCCGCGCACCCTGCCCGGCGGCGGCGACCTCGGCCCGAACGTCCTCGTCTTCGACCCCTCCACCCCCGGCATCCAGGCCGCGCTGGACGAGGTCTTCCGGCAGCAGGAGTCGGCGCAGTTCGGCACCGGACGCTACGCGCTGCTGTTCAGGCCCGGCACCTACCACGGCCTCAATGCGCAGATCGGCTTCTACACCTCCATCGCCGGCCTCGGTCTGTCCCCCGACGACACGACCATCAACGGTGACGTGACGGTCGACGCGGGCTGGTTCAACGGCAACGCCACGCAGAACTTCTGGCGTTCGGCGGAGAACCTCGCCGTCGTCCCCGCGAGCGGCACCAACCGCTGGGCCGTCGCCCAGGCAGCACCCTTCCGGCGTATGCACGTCCGCGGCGGTCTCAACCTCTCCCCCACCGGCTACGGCTGGGCGAGCGGCGGCTACATCGCCGACAGCCGCATCGACGGCCAGGTGGGACCGTACTCACAACAGCAGTGGTACACCCGCGACAGCGCGATCGGAAGCTGGCTCAACGGCGTGTGGAACATGGTGTTCTCGGGCGTCGCGGGCGCACCCGCGCAGAGCTTCCCCAACCCGCCGTACACCACGCTGGAGACCACGCCCGTCTCCCGTGAGAAGCCCTTCCTCTACGTCCGGGGCGACGAGTTCAGGGTCTTCCTGCCGGAGAAGCGCACCAACTCCCGCGGTGTCACCTGGGGCAACGGCACGCCCAGAGGCACCTCGCTGTCCCTGGCGGAGTTCTATGTGGCCCGACCGGGCGACTCGGCCGCGACGCTCAACCAGGCGCTCGCGCAAGGGCTTCACCTGATGCTGACCCCGGGGATCTACGACCTCGACCAGCCGATACGGGTCGATCGCGCGCGCACCGTCGTCCTCGGCCTCGGGTACGCCACGCTGGTCCCCGGCGGCGGTGTCACGGCCCTGAAGGTCGCGGACGTCGACGGCGTACGGCTTGCCGGCTTCCTCATCGAAGCCGGGCCGGTCAACTCCGCCACCCTGCTCGAAGTGGGCCCGCCCGGCGCATCGAGGGACCACTCGGCCGACCCGACCACCGTCCAGGACGTGTTCGTGCGCATCGGCGGGGCGGGCGCGGGCAGGGCGACCACCAGCATGGTGATCAACAGCCGTCACACGATCGTCGACCACACCTGGGTCTGGCGTGCCGACCATGGCACCGGCGTCGGCTGGGACACCAACCGGGCCGACTACGGCCTCGTCGTCAACGGCGACGACGTCCTCGCCACGGGCCTGTTCGTGGAGCACTTCAACAAGTACGACGTGCAGTGGTACGGGCAGCGGGGCCGCACCGTCTTCTTCCAGAACGAGAAGGCGTACGACGCCCCGAACCAGGCCGCGATCCAGGACGGCCCCGTCAAGGGCTATGCCGCCTACAAGGTCGGCGACAACGTGACCACCCACGAGGGGTGGGGGCTCGGCAGCTACTGCTACTACAACGTCGACCCGGCCATCGTGCAGCACAACGGCTTCGCCGCCCCGGACACGCCAGGAGTGCGGTTCCACGACCTGCTGGTCGTCTCGCTCGGTGGCAACGGCCAGTACGAGCACGTCATCAACGGGACGGGAGCGCCGACCTCGGGCACCTCGACCACGCCGTCCACGGTGGTCTCGTATCCCTGACGCCGGCGCGGCAGCGACCGGGCGCCCCGGCGTGAGCCGGGGCGCCCCTCCCTCAGCGCTCCAGGAACGCGAAGAGTTCCTCCCACCTGCGGGTGATCTCGTCCGGGGCGAACCGCTGCACGTTCTCCCGGGCCCGGTCCCCCATCGTGTCCCGGAGGTTCTCGTCGGCCATCAACCGGACGAGATGACGGGCGAGTTCGGAGGTGTTGCCGAGCCGGGCCAGCAGACCGTCCTCGCCGTCCCTGATGATCTCTCGCACACCGGGCGAACAGTCGAACGCGGCACACGGCACGCCGCAGGCCATCGCCTCCAGGAGGACGAGCGGAAAGCCCTCGCCGCGGGACGACTGAACGAGCACGGACGACCGTCCGAGCGCCCCTGTGACGTCGTCGGTCTGCCCGGCCCACTCCACCGAGTCGTCCAGGCCGAGCGCGGTGCACTGCCGCCGGAGTTCGGCCTCGTAGTCGCCGGCGCCGTAGATGCGCAGGGTCCATCCCGGCTGCTGCGGCGCGGCCTCGGCCCAGACGTCCAGCAGCAGATCGACGCCCTTCGCATGGCTGAGCCGCCCGATGCTGGCGACCACCTTCTCCGTGCGCGGCGACGCGGTGTCGGGCATCACCGGCAGCGGGTTCGGCATGAAGCCGACGTTGTTGAGGCCCGCGCCCACCCAGAGGTCGGCGTCCTCCTGGGTGAGGACCAGCAGCCTGTCGACGTCCTGGTAGTACTTCTGCACGCGCTCGAAGCGCGAGGACTTGCGAGAGGCCTCGAAGGACTCGTGGCTCATGCCGATGACCGGGTGCCCGGCGGTGTCCGCGAGGGCCACCCACTCCATCGCCCACACCTGGGTCACGATGATCATGGCACCGGGCTGCGCGGCGCGGAACTCACGGGACAGCCGCTCCGCGGCCGCCCGCATGTCCGCTTCCTGCCGTCGCACGGCCGGGTCGACGCGGCCGAGCAGGGCGCGCGGCCTCCGGCGGCCCGGGGGCCGCCGGTCGTACAGGGTCAGCGTCTCGAACGGCGGGTTCTCGCCGAGGTCCATCGGCACCTCGGGCGGGGCGATGCCGATGACCCGCACACGGTGACCGCGCTCCGCCAGAAGCCGGGCCATCTGGATCTGCCAGACGCCCACGCCACCGAGTTCGTTGACCTCGTTGGCGACGAAGAAGATCTCACGCTGCGTCATCGGGCTTCTCCTGCGCTGCCGAAGAACCGGTCGACGATGCGAGCCGCCGCGTCCCCGCGGTCGTACTCGCCGTACTTGTCCACGAACTCCTTGAGCCGCGCCTCGTACTGGGTGCCCACGGCAGGCAGGTCGGACACCGCGGCGAAGAGCTCGTCCTCGGTGCGTGCGACCGGGCCCGGGGCTTCCTCGAGGAGGTCGAAGTACGTGCCCCGGATGTCCTGGGAGTACTCCTCCCAGTCGTAGGCGTAGAACAGCAGCGGCCGGCGCAGCAGCGCGTAGTCGAACATCACCGAGGAGTAGTCGGTGATCACGGCGTCGGACAGCAGCATGAGCGGCGTGATGTCCGGCTCCTCCGTCACGTCGATCACACGGCCCGCCACCGACGGCGGGAGGGTGACCCGGTTCAGGTAGTGGGAGCGGACGAGGAGCGTGTACTTGTCCCCGAAGGTGTCGGCGAAGCGTTCCACGTCGAAGGGGAACTCGAACTCCCGTACGCCGCCGTCGGGGCGGGCACGGAACGTGGGCGCGTACAGCACCACACGGCGGTCCGGAGTGATGCCGAGGCGTTCGGCCAGGGCACGCAGGGCCGGGTCGGGAGCCTGGGGGTCCCGGGCCGCTCGTACGAGGGCGTCGTTGCGGGGGTAACCGGTGCGCAGCAGCTTCTCCTCGGGGATGCGGTAGGCCTCGGCGAGGGTGCGAACGTCGTGCTCGCTGCGGACCACGAAGTGGTCGAAGCGGTCCAGCGCCTCCTGGTAGGAGAGCTGTTCCTGCTCGGACATCACCCGGTAGCTGGGCTCGTCGAAGCCCATCCTCTTCAGCGCCGATCCGTGCCAGGTCTGGATGTACGTGGTCTCCGGGCGCTTGGGCAGCCGGAGGGGGAAGCCCTGGTTGTCGACCCAGTACTCGGCCTGGGCGAGCGCCCTGAGGTAGCGCCAGGACCACCGGCGGACGAGCTCGACGCCCTCCGGGAAGCCCTCGGGCTTCTCGCCGGCGTAGGACCAGACGGCGGTGATCGGCAGCCCGCGGCGCCGCAGCTCCTCGTAGATCGCCCGCGGGCTGTCGCTGTACTGCTTGCCGAGGTGGCTCTCGAAGACGACGCTGCCCTTGCGGACGGGGAGCAGCCGGAGCATGCGCTGGTAGCCCTGGAGCTTGCGCGGACCGGAGGCGAGGTCCTTACGGACCGCCCGGATCGTGCGATAGGCGCCCTTGGCGGTCCGGGCGGCGACGCCGTCCATGTTGCGGTCCACGACGGCGCGGCCACGCACGGCGGCCGAACCTTCCTGGGTGAGCTGGAAGGCGAGGTGGCCCTTGGCGGAGACCTGCGGCTGGAGCCGGTCCGCCACGAACCGGCTGAGCCGGGGGCGTACGGGCACGGACTCGGCGCTCTCCAGGTCGACCCTGCCGGAGGTGATCCGGGTCGCCGTGCGCTTCCCGTCCGCCGTCAGATGCAGCCGGACGTCCCACACCTCGTCGATGACGCCCAGCGGACGAAAGCGGCCGGACAGCGGGACCGTGGCCTGCCAGGTGAGGGTGTCGCCCTCGTGACGTACCGTCCGCACCGGGAACCGGAAGGCCTGCAGACTGCGGCGGCGGGCCCGGAACTCCAACTCGGCGCCGAGGCGGGCGTCCGGGGAGACGGTGTGCAGCGGGTTGACCACCGCGCCGCCCAGCACCACCAGGTCACCGCGTACGGCGTACTCGGTGAGCACGTTGCGCAGGAACATCCGGTCCAGCGGCCGGCCGTGGTAGCCGAGGCTCGTGACGTCCATGATGGCGCGTGCCTTGGGGTCGTCCAGGTGCTCGTCGCACCAGTACACACGCCCGTCGCGCTCCGCGAGCGGTGCCGAGATCTTCTCCCTGTTGATCAGCGTGTCGATCGCCGGCATCAGGTTGTCCCAGTCCTCCTGCATCAGCAGGTAGGCGCAGATCGCATGCACGCGGTCCAGCTGGGCGTAGGCCGCGTCCGGGAAGTCCTCGATGTAGCCGCGGGCCAGCTCCGCGAAGAGGTGCCGGTAGTCGTTGTCGAGGAACGGCAGGTCGCGGAGGTACAGGACGAGGTCGTGCTTGAGGAACTTGATGTCCTTGTGCAGCTTGAGCTCGTCGAGCCCGCGCCGGTCCAGAATGGCGTCGATCCGGCGGTGGATCTCCAGCCGGTCGGTGAAGTTGTTGATCTCGTGGCGCCGGTTGCTGATCGACTTGGTCGTGGTCTTCTCGACCACGTTCCAGAAGTACACCGTGTTGGGGATCAGGGTGATCCGCTCCGCCGCCAGATAGGCCTGGGCCGAGAACAGCAGGTCCTCGTAGTGGATGCCCCTCGGGAAGGTGAGCTCGTTCTCGAGCAGGAACTCACGCCGGTAGCACTTGTTGGTCGACAGGGTGTCGAAGACGAAGAGGTCGGGCAGCTCGGCGACGGACTCGACGGTGCGTGTCGTCCGGTACAGCCAGGGGTACCAGGGGACCCGCTTGTCGTGCCTGCTGTCGGTGTGCACCCGGACGCAGAGCCCCGAGACCAGATCGGCACCGGTGCGGTCGGCCGCCTCCAGCATGTTGCGGCAGGCGTTGAGCTCGAGCGTGTCGTCGCTGTCCAGGAACATGACGTAGCGCCCTCGGGCCACGGCGACGCCCTGGTTGCGGGGTTCTCCGCAGCCGCCGCTGTTCTCAGGCAGCTGTATCGCCCGCACGCGGTCCGGGTTAGCCGTGGCGAGTGACCGGGCCACGTCGTACGACCCGTCGGTCGAACAGTCGTCGGCGATGATCACTTCCACGTTGCGCAACGTCTGGTCGAGCACGGAACGTACAGCTGTCGGGAGGCGTCTGGCATCGTTGTAGACGATGACGACGACGCTGATGTCCGGCTCTGCCCCGCCTGACTCGGGGGTCTCGATCGACACGTCCACCTCTCGTCTTGGTTTCTCCGGCTCCCCGGACGGCGGTTCCGTCACGCCACGGCTCAGCGGCGCCCGAAACGGCATCCTACGAACAGGGGTACGCCCGGTGTCAGCACTGAGAACGTAACCCTACATGCCGTAGGATCAAGGTCGCGCAGCCCGCAGTGGCGAGGACGGCGCCCCCGTCGCGCCTCCACGCTACGGGAAAGTGCCACGGCCAGGGGCACGGCCGCCCCGCACCGGGGGTGTGACCGGTCTCCCGTGGGCGTGACGAGGTGGTGTGACGGGCGCCTCCGCCTGTGTCGCGCGGGCGCCGTGGGGTCCTTCGCGCCCGGGTGTCAGCAGGCCTGATAGTCGGGCGTCCACTGCGTCCGTGCGACCGCCTGACGCAGCTCGGCCTCGGTCGCCTTCGGAGCCACCCCGTCCTCGACGGCGGCGAGCGCCGCGGCCACGGCGATCTCCCGTGCCGCCTCCCGCATGCCGCCGAGCGGTGGCAGCAGCGGCGCGGGGCCCGGGACTCCCGCGGCGGCCTCCGCGGCCCGCCGGGCGACCGCGCGCGCGGCGGCCACCAGCATCCGGTCGGTGACCCTCGTCGCCCCTCCCGCCGCCAGCGCGAGCCCCATGGCCGGGAAGATGTAGACATTGTTGGCCTGCGCCACGGGAACCTCCCGCCCCTCCACCTCCAGCGGCGGGAACGGCGAACCGGTCGCGATCAGCGCCCTCCCGGCCGTCCAGCGGGCCAGATCGGCCGGCTCGGCCTCGGCGTGCGAGGTGGGATTGGACAGCGGAAAGATGACCGGCCGCTCGCACGTCGAGGCCATCTGCCGCACGATCTCCTCCGTGAACGCGCCCTGCGCCGTCGACAGACCGATCAGCGCCGTCGGCTCGACCCGGCGCACCACCTCGGCGAGCCCGGTGCCGTCCCAGCCGGCCACCTCGTCGTCGGCCCGGGCGTAGACCCGCTGCTCCTCGGTGAGGTCCGTGCGCGAGGCGACAAGGAGCCCGTCGACGTCGACGAACCAGAACCGGCTCGCGGCCTCCTGCCGCGAGAGCCCTTCGTCCACCAGAGCGGCGCGGATCATGTCGGCGACGCCCACGGCGGCGGAGCCCGCCCCCAGCACGACCAGACGCTGATCGGTCAGCGGCGCCCCGGCGACCTGGCACGCCGTGGAGAACGCGCCGAGCACGACCGCCGCGGTGCCCTGGATGTCGTCGTTGAAGGTGAGCAGCCGGTCGCGGTAGCGGGTGAGGATCGGCCGGGCGTGGACGGTGGCGAAGTCCTCCCACTGCAGCAGCGTGCCCGGCAGCTCAGCCTCGACCGCCGAGACGAACGCCTCGATCATCTCGTCGTACCGGGCACCCGTGAGCCGGTGTTCCCGGCGGCCCAGATAGCGCGGATCGGACAGCAATTGCTCGTTGTCGGTACCAACGTCGAGCAGGATCGGCAGGGTGCGCGCCGGGTGGACGCCGCCGATGGCGGTGTAGAGGCTGAGCTTGCCGATCGGGATGCCCATCCCGCCGACGCCCTGGTCGCCGAGGCCGAGGATGCGCTGGCCGTCGGTGACCACAATCACATCCACGGAGCCCCTGTGCGGGCGGTTGCGCAGGATCTCGCGGAACCGGTGGCGGTCCTCCCAGGCCAGGAAGAGCCCGCGGGGCCGCCGGTAGATCTCGCTGAAACGGCGGCACGCCTCCCCGACGGTGGGCGTGTAGACGACCGGCAGCAGCTCTTCCAGATGGTCGGTGACCAGACGGTAGAAGAGCACCTCGTTGGTGTCCTGCAGCTGGCGCAGGTAGATGTGCCGGTTGAGCGGTCTGTCGTAGTCGAGGAACGCCTGGTGGGCGCGGGCGACCTGCTCCTCCAGGGTCTCGACGGCAGGCGGCAGCAGTCCGTCCAGGCCGAGCGCCTCGCGTTCCTGCCGGGTGAAGGCCGTCCCCTTGTTGAGCAGCGGGTCGGCGAGGATCGCGGCGCCGTGAGCGGTTGTCCGTGCGGTGGTCTGTGCGGTGGGACGGGTCGTCGTACGGTCCGGTGCGGAGGGGTCGAGCATGCCTTCCCTGTGCCCCGGACCGGTACCGTCCACCCTCCCGGGAAGGCGAATTACTCCGCCTGGTCGCCGGGCCGGCACGCAAGCCGGGGCCCTGTCCGGCGAAGGCGCCGATCGGCCGGATCCGGACCGTGACGGCGCCCCGGCGGGTACGTTCACGGGCATGGCGATCATTCACCACACCACCCTCACCCCCGGCAAGCTGGAACTCCTCGCCTCCTGGCTTCCCGGTCAGCCCTGGTACAAGGGCACGGGCCGCAAGCCGTCGCTGTCCAAGTCCGGCGGGTTCCGGCTGGACGACCCGCGGGGCGAGGTCGGGATCGAGTTCATGGTGACCACCGACGACTCCGGCGACCGGCCGGTCTCCTACCACGTGCCGCTCAGCTACCGGGGGGCGCCCCTCGAGGGCGCCGAGGAGGCGCTCCTCGGCACCTCCGAACACGGCGTGCTGGGACGGCGCTGGATCTACGACGGGACCCATGACCCGGTGCTGGTGGCCCAGTTGCTGGCCCTGCTCCAGGGACGTGCCGAACCCCAGGCGCAGAGCATCAACGACACTCCCGACCCGTCCGTCACCGTCCACTTCACCGGCACCGGCGTGGCGTCGGAAGTCCTCTCCACGACGGTGGGCAACGGCCCCGACGACACCCGCCTGACCGTGGAGACCACCGCGGCCGGGGCCATCCGGCAACTGACCGTCGAGGTCGCTCGCGTCCTCCAGCCGGCCGGCAGCCCTCCGGCCGACGCCGCGGGCCATGTCACCGCCGGCTGGCGCTTCCCGGAGGGGCAGGAGAACCGCGGCGTGTTCGCCGTGCTGCACGCCGCCACGCCCTGACCCAGCCGGGTCCGGCTCACGATCCGGCCCGTCCGCCGTCGACCGGCGGTGGGCGGGCCGGAGGTCGTTACCGCGCCCGCAACGCCCACGTCACCTGCGCTTCCACCGGCCGATACACGGCGGACCGAAAAGAGCATGTTCTTACCAAGCCCCTGTACGTCTCATGCAAGGCGGCCCGGAAATGGCTACTTCTTCATAGTCGGATCGTGTGGTCGCGCCTTCCGCCGAGCCGGACCGACGCGACGATGACGTGACCGCGGGAGTCCTGGAAGGCACATCCATGCTCAGCCCCCATTCCGAGCCGACTGCACCACCCATGGCGAAGCCGACGGCGGACGTGGCGACCGCGACCACCGTGGCCCGTCCCCGGGACGGGGAACTTCCTCCCGCGTCCAGGCCCCGGACTCCCCGGCCCGCCTACGAGCTCCCGGTACTGCTGAGCATCGCGGCGGTCGGGGCCGTGCTCTGCCTGTGGGGCATCGACCGCAGCGTCTACCACGTGTTCTACGCCAGCGCGGTACGCAGCATGACCGACAACCCGGTCGCGTTCTTCTACGGCTCGTTCGACCCGGGCAACTCCATCACCCTGGACAAACTGCCCGGCTTCATGTGGCCTCAGGCCCTGTCGGCCCTGGTCTTCGGCTTTCACCCGTGGGCGCTGGTGCTGCCCCAGGGGATCGAGATGGTGGGCTGCGTCCTCCTGCTCCATCTGCTGGTGCGCCGCTGGGCCGGAGTCGTGGCGGGACTGCTGTCCGCCGCGTTCCTGGCGCTCACGCCGGTGACGGTGGGGCTCGGCCGGTCGATAGTGGAGGACGCGCCGTTCGTCCTGCTGCTCCTCCTGGCGGCCGAGGCCACCCAACGGGCCGTCGAACGGGCCCGGTTGCGCACGCTGCTGCTGGCCGGTGTCTGGGTGGGGGTGGCGTTCCAGTGCAAGATGCTGGAGGCCTGGGCGGTGCTGCCCGCCCTGGCCGTCACCTATCTGGTGGCGGCTCCCACGACGCTGCGGCGCAGGGCCTGGCACGTCGCCGTGGCCGGCGCGGTGAGCCTGGCGGTGTCGGTGTCCTGGATCGCCGTCGCGACGCTGACCCCCGCGCAGTCCCGCCCCTACATCGACGGCACCACGGACAACTCGGCCTACAGCATGGTCGTGGGCTACAACTTCCTCACCCGGTTCCACTCGGTCGGCGCCGACGCGGGCGGTACGGGCAGTGTCGTCAGCGGCCAGGCCGCGCATCACGCTGCCGGTGCGAGCCGCCCCGCCATGGGCGACAGCGTGCTCAAGATGTTCAGCCCGGGCCTGGCCACGCAGACGGGGTGGCTCTACCCGCTGGCTGCGCTCGGACTGGTGTGGGGCCTCGGGGTGGCGTGGCGCCGACGCGCCGCCCGCACCGACCGGACGCTCGCCGGGTACCTGATGTGGGGCGTGTGGCTTGCCACCTTCTTCGCCGCGTTCAGCTTCGGCAGCGTCACCGGTCACACGTACTACATGGGTGTCGTCGCCGTGGCTCTGTCGGCGCTGAGCGGCGCGGGGCTGGTCAGGGCCTGGCGGGCGTGCCGGGACGGTGGCCGCCGTGCCTGGGTGCTGCCGGCGGTGACCGTCGCGAACGTCGCGTGGAGCGTGCTGCTGACACTGTCCTACCCGCACTTCCTCGGCTGGCAGGCCTACGCCGCGATCGCCCTGTGCGTCGTTTCCCTGGCGCTCCTCGTGGTCGCCCGGCCCCGGGCCGCCCGTCGGCCGCGGATCCTGGTGGCGGGCCTGGCCGTCGGTCTCGCCTCCCTGCTCCTCGTACCGACCGTGTGGTCGGCGTCGGCGCTGGCCCCGCGCTACAACCAAGCCGGCGGTATGGGAAGGGTCGGCCCCAGCAGCCGCCCCGGCGGCGGCGGACCCTCCCGGCTCACACCGGAGCGCCGTCGGTTCCTCGCCTATCTCACGGCCCACCGGGACGGGGCCAAGTACCTTGCCGCGGTCCCAGGTTGGAGCGACGCCTCGGCCTACGTCCTCGACGCCAACGCGTCCATGCTCCCCATGGGCGGCTTCACCGGTCAGGTTCCGTTCCCGACGGTCGACGGGCTCCGGCAGCTGATCGACTCCGGTGAGCTGCGGTACGTCGCGCTCAAGCACCCGCGGCCGGCCGGTTCGCACCGCCCGGCCACGCCTCCCATGCCGTCGGTCGCGCGCTGGGTCAGGTCGCACTGCACGGCCGTCCCGCCGGACGCGTACGGTCCCGGTCGTCACCTGCCGCTGCTCTACCGGTGCTCCCCTGGTGCGGGAGCGTCGTCGGGCCACTCACATTGACCGTGGTCGTACCCGCCTCGAACGTCTCCGGCAGCTATCAGGGCACCGTCACACATTCCTCTTGGCGTGAGGCGGCCGGCCCCGCACGATTCCACCCGGACTCCGGGGCGGTCAGGCCGCGGTCCCCGTCGGCGACGCGGGGGTGCCCAGGAACTCCGCCCAGCCGCCGAGCGGCGACTGTCCGGGGGCGAGGGTGCGCAACTTCCGCAGGACCGCCGGGTCCTGGGCCTCGAGCCACTCCACCAGCTGGCGGAAGGACACCATGCGTACCTCGTCATGGCCCGCGATCCGTTCGATCGCGTCCTCCACCGCGTCCATGTAGATGCCCCCGTTCCAGCGCTCGAAGTGGTTGCCCACGAAGAAGGGCGCGCGGTTGGTCTCGTAGGCGCGCCGGAAGCCGGCCAGATAGGTGTCGCGAGCCTGGGCGCGCCAGGCGTCGTACCGGGAGCGGTCGCCGAGGGGGTTTCCGCCGGACTGGTTGAACATCATGTTGTAGTCCATCGACAGGACTTGGAAGGAGTGGCCGGAGAACGGTATGGACTGCAGCGGAAAGTCCCAGATCCGGCCGCCCTGCACCTTGCCGGGCCAGATCTGCAGACCGCCGGGCGAGCTGGCGTCGTACTTCCAGCCGAGGTCGGCAGCGGTGGGCAGCAGACTGGACTGGCCCTCCAGGCACGGGGTACGCCCGCCGATCAGTTCCTTGCGGTAGTCGAAGGGCAGCGGGTCGAGGTCGGTGAAGCCGGTGTTGGTCTTCCACTCGGTGACGAAGCGGACGGCCTGTTCGATCTCGCTGCGCCACTCGGCGGGCGACCAGCGGCGCACTCCGTCGCTGCCGCAGAAGTGCCCGTTGAAGTGGGTGCCTATCTCGTGGCCCTCCAGCCAGGCGGCACGCACCTGCTGAAGCGTGGCGTGGATGTGCCGGTCGGCGAGGTAGCCGATCGCGGAGGCGCCGACCGGGTGCTGCGGCGGACGGTAGAGGTGCTTCTTGGACTCGGGCAGCGTGTAGATGCCGCTCAGGAAGAAGGTCATCGACGCGCCGTGCCGGGCTGCGGCCTCGCGGAAGCGCGAGAAGAGCTGGTTGCTGAGTTCGCCCGCGCCGTCCCAGGAGAACACCACGAACTGCGGGGGCCGCTGACCGGGCTTCAGCCGCTCCGGCTTCGGCTGCTTGGGCTGGGCGCCGGTGTCGGCGGTGGAGCCGTCGCCGATCGGCTTCAGCGTCCGGGCCTGTGCCGTGCCCCGGCCGTCCGAGGGGCTGGCGCCGCCAAGGGACAAGCCGCCGCTGGAGCAGGCGGACAGCGCGCCCAGGGCGCCCGTCGTCGCCCCCGCCGTCAGCACACGCCTGCGTGAGATGCCGTTCATGTTCGTCCCCGTTTCCTCGTCGTGCGGCTCCGCCGGAGCCTTCGTGCGGTGTCGGACGACGGGTTCGATGGGCCGGGGCGACGGAAAGATCGGGGCGCCGGGGACGTGTTGCCGTCCTGTGACAAAAGCCGGGGACGCATGGCGAACCCCGCTGCCCTGGAGCGGACGGCGGGGTTCGTGTGAGCCGGGTTCGTGTGAGCGGGCTACTCGGCGGCGGGATGGGCGGCGGCGGGCGTCAGACGCCGGTGCCCGCCCTGAAGACCGACAGGAACACGGAGGACGCATTGCCCGAGACGGGCACCGCGCCGCCCGACCACGTCACCGTCAGGGAGGCCTTCTCATCCGGCGGCGTGATCAGAATCGCCGTGGGCGTGGCCGCCGTGGCGCCGCTGACCTGGGGGTTGGAGAAGGTCAGGCCTGCCCAGGCGCTCCTGCCGGGTGCGAGGGTGATCCTCGTGGCGCCGTCGGAACTGCGCTTGGGGTCCGGTCCCAGCTGCTTGCCCGAGGCGTCCACGAACGCGGCGCCCGGGTAGCCGTCGATCGTGCATGTGCGTCCGGAGCGGTTGGTCAGCACCAGGGGGAAGTTCTCCTGGCCGGCGCCCGGGTTGTTGGCGCCGACGGACGCGCGCAGTTCCGAGGTGTGGCAGCGGGTGCCCGTGGTGCCGCTCCCGGCCGCGGACGACGTGCCACGGGAGCCGCCCGATGCGGCGGGAGCGGCGGAAGAGTTGCCGCCCGTGCCCTTCGCGGTGCCGCTCGCCGCCGAGTTGTCACCGGAGACGGGCTGGGCCGTACCGGGCAGCTTCTGAGGCGCACCGGTCGTGCCGTGGTCGTTGCCGCACGCGGTGAGCAGGCTCAGCGCGGCGACCGCGCCCAGCACCGACGCCATGCGTCGTGCCGTCAGGAAGGGCGCCGTGCCGTCGGGGTCCGGGCCCGGTGTGCCGCGCCGGAAGGTCACCATGTCCATGCTCCTCGAAACTCACCGCCCGCTCAGGGCGCGTGTGAACGGTGCCGTGTGCGCCGTCATCCCTGTTCGATGCGCGGGAGTGCGCAAAAGTTCGCGCGCATCTCGCACTTCCCGGTTCGCGTGCATTGGCCCGCTTCCAGTCTGCGCATATCTCCCCGTTTTCCGTTCATGTGCATCTCCTGGTCTTCCGTTCGGGTGCACCTCTCCGCTTCCGTGCGGGGACGCGCCCGGTTGACGGCGGTGGCGCGCCGGGCCTCTTGCGGCGAGGGCGCGCCCCCCGCCGTTCCGTGCCGGGTGTCAGCCGGTCACCCGCACCGAGTCCAGGACCCGGTCGGTCGCGTCGCTGCCGTCGCCGGCCTGCCGTATCTGGATGTACACCTGGGGCTCGCCGGCGCCGCCGGCCGGGCTGAGGGCGGCCTCCTCGACCGAGCCCTCGCCGCCCGCGCAGTCGTTCCAGGTGCGTATCGGCCCGTGCCATGCGGAGCCGCGGTAGTCGCGGCTGCCCCGGTAGTGACAGCCGGGGTGCTCCAGCGCACCCACCTTCGCGGTGAGGTCACCGTGCTCGCTCAGACCGATGAACGCGCCGTTCACCCCGGTGCCGAGGTCCTGCCAGCGCGCGAGGTCGCCGGCGACGACGAGGGCCGGTTCATTCCCTGCGGACAGGCCCAGCGCCTTCGGGTTCCAGCCCGCGTCACGCAGCTGACGGCCCCAGGACGCGGGCACGGCGGCCTCGATCCGTCCGGTGGCGTCCTGGACCTTGACGTCCGCCGCCGCGGCGGGCTGCCGCAGCATCAGCGTGGCGGTGACCGCGGTGGCACCCGCGACGGCCACGGCGGCCACCGCGAGGACCACGACCCCCGAACGGCGGCGGGACCTCCCGGGCGCCGTCGCGCAGAACTCCCCCGCGAGCCGGTCGAGTTCCCCGGCGAAGGCCTCCGCGGTCGGCCAGCGCCGGTCGCGGTCGGGCTCCATGGCCCGCAGCAGTGCCCGCTGGACCCCGGACGGCAGACCGGGGCGCAGCCGGTCGGGGCGCTGGACCCTGCCGGGCGGGGCGGGGACCGTGCCGGTGACGAGGTGATAGCCGAGGGCGCCCAGGCTGTAGACGTCCGCGCGCGCGTCGATGCCACTGCCGGGTTCGGTCTGCTCGGGCGGTGCGTACCCGGCGGAGCCCGCGGCCATGGTCAGTCCGGAGGCCTGGGCCAGGCTCTTGGCCAGGCCCAGGTCCGCGAGCAGCAGCCGGGTGGAGCCGTCGGGCGCGGTCCGCATGAGGACGTTGGACGGCTTGATGTCCCGGTGCACGATCCCGGCGTCATGCAGCGCTGCCGCGGCGCGTGCGGCGGCGGCGGTCAGTCGCATGGCCTCGGCGACGGGGAGCGGGCCGCCGGTGAGCCGGTCGGCGAGGGTACCGTCGTCGGCGTACTCCATGACGAAGTAGGGCCTGCCGTCGGGGAGTTCACCGATGTCGTAGACCTGGACGACCCGGCTGGAGCCGGCCCGGCGCAGCAGACGGGCCTCGGACAGGAAACGCTCCCGGATGTCCAGCCGGTCGGCCCAGTTCTCGGCGAGCACCTTCACCGCCACGGGCGCCTCGAGCACGTCGTCGTGGGCGAGCCAGACAACACCGAAGGCGCCGCCGCCCAGGCGTCGATCCAGGCGGTAGCGGTCGATGCGCTCCAGGGACTGCATGTGACTATCATGCCTGGTCTCGGATCGACATCGAGGGGAGCACCCAGTGGTGGATGCCGCGGACACCGAGGAACTCGCTCGGCGCGCGGCGGCGGGTGACGGGGCGGCTCTGGACGCGCTGCTCCAGCACATCCGGCCGGAGGTGTTGCGGCGCTGCGGACGGTTCCTGCCGTGCCGTGAGGACGCCGAGGAGGCCGCGCAGGACGTGCTGTTGCAGGTGGCGCGGCGGATCACCACGTTCCAGGGCCGCAGTCGGTTCAGCACCTGGCTGTACACGGTGGTCGCCAACTGTGCCCGGCAGAAGTACCGGGAGCTGAAGCGGCGGGCTGCCGAGCAGCCGGCGACCATCGACGCGGCGCAGTATGTGGATCCGCGCACGACCAGCGTGATCGCCGGGTCCCGCGTCGATCTGCTGGAGGCCCTGGAGCGGCTGGAGCGCGAACATCCGCACCTGGTGGCGCCGTTGGTCTACCGGGACATCTGCCAGCTGGAGTACACGGAGGCCGCCGAGCGCGTCGGCGTCCCGCTGGGCACGTTGAAGTCCCGTCTGCACGAGGCACGCAAGCAGGTCAGGCCGTGGCTGACCGGCGGCGTGTGAGGCAGCGGGGGATCACCTGCCGAGGGGCGGTACGCGCGTCCCGTACCGCCCCGGCGCGCGTCCCGTACCGCCCCGGCCGCGATGTGACGGTTCGTCAGTGGCCGCGGATGGCGTGCGGTTTGTACGGCTCCTCGAGCGCCTGGGCCTCCTTGTCGCTGAGCGCGACGTCAAGTGCCCCGACCGCGTCGTCGATGTGGTGCGCTTTGGTGACGCCGACGATGGGTGCGGCCACGGTGCTCTGCCGCAGCAGCCAGGCGAGGGCGACCTGGGCGCGTGGGACGCCCCGCTGCGCGGCGACGGCGGCCAGCGCCTCGACCACGGCCCGGTCGCCCTCCTGGTAGAGCCCCTTGCCGTACTCGTCGGTGCGGCTGCGCTCGGTGGTGTCGTCCCAGTCCCGGGTCAGACGCCCGCGGGCGAGCGGGCTCCAGGGCAGGACGCCGACGCCCTGGTCCGCGCAGAGCGGCAGCATCTCGCGTTCCTCCTCGCGGTAGAGGAGGTTGTAGTGGTTCTGCATCGAGACGAACCGCGTCCAGCCGTGCAGCCGGGCCGTGTACTGGGCCTTGGAGAACTGCCAGGCGTACATGGAACTCGCCCCGATGTAGCGGGCCTTGCCCGCCTTGACCACGTCGTGCAGGGCCTCCATCGTCTCCTCGATCGGGGTGAGGGGGTCCCAGCGGTGGATCTGGTAGAGGTCGACGTAGTCGGTGCCGAGGCGGCGCAGGCTGTGGTCGATCTCCGTCATGATCGCCTTGCGGGACAGGCCGCCGCCGTTGGGCCCCGGCCGCATCCTGCCGTGCACCTTCGTCGCCAGCACGATGTCGTCGCGGCGGGCGTGTTCGGCGAGCGCCCGGCCGACGATCTCCTCGCTCGTACCGTCCGAATAGACGTTCGCCGTGTCGAAGAAGGTGATGCCGGCGTCGAGTGCGCGGCGGATCAGGGGGAGGGACGCCTCCTCGTCGAGGCTCCACGGTGAACGGCCGCGCTCCGGGATGCCGAAGCTCATGCAGCCCAGGCAGATCCGGGACACGTCGAGACCCGTCGAACCGAGCTTCACGTATTCCATGCGACTCCTGCTTTCCCTCGTGGTGGAGCCGGGCACCGTAACCGCGCGGGCACGGCCCCTCACGGCCCGCGCTGCGGCACCGGCGCCCCCGGCGACGTGTTCCCTTCCCACCCTGGCTGCCGTGAAGCCCGGACGCCACGGCTCCGGCGGCCCGCACCGCGCCTCGGCCCCGCGCCCGCGCCGTTGCGCTTGCCCCGGTTCAGCGGTACCCCGTCGCGTCCGCCGGTTTGCCCGCGTCCTGTACCTCGACGACATAGCGCCAGGCGTCGGGGCGGCTGCCGTCGAGGTCGGTGAATCCGTAGGCCTGGGCGAGCTGACCGCTGGAGAGCGACGCGCCGTTCCAGCGGGAGACGGCGGGGTCGGCGGCGAGCGCGGCGACGGCCCGGCCGACGTAGTACGGGGTCTCGGAGATGCAGAAGTGCGGTTCGCGCTCCAGGGCGTCCCGCCAGTTCTCCTCGGTCACCCCGTACAGGTCGAGCATCAGCTCCGAGCGCAGCCAGCCGGGGGTGAGGGCGACCGCGGTGGCGCCGCGCGGCCCCAGCTCGTGGCCGAGGGCGAACGCCATGCGCAGCACGGCCGCCTTGGCGAGGTCGTAGAAGAAGGAGACCCGGTAGGTGTCGCGGTTGTACTCGGCCGTCCCGTCGGTCATCTCGACGACCAGACCGCCCGGACGGCGCAGCAGCAGGGGCAGCGCGCAGTGGCTGGTGATCGCGTGTGTGTCGATGGCGAGCCGCAGCAGGTGCAGGCCTTTGCCGAGGTCGTGCTCCCAGACCGGGCTGTCCCACTCGAAGAGCTTCTCGGCGCCCCAGATGTCGTTGACGAGGATGTCCAGACGCCCCTGTTCGTCCGCGATGCGGTCGACGAGGGCCCGCACCTGGGAGGGGACCAGGTGGTCGGTGGGTACGGCGATGCCGTACCCACCCGCCGCCGTCACCGACTCGGCGGTGTCCTCGACGGTCTCCGGCCGGTCGTACTCGGAGCGCCGCTGCCGCGTGCTGCGCCCCGTGACATAGACCGTGGCCCCGACCGCGCCCAGTTCCACGGCGATCGCCCGTCCCGCGCTCCGGGTCGCCCCCGCGACCAGTGCGACCCTGCGCTCCAGCAGCCCCGACATGTCCGACCTCCGCGCTCGCAGTACCCGTAGAACCGTCTGCGGGGAGCATGTCGTGGAAGCCGGACATCTTCTGTCGCCTTTTAGGCGGCCCTCCGGCGTGTCGTCCGGTCAGTGGCCGCGTGCGATCCACTCGTCGAGGTGGGGCGCCTCGGCACCGATGGTCGTCGTCTCGCCGTGCCCCGTGCGGACCACCGTCCCGGCCGGGAGGGTCAGCAGCCGGTCACGGATCGATTCGATGATCGTCGGGAAGTGCGAGTACGAACGTCCGGTGGCGCCGGGGCCACCCTTGAACAAGGTGTCGCCGGTGAACACCGTGCCGAGGCCCGCGTCGTAGAGGCAGACCGCGCCGTGTGCGTGGCCCGGGGTGTGCAGGACGGTCAGATCGATGCCGGCCGTCTCGATCACCTGACCGTCGTCCAGCCAGTGGTCGGGGAGACGGTCGGGATGGGTCAGCTTCCACAGCGGCAGGTCGTCGAGGTGGAGCCAGATCGCCGCACCGGTCCGCTCGGCGAGGGCGGGCGCGGCGCCGATGTGGTCGTTGTGGGCGTGCGTGCACAGGATGGCGCGCAGCCGCCTGTCGCCGACGGCGTCGGCGATCGCGCCGGCGTCGTGGGCGGCATCGATGACGACGGCCTCGTGGTCGTCGCCGACGATCCACACGTTGTTGTCGACCTCCCAGGTGCCGCCGTCGAGGCAGAAGGTGCCGGAGGTGACCAGGTGGTCGATGCGCGCGGTCATCACAGCACCACCACCGAGCGCAGCACGTCGCCGTGGTGCATCCGCTCGAAGGCCTTCTCGACCTCGTCGAGGGCGATGGTCTCGGTGACGAACTTCTCCAGGGGCAGCTGGCCCTGCAGGTGCAGGTCGACGAGCATCGGGAAGTCCCGGGAGGGCAGGCAGTCCCCGTACCAGGACGACTTGAGGGCACCGCCGCGCCCGAAGACGTCCAGGAGCGGCAGCTCCAGCTTCATCTCGGGAGTGGGGACGCCGACCAGGACGACGGTCCCGGCCAGGTCACGGGCGTAGAAGGCCTGCCGGTACGTCTCCGGGCGGCCGACCGCCTCGATGACGACGTCGGCGCCGAAGCCTCCGGTCAGCTCGCGGATCGCCTCGACGGGGTCCCTGGTGCTGGAGTCGACCGTGTGGGTGGCGCCCAGCTCCCTGGCGGTGGTGAGCCTGCGGTCGTCGATGTCCACCGCGATGATCTTCGCCGCGCCCGCCAGATACGACCCGGCGATCGCCGCGTCACCGACGCCGCCGCAGCCGATGACGGCGACCGAGTCGCCCCGGCCGACTTTCCCGGTGTTGATGGCCGCGCCGAGGCCCGCCATCCAACCGCAGCCGAGCAGGCCCGCCACGGCCGGGGAGACGGTCGGGTCGACCTTGGTGCACTGCCCGGCCGCGACGAGCGTCTTCTCCGCGAAGGCCCCGATGCCGAGGGCCGGGGAGAGCTCCTGGCCGGTGGCGGCGAGCGTCATCTTCTGCCGGGCGTTGTGCGTGTCGAAGCAGTACCAGGGGCGGCCGCGCAGACAGGCGCGACACCGGCCGCACACCGCCCGCCAGTTGATGATCACGAAGTCGCCGGGGGCGACGTCGTCGACGCCCTCGCCGACCGACTCGACGATCCCGGCCGCCTCGTGGCCGAGCAGGAACGGGAAGTCGTCACTGATGCCTCCCTGCTTGTAATGCAGGTCGGTCTGGCAGACGCCGCAGGCCTGGATGTTCACCACAGCCTCACCGGGACCCGGATCCGGTACGACGATCGTCTCGACCCGAACCGGCTCGTCCTTGCCAGGGGCGATCACGCCGCGTACTTCCTGCGCCATGGTGCTGATGCCTTCCGCCGGCGGTGCGGACGCCTGAGGCGCCCGGTGCGAGCCCGTGCGGCCCGTACCCATGATCCTTGCGCGGCGGACACGTCTTCTGCACGTATTCCGCGCGGCGGACGTGACATCGACCGGACGTTCGGGCCGCGCGGAAAGCTGTCCGGCGGCGAACGCCAGCGTGTCGCGATCGCCCGCGCGTTGCTGCGCCGCCCGCGCCTGCTGCTGCTCGACGAGGCGACCTCGCAGCTCGACGCGGTCAACGAGGCGGCGCTGCGGGACACGGTGGCGGATGTCGCCCGGTCGACGACGGTTCTGGTGGTCGCGCACCGGCTGTCCACCGTGACGGCGGCCGACCGGATCGTGGTCATGGACGCGGGCCGCGTGCGCGCGGTCGGCACACACCGCGAGCTGGTCGCCGCGGATCCGCTCTACGCCGAGCTGGCCGCGACCCAGTTCCTCGCCACGGCCGACCGAACCTAACGTCCCCCGTCGTCCCGCACCACGCGTCGGACGGTCGTACGAGCCCAGCCGTGGTCGCGCAACGGGCCGACGGCGTAACCCCGTTCCGCGCAGGTGTCCAGGATCCGGGGCAGGGCGCCCAGGGCCGAGCGCCAGGCCCCCGGGGCGGAGGTGCAGTCCGAGTCGTGGAGCAGGATCGTACCGCCGCCGTCGAGGTCGGCCGTGACGGTGCGGTGGACGGACTCCGGCGTCGCGCGTGCGGTCCAGTCCTCGCCCCAGCAGGTCCACAGCACCGGGGTGAGGCCGAGACGGCGTGCGGCCAGATGGGCGGAGGTGGACATGACGCCGTAGGGAGGCCGGAAGAGCAGGGGCTGCCGTCCGGTGATGGCGGCGACGGTGTCACGGGCGCGGGCGAAGTCGTCGTACGTGGCACGCGGACCGCGCAGGAGCAGCGGGCGGTGCAGCCAGCCGTGGATGCCGATCTCATGGCCCGCCCCCTCGATCTCGCGGACCAGGCCCGGAGAGCGGCGTGCCTCGCTGCCGAGCAGGAAGAACGTGGCGTGCACCCCGCGGTCGGCGAGCAGCCGCAGGAACAGCGGGGTGGACAGGGGGTCGGGTCCGTCGTCGAAGGTGAGGGCGACATGGCCGGCGCGGCCCCGGCCCGAGAGACGGGGCATGACGCGGTTGCGCAGCGGCCCGAAGGTGGAGACGACGGGTGCGGCGTGAACGGCCAGCGCGGGCAGCGCGGTCCGGGCGGCCGTACGGAGCAGACGTGCGGTGGTCACGAGTGGTGGCCCTCCGGTCGGGGGCCGTGGCCGGGAGCGGCGTCGTCCAGGTCCAGGCCGTGGCCTATGGCATGCATCAGATTAGAGCCGTTGTACGCCGTTTCGATCCCCGTCCCCACGGCGCAGGCCCACAGGGTGCACGCCGTGGCGGCCGTGACGGCGAGTCGCCGATGGGCCCGGCGGAAGTGCCGACCCGCGCGAGGGGTGGGCGGACCCGCCGACGGGTGCGAAAGTCCCGAACGCTGGACCCGCGCTATCTCCGCCGCCGGGCCGCTTGCCGGGTCGGCGAAAAGGGCGAGGCCGCCCTCGCGTTGCCGCAAGCCGCGAGGGCCCTCGATGAGCTCGCAGAGCACGGCCTTGAGGTCGGCCGGGTCACGGATCCAAGCGGCCACTCCCGCCTCGTCCAGTGCGGCGGCGTTGGTCAGCCCATGGCCGGGTATGCAGCGGTAGCTGGCGACGGGCAGGCCCGCGGCGAACGCCTCCAGTGAGGTGAGACCACCCGCGTTCTGGACGAGGACGTCCGCGGCGTGCATCAGGCCGGGCATGTCGTCGACCCAGCCGAAGGAGTGCTCGATGCCGTCCGCGCGCAGCTGCTCGGCCAGGGCCTTGTTGCGGCCGCAGACGACGACCGGAACGGCCGCACCGCAGTCGCGGAGTTCCAGGGCCACCTGCCGGACCGGGCCGACGCCCCAGGAACCGGCGACCAGCAGCGCGAGCGGGGCCCGCTCCGGCAGCCCGAACCGCGCCCGCGCCCGGCCTCGCTCCGCCGCGTCGCAGGGGCGGAACCGGGGGTCGGCCACCGGTCCGCACACCCGTACGTCCTGCGCCCCGACGGCCCGCGCCTGGGCGGCGGGCACGGCGTGGGCCGCGAGATGGACGTCCACGCCCTCCGCCACCCACAGCGGATGCACCGAGAAGTCGGTCAGATAGGTGAGGACCGGGACGGTCAGCCGGCCGGCGAGGCGCAGGTTGCCCAGCACGCGGCTGGCGCCCGGGTAGGTGGAGACGACCGCGCCGGTCCCCGTGGGCAGGGCGCGCAGCACCCGGTCCTCGGCGGCGCGCAGCAGCGCCCGCGCCGCCGGGCCACCGCCTCCGGCACGCTCGGTGCTGGAGTAGATCCGCTGATAGGCCCAGGGGGCCCGGACGAGCATCCGGTGGTAGCTCTCCTTGACGGCACGGCCGAGCCGGGCGGGCAGCAGGTCCAGCAGGTCGTACCGGTCGACCACGAGTCCGTCCGCGACGAGGCGCCGGGCCAGCTCGGCGGCGGCACCGTCATGACCGGCACCGACACTCGCGGAGACGATCACGACCCGGCCCGAGGGCGTCGTCGCCGTTCGGGTGCTCGGGACGGCGCCCGCCGGCGCGGACCCGGAAACCGTACTTCCGACGTGGTGCATGGGCTTCTTCCTCCGCATGAGTGGAGCGGCGGAACTCTACAACATGTAGTAGTTCGTGTTTCAAAGCCCGGAGCATACTTCCTACATCCAGTAGTACCTCGCCGGGTAGTCTGTGAGGCCGAACAGCGAAGGGAAGATGAACGGTGCACCACCGGAAGACCGTCGACCCCGGCGGAGCATCCGGCCGACGGGCGCGCGGCGAACTGGAGAGCGGTGTACTGGCCGCGCTCTGGGCGGCCCACGGGCCGCTGACCGCACGTCAGGTCCGGGAACTGCTGCCGGGGAACCTGGCCTATACGACCGTCCTGACGATCCTGTCCAGGCTCTACGACAAGGGCATGCTGGTCCGGCACCGTGAGGGCCGCGGATACGCCTACGAGCCGGCCCGGGACGAGGCGTCCCACACCGCCGAACGGATGCACACGCTGCTGGAGCGAGGCTCCGACCGCGAGGCGGTACTGACCCGCTTCGTCTCCGAACTGTCCGAGGAGGACGAGCAGTTGCTGCAGCGGTTGCTGTCCGGGCACGACGCCCGCGACGGCGCCGAGCGCTTCGACGAGAGGCCCTGAGCCGGTGCTGATCAGCGTCTACGTTCCGTTCCTTGTCACCGCGGCCCTCACGCTGCTCGCGCCGAGGCCCGCCCGCCGGCTGGCCCCGGGCCCGGCCGCCTGGGCCCTGGCCTGCGCCGCGCTGGTGACGGCGGCCGGGTGGATGGGGTCGCTGGCCCTGCTGGCGTTCACCGGATTCGCCCAGATCCCCCAGGTCGCCGCGGAGGGCCGCTGGTCGGTGTCGGCGCTGCGCGCCGAGGACCCGGTGTACCTGGTCGTCGCGGTGGTCAGCGCCCTCGCCCTGGCCGCGGGAGTGCTCTCGCTGGGTGTCGCCGCCCTACGGCAGGCCCGCCAGGTCCTGTGGGCCCGGCGGGAGTGCGCCCGGCTGCCCGGCGACACCGAGCTGGCCGTGCTCGACGACGACGCGCCGCAGGCTTTCGCCCTGCCGGGCGGACCCGGGCGGATCGTGGTGTCGCGGGGCATGCTGCGCTGCCTGACGGACGGCGAGCGCGAGGCCCTGCTGGCGCACGAACGGGCTCATCTGCGCGGCAGGCACTATCTGTTCCGGACGGTCTGGCGGCTGACGGCGGCCGTGAATCCGCTGCTGCGGCCACTGGCCGACGCGGGCTGCTTCGTTCTGGAGCGCTGGGCCGACGAGGAGGCCGCGGCGCGGATCGGCAGCCGCACGGTCGTGGCCCGCGCGGTCGGCCGGGCCGCCCTGGCGTCCGCCGCCGACACGTCCCGGTCCGCCGCCCTGGCGGCGACCGGCGGGGCGGTCCCCCAGCGCGTCCGGGCCCTGCTCGATCCGCCTCCCCCCAACCGGACCCTGCCGTTCGTCGCGGGAGCCCTGCTGCTGACCCTGTGCTGCACGAGCCTGGCCAACGCCGCGTCCGACAGCGAGCAGATGGTCGAGAGCGCACGGCGGGCGGAGTGCGTGGCGCGGGCCGGGGCCGTGGTCACACTGCAGGCCGGACAACCGATGAAGGGGCCCGCCCTCTGCCGCGCCCACCACAAGCACCACGAGGACTAGCGCCGCCACGGCTAGCCGCACGGCGGACCACCTCACCGGGTCCAAGAAGACGGGCTACCTGACAGTGACGGCGCTGTAGGCCGTTTCCTTCGTTTCTTCGGAATCCCGGCGGCCGCCGACGCGCGCCCCGATCGAAGTCGTCGAGCGGCGCCAGAGACGATCAGAGCACGCGGAGGACTCCCACGACCTTGCCGAGGATCTTCACCTGGTCGCCGGGGATGGGCTCGTACGCCCGGTTGCGGGGCATCAGCCATACCTGCCCGTCCTGTCGGCGCAGCTGTTTGACGGTGGCCTCGTCCTCGAGCAGGGCAGCGACTATGTCGCCGTGGTCGGCACTGTCCTGGCGCCGGACGGTCACGATGTCGCCGTCACAGATCGCCGCCTCGATCATGCTGTCACCCGACACGGTCAGGGCGAACATCTCGCCCTCGCCGACCAGTTGGCGCGGCAGGGCGTAGACGTCCTCGACCATTTCCTCCGCGAGCAGGGGTGCGCCGGCGGCGATCCGTCCCAGGAGTGGAACGTCCACCGCGGCGGTCGCGTTGCCCGCCAGGTCGGGAGCCCAGGTGGAACGCACGCGGTAGGCGCGCGGCCGGTGCGGATCTCGGTACAGGACCCCCTTGCGCTCCAGCGTCATCAGCTGGTGTGCGACCGAGGAGGTGCTCGCGAGGTTCACGGCCTGGCCGATCTCCCGCATCGACGGCGGATAGCCCTGCCGCTGGACCGTGTCGGTGATGAACCGGACGATGTCCTGCTGGCGGCTGGTCAGCTCGCCCTCGACGGGCCGGACGCCCGGCGGCCGCCCTCGGCGTACCGGCGCGCTGTTCTCCATCCCGGGCACCTCCGTACAAGATCTCGCAGAGTGCGACCTTAACCCGCCGGCCCTGATAAATGGAACGCTCTTCCGATCACCCTGAGCGATTGCGACCGTCACGCCCACGCGCAGCGAGGCGGACCCTTCTCCGTTCTTGTTCGCCAGTTCTTGTTCGCCCGGTGAAATGCCATTCGCTGAATTCACCAATCCAGCGCGGGGCCCCAGCGGTCACGGGCCCGGGGCCTCGCCCACTCTGGAGGCGCACAGACCCGTTGCGTTTGCCGGGGCCCCTGAGGCGGGGGAGGCTCGTAGGAGAGGCTTTCGCGGCCCACCGCTCGCCGGGCCGCGGCCTCGAAGGAGGTCACCATGGGCACCGCGGCAGGCACCGCCTTCGACACAGAAGCCCTGCGCCGAGGCATCGAGGGAGAGAACCCTCAGACTCTGCTGTCGCTCTACACCGACGACGCGGAGATACGCATCATCGACCGCAACACCCAGCCCAGTCACCCCAAGGTTCTGCACGGCCGGGACGAGATCGGCGAGATGCTCAGCGACGTGTACAACCGGGACATGACCCACCATCTGGATCAGTGTGTCGTCCAGGGCGACCAGGTCGCCTTCTCAGAGTCCTGCGAGTACGCCGACGGCGTCCGGGTGCTCGCCAACTCTATGGTGTCGTTGCGCAACGGCAAGATCGCCGATCAGATCCTCATCCAGGCATGGGACGAGTAGGAGGGCGACGGCCGTGAGGGTCCAGGTCAACTCGCGGCTCTCCTGGACCTTCTCGGCGCGTGCGTCACTGGGTCCCCGGCACCGGACTCGGCTGCCCCGACCGGTCTGCGCAGCAGGTCTGCGAGTGTCCGCCGCCCTTCTGGGGCCGGTACTGCGAGCGGCGCGCGCCCGCCCGTACCCGCCGCCTCGGCGTGCCGCTCGAAGGCGTCCTGCCCGGCATCGGTGAGCCGCACCCGGCGCCGGGCATCACCTGCGCCGATCGGCCCGGCACGGTGGGTGCGCGGTACGTCACCGTCCGCTCCCCGGGACACCGGGGGCGTGGTTTCGCGGGCTGCTGTGGACCGCCACCTGCACCGCCCCGAGAGGACCTCGCGGTGACGGACCGGCCGGTGAACGCGAGCGCGCCGATCAGCGAGATCGAGGACCAACTGCCGCTCCGGGCCGCGCTCTTCGAGAGCCGTGCCGCTGCGGCGGAGTGCGCCCTCGCCGCGGCGCTCGCCGCGGCGGCCGTCCTGTCGGCCGTTGCGGCGGGCCGGTAGCGCTCCACGAGCGCCCGGCCCACAGCTGGAACGGTTCCTCTCAGGCGTCCGGCAGCCAACCCGCCGGGCGCAGTATGCCCAGCAACTGCCGGACCAGTTCGTCCACGACCTCGTCGAGGGTCGCCTGCACCCAGCCGGCCCTCCAGTCGTGCAGCAGGCCGTTGACGCTGCCGATGAACGCCGTTGCCGCGATGCGGTAGTCGCGCGGTGCCGCCTCGCCCCGCGCGACGGCTTCGGCGGCCTCCGCACAGATGAAGTCGATCCACCGGGAACGGCGTTCGAGGCGCTGCTCCTCCAGCCGCGGGCTGACGCCGATGATCTCGACGAAGGTGATGCGGATGCGGCGCGGATCGGAGGTGACGTTCGCCGCGTACGCCCGGAAGACCGCGGTGGCGCGTTCGGCGATCGCCAGGTCGCGGACCTCCGCGAGGGCGGCGGAGGCCGCCTCTTCCGCCCAGTCGTTGACCTGGAGGTGGAGGGCGGCCAGAACGTCCTCCAGCGTGTGGAACTCCTCGTAGAACTGACGGGTCGACAGGCCCGCCGTCTCGCTCAGGGCGGCGACAGTGGTGGACCGGTAGCCGGGGCTGTCGCCGAAGAGCTGGAGCGCGGCGTCCAGGAACCGCCGCCGCCGTTCGGCCTGCCGCTCCTCGGCCGACTTGCCGCCGTACCGGCCCGTCGGCTGCCTGAGCCTGCCCGCCACGCGCGCTCCCCTCGTCCCTCGATGGTTCGTTCGCCTCTCGGTCAATTTTGTCGCGCACGGAGTCTTGTGGAGAAGGCGGCCCCTTCCTTACTTTCCAGTAAGTCCACTCTGAACGCAGGCGTATTCAGACTCCGAGCCGCCCTGACCACGCACCCTCTTGTCATGCCCCCACCAGAGATGGGACCTCTCATGCCTGTCCTCGGCCCCCGCCACCTCCTCTGCGTCGCCGCCGCCCTCGTCCTGACCGCGGGCGGCACGGCGTCGGCAGCCTCCGCACCGGACTCCTCCGCCGGGCTGCGGGAGGTGATGTTCGTGGGCAACAACTGGGACGGGACCGCAGATGTCATCAAATCCACGGGCGACTTCGCCAGGATCGGCCGTGTCAATGTGATCCCGGACAAGGCGGAGCGGATTGCGGAGATCAACGCCGATCCGATCAAGTGGATCTACTACACGTCGATCCGCAACCAGGTCGGCGAGGGCCATGACCAGTACGTCGACGACATGTACTCCAGGCCGGACGGCAGGTCGATGGTCGTCTCCCGCCCGAGCTTCGCCGACGTCGTCTCCATCGACCTGGCGACCGACAGGATCAACTGGCGTTTCCCGGTCGCCGGCTACCGCGCCGACCACATGGCGGTCTCCCCCGACGGTACCCGGGTCGCGGTCTCGGCCTCGACCGCCGACAAGGTGCAGGTACTGGACATCAACACCGGGAAGGAACTCGGGGAGTTCGGCACCGGCGACAAACCGCACGAGAACTTCTTCACCGACGGCGGCAAGTACATCTGGAACATGTCCATCGGCGAGGTCACCACCTCGCTCGACGATCCGGCGTGGGACTGGACGAAGGGCGACCGCCACATCACCGTCGTCGACGCGACCACCTTCAAGCAGGTCAGGACCATCGACATGCGGAGCCGCCTGGACGCGATCGGCCTGAAGGACTTCTCCAGCGCGGTCCGGCCCGCCGCATTCACCCCTGACTGGTCCAAACTGTACTTCCAGGTGTCGTTCTTCAACGGCTTTCTCGAGTACGACGTCGCAGCCGACAGGATCACCCGGGTGAAGAGACTGCCGGAGAACCCGGCGACCAACCCGGACCGCACCACATGGCTCCTCGACTCGCGCCACCACGGCATCTCCATGAATCCCGAGGGCACCAGGCTCTGTGTCGCCGGGACGATGGACAACTATGCGACCGTCGTCGACCGGGCCTCCTTCCAGGAAGGCGCGTTGATCACGGCGTCGACGCCCTACTGGGCGACCGTGAGCGGTGACGGCAAGGACTGCATCATCTCCGAAGCGGGGGCAGACAAGATCACCGCGATCGACTTCGCCACCGGCGACAAGGTCACCAGCGTGGACGTCGGCGACCACCCGCAGCGGGTACGCCTGGCGCACGTCCTTGCAGACTGGGCGGGGCCTTCTGCTGGCTGAACTCCCGCGCCACCCATGCCGACAGCTCCGTCCGCGCCGCAGCCAGCAGGGACGCGGACGGGGCCGTCGCCCCGTTGGTGACCAGGGCGTAGTGCACCGCATTCGGGCCGGGGGCGGTGAGCAGCAGCCGTTTGCCGCCCGTACCGCCCGGTTCGTCCGCCACGGCGATCGGGGCCGCCCTCGTGTACACGGGCGGGCCCGCCACGGTGCCGAGGTCCGAGACCACCGTGGTGGAGGAGGCCGGGAAGGAGGCCGGCAGATGCAGCTCCGTGGGCACCGAGGAGCCGTTCGAGCGCCAGACCAGAACGCCGTACTGCCCAGCCCCCACCAACTGCGCCACGTTCGGCAGCGAGCTCGGAACCGGGTTCCATGTCAGCGTCGTCGAGCCGTCCCGGGAGCGGTCCTCGTAGGTGAAGGCGACCGACGTCCCGGCGGTGGCGCTCGGGTAGAGCCGGTCCAGCAGCCGGGCGTCCTGCCGCAGCGCCGGGACGCCCGAGTCGTCGAGCGCCACCGCCGAGAGGTCCTCGCCGTTCCAGGCGTCCCCGGAGGTGAGGACCTTGCCGGGATTGCCGTTCATGAGTTCGTGGTGGCGGCCGTTGTAGAGGTCCCACTGCCACTGCGTGCCGGACAGGACCGGCCCTGAGTCCGCCGGCGCGGACCACCAACTCGAGCCCGGCAGCCGGGAGTCGAGCGCCTGGTACATCGCCTTGACCACGGTGGGGGCCTTGTCGGAGACCGAGCCGGTCAGCGGATGGCCGAACTCGCTGACGATCGCGGCCGTGCCCAGCGCCGCGGCCCGGTCGCGCACGGCCTGGAAGTCCCTCACGTACTGCCCGTCGCCCGCCTTTCCCCACATGAGGATGCCCGAGATGGCCTTCTGGTCGTAGAAGTGTGCGTTGAAGACGTAGCGCGGGCCGAGCGTCCCCGCGTCGAGGAGTCCTCCCTCCTGTTTCTGGAAGGGGATATTGGCGTTCCAGAAGAGGTTCGGCTCGGCGAAGGCGGACTTGTCCTGCCAGCCTGCCGCGTCCATGCGCGCGCGGACCTTTTCGTAGAACGGCCGGAGCACGTTCTGCTCCCAGGTGCGGCTCGTCTCGCCGGGGTCGTAGGTGCCTGCGTAGGGCTCGTTGAACGGGTCGAGGCCGATGACGCCCGCGAACTGGTCTGCGGTCAGATGCTGCTCGAGGTACGCCATGGTCTTCCCGGCGGTGGCGAGGAAGGCGTCCTGCACACCGTACGCGTTGTGCCAGAAGTCGTACGACGCCTTCGTCACCGCCTGGTTCTGGGTGATGTTCTGGCCCCAGAAGAAGCAGATCCCGCAGGATTCGGCGGGGTAGTCACCGGCCTCCACCACCCACTCGGGGGCGCCGTCGCCGGTGTACCAGCTGCCCTGGCCGAAGAGGTAGCGGGAGTGGAGGTCCTGGTGGAAGTCGGCAAGGACGCGGATGCCGGCGTCGAGGAACGCGCGCATCTGGCCGGTGACCGCGGCGAGGTACGCCGTGTCGACCTGTCCGCGCACGGGCTCGGCGTGGGCCCAGGAGAGCAGGAAGCGAACCGTGTTGCCGCCGCCCAGGGTGCGCAGGGCCGTCGCGGACTTCCTGGCGTCGGCGACAGAGGCGAAGGGCAGTCCGCCGTTCTCCTCCAGCTTGGTCTCTCCGGAGACGTTGTAGCCGCGCAGCACGACCTCGCGGCCGAGTCCGTCGGTGAAACGGCCGCCCCGGACGGTGAGGGAGGCGGACGCCTGGGCGTCGAACCACAGGGAGCCGACAGGAGCAGCGGCGACCGCGGGCCGGGCGCCCGGCGCCGCGAAGAGGCCGGTGAGCGAGACAAGAACGCCGAGCAGACGCACGCGTATCTTTGCCATGCCCATTACAATCAGGCCGATTTACGAACGGCGTCAACACCCCTGCGCCGCCAGGGCGCGGCGACGGGGAACGCGATTTCGGCTGCCGTACGGTTGCCGGAGGGCTTCCGTGGTCGAAGGGGTGGGTATGGCGGAGTTCCGGGGCGAGTTGGTGCGTGCGCTGCCCGGCACCTTGAGGGAGCACGCGGCCCGGCGGGGCGGCAAGGAGGCCTACCGGGACGAGCGACGGGCCGTCACATACGGGGAGTTGGAGGAGCGCACCGGACGGCTGGCGGGGCATCTGGGGTGTCTCGGGCTGGACCGGGGGGACCGGGTCGCTATCCTGCTGGGCAACCGAGTGGAATTCGTGGAGAGTTGTCTCGGTGTGCTGCGCGCCGGAGCGGTCGGCGTTCCGCTCGACCCCGAGGCGTCGGATGCCGAGTTGGCATACTTCCTCGACGACAGCGGCGCGGTCGTGGTCATCACCGATCAGGCGTTGCTGCCACGGCTCGCCGGGGCGGCGGCGGAGCGTCCCGGGCTTCGGGTGGTGGTCGTCGGCACGGGCGTCGTCCCGGCCGAGGCGCCCTGCGGTGCGCTCCTCTTCGAGGACCTCGCGCGGACCGACCCGGGCCGTCCGCCCCGGGACGACCTGGGGCTCGACGAAGCGGCCTGGATCCTCTACACCTCCGGCACCACCGGCGAGAGCAAGGGGGTGGTCTCCACCCAGCGCTCGGCCCTGTGGTCGGTGGCGGCGGCCTATGTACCGGCGTACGGGCTCAGGGAAGGGGACCATCTGCTGTGGCCCCTGCCGATGTTCCACTGCTACGCCCATTCACTGTGTCTGCTGGGGGTGGTGTCGGTCGGCGCGTGCGCCCTGCTCCTCGCCCCGGGCGCGAACGTGGCGCGGGCGCTGGCGGCGCGGCCCTTCACGGTCCTGGCCGGAGTACCCGCCACCTACCGCCTGCTGACCGAGTCGTTGCGGAAGACGCCGGTCCCCCTGCCTGCCTCCCTCCGGGTGTGTGTGACCGCGGGGGCGCCCTGTCCTCCCGAACTCCGGCAAGACATAGGGGAGTTGCTGGGCGCGCCGCTGCTCGACGGCTACGGCTCCACCGAGACCTGCGGGAAGATCGCCGTGAGCCTGCTCGACGGGCCGCGGTACGACGACTCATGCGGCCCTCCCCTGCCCGGGCTCACGGTACGGCTGACGCACCCGGCGACCGGGGAACAGGTCGCCGACGGGGACGAGGGGGAGATCTGGGTCCGCGGTGCGGCCCTGATGCGCGGCTACCACAACCGGCCGGAAGCCACCGCGCAGGCGTTCACCGACGGCTGGTACCGCACCGGTGACCTCGGCAGGCGCATGCCGCACGGCCACCTCCGGGTCACCGGCCGCGTCAAGGAACTCATCATCCGCGGCGGCCAGAACATCAATCCGTCGGAGGTCGAGCAGGTGCTGCTCGCCCTGCCCGACGTCGTCGACGCCGCGGTCGTCGGCAGGGCGCACGATGTGCTGGGCGAGGTGCCGGTCGCCGTCGTCGTCCCCGGACGGCAGGGATTCGACGCAGCGGCGGCGTTCGCCGCCTGCCGGGAACGGCTGTCCGCCTTCAAGGTGCCGGACGAGATCCACGAGATCTCGGCCGTGCCCCGTACACCGTCCGGCAAGACGGCTCGCCCGGAGCTCGCCGATCAGGTGGCGCTGCGGCTGACCGCGCAGCGTGCGTCCGCCTCGGCCGCCCTGCGCGAGCGCCTCGAGGCGGCACCCGATGCCGTACTGGACCTCGTGCGCGAGGAGACCGCGCGGACGGCCGGAGTCGCCGCGCACGATCTGGACCCCGACCGGCCGTTCACCGCGCTCGGGCTCACCTCCCTCGGCGGCGTGCTGCTGCGGGACCGGCTCGGCACCGCGACCGGTCTGGAGCTGCCCGCGACCCTGGTGTTCGACCACCCCACGCCCGCCGCCGCCGCGGCGCTGGTCACCGGGGCGCTGCGCGGCGGAGCCGACTCAGGGCCCGCTCGTACGACCGGCCGCGAAGCCGTCACCCCACCCGCGGAGCCGATCGCCGTCGTCGCCATGGCCTGCCGTTATCCGGGCGGCGTCCGGACGCCGGAGGACCTGTGGCGGCTGGTCGCGGACGGCACCGACGCGACCTCGGACTTCCCCGCCGACCGGGGCTGGGACCTCGCGGAGCTGTACGACCCCGATCCGGACCGCCCGGGCACCACCGTCACCCGCCGTGGCGGATTCCTGCACGGAGCCGCCGACTTCGACGCGGCCTTCTTCGGGATGTCGCCCCGCAAGGCATTGGCCACCGATCCCCAGCAGCGGCTGCTCCTGGAGACCGCCTGGGAGCTGCTGGAAAGGGCCGGCCTCGATCCGTCGGGGCTTCGGGGCAGCGAGACCGGCGTCTTCGTCGGCGTGATGCACGACGACTACGCGGGCCGCCTGCTGCACGGCGGCGGGCACGAGCTGGAGGCCCATCTCGCCCTCGGTTCGGCAGGCAGCGTGGCCTCCGGCCGGATCGCGTACACCCTGGGCCTCGCCGGTCCCGCGGTGACCGTGGACACCGCCTGCTCGTCGTCCCTGGTGGCCATGCACACCGCCGCGCGAGCGCTGCGTACGGGCGAGTGTTCCCTGGCCGTCGCCGGCGGAGTGACCGTCATGGCCACGCCCACGCCGTTCATCGCGTTCAGCAGACTGCGCGGGCTGGCTCCCGACGGGCGCTGCAAACCGTTCTCCGCGGCCGCCGACGGCACCGCCTGGGGCGAGGGCGTCGGCCTGGTCCTGCTGGAGCGCTTGTCCGACGCGCGGCGCAACGGCCATCCGGTCCTGGCCGTCCTGCGGGGCTCGGCCGTCAACTCCGACGGCGCGTCCAACGGGCTGACCGCGCCCAACGGCCCGGCCCAGCAGCGGGTGATCCGGGCGGCACTCGCCGACGCCGGGCTCTCCCCGGCGGACGTCGACGCGGTGGAGGCGCACGGCACGGGCACCGCGCTCGGCGATCCGATCGAGGCCCAGGCGCTGCTGGCCGCGTACGGGCCCGGCCGGGACCCCGAACGCCCCCTGTGGCTGGGCTCGTTGAAGTCGAACCTCGGGCACACCCAGGCCGCCGCCGGTGTCGGTGGCGTCATCAAGACCGTCCTGGCCATGCGGCACGGGCTCCTCCCCCGCACCCTGCACGCCGAGGAACCCTCGCCCCGGATCGACTGGTCGTCGGGGGGCGTACGGCTGCTGGCGCGGGACCAGAAGTGGCGTCCGGCGCCCGGGAGTCCACGGCGGGCCGGGGTGTCGGCGTTCGGGATCGGCGGGACCAATGCCCATGTGATCCTCGAGGAGCCAGGGGAGAGTGCATCGAAGGCCGGGCAGGACGCGGCCGAGGCGTGCCCTCGTGGTTCCGTGGCGCCCCCGCACGGACCGGTGGCGCCCTCCCTGGGGTCGACGGCGTCCCCCCGCGGACCCGTGGCCTCCTCCGATGCGGCCGTGATGTCACCTCGCGTCGAGGTGACACCTCCGCTGCTGCTGTCCGCCGCGAGTCCGGACGCCTTGCGGGTCCAGGCCGCCCGGACGGCCGCCGCGCTCCGCGAGCGACCCGGACTCGCCCCGCTCGATGTGGCGTTCACCCACGCCACCGCCCGCGCCGCGCTACCCCACCGGGCCGCCCTACCGGCGGACGACCGCGGGACGCTGCTTGCGGCGCTGGACGCCCTGGCTGCCTCAGGCACGGCACACACCGCCCGTGCTGACGGACGACTGGCCCTGCTGTTCACCGGACAGGGCGCCCAACGACCAGGCATGGGCCGCGCGTTGCACGAGGCCTTCCCCGGCTTCGCCGCAGTCTTCGACACCCTCTGCGAGCGGTTCGACGCCCACCTGGAACGGCCGTTGCGCTCGGTGCTGTGGGACCTGGGCGGCGACGGGCTCCTGAACCGTACCGACTTCGCCCAGGCGGCCCTCTTCGTCTTCGAGGTGGCCGCCTTCCGGCTGCTGGAGTCGTGGGGCGTGCGACCGGACGTTCTGATCGGGCACTCTGTCGGCGAGCTGGCGGCGGCCCACTCCGCGGGCGTCCTGTCCGAGGCAGACGCCGTCGAACTGGTCGCGGCCCGGGGCCGGTTGATGCGGCAGTTGCCCGAGGGCGGCGCCATGGTGGCGCTGGATGCCACCGAGGACGAGGTGACGGGCGAGCTCGCCGAGGGCGTCGCTGTCGCGGCGGTGAACGGCCCGCGCGCGGTCGTCGTCTCCGGCGCCGAGGGACCGGTACTCGCGCTCGCGGAGCGGTTCGCCGCGCGCGGACGGCGCACCACCCGGCTGCGGGTCGGCCATGCCTTCCACTCCCCGCTGATGGACCCCATGCTCGCCGAATTCGGCCGTCTCGCGGGCCGGTTGACGTACGGGCCGCCCCGCATCCCGGTGATGTCGGGGCTGACCGGACGCGCGGCCACCGGGGAGGAACTGCGGTCGGCCGCGTACTGGGTGCGCCACGCCCGGGAGACCGTGCGCTTCGGGGACGCCGTGGGCCGGCTGGCGCGTGAGGGCCGGGTGACAGCGTTCGCCGAGGTCGGACCGGACGCGCAACTGACGGCCCAGGCCATGACGGGCCTCGCCGGGGCGGACGAGGAACTGCTGTTCACCGCGATGGCCCGGCGGGGTGATCAGGAGCCCGAGCCGCGGACACTGCTCGCCGCCGTGGGCAGGCTCCATGTCCAGGGTCTGCCGGTGGACTGGCGGCGAGTGTACGACGGCAGCAGCGCCCGGCGTGTCGACCTGCCGACCTATCCCTTCCGGCGGCAACGACACTGGCTCGACGGCGGGGCCACCGGACCCGCAGCCGCCTCGGGCCGTCCGCTGCTCACGCAGACGGTCACCGTGCCGGGCACGGAGCGGCTGCTGTGCACCGGTTGGCTGTCCGGCGCGGACCAGCCGTGGCTGCGCGACCATGTGGTGGCCGGGCGCGTCCTCGTGCCGGGCGCCGCGTTCGCCGAGATGGCGTTGCACGCGGGCGACGCGTGCGGTCTCGACGTCCTGGAGGACCTCGCCGTGCCGACGCCGCTGCCCCTGCCCGCGGAGGAGCATGACCGCGTCCAGGTCCAGGTGGCCGTGGGCGAGCCGGACGGGGCCGGGCGCCGCACCGTGGACGTGTACTCCCGGCCGGAGGAGTCCGGCGCGCTGGGCTCCTGGACGCACCACGCGACGGGGCGGCTCGGCCCGGCGCTTCCGGGAGTCCGGGACCGTAGTGCCGCTCCGGCCGCATGGCCGCCGCCGGACGCCACGCCCGTGGACCTCACGGGTGCCTATGAGCGGCTGGCCGCCGCGGGCCATGCGTACGGGCCGGCGTTCCGCGGTGTCACGGCGCTGTGGCGGCGGGGCGGGGAATTGTTCGCCGAGGTGGGGCCGGTACCGGGTGTGCAGGGGCGGCGCCACGGCCTGCATCCGGCTCTCCTGGACGCGGCCCTGCATGCCGGGCTGCTCACCGGACCGCCCCCGGGACCGGCCCGGATGCCGTTCGCCTGGCGGGGAATGACGCTGTACGCCACCGGGGCCACGGCGCTGCGCGTACACCTCAGGACGACCGGCTCGGACACGGTGGCCGTGGACCTCGCCGACGCCTCGGGCGCCCCGGTGGCCGTGGTGGAGTCACTGACCGCGCGTCCGGTACCGGAAGCGGACGCCACTGCGCCCGGAGAGCTGTACCGCCTGCGCTGGACCGGTGTTCCCGCCGCCGCCGACGGACCCGTGCCATCGGTGACAGACCCCGACGACCTGGGCCTGGGCGCGATGCTCCCGCCGGCCGACTCCCCGGAGACGGCCGTGGCCTCCCTCTCCGCCGCCACGCCCGAGGACGCCGACCCGGCCACCGCCGCGCACACGCTGACCGCACGGGCCCTGGAACTGCTGCGAACGCGGCTTCCCGGTACCGGGCGGTTGGTCGTGGTGACACGCGGTGCCACCGCCGAGCCGCCGGAACTGCCCGCCGCCACGGTCTGGGGACTGCTGCGCGCCGCGCAGGCGGAGTACCCGGGTCGGCTCACGCTCGTCGACGTCGACGAGCGGCCCGAGTCGCTGCGGCTGCTGCCCGCCGCCGTGGCGGTCGGTGAGCCCCAGCTGGCCGTTCACGACGGCCGGCTGATGGTGCCGCGACTGGCGGTGACGCCGGGGGCCGCCTCCGGTGGTTCCTTCGGTGAGGGCGCCGTGCTGATCACCGGCGGCACCGGCTCGCTGGGCGCGCTGCTGGCCCGGCACCTGGTTACCCGGCACGGGGTACGGCATCTCGTCCTGCTCAGCCGCCGTGGCCCCCAGGCACCTGGTGCACGGGAGCTCCGGTCCGAGCTGGAATGGGCGGGCGCACATGTGGACATGGTGGCCTGCGACGCCGCCCGGCGGGACCGACTTGCCGCCGCCGTGGAGGAGTTCGGGGCCTCCCTCACCGCCGTGGTGCACACGGCGGGGGTCCTGGACGACGGCGTACTTGAATCGATGACGCCGCAGCGGCTTGCCGCGGTGCTGCGGCCGAAGGCCGACGCGGCCTGGCATCTGCACGAGCTGACGAAGGATCTGCCGCTGGCGCAGTTCGTGCTGTTCTCCTCGGCCGCCGGTCTGCTGGGCAACCCGGGGCAGTCCAACTACGCGGCGGCGAACGCCTTCCTGGACGCGCTCGCCCGGCACCGCGCCGCGCTGGGGCTGCCCGCGCTGTCGCTGGTGTGGGGGCCGTGGGCGGGCGGGGACGGGATGGCGGCCCGTACCGGCCGGGTCCGCGGAGGCGCCGTGCGCGCGGTCTCCCCGGAGCAGGGGCTGGCGCTCTTCGATGCCGCGCTCGGCTGCGGCATACCGGTTCTGGCGCCGCTTCCGCTGGACCGCTCGCCAGGGGCGATGGCCGCCGGGGCCACGATTCCGCCGCCCTTGCGCGCGCTGCTGCGCCCGGCCCGGCCCGCGGCCTCGTCCGGGGACGCGGAGGCGGGCGCGGAGGCGGACGGCATCGCCGGGTCCTGGCGTACCCGGCTGACGGCACTGCCCGCACCGGACCGCGTGGCCGCCCTGCGCAAGCTGATCCGGGCGGAGGTCGCCGCGGTGCTCGGGCACACCGACCCTGGTGCCGTCGACCGAGCCTTCCCGGAACTGGGATTCGACTCGCTGACGAGCGTGCTGCTGCGCAACCGGCTGAGCCTGCTGACCGGGCTGCCGCTGGCGGCGACCGTCGCGTACGACTGGCCGGACGTGGACGAGCTCGCGGACCATCTGTACGCGGAGTTGAGCGCGGCGTTGCCGGAGGGGGCGGCGGGCGCGGGGACCGGGGGCGACGAGCCCGTTGCTCCGGAAGGAGACCCCGCGTCGGCGGACACCGTCCGGCCGTCGGCCCCGCAACCGGCCCCGCCCGTTCCCTCACCCGTCCCGTACCGGGCCCGCGCCCTCCGCTCCCGTCAGCCCCTGCCGGCCCTCTATCGGCGCGTCTGCGCGACGGGGGACGTCGTCGCGGCGATGCACCTCCTGGTGACCGCATCCCTCGGCGCTCCGGTCTTCGGCCCGGAGGACGGCTCCCGGCACACCCTGACGCCGGTGCGCCTGGCCACCGGAGCGGACGGCCCGGCGCTCGTGTGCGTTCCCGGCTTCGCCACGAACCTCGGCCGCCCCTGGCACGCGGGCCTCGCGCCATGCTTCGACGGCGAGCGGGACATCCTCGAACTGCGCCATCCCGGCATCGACGACGGGGACGCGGTGGCGCGGGACCTGACGACGCTCACCGAGCTGCACGCCAGGACCGTGCGGAGCCGTGTCGGCGACCGTCCGTACGTGGTCGTGGGCCACTCCATGGGCGGCTCGGCCGCGCACGCGGTCGCCGCGCGTCTGGCGGCCGACGGCAATCCCCCGGCCGCACTCGTGCTGCTCGACTCGTACCACATCACCCCGGACCGGGAGGCCGAGCCCTGGCTGCTTGCCCTGCCCGCCCGGATCCCGGTGGCGGCGGGCGAGCGGTTCGACACATCGGTGGACGACCTGACCCTGCTGTCGCTCGGCGCCTACACCCGGATGTTCCGCGGCTGGCATCCGGAACCCACGGCTGTGCCCACTCTGCTGGTGCGCGCCACCGAGCCGCTGCCGGGCATGCCGCAGAGGTGGCGGTCCGGCTGGCCGGGCGCCCATGACACGGTGGACGTGCCCGGCAGTCATCTGAGCCTGCTCGAGGACCACGCGCCGACGACGGCCCGGGCGATCCGCATCTGGCTCGGATCCCTCGGCACGGAGGCGACCTGACCGCCCGCCGCCGGGGAACCGCCTCCGGCGCCCGGCCTCCAACACCCAGGTCCCGCCTGCGGGTTCGGTGGCGTCCGTCAGCCCCCACAGCTTGCCGATACGCCCGGCGGGCCCCCGCCCCACCTTGAAGACCGTGCCGGAGACCGGCCCTTGGGGATCGCCACCGTCACGTGTGCCGGTCCCGCGGGTCCGCCCCAGGGGGACGATCGACGGGGTGAGGCGACGGGTCAGGTCGTCGCGCGTCCGGGCGTGGTGCGGGCAATGGATTAACGCTCAACTTCCGGTGCGCGGGGGCAGCCGGTGTGTCTCCACCTCCGTCAGCCCGCCGTCCGTCACGGTCGCCGTCATGTACGTGCAGTGGGGCTGGCGGCGACGGTCGGTCGGGGAGCCGGGATTGAGCAGCCGCAGCCCCGTGTCCGTGGTGGTGTCCCAGGGGATGTGGCTGTGGCCGAAGACCAGTACGTCCAGGTCGGGGAAACGTTCTGCGCAGCGTCGTTCCCGGCCCTGCGCGGGGCCGGTCTCGTGGACCACTCCGAGGCGCAGACCTCCGAGGTCGGCTCGGGCGACTTCGGGGAGCCGGGCGCGCAGGGCGGGGCCGTCGTTGTTGCCGTGAACGCCGATCAGCCGCGCGGACCGGCTCTCCAGCAGGTCGAGCGTGGCGACGTCCACCCAGTCACCGGCGTGGATCACGACGTCGGCGCGCGGAACTTCGGCCAGCAGCCGCTCCGGCAGCTCCCGGGCGCGCCGTGGGACGTGGGTGTCGGACATGAGGAGCAGACGCACGACGTCAGGGTGTCACGGGCGGCCGGGCGGGGGCATCCGCCGTCAGGGGCTCCGCGGGCGGCGAAGGCGGCAGGACGAGGTCCGCCCACACCTGCTTGCCACCGCTGACCGGGAGCGTCCCCCACATGGCCGACACGGCCTCGACGAGCAGGATGCCGCGCCCGCCCGTCGCCTCCCAGCCGATGCTCGTCGGCTTGACCGGTGTGCGCGGCGAGGAGTCGGCGACGGCGACGCGCAGCCGGTGGTTGAGCAAGGTGAGGTCCAGGCGGACCGGGCCGTCGGTGTGGACGAGGGCGTTGGTGACGAGTTCGGAGACGACGAGGAGCACCATGTCGAGTCCCTCCGTCACCCCCCAGGCACGCAGAGTGCGGCGGGTGAAGCGGCGAGCGTGCCGGACCGCCTCGGGGACGCGCCACACCGTCCAGCTCTCGCGCAGGGGGCGTGTTGCCATGCCGTCGTAGCGCATGAGGAGCAGCGCCACGTCGTCGCTGCGGTTGGCCCCGGCGAGCATGGCGTCGGCGACAAGGCCGAGATGTCCGGGATCGGCGGCGGACAGCGCCTCGGACAGGTGCGTGAGGCCGTCCTCCAGGTCCATGTCGGCGGACTCGACCAGGCCGTCCGTGGTCAGGGCGACGATCGTGCCGGGCTGCAGCCTGATCTGGCTCATCGGGAATTCGGCCTGGGGCACCACGCCGAGCGGCGGCCCGCCCTCCGAGTCGGTGATCTCCGCGGTGCCGTCCGGATGACGCAGGACGGGTGGGAGGTGGCCGGCGCGGACGGACCAGGCGGTACCGGCCTCCATGTCGACGTCGACGTAGCAGCAGGTGGCGAAGAGGTCGGACTCCATCTCCACGAGAAGCCGGTTGGTGTGCGAGACGACGACGTCCGGGGGGTGGCCCTCGGCCGCGTACGCGCGCAGGGCCGTGCGCATCTGGCCCATGAGGGCGGCGGCGCTCGCGTTGTGGCCCTGGACGTCGCCGATGACGAGGGCGACGTGGTTGTCGGGCAGCGGGATCACGTCGTACCAGTCGCCGCCGAGCTCAAGACCCGCGGTGGTGGGCAGATAGCGGGCGACGGCTTCCGCACCGGGGAGCCGGGGCAGCCTGCGCGGCAGCAGGGCGCGCTGGAGCATACCGATCAGCTCGTGCTCGGCGTCGAAGGCGTGGGCGCGCACCAGTGCCTGGCCGGCGAGGCCCGCCACCGCGGTGAGCAGGGCACGCTCGTCGGTGCCGAAGTCGTGCGGGCTGTCCCAGCCGACCAGGCAGGCACCGGCCATACTTCCGCCGGCGGGGAGCGGCAGCACGGCCAGGCCCCCGGGGCCGACCTCGGCGAGCGCGGGTTCCAGGTCGGTTCCGGCGGGCCAGATCGCGGCGCGGCCCTCCCGCAGCGCGGCGGCGAGTGTCGGCATCGCGCGTACCGGCGCGTCGGGCCACTCCGAGCGCCACTCGGTGCGCCACACCTCGGGCCAGGCGTCCGCTTCGGGCGGGTCCAGGACGGTGACGACCAGCCGGTCGGACTCCAGCTCGGCGAGGGCGATGCGGTCGGCCTGCAGAGGCTTGCGCAGGGCGGCGACCACGGCCTTGCTGACGTCGCGGACGGTGCCCGCGGTGGCGAGGGCCGCGGCGAGCCGCTGGATGCGGGTGACGTCGCTGACGGCGGGGCGCAGCTTGGAGGCGTCGGCTACGGTCCCGACGAGCCGCGCCGGCCGGCCTTCCCCGGCCGGCAGCAGGCGCCCGCGCAGCCGCAGCCACTTCGGCACGCCGGAGGGCTGGAGGATGCGGAACTCCAGCTCGCGGTCGCCGATGGACATGTGGTCGGCCTCGACCACCGACATCAGGGAGGGCAGGTCCTCCGGCACGGTCCGGGCGAGCAGGGTCTCGACCCTGCCGTCGAAGTCGTCGGGGTCGATGCCGAAGAGTTCCAGCATCTCGTTGTCGACCTCGACCCGCCCGCTGTCCATGGCGAGGCTGAAGGAGCTGCGAGACGGCTCGCCGACGCCGGCCGGGGGCGGCGTGGGGCCGGTGACGGCCTCGGCGACGAGCTGGAGGCACGCGCGGTCGTCGGCGCCGAAGCCGTCCGGGCTGTCACCGACGGCGACCAGGCATCCCCCGTCCCGCAGGGGCAGGACGGCCACGGAGAAGTCCCCGGTCGGCAGCCGGTGCGCGTCGTCGCAGCGGCCGAGGTCCTCGGGGGTGAGCCACAGGGGCCGACGGGAGCGGTGCACCGCGGCAGCGGGCCCGTTGGACCAGGCGTAGCTGTCCCGCAGCCCGTACATTGCCCTCGGCACGCCGACCGACTCGGTAAGGCACAGCTGATCACCGTCCTCGCTCGGGGTGTAGACGACGGCGAGGGTGGCTCCGGCGAAGACGAGCGCCTGTTCGAGTACGCGGCGCAGGCGCTCACGCGGGTCGATGTCCGCGGCGAGCGTCTTGAGGGCAAGTTCGGCACGCAGGGTTCTTGTTCTGCGTTCCGCAGCGCCCTCACTGCCCACTCTGCAATTACAGCGCTTCCAGGACGCTCGCGCAGCCCCTGTGAGCGTGTCGACACGCCAGATCTGCGGCGCGGCGTGCGGGAGTGGCCTGGAAGGGCGAGTACGGAGCCTCCGCGGACAGAACGGTCCGGCCCTCCCGCCGGAGGGCCGGACCGTTCCACCGACCGGGGTGGAACCGCTACTGCGTCCCGGTCAGTGGCTGGTCACTCCGGAGCCGTCGGCCGCACCGCCGCCGACCGACTGCCCGGACTGGTCACCGGCGTTCCCGGCGTTCCCGGACGGGTCGGCCGCACCACCACCGCCCGCCTGGTCGGTGGGGCTCACGGTCTGGTTCCCGGCACCGCTCTGATTACCGGCGCCACTCTGATTACCGGCACCGCTCTGGTTCCCGGCACCGCTCTGGTCGCCGGCGCCCGCCGTGTCGCTCGGGCTCGCGGTGTCACCGGAGCCGGCACTCTGGCCCGAGCCCGCAGCACCGGCACCACCGGCACCACCGGCACCACCGGCACCACCGGCACCACCGGCACCGAGCGTCGCGCCGGTCGCCTGGAGCGCCGCGGTCACCGGCTGGAAGAAGGTCTCGCCGCCCGCGGTGCAGTCGCCGCTGCCGCCCGACGTCAGGCCGACCGCACTGCCGTCCTGGGTGAACAGGGAGCCACCACTGTCTCCGGCCTCGGCGCAGACGTTGGTCTGGATGAGGCCGTTGACGGTGTCGACGCCGCCCGGCACGGTCTCGCTCTGGAAGTTCACGGTGGCGTCGAGGCCGGTCACGCTCCCGTTGTGCAGCCCGGTCGTGCTGCCCATCCGGAAGACCTGCTGGCCCACCACCGCGTCCGCGGCCTTGGTGATCTGGACCGTCTGGCCGTTGCCGACGTTGACCTCGCTCTTGGTCTGGGTCTTGGGGTCGTTGTACTTGACGAGCGAGAAGTCGTTGCCGGGGAAGGTGGCCTGGTCGACGGTGGCGACCGGCTGGCCGTTCTGGGAGTCGGACCACTGCTTCGCCGCGACGCCGCAGTGACCGGCCGTCAGGAAGGCGGGGCTGCCGTCCTTCGCCGTGACGTTGAAGCCGAGGGAGCAGCGGACGCCCCCGCCGTTCGCCTGAGCGAAGATGGCGTCGCCGCCCGACACGAACGTCTTGAACTTGCCCCCGGACTTCTTGACGGTGGCCACGCCCGAGCCGAGGCTCTTGACCGTCGACTGCAGCTTCTTCCACGTGGTGCCGGTGACGGTGCTGTCGGCGCTGACCCTGATCTCGTTGGTCTTGGGGTCGACGGACCACGCGGTGCCGGGAATCGTCGCCTTGGTGCGCAGCGTCTTCGCCGCGGCCTGCAGCGTGGCGGTGCTGTTCTGCACCTGGTGCGGAACCGCGCCCGCCTTTCTGATGGCATCGATGACCTTGCTGTCGTTGCCCACCATGTTGACGACGACCTGCTGCTTGTCGGCGTTGTAGTACGACCCTGCGGCGGCACTGCCCAACTGGGAGGCGAGCTGCGAGGCGACGGCCGAGACGTCGGTCGCCTTGAACGTCTTCGGGGTGCCGTCCGACGAACCCGTCTGGGACGCGTTGGCATGGGGCAGCAGAAGGGCCGCAGCTCCGAGCGCCGCCACGCTTCCCGCCGCGATTGCGGCCTTGCGCTTGGGTATGCGTTTGTGACTCAACTCTTGACCTCCTGGGGACGGGGACCGTTGCCGCCGTCCGGCAGCTGACTGGGGGCGCCTGGATGCCTGTTGATACGCACGCGTCACATGGGGTGTTCAACGGCCACTGCAACTGGCCGAGTTGGCGTATGCGAAAGGATGAAATAGGCGGCAAACGCGTCTGTGGTGGCGTGATCACGGGCAGGGATCACGCATGACACCGACCCTCGCCGAAGCAGACCGGATCCTCTCCGACCATTTCGCCCCCTGGGTGCTCGAACTGGGCCTCGTGGTCGAGGAGCTGGACGACCGGCGCGCCGTGCTGCGGCTGCCCTGGTCCGCTCGGCTCGCCCGCGAGGGCGGCGCACTCTCGGGTCAGGCGCTGATGGCCGCGGCGGACACGGCGACGGTGATCGCGGTCTCGGCGGCGCGCGGCGGTTTCGTACCCATGACGACGGTCCAGCAGTCCACCACCTTCCAGCGCGCGGTCGTGGGCGCGGACGTGCTCGTGGAGGCGGTCCTCACCAAGCTCGGCCGGAGCATGGCGTTCGCCGACATCACGATGACCGAGGACGGCTCGGCTCAGATCGCGGCGAGGGCGAGCACGGTGTACGCGCTGTTCGGTCAGCACCCGTCCGCCCGGGGAACGTTGAACACTTCGGGAGCACGATCCGCCACCGAGAGGTAACGCTCGGTTTCCGCCCCGTTGGCGGAATCCCGGCTTCAGGGAATCTGCACATCGAATACGCAAGCGGCTCACCGTGCACGGTGTATCTGCACAGTCGCGCGCCGGGGCCGCGCGATTGGGGCTGGAGTGTCCTATTCCGTTTCGAGACGGCAAGGGATCGCGCGCACCGATGCCACGCAGCATGTGAAGAAGTAGCCCCCACGGCGTGCGCAGGCCTGCACGGATTGCCGCCGCAGAGCACCAATTCCCCAGGTGAGAGCACTGGATGATTGGAATCGCCGCGCGCGGACGTGCTTTGATCCGTTGCACCGCGGGGCCGTTGCAGGGCTTCCGGCAACGGGCGCCCGGCTCCCGCGGACCGCGGCCGACCGTCTGTCCCCAGAGGGGGGCCGCTCTCCCCCTTGTGAAATATCCCATACGAAGGGAAGTTCCATCATGAACTCCACCCCCCAGGTTGAGACCGCCGAGATCTCGGACGCCGAGCTCGACGCTGTTTCCGGCGGCCTGCAGGTGAACTCCCTGGGCACCGCCACCGGCCTGGTGGACGGCGTCGCCCCGGTTTCCGCCCTGACCGGCACGGCCGTCAGCACCGTCGAGGGTGTCACCGGTCTGAACGCAGCCCCGGTCACCCAGCTGGTCGCCGGTCTCTGATCGCACCGTTGTGCCGTTGAGTCCCGGAACCGGGCCCCCGGTTCCGGGACTCACGGATGCCGTGAAACGTGCGGCTCGCCACCGCGCCGCACGCCGTACGCCCGGCTCGACACGAGCCGGTCCTCAGTCACCCGCAGGTGAGGGAAAGTTCCGTGCAGTTCCGCCAACAGGCCCTCGCCAAGCTCCAGTCGCCCGAGGAACTCGACCTCCCGGTGCGCTTCGCCCGTCCCCAGGGCTGGCTCGTCCTCACCGTGACGGTCGTCGCCATGGCCGCCGCGACCATATGGGCCGTCACCGGCTCGGTGGCCTCCACGGTCAGCGCGCCCGCCATCCTCACGTACGGCGAGGGCAGCTACATCCTGCAGAGCCCCGTGGCCGGGCAGGTCACCGCGATCCTCGCCAAGGAGGGCGAACGGCTGCCCGCCGACTCGCCCCTCCTCAAGGTCCGTACGAGCCGGGGGGATGCGGTGGTCCGCACGGTCGCCGCGGGCCGTATCACCGCGCTCGCCGCCACCATCGGCCAGATCGTCCAGACCGGGGCCGACGTGGCGGCCGTGGAGAAGGTCGCCCGGCCGTCCGACCCGCTGTACGCCACGGTGTACGTCCCCGCCGACAACGCCGCCTCCATCCCTGAGAACGCCTCCGTCGACCTCACGGTCCAGTCGGTGCCGACCCAGGCGTACGGGGTGCTGCGCGGCCAGGTGAAGTCGGTGGACCGCGCGGCCCAGTCGCCGCAGCAGATCGCCGCCTTCCTCGGGGACAGCCAGCTGGGCGAGCAGTTCACCAAGGAGGGCCGCCCGGTGGCCGTGCTGGTGAAGCTCGACCGGGCGTCCGGCACGAAGAGCGGCTACCGGTGGTCGACCGCCGACGGCCCGCCGTTCACCCTCACCTCCCTGACCCTGGCCACGGGTTCGATCCGTCTGGCCGATCAGCGTCCCCTCGATTGGCTGCTGCCGTGACCGCTCCCCAGGACACACTGCCTCCGGTACGGGGCAGACGCCGTGCCGCGCCGCCGAAGCGCACCGTGCCCAAGGGCCGGCGCAAGACCGTCCGCACCCCCACCGTGCTGCAGATGGAGGCCGTGGAGTGCGGCGCCGCCTCCCTGGCCATGGTGCTCGGCCACTACGGCCGGCACATCCCGCTCGAAGAGCTGCGCATCGCCTGCGGTGTCTCCCGCGACGGCTCGCGCGCCAGCAATCTCCTCAAGGCGGCCCGTGGTTACGGCCTGACGGCCAAGGGCATGCAGATGGACACGGCCGCACTCGCCGAGGTGAAGGCGCCCGCGATCCTGTTCTGGGAGTTCAACCACTACGTGGTCTACGACGGCATGGGCCGCCGCTTCGGCCGCAGGGGCGTGTACGTCAACGACCCCGGCAAGGGCCGTCGCTTCGTCCCGATGGAGGACTTCGACACCAGCTTCACCGGGGTCGTGCTGGTGATGGAGCCGGGTCAGGGCTTCACGAAGGGCGGCCGCAGACCGGGCGTCCTGGGCGCCATGCCGGCCCGGCTGCGCGGCACTTCCGGCACGATGCCGGCCGCTGTGCTGGCGAGCCTCCTCCTGGTGGCGGTCGGCGCCGCGCTGCCCGCGCTGAGCCGGACGTACATCGACATGTTCCTGATCGGCGGGCAGACCTCCCTGCTGGGCGTGCTGTTCACGTCGATGGCCGCCTGTGTGCTGCTGACGGTCGTGCTGACCTGGCTGCAGCAGGCGAACCTGCTGCGCGGCCGGATCATCTCCTCCACGCTCTCCAGCGCCCGCTTCCTGCGGCATCTGCTGCGGCTGCCGGTGACGTTCTTCGCCCAGCGCAGCCCGGCCGACCTGGTACAGCGGCTCCAGTCCAACGACGCGGTCGCCGAGACCCTGGCCCGCGACCTCGCCGCGGCGGGTGTCGACGCGGTCGTCGTCGTGCTGTACGCGCTGCTGCTGTACACGTACGACCCGCAACTGACGTTCGTCGGCATCGGCGTCGCCCTGCTCAACGTGGCCGCGATGCGGGTCGTCGTACGGCTGCGGGCCACCCGTACCGCGAAACTGCGCGCGGACAGCGCGCGCCTGACCAACACGGCCTACACCGGCCTGCAGTTGATCGAGACGATGAAAGCAACCGGCGGCGAGGACGGCTACTTCCGCAAGTGGGCGGGGCAGCACGCCACCACGCTGGAGGAGCAGCAGCGGCTCGGCGTGCCGAGCGCCTGGCTGGGTGTGGTCGCACCGACGCTCGCCATGCTCAACAGCGCTCTGATCCTGTGGATCGGCGGTCTGCGGGCGATCGAGGGCCATATCTCCGTGGGCCTGCTGGTGGCCTTCCAGGCCCTGGTGACCCGCTTCACCGCGCCCATCACCCGGCTCAACGGGGTGGCGGGCCGTATCCAGGACTTCGCGGCGGACGTGGCGCGGCTGAAGGACGTGGAGAACTTCCAGGCCGACCCGCTCTACGGCCGCTCCGGCGGCACGGAGTCGACCCGCCGGCTGCACGGCCATGTCGAGCTGGAGAACATCACGTTCGGCTACAGCCCGCTCGACAAGCCGCTGCTGAGTGGCTTCAGCCTGACGGTCGGGCCCGGCCAGCAGGTGGCTCTGGTCGGCGGCTCCGGCAGCGGCAAGTCCACGGTGTCCCGGCTGATTTCGGGTCTGTACGCTCCGTGGGAGGGCGTGATCCGCATCGACGGGCAGCGTCTGGAGGACATTCCGCGCGGTGCGCTGGCCTCCTCCGTCTCCTTCGTCGACCAGGACGTCTTCCTCTTCGAGGGCACGGTCCGCGACAATGTGGCGCTGTGGGACCCCTCGATCCCCGACGACGCGGTGATCGCCGCACTGAGGGACGCGGCCCTGTACGACGTCGTGATGCGCCGCCCCGGTGGCATCCACAGCCGGGTCGAGCAGGACGGGCGGAACTTCTCCGGCGGGCAGCGCCAACGCCTGGAGATCGCACGGGCGTTGGTCCGCGATCCCAGCATCCTGGTACTCGACGAGGTGACCAGCGCCCTGGACGCGGAGACCGAGCAGACCGTGATCGACAATCTGCGCAAGCGCGGCTGCGCGTGCGTGGTGATCGCGCACCGGCTGAGCACCGTGCGCGACAGCGACGAGATCGTCGTGCTGCAGCACGGCACGATCGTGGAACGCGGGCGGCACGACGCCCTGGTGGCAGCCGGCGGAGCGTACGCCGAGCTGGTCAGGGAGCGATGAGATGACGACGGTGCACGAGGGCGACCTCGTCCTCAATGCGCTCGGCCTGATGGGCACCCCGGTCGACTGCTCGGGTCAGAGCCGAGTGGCCCTCGAAGGCCCGCAGGTCCTGTGGCTGGTCGCGGCCGGCGCACTGGACCTGTTCGCGGTGGACGCGGCCGTGCAGGGCCATTGGCATCACCTCGGCCGGCTCGAAGCGGGCTGCCTGCTGCTCGGACCGGTCGCCGGCCCCCAGCACACCCTGGTGGCCCGGCCGGTGCGCGACTGCGTGGTGCGCCGCATCCAACTGCGCGAGCTGTACCAGCCCGTCGACACCCAGACCTGGTCGTACGACGAGTACGGCAACCCGCAGTACGTGCCTCCGACGACGAGTCCCCTGGAGTACGCGCTCGCCCTCGGTGTCGGCCGGGGCCTCTCGGTCCTCTTCCAGGCGCCGATGGCCGGCGAACGGGCCGCCGACATCACCGACGACGACGTGTTCTGGATGCAGGTGCCGCCGGGCAGCGTCCAGTACGGCTCGATGTACGGCGCGGAGGCCGCGGCCGACCTGCTGATGGACCCGGCCGTGTGGCAGGGCATGGTCGACCAGCAGTACCGGCTCCTCGCCGCCCTCGACCGGTGGATCGAGCAGGTGGAGCGCACGCACGAGACCCGTACGGCGGCCGGCATCAAGGCGGGCGAGGCGGTCCGCGCCCAGGCCGACCGGACGCTGCTCGCCTCGATCGGCAAGTCGTCGGCGCAGCGCACGGCGGCCGACGCCGACGCCACCTACGCGGCGTGCAGGCTGGTGGCGCGCGCCGCCGGAATCACGCTGGCCGAGCCCGCGCAGAGCGGTACGGAGAGCGACCGCCTCGACCCGGTGGAGCGCATCGCGATCGCCTCCCGCGTCCGCACCCGTGCCGTACGGCTGGACGACCGATGGTGGCACGACAACGTCGGCCCGCTGGTGGGCCACCGGGCGCTGTCGGGCGCGCCGGTCGCGCTGCTGTGGCGGCGCGGCGGTTACGTCGCAGTGCAGCCGTCGTCGGGGCGCGAGACGCCGGTCGAGAAGGCGAACGCGACGGAGTTCGAGCCGAGGGCCGTGATGTTCTACCGCCCGCTGCCCGACCACCGGCTCAACCCGCTGGGGCTGTTGCGGTTCAGCATGCGCGGTACGGGCGGTGATCTGCTGGGTCTGCTGCTCAGCGGTCTGGTGACGGTCGCCATCGGCGCGCTGGTACCCATCGCCACAGGGAAGGTGCTCGGCGAGTTCGTGCCGAGGGCGCAGGAGGGACTGATCGTCCAGGTCTGCCTCGCCCTCATGGTCACCAGTGTGGTGGCGGCGGCATTCATGCTGTTGGAGAACCTGACCATTCTGCGCCTGGAAGGGCGCATCGAAGCGACGCTCCAGCCCGCGGTCTGGGACCGCTTGCTGAGGCTGCCGACGAAGTTCTTCACCGAGCGCTCCACGGGCGAGCTGGCCAGCGCGGCGATGGGTATCAGTGCGATCCGCAGGCTGCTCGCCGGGGTCGGTCCCGTGGTCGCCCAGTCGGTGACGGTGGGCGTGATGAACCTGGGGCTGCTGCTCTGGTACAGCGTGCCCATGGCGCTGGCCGCGATGGGGATGCTCGTCGTCATCGCCGGGGTGTTCCTGGGGCTCGGGCTGTGGCAGGTGCGCTGGCAGCGACGGCTGGTCCGGCTCGGCAACAAGCTGAACAACCAGGCGTTCCAGACCCTGCGCGGACTGCCCAAACTGCGGGTGGCGGCGGCCGAGAACTATGCGTACGCCGCCTGGGCGCGCGAGTTCGCGCACAGCCGTGAGCTGCAGCAGAAGGTCGGCCGGATCAAGAACCTGACGACGGTCCTCGGCGCGGTCTATCTGCCGCTGTGCTCACTGGTGCTGTTCATGCTCCTCGCGGGCCCGGCGAAGGGCTCGCTGTCGGCCGCCGACTTCCTCACCTTCAACACGTCGGTGACCATGCTGCTGACCTCGGTCACCCAGCTGACCGGTGCGTTCGTCTCGGCGGTGGCGGCGCTGCCGCTGTTCGAGGAGATCAGGCCGGTGCTGGACGCGGCGCCGGAGGTGCGCACGGCCAGCACCCGCCCCGGTGTCCTCTCCGGCGGCATCGAGGCGCGCCGGCTCTCGTTCCGGTACGCCGACGACGGTCCCCTGGTCCTCGACGACGTGTCCTTCGAGGTCGGGGCGGGCGAGTTCGTGGCGATCGTGGGTCCCAGCGGCTGCGGCAAGTCCACGCTGCTGCGCCTGCTGATCGGCTTCGACAAGCCGGTCTCGGGCAGTGTCCTGTACGACGGCCAGGACCTCGCGGCGCTGGACCAGTCGGCGGTGCGCCGGCAGTGCGGGGTGGTGCTCCAGCACGCACAGCCGTTCAGCGGGTCGATCCTGGACGTCATCTGCGGTACCGAGCCGTACACGCCGGAAGAGGCGATGGCGGCGGCCGAGATGGCGGGCCTCGCCGAGGACATCAAGCGGATGCCGATGGGGCTGCACACCATCGTCCAGGGCAGCGGAGCGGTCTCGGGCGGGCAGCGGCAGCGGCTTATGATCGCGCAGGCGCTGATCCGCAGGCCGCGCATCCTGTTCTTCGACGAGGCCACGAGCGCGCTGGACAACGAGACGCAGCGCCGGGTCATCGAGAGCACCCGCGCCCTGAACGCCACCCGGATCGTGATCGCCCACCGTCTGTCCACGGTGCTGGACGCGGACCGCGTCATCGTGATGGAGGACGGCAGGGTCGCCCAGCAGGGACCGCCGGCTCAGCTCCTGGCGGACACCGGCGGGCGCCTGCACGAGCTGGTACGTCGCCAGCTGGCGTGAGGGCTCAGGCGCCTGCGCCGGGGATGGGCGCGCCCGAGGGGACACCTGCGGTGACGTAACCGTCGTAGTACTCCTTCCAGGGGGCGCCTGCCCCGGCGTGCGGTCCCTCGAAGCGTTCGCCGCGGGCCCTGGCGTCCAGGGCCGTGAGGCACACCTCCCAGCCGGCGCCGTTGCGGGCGGCGGTGTTCTGCTCGCCCAGGACGTCGGTGAGCGTGAAGCGGGTGCGCCTGTCGTCCAGCGGCTCCAGGTCGAAACGCAGTTCGTCGCCGCCCCACTCGAAGGAGAGGTGTCGGGGCGGGTCGACGGCCACGACCGTACCGGTCGAGACGGGCATGTTCGGGTCCCCGCTGAACCGGACGGTGCCGCCGGGGCGCAGGTCGAACTCGGCTCGGGACGGGAACCACTGGGCGAGCTCGTCGGGTTCGGTGACGAACCGCCAGACTCGGTCCAGAGGGTGGTCGTAGACACGGCTGAAACGGACGGCTGGGCGGCCGTCGTCGAGGGTGAGGTACGTGCCGGTGAGGTCGGCGGCCATGGCGGATCAGTCCTTCGCGGAGGGTTCGTCGGTGTCGTCCGATGTCTCGTCCAGGCGCCGCCCCAGCGCGTCCAGGCTGGTGGTCCACAGCGCCCGGTAGGGGGCGAGCCAGGCGTCGAGCGCGGCGATGGGGGCCGGGTCGAGGGCGTACACCCGGCGCTGGGCGTCCTGGTGTACGCGCACGAGCCCCGCGTCCCGCAGTACCTTCAGATGCTTCGACGTACTCGGCTGGCTGAGACCGCACGCCTCGACGATCTCACCGACGGGCCGTGGCCGCTCCAGGAGCAGCGCGACGATGGACCGTCGATGGGGGTCGGCGAGTGCGGCCCACAGGGAGGCTTCGGACACGGGGCTCAATATGCCTCTTCGGTTATATAGCTGTCAAGGAATACGAGCCTCGCCTGACCGCGGGTCGTCCACGTGTGACTCAGCCCTCCGAGTCCGAGTGGCCGCCGTCCGCGGGGAGACGGCGGCCCCTTTGGCTGTTTCGGTGTCGGGCCACCGCGGCGGCGAGTCTCGCCTGCTGGGCGATCTCCTGGCCCTGGACGACGGGCCGGTAGACGACGAGTGCCCGGCTGCGCTTCTCCAGCCGCAACGCACGGGTGGCGGGCACGACTTCACCGTCGTATGCGAACGTGTCCGCGCCCCTCAGGTCCTCGGCACACACCCGGGACACCCGCTCGGCCCGGTAGACACGCGAGCGGCCGAGGGCCCCGGCGAGTGCCGCGACCACCACCCGGGTACGGGCCAGCCGGTGGCTGCCGTCGACCGTACGCAGATCGAGCAGCCCGTCGTCCAGCCGCGGTCGGAAGGAGGGCGCGAAACCGTCCGGAACATAGCGGCCGTTGCCGGCGAACAGCAGCCACAGCCGGCGCGGGTGGCCGTCGAGGCGCAGTTCCACCGGGGTCGCGGAGCGCACCACCCGGATGAGCGCCACGGCCGCGGCCGGCCATTTGCCCCAGCGCCGCTCCAGGTGTTCACGGAGGCCGACCAGGTCCGGGTAGAGGCCGATGCTGAAGGTGTTCAGGAATTCGACGGGCTCCGTGCTGCCGGAGGCCCCGTCCGGCACGGGGGCGGCAACCCCGATGTCGACGGCGACCGCCTCGCCGCGGACCACCGCGGCGGCCGTGTCCTCGAAGTGCGGCACGCCGACGTCCAGGGCGAAGTGATTGAGGGTGCCGCCGGGGAACACGGCGAGGGCCAACCGATGTGCGGCCGCCGCCCGGGCCGCCGCGTTGACCGTGCCGTCGCCGCCGTACACACCGAGCGCTCCGCCGCGTCCGACGGCGCGGCGCACCGCCCGGTCGAGCAGTACGGAGAAGTCGTCGTCGGGGCCGCACTCCACGAATTCGGCCCCGGGCAGGAGTTCGGCGAGGAGGTCGGCGGGCGGCAGCGCAGCGGCCGGGGCCCCCGCTCCCGCGCGGCTGTTGACGAAGACGACGAGCCCCTCGCCCCCGGGCAGGGCGGGAGCCTGAGCCGGCGGGCGCTCCCGCTCCGGGTTCACCTGGCGCGGCGGCCACCAGCGGCAGGTCAGCAGCGCGGCACCGAGACCGATCGCCGTCCCGGCCAGGACGTCTCCCGGGTAGTGCACACCGACGTACACCCGCGAGAAGGCGACGGCCCCGGCGACGGGAGCGATCAGCGCGCCGTATCCGGCGGATTCCAGCGCGACCCCGGTGACGAAGGCCGCGGCCGAGGCGGAGTGGCCGGAGGGGAAGGAGGTGGTGCGCGGCTGGCGCCTGAGGTGACGCATCGGCGGCACATCGACAAGAAGCGGCCTCGGGCGCCGTGCCGCCCACTTGACGAGGGTGTTCACGGTGAGCGAGGCGAGCGCGAGCGAACCGGTCCCGCGCAGGGCGGCGCGCCGGGCGGTGCGGCCGCCGAGCACGGCGAGCCCGGCCGCGGCCCCGAACCACAGCACACCGTGATCGGCCGCGTGGCTCAGCCGGGTGAGCGCGGGATCGGCGCCGGGCACGCGCGCGGTGGCGACCCGGGTGAACAGCCGCTGGTCCAGTTCGCCGAGGAAGCGCATGTTCCACGGCTACCGGTGCGGGACGGCGGCGTCATCCGGGGTGCCCCCAACCGGTGACGGGACTGCTCCGGGCGGCGTACGGGCGGGCCGCGCCGAACCGCCGGTCGCGGCCGTGGTTACCGCCCGGACAGCGCATGGTCGTCTCTCCCGGCGGGTGGGCGCGGACTCCGGGGAGTCGGACAGGGCGAGCCCCGGCCACCGGTCCGGTCATGGCCGTCGTACGTCTTCCGCCTTGTGCCCGGCTGTGCTTGCCTGGGGAGCCCTTTCGGCGGTCGGGGCGGGAGTGACGGCATGCGGAAGCCGTGGATCGTGGGGGTACTGGTGGCCGGACTGCTGCTCGGCGCGTGCGGAGACCCGTCGTCCGGGCCCGAGGCCGCGCCGCCCACGCCCGAGGTCGCCGGTGCTCCGGCGACGACTCACATGCGGGCGGCGGCCACGCCGGACACCGGCCGCCCGGCGAAGGCTCCCACAGTGCTCTACCTGGGCGACTCGATCGCCATGGAGAACCAGGACGTACTGGGGCAGCAGTTACGGGGCGAGTTGCACGCGGCGTACACGAGCGCCCCTTACGCGGGCACGACCCTGTGCGACTACCTGGAGGGCGGCACTCGGCGTTCGCTCGTGCCGGCCGCGGACAAGGCGGCCGCGCTGGTGCGCTCGACGCACCCGGACTTCGTGGTGCTCCAGTTCTGGGGCAACTCCTGGGGCTACACGCCCTGCATGGACGGGATCAGGTACGACTCGCGGCGGGCGGCGTACTTCGCGCGCTACGCCGCCGACGCAGCGAGGCTGACCGAGGAGATCGCCGCGGCGGGCGGCGACCGGCGGCCCAGGATCGTCTGGGTACTGCAAGGGCCCGATCCGATGACCCCCGAGCGGACCCGGCGGGTCAACGAGACGTACGAGAAACAGGCGCGCGCCTCCGGCGACCTCGTCTCCGACGCGGGCAGGACGGTCGGTCCGGCCTCGGACCGCTACACCTGGGCGCAGTACCTGCCGTGCACCCCGTACGAGCACGAGCACCCGGCGTACTGCACCGAGCCCTCACGTGACCGCACCGCCCTGCACCGCGACGACGACTACCTGCACTTCTGCCTGGCCCCGACGACCTCCACACCGAAGCCGTGCCCTGTCCGCTCGCCCGGCATCCTGCGCATCGCACGGGAGATCACCCGGACCGTCGCGGCACACACCGGCTGACGGCACCTCCCGCAGCGTCCGTCTCGACGCGGGGCCGCTCCTGGTCCGCAGCGGCCCCGTGCCACCGCTACTCCCCCGCGTGCGCCTTCTCCAGCGCGGCGATGTCCAGCTTTCCCATCGAGAGCATCGCCTGTGTGGTGCGCGCCGCCTTCTCCGGGTCCGGGTCCCCGATCATGTCGATGAGCCCGTTCGGGATGACCTGCCAGGACACGCCGTACTTGTCCTTGAGCCAGCCGCAGGGCCCCGGCTCGCCGCCGCCCTCGGTGAGCTTGTTCCAGTAGTAGTCGATCTCCTCCTGGTCGTCGCAGTAGATCTGGAAGGAAATTGCCTCGTTGAACGTGAACTGCGGACCGCCGTTCAGCGCGACGAACTTGTGGCCGTTGGCCACGAAGTCCACGGCGATCACGGAGCCGGCGGGGCCCGGTCCGGCCTCGGTGTAGCGGCCGACGTGGCCGATGCTCGAGTTCTTGAAGATCGAGACGTAGTGGTGCGCGGCCTCCTCGGCCTGGCCGTCGAACCAGAGACAGGTGGTGAATCCTTCGGTGGCCATGAGTACCTCCTGGAGCGTGGGACGCGGTCACCTGTACCGACCGATCCTCTCGCCGAAAGTCATCGTTCGGCCCGGGTACTGATGCGGATGGCGGCCTCGTCTCCCCGAACTAGCATCCCGACCATGACGTCATCGCCCGCTGAGAGCATCCGGCCCTTCCGTCTCGCGATCCCCCAGAGCGACCTCGACGACCTCCATGACCGCCTCGACCGCACCCGCTGGCCCGACGAGTTGCCGGGTGTGGGATGGGCGTACGGAGTTCCCGGCGACTATCTGCGTGAGCTCGTACGGTACTGGCGTCATGAGTACGACTGGCGGGCCGCCGAGGCGCGGCTGAACGAGTGGCCGCAGTTCACCACGGAGATCGACGGGGCACACATCCACTTCGCCCACATCCGCTCCCCGGAGCCGGACGCCACTGCGCTGGTCATCACCCACGGCTGGCCCGGCTCGATCGTCGAGTTCCTCGACGTCGTGGGGCCGCTCACCGACCCGGCCGCCCACGGCGGCGATCCCGCCGACGCGTTCCATGTGGTGGTGCCGGGCATTCCGGGGTACGGGCTGTCCGGGCCCGCCCGGGACACCGGCTGGGAGGCGGGCCGGGTCGCCGACGCGTGGGCCGAGTTGATGGGCCGGCTCGGCTACCCGCGGTTCGGCGCACAGGGCGGGGACTGGGGGGCGGTGATCTCCCGCGAGCTGGGCCGCGCGCACCCGGACCGGCTCATCGGCGTCCATCTGAACCTGCTGCCGGGTGCCCAGCAGGCGACCGAGCCGACCGAGGAGGAACTGGCCTCACTGAGCCCGGACGAGCGGGAGCGCACGCTCGCCTCGTGGCGCCGCTGGGCCGAGTGGCAGCGTGAGGGGACGGGGTACGCGATCCTGCACTCCACCCGGCCGCAGACGCTCGCCTACGCCCTCACCGACTCTCCGGTCGGCCAACTCGCCTGGATCGTTGAGAAGTTCAGGGAGTGGACGGACTCGCGGGAGCTGCCCGAGGAGGCCGTCGACCGGGACCGGCTGCTCACGAACGTGATGCTCTACTGGCTGACCGGGACCGCCGGTTCGTCGGCCCGGATCTACTACGAGCGGGCGCACGCCTCGGGAAGGGCCTCCGCACCGGCCGAGCCCTCCACCGCGCCGACCGCGCTCGCCCTCTTCCCGGGGGAACTGCAGATCCCGCTCCGGCACCGGGCGGAGCGGACCGAGAACATCGTGCGCTGGACCGAGTTCGACCGGGGCGGGCACTTCGCGGCGATGGAGGAGCCCGATCTGCTGGTGGACGATGTCCGGGCCTTCTTCCGGCAGTTGCGCGAGATGGGCTGAGGCGGGACTGCGCCCGTGGCGAATCTGCTGCGGGCAGAGAAACCGCGTCCCAGGACCGTTCCAGGTCAAGAGTGGATTCGACGGCATCAACGCCAAGACCAGGAGATGCGATGACTCCACTCACCACGCTCTCGCCCCGCGCGGAGGAGGGTGACACCCCACCCAGCCGCTTCGACGACCACCTCGCCGCGCAACTGCTCGCCCAGCGCATCGTCTTCCTGGGCACGCAGGTCGACGAGGTGTCGGCCAACCGGGTGTGCGCACAACTGCTCCTGCTGTCGGCCGAGGACCCGCGCGCCGACATCAGCCTCTGCATCAACAGCCCCGGCGGGTCGGTCACGGCGGGGCTCGCCATCTACGACACCATGCGGCTCGTCCCCAACGACGTGTCGACGCTGGCGATGGGCTTCGCCGCCAGCATGGGTCAGTTCCTGCTCACCGTGGGAACGCGCGGCAAACGGTTCGCGCTGCCGAACGCGCGGATCATGATGCACCAGCCGTCGGCGGGCATCGGTGGCACCGCCGCAGACATCGAGATCCAGGCGGAGAACCTGGAGTTCACCAAGAAGGCCATCGAGCGGATCACCGCCGAGCACACCGGGCAGAGCGAGGAGACCATCTCCCGGGACGGTGACCGGGACCGCTGGTTCACGGCCGAACAGGCCAGGGAGTACGGGATGGTGGACCGGGTCGTGGAGTCGCTCGCCGACGTCCGCCCGGCCTCCTCACGTCGACGGATGGGGCTGTGACATGGGGTCGTACACGGTTCCGTACGTCGTGGAGCGGACCGCGCAGGGCGAGCGGTCGTACGACGTCTTCAGCCGGCTGCTCAATGAGCGGATCATCTTCCTCGGCACCGAGATCGACGACGGGGTCGCGAACGTCGTCATCGCGCAACTCCTGCATCTGGAGTCGGCGAACCCGGAGCACGAGATCTCGCTCTACATCAACTCGCCCGGGGGATCGTTCACTTCACTGATGGCGATCTACGACACGATGACGTTCGTTCAGGCCCCGATCTCCACCTTCTGCGTCGGGCAGGCGGCCTCGACGGCGGCGGTGCTGCTGGCCGGCGGGGACCCCGGGCGGCGGTTCGTGCTCCAGCACGCCCGGGTGCTGCTCGGCCAGCCGGCCAGCGGCGGACGGCAGGGCACGGTCTCCGACCTCAGCCTCCAGGCGAAGGAGATGGCCCGCATCCGGACCCAGGTGGAACAGGTCCTGTCCCGCCACACGCACCATGACGTGGCCACCCTGCGCGCCGACATGGACCGCGACAAGGTGTTCACCGCCGAGGAGGCCGTCGCGTACGGGCTGGCCGACGAGGTGTTGAGCCGACGGCTCGCGTTCGTCTGATCCCGGCGCAGCGGGGCCGGACGTCCGCGAGCCGTCAGGCGGCGAGGCACAGACCGTCGTACTGCCCCGTCCGCGACGGACGGCCCCGGCCCGCCCGGGTGCGGATGTGCCGCGCCAACTCGTCCTGGGCGAGCGAGAGCAGGTCGCCGAGGCGGAGTCCGAGGGCCCCGGCGGCGGCCGCGAGGACTTCGGAGGAGGCCTCCTTGCGGCCGCGCTCGACCTCGGACAGGTACGGCATCGAGATCCGGGCCGCCTCCGCCACATCCTTGAGCGTACGCTCCTGAGCGAGCCGCTCGCGGCGCAGCACGTCGCCGACGAGGTCGCGCCACAGCGGCTCCCTGGCGGCGGGGGTCCCCGGCATCCGCCCCGAACTCCCCGGCTGCTGGGGAGTTCGGGGCGCACCGCCGGTGCGCGGCGGCGCGCTCCCGGGACGCAGCGGAATGACGCGGGCTTCCTTCGGCGCATGAATGCTCACCCCTTCAGCCTAGGGACGGAGAACGCCACGGGAAGGGACCGGCGTTCCGCCCTGGGTGAATCCCGCACCGCCAAGCCGACCACGGGTACCGACACGCCATTGCTGCGCCATCTGCCCTTTTTGCAATGGCGTGGCGGACGGCCCAGCCAGAGGACCCCTGCCACGCGCTTCGTGCGTCGAATCCGACATGACCCCCGGACTCCGGGGTATGCGCGGACACACAACGACTTGACGACGCCCGAGAGGCCCGACGGGCCCGACAGTGAGTTTCGTGGGAGAGGTAATGGACACCGCCATGAGCTGGTCGACGGTCACTGACGACACGATCCTGACCAGGACTGGTGAGGAGCCTCTGCCGACCGTCACGGATCCGCGGAGGGTGGCTCCCCGTGACGCGCGGGAGCTGTCCCGCCAGTTCTTCCAGCGGCTGAGCACACTGGAGGAAGGCACGCACGAGTACCAGTACGCGCGCAACACCCTGATCGAGATGAACATGTCGCTGGTACGGTTCGCGGCCGGCCGGTTCCGCAACCGCAGCGACGACATGGAGGACATCGTCCAGGTCGGCATGATCGGCCTGATCAAGGCCATCGACCGGTTCGAGGTCTCACGCGAGGTGGAGTTCACCTCCTTCGCGGTGCCCTACATCGTCGGCGAGATCAAGCGGTTCTTCCGCGACACCACGTGGGCGGTCCATGTGCCGCGTCGGCTGCAGGAGTTGCGGGTGGAGTTGGCGAAGGCCCGGGAAGAGCTCTCCACCCGTCTGGACCGGGAACCGACCGTCGCCGAACTGGCCGCGCTGATGGACCTGCCCGAGGCCGAGGTCGTCCAGGCGCAGATCGCCGCCAACGGCTACAACTCCTCCTCGCTGGACGCCGCGCTGACCGGCGACGACCTGGAGGGTGAGGCCGTACTCGCCGACTTCATCGGCGAGGAGGACGACGGCATGCGCCTCGTCGAGGACTTCCACACCCTCGCTCCACTGGTGGCGGAGCTCAGCGAACGCGATCGTACGATCATCCACCTGCGCTTCGTCGAGGAGGCCACGCAGGCCGACATCGGCGCCCGGCTCGGATGTTCGCAGATGCATGTCTCGCGTCTCATCAAGCGCATCATCGAGCGGTTGCGCAGCGGGATGCTGGACGACGTGAACCGGGTCGACGCCGTCTGACAGACCGCCGAGACAGGACACCACCGGCCGTTCGGCGTACGCGGACAGGCGGGGCGGGTCGTACAGACATGCGGGCAGGTCATGGGGCGCGGACGAGCGCCGGGTTGTCGGGCGCAGCCGAGTCGTGGGCCGCAGCCGGGCCGACGGGCGCAGTCGAGCGCCGGCCGACGGGCGCACGCGAGCGTGCCCGCGCGCGCCGGTGAGGTGGGTCCGCGGCGCGGCCTCCTCGGGCTCAGCGCCCCAGCTTCACCACGGCCGTGACGCGCTTGCCGACGGGTACCAGCTCGGCCGTCACCTGCGTCGCCAGCACATGGACGATCTCCAGGCCGTGTCTGCCGACGCGTCCGGGGTCCTTGGGATAGCGCCGGGGCAGTGCGGCACTGCTGTCGTAGACGGCGACGGTCACGGCGGTGTCGGTGCCCTCGAGTTCCAGGATGTACGGGCCGTGGCTGTGCCGCTGTGCGTTGGTGACCAGTTCGCTCACCACCAGGAGCACATCGCCGGCCGCGCGCCCGTCGATGGAGGCGCACCACTCGGACCGGAGCTGTTCGATGAACAGCTCGCCGAAGGCCCTCGCCTCGGCGATGGACCCCGGCTCCCCGGTGTAGTGCGCCGCCCGCCGTAGCGGCTCAACGGGCATGTCGAAGTCAGTAGGTATCACCGCTCCGTCCAGGTGCTCCATCATGCGGTCTCTCTGAGAAGCCGGTATTCGTACGGCGCGGCACCCCTGTCGGAGGAGTACCGCACCAGTGCTCGTACCCAGTCACGCGTCGGCCAGTCCCCGTACGGGCGATCCCTCCACGCGCCGTGGTGGCGCAGGCAGCGGCCGTCCGGGCCGGGGGCATCTTCGCGTGCGTCCGGGGCATTCGCAGGGTACGGCGCCCGGCGGACGGCCGCAGGGGCCGGGGTACCGGAGGTGGACCGTGAGCTGGTGGCTGTGGCCGGTCCTCGTGGTGGCGGCCGTGGCGCTGCTGTCAGCGCTGTTCCTGTGGGTGCAGGCGCGTCGGCGGGCGGGCACGGTGATCGCCGTCCAGCGGGGCGGCCGGTCCGGGGAGCGGGGCGCGCGATGAACGAGTTGATGGGCGCGCGGGAGCTGTGCGGGCGTCCGGTGGTGACGCTGGGCGGCGACGCCGTCGCCCAGCTGAGGGACACGGTCTTCGACGGCCCGGCCGGCCGTGTGACCGGTTTCACCCTGAGCGGGAGGGGCCTGCTCGCGGGGCCCCTGCGCAAGAGCCTGCCATGGGCCGCGGTCCATGCGCTGGGCCGGGACGCGGTGATGATCCGCGGTCAGGAGGTGCTCGTGGAGCCGTCGGCGGTGGTGGCGCGCAAGGAGGCGGCCCACGGTCAGGTGCTGGGCGCCCGGGTGCTCACGGACGCGGGCACGGAGATCGGCGTCGTGCTGGACGTCGTGGTCGAGGGCGGCAGGAGCGGACGCGTGGTGGGCTTTCGGATCAACGCGCGGCAGTCCCTGGTCATGGGCTCCCGCAGGCGTCGGCGCAAGGTGTTCGTGCCGCGCGGTGAGACGCTCGCCGTGTCCGGGCGGGCGCTGGTCGTCCCCGCGGACGCCGTCCGCTTCGTCGCCGACGACCTCGCCGGGTTCGCCGCCCGAGTCGAGGCGTTCCGGGCGAGGGGCGGGGCCGCCCCGGACGGGCTGGAGAAGGGACCGTCGGCGTGACGTCGTATGCCCAGGCCCGTGGCCTGCCGGTGGTGACCCTGGGCGACGCGCGCGAGATCGGAGAGCTGACCTCGCTCGCCCTCGATGCCGTGGCCGGGCGCCTCACCCATGTCCTGGTGTCCGGGCGCGGCCGCAAGGAGACCGCGGTCGCCTGGGACGCCCTGCACGCGGTCGGCCCGGACGCCGTGCTCGTGGAGCCGGACTTCCGGCCGGAGTCCGTGCCGCCGGGTCCTCGTCACGAGGCGCTGGGCAGCAGGGTGCTGTCCGAGGACGGCGCCGAACACGGCGCGGTCCAGGACCTCGTCTTCGACCCGTCCACCGGCCGGATCGAGACGGTCGTGACCACGCTGGGCGAGGTCCGGGGCGACCGGCTGCTCGGACTCGGTGACTTCGCGCTCGTCGTACGGGCCGACTGAGCACGGGCGCTCACGGGGAGGCCGGGGCCGGCGCGCCCGGTGCGACGGCGGGCGGCGAAGGCCGGGACCCGCTCGCCGGAGGCGCCGCGGACGGCACTGGTGCCGCCGACGGGCCCGGTGCCGACGAGGCCGGCGGGGGCGGTGCCGACGACGGGCCCGGGGGCGCTGACGACGGCGACGGGGCGGAGGGGGCCTCGGACGACGGCGGGGCGGAGGAGGAGGGGGCGGGCGACGACGTCTGCGGTGTGGGCGTCGAGACACTCGCCGACGGGGTCGGCTCCGCCGGGGGGCTCGTCTTCTGGTCCTGGTGGCCCGTCTGGTCTCCGCGCAGCCGGGCGATCCAGTCGTCGTGCTCGACGTCGAACAGGACGAACGTGTCCACGACTGCGGGAGAGGGCGAGACCACCACGACGTTCTGCGGCTCGAATCCGGGCCAGCGATCGCCCGTCTCCTTCGGTGTGGACTTCTGTGCGACCGGCGGTGTGAGCGGGTTGCCGCAGGCGCACCGCACGCGGGGCACGCCATGGCCGTCGACGAGCACCGCGGTGCCTGCCTGCAGGATCGCCTGGTAGCCGGTGGCCGCGCCGTTGCGGTAGCCGTGGTTGGTCACCCGCGTGTCCATGCGCAGCCGCACCGGTGTGAGCGAGCGCAGATAGGCCGGCACATCGGAGGGCCGGACGCCCAGCACCGACGCGAACGCGGTGTTCTTCGCCGGGTCCGCCCGCAGCGCTCTGATCTGCTTCTCCGTGTCGCAGCTGGCGACGTCGCGGGTGCCTCCGTACAGGCCGGGCGCGGAGCCGTCGACGGCGCGCGTCACATTGGCGGACTGCGCCGGGCCTGCCGGGGACGGGGTCGAGGGGGCCGCGGAGCTTTCGGTCGCCGACGACTGTGTGAACGGGTCCGGGCCCGTTGTGTCGGCGGCCTGCAGGAAGACCTCACCGCTCGTGGGGGAGCCGCCACCACCGGAACGGGTGAAGACGAGACCGAGGACCACCGCGGCCACGGCCGCCAGGGCCATCAGCGCCAGCCGGGGCACGGACCTCCACCAGGGGCGGTGCGCTTCCCCGCCGGTGTCTCCCGGGCCGGGCGGACCGCCGGGGCCGCCGGGGCCGGAGGGGCCACCGGGGCCGGGCGGACCGCCGGGGCCGGGAGGGCG
>NZ_LBMW01000062.1 GCF_026168105.1 Streptomyces hygroscopicus
CCCCACGCCGCGCCGCAGCCGCCGCCGGTCACCATGCCCGCGCCGCCCGCGCCGCCCGTCGTCGGGCCTCCACAGCCCGCCGCGGTGGCGCCTCCCACCGGCCCGTACGGTGCGCCGCCTCCGCCGGTCGCTGCGCCCCCCACCCCCGTCCGCCTCACCAAGGTCACGCTCACCAAGCAGGCGCCGTCCGTCTCGCTGGCCAAGCAGGGCGGCACATCAGGTGCCATGCGGGTCAACCTCAACTGGCAGGTGCGCAAACAGTTCTCCGGGTGGGGCAGCAAAAAGGACCGGGCGGTGGCCCTGCACGCGGACCTCGACCTGGACCTGTGTGCCCTGTACGAGCTGTCCGACGGCAGCAAGGGGGTCGTGCAGGCGCTCGGCAACGCCTTCGGCTCGCTGTACCAGCCGCCGTACATCCACCTCGACGGCGACGACCGCACCGGCGCCGTGGAGACGGGCGAGAACCTCACCATCAACCTCGACCACAGACACGGCTTCCGGCGCATCCTCATCTTCGTGACCATCTACGAAGGCGCCCGCTCCTTCGCCGACCTGCACGCCACGGTCACTCTCCAGCCGCAGAACGGTGCCCCCGTCGAGTTCTTCCTCGACGAGTGCACCGTGCCCTCCACCGTGTGCGCGCTCGCCCTCATCACCAACTCCGGCGGCGACCTGATCGTCCAGCGCGAGGCCCGCTACCTGGTCCCGGAGCGTGGCATCAGCCCGCAGCGCACGATCGATCACGCCTACGGGTGGGGCATGAACTGGACCCCCGGCCGGAAGTGACCCGAGCGGGCCGCCCTTGCGAGCGGCCCGTCCATGCTCCTCTCACCGCGCCTCCCACTGCTCGTCTCACTGCTCCTCGAGCGCCGCGCCCGGGCGTGAATAGGTGCGGCCCTTCCAGGCCGCACCGCGCCCCCGGTAGTGCTGCACCGCCGAATCCACCGTCATGAGGAGATACAGGAACGCGGTGACCGGCAGCACCAGCGCGAGCCACAGCGGCTGTCGGTAGTAGCGCAGCATCGGGGCGTACGTCGCCGTCATCACCAGCTTGGCGAGCCCGCCGCAGACGAGCACGGCGGTACTGCCGGTGACGACCCCGGCGACGAGCGCCACGCTCGGCGCCAGGTAGACCAGGGCGAGCCCGAGCACCGTACCGACGAGCAGCAGCGGATTGTGGCGGAGCTGGGCGTACGCACTGCGCGAGACCATCCGCCACAGGTCCTGCAGCCGCGGATACGGGCGCACACTGTCGACGCGGTCGGCGAGCCCCAGCCAGATGTGGCCGCCGCTCCTCTTGACCGCCCGCGCGATCGCCACGTCGTCGATGACCGCCTGCCGGACGGCGTCGGGAACCCGGGCGCGCTCGGCGGCTTCGGTGCGCAGCAGCACGCAGCCGCCCGCGGCGGCCGCCGTCCGTGATCCCCTCACCGCGATCCAGCGGAAGGGGTACAGCTGCGAGAAGAAGTACACGAAGGCGGGTACGACCAGCCGCTCCCAGGCGCTCTCCACGCGCAGCCTGGCCATCTGCGAGACCAGCGCGAAGCCGCCGGTCTCCGCTGCCGCCACCAACTCCCTCAGGCTGTCGGGCGCGTGGGCGATGTCGGCGTCCGTCAGGAGCAGATACTCGGGGGCACGCGCGCGTGCCAGAGTGATGCCGTGCCTGACGGCCCACAGCTTGCCCGTCCAGCCCGCGGGAGGTTCGCCGGGGGAGTCCACGGTGAGCGGCAGCCCCCCATGCCGCACGGCCAGCTCACGGGCCAGCTCCCCGGTGCCGTCCGTGCTGCCGTCGTCGACCAGGAAGACCTCGGCGTGCCCGGGGTAGTCCTGTGCGAGCAACGACGGGAGACTGTGCGGGAGTACCGCGGCCTCGTCCCGAGCCGGTACGACGACACAGACGGACGGCCAGGCGTCCGGCTCCCGGCGCGGCGGCAGCCGCAGATCCGTACGCCAGAAGAAGCCCTGGCCGAGCAGCAGCCACAGCCAGGCGGCCAGTGACGCGACGGTGATCCACACAAGGGCACTCACCTGTCGCAGTCTGCCCCACCAAGGAGGTCGGTTGGGGCCCATCGTCTATGGTTGCGGGGTGAAGATCGCACTCATGGACTCCGGACTCGGACTGCTGCCCGCCGCAGCCGCGGTACGGCGCCTGCGGCCTGACGCGGATCTCGTACTCTCCCTCGACCCCGATGGAATGCCCTGGGGGCCGCGTCCCACCGAGGACATGACCCGCCGTGCCCTGGCCATCGCCAAGGCCGCCGCAGCACACGGGCCCGAGGCCCTGATCGTCGGCTGCAACACGGCGTCCGTGCATGCCCTGCCCGCCCTGCGCGCCCTGCTCGAACCAGATGTGCCGGTCATCGGCACGGTTCCGGCGATCAAGCCGGCGGCGGCGGGTGGCGGGCCGGTCGCGATCTGGGCGACGCCCGCCACCACGGGCAGCCCCTATCAGCGCGGTCTGATCGAGGAGTTCGCGGGCGGCGTGGACGTCACCGAGGTGGCGTGCCCCGGCCTCGCCGATGCCGTGGAGAAGGCGGACGAGACGGCGATCGACGCAGCCATTGCGGCAGCCGCGGCGCGCACGCCGGCCGAGGTGACGACCCTCGTGCTCGGGTGCACCCACTACGAACTGGTCGCCGAGCGCATCCGGGCCGCCGTCCAGCAGCCGGGCCGGGCGCCGCTCGTACTGCACGGTTCCGCAGGCGCGGTGGCCGCGCAGGCGCTGCGCCGGATCGGGGTACAGCCGACGCCGGAGGCTCCCGCCACGGCCGGTGTCACCGTACTGCTGAGTGGACGCGACGGCGCGCTCCCGCCCGCGGCGCTGGCGTACGCGGAGGGCAGGCTCCTGCAGGCGGTCAGTCCGACGCGGTGAGGGCGGGGCGACCGTCGGGGCCTTGGGCGGTGGGCTCGCGGGTGTAGGCCTGCGTGTGTCGGTCCCCGTGCGTCTGCGGATGTTGGCCTGCGCGTGTTGGCCTACGTGTGTTGGCCTGCGTGTGTTGGCCTACGTGTGTTGGCCTGCGTGTGTTGGCCTACGTGTGTTGGCCTGCGCGTGTTGGCCTGCGCGTGTTGGCCTGCGCGTGTTGGCCTACGCATGTTGGCCTACATGTGTTGGCTCATGGGTGTTGGCCTCCATGCGTTGGCCCTCGGACGGGTATACGCAGGTTGGCTTGAAGGCGCCCACGTATGGTGGCCAACGCGCGTTGGCCACCGCAGGTTGGCCCGTACGTCGACCAGGCGCTCTGGTGCCAACGGGCGTTGGCCCATGAGGGGGCATACGGCTAGTGACCCGCGCTCCCCACTTCCGCCGCCCACCGGACCATAACGCTCCGCAACCCGGTGCCCGCGCTCCGGAACATAGGTACTCTCGACTCATGAGGGACCACCTCCGCGGTGACGAGGCCGCGTATCCCGAAATCTGGACGGGGCGCGCGACGAACCGCGCCCAGTGGCTGGCGGCGCTCGTCGGTGCCGCCTGCCTGGCGCTCGGGATCGAGCTGGCCATCGACTCCGCTTGGACGTCCGGCATCGTCCCGCTCGTGATGTCCGTCGTGGGGTGTATCGCCGCCGGCCTGCTGGTGCTCTTCGGCACGCTCGCGTTCGTGCACGTGGCCGTGAAGGTGGACAAGGACTGTCTCGAGGTGCGCTGCGGCCACATCGGTCTGCCGCGCCGCCGTATCCCACTCTCGAATGTCGCCGGTGCCGAATTCGTCCCGAGGGTCACTCCGCGCCAGTGGGGCGGCTGGGGCTACCGCTGGCGGCCCGAGAAGGGGACCGCCGTCGTCGTACGACGAGGCGAGGGCGTCGTCCTGCGCCTGTGGGACGGTCACATGTTCACGATCACCGTGGACAACGCCGAGATGGCGGTACGTGTCATCCGTGCCCGGCTGCGGCCGAGTCTGCCCGGTGCCACGCACTGACTCGCGCGGCACCACACTCCTCGGCTTCTTCTCTCCCTATTTACCCGACTATTTACTGCCGAGCCCTCTCACCGTTCACTGCCGGGCCCTTCACCGGACCTCCCGCCCGGCCCCTTCCTCTTCCTCGTCGGGCAGTGGATGCGCGGTAGCGAACCCCGCCAACAGCCCGGCCCCCGCTGTCACGGTCGTGAAGCTCAGCGCGTCGCCCACTGACGCGATCACCGCGAGTGCCGTCAGCGCGGCGCCCGCCGTGAGTGCGATCGGCGTGGGGCGCCGGGTGCGCCACAGTGCGTAGAGGAGCCAGCAGAAGACCGCCGCAAGCAGTACCACGCCGATCAGCCCCTGTTCGGCGGCCTGCTGCAGGGGTGCCGAGTGGGGCTTGCCGTCGGGGAGGAGCGACTGCGTGGCCGTGGGACTCAGCTCGCCGAAGCGCCCGGGGCCCGCGCCGAGCGCGGGATCCTGGCGGGCCAGCGTGAGTGCGTCATGCCAGAGCAGGACCCGGTGGTTGCTGAGCTCGCTTTCCAGGAAGCCTTCGGGACCGTCCGGCAACAGGTTCTCCGAGATCGCCCAGGTAGCGCCGGCCGCCGTGGTCGCCGCGAGGGCCAGCGCCGCCAGTGCGGGGGCGCGGTGCCGCGTCCGGTCGGCGGCGAGCGAGCACAGCAGCACACCGGTCGATGTCACAAGACCCGTGGTCGAGCCGAGGACCGCAGCGACCACCGCGATCCCCGCGGCCGACGCGTGCAGCACGAGGCGTGGCGCGAGGGTGCGGGCCGCCCATGCGGCACAGCACGCCGCCCCCGATGACAGTGTCAGAAGTGCAGCGACGGCACCGGTGTGCCCGAGCGGCGCGAGGGACTGCGGGCTCGCCGGTGCATGCGGGGCGGCGACCGCGAGACCGAGGCCGACCAAGGCGCCCGCGGCAGGTGCGGCGACCGGCAGGAGCGCCCCGAAGATGCGTCCTGACGCATAGCCGGCGGTGACCGCGAGCACCGCGAGCAGGACGCCCTCGGGCCGGCCGCCGTGTGCGGCGGCCGTGATCAGTGCCCAGGCCGCGCACGCGCCCAGCAGCAGGACGCCCGTCGCGTCCGAAACGTTTCGTCTCTCGTCTTCCGTGTCCGCGGCCCCGGTCGCGGACGTCGTCCCCGTGGATCCCACTCCGCCGCCCCCCTGTGACGGGCCCCGACCGTGACGGCCGTATCCGGCCGCACGTCAGAGGCTCGGGCACACGGTAACGGGTGATGCGCCGGTTTGTGGACGAGTTGCGCAGGAACGATACGGCAGAGGGACGGAACAGTGTGACGGGAAAGCGGCACAATGTGACTGGAAAGCAGCACAGCACCCGGGCCTGCGGAGCGGCTCGAGCTGTCCGCTGTTTGGTCACGCGCCGTAGACTCCCCGCGTGACCGTCACCGCAACTTCCGTGGGCGAGCCGGAACAGCTCGAGCCCCAGGCCGCACCCGCACCCCGTGGTGTCCACCGGGTGCGGCGCCTTGTTCCGGCCGCCGCCGCGGCGCTCTCAGGAGTGCTGCTCTACGTCAGTTTTCCGCCCCGGACCCTGTGGTGGCTGGCAATCCCGGCCTTCGCCGTCTTCGGCTGGAGCCTGCGCGGCCGCAGTTGGAAGGGCGGCCTCGGCCTCGGCTATCTGTTCGGTCTCGGCTTCCTGCTGCCGCTGCTCGTGTGGACCGGAGTCGAGGTCGGCTCCGTCCCGTGGCTCGCGCTCGTCGTGGTGGAGGCGATCTTCGTCGCGCTCGTCGGGGCGGGCGTCGTGCTGGTGTCCCGGCTGCCCGCCTGGCCGGTGTGGGCGGCGGCCGTATGGATCGCGGGAGAGGCGGCACGCGCGCGTGTGCCGTTCGACGGCTTCCCCTGGGGAAAGATCGCCTTCGGTCAGGCGGACGGTGTCTTTCTGCCGCTGGCCGCGGTGGGCGGCACCCCGGTGGTCGGCTTCGCGGTCGTGCTGTGCGGCTTCGGGCTGTACGAGATCGTGCGCCTCGTCGCCGAGAGGCGGCGCGACGGGGGCGTGCTGCGTCGTGGTGCGGCCGTCGTGGGGCTGCTGAGCGTGGTCGTTCCCATGGTGGGCGCCGTCGCCGCGCGCTCCCTGGTCAGTGACAAGGCCGAGAACGGCACCACGACCGTCGCCGTCATCCAGGGCAACGTGCCGCGTTCCGGACTCGAGTTCAACGCCCAGCGGCGCGCCGTCCTCGACTACCACGCGCGCGAGACCGAGCGCCTGGCCGAGAAGGTCGAGGCGGGCAAGGTCCCGCGGCCCGACCTCGTGCTGTGGCCCGAGAACTCCTCCGACATCGACCCGTTCGCGAACCCCGACGCGGCTGCCGTGATCTGGCGCGCCAGCAAGGCGGTCGGGGTGCCCATCTCGATCGGCGCCGTCGTCGAGCGCGGCGGCAAGCTCTACAACGAGCAGATCCTGTGGGACCCGGAGAAGGGCCCGATCGACACGTACGACAAGCGGCAGATACAGCCCTTCGGTGAGTTCCTCCCGCTGCGCTCCCTGGTCGGTGCCATCAACAAGAACTGGACCGCGATGGCGCACCAGGACTTCACCCGGGGACACAAGCCGGGTGTGTTCACCATGGCGAACGCCAAGGTCGGGCTTGTCACCTGCTACGAGGCCGCCTTCGACTGGACGGTGCGCACCACCGTCACGGACGGCGCGCAGCTGATCGCGGTGCCCAGCAACAACGCGGCCTTCGACCGCAGCGAGATGACCTATCAGCAGCTCGCCATGTCCCGCATCCGTGCGGTGGAGCACAGCCGCACCGTCACCGTTCCGGTGACCAGCGGCGTCAGCGCCGTCATCATGCCGGACGGGAAGATCACCCAGCGGACCGGGATGTTCGTCGCTGACTCGCTCGTCCAGAAGGTCCCGCTGCGCTCCTCCGAGACCCCCGCCACACGGCTGGGCACCCTGCCCGAGGCGGTCCTTGTGCTCGTCGCGGTCGGCGGGCTCGGCTGGGGGGTGGCCTCGGCGGTGCGCGGGCGCCGCTCCCGAGGCGCAGGTCACGTCCGCCTTGAACAGCCGGAGATCACCGAACCGGCCCGTTAGGGTCGCTCCATGGCTACTCCCGACTTCATCCGCACCATCCGGGCCTCCGCCGGCCATCAGCTGCTCTGGCTCCCGGGCATCACCGCCATCGTCTTCGACGACGACGGCAGGGTGCTGCTGGGGCGCCGTACCGACACCCGCAAGTGGTCGGTGATCGGCGGAATACCGGAGCCCGGGGAGCAGCCGGCGGCTTGTGCCGTGCGCGAGGTGTACGAGGAGACGGCCGTCCGGTGCGTCGCCGAACGGGTCGTCCTCGTGCAGGCTCTGAACCCCGTGACGTACGGGAACGGCGACGAGTGCCAGTACATGGACATAACGTTCCGCTGCCGGGCCGTCGGCGGTGAGGCGCGTGTCAATGACGACGAGTCGCTGGAGGTCGGCTGGTTCGCGGTGGACGCGCTGCCGGCGCTGAACGAGTTCGGGCTGCTACGGATCAAGCAGGCAATGTCGGACGCACCCACATGGTTCGACCCCACCAATCGACTGTGAACTATGGGTGGTGACCATATGCGGCAGGCCAACGGAGCTACCTAGGCTCGATACATGACCGAGCCCCACCCTCTTCCGGCCCCCCACCCCCTTCCGGCTCCCCACACTGTTCCGGCTCCCCACACTGTTCCGCTCGACCTCGGCGGACGCACCGCTCTCGTCACCGGTGCCGCCGGCGGCATCGGCCGCGCGTGCGCGCTGCGGCTGGCCGCTGCCGGGGCAAAGGTGAGAGCGGTCGACCGGGACGAGGGGGGCCTCGATGCCCTCGTCGGCGTGGCTCATGGCCTCGCGGGCACCCTCGAAGCGCACCTCCTCGACCTCACCGACCTGGACGCGGCCGAACTGGCCGCCGCCGGCACCGACATCCTGGTCAACAACGCCGGGCTCCAACTGGTCTGCCCGCTGGAGGAGTTCCCGCCCGAGGTGTTCCACACCGTCCTGACGGTGATGCTCGAGGCGCCGTTCCGGCTCATCCGCGGGGCACTGCCCCATATGTACGGGCAGGGGTGGGGCCGCATCGTCAACGTGTCGTCGGTCCACGGTCTGCGCGCCTCCGCGTTCAAGTCGGCGTACGTCGCCGCCAAGCACGGCCTGGAGGGACTCTCGAAGACCGCTGCGCTTGAAGGCGCCCCCCACGGGGTCACATCGAACTGTGTGAACCCGGCGTACGTGCGGACGCCCCTCGTCGAGAAGCAGCTGGCGGACCAGGCGCGGACGCACGGAATCCCCGAGGAGCGAGTGCTGGCCGAAGTACTACTGCAGGACAGCGCCCTCAAACGGCTGATCGAACCGGAGGAGGTCGCCGAGGCGGTGGCCTATCTGTGCAGTCCGCAGGCGTCGTTCATCACGGGTGCGTCATTGGTCCTCGACGGCGGCTGGACGGCACACTGAGCGGGGACATGCCAGATGTTGTCCACAGGGCCGACGGCCCCGGGCCGGCCGTGGTCCATCCTGGGGGCATGTCTCGCGATCACGTACAGTCCGCGGAGCGCCTCGGCACCGGTGCCGAGGCGCCGTTCCTGGAGCTCCTGGCCCGGGGCGCGTCGGCCGACGCGTACGAGCAACCGGTGCTGCTCGCCCGTGCCGAGGGCCTGTCGCCCGAGCGCGTCGAGGCGCTGGAGCAGGCCAAACGGCTCGCGCTGCGCGTGCGCGCCGAGATGGAGGGCAGGCGCCGCCGCGAGGCGGAGCTGTCCGCGTTGTTCGAGACGGCCCACGACCTCGCCGGACTGCGTGATCTCGACGCCTTGCTGCGAGCGATCGTCCAGCGTGCCCGGTCGTTGCTGAGCACCGACGTCGCCTATCTGACGCTGAACGACGAGGCCGCGGGCGACACCTACATGAGGGTCACCGAGGGCTCGGTGGCCGCACGCTTCCAGCAATTGCGCCTCGGCATGGGCGAGGGGCTCGGCGGACTCGTCGCCCAGACCGCCCGCCCCTATGTGACCCCCGACTACTTCAAGGACGCCCGCTTCCAGCACACGTGGACGATCGACTCGGGTGTCCGTGACGAGGGGCTCGTGGCGATCCTCGGAGTGCCTCTGATGATCGGTCCCCAGGTGATCGGGGTGCTGTTCGCCGCCGACCGGCGTGCCCGGGTCTTCGAGCGGGAGGAGATCGCGCTCCTCGGCTCCTTCGCGGCGCTGGCCGCGGCCGCGATCGACACCGCGAACCTGCTCACCGAGACGCGTTCGGCCCTGGACCGCCTCGCCCGTGCCAACGAGATCATCCGGGACCGCAGCGCGGCCATCGAACGTGCGTCGGACGTCCACGACCGGCTCGCCGAACTCGTGCTGCGCGGCGGCGGGGTGCACGACGTGGCCGCAGCGGTCTCCGAGATCCTCGACGGCACGGTGGAGTTCACCGAGCCCGACGCCGCTCCCGCCGCGGCCCTGGAAGCATCACGGGCCGAGGGCCATGCCGTACGGCACGGGGACGACTGGACCGCCGCCGTGGCGGCCGGCGGTGAACTGCTCGGCGCTCTGGTGCTGCGCGGCCATCCGGGGCTCGACCCCGTCGACCAGCGGACCCTGGAGCGTGCCGCGATGGTCACCTCGCTGCTCCTGCTCGCCAGACGCTCGGCAGCGGAAGCCGAACAACGCGTCCGCGGCGAGCTGCTGGACGATCTCCTCGACGCACACGACCGCGACCCGCGCGTGCTACGCGAGCGTGCTGCCCGGCTGCGTGCCGACCTCGACACCACCCATGTCCTGCTCGCAGCCCGTCTCGACAGCGCGATGGCGGACGCAGACCAGGAAGCAGCCGCACGCCGCCGTCTGTGGTCCGCGGCCTCCCATCTCGCGGCCACCCGGCACGGACTCGCCGCCGCCCGCGACGGCGGTACGGTCCTGCTGCTGCCCCTCGGACCCGGTGATACCGCGACGGACCTCGCCCGTCGCACCGCCCGCCAGTTGGGCTCCTCCGTGCACGAGAGAGTGACCGTCGGAGCGTCCGCACCCGTCGAGGACGTCGTCGGCCGCCCGGATGTGGTGGCCGCGGCCTACGCGGAAGGGCAGCGTTGCCTCGACACCCTGCGACTGCTGGGCCGCGCCGGTGACGGAGCCGCCGCCGACGATTTCGGTTTCATGGGGCTGCTGCTCGCCGGGGACCGGGACATCGCGGGCTATGTCGAGCGCACGGTCGGCCAGGTCGTCGCCTACGACGAACGGCGTGGAACCGATCTCGTGCGCACCCTCGACGCGTACTTCGCCTGCGGGATGAGCCCGGCCCGCACCAAGGACGAACTCCACGTCCATGTGAACACGGTGGCGCAGCGCCTGGAGCGGGTGGGCCGGCTCCTCGGCGACGACTGGCAGAGCCCGGCCCGTGCCCTGGAAATACAACTGGCACTGCGGCTGCACCGGTTGTCGTCCATACCCGGACGCTGATCCGGACGCACCACACCCCCCCCGGCACCTGCGCACAGGCACGGGACCGGGGCACGGGCGCGGGGCAGGGGCAAGGGGGCAGGGGGGCAGGGCGGACGCGAGGGCGCGAGGACGACGGCACACACATGCCGGCCCCGTGCGCGCAGACGGACGGGGCCGGTTGCGGGACGGACGAGGATTCAGGCGGTCCGAGCGTCAGCCGCCCGTGGCCCCGACGGCTCCTCCTCCGCCGGGACGTCTTCCTGGGCCAGATCGCGGTTCCTTGTCTCCTTCGCGAAGCCCATCGCGATCAGAGTGAGGACGGCCGCCGCTATGACGTACAGGGCGACGGGTGTGGAACTGCCGTAATCGGACAGCAGTGCGGTCGCGATGAGCGGCGCGGGCGCACCGGCCGCCACGGAGGCGAACTGGGCGCCGATGGACGCACCCGAGTAGCGCATACGGGTCGCGAACATCTCGGAGAAGAAGGCCGCCTGCGGCGCGTACATCGCCCCGTGAAGGACCAGGCCGACGGTCACCGCCAGCACGAGTGCGCCGAAGTCGCCGGTGTCGATCAGCGAGAAGAACGGGAACATCCACAGACCGATCCCGGCCGCGCCGAGCAGATAGACGGGCCGACGGCCGATTCGGTCCGAGAGCGCGCCCCAGGCCGGGATGATCGTGAAGTGCACGGCGGACGCGATGAGGACGGCATTGAGCGCCGTCTGCTTGGAGACACCGGCCGATGTGGTGGCGTAGACGAGGACGAAGGCGGTGATCACGTAGTAGCTGATGTTCTCCGCCATGCGCGCGCCGACGGCGACCAGCACGTCCCGCCACTGATGGCGTAGGACGGACACCAGCGGCAGCTTCTCCGCTTCCCCGCTCCCGGCCGCCTTACGGACCTCGGCCTGCGCCAACGCCTGCTGGAAAACCGGCGATTCATCGACAGACAGACGAATCCACAAACCGACGATCACCAGTAGCCCGGACAGGAGGAAGGGAATGCGCCAGCCCCACGCGCCGAACGCGTCGTCCGAGAGAACGGCGGTCAGCAGCGAGAGCACACCCGTGGCGAGGAGTTGCCCGGCCGGTGCTCCGGTCTGCGGCCAGGAGGCCCAGAAGCCGCGCCGTCGCGCGTCCCCGTGCTCCGACACGAGCAGCACGGCGCCGCCCCACTCACCGCCGAGCGCGAAGCCCTGCACCAGACGCAGCGTCGTGAGCAGTACGGGCGCGGCGGTACCGACCGTCGCGTGCGTGGGCAGCAGCCCGATGGCGAAGGTCGCCCCGCCCATCAGCACCAGGCTGAGCACCAGCAGCTTCTTGCGCCCGAGCCGGTCCCCGTAGTGCCCGAAGACGAGGGCACCGAGCGGCCGGGCGGCGAACCCGACCGCGTAGGTCAGGAACGACAGGAGCGTCCCGACCAGCGGATCGGAGTCCGGGAAGAACAGCTTGTTGAAGACGAGAGCGGCGGCGGAACCGTAGAGGAAGAAGTCGTACCACTCGATGGTGGTGCCGATGAGGCTGGCGGCGACGATGCGGGGGAGGCTGGACGGGGCTGGTGGAGCAGTCGCGGGGGAGGACATCGGCACCACTTCCTGGCGTTCGATGGGGACGGTTGCGTGTCGCCACACCGTAGGAACATGCAGGTCAGGGGCGTATGTGGTGGGACACCATAGTTCCGGGCGTGGGAGTGCGCGCGCCCACCATGGCGGCGGTGCCGGGGTCCCGGTGGTGTCCTTGGCAGCCTCGTTATTGCACGCGAACAAGGAAGCACCGCTCGTGGCTGGCGCCGGGGCCAGGGGCGGGGGCGTGCCTCACGAGCCCTGGGTGCCGGTTTCGCCTGGCCATGCCGGGCGGCCTCGGCGATCATCGCCTCCATCAGCGCGGCGAAGGCGTCGGCGTAGCTCCGAGCGTCACCCACGCCGCGTTTTTATATGCCAACCACCGATGCTCGTGCGTAACAGCCAGGACCGTCACGCCTGCTGCCAGGCCGGCGAGCGCTTCAGCAGCCAGGCGCGGCGGGTGTGTGTCCGGGTTGCTCGAGCGACGTTGCAACCAGGTGGTGCGAACAGGGGCCTTGGCAGCGGCTTCGGATCGGCTCACAGCCAGGCTGCTACGAGGTTCTGCACCGGGTCGCCGCCCTCACGCGCGAGGCAGAGGGCGCGGGAGCCGACCCACAGCACGGTTGGGCCCTGGGGTTCCGGGTAGCGCTGGAGCATCGCGTGGAGGAACTCGACCGGGGTGTGGTGCGTGGCCAAGGCGGCCTCGGCGTCATCGAGGTATCGGCGGGTCTCGGCGATGAGCCGCGCCCCATTGTCGTCGAGGTTCTTGTTCTGGTGACTAGCCACGATTCGGCGCGGTTCCAGCGCGGCTACGGTGTCGATGGCCTTGCGCCCTGGGCCGAGGTTGCCGTCGGCCGACTCGGCGAGGTACATGTGCACCCCGTTGTAGATCGCGTCGCCGGGCACCACCAGATCGAGATCCGGCGCGCGAGGCAGTCCTTCAAGCGCGCAATGCGGCGAGCCCGAAGGAGCCAGAGCGTGCGCAGGCCCTGCGCCAGGATATGGGCCTGCGTCAGGCTGCAGGGCCTGCTGCGGCGCGGCGGATGTTCGCCATCGCTTGCGCGGCCGCGATGGCGCGCGAGGCGGACCTTCACGTACATCTCGCACAGCGCCCAACAGCACCAGCAACAGAGCAGCAAGCCCATCTCAGCGAAGCCCGCTGACACCACCCACGACTCTGAACGCTGCGAAGGACCTCAAGGTGCCATCAGCCGTGAGTACGCCACTGTGGCAGCGGCCTGGAGCGCGCTCGACGTCTCCTGCTCACGGACGTGCAATGGCGGCCTTGAGGGCCGACACTTGCTCACCCGGACGTGTACCCGGCCTTGGTTCGTGCGGCCATCCACAGGGCGATCTGCGTGCGTGACCGCATACCCAGCTTGTCGCGCACCTTGTCCAGGTGCGTGGCGACCGTGTGGGTCGAAAGGCCGAGCCGCTCCGCGATCTGCCGGTTGGTCAGTCCGCCGGCGACGAGCTCGGCCACCATGAATTCCCTCCCGGTGAGCGTCAACCGGTCGTCGACGGCGTCCGCGGCGTCCGTCGTGGTTCGGTGGCCGTCGCTCCTTGTTCGCAGCGCGTACGCTACAAGCCGGTCCCCGCGTAGCCGCCGGCCGCCGCTGACGGCCGCGTCCCGAGCGGCCGCCGGGAGCCCTGTCCTGGCACGATCAACCGTTCGTTCCACCTGGCGTCGCCACGGAGCTTCGGACACGGTGTCGAGACGTCGGCGTGCCTGAGCGCTCGCCTCGTACAGCAGGAGGGCTCGCCGCATGTCGCCGCTCTCGGCGGCCACGAGGGCCAGGCCCTCCACCGGGTAGAGCGCGTGAAGACTTGTCTCGGGGACGATCCGCAGCACCTCGGCGAACAGCGCCTCGGCACTTTCCAGTTGACCCAGAGCCAGCCGCACAGCGCCAGCTGTGTGCAAAGCGGCCGCGACCCGGCTCCAAGGCGCGTGAGCCCTGAGCACGGGCAGGCAGCGGGACATGAGTAGGTCGGCCTCCGGTTCTCCGCCCGCTTGGAGCAGCGCCCAGGCCAGGTGATGGGTGCACCACGCGGTGTCGTTGGGCTTTGCCAGCGTGGCGACGACATCCAGGCACTCGCGGAGATCTGCGACGGCTGCGCCGAATTCCCCGCGGCACAGCCGCGCCGCGGCCCGCGCGTCCAGGGCGTTGGCAAGTCCGGCGGGGTGATTGCGTGTGCGCTCCATGGCCACCGCCCGCTCGCCGAGGCGCAGTGCCTGGGCCAGGTCGGCCCGCTGGCAGGCTACGCGCGCGGCAAGTGCTGGTACGGCCCCGCCGAGCGCCCAGCCGCCGGTTTCCCGCAGCAGTCCCGTCAGCAGCGCGCGGGCGGCCGACGGCTGTTCCTGCTCGTAGTGCACGCGCGCCAGTTCCAGCCTCAGCCGTGGGAGCGAGGCACCGTCGCGGACGGTGGTACCGGCCAAAGCCGCCGCGAGGTTGTCCCGTTCAACGGCCAGCGGGCTGCCGGCCTGATCGGGAAACACCTCGTCGCCGGACCGGTCTGCCAGCCCGTTCAGCCACTCGAGGACCCGGTGCCTGGTGGTGTGCAGCTCGCCGGATGCGAGCAGGCACTCCAGGGCGTAGGCGCGGATGGCGCTCAGCTGTCTGAATCGTGCGGTCTCCGCGTCTGAAGGACGTGTGATCAGGGACTTGGCCTCGAGGGCACACAGGATGCCGAGTACCTGCGACGGTGCGATACCGTCACCGGCGCAGACCGCCTGCGCCGCAGCCGTGTCGAACCCACCGACGAGCACCGCAAGGCGCCGGAAGACGGCCTGTTCGGCCGGATCGAGCAGTCGGTGGCTCCAGTCGATCGCGGAGGCCAGCTCGCTGTGACGCCCGGGTCCTGTCCTGTGTCCGCCTGTCAAGAGGGACAGCGGGGACATCTGGTCGCCCAGGCCCGCCAGAATGTCACTCAGCGGAAGAGTTCCGGCCCGGCGGGCCGCCAGCTCCACGGCGAGCGTAAGGCCGTCCAGTCTGCGGCAGATCTCGGCAACCGTCCAGCCGTTTCCGCGATCGAGCGTGAATCCTGGTGAGCAACTCGAGGCACGTTCGACGAACAGCCGGATGGCGTCCGCCCGCAGAAGGACGACCGGGTCGTCTCCGGCGTCGGCGGACGGCAGTGACAGCTCAGCGACCCGGAGCACGATCTCCCCGGGTACCCGCAGGGGCTCTCGACTGGTGGCCAGGATTCGCAGCCGAGGGCAGTGACTCAGCAAGGCCGCGATCAGTCGGGCACACGGCTCGGCCAGATGCTCGCAGTTGTCCAGGATCAACAGCCGGCGGGCGTTGCCGAGCGCGTGGACCAGGACGTCGACACCGGATCGTCCTGCCCGTTCACCCACGGCCAGCGCGGCGGCGACGGACTGTGCGAGCGCAGCGCCGTCATGCAGCGCCTCGAGTTCGACCAGGTCGACCCGCCCGTGGCCGCCGGACAGGCCCTTGGCGAACTCCAGCGCCAGCCGCGTCTTGCCGACGCCCCCGGCACCGGTCAAGGTCAGGAGCCGTGACGTCCTCAGCAGGGTGCGCAGCTGCGACAGCTCCGCCCGTCGGCCCACGAAGGAGTCGAGGGCCCGTGGCAGGGTGCGGCCCTGGGTGGTCGGTGAGGCGTCGCTCTGTGTGGGCGGTGACGCGGCCGTCTGAGCCCGGCGGGAATCCCGGCGCGCCGAGCGCTGCCTGAACGCCCGCTGTCTGCATGCGTCGGAGCAGTAGCGAGCCGGTCGACCGCGCCGCGGTCGACCGGTCAGCGGCGCACCGCACAACTCACATGTCATGCACGGGTCATCCCCGATTCCCGGCCGCCCATTCCCCGGATGAATCCTCGTGTCCGTCATCCTCCGTTCGCGCGCGTGCGGCCGACCGCGCAGCGGCGGTAGCCGGCATCGTTGCAGCGGACCGGCTACCGCACGGACGGGAGCGTCAGGGGACGGCGGCGGGATCGACGCCGAGCACAACGGTGCCGGTCACTCCCTTGCCGAGGTCGCTGCCGATCTGCGTGAGGGCCAGCAGGGTGGAGGATCCGCCATTGCGGTAGATGCCGTCCCTGGCGTTGAGCGTGCGAGTGGCCGTGTTGCTCCGGTAGGGGGTCAATGTGGCAACCCTGCTGTTGTACGTTTCCGGGAAGTAGAGCTGGCCGGTGTGGGAGACGTGGCCTCCCTGGTACCTACCATCGGTGACAGTGCCGCCGACATGTGTCTTGACGTGGATGTGGAGGGCACGGCCGACGTACCAGCCAGGGTAGATGGTGGTGAATTCCGCTACGCCGGTGGAGTCGGTCAGTTGCACACCGCGCAGGAAGGTCGTGTCCGGGGTGGAACCGCCTGCCACGTATCCGGAGTAGACGCCGAGAGCGTCGCAGTGCCAGATGTCGACCGCCGTGCCGGGCAGTGCAGAGCAGGTTGTCGTGTCGATCACCTTGACGCGGAGGGTGAGCGGCACGCCGGGCTTGCCCTCGGTGACGTTCTTGCGGACCGTCTCCAGGTCCAGGTAGTAGGGCCCCTCGGTCTGCTCGGGTGTGAGGACGCAGTCGGCGGCCGGCCGGGTCGGGGGCTGCGCGGCGTTGTTCCGGTCTGCGGCCGCGGTCGCCTGCCCGGCCGTCAGCCCCAGAGCAGCCGCTCCGAGGGTCGCACCGCCCAGGGCGGCCATGACGGTTCTGCGGGTTGCACCGACCGGGCCGTCGGCCGGCCCGGGGCGGCGCTCGCGTTCTGCGGAATGGGGGAGGGGGGTGTCAGTCATGCTGTGAGAATGGCGCGTGTGGCAGTCCGTGGGATCGATCAGATGACCGGTGAATCGTGAGCGTTACGAAACTCACCGCGTCGACGTCCGCGCGGCTGCCGGACGTGATGCGGAGCCTGGCTGTCGAAGGCACCTCAGTCCCGGAGCCGCACGGTGCGGGCAGGCCGGCCCATCGACTCCGTGGGGTGCACCGCTCCCGTGTCCGCTGTCGCCTGCGGCGGCAGCCCGACCGTATCCGGCCACCGTCTTCGAGACCGATCCGTCGGTCTTCGAACTCGACGAGCTTTTGCCGGACTTCATTCCGGCGCGGCCAAAGCTGGAGGGGCCGCAGAGCCGTTCCGACCTGATCACCGAGCTCGCGGTGCGCGAGAAGCTCACGGTGCGACAGATCATCTCCCGACTCGTGGGCGGGCGCGGTCACTTCGAGTTCGTCGGCACACCTGAGCAGGTTGCGGACACGATCACCGCCTGGTTCGAGGGCGGCGCCGCGGACGGGTTCGACATCATGGCGCCCGCGCTGCCGTCGGGTCTTGCGACCTTCGTCGAGCAGGTGCTCCCCGATCCTGCGCGGCAAGGGGCTGTTCCGTGAGGAGTACGAGGGCAGGACCCTGCGCGAGCACTACGCGCTCCCGGTACCGGCGAACCAGTCCCATGGCTGACCCGCACGCGGCTCCCGCCGCGCCCTGGGGCGGCGGACGACCACTGGTGCTGCTCGCCCAGGGGGTGAGGACAGCCGTGACACAGACGGCTGGTGAAGCACTGCAGGTCGATGTGGCGTCGGCGCGAGCACTGGGAGGGCGCCCCGGCGAGTGAGGCGAGTGAGAAGAGCCCCCGCTGTCCTACGGCCGTGCCGCGGTCGCTCGTCCAGGTGGCACCCTCGCCGCCCTCGCCGCCCGAGTCGGCCGCCGTCTTCGGCGGGTGGCCGGGCGGTGACCTATGTCATTTACAAGTGCTGTCGGCTGACGTGGAGGAAGCCAGAGTGTCCGATGGGCGGCGACCCCAGGCCGAGATGGTCATTTGAGGGATGTCGATGAACGCTGGGTCCTTCAGTAGTTCCGTGAATTCGGTGAGGTCCGCGTCGGTGATGAGGCCGCTGGCCAGCAGATCGGGGGCAGCCCGGTCGATGAGCGGGCGCCAACGGTCCTTTTCGAGTCCGCCCATGCGGCCGAGGTTTCCGTCGAAGGCCACCTCGGTGAGTGCGTTGCGGGCGAGGAGGGCGGGCAGCCTGCGGGCCCAGGTCATGTCGGCGCCGTTCCGTCGGTAGGTGTGCTGGTAGGCGGTGAGGATGCGCTGAATCAGGGGGAAGGGGGAGGTGGCGGCGGGCAGATCGTAGGGCTCTTCGATGAAGAGCCAGCCACCGGGGGAGAGCCAGCCGGCGGCCCGTGCGACCATCTCGTCCCGATCGGGGAGGTGGCAGAACAAATAGCGGGCGTGGATGAGGTCGAAGGTGCCGGGCGTGTAGTCCTGACGTGTGATGTCGGCTTCGTGGATTTCCAGGTTGGTGGCCCGGCCGGCGTCGAGGTGACGGGTGTCGACGTCGACGGCGACCACGCGTCCGTCCGGGCAGCGGGTGGCGAGCCAGTAGGCGATGGAGCCCGCGCCTGCGCCAAGTTCCAGGCAGTTCCAGTTTGCTTGGATGGGCAGACTTTCGAGGATGTTGGTGGTGAACGTGTCGACACTGCGTTGGATGGACTCCAGGCGGCCACGTTCGCGCGGGGCATCATTGCTCAGCATGCCGGTGTTGTAGGGGCTGGTGACGGCGGGGGGCTGGGTCACGGGTATCACCTGTTCGTGCGAGTGGCTGGGGTGGCGGGCGCATGCTGACCGGTGCAGTCCGGCGTGGAGGGATCGGCGGTGGACGGCAAGGCGAAGGAGCGTACGGCGGGAAGTGTCCGGGACCGGAGGACCGCAAGCAGGAAGTCGGTCTCGCTGCGGAGGCCGTTGTCGCTGGTGCCTGCGGTGGCGAGGGGGTTCGGTCGGGGTGTCCCTGCGGCAGCCCTGGCCTCGAGGGCAGCGTGCAGCCAGCACGCGGTGAACGCCGGCTCGACCTGCTCCTCCCGTAGGGCCTGGGCGGTGATGTGACGACAGGCGTGTTCCATCTTCTCGGGTGTCACGTAGTCCTGCAGGACGAGCAGGGCGTCGCGGATCTCGATGACCTGGCGGTAAAGCCGGAGGTGGATCGTGCGGGGGCTGCCGAGCAGTGAACGGATCCGGCTACGGGGTCTCTCGAGAACGACGTGCGGGACGGCTTCGACGAGGTCGCGCCACAAGGGGTGCAAGTGCCACATGACCTTCGCGTCACATGCCGTGCGATGGACGGTGAGGGCCAGTGGCAGACCGACCCCGGCGGTCATCAGCCAGGCCGTGAGGCCGATGTTGCCGGGGAACAGCGCGCCCAGCCAGGCGGGCCGGGTGAGGAGGAAGGCCAGGACGACGCACCAGAACATGCTGGACGAGGTGAAGCCGGCGGCGAGCAGGAAAAGGCCGGTGCGCAGGGGCCGGTGGTCACGGGCCTGCCGGCCGTAGCGCACGCACAGCACGGCGCAGGGGATCGTGCCGACGAGGTGGGCAGCGACAAGCAGCCACCAAAAAGGGCTGTACCAGGGGACGGCCTCAGAATTGACGCATCCGGCATGCGGGTCGACGGTGTAGTTGAGGGCGACCAGGACGGCGACCGTCACGATCATGGGGCCGTAGACAAGCCAGGGGTGGCGCCGGGACATCGCCGCGAGGACGAAGTCGAGGATGAATGCCGAGCTGAGGACACCCCACGCGTTCATGAACAGGCCGCAGCTCTGGGCAAAGGTGAAGCTGTGGTTCAGGGCGGCGGAGACGGGGTCGAGATAGACGGTGATCGACCCGGCAAGACCGATCGCGGCGATGAGCAGCATCTTCTGCTGGTGAGAGCGGCGAGCCGTGGGCAGCCGGAGAAAGATCACCGTCCACAGCGCCAGCGCACCCAAGAGTTCGGCGCGGCACCCCAGTTTGTAGACGAAACTCAAGCTCATTGCTCCTACTCGCGGATTCCGAGGGCGGCTTCGAGAGTTCGGCTTCCTGTTCCTGCTCGGTGGTGTAGTCGGCCGCCCACCATCGCCGCGAGGGTGCGGGAGCATGTCCTGCTGTACGGCGCCTTTCGTGTGGTGGAGGGGCTCAACCGCCTGGAGGGCACTGGCTTTGGCACTGCTTCGCCTCCGCCGGCCTGTCGAAGGGGGTTCCGGTGACGGACATGGCTGAGTGGCTGGGCCATCGCGACCCGAGGATCGCCCATCAAACCTACACGCACGTGCTGGCCGACGGTCCGGAGCGTCTGAGGTCTTTGATGGATGCCGTGTTCACGATGGATGAGGGCACGTGCCCGGCAGGGGTCCCACGCGTCTCTGGGACTTCTCGGGGACTTCCGGCTGCGGCGGACGGCGTGATCCCGAGAGAACCGAAATACCATTTCCGCCGGTCAACGGCGCTCGCTGATTCATAGCCGCAGGTCGGCAAGGCACTCTGCCTCTTGATCAACGTATGACCGGTTGACGCCTCCGCACCCCTTCTGACCAGCAACAGATGACGTGCGCCAGGGGTGCAGGAGGTGCCTTTGGGACCTCGATTAATCATTAGTGTCTCTTCGTGGGGCTGTGCTTCCTTGGCTGCGTGCCGGACCTTCCGGCAACTCGTCCACCTGCGGAGAGACAGCCTCATGCACTCGACTCACGCCCCCCGCATCGCCGTTGTCGGCGCCGGCCTCGGCGGCCTTGCCTGCGCCCGCGTCCTGCAACTCCACGGCCGACCGGTCACTGTCTTCGAACGTGAGGCTTCCACCGGTGCCCGCCCCCAGGGCGGAAGCCTCGACATACATGCCGGTACCGGGCAGGTGGCGCTGCGTGCGGCGGATTTACTCGACCGGTTCCGCACCTTGGCCCGCCCCGAGAGCCAGGAGTGGCGCCTGCTCGACCCTGCCACCGCCGCCGTCCTGCCTTTCGCGGGGCCCGTCCACGATGAGGACAGCCCCGAGATCGACCGCGGTCAGCTGCGTGGCTTGCTCCTGGAATCCCTTGCCGAGGGTACCGTCCGGTGGGACCACGCCGTGGCCGGTGTCACGCCGCTCGGAGACGGCACCTGGCGGCTCCTTTTCGACGACGGGAGCACCGAGGAGGCCGACTTGGTGGTCGGTGCCGACGGTGCCTGGTCGCGAATCCGACCAACCCTGTCGGACGCCACGCCCAGCTACAACGGTGTCACCTTCATCGAGGCCGGCTTCGACGACCGCGACACCCGCCATCCCGCCCTTGCCGGCACCGTCGGCAACGGAACCATGCTGGCGAGCGCCGGTAGCAGGGCTTTGCTGGCCCAGCGCAACAGCAATGGCCACATCCGCGTCTACGTCGCCTTCCGTGCCCCGCAGAACTGGCAGGTGGCCGCCGACGTGGCACTCGATGACACAGCGGCCGTCCGCGCACACCTGCTGAGGATGTTCGAGGGATGGGACGAGAGCCTGCTCCACCTCGTACGACACAACGACGGCGGATTCGTCAGCCGGCCCGTGTTCGTGCTGCCCGCTCCGCACACCTGGGAACACGTCCCCGGCATCACTCTGCTGGGCGACGCCGCGCACCTGATGCCCCCCGTGGGGCTCGGCGCAAACCTCGCCATGCTCGATGGTGCCGACCTCGCCCACGCCCTCATCGCCGAATCCACCATCGACGACGCCGTACGCGGCTATGAAAGCCTCATGCTGCCTCGCTCGGCCCAGGCCGCCCGGGACTGCGCCAAAGCACTCGACGACATCATCCCTCCCGAAGGAGCCTGAGCAAGCGCCACAGCCACCGGTCCGCGACACCCCCCCCGCGCCAGCCAGGACCCGACACCACCCCGAGCCGTGCGGGACGGCCGTTCCGAAGTCCCGCGAGCATCCCACTCGGCACCCGGTGCGCGACGCAGCCGGCGTTCATGGGACAGCCCTTGGGGTTCCCCTTGGTGAGGCCCATGGGCTGCGGATTGCTCACACGACGACATGCATGCGCCGTGCGTTTGGGATTCCCCTAGACCTGATCCGGTACCACGCCGGAAGCCCGGCCGCTGGGCCGAAACTAGGGCCACACCGCCATGTGTACGGTGCCTTTTCGTTCTCTGTGTGGGTGGGTGGAGCGCAATATGGTCGAGTCCGGGCTCAACGAAACGGGGAATCGGGCCGGTTCGGCTTCGGCGGATTCGGCCGATGGCATAGCCGTCATCGGCCTTGCCTGCCGGCTGCCGGGGGCCGCTGATCCGGCCGCCTTCTGGAGGTTGCTCAGTGAGGGCACGGACGCGATCAGCGACGTCCCCCCGGACCGCTGGGACGGGGCCGCCGTGGCCGACTCCGACCCGTCCGCGCCGGGCAGGACCGACATCCGCCAGGGCGGATTCCTCGACCGCATCGGCCACTTCGACGCCGGGTTCTTCGGGCTCTCCCCCAAGGAGGCCGCGGCCATGGACCCGCAGCAGCGGCTCGTACTGGAGCTTGCCTGGGAAGCGCTGGAGGACGCGCACGTGCGCGCCGAGACGCTGCGCTCCACCCGGACCGGAGTCTTCGTCGGCGCCATCTGGGACGACTACGCGACCCTGCAGCACCGCTCCGGACTCACGGCCATCTCCCCGCACACCGTCACCGGCCTGCACCGCAGCCTGATCGCCAACCGGGTCTCGTACTTCCTCGGCCTGAACGGCCCCAGCCTGACTGTGGACTCCGGCCAGTCCTCCTCCCTGGTCTCGGTCCACCTGGCCTGCGAGAGCCTCCGCAAGGGCGAGTCCGCGACGGCCCTCGCGGGTGGCGTGAACCTCAACATCGTCCCCGAGAGCACCCTGGGCGCCGCCAATTTCGGCGGTCTGTCCCCGGACGGCCGCTGCTTCGCCTTCGACGCCCGTGCCAACGGCTACGTCCGCGGTGAGGGCGGCGGCATCGTCGTCCTCAAGCCGCTGGCCCGGGCCATCGCGGACGGAGACCCCGTCTACTGCGTGATCCGCGGCAGCGCGGTCAACAACGACGGCGGCGGCAAGGGGCTGACCGTGCCACTGCAGTCCGGGCAGGAACAGGTGCTCCGGCTCGCCTACGAACAGGCCGGGGTCGACCCCGCCCGGGTCGGCTACGTTGAGCTGCACGGAACCGGCACCAGGGTCGGTGACCCGATCGAGGCGGCCGCGCTCGGCGCGGTCCTCGGCGCGGGACGCGATCCCGGCCGGCCCCTGCGGGTCGGCTCGGCCAAGACCAACGTCGGCCACCTGGAGGGCGCCGCCGGCATCACGGGCCTGCTCAAGGCTGCCCTGTCGCTCAGCCACCGTGAACTGCCCGCCAGCCTCAACTTCGAGACCCCGAACCCCGCGATTCCGCTGGACCGTCTCAACCTCCGGGTGCAGACAGGGCACAGCCCCTGGGAAAGCCAGGACGGCCGCCCGCTCCTCGCCGGTGTCAGCTCCTTCGGCATGGGCGGCACCAACTGCCACATCGTGCTGGCGGAGCACCGGGCCACGAAGACCGAGCCCGTGCCACGGCCGTCAACGGCACCGACCCTGTGGCCGCTGTCTGCCAAGACCGCCTCCGGGCTCCGCGCCCAGGCCACCGCTCTCCTCTCGCACGTCGCCGAGAAGCACCCCGACCTTGAGCTGCCCGACATCGGCCGGTCCCTGGCCACCGGACGTACCGCCTTCGAGCACCGGGCCGTCGTCGTGGGCGAGGACCGCGCGGAATTCCTGCGCGCGCTGCGCGAGCTCAGCGCCGGCGGTGTCGACGCCGCACTGACCACCGGCCGCGTCGGCCCGCGCGAAAAGGTCGCCTTCCTCTTCTCCGGCCAGGGCAGCCAGCGCGCCGGAATGGGTCGCGAACTGGCCGGGACCTTCCCGGTGTTCGCCGCTGCGCTGGACGAGGTGTGCGCCCACCTCGACCCCCGGTTGCCCCGGCCGCTGCGCGAGGTCATGTTCGCACCTGAGGGCTCCGAGGAAGCGGCGGAACTCGACCGGACGCTCTACACGCAGACCTCGCTGTTCGCCGTCGAGGTCGCGCTGTTCCGGCTGTTGGAGAGCTGGGGTATCACCCCCGACGTGCTGATGGGCCACTCCATCGGTGAAGTGGCTGCCGCACACACGGCCGGGGTCCTCTCCCTTTCCGACGCCTGCGAACTGGTCGCCGCACGCGGCCGGTTGATGCAGGCGCTGCCCGCAGTCGGAGCCATGATCGCCGTGCAGGGCACCGAGGACGAGGTGCGCGCGCTCATCGGCGACCGGGGGGACCGCGTGAGCATCGCCGCGCTGAACGGCCCGGACTCCGTTGTCGTCTCCGGCGACGAGGACCACGTCACCGAGATCGCCGAGGCATGCGCGGCCCAGGGTGGCAAGACCAGCCGACTACGGGTCAGCCACGCCTTCCACTCCCCGCACATGGAACCCATGCTGGCGGAATTCCGGGGTGTGGCCGAGCGTCTGACGTTCCACCAGCCGCGGATTCCTATCGTCTCCAATGTGACGGGCCGTCTGTCCGACGAGTACGAGGGCAGCACGTCCGAGTACTGGGTCCGCCACGTCCGCGACGCGGTCCGGTTCGCCGACGGAGTCGCCCGCCTCGACGAGCAGGGCGTTCGCACATACCTGGAGCTCGGACCCGGCGGGGTGCTGACCTCCCTTGCCCGCGCCTGCGCCCCCGGCGAAGCCCTGTTCGTCCCCGCCCTGCGCGCCCGCCGCCCCGAGCCGCAGGCGCTGCTGGCGGCGGTCGCGGCCCTGCACGTCCACGGCCTGGAGCCGGACTGGTACGCCCTGTTCGAGGGACGCGGCGCACGCCGAGTACCCCTGCCCACCTACGCGTTCGAGCGACGGCGGTACTGGCTGGACGAGACCACGGCCCTCGCCGTCACCGCCGCACCGCCGGCCGTCCCGCAGCAGGACGCGGCAACCGATACCGATACCGATACCGACGCCGACGCCGACGCCGACGCCGACGCCGACGCCGACACGGTCACCGTCGTGTCGTCCGTCGGCGCCCTGGCGCAGAGGCTGGCCGCCCTGCCCGAGCGCGAACGCGACGCGGCGGTGCTCGACCTGGTCCGTACGAACGTTGCGGCCGTGCTCGGACACGCCGAAGCCGCCGAGGTCGAAACCGAGTGGACCTTCCACGACCTCGGCTTCGACTCCCTCAGCTCCGTCGAACTGCGCGACCAGCTCACGCAAGCGACCGGACTGCGCCTGCCCAGCGGGCTGCTCTTCGACCACCCGACCCCCCTCGCGCTCTCCCGCCACCTGAGCGCGGAAGCGCTGGGCAGGGGCGCGGCGCTCGCCGTTCCCGAAATCGTGGCCGACCCCGGCGAGCCGATCGCGATCGTCGCGATGAGCTGCCGTCTCCCGGGCGGGGTGTGCTCACCGGAAGACCTGTGGCGGCTGGTGGAGAGCGGCGGGGACGCCATAGGCGGCTTTCCCGCCAACCGTGGCTGGGACGTGGAATCCTTATACGACCCGGAGCCCGGCACGCCCGGCAAGTCCTCGACACGACAAGGAGGATTCCTCCACGAGGCGGCCGACTTCGACGCGGGCTTCTTCGGCATCAGCCCCCGCGAGGCCGCCGCGATCGATCCGCAGCAGCGCCTGGTCCTGGAGACCGCGTGGGAGGCCTTCGAACGCGTCGGCATCGACCCGGCCTCACTGCGCGGCAGCCGGACCGGAGTGTTCATCGGCGCGACAGCGCAGGACTACGGCCCACGGCTCCACGAGCCCGTGGAGGGCATCGAGGGCTACCTTCTGACAGGCACGACGACCAGCGTCGCCTCGGGCCGGGTGGCCTACTCCTTCGGCCTTGAGGGGCCGGCGGTCACGGTCGACACGGCGTGCTCGTCCTCGCTCGTGGCCTTGCACCTGGCGATCCAGTCGCTGCGCAGCGGCGAGTGCTCTTTGGCGCTGGCCGGCGGCGTGACCGTGATGTCCACACCCGGCATGTTCGTGGAGTTCAGCCGGCAGCGCGGGCTGTCGGCGGACGGGCGCTGCAAGGCGTTCGCCGCGGGCGCGGACGGTACGGGGTGGGCCGAGGGCGTCGGCATGCTGCTGGTCGAGCGGCTGGGCGACGCTCGGCGCAACGGGCACCAGGTGCTGGCGGTCGTACGGGGATCCGCCGTCAATCAGGACGGTGCGTCGAACGGTCTGACGGCGCCGAACGGTCCTTCGCAGCAGCGGGTGATCCGGCAGGCGCTGGCGTCCGCCGGGCTGTCGGCCGTTGACGTGGATGCGGTGGAAGCGCACGGTACGGGCACCAGGCTGGGCGACCCGATCGAAGCGGAAGCCCTGATTGCAGCCTACGGCCAGGGACGGGACGCCGAGCGGCCCTTGTGGCTCGGGTCGTTGAAGTCCAACATCGGCCACACCCAGGCCGCCGCCGGTGTCGCCGGAGTGATCAAGACGGTGATGGCGATGCGGCACGGTGTGCTGCCGCAGACGCTGCACGTGGACGAGCCGACGCCGCACGTGGATTGGTCGGAGAGCGGCGTGCGGCTGCTCACCGAGGCGGTCGACTGGCCGGAGTCGGAGCATCCGCGCCGGGCCGGGATCTCCTCCTTCGGCATCAGCGGTACGAACGCTCACGTGATCGTCGAGCACGTCCCTACTACCGAGGAGCCCGCCCGCGAGGCGCTCGAGGGGCCGATGGCGTGGGTGCTGTCGGCGAGGAGCGAGGCGGCGCTGCGCGGGCAGGCGGAGCGCCTGTTGTCCTTCGTGGACGCCGAGGCACGACCGGCGGACATCGGTTTCTCGCTGGCCACGACGCGGTCGGTGCTGGAGTACCGGGCAGTGGCGGTGGGGGAGACCCTGGAGGAACTCACGGAGGCCGTAGGGGCCTTGGCGTCGGGCTCTTCGTCGGCTTCCGTGGTCCAGGGGGTGGCGCGGTCCGGGGGCAAGGTGGGTTTCCTGTTCTCGGGTCAGGGTTCGCAGCGTCTGGGGATGGGCCGGGAGCTGTATGCGGCGTTCCCGGTGTTCGCGGAGGCGTACGACGAGGTGTGTGCGCTGCTCGATGCGCCGGTCGATGTCGACGCGGACGAGTTGCATCGGACCGGGTGTACGCAGCCCGCGTTGTTCGCCATTGAGGTGGCGTTGTTCCGGCTCCTCGAATCGTGGGGTGTTCGGCCGGACTATGTGGCGGGTCACTCCGTTGGCGAGATCGCGGCCGCGCATGTGGCCGGGGTGCTGTCGCTTCCGGATGCGGCGAAGCTGGTGTCGGCGCGTGCCGCGCTGATGCAGGCGCTGCCGGCAGGCGGGGCGATGGTGGCGGTGCAGGCCACCGAGGAGGAAGTCCTGCCGCACCTCACCGAGAGCGTCGGTATCGCGGCGGTGAACAGCTCGCAGTCGGTGGTGATCTCGGGCACCGATGAAGCGGTGACCGAGATCGCTGAGCTCTTTGCGCAGCAGGGTCGTAGGACGTCCCGGCTGAAGGTCAGTCACGCGTTCCACTCGCCGCTGATGGATCCGATGCTGGAGGAGTTCCGTGAGATCGTCCGCGCGCTGAGGTTCAACGAGGCGCGGATTCCGGTGGTTTCCAACCTGACCGGCCGTCTCGCGGAGCCTTGCACCGCCGAGTACTGGGTGCGTCACGTCCGTGAAGCCGTCCGCTTCGCCGACGGAGTCCAGACCCTGCACGACCTGGGCGTGACCACCTTCGTGGAGATCGGCCCCGGCGGCGTGCTCAGCGCGCTCGCCCAGGGCTGCGTGGACGACGCGTTCACCGTCCCGGTGCTGCGTGCCGACCGCCCCGAACTGCAAGCGGTCGTCACCGCTGTCGGACAGCTGCACGTGCACGGTGTCTCCCCGGACTGGCACGCGTTCTTCCCCGGTGCGCGGACAGTCGACCTGCCCACCTACGCCTTCCAGCACGAGCGCTACTGGCTCGACGCGCCCCAGGCGGCAGCTCCCGGCACGGCCGACGTCATGGACACCGAGTTCTGGGACCTCGTCGAGAGCGAGGACCACGACTCCCTCGGTGCTCTCCTGGGGCTGCCGTCGGCCGAATTGGACGTGGTCGCCCCCCGACTGTCCGGCTGGCGTCGGCAGCGGCGTGAACAGTCCACTGTCGACGGGTGGCGCTACCGGATCACCTGGCAGTCGCACGGCGACATCGGTGCCCTTCCATCGGGGACCTGGCTCTACGCGGTGTCCGACGAGAACGAGTGGACGTCGGCGATCCAGGCCGGGCTTGCGGACCTCGGCATCGATCTCGTTCCGCTGGCTCTGAGTGAGGGCACCGACCGTCAGTCGTTGACCCGGATCCTCGCCGACGCCGGGACGCAGGCCGAAGGCATCGTGTTCGCCGCGACGGGGGCGGAGGCGCTCCAGCGGCTCGTGCTGCTCGTACAGGCCCTCGGTGACGCCGGGATCGAGGCCCCGCTGTGGTGTGTGACCAGCGGCGCGGTGTCCATCGACGCCTCGGACACGCTCACCGACCCCGTGTCCGCGCAGCTCTGGGGTCTGGGCCGGGTCGTCGCCCTGGAGCAGCCGCAGCGCTGGGGCGGGCTCGTCGACCTGCCCGACGCACCCGACCCGCGTTCGGTGCGGCGGCTGGCGGGCCTGTTGACCCAGACCGACGAGGACCAACTCGCCGTCCGCGTCTCGGGCGTATCCGTGCGTCGCCTGGTGCGCGCGCCGCAGAGCACGGCCCTGACGGACACACTCTGGTCGCCGCGCGGCACCGTCCTCGTGACCGGTGGTACGGGCGCGCTCGGCGGGCACGTCGCCCGCTGGCTCGCGACCGCCGGAGTCGAACACCTGCTGCTCACCAGCCGCCGGGGCCTCGACGCTCCGGGTGCCGTCGAACTCGAGGAGGAGCTGAAGGCGCTGGGCGCGAGGGTCACTGTCGCCGCTTGCGACGCGGCCGACCGGACCGCGCTCTCAGCCCTTTTCGACCAGCACACGGTCAACGCCGTGGTGCACACCGCGGGCGTACTCGACGACGGCCTGGTCGCATCGCTCACGTCCGAGTCGCTGCACAAGGTGCTGCGCCCCAAGGTGGACGCCGCGCTCCACCTGCACGAACTCACGCGGGACCGTCAGGACCTCGACGCCTTCGTGATGTTCTCGTCGATGACCGGTGTCTGGGGCAACGGCGGTCAGGGCGCCTACGCGGCCGGGAACGCTTTCCTCGACGCCCTCGCAGAGCAGCGCCGTGCCCAGGGGCTGCCCGCATTGGCCGTCGCGTGGGGGCCGTGGGCGGACGGTGGGATGGCCGACGGCGCGGCCGGAGAACACCTGCGGCGGCGCGGCATCCGGGCGGTCGCGGCCCTTCCGTCGATCTCCGTGCTGCACAACGCGCTGACGCACGGGGAAACGTGTGTGACCGTCGCGGACGTGGACTGGGACCGCTTCGTCCGGGCCTTCGCCGCCATGCGCCCCTGCCCGTTGCTGCACGGGGTGCCCGAGGCCCGTAAGGCTCTCGAAGCACGGGACCGCGCCGAGCAGTCCGCCGCGGTGCCCGGGTCCGCGCTGGTGCAGAGCCTGCGGGGGGCCGTGCCCGGCGAGCAGGACCGCATCCTGATGAACCTGGTTCGCGAGCAGGCAGCCGTCGTGCTCGGCCATACCGGCAAGGCCGGCTTCGAGGCCGACCGGACGTTCCGCGAGACCGGGTTCGACTCGCTCACCGCAGTCGAACTGCGTCACAGACTCAACGCCGCCACCGGTCTCAAGCTGTCGGCCACGCTGGTCTACGACCACCCCACCCCCACCGCTCTCGCCCGTCATCTGGGCGAGGAACTCCTCGGTCGGCACGGGACGGAGCCGGACGCCGCCCGGGTCACGGCCCCCGCGAACGACGAGCCGCTCGCGATCGTGGCGATGAGCTGCCGTTTCCCCGGCGGCGTCCAGTCGCCGGAGGATCTGTGGGAGCTGCTGAGGGACGGCCGCGACGCGGTGTCCGGGTTCCCCACCGACCGCGGCTGGGACATCGACTCCCTCTACGACCCGGACCCCGACCGGCACGGCCGGACGTACGCGTGCGAGGGCGGCTTCCTCGAGGGCGCCGACCGCTTCGACGCCGCCGTGTTCGGGATCTCGCCGCGTGAGGCACTGGCGATGGACCCGCAGCAGCGGCTGCTGCTGGAGACCGCGTGGGAAGCGTTCGAGCGCGCGGGCATCGCCCCCTCATCCGTACGCGCCGACCGGACCGGTGTCTTCATCGGTACGAACGGCCAGGACTACGCCAACGTGCTGCGCAACGCACCCGAGGAGACCGAGGGGTACGCCCTCACAGGCAAGGCGGCCTCGGTTGTCTCCGGCCGCATCTCCTACACGTTCGGCCTTGAGGGCCCGGCGGTCACGGTGGACACGGCGTGCTCGTCGTCGCTGGTCGCGCTGCATCTGGCGGCGCAGGCCATCCGGAGCGGCGAGTGCTCGATGGCCCTGGTCGGCGGCGTCACCGTGATGACCACGCCGGACATGTTCGTGGAGTTCAGCCGGCAGCGCGGGCTGTCGCCGGACGGCCGGTGCAAGGCGTTCGCCGCCGGTGCGGACGGCACCGGCTGGGGTGAGGGCGTCGGCATGCTGCTGGTCGAGCGGCTCAGCGACGCTGAGCGCAACGGGCACCGGATCCTCGCCGTCGTACGGGGTACCGCGGTCAATCAGGACGGTGCGTCGAACGGTCTGACGGCGCCGAACGGTCCTTCGCAGCAGCGAGTGATCCGGCAGGCACTGGACTCCGCCGGGCTGTCGCCGGCGGATGTGGACGCGGTCGAGGCGCACGGTACGGGCACCAAGCTGGGTGACCCGATCGAGGCGCAGGCGCTGCTCGCGACATACGGCCGGGAGCGCACGGCAGAACGGCCGTTGTGGATCGGGTCGGTCAAGTCGAACATCGGCCACACGCAGGCCGCCGCAGGCGTGGCCGGCATCATCAAGATGGTCATGGCGATGCGTCATGGTGTGCTGCCGAAGACGCTGCACGTCGATGAGCCCACGCCGCACGTGGACTGGTCGGCGGGAGCGGTGCGGCTGCTCACCGAGGCCGTGGCGTGGCCCTCGGGCGACGAGCCGCGCCGCGCGGCGGTGTCCTCGTTCGGCATCAGCGGTACCAACGCGCACACGATCATCGAGGCGGCGCCGACTGCGGCGGGGCAAGCTCCGACACCGGACTCGGGGGCGATCGTGCCGTGGGTGCTCTCGGCGAAGAGCGAGGCAGCGCTGCGGGCTCAGGCGGAGCGCCTACTGGAGTACGCGAGTGGCGAAGTCCCGCTGCTGGACAGCGGGTTCTCGCTCGCTGCCGCCCGGTCGGGGCTGGAGCACCGGGCCGCCGTGGTCGGCGTCGAGGCGGACGAACTGCGCGCGGGACTGGCCGCGCTCGTGGCCGGTGAGTCGGCGGCGAACGTGGTGATCGGGCGTGCGCGCTCCGGGGGCAAGGTGGGTTTCCTGTTCTCGGGTCAGGGTTCGCAGCGTCTGGGGATGGGCCGGGAGTTGTATGCGGCGTTCCCGGTGTTCGCGGGGGCGTACGACGAGGTGTGTGCGTATCTGGACGCGCCGGTCGATGTCGACGCGGAGGAGTTGCATCGGACCGGGTGCACGCAGCCCGCGTTGTTCGCCATTGAGGTGGCGTTGTTCCGGCTCCTCGAATCGTGGGGTGTTCGGCCGGACTATGTGGCGGGTCACTCCGTTGGCGAGATCGCGGCCGCGCATGTGGCCGGGGTGCTGTCGCTTCCGGATGCGGCGAAGCTGGTGTCGGCGCGTGCTGCGCTGATGCAGGCTCTGCCGGTCGGTGGGGCGATGGTGGCGGTGCAGGCGACGGAGGAGGAGGTGTTGCCGCATCTCACCGAGAGTGTGGGTGTCGCGGCTGTCAATGGTCCTTGGTCGGTGGTTGTTTCCGGGGTTGAGGAGGCCGTGGTTGCGATTGCGGAAGCGTTCGCGCGGCAGGGGCGTAGGACGTCCCGGCTGAAGGTGAGTCACGCGTTCCACTCGCCGCTGATGGATCCGATGCTGGAGGAGTTCCGTGAGATCGTCCGGGGGCTGACGTTCAACGAGCCCACGATTCCCTTGGTTTCGACCCTGACGGGCCGTCTGGCGGAGCCTTGCACGGCGGAGTACTGGGTGCGTCATGTCCGTGAGGCGGTGCGTTTCGCCGACGGTGTGCGGACTCTGCACGAGTCGGGTGTGACCACCTTCGTGGAGATCGGTCCCGGCGGTGTCCTGAGTGCGCTTGTCCAAGGCTGTGTGGAGGACGCGTTCACCGTCCCGGTGCTTCGTGCCGACCGCCCGGAGCCGCAAGCCGTCGTCACCGCGCTCGCCAAGCTGCACGTGAACGGAGTTTCCCCGGACTGGCACGCGTTCTTCCCCGGCGCGCGGACAGTCGACCTGCCCACCTACGCCTTCCAGCGTGAACGCTACTGGCTCGACGCCCCCGCCTCGGTCGGCGACATGCGTGCCGTGGGTCAGGGCGAGGCCCGACACCCCCTGCTCGGTGCCACCGTGTCGCTGGCCGATGGTGAGCGGCAACTGCTCACCGGCCGACTCTCGTTGCACACGCACCCGTGGCTGGCGGATCACACGGTGAACGGGTTCGTCCTGCTGCCGGGTACCGCGTTCGTCGAGCTGGCCCTCACCGCGGCCGACGCCGTGGGCTGTGACCTGTTGGAGGAGCTGACGCTCGAGGCGCCGCTGCCCGTGCCCGAGCGCGGAGGCGTCGCTCTGCAGGTGAGTGTCGGCGCCGCCGACGACTCGGGCCGCAGGCCGCTGACCGTGCACTCGCGCATCGACGACGAGGACGCGTACGGGGCCGAACGGACCTGGGTGCGGCACGCCTCCGGCTGGTTGTCCGTCGCCGCGGGCCCGGTGGACGGCTCGCTCGCCACGTGGCCGCCCGCGGGTGCGGAGCCGGTCGACGTCGACGGCCTCTACGAGCGACTCGCGGGCATGGCTCTCGACTACGGCCCCGCCTTTCAGGGGTTGCGCGCCGCGTGGCGCAGCGGAGACGACTTCTTCGCCGAGGTGGAACTGCCCGAGGCGGAGCGTGCGGGCGCGGGTGCGTACGGACTGCACCCCGCGCTGTTCGACGCGGCCCTGCACACGGTGTGGCTGGGCGCGGTCGAACCCGAGGCCGGGACCGGGCACGGGCTGCTGCCGTTCGCCTGGAGCGGCGTACGCCTGACCGCCACCGGGGCTGCCACCCTGCGCGTGAAAGTTTCGCGCGCAGGCACCACCACGGTCTCGCTGGAACTGGCCGACGGCACCGGAGGGCCGGTCGCGCGCATCGATTCGCTGACCCTGCGCCCGGTCTCAGCCGGGAAGTTGCGCGGCGGTTCCGGGGACGGCGACTCGCTGTTCGGCCTGGAGTGGACGCCGCTCGCCCTGCCGTCCGCCGCGGACGGCACCAGGATCGAGACGTACGAGGACATCGCAGCGCTGCGGGCCGCGGACCCGGTGCCGGACGCCGACGCCTCGGTCGTGCCGTGCCCGACGGGAACCGGTGCGGACACCGTCGCCCGGGTCCGCGAGGTCGCCAACTCCGTGCTGGAACTGGTGCAGTGGTGGCTGGCCGAGGATCGTCCGTCGCGTCTTGTGCTGGTGACGCGCGCCTGGGACCTGAACCAGTCGGCAGTGCGTGGGCTGTTGCGCTCCGCCCAGAGCGAGAACCCGGGCCGTTTCGTGCTCGTCGCAGCCGACGAGAGCGCCGACCTCGTCGGGTTGCTGCCCGGCCTGCTTGCCTCCGGTGAGCCGCAGGCCGAGGTGCGCGAGGGCGAGGTCCGGGTGCCGCGACTGGCCCGTATCGCGGTGCCGGACACGGAGCCGGAGCTCCCCGAACTCGGTTCCGGGACCGTGCTGTTGACCGGGGCGTCGGGCGGGCTGGGACGGCTCGTCGCCCGGCATCTCGTCGCACGACACGGCGTGCGCAGCCTGCTTCTGGTCAGCCGCCGGGGCGGGGACGCACCCGGTGCTGCCGAACTCGCCGCCGAGCTGAGCACGCAGGGCGCCGACGTCACCTGGGCTGCCTGCGACGTGGCCGATCGCGACGCTGTCCGTGAACTCCTCGCCGGCCGACGGATGTCCGCAGTCGTCCACACGGCCGGCGTCCTGGACGACGGAATCATCGGCGCGCTGACGCCCCAGCGCCTGGACGACGTGTTCCGTCCCAAGGTCGACGCGGCGCTGAACCTGCACGAACTCGCGGGTGACCTGTCCGCGTTCGTGCTCTTCTCCTCGGTGGCGGGCACCCTTGGCACGCCGGGCCAGGGCAACTACGCCGCCGCCAACACCTTCCTCGACGCCCTCGCCGAGCACCGCCGGGACCGTGGGCTGCCCGCCACTTCGCTGGCCTGGGGCCTGTGGGCGCGGGACAGCGACAGCGCGATGACCGGCAGCCTCGACCACACCGATCTCACACGCATCAAGCGCATGGGGCTGGCCGCGATCCCGACGGCAGAGGGCCTGCGGATGTTCGACACGGGCCTCGCCTCCGGGCGCGCGACCGTCGTTCCGATCCGGCTCGACACCTCCGCCTTCCGGGACGGACAGGGACAGCCCGTACCGTCCGTACTGCGCGGCCTGGTCCGGGTCGCCCCGGCCCGGCGCACCGCAGCGGCGGTCAAAGCGGCCTCGTCCTCCTTGGGACAGCGGCTGGCCGGGCTGGCCGAGGCCGAGCGCGAGCAGACGGTGCTGGACCTGGTGCGTACCGAGGTGGCCGCCGTGCTCGGGCACGCCGACGCTCAATCGGTCGGCTCGGACGACTCGTTCAAGGACATCGGCTTCGACTCGCTGACCGCCGTCGAACTGCGCAACCGACTGAACGAGGCCGTCGGTCTGCGCCTCCCCGCCACGCTGATCTTCGACTACCCGACGCCCGTCGCCCTCTCCCGCTTTCTGCTGGCCGAGACCCTGGGTGTCCAGGAGGAGTCCGAGGCCGCGGTCGTCACCGTGGCCGCGGCGGACGAGCCGATCGCGATCGTGGGGATGGCCTGCCGGTATCCCGGTGGGGTGCGGTCGCCCGAGGACTTGTGGCGGTTGGTGTTCGACGGCCGTGACGCGATTTCCGGGTTTCCCGAGGACCGGGGCTGGGACGTGGAGAGCCTCTACGATCCGGACCCCGACCAGTGGGGCACCAGCTACACCCGCGAAGGCGGCTTCCTGCACGAAGCGGCCGAGTTCGACGCGGAGTTCTTCGGGATCTCGCCGAGGGAGGCGCTGGCGATGGACCCGCAGCAGCGGCTGCTGCTGGAGACTTCGTGGGAGGCGTTCGAGCGGGCGGGGATCGATCCGGCCTCGGTGCGCGGCAGCCGGACCGGGGTGTTCGCCGGGGTGATGTACCACGACTACGGCGGGCGGGTGCGCACCTCACCAGCGGGCCTTGAGGGCTACCTCGTCAACGGCAGCGCGGGCAGTATCGCTTCGGGCCGCGTCTCCTACACCTTCGGTCTTGAGGGCCCGGCGGTCACCGTCGACACGGCGTGTTCGTCGTCGCTCGTGGCCCTGCACCTGGCGGCCCAGTCGCTGCGCAACGGCGAGTGCTCGATGGCTCTCGTCGGCGGTGTCACGGTGATGGCCGGCCCGGCGGTCTTCGTGGAGTTCAGCCGTCAGCGTGGTCTGTCGGCGGACGGGCGGTGCAGGGCGTTCGCTGCTGGTGCGGACGGTACGGGTTGGGCCGAGGGTGCGGGGATGCTGCTCGTGGAACGGCTCTCCGACGCACGCCGTAACGGGCATCGGGTGCTGGCTGTGGTCCGGGGGTCGGCGGTCAATCAGGACGGTGCGTCGAATGGTCTGACGGCGCCGAACGGTCCTTCGCAGCAGCGGGTGATCCGGCAGGCGCTGGAGTGCGCCGGGTTGTCGGCGGCGGATGTGGATGTGGTGGAGGCGCACGGTACGGGTACCAGGCTGGGTGATCCGATCGAGGCGCAGGCCGTCATTGCCACGTATGGTCGGCGGCGGCCGGAGGGGCAGCCGTTGTGGCTGGGGTCGTTGAAGTCGAACATTGGTCATACGCAGGCTGCTGCGGGTGTTGCGGGCGTCATCAAGATGGTCATGGCGATGCGTCATGGTGTGCTGCCGCGCACGTTGCATGTGGACGAGCCGACGCCGCATGTGGACTGGTCGGCGGGTACGGTGCGGTTGCTGACCGAGGCCGTCGACTGGGAGACGGACCGTGCACGCCGCGCGGGCATCTCGTCCTTCGGCGTCAGCGGTACGAATGCTCACGTGATCGTCGAGCACGTCCCGACGAGCGAGGAGCCCGCCCGCCAGGCGGTTGCGGGACCGGTGCCGTGGGTGCTGTCGGCGAAGGGTGATGAGGCGTTGCGGGCGCAGGCGGCCAAGCTGCTGTCCTTCATCGATGGTGAGGTGTCGCCGATCGATGTGGGGTTCTCGCTGGCCACGACGCGGTCGGTGCTGGAGCACCGGGCTGTGGTGGTGGGGGAGAGCGGTGAGGAGCTTGTGCGTGGTCTGGGGGACTTGGCCGCGGGCACTCCGTCGGCGAACGTGGTGGTGGGGCGCCCGGCCGGGGGCAAGACCGGTTTCCTTTTCTCCGGTCAGGGTTCGCAGCGTCTGGGGATGGGACGGGAGTTGTATGCGGCGTTCCCGGTGTTCGCGGAGGCGTACGACGAGGTGTGTGCGCTGCTGGACGCGCCGGTCGATGTCGACGCGGAGGAGTTGCATCAGACCGGGTGCACGCAGCCCGCGTTGTTCGCGATCGAGGTGGCGTTGTTCCGGCTCCTCGAATCGTGGGGTGTTCGGCCGGATTATGTGGCGGGTCACTCGGTGGGTGAGGTCGCGGCCGCGTATGTGGCCGGGGTGCTGTCGCTTCCGGATGCGGCGAAGCTGGTGTCGGCGCGTGCCGCGCTGATGCAGGCGCTGCCCGCAGGCGGGGCGATGGTGGCGGTGCAGGCCACCGAGGAGGAAGTCCTGCCGCACCTCACCGAGAGCGTCGGTATCGCGGCGGTGAACAGCTCGCAGTCGGTGGTGATCTCGGGTACCGATGAAGCGGTGACCGAGATCGCTGAGCTCTTTGCGCAGCAGGGGCGTAGGACGTCCCGGCTGAAGGTGAGTCACGCCTTCCACTCGCCGCTGATGGATCCGATGCTGGAGGAGTTCCGCGCGGCCGTCCGCGGGCTGACGTTCAATGAGCCCACGATTCCCTTGGTTTCGACCCTGACGGGGCGGCTGGCGGAGCCTTGCACGGCCGAGTACTGGGTGCGTCATGTCCGTGAGGCGGTGCGTTTCGCCGACGGTGTGCGGACTCTGCACGAGTCGGGTGTGACCACCTTCGTGGAGATCGGTCCCGGCGGTGTACTGAGTGCGCTTGTCCAAGGCTGTGTGGAGGACGCGTTCACCGTCCCGGTGCTTCGTGCTGAACGTCCCGAGCCGCAGGCCGTCGTCACCGCGGTCGGACAGCTCCACGTGCACGGAGCTTCCCCGGACTGGCACGCGTTCTTCCCCGGCGCGCGGACAGTCGACCTGCCCACCTACCCCTTCCAGTACGGGCGTTACTGGCTCGACGTGCCTCAGGCACCCGGCGACGTCCGGGCCGCCGGTCTGGGGCCGGCGGACCACCCGCTGCTCGGTGCAGCGATCGCCACCGCCGACAGCGACGGCGTTCTGCTGACCGGGCTGATCTCCCTCGACACTCACCCGTGGCTCGCCGACCACGCCGTGAACGGGAAGGTCCTCTTGCCCGGCACCGCCTTCGTCGAGCTGGCCGTACGAGCGGGCGACGAGGTCGGCTGCGGGCAGGTCGCGGAACTCACCCTGGAGATGCCCCTGGTGGTGCCTGAGCACGTTGGTGTCACCCTGCAGGTGTCGGTCGGTGCTGAGGATGGATCCGGCCGACGGCAGCTGAGTGTTCATTCGCGCGTGGGGGACGGTTCGTGGGTGCGGCACGCGGCGGGCGTGCTGTCGTCGGCGGAGGTATCACCGGCTGCCGTGGGCGCGTGGCCGCCTGCGGGTGCGCAGGCCGTCGATCTGATGGCGTTCTACGAGGACTTGGCCGGAGCCGGTCTTGAGTACGGTCCGGTCTTCCAGGGCCTGCGGTCTGTTTGGCGCGGCGGGGACGACGTCTTCGCGGAGGCCGAGCTGCCGGAGGACGTGAGTGCCGACGCGGCTTCGTTCGCTGTTCACCCGGCGCTGCTGGACGCCGCACTGCACGCCCTGGCCGCCGGCGGGCTGGTCTCCCTGGCCGACGGTCCTCAGCTGCCGTTCGCATGGTCCGGTGTCGTCGTCCAGGCGGCAGGCGCGGCCATGGTCCGGGTGAAACTGTCGCGCAAGGGCGCCGATTCGGTGACGCTGGCCGTGGCCGACGGCGCCGGTGATCCGGTGGCCTCGGTCGACTCGCTGACACTGCGCGCCGTACCGCCGGAGCAGCTGCGCGGCGCCGGTGACGGCGACTCGCTGTTCGGGCTGGAGTGGACGCCGGTCGTACTGCCTCCCGCCGAGGACGAGCTCGTAACCGAGGCCTTCGCGGACTTCGACGCACTGCGCGAGTCGACAGGCGAGCCGGACGTCGTCGTGGTGCCGTGCCCGGTGGGATCGGGTGAGGAC
>NZ_LBMW01000098.1 GCF_026168105.1 Streptomyces hygroscopicus
AAGAGGACCGCCCGCACGCTCTAACGAGAGGCTTCATAAGCCCAGCTCTTCACAGGCGTGACGGCCCTCCCCGCTCGAACACCCCGGTGCCTCGATCCGACGCCTCGGGGATCCTTGGAAAGGAATTAGGTCGCGTGGTTCAAATCCCGCCCCCGCTACGATCGAAGGGTCCGGCAGCAGCCGGGCCCTTCCCCGTTTTCATCGGCTGCTGGCACCCTGGGGCTGGGTGAGGGCTCCGCAGCTGTGCCCATTCGATGCCGAGCTGCCGCAGTGCCGGCGCGTGCGTCGAGTCGGCGTTGGCCCCCGGCGGCCGTCCTGGTCCGCGACACCAAATGCCGTGAACGGGCTCGCGTACAGCTCGCAGAGCCTGCCTGGCAGCACTGCGTCAACTGGACCAAGACACTGTCTACCAGGCAACGGCACCAACACGCCCTCGCGGCACAGCGATCGAGTGTCCCCAACATCACGGGGAAACTTCACGCCCGCCTGCGGGCAGCACGCTGGGCACTCATGGTGCGAGTGCGCGCGTTCGACCTAAGCTCACAGCTCGTGGACTGGACTACACCCGTAAGTACCCTTATCGGACCGGGCCACTGCACAGGGTCGGTCTCCGCCTCGGCATAGCGCCCAGCCTTGAACAGGGCCACGGCCTTGACCAAGGGGGACATCGTCTTCTGCCCGGCGTCAGTTCGGTCGCGGCGCCGGAAGAATTTCATGCCCGGAGCATACGGATGCTGCGCACGCACGTTCTGCGAACGGGGGTTGGTTGGCCAGCCCCCTGTCGTTGCCGGGTCAGGCAGGCAGCGCGAACTCGCACCACACGCAACGCGGACGGCATTCGCGGTGGTGCAGCGGACGGAGCGTGAACTCGTGACCGCTCGCACTTTAGCGATTCCTTACCTTGTGATGGCCATTCACATCTTCTCCTTGATCGTTAGTGGTGGCTATGCTCCGGTCGTTTCGCATGGGGTGGAGCAAGCCGGGCGCCGGCACACCGGTTCGCCCTGCCGGAGCGCGGTGGCCCTCCCGTCCCGGGGCTGGCGTTCGCCATGCTCCACGACCTCGTACTGGAGGACCCGGGTGGCTCAACGCCCGCTCATACATGGCTCGATAGCCGTGGCTGCCGCTTTCACCATGGTCTCGGGCTTTGCCTGCTTCACCGCGCCTGTGGCGTTTGCGGCCCCGTCGGCCGAGACGGTCATTCCGGCGGCCATGTCCTACGCTCCGCCGCAGGACCTGGTCTATTTCGCGGGGCCCGGCGGGTTCCTGCACCGGCCGTCGGGAAGGTCCGCCGACGTCTGGACGTCGTATTCAGGAGGCCCCGATACTCCTGTGCCGGGGGCTCACCGGTCCTGGCCAGGTGGGGCGGGAGGAGGCTCCGACGTCGTCGCCAGCTACACGACTACCGGCGTCCAGCTTCAGGACATGGACACCGGCACGGTGACCACGATCGTCCGGCCCAGCGGGCAGGTCTACGTGGGAACCTTCGGTTCACATGTCATCACGTATTCAAAGGCGGCGGACGGAACCTTCTCCGTCCACATCCTCGGCATGGTGAGCGGGCAGCTGACGGACACCCCTGTCACCGGCTGGCCTGCCGCGCCGGTCGGCGCACCGACGCTGATGGCTGGGGACGCCAACTCTGTGGTCGTGGAGTACAACGACGGCACGGGCACCCGTCTCGGCCTGGTGGACCTGGCAAGCGCTCAGCTGACGCCGATCTTCGGCTCCGTGCCCCGTGGTGTCAGCGCGGTGATGAGCGACAAGTACGTCGGGTGGTACCTGAACGGTTACACAAGTCTTCATCTGCTGTCCCGGTCCGACCTCACCGGGTCTGAGACCACCGTCCAGATCCCGCTGACGACCAGCTCCACGTCCGGCAGCTATCAGACGGGCGTGCGCCATCTCGCGATCACCGGCGACAAGCTGCTGATCATCTACAACTGGTTCAACTACCCGGACCCGACCGACCACGAGTTGGGTGCCCCCTTGTACCAGATGCCGCTGACCGGCGGAACGCCCAGCCCGATCATCGACCACGTGTACATCGACACGCTCGCTCCCGCCCCCAACGGTGCCGTCGCACTCGGCGGGTCCTCGCTGGCCGACTGGGGCGCCCGTCAGGTGACGTCCGGCCCGGACGGAACACCGACGCAGACCGTTGTGTATCCCGATCCGGGAGGTCCCGCACCCATCGGCGGAATATCCCTGGCCGACGGCCAGCTCACCACGATCGAGAACGGCGGGGAACCGGCCGGGAACGTCTTCGCCCGGACCATTCAGCTCGGGAGCACGCCGTCCTACGGACCGCACACGGCGTTCGGGTCGGCCCTCGAACCGAGCGACTGCACCTCGGCCACTTACTGCGCGCCGCAGATGGGTACCGGCGACGGCCGGATCTCTCAGTTGGTTTCCGGTGACATGGTGTCGGTCCAGGACGGCAACGCCTATTCCGAGGTATCTCCCAACGCAATGGGCGGCAGCCTCGTCGACTCCGACGGCCGGTACGTCGTCTATGACAGCAGTTCCACCGGGAAGCAGTACATCGGTGACACGACGCTGAGCAGCGCCTCCAAGGTGCTGTTCACGCGCCCAGCCACCGGGGCGGCCCTGTCGGAGTCCACTCTGTGGGCCGCGAACCCCACCACCGCTGGGGCGATCGACGCGATCGAGCTGACGAGCCAGAAGACGATGCGGACCGTCAACACCGGGGCTCCGTGCGTCCCCAGCGAACTACAGGTCGCCGCAGGCCGGTGGATCTACTGGTCGTGCGGGACCTCCGGCCCGGCCGGGGTCTACGACCTGACCCAGAACACCGAGGTCTCCGTTGCGTCGTCAGGGCCCGCGCAACTTGGCGACGGCTTTGTCGTCGAGCACGACACGACCGCCGGGAAGCTGGAGTTGACCGACGTCCACACCGGCACGGCCGTCACCAGCGATCTGGCCGATCTGCCGGTCGGCCCCGTCACCGACGACCGGCGCGTGACGTGGACGGTGGACCGGTACAGCGGCGGCGGGGTCGCATACCTCGACGCGCACAACAACATCCACATCGTCGACCCGCACATCCCCGCCTCCACCGGGTCCGGCAACCTCATGCTGCCGGGCCAGCGCCTGAACCCCGGTCAGAGCATCACCAGCAGCAGCATGAGGCTGGTCATGCAGAGCGACGGCAACCTGGTGGCCTACCTCAGGGCAGGTGGCAACGGGGCACCGGCCATCTGGTCCACCAAGACCCACGGCCATCCCGGCGCCTACGCGGTCATGCAGAGCGACGGAAACCTCGTCGTCTACCGCCAGGGCGGCGGCCCGGGCACCGGCGGCGCGCTGTGGTCCACGCACACCTACGGCCACACCGGTGGATACGCCGACCTCCAGGGCGACGGGAACCTCGTCGTCCACCGCCAGGCCACCACCGACTACACGCTGTGGTCCAGCGGCTCGAAAGCGATGCCTCAGACCATCCGCTCCGGCCAGAGCCTGCAGCCCACCTGGTGGACGCAGGGGCAGCACACCTTCCTGGTCATGCAGCCCGACGGCAACCTCGTCATGTACCGCAAACGGGACGGCGCGGCCATCTGGTCCACCAGGACTTACGGTCATCCCGGCGCCTACGCGGTCATGCAGAGCGACGGAAACCTCGTCGTCTACCGCCAGGGCGGCGGCTCCAACACGGGCGGAGCGCTCTGGTCCACCAAGACGTACGGTCATCCCGGCGCCTGCGCGATCATGCAGGATGACGGCAACTTGGTGATCTACAAGAGCGGCGGCGGGCCGACGGCGGGCGGCGCACTCTGGGCCACCAACACCTGGCGCAGCGCCTCCTGACCGCCTTGAGCCCGAAACAGCGTCATCCGCCCGATGAGACCATCGGGCGGATGACGGGTGCGCCGAGCAGCTCAAGGGGCTTCCTCCCCTCTCATGCGGCTGGAGCCTGTGCCTCGGGACTGGCCTGCCCCGATCGGCTCCTTCCGCGGCCGCGTCTCCGCCGTCCGCTCCTTCTACGCCCACTGCGAGGACAACGACGCCGCCGCCCGCGCGACGTACAAGGCACTGTCACGTTGGCTGAAGGCGTGGAATGATCTTCGGGTTGATTGTGATGGAGGGGGATCGTCGGCGGGGAGCGCACCGCTGTCGTACAGGGGGCACCGGTACCCGGTGGAGGTGATCTCCCACTGCGCCGATGCAGCGCTCACCAGGGCCTGCCGCGGACATCGCGGAGATCGTGCGCCGGCTCCGAAGGGCCACCTGGGAGAGGCTGCTCGTGGTGCCGGGTTCCTCGACTGTCTACGGGTGGGGTCGCCGTGGACAAGCCGGAACCGGAATTGGCCTTGACCGCAGCGTGCTGCGGTCAAGGCCAATTCTTCATTCGCGGTCAGCCGGATCTGAACCAGCAGATGTCGATGAAATCACTCGGGTCATCACGCATTGCCATTTCTTTGGTAATGCGATTCAACACCTCACCTTTGGGCATATTCCACGGGGTGAGATCCTCGTCGGAATTGGAGCTCGGATCCCCAACCTTCACTCCCCGTTCGATCATATCTGAGATGAGTTTCAGAGTGGCTTGCTGAATCTGGGATTCCGTACTTCCCGATCCGGCGATATTTTCGGCGGCGTCCCGAACGATGTCGAAGTAGACCAGTGACTCGCGTGCGTAATTCACGAGATAGTCGAGCTCCTCGCCGTACGCCTCAGCCGACAGCATCCGAATCCTCCTAGTGCTTCGCATGGTACCGCTTGAACCCGAGCTCCTTCCCCACGTCCCCGGTGAGGTCGATTGTGTAGTCGCTCTGGCCGCCCGAACTGCTGAAGTTGCGGTAGTTTACATTGCCGCCTTCGAACTCCCAGATCTCGACCGTACCTTTCCCGGCCACCTCCTTGACCCTGTCCGGGTCACCGAACTGCTGCCGAATGTCGTGGGCCATCTTCTGGAGTTCTTCCGGGGTAACGATTTGCACACCCTTGCTGTCCTCGTACCCCAGAGGCTTTCCCTCGGGCAGGAGAATATCCTTCGCCTTCCCGAGTTTAGCGACCCGCGAGGCTTCGACAGCGGCTTCGACTCCCTCCTCGACCTTCTTGGCTGCCTTGAGTTCGCCGGCGGCGGGGATGACGACCATGGCGGCGGAGGCGCATTTGCCGAGGGTGGGGTTCTTGATGCAGTCCTTGATGTCGTTGAGGCCGAGGAGTTCCCAGGTGATGGCGGTCAGGGTCGGGTCGGGTGGGGTGGTGTCGATGACGAAGTCGCCGGGGGCGAGTGCGCAGGGCAGGAATCCTGCGATTTCGTGGTTGGGGCTGGGGGTGCAGACTCTGGGCTTCTTCTTCTTCGCCTCTGCTTCGGCCTTGCGTGCCTCTTCGGCCTTGCGTCGGGCGTCGGCTTCCTCGGCCCGGCGCTTGTCCATCGTGATCTGCCAGGCCTGCGTGGCCTGGGCTTGGGCTTCCTGGGCACTCTTGCCGGCTGCCACGGCGGAGTCGTGGGCGTCGGCTGCCGACTGATTGGCCTGCTGGGCGGAGGTGCGGGCGTAGTTGACGTTGAACTCGGCCTGGGCGGCGGATTCGGTGGCGTTGTCGGCGTCGCGGTCGGCGGCGTCGGCGGCGTTGCGGGCGGTGGCTGCGGACTGTGCGGCCTGGTGGGCGGAGTTCTCGGCGCTGGTGGCGGCGACGTCGGCGTCGTGGGCGTAGCCCTGGGCCTGCTTGTACGAGTTGGCTGCCTGGGCGGCTGCTTTCTGGGCGTCGGCTGCGGCCTTGTGGGCGTCGGCTGCGGCCTTGGCGGCGAGCCAGCTGTTCTGGCGGGCCTTGGCGGCGATGCCGGATGCTTCGGCGATCAGGCGCTGCATCTGGGCGTTGTGGGTGGCGGCGAGTTTGTCCTTGCGGTCGGCCATGTACTGGCCGACCTGGAGGAAGTCGTGCAGTTCGTCGGCGGGGCCGGACAGGGCGATCTTGGCGGCTGCCTTGACCTCCGGGCCGCCGTCGTTGACCAGCTTGGAGGCGGCGACGCGTTCGTCGTCATTGCGGGGGCCGTACTGGCCGTTGGCGATGAAGGCGGCCAGCGTCCGGGGGTCGTTGGCGGCCAGGGCGGCCTTGGAGGCTTCCTTGACACCGGGACCGCCGGCGTTGTTGAGCTGGGAGACCGTCACCCGCAGGTCGGTGTCGGCCACCGTGTACTGGCCGGTGGTGTAGAAGTCGGCGATCTGCTGGTCGCTGCCCTTGAGCGCGTCGGTGGCGGCGGTGCGCACGACCTCGTAGGGGCTGTCGGTGCTGAGTTCGAAGACCTTCTCGCGGATCTCCTGCGTCTTGGCGTCGTGCCAGCCGGTGCGCAGGTATTCGATGACGTCGTCGTCGGTGCCGGACAGGGCCCGGGTGGCCGCTTCCTGACTGAAGGGGCCCAGGTCCTTGAGTGCCTTCAGGGCAAGCTCGCGGCCCTTGACAGCGAGGGCTTTGGTGTCCGCATCGGGCCCGGCGGCCTGGGCGGCCAGGGCTTGCGCGGTGTCGTCCAGGCCCCGGGCGTCCGCCAGGTTGGCGGCGGCTTGGGAAGTGAGCTCGTCGGTCTGGTCCTTGCGGGTCCTGGCGCGTTCGATCGCGGCGTTGGTGCGGGTGGTGAGGTCTTCGGCCTCGCTCTTGCGGGCGATGTCGTACACCTTCTTGGCGGTCGCCACCGCCAGGTCGGCGGTATCGGCGGCCTTCTTGGCGGCGTCGGCATGCTGGTCGGCCTGTTTGGCGGCGTCCGCCGCCTGACCGGCGTGCTTGGCCGCGTCCTCTGCGGCGTCTGCCGCCTTGTTGGCATGGTCGGCGGCGGAATTGGCCGCGTCCCGTGCGGCGTAGGCGGCATCCGCGGACTCCTCGGCCAGCCCTTGGGCGGCGTTGGCCGCCCGGTTGGCCTCCGCCGCGTGCCGGCGGGTCTCCGCAGCCGCCTGCGCGGCCTCCTCGGAGTGCACCCCAGCCGCGTCCGCAGCGGTGTTCGCCTCATCCGCCGCGTCCGCAGCGGCATTGGCGTCCGCGCTCGCGGACAGCGAGTCCGCGGCGGCGGCCTTTGCGGCCCGGGAGGCGTCCCCGGCCGCCTGGGCCGCCTGCGCCGACTTGGCGGCAAGCAGTGCCGTCGCCCGTGCGTTGGCCGCGGCGTTCTTCGCGTCCTGGGCCTTGCCCGCATCACCGGCCGCAGCCGTGGCGGCGTTGTAGGCCCGCGAGGCGGCATCCGCCGCGGCCGCAGCGGCACTGGCGGTCTGCGCGGCGGCAGCGGCAGCGACCCGAGCGGACTCGTTCGCCGCGTTCGCCGCACCGATGGCCTCCTGCGCAGCACCAGCAGCGGATCGCGCGGCATCCGCCGCCTGCCGTGCCCGCGCCGCGGCCAACTCGGAGTCGCCCTTCGCGGCTTGGGTCTCCTTTGCTGCCCGCTGCGCGTCCTCCTTGGCCAGAGCGGACGCCGCCTTGGCCCGTGCGGATGCCGCCCTGGCGGCCTCGGTCGCGGCCTGCGCCCGCACCCCGGCTTTCTGCGCCTGGTCGGTGAGCTGCTGGATGGTGGCGTGTTCCTGGTCCTTGTTGCGGGCCACGAACTGCCCGACCTCCAGGAACTCCACCACATCGTCCGGGGTGCCCTGCAGGGCGAGTTTGCCGGCTGCCTTCACCGCCGGCCCGCCATCATTGATGATCTGCGAGACCTCGACCCGGTCGTCGGTCTCCCGCGCCTCGTACTGACCGGCCTTCAAGAACTGCGCGACATCATCCGGGCTGCCCTTCAGAGCCGCCATGCCGGCCTGCTTCACCCCCGGGCCACCGAAGTTGATGACCCGCGAGGCCTCCACCCGCTGGTCCTCCTGCAGCGGGGCCTTCCAGCCCCCCATGAGGAAAGCGCGCACGGCACCCGCGTCGGGGGACTTCAGCGCGTTCTTGGCCGCCTCCTGCACAGCAGGACCGCCGACGTTGACGATGCGGCTGGCATCGACGCGGTCATCGTCGTTCTGGATGCTGTCCCGCTCGGCAAGGAACGCCTTCACGTCGTCGTCCGAACCCGTAAGGGCCTTCTCCGCCGCCGTCTTGACACCCGCGCCGCCGGTCCTCCACAAGTCGACGACCAGAGCGCGGTCGGACAGCGTGTTGGAGTCATCGTCCGCGGAGGCCGGCCCGGCGCCGAGCAGGCCGACGGCGAGCGTGATCGGCAGCAGGACGGCGCACGCGCCGCGCAGGCCCGGTATCCAATCCGAGCCTCCTGCCGTGGTGTTCTTGGATGGCGCTCCTGGTGAGCGCAAAGGCCGCTTCACAGGCCCATTCCCCCTGAGAAATATGTGAGATCTGTCATAGGTCGGCAGATATACGGGAGCAGCTGGTCGAGGGCTGCACACCCGTCGGCAGAAAGCAGTGACCGCTACAGCAGAGCGACCTTGTCGTCGCATCGAGCGCACTGCCCGCCACACCGTCATCTGCGGCCTGCCGCAGTAGTTCTGACGACGTGCCAGTAGCATCCTATGCACACACCAGGCACGCGAAGCTCACAGGTACTTCACGGCTGTGCCGTACCACCACGGGGGAAGGAAGCACTTTGATACCCACTGGCCGAAGGCTCATCATGGCGGGCGTTGCCGGGGCACTGGCGATCAGCGCCGCAGTGGCGACCCTGACCGCCGCACACGCCGCCCCGGGGGATCCCTCGCCCACCGCCTCCCCCACGGCCACTTCGTCCGATGACACGATGCCCTCGGCTGTGGAGGACTTCGCCTACCCGGGAGCGGCGAAGATCTTCCAGGAGAAGCAGATCCTGCTCAAGCGGGGTGACGGGCACATCCTGCTGACCGACTGCAAGTCCACCCACGCGATCATGGTGGAATCGCGGACCGCCCAGAAGCAGTTCTGCTTCGCGGTCAGCGGCAAGCAGGGCGAGCTGACCCTGGAGCTGCCCGATGCCTACGGCATCTGGACCCAGGACCACCCCGTCGAGGCCAAGGTCAAAAACGGCGAGAAGGAAACCGTCGTCGAAGCCGCGAAGAACGACTACAAACCCATCGGCGAGTCGGTCACCACCGGCAAGCCCTCCATCCTCGTCGAGCTCCGCGTCACCGGCTGAACCGGCCCTTCTCGCACCGGCTCACCGCGTGGCGTCGTCAAGTTGTTGATTCGGCAGCCAAGGGTTGTCCCGTAAATGATCTTCGGCGTGGTGAGGGTGCGGACGGCCGCTGCGGGGACGCGTTGTCTGTCCGGTGAGGTTTAGGTTGTGCAGGCGGGCGACGCCGCGCATGGCGTGGTGAACTCCTTCTCCCTTGAGGCGGCAGTCCCGCAGGATCTTCCAGCACTTCATGCGGGCGAAGACGTGCTCGACGCGGGCTCTGACCTGCTTGTGGGAGGTGTTGTGTGCGACTTTCCAGTCGGGCAGTTCCTCACCCGTGCGGCGGCGGTGGGGCATGACCAGGCCGGTGCCCGGATAACCGCCGTCCGCGATCGTCATCGTGTTGCCGACTGCGTCCTTGGCGCCGGATTCCTCCCATGCCTTGCAGTCATTGCGGTTGCCGGGCAGGGGCCGGCCGACCACAACGACCAAGCGGCTGTCGGCGTCGATGACGACCTGATGGTTGGTGGAGTACCGGTAGTTCTTGGACTGCTCGGCAATCGTGTGGTCGCGGGTAGGGACCAGGGTGCCGTCCACGATGAGCACGGTGTCCTTGCGGAACCGCTGACGCGGTTGGAGCGCGAGTAGCGGCCCGAGCTGGGCGATAACGCGGTCCGCGGCGGACTTCTTGATCACCCCAGCCACAGCAAGATCATCTCACCGTGGCCCAGTAGTTGAGGAACGATCCTTAGTTGATGATTTCGGCGCGGTCATCCATGAGGATTGCAGCCAGCCGGTCTCGCCACACCTGGAGAGCTTCGGGTGTCTGTCGCGTCCAGTCGGTGACCTCGCCAACGATCCGGAGCGGTTCCCTGCTGCGATAGGAGCGGGTGGGGTTGCCAGGGAACTTCTTGTCGGTGACGTTTGGATCGTTCTCGAACTCCCCGGTCGGTTCGACGACGTACACTCGCGGGGCTCCGTCGCCTGCGGCGAGTTCGGCGGCGAGTCCCGCGCCGTCGCGCAACGCGGTGAAGTAGATGTGGTTCATCACGATTTCGGGCCGGTAGTTGGAACGGAAACCGGCGGTGAGGTGATCTCCGACCCGCAGCTCGGCCTTTGTGCCGTGAAAGAACGGCCCCTCGTCCAATGCCTCGTCCATCGCCACAGGTTATCAACCCAGGCTGTCGTGACGGCCGGCTATCCAGGACGGCTCGGACGCCGTGATCACACTAGCCACAGCAAGATCATTTGACCCTGGTCGGTAGTTACAGGACAACCCTTAGCTTGACTCTGAAGCTTCTATAGATCGTCAAGCCGTAGGAGACGGCGCGG
>NZ_LBMW01000100.1 GCF_026168105.1 Streptomyces hygroscopicus
CGCCGGCGGCTTGGGCGCCGCCGGGCGCGGGGCAGCCGGACGGGCCGCCTGCGCCGGGGAGGGCGCGGCCGGCTTCGCCGGGGAGGCCTTGCGGGCGGCGGGCTTGGCGCCACCGCCATTGCCCTGCTGCAAGGCGTCGGTCAGCTTGCGTACTACGGGCGCCTCGATCGTCGAGGACGCCGATCGGACGAATTCACCGAGTTCCTGGAGCTTGGCCATGACGACCTTGCTCTCCACACCGAACTCCTTGGCGAGTTCGTAGACCCGGACCTTAGCCACTTCGCTCCTTTGAGGTCCGGGTTGCGGCCGGACCGTCGCTAGTTCATGGGCGTACTCATCGCGTACTCATCGAGTGCTCATCGCAATCTCGACCTGCTTTCGACTCGCGAGGTACCAGGCCGCACGGGGTTTTCCGTACGACACGTCTTACGGTGCTGCCTGCTCAGCAAGATGCTGCCGGCAACTTTCTGCCTGCTCGACGTACTCGCGCAACGCCTTTGTTTCGAGCGGTCCCGGGACGCGGAGCGCCCGCGGGAACGCCCGGCGGCGTACCGCCAGGTCAAGACAGGCCGGCACGGGGTGTATGTACGCACCCCGGCCCGGCAGCGTACCGCGAGGATCGGGGACACAGTGTTCCTCGATCACCACGGTGCGCAGCAGTTCGATCTTGGCCGATCGCTCCCGGCACCCCACACAGGTGCGCTCAGGGCATACGCGGGCATGCGTCCGGCCAGACACGCTTAAGTCTACCTCCCCGCGGCAGCCTCACCCCTTTGGGGCAAGAATCGAACAGTTGCCGCGTATGAAACTGTCGTGATCTCAGCGACCCACGGCCGGGATCCATTCCCGGCCGGGGCCGTACGTCTCAGTCCTGCTTGCCCGCGGTCTGCTCGGTGTCGGGCCGGATGTCGATCCGCCAGCCGGTCAGCCGGGCGGCCAGACGGGCGTTCTGCCCCTCTTTGCCGATGGCCAGCGACAGCTGGTAGTCGGGGACCGTCACCCGCGCGGAACGGGCCGCGAGGTCCACAACCTCCACCTTGGACACCCGGGCCGGGGAGAGCGCGTTCGCCACCATCTCGGCCGGGTCGTCCGACCAGTCGACGATGTCGATCTTCTCACCGTTCAGCTCGCCCATGACATTGCGCACACGTCCACCCATCGGACCGATGCAGGCGCCCTTGGCATTCAGGCCCGATCGAGTGGATCGCACCGCGATCTTCGTTCGATGACCGGCCTCGCGAGCGATCGCGGCGATCTCGACGGACCCGTCGGCGATCTCCGGGACCTCCAGAGCGAAGAGCTTCTTCACCAGATTGGGGTGGGTGCGGGAGAGGGTGACGGACGGGCCGCGCACACCCTTCGCCACCCGGACGACGTACGACCGGATCCGCTTGCCGTGTTCGTAACTCTCACCCGGCACCTGCTCCTGCACCGGCAGGATGGCCTCCAGCTTGCCGATGTCCACGAGCACGTTCTTCGGGTCGCGGCCCTGCTGGACCACACCGGTGACGATGTCGCCCTCGCGGCCCGCGTACTCGCCGAGCGTCGCGTCGTCCTCGGCGTCGCGCAGACGCTGCAGGATGACCTGCTTGGCGGTGGTGGCGGCAATGCGGCCGAAGCCCGAGGGGGTGTCGTCGAACTCGCGTGCCTCCTGCCCCTCCTCCAGGTCCTCGGGGTCCTCCTTCGCCCACACGGTCACGTGACCGGTCTCCCGGTTGAGCTCCACGCGCGCGTGGCGACGGCTTCCCTCGGTGCGGTGGTAGGCGATGAGGAGGGCCGCCTCGATCGCCTCGACAAGCAGGTCGAAGGAGATCTCCTTCTCCCGTACCAAGCCCCGCAGGGCACTCATGTCGATGTCCACGGCTACGCCTCCTCTTCCTTCTTGATGGCCTTCTCGTCCTGGCGGCTGAACTCGACCTGGACCCGCGCCCTGGCGATGTCCGGGAAGCCGAGTCTGCGGGCGGTGGCCTTACGGCCCTTCACTCCGGGCACTTCCAGGTCGACACCTTCGTCGTCGACCTGCAGGATCCTGGCCACCAGCTCGCCGCCCTCGGCCAGCTGGAACTTCACGAGCCGGCCCGCGGCCCGCACATAGTGCCGGTGTTCCGTGAGGAGGCGCTCCGCGCCCGGGGTTCCGACCTCGAGGGTGTATTCGCCCTCGCCCATCGCGTCCGTCTCGTCGAGCTTCGCCGAGAGCGCACGGCTCACATCGGCGATCTGGTCCAGGTCGGCACCGGTGTCGGAGTCGACGACGACGCGCAGCACACGCTTGCGTCCGACCGAGTCCACCGCGATCTCCTCGAGGTCGAGTCCCTCGGAGGCGACGAGCGGTTCCAGCAGTTCTCGCAGCCTCTCGCTCTGGGTGGTGCTCATCCGGGTGACTCCTCGGCCGCGTGTGCTGTTGTGGGATGGGTCGTGTGTCAGGTCAAAGCGTATCCGGTCCCGGGGGGTGTTGCCGTCCACCTGCGCCGTCACCGGCCGGACCCGCGACCTGCCGAGCCGATGGCGAACGCAGGGGCGGGGCGCGGGTACGGTGATCACGGGCGAGGGCTCGCACGACCGCTCCCTGGCCGCCCATCCGTTCGCACCTGGTCATCGAGGACGTCTGCCGTGCCGTTCCCCCCGCACCCGCGCACCGCTCTGCGCAGAAGGAGCCTGCTCGCCTCGACCGCGGGCGCCGCGCTGCTTGCCGGCTGCTCCGGCGCCCCGGACTCGACCGCCACGGACGGCAGCCCCTCGGCCGCCGACCGGGCCCGTGCTCAGGCCGCCCGCGACAGCGAGGCGCTGGCCGAGCGGTACGCGGCCGTGATCGACGCCCATCCGGAGCTGGCGGCCCGGCTGCGGCCGCTGCGGGCGGAGGTCGTCCAGCATGCACAGGCATTCGGCGGCACTCCCGGCGCACCGGCGTCCTCCCCGGTCCCGGCATCCCCTTCGGCCTCCGCGTCGCCCTCGCCGACGGCGTCCGCCGTGCCCGCGGATCCCAGATCGGCCCTCGCCGGCCTGGCCGCCGCCGAGCGGGCCCTGGCCGACCGGCGGGCCGGGGCGCTGCTGGACGTGCCGGGTGAGCTGGCACGGCTGATGGCGTCCGTGGCGGCGGCCGGGGCCGCGCACGTGTACCTGCTGACGAAGGGCGACAAGTGAGCACGACCAGCAGCACGCCGAGGCCCGTGAGCGGCGAACTCGCCGCGCTGCAGGCCGCCTTGCGCGCCGAGCACGCGGCGGTCTACGGCTACGGCGTCGTCGGCGGGCGGATCGACCAGGCGCGGCGGGCGGAGGCACGGGCCGCGTACGACGCGCACCGTGCCCGGCGGGACGAGCTGGCCCGGTCCGTACGGGATCTGGGGGGCACGCCGGACGCCGCGGCTGCCGCGTACGCGCTGCCTTTCCCCGTGCCGGACTCCGCCGCCGCCGTGCGGCTCGCCGCCGACTTGGAGGAGCGGGTGGCCGGGGTGTACTCCGATCTCGTCCGGGCCTCCACCGGCGACCGGCGGCGCACGGCCGCCGGGGCGCTGCGGGAGGCGGCGGTGCGGTCGGTGAGCTGGAGCGGCGAGAGCGTAGCCTTCCCTGGTCTCGCCGAGCGGGCGGCGGCCACCCCCACCGCGTCGGCAACACAGCGGACCTGAGGCGTACGCGCACATCGCACGCGTGCGAAGCCGACCTGGAAGGGAACTACTCGCGCATGGCTATCGAACCGCCGCAGCGCCTCGTACGGACGCTCGGCGAGACGCGGCGGGACGGTGGCGCCGAGTGGCTGGAGAAGCTCCCGGAACTGGTCCGGCAGACGGTTGACGCCCGCGGTGTGACCGTGGAGCGGGTGCAGGCGCCGGGCGGCCGCAGCAGCCTGGTCCTGCTGGTGCGGGGGGCCGACGGCACACCTGCCGTGCTGAAGCTGGCGCCGCCGTGGGCCCGGCCCGAGAGCGAGCGGGCGGCTCTCGACCAGTGGGGAGGCCTCGGCGCCGTACGGCTTCTGGACGCGGATGCCGAGCGGGGTGTGCTGCTTCTTGAGCGGCTGCATCCGGAGATGTCCGTGCGTTCGCTGCCGGAGGCCAAGGCCCTGCTGGAGGCTGCGGGCACACTGCGGCGGCTGTGGGTGGAGCCCCCCGCCGGGCACTCGTACGAGACGGTGGCCGCACGGACCGGCCGGCAGGCCGAGGCGATGCGCGCAGGCGCGAAGGCCGATCCCGAGACGGCACCGCTGGTCGAGGCGGCGCTGGCGGCCCGTGAGGAACTGCTCGCCGCCCCGCCCGAGGAGCGGCTGCTGCACGGCACCCTCCGGCAGAGCAAGATCCTCGCCGGGGAGCGGATGCCGTGGCTGGCCGTGGGTCCCGATCCGGTGGTCGGTGAGTGCGCCTTCGACCTGGCGCGGCTGGTGCGCGACCGGGTGGAGGACCTGATCGCGACCTCCTCCGGTCCGTCGACCACCCGCCGCCGGGTGAAGCGGCTAGCGGAGTCGCTCGACCTCGACCAGAACCGGCTGCGCGGCTGGACGCTGTTCCGGGCGGTCGAGTCCGGGGTGCGGGCCCGCCGGGTCGGCCGCACTCAGGACGGGGAGCTGCTGCTGGAGTTCGCGAGCTGGCTGTGAGGCGGTGCGGGACGAGGCCGCCGCACCCCTCGTGACGGGGGCCTCGGATGTCGTGATGTGATCCCCGGACCTCACACGACCACGCGGCGACAGCCGACGGCCGCCGGTCCTCGACCGGCGGCCGTCGCGACAAAGGGTGGGGCCCGTCAGGCGGTCAGGCGGGCGATCGCCTCGTCCACCGTCAGCTCCTCGCGCTCGCCGGTCCTGCGGTCCTTCAGCTCGAGGATGCCCTCGGCGGAGCGGCGGCCCGCCACCAGGATCTGCGGCACACCGATCAGCTCCGCGTCCGTGAACTTCACGCCCGGCGAGACACCGGCCCGGTCGTCCACCAGCACACGCACACCGGCCGCGGCCAGCTTCCCGGAGACGTCGAGCGCCACCTCGGTCTGGAGCGCCTTGCCCGCCGCCACCACATGGACGTCGGCCGGGGCGACCTCCTTGGGCCAGCACAGCCCCTGCTCGTCGGCGGTCTGCTCGGCGAGCGCGGCGACGGCGCGGGAGACACCGATGCCGTAGGAGCCCATGGTCACGCGGACCGGCTTGCCGTTCTGGCCGAGGACGTCGAGCTTGAGGGCGTCGGTGTACTTGCGGCCGAGCTGGAAGATGTGGCCGATCTCGATGGCGCGGTCGAGCTTGAGCCCGGTGCCGCAGTTCGGGCACGGGTCGCCCTCCTGCACCACCACGACGTCCACGTACGCGTCGACGTCGAAGTCACGGCCCGCGACCACGTTCTTCGCGTGCATGCCCTCCTTGTTGGCACCGGTGATCCAGGAGGTGCCGGGTGCCACACGCGGATCGGCGACGTACTTGACCTTCTCCAGGCCCTGCGGGCCGACGTAGCCGCGGACCAGGTCCGGGCGGCCCGCGAAGTCCGCCTCGGTGACCATCTCGACGACCGCCGGGGCGAAGTGGGTCTCGACCTTGCCCATGTCGACCTCGCGGTCGCCGGGGACACCGACGGCGACGATCTCGCCGTCCACCTTGACGAGGAGGTTCTTCAGGGTGGCGGAGGCCGGGACCCCGAGGTGGGCGGCGAGGGTCTCGATGGTCGGGGTGTCCGGGGTCGGGATCTCCTCGGCGACGGGGGCGTCGGAGCCGTCCACCGGTTTCAGCTCGTACGTGATCGCCTCGGTGTTGGCCGCGAAGTCGCAGTTCGGGCAGTCCGCGAAGGTGTCCTCGCCGGCACCGGCCGGGGCGAGGAACTCCTCCGACTTCGAGCCGCCCATCGCGCCCGCGGTCGCGGCGCAGATCCGGTAGTCCAGGCCGAGACGCTCGAAGACCCGCTGGTAGGCCTGGCGGTGCAGGGCGTAGGACTGCGCGAGGCCCTCGTCCTCGAGGTCGAAGGAGTACGAGTCCTTCATCAGGAACTCACGGCCGCGCAGAATGCCCGCGCGGGGCCGGGCCTCGTCCCGGAACTTCGTCTGGATCTGGTAGAGGATCACCGGCAGGTCCTTGTACGAGGACGCCTGGTCCTTGACCAGCAGTGTGAAGATCTCCTCGTGGGTCGGGCCGAGCAGGTAGTCGCCGCCCTTGCGGTCCTTGAGGCGGAACAGCTCGGCACCGTACTCGTCCCAGCGGCCGGTCGCCTCGTACGGCTCGCGCGGCAGCAGCGCGGGGAGCAGCACCTCCTGGGCGCCGATCGCGTCCATCTCCTCGCGGACGATCCGCTCCACGTTGGCGAGGACCCGCTTGCCGAGCGGCAGCCAGGTCCACACTCCGGCGGCGGTGCGGCGGACGTAGCCGGCGCGGACCAGCAGCTTGTGGCTCAGGACCTCGGCGTCGGCCGGGTCGTCGCGCAGCGTCTTCGCCATCAACTGGGACATGCGCTGGACCGGTGCGTTCGCCATGGTTCTCGACTCCTGCTGCGAAAGGGTGATGGCTAGGAGGTTAGCCGGGCAGCCTGTGCGGGCGGTAATCGGTTAACGCCTGCGCAGGGGCAGCGTGGCCCCCATCACGGCATACGGCTTGGGCGCACTAGGGAAGAGCACCTGCCGCGCGAGGTCCACATAGCCCAGCGAGCGGTACAGGCCCCGGGCCGGGCTCTCGGTGTCGATCGCCGACAGGATCGAGCGCGGTTCGTCGGCGCCGTCCGTGATGGTGGTGATGAGGCAGCGGCCGATGCCCCGGTTCTGGAACTCCGGGTGGACGTGCAGCTCGGTGATCACGAAGGAGTTGTCGAGCCACTCGTCGTGGCCCTGGATCCGCAGATACGGCTGCACGACGGTGGACCACCAGTGCGTACGGTCGTTGGGCATGCCGTAGACGAAGCCGACGAGCCGTCCGTCTGCGGTCGTGGCGCCGAGGGCGCGGGCCCCCGGGTAGGCCATGTGCCGGATCACGATCTGGCGGCGCACCGCAATCTCGTCGGCGGCGAGCCCGAACGCGACGGCCTGCACGGCGAGCGCTTCGTCGACGCGCGCGGCCAGGTCCAGGGGACCGATCACGATGTCGTCGGGGGTGCGGTGACCGTGACCCGGAAAGCGCAGCATGCCCGGGAGCCTACAGGGGGGTGCGCATTGTCTTTGGAGTGCAGGTGGCCGGTGGTTTCTCGCGCAGTTCCCCGCGCCCCGTCAAGGGGCGCGGAACCGTTCAGAACAGCACGCTCATGAACGCGCCGACCTCCTGGAAACCCACCCTCTGGTACGTCCGCCTCGCCGCGGTGTTGAAGTCGTTGACGTACAGGCTCACCACCGGGGCCACGTCCGCCAGCGCGAAGCGCAGGACCGCCGCCATACCGGGGGCCGCCAGGCCCTGGCCCCGGTACTCGGGGGCGACCCAGACACCCTGGATCTGGCAGGCCCCCGGGGTCGCCGCGCCGATCTCCGCCTTGAAGACGACCTTGCCGCCCTCGTCGATGCGGGCGAACGAGCGGCCCGCGCCGACGAGTTCGGCGACCCGGGCCTGGTAGAGCAGACCGCCGTCACCGGCCAGCGGCGAGACGCCGACCTCCTCGGTGAACATCGCCACGCACGCCGGCATGATCGTCTCCATCTCGTCCTTGCGGATGCGGCGGACGTACGGATCCGGGGCCATGCCGGCGGGCATGCGGTCGGTGACCATGAGCGGCTGGTGGGGGCGGACCTCGCGGGCCGGGCCCCAGCTCGGCTCCAGCAGCCGCCACAGCTGGGCGGTGGGTTCGCAGGGGCCGACGATCGAGGAGCAGCGGCGGCCCGCGCGCCGGGCACGGTCGGCGAAGGCTCGTACCGCGCGAGGGTTCGCGCAGATCGGAACGAGGTTCGCGCCCGCGTAGCACAGCGAGGTGAGCATGCCGTCCTCGTACCAGCCCCACATCTCGCCGCCCAGGCGCCAGGGGTCGAGTCCCGCGACGTGGACCCGGGACGCCACGAAGGCGTTCGCGACCGGCTCGCGGTCGAGGACGGCGAGCGCGGCGTCCAGGTCACTCGGTTCGAGGACCCGGGTGGTGGTCTGCGTCAACACGTACGGGGGCCTCACCCTGGGGTCTGCTGATCTCCGCACTGTACCCGGCGTGCTGGTGCGGCGCCGCCCGATAGCGCCCGGTAAGTACCTCGTCACCGAGCAGCGAGCCCTATGAAGGCCGCCCAGGCGGCGGCGGGGAGGGTGAGGGTGGGGCCGACTCCGCGGGCGTACTTGGAGTCGCGTACGCGGACGGAGGTGGGACAGGGGGCGATTTCTACGCACTCGCCGCCTTCGCCGCCGCTATAGCTGGATTTGTGGCAGCTGAGGGCGACTTCGAGGCACTCATCTCCTGCGCCGCTGCTGTAGCTGCTTTTGAACCACGTCGGCTCGGTCAGGTCCTCGAAGTTCATGACTCTCCCAGCAACTTCTCTATGTGGGCCAGCGACTCACGTGGGGTCAGGGCTTGGGCGCGCGGAAGGCCGTACTGCTCCTCCAACTCCCTGACGCTCCGGCGGTCGGTGAAGAGACGGCTGCACGTGTGCGCCTCCACGTAGGCGATCCTGCGCCCTTTCATCGTCTCGATCAAGGTGAAGGGGCCACCAAGCGCGGCATGCTCCTCCAAGTCGTGAGGCACGACTTGGATCCGCGCCGCACCCCGGAAGAACGCCGGACACTGTGCCCTCCCCATCTCCTCGGCCAGCTCCAGCAACACCCCGTGCGCACCCAGGACTTCATCCGCACGTGCGATGAACCGCTCCCCCATGGCCGTCGGTTACGGCTCACCGCGCGGACAGACACACCCCGACCACGTACAACGCACGACGGTCCTGACTCACCCGCTGTTCCGGTACGGCTGGAGGTCTCCGACACCCGTACCGAGCGGCTGCCCGAGCTCCGGCCGCCGCGGGACCCGGCGGGCGACGAGTCCGGGCGTGGGCTGGTGCTGGTCGAGGCGCTCGCCTGCCGGTGGGGCGTCGAGCCGCGCAGCCCGGGCGAATGCGTCTGGGCGGAAGTACGACGGAGTCCCGCCACCGACGGGTGACGGGACTCCGGAAACTTACCCGAAATGGGTCAGTCGGCGACGGAGACGGACGGCTCGCCGGAGGCCACGCCGTCCTTCTCCATCTGCTCGGCGAGCTTCATGGCCTCCTCGATGAGGGTCTCCACGATCTTCGACTCGGGGACGGTCTTGATGACCTCGCCCTTGACGAAGATCTGGC
>NZ_LBMW01000097.1 GCF_026168105.1 Streptomyces hygroscopicus
CAAATCCGGATCCACCACCACTGCACCCAGCACCCGCACCAAACACTCCGCAATCCACTCGACCGATGCCGCGTCGAACAGATCCGCAGCCGCCACCAGCCCACCGTGCAGTCCCGCGGCCTTCCCCTGAGCGTCAAACGTTTCGCCCAGGTCCACCTTCAGGTCCACCATGGCCGCCGGGACCCCCGACGGCGCCGCTTCCACCTCCAAACCCGGCAGCCGCACATGTGCCTCTGCGTTGTTCTGGAGGGTCAGCATCACCTGGAAGAGCGGGTGACGGGCCATCGACCGGGTCGGCGCGAGCTCCTCCACCAGCTTCTCGAACGGCACGTCCTGATGGTCGAACGCCGCCAGGGTCGTCTCGTGCGCCCGGGCCAGCAGTTCCCGGAAACTCGGGTTGCCCGACAGGTCCCTACGCAGCACCAGGGTGTTGACGAAGAAGCCGACCAAGTCGTCCAACGCCACATCCATACGGCCGGCAACCGCAGTACCGATCGGGATGTCGGTCCCCGCTCCGAGGCGGGAGAGCAGCACCGCGAACGCGCACTGCAGGACCACGAACAGGCTCACACCCTCCGCCCTGGCCAGCTCCGCCAGCTTCGCATGCACCGCAGCAGGGACCGTCAGCGGCGCGTCGAGACTGCGATAGGTGGCCACCGGCGGGCGCGGGTGGTCGAAGGGCAGCGCCAGCTCCTCCGGCGCTCCCGACAAAGCGTCTCGCCAGTAGCCGATCTGACGTGACATCAGGCTGTTTGGATCAGCCTCGTCTCCCAGCAGCTCCCGCTGCCACAGCGCGTAGTCCGCGTACTGCACCGGCAGCGGCTCCCACTCCGGAACCCGCGCCACACAGCGGGCCGCGTACGCCAGCGAGACATCCCGGGCCAGGGGACCCATCGACCAGCCGTCGCCGGCGATGTGGTGCACCACCAAGGCCAGGACGTGCTCCTTGGGCGCAGTGGAGAAGAGCCAGGCCCGGATCGGGACTTCGGTCGCCAGATCGAAGGCATGTCCGACGGCCGAGGCAACCGCGTTGTCCAGATCCGCCGGAGCAACTTCGGTCGTGCTCAGCTCCCACGTCAGTTCGTCGAGCTTGAGTATGCGCTGGTAAGGCTCGCCGTTGGCGACCGCGTACACAGTGCGCAGCACCTCGTGACGACCGATCACGTCCCGCAGCGCCGCGTTGAGTGCGGACACGTCCAGCTCGCCCGACAGCCGCTGCACGACCGGGATGTTGTAGGCCGGGCTCGGACCGTCCAGCCGGCCGATGAACCAAAGCCGACGCTGTGCGAAGGACAGCGGAATCATCAGGACTCCTCGTGGTTGCGCATCGGCCGAAGAGCCGGCCGGGTTGTCTTCACTGCTCCCAGCTGATGGGCGAGTCCGGCCACGGTCGGCGTCTTGTAGAGCGCCCGTAGTGAGACATCGACCCTCAATAGCGTCCTGATCTGGCTGATCAGTCGGGTGGCGAGGAGGGAGTGGCCACCGAGGTCGAAGAAGTCGTCGTCGACACCGACGGTCGCCAGGCCCAGGACCTCGGTGAATGCCTGGCACAGGAGCTCCTCCTGGCGATTCGCCGGACCCCTGCCCGCACCCGCGGCGTACTCCGGGGCGGGCAGGGCCTTGCGGTCGAGCTTGCCGTTGACGGTCAACGGCAAGCCGTCCAGCACCACCACCGCGGACGGGACCATGTAGCCGGGCAATCGATCCGCCACGAACCCGCGTACCAGGGTGGGAAGTTCACCAATGTTCCGGCCCTCAACGGGCACCACGTACGCCACCAGGCGGGTTTCACCCGTGTCCTGGCGTGCGACGACCGCCGCCTGCGCGACCGCGGGATGCTCGGCCACCACCGCACCGACCTCACCCGGCTCGATCCGGAACCCACGGACCTTCACCTGCTCATCGGCACGCCCCAGATACTCCAACCGGCCAGCAGCACCCCACCTCGCCCGGTCACCCGTCCGGTACATCCGTCCACCTGCACCGCCGAACGGCGATGCCACGAAACGCTCCGCCGACAACCCCGCACGCGCCAGATAGCCCCGGGCGAGCTGATTGCCCGTCACATAGACCTCACCCGCGACCCCGACCGGCACCGGACGCAACCGGTCGTCCAGTACGAACACACCCAGCCCCGGAATGCCCCGGCCCACCACACTGCCCGCCCCATTCCCGGCTGCCAGCTCGTGGAACGTCACATGCACCGTCGTCTCGGTGATCCCGTACATGTTCACCAACCGCGGACCGCCCGCACCATGACGTTCCCACCAGCCCGCCAGCCGCCCCGGATCCAGCGCCTCACCACCGAAGACCACCCACCGCAACGACCGCACCGCCTCCGGGCGTCCCTCCTCCGCCGCGATCAACTGATAGAAGGCGGAAGGAGTCTGGCTCAGCATCGTCACCCCCTCGCGCTCCACCAGCGCCAAGAACTCCTCCGGCGAGCGCGACACCTCGAACGAGACCACCGCCACCCGGCCGCCGTGCAACAGCGCACCCCACAACTCCCACACCGAGAAGTCGAACGCGAACGAGTGGAACCAACTCCACACGTCTTCGGGCCCGAACCCGAACAGACCCCTCGTCTGAGCGAACAGCTCCGTCACGTTCCGGTGCGTGACCACCACACCCTTGGGGCGGCCGGTCGAACCCGACGTATAGATCACATAGGCCGGATGCTCCGGCATCACCACCTCACGCTCACCCATCGACAGCACACCCGCATCCAGCCGCGCCAACTCCCCGGTCACCACTGGGTCGTCCACGGCCACCACAACGACGCCCACCCGCGCCAACCGGTCCGTCAGCCCCCGCGTGGTCAGCACCAGGCCCACACCGGCATCGCCGATCGTGAACGCCACGCGATCCGCGGGATACCTCGGATCGACGGGCAGATATGCGCCGCCGGCCTTCACCACTGCCAACAGCGCCACCACCAACTCCACACCGCGCTCCAGGCACACGCCCACCACCGACTCCGCGCGCACTCCACGCGAGACGAGCAGCCGCGCAAGCCGATTCGCCCGCGCGTCCAACTCGGCGTACGAGACTCGCTCACCGTCGGCGACAACGGCTACCGCGTCCGGAGTCCGAGCCGCCTGCGCTTCGAACAACTCCGGCAGTGTCGAGGCCGCAACCTCCACCCCGGCCTCGTTCCACGCCCACAACACGCTCTGCAACTCGGCCTCGTCCACCACCTCGACCGCACTCATCCGCACCCGTGGATCGGCCGCCACCGCCCCCAACACACGCACCAGACGCTCCGCGAACCGCTCGGCCGACCCCACCTCGAACAGATCCGCCGCGACGATCACAGAACCATGCAACCCGGCCGGCCGTCCCTCGCCGTCGAACACCTCACGCGCCGACACCTCGAGATCGAACTTCGAAACCGCCTTCCCCAGCGCAAACCCGGCAACCCCACCCCCCGGCAGATCAAGCACCGCGTCGGCGTGGTTCTGCAGCGTGAGCATCACCTGGAACAACGGCTGGCGCACCATCGACCGGGCCGGCGCCAGCTCCTCCACCAGCTTCTCGAAAGGCACATCCTGATGCGCAAACGCCGACAGGCTGGTCTCCCGCACCCGGAGCAGCAGTTCAGCGAACGTCGGGTCACCCGACACATCCGTACGCATCACCAGCGTGTTCACGAAGAAGCCGATCAAATCGTCCAGTACGACATCCGTACGACCCGCATTCGCCGATCCGATCGGGATGTCCGCCCCAGCGCCCAGTCGCGACAGCAGCAACGCGAGCGCGGCCTGCAACACCATGAACATGGTCACGCCCTCGGCCCGGGCCAGCGTCGCCAACTGCGCGTGCACCTCAGCCGGAATCCTCAACGGCACCTCACGACCCCGATGGGACGCCACCGCCGGACGCGGGTGGTCGAACGGCAGCTCCAGCTCCTCCGGAGCACCCGCCAGCACCTCACGCCAGTAGCCCACCTGCCGGGAGAAAACACTTCCCGGGTCCCGCTCATCACCCAGCAGCTCACGCTGCCACAACGCATAGTCCGCATACTGCACCGGCAACTGCTTCCACTCCGGAGCCCGGCCCGCCGAGCGCGCCGTGTACGCGCGCGAGACATCCGCTGCCAGCGGAGCCGTCGACCAACCGTCGTTCGCGATGTGGTGCACGGTCACCACCAGCACGTGCTCCTCCGCGCCGCACTCGAACAGCCATGCCCGGATCGGCACCTCCGCTGCGAGATCGAACGCATACCCAGCCGCCTCGGCGACCGCGGCATCCAGCTCCGCAGACGCCACCTCGGCCACCGACAGCTCCCAGGCCAGCTCGTCGAGATCCAGGATCCGTTGGTAGGGCTCACCGTCGGCCGCCGCGGAGTACACGGTGCGCAGCACCTCATGCCGGCCGATCACGTCACGCAGCGCCGCGTTCAGCGCCACGGGGTCCACCCCACCGGACAGGCGCAGGGCGATCGGGATGTTGTAGGTGGTGCTCGGACCCTCCAGCTGCCCGATGAACCAGAGGCGGCGCTGCGCGTACGAGAGGGGCACCCGCTCCGGGCGCTCCCCGGCGGTCAACGCCGCCCGCGCGGTGTCGGCGTCGGCCAAGCGGGCCGCGAGTCCCGCCACCGTCGGCGCGTCGAACAGCATCCGCAGCGGCACCTCCACACCCAGAACCCGCCGCACCCGGCTGACCAGGCGGGTGGCAAGCAGGGAGTGGCCACCAAGAGCGAAGAAGTCGTCGTCCACCCCGACCTTCTCCAGGTCGAGCACCTGCGCGAACACCCCGCACAGCAGCTCCTCCTGGAGCGTGGCGGGGCCACGGCCGCTGCCGGTTGCGTACGCGGGGGCGGGCAGGGCCTTGCGGTCGAGCTTCCCGTTGACGGTCAGTGGCAGGGCGTCGAGAACCACGACGGCGGACGGGACCATGTATCCGGGCAGCCGTTCTGCGGCGAACTCACTCACCAGAGCGGGGAGTTCCGTGGTCCCACCGTCGGTGTCGGGCACGACGTAGGCCACCAGCCGTACCTCACGGGGCGTGTCCTCTCGGGCGACGACCGCGGCCTGGGCGACCTGAGGATGCGAGGCCACCACGTTCTCGACCTCGCCCGGCTCGATCCGGAAGCCACGGATCTTCACCTGGTCATCCGTGCGCCCCGCGAAAACCAGCCGCCCGTCCGCCGTCCACCGCGCCCGGTCACCCGTCCGGTACAACCGCTCACCCGCCGCACCGAAGGGGTTCGCCACGAACCGCTCCGCCGTCAGACCAGGACGCCCCAGATACCCGCGCGCCAACCCCGCACCCGCCACATACAACTCACCGGCCACACCCACCGGAACCGGCGCCAGAAGCTCATCCAGCACATACACCCGGGTGTTCACCACAGGCGAGCCGATCGATACCTCATGCGCGACCGCTTCCGGGTCGCAAGGCCAGCACGTGGCATCGACCGTCGTCTCGGCCGGACCGTAGGCGTTGAACATCCGCCGGCCCCGGGCCCAGCGCGCCGCCGCCTCGGGCGGCAGCGCCTCGCCCGCCGTCACCAGGACGAGCTCCTTGCCGACCGCGCTCTCGTCCAGCGTCGCCAGCACCGCCGGCGGCAGCGTCACATGGGTCACCGCCTGCTCGGCCAGGAACCGCGCCAAGGCGGTGCCGACCCGCTGCTCCGACGGCATCACCACCAGGGTCGCGCCGGTCAGCAGGGCCATGAACCACTCCCAGGCGAAGGCGTCGAAGCCCACCGAGGCGAACTGGCCAACCCGGTGTCCACCGCCCACGCCCAGCAGCCTGGTGTGACCCGCCGTCATGCTCGCCACACCCGCGTGCGAAACCAGCACACCCTTCGGTCGTCCCGTCGAACCGGAGGTGTAGATCACATACGCCGGATGCGCCACCGACAGCCCCGCCTCATCCGGCGCGCCGCAGTCCAGGCCCTCCAGGGCCGCCATGACCTCGGGATCGTCCAACAGCACCGCACCCGACAGCACGGCCTCGGTGGCGGCCGAGGCCAGTAGCACCCGTGGCTTCGCATCCTGCAGCATGTACGCGACACGCTGCGCCGGGTACTCCGGGTCGATCGTCATATAGGCCCCGCCGGCTTTCAGGATCCCGAGCACCGAGACCAGCAGCTCAACGCCGCGCTCCAGGCATACCCCGACCACCGACTCCGGGCCCACACCCCGCGAAACCAGCAGCCGCGCAAGGCGGTTCGCCCGCGCGTCCAGTTCGGCGTACGACACCTCCACCCCGTCGGCGACCACGGCCACCGCCTCCGGTGCCCGCGCGACCTGCGCAGCGAACAGCTCCACCACCGTCAACGGCGCGACCTCGACCGCCGTGTCGTTCCACTCCACCAGCATCCGGTGCGAGACAGCTTCGTCGAGGACTCGCACAGCACTCAGCGGCTGCTCCGACCCACCGTCAAGTGCCGCCTCCAGCACGGTGACCAGGTTTTCCGCCGCGGAGCACATCATTCGTCCCACGGCCTGCCCGTCGATGACGGCCACCGCGTCCACGGCAAGCGTGATCGACTCGCCGTCGTCGTCCACAGACACTGCGAGCGGGTAGTTGGTGCGCTCCCGCGAGTACAACGCCCTGAACCCTTCGAACCCACGGGTCCGGTCATCGTCCGTGCCTTGCTCGGACCGGCCAGGGTTGTGGCGGTAGTTGAACAGGGCCGTGAACGGCGGCGTGTCTCCCGCCAGGCCGCTCGTCTGCTGCGCCAGGGCCAGCGAGGCGTGCTCGTGCTCCAGCAGCTCGGCCAGCTGGTCGCGCATCGCGCCCACGGCCTCCAGCACGCCCAGGTCGCCGGTGCGCACCCGCACCGGCAGCGTGTTGATGAACGGCCCCGGCATGCGTGCCGACCCCGCTCCGGAGTTCATCCGGCCGAACAACACGGTGCCGAACACCACGTCGGTCCTGCCCGACACCGCCGCCAGTGTCCTTGCCCACGCGACATGCAGCACGGTCGCGGCACCGGTGCTCAGACGGCGCGAGACCTCACGCAGTCGCGCGTGCAGCTCCGGCGCGAAGGGCACGTGCACCCGGACGACGTCCGCTCCGTTGCCATGGACGTCGACCAGGCCGAACGGCGCGGTGGGCTCCTCCACGTCGCCGAGCAGCCCCGCGAAGTACCGCGCGTGCTCCGCCTGCGTCACGCCGCCGTGGGCCTGTGCGACGAAGTTCCGGAACGGCACCGGTTCCGGTAGCGAGCCGCCCCGGCCCGTCAGGAACGCCTGGACCTCACCGAGTACCACCTCCATCGCCGTGTGGTCCTGGACGGCGTGGTGCACCTTCAGCAGCATCAGCCAACGGTCACTCCCGGGCACCGCGGCGACGTGCATCGTGAGCAGCGGCGCCCGTCCCATGTCCATCGACATCCCGCCGGCCGCCAGCAACTGCTGCACCAGGTCGGCACCCTTTGCATCCAGCGCCACCTCCTCGACGGAGAGCGGGGCCCGCCGCCAGACCACCTGCACCGGCTCGCGCAGTCCCTCCCACACCAGCGAGGTGCGGAAGATGTCATGCCGGTCCACCACCTGCTGCAACGCTCCGGTGAACGCCTCCAGCAGTTCCCGCGACTCGAGCTCGAACACCACCGGGGTCACGTAGGCGTCGTCGCCGCCGTCCGCCAGCAGGTGGTGGAAGACCAGGCCCTCCTGCAGCGGGGCCAGCGGGTAGACGTCGGCGATGTTCGCCGCACCGCCGGGGACGGTGGTGACAATGTGAGCGACCTCGTCGGCGGTCAGGTCGACGAGCGGCAGCATCTCCGGGGTGACCTCCTGCGCGCCGACGGGGATCAGGTTCGGCGGCACCGCCACCACCTGCCCGGCGCCCGTCGACCGGGCAAGCCCGGCCGGGGTCTGCGTCTGGAACACGGCCCGCACCGACACCGACACACCGCTGGAGCGCAGCACCTCGACCAGGCGCACCACCAGCAGGGAGTGCCCGCCGAGGGCGAAGAAGTCGTCGTCGACACCCACCCGCTCCACGCCCAGCACTTCGGCAAAGGCCGCGCAGACGATCTCCTCACGCGCGTTCGCCGGAGCGCGGCCGCCGCCGGTCGCGTACGCGGGGGCGGGCAGCGCCTTGCGGTCCAGCTTCCCGTTCACCGTCAGCGGCAGCGCGTCCAGCACCACCACCGCGGACGGGACCATGTAGCCAGGCAGCCGCTCCGCAGCGAACTCGCTCACCAGCCGTGGGAGTTCACCAACCCCGCCATCGGCGTCCGGCACCACGTAGGCCACCAACCGCACCTCACCGGGAACATCCTCCCGGGCGACCACCGCGGCCTGCACCACCTGCGGATGAGCGGCCACCACGTTCTCGACCTCGCCCGGCTCGATCCGGAAACCACGGATCTTCACCTGATCGTCCGCGCGGCCCGCGAACACCAGCTGCCCGTCCGCCGTCCACCGCGCGCGGTCACCCGTGCGGTACAACCGCTCGCCCGCTCCACCGAACGGGTTGGCCACGAACCGCTCCGCCGTCAGACCGGGACGCCGCAGATACCCGCGCGCAAGGCCCGCACCCGCCACATACAACTCACCGGCCACACCCACCGGAACCGGCGCCAGAAACTCATCCAGCACGAACACCCGCGTGTTCACCACCGGCGAGCCGATCGCCACCTCCCCCGCCGACGGATCGCAACGCCACAACGTCGCATCCACCGTCGTCTCGGCCGGGCCGAAGGAGTTGAACAATCCGCGGCCCCGCGCCCAGCGAACCATCACCTCGTGCGGGAGCGCCTCGCCCCCTGTCACCAGCACGAGATCCTCGACCGTGCTCTCGTCCAGCGTCGCCAGCACCGCCTGCGGCAGCGCCAGATGCGTCACGGCCTGCTCCGCCAGGAACCGCGGCAACCCCTCACCCAGGCGCAGGTCCGGCGGGATGACCACCAGGGTCGCGCCGGTGAGCAGAGCCATGAACCACTCCCAGGCGAAGGCGTCGAAGCCCACCGACCCGAACTGGCCCACCCGGTCCCCGGCACCCACACACAGGGACCGCCTCTGCCCCGCAACCAGGCTCGCCACACCCGCGTGCGAGACCACCACACCCTTCGGCCGTCCCGTCGACCCCGAGGTGTAGATCACATAAGCCGGATGAGCCACCGACATGCCACCCCCGTGGAGCGGACCGTCGTCCACACCCGAGAGAGCCGCCACCGTCTCCGGCGCGTCCAACAGCACCGCACCCGGCACCAGCGCCTCCGTGACGGCCGAGGCCAGCACCACGCGGGGCTCGGCGTCCTCAAGCATGTACGCGATCCGCTGCGCCGGGTACTCCGGATCGATCGTCATGTAGGCCCCGCCGGCCTTCAGCACACCGAGCACCGCCACCAGCAACTCGACCCCGCGCTCCAGGCACACCCCCACCACCGACTCCGGGCCGACACCCCGGTCCACCAGACAGCGTGCCAACCTGTTCGCCCGCGCATCCAAGTCGGCGTACGACACCTCCACGCCCCCCGACACGACGGCAACCGCACCCGGAGCCCGCGCCACCTGCGCGGCGAACAACTCCGGCACCGTGCAGGGCGCCACCTCGGCGGCCGTGTCGTTCCACTCCACGAGCATCCGGCGCAACTCCGCGGGGGCCAGCACCCGGACCGTGCGAAGGGGTGCATCCAATGCACCGTCAAGTGCTCGCTCAAGCAGGGGAACCAGACCCTCGACGGCCGTCCGCAGCAGCAGGCCCACGGTCTCCGGGTTGATCGGGGCCACTGCGTCGACCGCCAGCGAGATCGCGTCGCCATAGTCGTCGACGGAGACCCCGAGCGGGTAGTTGGTGCGCTCCCTGGAGGACAGCACACTGATGCCGTCAGGACCACCGTCGCCGTCCCGCGCGGAGTCCGTGCCGGTGTTGTGCCGGTAGTTGAGCAGCGAGGTGAACACGGGGGTGTTGCCCGAGAGTCCGCTGGCCTGCTGGGCCAGCGCCAGCGAGGCGTGCTCGTGCTCCAGCAGGTCCGCCAGCTGGCCGCGCATCGCCGTCACGGCCTCCAGCACGCCCAGCTCACCGGTACGCACCCGCACCGGCAGCGTGTTCAGGTACAGCCCCGCCACCCGGTCGGCGCCCGCGCCCGCGTTCATCCGCCCGAACAGCACCGTCCCGAAGACCACGTCGGCATGGCCGGACACCGCCGCCAGCACTCGCGCCCACGCCACATGCAGGACCGTCGCCGGGCTCGTCCCGACCCGACGCGCCACCTGACGCAGCCGGCCGACCAGCTCGGGCGCGAGCGGCACCACCGTGCGCTCCACGTCCCCACCGTCACCACGGACATCGACCAACTCGAACGGCGCAGTCGGCTCCGTCACGTCGCCGAGCAACTCGGCGAAGTACCGCTCGTGCTCCGACCGCGCCACGCCTCCACGCACCTGCGCGACGAAGTCACGGAAGGGCAGCGACGGCGGCAGTTCACCCCCACGGCCCGCCAGGAACGCCTGCACCTCGTGCAGCAGGACCTCCAGCGCGGTGTGGTCCTGCACCAGGTGGTGCAGGCGCAGCAGCACCAGCCAGCTGTCACTGCCCGGCCGCGCGGCCATATGCACGCTGATCAACGGTGCCCGGCCCAGATCCATCGACAGCCCCACGGCCGCCTGCAGCACGGCCACCGGGTCCCCGGCCTCCGGGTCGAGGACCAACTCGGTCACCGGCAGCACGGCTCTGCGCCACACCACCTGCACCGGCTCGCGCAGCCCCTCCCACACGAACGACGTCCGGAGGATGTCGTGCCGGTCAACCACCTGCTGGAAGGCGCGGGTGAACTCGTCGACGCGCGCCCGCGAGTCCATCTCCATGACCACCGGCATCAGATAGGCGTCCTCGCCGCCCTCGGCCAAGAGGTGATGGAAGAGCAGGCCCTCCTGCAGCGGGGCCAACGGGTAGACGTCCGCGATGTTCGCCGCGCCGCCCTCGACCGAGGCCACCACCCGGGCCACCTCGTCGGCCGACAGGTCCACGAGCGGCAGCATCTCCGGGGTGATCTCCACCGCGTCGGCAGGAATCAGGTTCGGCGGCACCGCCACGGATTCCGCGCCCGCCGAAGCCGCCAGCCCCGCCGGCGTCGGAGTGTCGAACAGGGCCCGCACCGACACCGACATAGCGTGCTTGCGCAGCACCTCGACCAACTGGACGGCCAGCAGGGAGTGGCCGCCGAGTTGGAAGAAGTCGTCGTCGACGCCGACCTTCTCCAGACCCAGGACCTCGGCGAACGCCGCGCACAGGATCTCCTCGCGCGCGTTGGCCGGGGCTCGGCCGGTGCCCGCGCGGGCGGCGTAGTCCGGGGCGGGCAGGGCCTTGCGGTCGAGCTTGCCGTTGACGGTCAGTGGCAGAGCCTGCAGGGCCACGACGGCGGAGGGGACCATGTACTCCGGCAGCCGCTGCGACGCGAACTCCACAACAGAGTCGGCCAGTTGACCCGGCTCGTCGTCGGCGACGACGTAGGCGACCAGACGCACATCA
>NZ_LBMW01000145.1 GCF_026168105.1 Streptomyces hygroscopicus
GCGAGCAGAGAGTGACCGCCCAACGCGAAAAAGTCCTCATCGACCCCGACCTCCGCCAGCCCCAGAACCTGGCCGAACACACCGCAGAGCAACTCCTCCTGGACACTCGCCGGACCACGCCCCCCACCCGCCGTGTACTCCGGAGCAGGCAGCGCCTTGCGGTCCAGCTTCCCGTTGGCAGTCAACGGCAGCACATCCAGCACCACGACCGCCGACGGCACCATGTACGAAGGCAGACTCAACCCTGCACGCACACGCAACTCCGCACCATCCACAGCAGACCCCGGACGCAAAACCGCATAAGCGACCAGCCGCACATCACCCGGAACATCCTCACGAACCGCCACCGCCACCTGGGCAACCCCCGGGTGCGAAGCCATCACAGCCTCCACCTCACCCGGCTCGATCCGGAAACCACGCACCTTCACCTGATCATCCGCACGCCCCAAACACTCCAACTGCCCATCCCGCGTCCACCGCGCCACATCACCCGTGCGATACATCCGCCCGCCACCCAACTCGAACGGACACGCCGTAAACCGCTCCGCCGTCAACCCCGGCCGACCCAGATACCCCCGCGCAACCTGCACCCCCGCCAAATACAACTCACCCGCCACACCCGCAGGCACCGGCCGCAACCACTCATCCAGCACAAAAGCCCGCACCCCCGCAAACGGACGCCCCACCACCACCGCACCCACACCCGACACCACCGCCGACGTAGCCCACACCGTCACCTCCGTCGGCCCATACACATTCACCACCGACGCACCAGTGGCCACCATCCGCGCCGCCAACCCACCCGACAACGCCTCACCACCCACCAGCATCCGCACCCACACAGGCCACACACCCACCTCCAACAACCCCCGCCACAACGACGGCACACCCTGCACCACCGTCGCCCCCGACGACACCACCAACCCCAACAACGCCCCCGCATCCCGCACCACCTCACGGGAAGCCACCACCACACACGCACCCGACACCAACGGCAAGAACAACTCCAACACCGCAATATCGAACGACACCGTCGTCACCGCCACCAAACGATCACCACCACACAACGACACCCGCTCCCCCACACCCCCCAAATGCGCCGCCAACGCACCATGCGACACCACCACACCCTTCGGCCGCCCCGTCGACCCCGACGTATAAATCACATACGCCGCATCCCCCGACCCAACCACCACATCCAGATCACCGGCATCCAACCCCGCCAACACCGGATCATCCACCAGCACCCGCACCACACCCACCGGCACCACCGCCGCACACCCCACCGAAGTCACCACACACACCGGCACAGCATCCCCCACGCTCCAAACACACCCCCACCACAGAACCCACACCCACACCACGCGACACCAGCAACCGCGCCAAGCGGTTCACCCGCCCATCCAACTCGGCATACGACACCTCCACACCCTCAAACACCACCGCCACCGCATCCGGCGTCCGCGCCACCTGCGCCCGGAACAACCCCGGCAGCAACACCGACACCCCCGACGCACCCTCACCACCCCACTCCACCAACACCCGCTCACGCTCAACCGCGTCCAACACCTCCACCGCAGCCACAGGCAAATCCGGATCCACCACCACTGCACCCAGCACCCGCACCAAAC
>NZ_LBMW01000065.1 GCF_026168105.1 Streptomyces hygroscopicus
GCTCCTGCCCCCGCCCGCCCCCGAGTCACCGTCCTGGGCGGCCCCGCCGTGGCGTCCCGCCGAATGCGACGGCGAAGGACTGCCCGCGTCGTCGCCCACGCTCACACAGCCGGCCACCGCGACGACGGCCGCCACCACGGCGGCCAGACGGATGGATACGTAACAGGCGCGCACGGGCAGCCACCTCCGATAGGGGTCTCACCCTGCCCAACTCCCGCCGCCCGCAGGAGGACACGCGCCCCGCCAAGACAACGTGGGCGCGCCCCGGGAGGCGGGGTCATCCGTAGCCGAGCGCGTGCAACCGGGCGTCGTCGATCCCGAAGTGGTGCGCGATCTCGTGCACGACGGTCACCTCGGTCTCCGCCACCACGTCCTCCCGCGTCTCGCACATCCGCAGGGTCGGCCCCCGGTAGATGGTGATCCGGTCCGGCAGCACGCCCGCGTACCACTCCCCGCGGTCCGTGAGCGGAGTCCCCTCGTAGACCCCCAGCAGCTCGGGGTCGTCGGCGGGCGGCTCGTCCTCGACGAACACCGCCACGTTGTCCATCAGCCGTGTCAGCTCCGGTGGGATCCGGTCGAGCGCCTCGGCGACCAGTTCCTCGAACTCCTCGCGCGTCATCTCCAGCACAGAGCCATTCTCCGGCACGACTCCCCGGTACGAGAGCCGGAATCGTCCCGGCATATCCACTCCGGGAACTGGGCATACGGGACCAATGGCCCACGTCCCTGTCGCAGCCGTCAGCCGCATACGAAGGGCGTCGGGCACCTTCGCCCGGCACTGCCGCTCGCTCCGCCCCCACCCGTCCGTCACGCTCGTCCCTCAGCCCCGCCCCTGGCTCCGGGCACTCGGCATGGTCGCCGTCGTGCTCCTGGGCGCCTGGCTCGGCCTGCTGGTCGTGGGCAACGTACGGGTCCCAGTGGGCCCCATGAACACCACCATGGCCCTGCGCCCCTCCTTCAGCGGCGGAACAAAGATCAACGTCTCCCCGCTCGGCGCCCTGGAGCTGAACAGCCACGAGGCCCCCGTACGCCTCGACGTCAACGTCGACCAGCTCGATCCCGTCCGCGCCCAGGCCCTGGTCGATCACCCCGAGCGGATCTCCGGGCTCCAGCAGGAGATAACCCGCGACGTCGAGCACGGCACGCTCGACCTCGCCGTGCGTTCCTGCGTGGCGGTGGTCTCCGGCGCCACCGCACTGGGCCTTGCCGTCTACCGCCGTCCGCGCCGGGCCCTCACGGCCGGCGGTCTGGCGCTCGCGTTCCTCACCGCCTCGGGCGCCACGGCGTACGCCACCTGGAACCCCGAGTCGGTCCTCGAGCCGAGGTTCTCCGGGCTGCTCTCCTCCGCGCCCTCCCTGGTCGGCAACGCGCGCAGCATCGTGACCGAATTCGATGTCTACCAGAAGGAGTTGGCGCGCTTGGTGACGAACGTGACGAAGCTCTACGACGTCACCTCCACCCTCCCCGCGTACGAACCCGACCCGACGACCGTCCGGGTCCTGCACGTGTCCGACATCCATCTCAACCCTGCGAGCTGGAAGATCATCGCTTCGCTGGTGCAGCAGTACCGCGTCAACGTGATCGTCGACTCGGGCGACACCATGGACCACGGCACGGCCGCGGAGAACGGCTTCCTGGACCCGATCGCCGACCTGGGCGCGCCGTACGTCTGGGTCCGCGGCAACCATGACTCCCGCACCACGCAGCGCTATCTGGAGCACACGAAGAACGTCCACGTCCTGGACGACGGCGGGGCGATCAACGTGGCGGGCCTGCGGTTCGCCGGGATGGGCGACCCGCAGTTCACCCCCGACCGCTCGGTCGTACCGGGCGGCGACCGTGCCGAGGTGCTGGCGGGGGCGCGCCTGGCCGCCGCCCTGCACGACCAGAAGACCGCCGGCACGCCCGTCGACATCGCGATCGCCCATGAGCCCACGGCCGCCCGCGAGACGGACGGCGAGGTGCCTCTCGTCCTGGCCGGGCATCTGCACCACGAGGGGGTGGAGGTCATGAAGTACGGCACCCGGCTGCGCATCGAGGGCTCGACGGGGGGCAGTGGGCTGCGTGCGCTCGAGGGCAGGTATCCGGCCCCGATCGAGGCCTCGATCCTCTACCTGGACCGGGACACCCGCCGCCTCCAGGCCTGGGACGAGATCAGGCTCGGCGGTCTGGGCGAGACCACGGCGGAGGTGACCCGTCACCTGCCCAAGGAGAACCAGCCCGGAGCGGGTTCGACCCCCGGCACCACGCCGCCCACCCCCGGCACCACGCCGCCCACCCCTGGCGCCGTGCCCCCGGCCCCAGGCGCCAAGCCCCCCACCGGCGCACCGGCGACCCGCCCCGGAGCCACCCCGACACGCCCGGGCGCGACCTCCGCGCCGAGCACCCCTTAACCGTTTTGGCGAACCCTCCCCCCATCCCATATGCTTCTCACGTCCCCGACGCGCTGAGAAGCGCCCAGGCGGGCCGATAGCCCTCATCGTCTAGCGGCCTAGGACGCCGCCCTTTCAAGGCGGTAGCACGGGTTCGAATCCCGTTGGGGGCACGCATCACCGTGTGCGACACTGTCGTACACAACGCTTGGTCCTGTGGAGCAGTTTGGAGTGCTCGCCACCCTGTCAAGGTGGAGGCCGCGGGTTCAAATCCCGTCAGGACCGCTGGGGTTTCACGTGAAACCTCGTGGCTGGGTAGCTCAGTTGGTACGAGCGTCCGCCTGAAAAGCGGAAGGTCGCCGGTTCGACCCCGGCCCCAGCCACCATCACCGAAAGCCTCGTCCCTCCGGGACGGGGCTTTCGCCGTCGAGAGGTCCGGAGGAGTCGGTGGGGGACGAGTTCCAGGGGTTCGACCTGGTGCGACGCGGTTACGACCGCCGGCAGGTCGACGAGTACCTCGCACTCCTCGCCCAAGGAACGGATCCCGGCGGCCCGCCCGCCTTCGACGTGGCCCGGCGCGGCTACGACCGTGCCCAGGTGGATGCCCGGATCGCCCGGCTACGAGCCCGCTGAGGCCCCCGGCGGCGTCGACGGCTCCGCTCCACCACACACTTGGCATGTCCCCTTCCGGGCGCTACGTTCTGCCGGGTCGGCGCAGCCATGACGATGGGGGGATCATGAGTCTGGACGAGGCCAAGGCCAGGGATGTCGAGCTGGAGAAGGACCGGGCCCGCTACGGCCTGCTCGCGGTGATCATCAGCAATCTCGCGATCGCCGGTGTCGCGATCTTCGGCGTATGGCGCCTGCACGGGGACAAGTCGGTGATCGTCGGCATCCTCACCGCGGCCTTCACCGCCGTCAGCAGCATGACCACCGCGTACCTGGGCATCAAGGCCGTCTCCAACACCGCCAGGTCGATGGTCCAGGACAGAGCGCCCCGCGACCACCCCACCACGGTCCCGCAGCAGCCGGCGGGCAAGTGACGCGACGGCTCCCGACAGCGCCCGGCAGTTCCCCGCCCGGCAGACGGCTTCTTCCCGGAATGGGCCTGCCGCCGGCGCCGTGGTCCACTGCCCGCACCCCGGCCAACCCGCCGGAGGCAAATCGTTAGCCACGAATTTCGCCTAGGTGAGATCCTGGACCGCGTATGTCTACGCATCCCGCCCTCGGCACCCTCGCCCCCCGCCTGACCGAGCTGTCCCTGCGCGACGCGCACCGGCTCGGCCGCAGGCTCGAAGGCGCGCGCAAGATCCGCAAGCCCGAGGCCCGAGCCGCCGTACTCGCCGAGATCGAGGCGGAGGTCGCCAAGGCCGAGGACAGGATCGCCGGGCGCACCGCCCGGGTCCCGGCCGTCACGTACCCCGAGCAGTTGCCCGTCAGCCAGAAGAAGAACGAGATCGCCGACGCCATACGCGACCACCAGGTCGTGATCGTGGCCGGTGAGACCGGCTCCGGCAAGACGACCCAGATCCCCAAGATCTGCCTCGAACTCGGCCGTGGCGTCCGCGGCATGATCGGTCACACCCAGCCCCGCCGCATCGCCGCCCGCACCGTCGCCGAGCGCGTCGCCGAAGAGCTCGACACCCCTCTCGGCGAGGCCGTGGGCTGGAAGGTCCGCTTCACCGACCAGGTGAACCCGGACGCCACCTTCATCAAGCTGATGACGGACGGCATCCTGCTCGCCGAGATCCAGACGGACCGCGAGCTGCGCGCCTACGACACGATCATCATCGACGAGGCCCACGAGCGGTCCCTCAACATCGACTTCCTGCTCGGCTATCTGGCCCAGCTCCTCCCCCGGCGCCCGGACCTCAAGGTCGTCATCACCTCGGCCACGATCGACCCGGAGCGCTTCTCCCGGCACTTCGGCGACGCGCCGATCGTCGAGGTCAGCGGCCGCACGTATCCCGTCGAGGTGCGCTACCGCCCGCTCCTCGAAGAGGACTCCGACGACGCGGACCGAGACCAGATCACCGCGATCACTGACGCCGTCAAGGAGCTGATGGCGGAGGGGCAGGGTGACATCCTGGTCTTCCTCTCCGGAGAACGCGAGATCCGGGACACCGCGGACGCGCTGACCAAGATGAACTATCCACGCGCCGGAGGCTCCAACGGGCAGGGCCCCGAGATCCTGCCCCTCTACGCCCGGCTCTCCCACGCCGAGCAGCACCGCGTCTTCCAGCCGCACCCCGGCCGCCGAATCGTCCTGGCCACGAACGTGGCCGAGACCTCCCTCACCGTCCCGGGCATCAAGTACGTCATCGACCCCGGCTTCGCGCGCATCTCGCGCTACAGCCACCGGACCAAGGTCCAGCGGCTCCCCATCGAACCGATCTCCCAGGCGAGCGCCAACCAGCGCAAGGGCCGCTGCGGCCGTACGTCGGACGGCATCTGCATCCGGCTGTACTCCGAGGACGACTTCAACACCCGCCCGGAGTTCACGGACTCCGAGATCCTCCGTACGAACCTCGCCTCCGTCATCCTCCAGATGACCGCGGCGGGCCTCGGCGACATCGAGAAGTTCCCCTTCATCGACCCGCCGGACCACCGCAACATCCGCGACGGCGTCCAGCTCCTGCAGGAGCTCGGCGCGCTGGACGCGGCCCAGAAGGACCCGCGCAAGCGCCTCACCGACACCGGCCGCAAGCTCGCCCAGCTCCCGGTCGACCCGCGCCTCGCGCGCATGGTTCTGGAGGCGGACCGCAACGGCTGCGTCCGCGAGGTCATGGTCATCGCCGCCGCCCTGTCCATCCAGGACCCGCGTGAGCGCCCCGCCGACAAGCAGGCCCAGGCCGACCAGCAGCACGCCCGCTTCAAGGACGAGACGAGCGACTTCCTCGCCTACCTCAACCTGTGGCGCTACATCCGCGAGCAGCAGAAGGAGCGCGGCTCGTCGTCCTTCCGCCGGATGTGCAAGCAGGAGTACCTCAACTTCCTGCGCATCCGCGAGTGGCAGGACATCTACACGCAGCTGCGCACGGTCGCCAAGCAGATGGGCATCCACCCGAACGAGCAGGACGCCCCGGCCGACCACATCCACATCTCGCTCCTCGCCGGCCTGCTCTCGCACATCGGGCTGAAGGACGTGAAGGAGTCCAAGGACTCGGGCCCCGGCGGCCGGAAAGAGGGCGGACGGAACGAATACCTCGGCGCCCGCAGCGCCAAGTTCGCGATCTTCCCGGGCTCGTCCCTGTTCAGGAAGCCCCCGCGCCTCGTGATGTCCGCCGAACTCGTCGAGACCTCCCGTCTGTGGGCCCGGGTCAACGCGAAGATCGAGCCCGAGTGGGTCGAGCCACTCGCCGGCCACCTCCTCAAGCGGACGTACAGCGAACCGCGCTGGGAGAAGGACCAGGCGGCCGTGATGGCGTACGAGAAGGTCACGTTGTACGGCGTCCCGATCGTCGCCCAGCGGAAGGTGAACTACGGCCGGATCGACCCGGAGACGTGCCGCGAGCTGTTCATCCGCAACGCCCTCGTCGAGGGCGACTGGCGCACGCACCACAAGTTCTTCGCCGACAACCGAAGGCTCCTCACCGAGGTCGAGGAGCTCGAGCACCGCGCCCGGCGCCGGGACATCCTCGTCGACGACGAGACGCTGTTCGACTTCTACGACCAGCGGGTGCCCGAAGACGTCGTGTCCGGCGCCCACTTCGACACCTGGTGGAAGCGCAAGCGGCACGAGCAGCCCGACTTCCTCGACTTCGAGCGCGAGATGCTCATCAACGAGAAGGCGGGCGCGGTCACCAAGGACGACTACCCCGACTCCTGGCGTCAGGGCCGTCTGAAGTTCAAGGTCACCTATCAGTTCGAGCCGGGCGCGGATGCGGACGGCGTGACCGTCCACATTCCGCTGCAGGTTCTGAACCAGGTCACCGACGAGGGCTTCGACTGGCAGATCCCGGGTCTGCGGGAGGAAGTGGTCACCGAGCTGATCCGGTCCCTGCCCAAGCCCATCCGCCGGAACTACGTCCCGGCGCCGAACTACGCCAAGGCGTTCCTGGAGAAGGCGTCGTCCCCGGAGGGGCGCGATCAGGCAGGGTCCCTCCAGGAGCCGCTGACCGTGACCATGGCGCGGGAGCTGAAACGCATGGTCGGCGTGCCGTTCGAAGCGGACGACTTCGACTGGGCGAAGGTCCCCGACCACCTCAAGATCACCTTCCGGATCGTCGACGAGCGTCGCCGCCAGCTCGCCGAGGACAAGGACCTCGAGGCGCTGAAACTGAGGCTGAAGCCGAAGGCACGCCAGGCCCTCTCGCAGGCCGCGGCGGCCACGGCCGAGCGGCGGGGCGGGGAGTCCCTGGAGCGCACGGGCCTCACGGACTGGACGATCGGCGCGCTCAGCCGTGTCTTCGAGACGCGCCGTGCCGGCCAGCCGGTGAAGGCGTTCCCGGCACTGGTGGACGACGGCGACACGGTCTCCGTGCGCCTCTTCGACACGGAGGAGGAGCAGGCGCTGGCGATGTGGAAGGGCACGCGGCGCCTGATCCTGCGGAACTTCCCGGTGAACCCGGCGAAGTTCGCGTCCGAGAAGCTGACGAACGCCCAGAAGCTCGGCCTGTCCGCCAACCCGCACGGGTCGATCCAGGCCCTGTTCGACGACTGCGCGATGGCGGCCGCGGACAAGCTGATCGGGGACTTCGGGGGCCCGGTGTGGGACGAGGAGTCGTACCGGAAGCTGTACGACAAGGTGCGCGCAGAGATCGTCGACACGACGGTCCGCACGGTCGGGCAGGTGCAGCAGGTTCTGGCCGCCTGGCAGGCCTGTGAGCGCCGTCTGAAGGCCGTACGCAGCCCGGCGCTGCTGCCGAACCTGGCGGACGTACGCGCGCAGCTGGACGCCCTCGTGAAGCCCGGCTTCGTCACGGAGGCGGGGGTACGGCGCCTGCCCGACCTGATGCGTTACCTGGTCGCCGCCGACCGCCGGTTGCAGCAGATGCCGACCAACGTGCAGCGGGACACGACGCGTATGGCGAAGGTCCATGAGATGCGGGACGAGTACGCGTGGCTGCTGGAGCAGCTGCCGCAGGGCCGGCCCGTACCCTCCGCGGTCCTGGACATCCGGTGGATGATCGAGGAGCTGCGCGTCAGCTACTTCGCGCATGCGCTGGGCACGGCGTACCCGGTCTCGGACAAGCGCATCGTGAAGGCGATCGACGCGGAGGTCCCGTAACGGCTCGTTCACGTGGGGTGAGTTCGACCAGGGGCTCACCCTCCTGTACAGTCTCTTCTCGCAGCGCAACGCACCATGAGCGCCGCGAAACTCCCCCAGCGCCTGATGGCCTGGGAGGGGCTCCAGGTCCTGTGGAGCAGTTTGGAGTGCTCGCCACCCTGTCAAGGTGGAGGCCGCGGGTTCAAATCCCGTCAGGACCGCAAGAGAAGAAGGCCCCGCATCGCGAAGATGCGGGGCCTTCTTCTTGCCATGACCCCGCACCTGCGACCAGGCAACCTGCCCGTTGTCGGAGCCTTATGCGTTCCGGGGCGTCTTGACGGCGTCACTTTCCACCGGTACCCACAAACCAGGGTCCCCCGACTGCCCGGGCCCCGGGAGGTGGAGTATGGCGGCGTCCGTTCGACACGAAACACGTGCTCTGCTCCGAGCCCATCTCTCCGCCGCTCTCGCCTATCGCCATCTCACGCACCACTGTCCTGTCTGCCACCAACTCCTGCGCCTGGCCATGGAGCCCGCCCAGCACGGCGAGGACAGCCCCGAGACGGCCCCCGAGGACGAGGGCCACTCCACGACGTGACCGCCCGCCGGGATTCACACGACCTCCGCGGGGCACCCGTGGACATGCGGTCCGCTCAACATCGGCCGCACGGCGTCGCGTTCCCTTAACAAAGAGGTCGCAACCACAACAAGGACTCCGACATGTGACGGGTGTCACCGCACAAGTTTCGGAAGTCGGGCGGCTTACACCTCTCCTACAACGGGTCAATTTAATATGTGCAATTGCACCTCTCCCCAAGGTGCCGCACAGCAGATCCGACACCCCTCCCCAGACTCCGACAAGGCCGCCCAGAGACCGGTCCGCCACACCGCGACCAGGAGACAAAAAAGATCGCGCTGGACCCGGCGGAGTCCAGCGCGATCGACGACGCACCCTTGTCGTACCTCGGATGACCATGGGCGAGGGCCTGTTGGGGCAGAACCCGCGTCGCTTGGAGCTGTGGAGCGGACGTCACGGCAGATTGGGGGACCTGCCGATATGTCCGGCTATGCAGTTGTTCAGGCCTCGCTGCGCTGCTGCGGGATGCCCGCGAGCAGAGCGCGGACCTCCGCCTCGCGGTAGCGACGGTGCCCGCCGAGCGTGCGGATCGAAGTGAGCTTGCCGGCCTTCGCCCACCGCGTGACCGTCTTGGGGTCCACACGGAACATGGTGGCGACCTCAGCCGGGGTCAGCAGCGGCTCGGCATCAGGGGTGCGAGCGGTCATGAGCGGCCTCCTCGGGAGAACCGAACCTTCTCGGTTCTTTCCTCTAAATTCTGCACCTTGACCCGCGTTGCCCGAAATGGCGGACGCGAGTCGAGTCGGTTATAGGACGAACGGCTTGTCCTCGGCACTACAACTACACCATCTGTCCAGCCGCGTCGGCCAAACCGATGGAATTGCCCTCCCAGGTGTTCATCAGCGACGGAAGCCGATGGACTATGCCATAGCGGACAGTCACGCCACTGTGACGATCAGTCACAGGGCGATCAGGAGCCACAAGACCCCACAAGGCGTGCAATGCTGAGCTTCCACCCATAATCGGGCAGAAGGAGCCTCCCCCGGGCTCCTTGTCCTATTTTGGCATGAGGAGGGACGTTAGGCGCAAGGTCCTTGAAAGTGCCGTCCGTCACGCTTGATGGGATAAGCCCGGATCAGTGACCCAAGTCCGCCCCTACCGACCTGCGGTACGTTAACCATGGGCCAAGGGTTGGCTCTTCACCATGTCTCGTAGGTCACAATTCGCTCACTGGTTGACGAAAGCGCTGGACTCAGTTCGCCGACCGGCGGTCCCGTACGGCCCGCCAGCGCTCCACCAGCCGCCCGTACGCCTCCCCGGCCGTGGCCCCGTCACCGAGGCGCAGGGCCTCGATGCCCTCGGCGACATCCGCGGCCGAGTGGTCCCCGTCCAGTTCCGCGGCCGGCAGGACATGGACAAGACCGCCGTAGTCCAACTCGACCAGTGACCGCGGATGGAACTCCTCCAGCCACCGCCCCACGTCGACCAGGCCGTCGATGAGCGGCCCCTCGTCGATCGCGTCCTTGAGCGTCCGCAGCGCCCGCGCGGTGCGCCGCCTGGCCTGCACCATGGGCGTGCGGTAGCGCAGCATCGGGGGGATCTCCCCGGACCCCTTGTCGTACCGCCGCTCGCTGTCGGAGACGAGCACGAACCAGTTCAGCGGCACCTGCCAGGTCGCGGTGCGAATCCACGGGCGGGCATCCGGGTGGCGCTCCAGCCAGCGTTCGTAGTCCTGGGCGGCCTGGCGGCGCACGACGGGCGGCAGGACCGCGTCCAGGACCGGCGGCGGCAGCTCCTCCGCCAGTTCCCCGAGCGCCTGCCAGCCACGCAGCCTGGTGCGCCACGGGCACACGCACAGCACCCCTTCGACCTCGGTCACGAAGGCGTCGCTGCTCTCGTGCACCGGCACCGGGACCGGCGGGGTGGGCAGCAAGTCGGCGAGGGAGCGGCGCAGTTCGTCCTGGTACGAGGGGCGGTCGGGGCTGCGGGCGTACCGCGCCCAGTGGCTGCGCTCCGGCTCGGGGAAGGCGGCCAGCGGTTCGTACACGCGCAAATAGGACGCGTACGGCACGATCACCGAGGACACCTTGGGCACGCCTGCTCCCTCCCCATCGGACCTGACCCGAAACCCGCCCGGGGCCGCCCGGACGGGGTGGAAAACCATGCAAATCGTCCCACGAACCCGCGTCGGCGTACTCCGGGGGAGGGTGATCCTGAGCACTGCGCGGCTGGCGGGGGCGCACACGCTCTACTCTCATGCCACGGGCCCCGCCACCCGCACGGGACCCGCCCCTCAACCGCCGCTACACCACCGGGAGTCACCACCGTGACCGACGTAACCGACGGCGTCCTGCACACCCTGTTCCGGTCGGACCAGGGAGGCCATGAGCAAGTCGTGCTCTGTCAGGACCGGGCCAGTGGCCTCAAGGCCGTCATCGCGATCCACTCCACCGCCCTGGGCCCCGCCCTCGGCGGCACACGCTTCTACCCCTACGCCACCGAGGAGGAGGCCGTCGCCGACGCGCTGAACCTCGCGCGCGGGATGTCGTACAAGAACGCCATGGCCGGCCTGGACCACGGCGGCGGCAAGGCCGTGATCATCGGCGACCCCGAGCGGATCGACTCCCCTCAAAGGACCGAGCTGCTGCTGGCGTACGGCCGTTTCGTGGCCTCGCTCGGCGGGCGGTACGTCACCGCGTGCGACGTCGGCACCTATGTGGCGGACATGGACGTGGTGGCGCGGGTGTGCCCCTGGACCACCGGGCGCTCCCCGGAGAACGGCGGCGCGGGGGACTCGTCCGTCCTGACGGCCTTCGGCGTCTTCCAGGGCATGCGCGCCTCCGCCCAGCACCTTTGGGGCGACCCGACCCTGCGCGGCCGCAAGGTCGGCATCGCGGGTGTCGGCAAGGTCGGGCACTACCTGGTCGAGCACCTCCTGGAGGACGGTGCCGACGTCGTGATCACGGATGTACGGCCGGACGCCGTACGCCGGGTCACCGACGCGCACCCCGAGGTCGCCGTGGCCGATGACACCGAGGCCCTCATCCGCACCGAAGGCCTCGACATCTACGCACCCTGCGCCCTCGGCGGCGCGCTGAACGACGACTCGGTGCCGGTACTGACGGCGAAGGTGGTGTGCGGCGCGGCCAACAACCAGCTCGCCCACCCGGGTGTGGAGAAGGACCTCGCCGACCGCGGGATCCTTTACGCGCCCGACTACGTCGTCAACGCGGGCGGTGTCATTCAGGTCGCCGACGAGCTGCACGGCTTCGACTTCGACCGGTGCAAGGCGAAGGCGGCGAAGATCTTCGACACCACGCTGGCCATATTCGCTCGCGCGAAGGAAGACGGTATTCCGCCGGCCGCCGCGGCCGACCGGATCGCCGAGCAGCGGATGGCGGAGGCGCGCGGCCTGTGATCTCCCCGGGTCCGTCCCGGTGTGAGCGGTACCCGCCGATGGGCAGTTTGAGAGGACTCTCACTTTCATCGGCGGGTCGTCCGCCAATAAGTGGTTAAAATCGGCCGTGACCAGCGAGGACGGGGCGCCTCGACGGTTGTGTGCACACGCCCGTCCTGCGGGCGACGTACCGTATGGGCGCGGGCTCAGGTACCGTGGAAGCCCTACGGACCGGTCTCTCCACGGAGAGCCCGTTCCGGATCATGAACGCGTGTCAAGACTCTGGGGCCGTCGAGCCCCGTCGTTGAGGGGGTCGAGCCATGGGGCGCGGCCGGGCCAAGGCCAAGCAGACGAAGGTCGCCCGCCAGCTGAAGTACAACAGCGGTGGGACGGACCTCTCACGCCTGGCCGAGGAGCTGGGCGCATCGACGTCGAACACGTCGCCGAACGGCGACCGGTTTGAGGACGATGAGCACGACGACGACCTGTATGCACGGTACGCCGAGCTTTACGCGGACGACGAGGAGGACGAGGACGACGAGTCCTCGCAGCACCGTCGCGGCGCTTGACCCTGCACTGAGCTTTCACCCGGTCCGTGGCCCAGCCACGGACCGGGTTCTATGCTGTGCGCCGGGGCTCAGCCCGCGTAGTCACCCACCAGGGCCGCGCCCGTCTCGTGGTCGCCCCGGTCGGTGATCTCGCCGGCGACCCATGCCTCCACACCGCGGTCGGCCAGGGCGGTCAGCGCGACGTCCGTGGAGTGCTCGGGGACGATCGCGATCATGCCGACACCCATGTTCAGGGTCTTCTCCAGCTCCAGGCGCTCGACGCCGCCGGTCCTGCCGACGAGATCGAACACCGGGCCGGGAGTCCAGGTGGAGCGGTCCACGACGGCGTGCAGCCCGTCCGGGATCACCCGGGCCAGGTTCGCCGCGAGCCCGCCGCCGGTGATGTGGCTGAAGGCGTGCACCTCGGCGGTGCGGGTCAGCGTCAGGCAGTCCAGCGAGTAGATCTTCGTGGGCTCCAGCAGCTCCTCGCCCAGGGTGCGGCCCAGTTCCTCGATGTGCTGGTCGAGGCCGAGGTTCGCCCGGTCGAGGAGGACGTGCCGGACGAGCGAGTACCCGTTCGAGTGAAGTCCGGAGGCGGCCATGGCGATCACCGCGTCACCCTTGCGGATGCGCTCGGCGCCCAGCAGCCGGTCGGCCTCCACGACGCCCGTACCGGCCCCGGCGACGTCGAAGTCGTCCGGACCGAGGAGGCCGGGGTGTTCGGCCGTCTCACCGCCCACCAGGGCGCAGCCCGCCAGCACACAGCCCTCGGCGATGCCCTTCACGATCGCGGCGACGCGCTCCGGGTGCACCTTGCCCACACAGATGTAGTCGGTCATGAACAGCGGCTCGGCGCCGCACACCACGATGTCGTCCATGACCATGGCGACGAGGTCGTGACCGATGGTGTCGTAGACGCCCATCCGGCGCGCGATGTCGACCTTCGTGCCGACGCCGTCGGTGGCGGAGGCGAGGAGCGGACGCTCGTAGCGCTGGAGGGCGGAGGCGTCGAAGAGGCCGGCGAAGCCGCCCAGGCCGCCGAGCACCTCGGGCCGCCGCGTCTTCTTCACCCACTCCTTCATGAGCTCCACGGCGCGGTCGCCCGCCTCGATGTCGACGCCCGCGGCCGCGTAGGAAGCGCCGCCCTCGGGAGTGCCCGTCGACGGAGTCGACTGATCGAACACAGCAGACATTGCCTGGGATCTTTCGGGTTGGTGGTACGGGCTCAGGGGCGACGGATCGCGTCGGCCGCGGCCGTGGCGGCAGGACCGGCCGCCAGCTCGGTCTCCAGCAGCTGCTTGCCCAGCAGCTCCGGGTCGGGCAGCTCCATCGGGTACTCGCCGTCGAAGCAGGCGCGGCACAGGTTCGGCTTGGCGATGGCGGTCGCCTCGATCATGCCGTCGAGCGAGATGTACGCCAGGGAGTCCGCACCCAGCGAGGTGCCGATCTCCTCGATGGACATGCCGTTGGCGATGAGCTCGGCGCGGGTGGCGAAGTCGATTCCGAAGAAGCAGGGCCACTTCACGGGCGGGGAGGAGATCCGGATGTGGACCTCGGCGGCGCCGGCCTCGCGGAGCATGCGCACCAGCGCCCGCTGGGTGTTGCCGCGGACGATCGAGTCGTCGACGACCACCAGGCGCTTGCCCTTGATGACTTCCTTGAGGGGGTTGAGCTTCAGGCGGATGCCGAGCTGCCGGATCGTCTGCGAGGGCTGGATGAAGGTGCGGCCGACGTACGCGTTCTTCACCAGGCCGGCACCGAACGGGATGCCGGAGGCCTCCGCGTAGCCGATCGCGGCGGGTGTGCCGGACTCGGGCGTCGGTATCACCAGATCGGCCTCGACGGGCGCCTCCTTGGCGAGGCGGCGGCCCATCTCGACGCGGGAGAGATAGACGTTGCGGCCGGCGATGTCCGTGTCGGGGCGGGCCAGGTACACGTACTCGAAGACACAGCCGCGAGGCTTCGCTTCCGCGAATCGAGCGGTGCGCAGGCCGTTCTCGTCTATGGCGACGAACTCGCCCGGCTCGATCTCCCGGACGAAGCTGGCGCCCGTGATGTCGAGGGCGGCGGTCTCGGAGGCGACGACCCAGCCGCGCTCCAGCCGGCCGAGGACCAGCGGGCGGATGCCCTGCGGGTCGCGGGCCGCGTAGAGGGTGTCCTCGTCCATGAAGACGAGCGAGAAGGCGCCCTTGACCTGAGGCAGAACCTTGGCGGCCGCCTCCTCGATGGTCAGCGGCTTGCCGTCGTCGTCGACCTGCCCCGCGAGCAGGGCTGTAACGAGGTCGGTGTCGTTCGTCGCGGCGACCTGTGTGGCGCGGCCGTTCTCCTTGGGGAGGCCGGCGACCATCTCGGCGAGCTGCGCCGTGTTGACGAGGTTGCCGTTGTGGCCGAGCGCTATGGAGCCGTGCGCCGTGGCACGGAACGTCGGCTGGGCGTTCTCCCAGACGGAGGCGCCGGTGGTCGAGTAGCGGGCGTGACCGACCGCGATGTGACCCTGGAGCGAACCGAGCGAGGTCTCGTCGAAGACCTGGGACACCAGGCCCATGTCCTTGAAGACGAGGATCTGGGAGCCGTTGCTGACCGCGATACCCGCGGATTCCTGACCCCGGTGCTGAAGGGCGTAGAGCCCGAAGTACGTGAGCTTTGCGACCTCTTCGCCCGGAGCCCAGACACCGAAGACGCCACACGCGTCCTGGGGGCCTTTCTCACCGGGGAGCAGATCGTGATTGAGTCGACCGTCACCACGTGGCACGCCACCGAGTGTAGGCGAGATCGCGCACTGGTCCGAATCCGGTCAACTGCCCCGTACGGTGCCCAGCCTCGTCCGGCGCTCCGGGTCACCGCACGGCGACCGCGTTGACACCCCTGCCGTTTTCGCTGGTCAGCGCGATGCTGCGATGCTCGAGCCGATAGGTGAGCGTCCGGCCGAACAACACGCGCAGGGTCTTCTCGGTGTCCATGAGTGAGCCGTCGCACATCTTGCGGGTTGTAGTGGGCGTGCCGAGCGTGAGGTGACCGCCGCGTACGGTCGCCTTCGCGGTGAACCGGTTGCAGCCGAGGCTCCCGGAGGCGGCGCCGGCCTTCGGGTCGAGGGTGAACCAGGCCTTGTCCGAAGCCGCGGGCAGCGAGGAGGCGACGTCACCGTCGACCAGCGACGTGACCTGCCACCTGGTGCCGTACAGGGAGGCGTCGCGCTCCTTGACGAGGCGCACCCGGGCGCCGTCCGTGGCGGTGAGCGTCAGCTCGTTCCGGTGGACGGCGGCGGTGAGCGCGCCGCCGGACAGCGCGCGGGAGAAGGCCGCCTCGAAGGCCATCGGGGCCTTGTCGCACGCCATCTCGGTGGACCGGGCGTTGCCGAAGGCGACGCGGTCGCCCTGCACGGTGGCGGAAGCTCCGAAGCTGTTGCAGCCGTAGTTGCCGTGGGCCTGGCCCTGGTCGTCGATCCGGAGGTACGCGCCGGTGGGGGCGCTGCGGGTGGTGCCTTCGGCGGTGAGGCTGTCGACGCGCCAGTGGACGCCGGTGACGGGCGCGTCGCTCTCCGGGCCGACGGAACTGCTGCCGCCGCCCGAACCTGCTCCGGTACCACAGGCCACCGAGAGCGGAAGCAGGGTCAGGAGGGTGAGGGTCAGTCGGTGCTTGTCCATAGGGGTGGGACGGGTGCCGCTGCGGCGCGGTTCCCCCCTGGTGCGCCGCCCGCGGGTCACCCCATGAGGGGCAGCAGGCCGCCGAGGTCTGCTCGTTCGCCGCTCGCGCCGACCTTGGCGTCGGCGAGTGCGGAGCGCCACTGCGTGCGGCCCGTCGCCAGCCGGATCCAGGTCAGCGGGTCGGTCTCGACGACGTTGGGCGGAGTGCCGCGGGTGTGGCGGGGGCCCTCGATGCACTGCACGACGGCGTAGGGCGGGATGCGCACCTCGGTCGAGGCGCCGGGCGCCTTCACGGCGAGCGCGTCGGCGAGCAGCCGGGTGCAGGCGGCGAGGGCCTGCCGGTCGTAGGGGATGTCCAGCCCCGGGACGGCGGCGTTCAGGTCGTCGGTGTGGACGACGAGTTCGACGGTGCGGGTGACGAGGTAGTCGGCCAGCGGCATCGCGCCCGCGTTCGTGGCCAGCAGCCGGGTGCCGTGGTGTTCGGCGAGGCGCTCCGTGAGTCGCTGCGCAAGGCCCGCGAGAAAGGCGCCGGGGTCGGGATTCTCCTCAGCCAGTTTGTGGGCGACGTCGGCAATGGCCGCGGAGTTGGCGGAGGTCGAGAACGGCCAGTCGAGCACGGTGGCGTCCTGCCTGACCGGCTCCGGCGCGTCGAGGAACCGGATGACGGCCGCCAGGGCCATGCCGGTGTGGGCGACCAGCTCCCGTACGGACCAGTCGCCGAGCCGGGTGGGGAGCGCGAGTTGCTCGGGGGTGAGGGTGCCCACCGCGTTGCGCACATTCTCGAACTGTGCGAGAACCGCGGCCCGGGTCTTGACGGGGTCGTATGTGCGTGTGCGCTTCCTGGCCGGGGGCATGCGGGTGAGCCTATGCCTTGACGGTGTACCCGCTCAGCCCCTTTTCGACCAGGTCGAAGGCGCGCCGGACACCCTCGGCGGCGCGCTCGCGGCCGCGTTCTCCGGCGCCCTGCTCCTGGTGTCGGACTGGGGCGGCAAGCGGTACGCATGGACGTCGCCGGTCGTCGTCGCCCTCGTCCTCACGGCCGTCGCGGCACTCGCCCTCTTCCTGTGGCGCCGGCTCAGGGCCCCCGAACCGGTGCTTCCGCCCTCCCTGTTCCGGGTCCGCGAACTGCGGCTGGGCTTCGCGATCCAGGCCCTCCTGGGCGGCGCGATGATGTGCGTCATCTACCACGTGCTGATCTATCTGCAGGTCGCGCGCGGCATCGCCGGCTCCTCGGCGGGCCTCTACCTGGTCCCGATGGCCGTCGGACTGACCGCGGCCGGTCGGCTCTCCGGCGCGCGCGGCTGGTCGGCGCGGACGTTCACCGTCAGCGGCACGGCGACCACCGTCCTCGCACGTCCTCGCCTTCGCCCTCCTCGCCACGACCACGGGGACCGGCACCTCGCTGTGGCTGATCCGCGCCGAACTCCTGCTGGCCGGCGCGGGTTTCGGCCGGCTGATGGGCCAGCTGGGGCTGCTCGTCCAGAATGCCGCCCCGCGCCACCAGCTCGGCGTCGCCACCACGTCGATCCGCTTCTTCCAGACGCTGGGCAACGCCCTGGGCACCGCCGTCTTCGGCACCGTACTGGCCCGGCTGTACGCCGCCCACGGCCCCGGCGGCGACATCAGCGCCCTCGCCCGGCTCATCGGGGTGTCCCGCGCGGACGGCATTACCGTCTTCGCCGACGCGACCCGGGCGGCGTTCTGGGGCGGGGCCGGGCGATGGCGCTTGCCGCACTGCCGGCACTGAAGCTGCCGAGGGGCGGGCACGCGCCGGATGCGCCGGATGCGCCCTGGGAGAGCGAGCCGGTCGCGGCATGACGCAGGCCCCGCCCGTGGGAACCGGGCGGGGCCTCCGCGACGTACGACCGCTCGATCGTACGACCACTCGGTCCTGCGACCGCTTGTGCGCGTTATGCGAGCAGTGCCGGGATGGTCTCCTCGTGTGCCTGCCGCAATTCCCGCAGGGACAGCTCGAACTCGCCCTGGAGCTCGACCGTGTCACCGTCCACGACACCGATGCGCGTGGCGGGCAGGCCGCGCGCGCCGCACATGTCGTTGAAGCGGACCTCCTCGGAGCGCGGCACGGCGACGATCGCACGGCCGGCCGACTCGGAGAAGAGGAAGGTGAACGCGTCGAAGCCGTCCGGCACGATCAGCCGCGCGCCCTTGCCCCCGAGCAGCGCCGACTCGACCACGGCCTGGATCAGACCGCCGTCGGACAGGTCGTGCGCCGAGTCGATCATGCCGTCCCGGGAGGCGGAGATCAGGATCTCGGCCAGGAGCCGCTCGCGCTCCAGGTCGACCTGCGGGGGCAGACCGCCGAGGTGGTCGTGGACCACCTGCGACCAGGCCGAGCCGCCGAACTCCTCACGGGTGTCGCCGAGGAGGTAGAGCAGCTGGCCCTCCTCCTGGAAGGCGACCGGCGTACGGCGGGCGACGTCGTCGATGACACCCAGCACCGCCACGACCGGGGTCGGGTGGATGGCCGCCTCGCCGGTCTGGTTGTAGAGGGAGACGTTGCCGCCGGTCACCGGGGTGCCCAGCTGCTGACAGGCGTCGGCGAGACCGCGCACGGCCTCCGCGAACTGCCACATGACGGCCGGGTCCTCCGGCGAGCCGAAGTTCAGGCAGTCGGAGACGGCGAGCGGCTTGGCGCCGGTGGCCGCCACATTGCGGTACGCCTCGGCGAGGGCGAGCTGCGCGCCCGCGTACGGGTCGAGCTTCGCGTACCGGCCGTTGCCGTCGGTCGCGATGGCGACGCCGAGCCCGGACTCCTCGTCGATGCGGATCATCCCGGAGTCCTCGGGCTGGGCGAGGACCGTGTTGCCCTGCACGAAGTGGTCGTACTGGGAGGTGATCCACTTCTTGGAGGCCTGGTTGGGGGAGGACACCAGCTTCAGGACCTGGTCCTTCAGCTCCTCGGAGCTCTCCGGCCGCGGAAGCTTGTTCGCGTCATCGGCCTGGAGCGCGTCCTGCCACTCCGGACGGGCGTACGGGCGCTCGTAGACCGGGCCCTCGTGCGCGACCGTCCGCGGGTCGACGTCGACGATCTTTCCGCCGTGCCAGTAGATCTCGAGCCGGTCGCCGTCCGTGACCTCGCCGATGACGGTGGCGATGACGTCCCACTTGGCGCAGATCTCCAGGAATCGGTCGACCTTCTCCGGCTCGACGACCGCGCACATGCGTTCCTGCGACTCGCTCATGAGGATCTCCTCGGGCGAGAGCGTCGAGTCGCGCAGCGGCACGTCGTCCAGGGTCACGCGCATGCCGCCGGAGCCGTTCGAGGCCAGCTCGGAGGTGGCACACGACAGACCCGCGGCACCCAGGTCCTGGATGCCGACGACCAGCTTCTCCCTGAAGGCCTCCAGGGTGCACTCGATGAGGAGCTTCTCCTGGAAGGGGTCGCCGACCTGGACGGCCGGGCGCTTGGAGGGCTTGGCGTCGTCGAAGGTCTCGGAGGCGAGGATCGAGGCGCCGCCGATGCCGTCGCCGCCGGTACGGGCGCCGTACAGGATGACCTTGTTGCCCGCGCCGGACGCCTTCGCGAGGTGGATGTCCTCGTGCCGCATCACGCCGATGGCGCCGGCGTTGACCAGCGGGTTGCCCTGGTAGCAGGCGTCGAAGACCACCTCGCCGCCGATGTTGGGCAGCCCCAGGCAGTTGCCGTAGCCGCCGATGCCGGCCACGACGCCCGGCAGGACACGCTTGGTGTCCGGGTGGTCGGCGGCGCCGAAGCGCAGTGGGTCGACGACCGCGACCGGCCGCGCGCCCATCGCGATGATGTCCCGGACGATGCCGCCGACGCCCGTGGCCGCGCCCTGGTAGGGCTCGACGTACGACGGGTGGTTGTGGGACTCGACCTTGAAGGTCACGGCGTAGCCCTGGCCGACGTCCACGACGCCGGCGTTCTCGCCGATGCCCACGAGCAGGGCCTCGGACTCGGGGGCCTTCTCGCCGAACTGGCGGAGGTGGACCTTGGAGGACTTGTACGAGCAGTGCTCGGACCACATCACCGAGTACATGGCGAGCTCGGCGCCGGTGGGGCGGCGGCCCAGGATCTCGACGATCCGCTCGTACTCGTCCTTCTTCAGGCCGAGTTCGGCCCAGGGCAGCTCGACGTCGGGGGTCGCGGCCGCGTGCTCGACCGTGTCCAGAGGCGTCCGGCTCATGCGTTGACCAGCTTCTTGAGGATCGAGGTGAAGAACGGGAGGCCGTCGGTACGACCGGTACCGATCAGCGGCTCGACGGCGTGCTCGGGGTGCGGCATGAGGCCCACGACGTTCCCGGCCTCGTTGGTGATGCCGGCGATGTCCCGCAGCGAACCGTTGGGGTTGAAGTCCAGGTACCGGAAAGCGACCCGCCCCTCCGCCTCCAGCTTGTCGAGCGTGTACTCGTCGGCGACGTACCGGCCGTCCATGTTCTTCAGCGGGATGTGGATCTCCTGGCCGCTCGCGTAGTCGCTGGTCCAGGAGGTCTCCGCGTTCTCCACCCGCAGCTTCTGGTCGCGGCAGATGAAGTGGAGGTGGTTGTTGCCGAGCATCGCGCCCGGGAGGAGATGGGCCTCGGTGAGGATCTGGAAGCCGTTGCAGATGCCGAGGACCGGCAGCCCGGTCCTCGCCTGCTCGATGACCGTCTCCATCACCGGCGAGAAGCGGGAGATGGCACCTGCGCGCAGATAGTCGCCGTACGAGAAACCGCCGGGCAGCACCACGGCGTCGACCTGCTTGAGGTCCTTGTCCTTGTGCCAGAGGGCAACGGGTTCGGCGCCCGCGAGGCGGATCGCGCGCTGCGTGTCCCTGTCGTCAAGGCTCCCCGGGAAAGTGACGACGCCAATACGAGCGGTCACTTTGCGGCCTCCGCCACTTCCTCCACCTTGACGGTGAAGTCCTCGATCACGGTGTTGGCGAGGAAGGATTCCGCAAGATCACGGATGCGGGCGAGCGCGGCGTCGTCCACCGGTCCGTCCACCTCGAGTTCGAATCGCTTTCCCTGACGTACGTCGGAGATGCCTTCGAATCCGAGCCGCGGCAGTGCGCGCTGCACCGCCTGGCCCTGGGGGTCGAGGATCTCCGGCTTGAGCATGACGTCGACTACGACGCGTGCCACTGGCACTCCCGGTGTGTGGTGCTGAGCAGGTCCCTTCAGACTACCCGCACAAAATTTCTACTCGCGTAGATTCGTAGCATCCTACGTGACCGCCATCACGATCACGCATCGGCACGGGGGCCTGCACGGAAAATCCTCGGAAAAACCGCAGAAGAGCGGCGGCGGGTCATTGCGGACGGACACGCGGAAGTATTCAGGTGGTCTTCACAATGCAATGCCGGGCACTGTACAAATGAAAAGGCAATACCCGATACTTTGCTCAATTACTGCCGGACAGTCGACATCTCCCCGACATCCGCCGGACGTCCGAGCACGTCATGGTGTGTGGTCGCGGAGGTGCCGCACGAAGGGACCGATATTCGTGGCGCAGCGTGTCGTGGTCACTCTCTTTGACGACATCGACGGCTCAGAAGCGGCGGAAACGATCGCCTTCGGACTGGACGGCAAGTCGTACGAGATCGACCTCAACCGAGCCAATGCCAAGAAACTGCGTAAGGCACTGGCACCCTACGTCGAGGCCGGCCGCAAGAAGGCCAAGTCCGGGAAGGCGTACACGCACACGGCGCTGACGCCCGACCCGGCCGCCGTCCGCGCCTGGGCGCGCTCCAACAAGATGGACGTACCGCCGCGGGGCCGCATCCCCAAGAAGGTGTACGAGGCGTTCGCCGAGTCGCACTGACGCGTTGCGGGGCCGGTCGGGGCCCCCTCGCCCCGACCGGCCCCGCTTCTGTCCGGGCCCCGCTTGCGTCCGGGGCCCGCTTGCGTCCGGGGCCCGCTTGCCCGGCCTCGCTTGTCCGGGGTCCTTGTCCGGGGTCCTAGTCCCGGGCTCGCCTGTTCGGGGCTCTCGGCCCGCCGTTGCTCCTTGTCGCGACCACATCCATTGCGACCGCTCCCGATGCGGCTGCTCCAGATGCGACGGCTCGCGTGGCGGCCTCTCCCGATGCGACCGGTCCCGATGCGGCTGCTCCCGATGCGACGGCTCGCGTGGCGGCCTCTCCCGTTGTGGCCGCCCGGTGTGGCAGTCGTCCGTCCCGCGAGGGCCCAATCGATGCCTGGGGACAACCGACTTGCGTGGACCCCCTGGCGATCAGCTAGAGTCTGGACCACGCCGAGGGGCAAGGCCGAAAGGCCGAGACCTGAGGAGTCACGCGGGTGTAGTTCAGTAGCAGAACACCCCCTTTCCAAGGGGGAGGCGCAGTGTGCAATCCCTGTCACCCGCTCCACGGCATCGGTCCGACCATCCATGAGGTCCCTTCCGCTCGAGGTTGTCGAGAGCTTGGGGACGATCAGGTAGGCTGGTGCTCGCACCGATCGGTGAAAGCCGGTCGGGGGCAATGCGGACGTAGCTCAGTTGGTAGAGCGCAACCTTGCCAAGGTTGAGGTCGCGAGTTCGAGCCTCGTCGTCCGCTCCAGGTGGTAAAGGCCCCGGTCGGTCGACCGGGGCCTTTCTCATATACACGGTCCCTTGGGCCTTTCGCCTCGCCTCGTGCCGGGCGGGCTCCGTAGGGGTTCTGACATTTGTCATGTGGAGTGATGACATCGCGCACTGCTCGCATGCTTCGTGCGCGGGGACGCTTGAACCATGAACACGAACGAGCGCGATGAAGTGATCGAGGTCACTGATCTGCGACGTGTGTACGGGGGCGGCTTCGAAGCGGTACGCGGGATCACCTTCTCGGTGGCCCGGGGCGAGCTCTTCGCGCTCCTCGGCACCAATGGCGCGGGCAAGACCTCCACGGTCGAACTGCTGGAAGGCCTCGCGCAGCCGACCGGCGGCACGGTCCGCGTCCTTGGGCATGATCCGTACGACGAGCGGGCAGCCGTCCGCCCCAGAATCGGCGTGATGCTCCAGGAGGGCGGCTTCTCCTCGGAGCTGACGGTCACGGAAACCGTACGCATGTGGGCGGGCTGCACGAGCGGAGCGCGCCCCACCGGAGAGGCCCTGGAACTGGTCGGCCTGGAGCGTCGCGCCGACGTTCGCGTGAAGCAGCTGTCCGGGGGCGAGAAGCGGCGCCTGGACCTCGCGCTCGCCCTCCTCGGACGCCCCGAGGTGCTCTTCCTGGACGAGCCGACGACGGGCCTGGATGCCGAAGGACGGCGGCACACCTGGGAGTTGGTACGAGACCTGCGCGCCCACGGCACGACGGTGGTGCTCACCACGCACTACCTGGAGGAAGCGGAGGAGCTGGCCGACCGGCTCGCGATACTCCACGAGGGTCGCGTCGCCGCCTCCGGCAGCCCGGCCGAGGTGACCGCGGCCCAGCCCTCCCGGATCTCCTTCGAACTGCCCGAGGGGTATCTCCTCGGGGACCTGCCGCCGCTGGGGAAGCTGGGCGTGACCGGACACGAGACGAGCGGCCGCGCGGTCCGCCTGCGGACACGCGAGCTGCAACGCACGGCAACCGCACTGCTGTTGTGGGCCGAGCACGCCCGCGTCGAGCTGCGCGCCCTCGACATCAGGTCGGCCACGCTGGAGGAGGCCTTCCTGCGTATCGCCCGCGACGCGGGCGATACGCACGGGCCGTCCGAGCCCCCCGGGCACGGGAACGGGGCGGCAAGGACGCCCATGGACAAGGAGGCGGTGGCATGAGCAGCGCCGCGACCACCCCGACCGCCCGGCTCGGTGTCCTCGCCCGTGCCGAGCTGACCCTGCTCGGCCGCAACAAGGGGGTGGTGACCACGGCGGTGCTCGTTCCCGTGGCGCTGCCGTTCAGCGTGCGGCCCGCGGTCGAGCAAATGAACCTCAAGGGGGCCGGGCTCACGGTCGGGACGGTGATGGTCACGGCCGCCATCGGCTTCTCACTGCTCTTCGCGGTGTACATGGCTCTGGTCAGCGTCTACGTCGCGCGCAGGGAGGAGCTCGTGCTCAAGCGGCTGCGCACCGGGGAGCTCACCGACTGGGAGATCCTCACCGGTGCGGCGCTGCCCGCGGTCTGCGTCGGCGTCGTGCAGTCCCTGCTCCTGGCCGTCTGCTCTGTGGCGTTCCTCAACGCCGAGGCACCGCGCGCACCCCATCTGGTGGTGTTGGGAGTGCTGTTGGGCCTGGTGCTGTGCGCGGCGCTGGCGGCGCTCACCGCGAGCTTCAGCAGGACCGTCGAGAGCGCACAGGTCACGGGACTGCCCATGCTGTTCGTTTCGATGGTCGGCTCGGGCATCACGATCCCGTCGGACGTCCTGCCCCATCGCATCGCCTCCGTCTGCGCACTGCTGCCGCTCTCCCCGGCGATACGGCTCATACGCGGTGGCTGGACGGGCACCCTCTCGGTACCCGAAGTTCTGACTGCCCTGATGCCTGCGATGGCCTGGGCCCTTGCCGCGGTGTTTGCTGTACGACGGTGGTTCCGCTGGGAACCCCGGCAGTGACCGGGTGAGCGACGGGCGGAGAAGCGGAAGGACTGAGCTCACGGCCGCGCCGACCGCAGACGAGGGGGATGGACGACATGGGCGGGTACCTGACGGGCGGGCAGGGGGGCACCGGGTGATCGGACGGCTTCGTGACTGGCAGCGCCGTACCTGGCACGACCGCAGCAAGGCGGCCCGGGTGGAACTGCAGAGCGTGATCGTCACGCACTGCACATTCTGGATATTCTCACTGTCCTGGCTGATGCTTCCGCTGCTCTCCGGGCTCAACCGGGGAGTGGTGCCGCACATCCTGGGCGGCCTGCTCCTGCTCGTGGGCATCGTCCAGTGCGTGGCCGCCAACCGGCGCGTCCGGCCCGTCCTCGACCACTACCTGGGACGCGCCCCTCTGTCGCCTCGTGCGCTGAGGACACCGGCCGTCCTGCTTGTCCTGGCCCTGGGGCTCGTCCTGGCCCTGCACATCCTCAAAGAAGCCTCCCCGTCGACGGGGGAGCTGGCTCTCGGCGCCGCGATGATGCCCTTCGGGATGATGTACGGGCTGCTGGTGCCCATCCGGGTGTTCGTCCGACGGGCCGCGCTCCTCGCCGTCGTCCTCATGGCGGCGTTCGGGCTCGCCCGGATGGACGGCGTGGAAGCGCTGGTGACGGCTCTCATGGTCGCCTTCGTCGCCGGCTTCTCCCTGCTCGCCTCGCGTTGCGGGGCGTGGACGCTGTCCGTGCTGTGGGAGGCGGAGCGGGCCCGTCGGATCCAGGCACAGCTGGCAGTCGCCGAGGAGCGGCTCCGCTTCGGACGCGACCTGCACGACGTCATGGGCCGCAACCTCGCGGTGATCGCCCTCAAGAGTGAGCTGGCCGTCCAGCTGGCGCGGCGCGGGCGCCCCGAGGCCGTGGAGCAGATGATCGAGGTGCAGCGGCTGGCCCAGGAGACCCAGCGCGAGGTACGCGAGGTCGTCCGCGGCTACCGGGAGGCCGACCTGAGTACCGAACTCGCAGGCGCGCAGGGCGTGTTGACGGCCGCGGGGATCGCCTGCTCGGTGACGGGTTCGGCCGCCGGACTGCCGGCCCCGGTGCAGTCGGCGCTGGGGTGGGTCGTACGGGAGGCGGCCACGAATGTCCTGCGCCACGGGGACGCGGGCCGCTGTGCGGTGACCCTGCGCGTGGCGGAGGACAGGGCCGTCCTGTCGGTCGAGAACGACGGGGCCCCGAAGTCCGCTCCCGGCCCGGGATCCGGACTGGCGGGGCTGCGCGAGAGGCTGTCCGAGGTCGACGGCACGCTCCACGCCGGACCCGACGGGCGAGGCGGGTTCCGGCTGACCGCCGAGGTCCCGCTCCCCTCGGCTCCCTCGGCACTTTCGCCCTCCGCACCCCGCACCGTGAGCGAGATCACTCCATGACACCTTCTCGACCCGTGCGGCTGCTGCTCGCCGACGACGAACACCTCATCCGCGGAGCGCTGGCCGCGTTGCTCGCCCTCGAGGACGACCTCATGGTCGTCGCCGAGGCGGCGACCGGACCCGAGGCGCTCGCGATGGCACGGGCCCACCGTCCCGACGTGGCCGTGCTGGATCTTCAGATGCCGGGGGCGGACGGTGTGAAGGTGGCCACATCCCTGCGGGCCGAACTGCCGGAGTGCCAGGTACTGATCGTGACCAGTCATGGACGTCCGGGGCATCTGAAGCGGGCGCTGGAGGCGGGGGTGCGCGGGTTCGTCCCGAAGACCGTCAGCGCACAGCGGCTGGCCGAGATCATCCGAACCGTGCACGCGGGAAATCGTTATGTGGATCCCGAGTTGGCCGCGGACGCGATCTCCGCCGGAGACTCGCCGCTGACCGCGCGGGAAGCCACGGTGCTCGAATTCGCCGCCGACGGGGCGCCCGTGGCGGAGATCGCGGAGCGGGCCGCGCTGTCGCAGGGGACCGTGCGGAACTATCTGTCGTCAGCGGTCTCGAAGCTCGGGGCGGAGAACCGTCATGCGGCAGTGCGTCTCGCACGGGAGCGAGGTTGGGTATAGTTGCCCTCGCGCAACGGCGCAGTGCGGACGTAGCTCAGTTGGTAGAGCGCAACCTTGCCAAGGTTGAGGTCGCGAGTTCGAGCCTCGTCGTCCGCTCCGCACAGAAGCCCCCGGCCCAGGCCGGGGGCTTCTTCGTGTGCGTCCACCCCTCGCGACCGGCCCGTCGTCGCGCCAGGAGGATCACCGGGCCCGGCGGGCGAGGCAATGACCGGGCACGGCCATGCCCCGCCCACGTCCGGGAAAGGCCATGACCGATCCACACGCGGGAAGGCCCATGACCCGTCCGCCCGGGTGAGGCTATGACCAGCTGATGCCCGTCAGGCGCTCGTAGGCCTCCGCATACTTCGCTCTGGTCGCCTCCACGATCTCCTGCGGCAGCTCCGGCGGGGGCTGCTCCGCGGCGCGGTCCCAGCCGGAGGCGGGGGAGGTGAGCCAGTCCCGGACGAACTGCTTGTCGAAGGAGGGCTGGGAGCGTCCCGGCTCCCACCGGTCGGCCGGCCAGAAGCGGGAGGAGTCCGGGGTGAGGACCTCGTCGGCGAGGACGAGGGTGTCCCCGTCGTACCCGAACTCGAACTTGGTGTCCGCGAGGATGATCCCCCGGTCGCGTGCGATGTCGCGGGCGCGGCCGTAGACGGCGAGGGTCGCCTGCCGCAGCTGGGCGGCGGTCTCTGCGCCGACCTGGCGGGCGACCTCCTCGTAGGAGACGTTCTCGTCGTGCTCGCCGACCGCGGCCTTGGTGGCGGGGGTGAAGATCGGGGCGGGCAGCTCCGAGCCGTTGACCAGACCCTCGGGGAGGGCGAGGCCGCAGACGGTGCGGGACTCGTTGTACTCGACGAGTCCCGAGCCGGTGAGGTAGCCCCGGGCCACGCACTCCACGGGGACCATCTGCAGGGACTTGCAGACGAGGGTGCGGCCGGCCCAGTCGGCGGGGGCGTCGGGTGGAAGTTCGGTGCTCAGGACATGGCTCGGGACCAGGTCGGCGAGCTGGTCGAACCACCAGAGCGAGAGCTGGGTGAGGATCCGGCCCTTGTCCGGGATCTCGGTCGGCAGCACCCAGTCGAATGCGGACGTACGGTCGCTGGCGACCATCACGAGGTCGCCCGCCTCGTTCTGGTACAGCTCGCGCACCTTCCCGGTGTGCAGATGCACCAGACCCGGGACCTGGACGGGCTCGGGCTTTTCGACGAATCCGGACACGGTTCCTCCCCGTGGTTCTCTCCAATTGGCTCGATTCTCCCGTATGCGAGGAGCAAGCCGGTGCGCGGGGCCGGTTCCGGAGCCGGTACGGGGCGGAGTCAGTCGCGTTTGCAGATGCGGTCCAGAAGGTTCGCGGTCGCCTGCTGGATACGGGCGTCCACGTGGCCGGGCCGGTCAAGCGCGGGGGACCAGGCGAACGTTCCTGCCGCGAAGACCAGGGAGCCGGACGGGGCGCGGTAGAGCGAGGTCTCCTGGTGGCGCAGGACCCCCTCGCTGTCCCGGTACGGGGAGTGGGCGAGCAGGATGCGGCCCTGGTGCTCGGGCAGCGGCGCGCGGGGGAAGTAGCGGTCGGCTTCCCCTGCGACCATCCCCTCAAGCTCGTCGCCCTCATGGGCGCCGGTCGCCTCCCACAGCCAGTGGTCGGCATTGCGGACGACGAGTGGGTGGGGTTCCGGTACCCGGCCCGCGTACTGGATCCCGATCATCTCCTGCTCCGGACGGTCGATCTCCCGCCACAGCGTCGGCCTGCCGGGGCCTCGGCGCTTGCGGCAGGTGAGCAGGCGGTCGGGCACACCGGACGGCGACGGGCCCAACTCCACCTGCCAGTACATGGTGTTGGCGGAGAGGAAGACGAGCGAGGTGCCCTGTTCGCGGGCGAGTTCCACGGTGCGGCGCATCTGCGTCGACCAGTACTCGTCGTGGCCCGGGAAGACGAGGCCGCGGTAGCGGCTGGGGTCGACGCGGCCGGCGTGCAGATCGCGGGCGTCCGCGTAGGCGATGTCGTAGCCGTAGCGCTCGGCCCAGCGGATGAAGTCGTAGGCGTGACCGACGTGCAGGGGGAGGCCCGCGCCGGCGTACGGGCGGTCGAAGGAGACCGTGATGGCGGCGTCGGCCTCGCCGAGCAGCCGGCCGTTCTCGTCCCAGGCGTGGTAGAGGCTGGCGCCGGTGCGGCCGTCCTCCGGGTAGAGGTTGTAGGCCTGCCAGGTGACGTCCGGGAGCAGCAGGAGCAGGTCCGCCGGGCGGGTGTCGCGGACGGTGAAGGGGACGTGCGAACGGTAGCCGTCGGCCGTGGTGAGGACCGCGACATACGCACCGATACTCCAGTACGACGGGATCTGCAGCCGCCAGGAGAGCCACCAGTGGTGGCAGGAGACCGTGCGGTCGGCGGTCAGCGGGGGCGGCTGGACGATGCCGGAGAGACGGGGGCTCGTGGTGATCTTGGATGCCCCGTCGCCGCCGTAGTGCCCGATCCGGTAGACGTCGACCGCGAACTCCTGGGGCGGGTCGACGGTGATGTGGAAATCCAGGGCCTCGCCCGGGGCGACCGCGCCGGTGGACGTGAACCCCTTGATCTGGCGGTGGACGTCGTCGGCGGAGCGCGGTCCGCCGACGCGGGGCGCCGGGATGCGGGACCCCTTCCGGCCCTGGGACGGGACGTGGGCCGGCGCCGGGTCCACATACCAGGGGACCACGTGACCGGTGTCGTCGAAGTAGGTCTCGCTGCCCCGGAGCCAGGGAACGGGGCCCTGGCCGAAAGGATCCGTCACGGCATGCGCGAGAGCGCCCGACTCCCAGCGGCGGATGTGCTCCGACCCCATGATTTGTCCCCTCCCTCGTCCCCCCGTGAGCCGCTCGTAAGCCCTTGCAGTGCGCGCGATCGGTCCCAGCACATCACATTACGCACGCACTCCGTCACCGTTCGTCGCGAATTGACGTGAACGGAATGAGATCCTGCGGCCAGGGGTCGGGGTTGCGGCGCTGGCATGTGGGACGTCTCCGCAGGTGGGGCCGGGTTGGTGGGCGGACAATGGGGCGTGTGTGGCCCTCGGCGTCCAGTGCGCCGGAGCCGAAGTCGGATCGTTGGCGGACGGGCGGACGGGCGGACGGGCGGGCGGGCCCGGGCCTCGGCGGGAGGCGTGGTGGGCCCGGTTCGTGCCGACGGCCGGGCTTCAGACCAGCCGGACCGGCTTCTCGGGGCGTATGCCCCGGTGGACGAGCCAGTTGCGCAGGGGCACCGGGTCGCCCTCCTCGACCAGGCTGAGGATCTGGGGGGCCAGATCGGCCGCGCGTTCGCCCCTGACGAGGAGCGAGGGACCGTCCAGCCAGTCGAGGCTCGGCGCCGCCCCTGCCGTGTCCATCGCGGCACAGCACACCATCGCGGTGACGTGGTCGACGAGCAGTTCGCGACCGGTGCGCGGCGGCTGGAGCGGGAACAGCGGGAGCATCCCGTCGTCCCACAGGGCGCGGTCCGGTCCCGGCGGCTGTCCCGTCCCCTCACCGCCGGGTATCGCTCCGGTGACCGCTTCCTCGCGCGCCACCTCGGCGCTGAGTCCGGCAGCCAGGGCAGCGGTCCGCGCACAGGCGACCGCGCCGTCGTCATCGGAGGCTTCCAGGGCGGGGACGTCCAACTCGGGAGCGGTCAGGTCGGAAGCTTGCGGGTCGGAAGCGTGCAGGTCGGAAGGCGCCTGACCAGGAGTGCCGTGGGCGGGAGCGGTCGCGTCGGCAGCGGCGGGCATGTCACTCCGGGCGCCGTCGCCGTCGGGCGCCGCTTCGGGGGGCAACCCGGCGTCTGCGCCGGAGGCGTGGTCCTCGCTCCGGGCGGGTCCTTCCCCGGAACCGCAGCTGTCGCGCGGCATCTGTTTCCCGGTGATGTCGGTGACGGCGGTGGAGCCGCTCCCTCCGCCCGGTGCTGCGGTGCCGCTCCCGGCCGCCTGGACCGTCAGGTACTCCAGTACCCGTTCCAGCGTCGGCCCGTCCGCGTCCCGTGTGGTCCTGTGCGGGGCCTGGTGGACACCCAGGGAGTCCAATACGCGGTGGAGACGGGCGGCGTCCGTGCGCCACTTGCGGTCCACCACCTCGTCCGGGTAGTCGTGCCAGTTCACCGGCGCCCAGTCCGGTCCGGCCTCGGCCGGACCCCCGTGGAAGAGGCGGGCCGCGAGCAGCGACGTGGCCTCGTCCACCGTGCCGGGTTCCTCGAGCAGATCGCAGGCCGGCCGCTCACCCAGACGGGAGGCGAACCCCTCGGCCAGACGGTCCCGGCGCGAGAGCTCCGTGAGCGCCGCGACGACGCCGGCGTCCAGGCGCGAGGGCCAGCGGCCCATCCGCCAGGCGGGCAGCGCGACCCGGGTCAGCAGCCGGTCCCAGCCGGCGTACGCCAGACCCACCTGCTCCTGCGCGACGATCCGCAGCCCGTAGTCCACAGTCTGTGCACGCTCGGCTGCGGCCGCCGCCACCCCCCGTTCCATCTCCTCCGCGTGTCCGCGGCAGCTCCGCAGCAGCAGACGGGCCACCCAGCCGACTCCGGACAGCACCGCACGGCTCACGGCGCCGCGCGCGGGCGCGGACGTCACAGCCACGGCGGCGTCCAGCCCCCGTACGAAACGACGCGCCGCGGCTATGTCCGGGTGCGCCGACGGCCCCGTACCGGCGACGACCGGGGCGAGGACCGCGCGCAGCTCGCCCACCCTCATCCACCACAGGAACGGCGAACCGATGACGAGCACGGGCGCGGTGGGGGCACGGTGCCGGGCGGCCGACAGACCGCGCAGGCCCCATGCCGCGGGTATAGCGTCCCCGGACCGGGGCGGCGGACCGTGGGCGGGATGCGTGCGGTCCTCCAGCCAGCTGTCGCAGTCCGGGGTGAGCGCTATCGCGGACGGGGCAGGGACGTCGAGGCGGTCGGCCAGATCCCGGACCATCCGGTACAGATCGGGGGCCGCGCGCTCCGCGATCGGGACCGTCGGGCTCATGGCCGGGCGGGCACGGGCCACGACCAGGGCGATACCGGCGGCGGCGAGCAGGACGACCGCGGCGACGCCGCTCACGATCCAGCGTGCGTTGCCCCAGTGTCCACCGCTGATGTGACCGGTGGAGACGGCCGCGGTGAGCACGACGGCGACGGCGGCGGGCAGCAGGGCGACGGCCAGCGCCCTGCTGCGGATCCGCAGCACGGCCAGGGCCCGGGAGCGCGCGGCCTGCGCGCCCACCTCCACACCCATACCGGTCACGACCGGACGTCACCCCCTCTGTGCCCGTGCGTTGCTCACTCCCCCACTGTGGCACCCACCACTGACATCGCAATGCCGGTGGGCCAAGTGCCGGAACGCTTGCGCCGCACCCTAGTTGGGGCTCCGGCCCCCGTCATCCGGATGGGGCACCGCTCACTCGATGGAATGGCTTTGGGGAAAGGTGGATGACGCAGGGCAAGGGCCAGGCCCCTGATTGCAGCACGTGCGGCCCTGCGGCCCCGTGCCCGCACGGGATCACCGGAACGCAAGGGACGCGATCCGATCCCCGTCGCCCCCGTCTCCCATGACACGGGCCCCGGATCCGGAGGCGGATCCAGGGCCCACCGGGTTCATCGCCGACCGCTCCCCTACCAGGGTTTCATCGCCCGGCCGCCCGACGACCGGCGTTCGCCACTCGGTCGCTCGACGACCAGGCGTTCGTCACCCGGCCGCTCAACGGCCTCGGGCTGGTATTCAGGCGCTAGACACCGGCTCCGGCCGCCTTCGCCGCGATGTCCGTACGGTGCTGGGAGCCCTCCAGCCCGATGCGATCCACCGCCTTGTACGCCCGTCGGCGCGCTTCCGCGAGGTCCGCACCGGTCGCAGTGACCGACAGCACACGGCCGCCGGCGCTCACCACCGCGTCACTCTCGCGCCTGGTGCCCGCGTGCAGGACGTATGCGTACGGGGCATCCTGGGCCGCCACTTCGTCGAGCCCGCTGATCGGGTCGCCGGTGCGCGGGGTGCCCGGGTAGTTGTGGGAGGCCACGACTACGGTGACGGCCGCGTCGTCGCTCCAGCGCAGGGGCTCGAGGTGGGCGAGGGTGCCGTTCGCCGCGGCCAGCAGCACACCGGCGAGCGGGGTCTGCAGCCGGGCCAGGACGACCTGGGTCTCGGGGTCGCCGAAGCGGGCGTTGAACTCGATGACCCGCACGCCGCGCGAGGTGATCGCGAGACCGGCGTAGAGCAGGCCGGAGAACGGGGTGCCGCGGCGCCGCATCTCGTCGACGGTCGGCTGCAGAACCGTCTGCATAACCTCCTCGACCAGCTTCGGATCGGCCCACGGGAGCGGCGAGTACGCGCCCATGCCGCCGGTGTTCGGGCCCTCGTCGTTGTCCAGGGCGCGCTTGAAGTCCTGGGCGGGCTGGAGCGGCAGGACCGTCTCGCCGTCGGTGATGGCGAACAGGGACACCTCGGGGCCGTCGAGGAACTCCTCGATGACGACGCGCTCGCAGCCGGCCGCGTGCGCCCTCGCGACGTCGAGGTCGGCGGTGACGACGACGCCCTTGCCCGCTGCGAGGCCGTCGTCCTTCACGACGTACGGGGCGCCGAAGGCGTCGAGCGCCTCCTCGACCTCGTCGGCGTTCGTGCAGACGTACGAACGGGCGGTGGGTACGCCCGCGGCGGCCATCACATCCTTGGCGAAGGCCTTGGAGCCTTCCAGCTGCGCTGCCTCACCGGAGGGACCGAAGACGGGGATACCGGCCTCGCGCACGGCGTCGGCGACACCCGCGACGAGCGGCGCCTCCGGGCCCACGACGACCAGTTCGGCGCCGAGCTCGGTGGCCAGCGCGGCCACGGCCTGTCCGTTCATGGCGTCGACCTGGTGCAGCTGGGCCACCTCGGCGATGCCCGCGTTGCCGGGGGCACAGTGCAGCTCGGTGACGTGCGGGTCGAGGGAGAGGGAACGGCACAGGGCGTGTTCGCGGGCGCCGCTACCGATGACGAGGACCTTCACGGGGGTCAGCCTAACCGGCGCGGCGGAGTGGCCTTGTGGGGGCCACCGAAAGCAGGCGGGGCAAGCGTTTGGGGTTTCGCACCAAAAAGGTCCGGAAGGGGCCGGGACAATGGCCCGCCTCACAGCCCGTGCGGTGCCCTACTCGTTCGAGAACTCCTCCACCACCGTGGCGCCCAGCTCCCGGACGATCAGTTCATGGCCCGAGAGGGCCGACTCGTCCAGGTCGGGGTCGTCGTCCTCAGGCATGTCGTCCTCGGGGGCGACCACGTGCCGCTCCGGGGCGGACGACGCGGACGGCGCCGGGGCCGGGGCGGACGGGGAAGCCTCAGGAGCCGGACTCGTCGGCGCGGCCGGACGTGCCGTCGGTGCGGGACGCGTCCCCGCCGCGGAGCCTCCGCCGTGACCTCCGCCTCCCCCGCTCGTGGAGCCGCCGCCGAACCCGGAACCCCCGGCGGCGGGCGGCGCGGATCCACCCGAGGGGTCGACGATCGCCTCGACCTTCCAGTGCACGTTGAACTGCTCGGCCAGTGCCTGCCGCAGCACGTCCTCGCTGCCGCTGCTCAGGAAGTTGTCCCGCGCGCCCGCGTTCACGAAGCCGAGTTGGAGCGTCGTGCCGTCGAAGCCCGCCACCTGCGCGTTCTGGCTCAGCAGGATCCAGGTGAAGCGGCGACGGTTCTTCACCGCCTCCAGGATGTCCGGCCAGAGCATGCGGGGGTCGAGCCCGCCGGGCGCCGGTGCGGAAGCCGCGGCCGGTACGGCGGGGGCCTGCGCGGCAGCGGGCGCGGCCGACTGCCGGGATGCGACTGGTTGCGCGGGTGCGGTCGGGGGCTGCCCGCCGCCCGAGGGCGCTGCCGTGGGCCAGCCTCCGGGCCGCCTGCCACTTCCGGCCGAGGCGGCGGTGGGCCAGGCACCGGGAGCAGCGGCGGTGGGAGCCTGCGGCTGAGCTGCGGGAGCAGGCGGCTGAACCGGCGCCGAAGCAGCGGGAGCGGTCTCCTGAGGTGCGGTGGCCGGCCCGGGAGCGGGCGTCGCCCCGCCGTCCTGGGGGCCGGGGACACCGGTGCCACCGGCCTCGTACGCACCCGGGCCGGGCGCATTGCCCCCTCCACCGGACCGCACCGCCG
>NZ_LBMW01000086.1 GCF_026168105.1 Streptomyces hygroscopicus
GACCCTCGAGCGGTGCCGCCCCATCCTCACAGTCGGGGATCTTGGATGGTCGGGCTCAGCTGCCGAGGGTTCGCCAGGACTTCGACCGGGGGATCTCGTTCTGGTCCAGGAAGGTCTGGAAGGCGGTCGGCGGTCTTGGTGAGGAGGCATCCTCGGTGTCTGGCTGGCTGCTGAGGTGTTCGATGTTCACGGCGATGGCCGTGAGGACGTGTTGCAGGTGGGCTTTCGGGTGTCCTCGGTATCGGCAGTGGCGCATGCCGTGTCCGTGGGCGAACTCGTTGATGGTGCCCTCGACTCCGGAGCGGACCGCGTAGCGGGTCTTCCAGTCGGGGGTCTGCTGCTCGGCGCGGACGCGGAGTTGCAGGTCGCGGAGTTCTCGTGGGGGAGAGCCCACGGTCCGGGCGCTGTCGGCGGTGGTGGTGCAGCGGGTGCGGGCCGGGCAGGGGCGGCACTGGCTCTTGGTGAACCGGGCCACGATCAGCGGTGCGGCGGTGGGCGAGGAGGTCGGGTAGGGACCGTGCCAGCCCGCGCTGACCTGGCCCTGGGGGCAGGTGACCTGGCGGCGGTCGAAGTCGATGTGGAAGTCGCCCCGATCGAAGCCTTCGTTTTTGCGGTGCTGGCGGGTGGGGTTGGCCGGCAGTGGGCCGCTGACGGTGATCTGGTGTTCGCGGGCGGCTCGTTCCAGGTGGACCAGGGAGGTGTAGCCGCCGTCGACCAAGTGCTCGGCGGGCAGCAGTCCGCGACGGGCCAGGCGGGTGTGGATGCCTGGCAGGGCCTGGGCGTCGTTCGTGGCGGCCGAGGTAGTGGCCACGTCCGTGATCACGTTCACGCTGCCGGAGGCACACGTCTCGGTGACATGCGCGGCGAACCCCTTCCAGCTGATGATGTGCCCATGGCGGACATAGCGCGCCGTGGGGGGAACCGGCGCCCGATCAGCGTCTTGATCCGCGCCAGCGTCCAGGTTTGGTCCGGCCAGCCGCGCGCTACCGGCCCTTTGGCCAGCTCCTGCTCGAGTGCCTCGAACAGGGCCTCACCCAGCTTGGGCCTGGATGCCGGCCCCTTCGACTCCAGGGCGGGTGTTCCGCCGTGCGCCCACGCCTGGTGCCAGCGCTGTACCGATCGCACGCTGACACGTAACTGCTTGGCGATGGCGGCATTGTCGTGTCCCAGGGCGAACAACTCGGCCGCCTGCATCCGGATGTGCTCGCGAAACCCCCGTCGCTCCGCGGTCAGCCCGCCCCCTTGCGGATACCTCATGTGACCGGCCTACTGCGACAACCACAGCTTGTCGACCCCAGCGACATCACGCCAGCAAGGCCAGTAACGGTCGGCATGCGTCGTCGCCGGCGGCGAGGATCCTGGTCTTGGGGCGGGTGGGGTTCTTGCCCAGACGGACCGGACGGCTGTAGCGGCCCAGTCCTCGTCGACCAGGCCGGTCAGCAGGGATCAGCGGTGCGGGCCACCTCCTCCAGGACGGCGCGGACGGCCTCGGTGACCAGTTCCAGCCGGGTCAGATCACGCACTGCGGCCAGGACGTGGGTGGAGTCGGTGCGCTGCGTGGTGCGCTCGCGCACGAGGCGGGCTTCCTTCAGGTGGGCGAGCGCCAGATCGAGAAGTCGGTCGGCGCGGTCGTCCTGGGCGAGGCGCTCGCGGAAGTCGGCCAGGATGCTGTGGTGGAAGCCGGGATCGTCCAGCTCCAGGGCCATGGCGTACTTGAAATCGATGCGGCAGCGCACTGCCTTGGCCGCCTGCCGGTCCGACAGACCGAGCAGGAACTGCAGTACTCACACGGTGGCCAGTTGGGCCGGCGAGATGCCGGGGCGTCCGTCGCGTGGGTACCAGCCGGCGAAATCCCTATCGCACCACAGCTCAGTACCCGCCGCGCAGCTGGGATCCCGCCGAGCGCAACACCGTGACTCTGCTCGTGATGTTGGGTAGGTCGGGACTGTCCTGAACTTCGTGTGTGGCCCGGTGTGACCCAAGTTGGCATGAGATGAGCTCTCTGCCGGGAAGGATCACAGATGGGCACCACCAGCGAGCCGGGCCTCCACGATACCGAGCACCAGGTACAGACGGTGCCGAGTTGGCACGAGCAGCAGTTGAGCAGGACCGTGAGCTGGCCGAGAATCTGATCGAGCGGGCCCGGCTTGACGGGCTCCAACTGGTCGGTGAGAACGGGCTGCTGACGGGACTCGTGAAACTGGTCCCGGAGGGTGCGTTGGAGGCCGAGATGGCCGAGCACCTGGGCTACGAGAAAGGCGATCGGGCCGGCGCGGCGTCGGGCAGCCATCGCAACGGCGCCAGCCGCGAGACCGTGCTCTCACAGGTCGGACCGGTGACCATCGACATCCCCGGCGACCGGGCCGGCAGCTTCACCCCGAAGATCGTGTCCAAGCAACCCAACGCGTCGACGGCTTCTCAGAGACCATTACGCGAAGGGGCTCACGACCAGGGAGATCCAGGCCCACCTCGCGGAGGTCTACGACGTGTTCGACCGAGATGCCGAGCATGGCGAACACCCGCGCCGCGGCCAGCGTCATCGCGGGATCACGGAAGACGCCCTCCAGCATCAGGCTGTAGCGATGGCCGCGCGCGTACTCGATGCTCATCCGCACCCAGGCGCCTGACGCCTGACCCGTGGCCTGCGGAAACATGGCTCGTAGTCCAGGATCTCCTGATGCCGGGGGTGGAACGGGCGCAGCTCGTCACCGGTCAGGGGAACCAGCTGCCGCTGGGCGTGCCGCTGCGCAGCGGCAGCCATTGCCTGTCCGTCCGGTGACCAGCCCGGTGCAGACGGCAAGGTGCGGGGGATCACCGGGCCGAGCTCGTCGGCGCAGACGACCGTCGCGCCGACGGGCGGGCTGGTGCAGAGCTCGACGATCCCTGTCCCTTTCCCTCGAAGTCCGCGTCTCTCGAGCGCGTCCACGAGCGCGTGCGTCGCCAGCGCACGCCCTCGGGGATCCGGCGCACCTGGGAGCGGCTGACCTCGATGCCCAGCTCCCGGGCCGCGGTAACCAGTGTGTCCAAGGTCCACTCCGAGGGCCCCGACTCGTCCGCGGCCCACATCTCGTTCGGCGGCTGCACCTCAAGCCGGCCGGGCGGGATCTGCTTGACCATCGCGATGATCCGAGAGGGTTCGGCCTCGGTGATCCTTCGATTTTTTTGCGGCCCTGCCCGCCCAGGTCCTCCAGGCCCTCAAGCCCCGAGCGGTTGAAGCGGTGCAGCCAGCGGTGCACCGTCTTCTGACTGCACCTCAGTTCGTCGGCGATCTGCGGGACCAGCCAGCCGTCCCAGCTCAGCTCCACCATCCGACACAACTCCACCAGAACCTTCGGCGCCTTCCGCCTCGACATACGTAGACGCACGCGACTCGGTGGCACCCTCCACGAGTACACACATGTGGACTGACCAGCTTGGATGAGGTATTCGGCAAGCGCAGGACTGTGCGGGCGCCGCATGTTCGGAATGACCAGCAAGTCTGTGTCCGTTTGCTCGCGAGCGAGCGCGCGGTCACACCGGCCGGGGTACGGTCCGGAACCGCGTCAGCCCGTCTTCCATTTCTGGCTCGCGGTGCCGGCGCAGTCCCACAGCTGCAGCCCGGCGCCGATGCCGGTGGCCTGGTCCTTCACGTCCACGCACTTGTCGGCCTGCGGGTTCACCAGGTCGCTCGCCGCATTCAGACGGAACTGCTGCGCAGGGTTTCCACTGCAGTTGGCGAGCTGTATGGCCGCGCCGTTCGCCGTCGAGCCCCAGGCTACGTCCATGCACTTGCCCATGGACCGTAGCGTCCCGTCGGGATAGAACTGCCAGCGCTGATTCGCCGCCTCTCCGCAGTCCCAGATCTGCAGCGGCGTGCCGTCTGCGGAGGTGTTACCAGTCACATCGATGCAACGGTTGGAGGCGAAACCGATGATCAGCTGGCCGGGAGGCGCCGCCGCGGCTGTCGTTCGGTTGCTCGCGCCCGCGGCGTTCACGATTCCAGCGCGTTGGCCAGACGTCGACGTCTTGGAGCCTGCCGCGGAACTGCCGCCCTTTCCGCTCCTCCTCGTGCCGCCTACCTTGGGACCGCTGGCCGCAAAGGCGGAGTGGGCATCGCTCGGCGTACCCGACGGTGCGGCGGCACTGACGCCGACTCCGGAGCCCTGCGCAACCCCGGTCGGCGCCTGGCCGTCGTCCCTACCCTGTAGCGCCACGACGCCCCCGGCGACCGCGAACGCCGTTACGATGGCGGCGCCCGTCAGCCGGACCCGATGCTTGCCGGCGGACGGTGCGGCTGGTTCGGACGCCGGATCCGCTACTGCGAGCGGCGGCTCGGGCTCGGGCGGACCGACCGGTGCGCGGTCACGGCCGGGGCCAGGGCCGGTGCCGGGCATCTGGTGGGCTATGGCCGTCGCGAACAGCGCATCGGGACTCGGACGCTCCTCCGGCTCCTTTGCCAGGCAGTCCGTGATGAGCATGGCCAGGTCCGGGTCGGCCGCGCCCACGGCGGCAAGGATGTCATTCTCGGGCGGCTCGTATGCGACCCGGTGCATGACCTCGACGGCGGGGCCGTTGCCGAAGGGAGCCCGTCCGGCCACCGCGTATGCGAGTGTGCAGCCCAGCGAGAAGACGTCGGACGCCGTGGTCACCGGCTTGCCGCGGGTCTGCTCCGGCGACATGTACGTGGCGGTACCCACGTATTGGCCTGTCGTGGTGATGGAGCTGGTGTCCGCGGCCTGGGCGACGCCGAAGTCGATCACGCGGGCGCCATCGGGCGCCAGGAGCACGTTGGACGGCTTGAGGTCCCGGTGCACGATCCCGGCCCGGGCCATCGCCTGGATCGCCTGGACCAGGTCAGCCGTCAGTCGCCAGGCCACCGCCGCGTCGAGCGGTCCATGCTCTTTGACCGCTTCGGACAGGCTGGGCGCGGGGATGTACTCGGTGGCCATCCACACCTGGTCCCCGTCGAGGCCGCTGCCCATCAGCCGCGCCAGGTACGGTCCCTGGACCCGTGCCAGCGCGGCGACCTCCCGCTCGAACCGCTTCCGGAACTGCGCGTCCCCGGCAAATTCCGGCCGGATCACCTTGACGGCGACCAGCCTCCCCGCCCCGCTCACCTCCCGCCCGAGGAATACCCGGCCCATCCCGCCACTGCCGAGCCATTTCACCAGGGTGTACGGCCCCACCCGCCCGAGGCTGCCCTCCTGCGACACCTCCGGAACAGACGGTTCCACCTGCGGGCCGTCCAACGCTACGCGGTCGTGGTCTGACATTGAGTTCCCGGGGCGTGTCACAGGGCTGATTGATCGCGAGGATAGCCGGAGCTGCCTTGTACGGGACGATTCGGTACGCGATTGAGATCGAACGCCTTCGCACGTCTGCGCCTGCTGCCGATGAGCGACCGCGAGAAGGACAGCGAGATTCTGGCGCCCAGGCACCAACTGCTCGTCCTTCGACGTCAGGTCGGGAAGCCCGCTTTCACCGACACCGACCGCGCATTCCTCGCCAGCCTGTTCCACCACGTCCCGATGGAGAAACTGCGGCGCTTCCCGCTCCTGGTACACCCCGACACGATCCCTCGCTGGCACAGCGACTTGCTCAGGCGACGCCACGCTGCGAACTGCGTTGCCAAAAACCGCGACGCCCGCCGACGATCCGGTCGACCCGAGCCCTGGTCCTACGCCTGGCCCGTGAGAATTCCTCGTGGGGCTACCGGCGGAACCACGGTGAGCTCGCGGCGCTCGGCATCGAGGTCGCGGCCTCAACAGGCTGGGAGATCCAAGGCCAACTGGCCGCCTCCTTTCCCGCCTTGCGCATTCGCATCGTCGCCGATGCCGCCTACCACTCCCGAAGCTCCCTGGGCACGCTGCCTGACCGCATCGTGTGGACCATTCGTCTGCGCCGTCCCTCCGGCGGCACCGGCCATCGTTCGCGCGGGCTCTGACCTGCGGACTGAACGGTCGACCGCGCCGGCTGAATCGTCTACTGAACTGTTGCGTTGGGGTTGCGTCGTTCTCCACGACTCGTCCGGGAGAGTGGATCAGCGTGTCAGGCCACCGACCGGGCGTCGGCAGTCCCTCCTCCAAGCCAAGATGTGCTCCATGACGAGCTCACGACGGTCCACGCAGTGAAAGGGATCTACCCCGACCTGCTGCCAGCGGCATTCCCCTGGCAGCACTGCGGGCGGGATGCCGACCCCGCGACGGACCCGGCCGGCTGCCCCGGCATTCTGGTACCCGGAAACGCAGCTTGCCTCGCTCACGTGCGCGATGCCGATCGCATCGCCTACCTCCACAGACTGCGCCCTGGCGCCGACATCGACCACCGTGGCACTCCCTTCACCGAACGCGTCCTCTCCAGCCTCCTCGACGCCCTTCGGGAGCCCCCCATCACTGGAGATCCCCAACTGGGCAGAGCATCATTCGAAGGCGCGTCGTTCACCGACGGCGCCTCGTTCGCGGGCGCAACATTCAACAGCAGCGCCGACTTCCGGGACACGGAGTTCGCCGGTGAGGCTCGCGCGCCCTCATTCCATGGCGCGGCTTCATTCGACGGCGTGACATTTAACGACAACGCCTCATTCGTGAATGTGAAGTTCACCGGCGGAACCTCATTCGCGAATACGATGTTCAACGGCAAGGCCGACTTCGACTGTGCGGAGTTCTACCGCGACCCCCAACTCCTCAACGGGCCATCTGCAGTATTCCTTGGAGCGACGTTCAATGGTGTAGCCTCGTTCATGAATGTGTGGTTCAGCGATGCGACCTCATTCGCGGACACAACGTTCAACTGCGGTGCCTCATTTTGGAATGCGACGTTCACTCAAGACCCAGATCTCCCACCTGAATGGATGAGTTCCGTCCACGCCTGGTTCAACGGGGCCGTGTTCACAGGGGGCGCCTGGTTCCAAGAGACGAAGTTTACTGGCGGTGTCTCATTCTCGGGCGCGAGGTTCAAAGTCGCGCAACTGTGCGGACCGATGGCGTGCCAAGGGAAGATTGATCTGTCCGAGGCAGTATTCGAGGCACCGGTAACGCTCCAGCTCGCTGCACGTGAGGTGAGTTGCGTACGGACGCGATGGGAGTCAACGGCGGCCCTGCGTCTGCACTACGCAACCTTGAATCTGAGCGACGCGGTGCTGTCCGGTCCCCTGTCCGTCACAGCTCCGCCAGCCCCTTCCAATCCGGGCGATCCCGGCCGCCCCGATTGCTACGAGAGCATGCCAACCCCCCTTGTCCCAGATGTGCGTGTGGGGTCTGTACGGGGGGTGGATGCCGCTCACCTGGTTCTTGCCGACACGGACCTGACGTCGTGCCTCTTCTCCGGTGCCTTCCACTTGGACCAACTCCGTTTGGAGGGCCGATGCCGCTTCGCTCGGCCCCCGACCGGCTTCCACCGACGCAGTAAGATCTGGCCTTATCGGTGGAGCCCTCGGCGCACCCTGGCGGAAGAGCATCATTGGCGCGCACAGCGCGCACAGCAGAGCGGAGTCAGCAACCCCGACCCGCCGGGCGGCTGGTACACCCCCTCACAGCAGGACAGTCCCGGCTGCGCCCCTGGGCCGGAGAGCCTGGCCGCGACCTACCGGCAGCTGCGCAAGGCGTTCGAGGACAGTAAAAACGAACCCGGCGCCGCGGACTTCTACTACGGCGAGATGGAGATGCGGCGCCACGACCGCACCGGGACTCCGACCAGCGAACGTGGCCTGCTGTGGGCCTACTGGCTGGTGTCCGGCTACGGTCTGCGCGTATTGCGGGCGCTGCTATGGCTCGTGGGCGCCATGGCCGTCACCGCGCTGGCTCTCATGGCGTGGGGCCTGCCCGCCCGCGCGCCCCTGCCCAGCGCCACCGGCACACTTGCCGGTCACACCCTCACCCTGAGCACGAACAGTCCCGACGTCACGATCAACGGCCAGCTCATGACGCTCCCGCGGGCTGACAGGGCGATTCGAGTCGTCATGAATTCCGTGATCTTTCGAACGGCAGGGCAGAATCTCACCCCGGTCGGCGCCTACATCGAAATGGCGTCTCGAATCTTCGAACCCATCCTGCTCCTCCTCGTTCTTCTCGCCGTCCGCAACCGTGTCAAGCGTTAGCTAATGCTGGGTTCGTCAAACGGTGTACACATATCGGCGCCGTGGGAGCGTGTTGGTGGTGCGAGTCTGCCGCAAATCCAGGGTCGCACGGGAGTTGAGTTGGTTGGTTGCCAGGGTGGTGGCGTATGCAATGTCGTCGCGGTTGGCGAATGACCGGCCGGCGAGGGCGGCTTTGCGGAAGATGCGCCACCGGCCTTCCTGCAGGTTGAGCCAGCATGCACCGACGGGGATGAAAGCGTGGTGGGCCTCGCTGTGGGAAATGAGCCGCTCGTAGTCCCGCACATTTCTCCTGGCTCATGATTCACGAGATTGCCCGCTCGACTCTCCACTGTTTCGCCAGCACGGCGAAGCCGTCCTGCCTGACCGCCTTCTACGGTCTCTACGTCGAGACGGCTGAGCGGGACCGGTTCATCCCTCGCCCGCTGGCCTACTTCCAGCGGACACCGTGCTGCGGGCCGAGGACGAGAACCGCATGCGCCCCTAGCTCGCCCATCACGAGGGAGGATCCTCGCGGCCGCCACCATGCTGACTGTCGGCGAGCGCGTCTGGTACTCCTACGGCGTCTCCACCAGCCGCAGGCGCGAGGTCCAGCCGAACAATGCCATCCAGTGGCGGATGATGTGTGACGCCTACGAGCTCGGCGCGAGCGTCTACGACTTCCGCGGCATCACCGACACTCTGGACAAGGGCAACCACCTGCTGGGACTGCTGGGTTTAAAGGCCGGCACTGGCGGCCAGGCCGTCGAATACCTCGGCGAGTGGGACTATCCGCTCAACAAAGTCGTGCACAAGGCTCTGGATCTCTACATGTCCCGGCGCTGACGCCACAGCATCCGTGTGCGGTCCGGCTGGAGTTGACGGATGTCATTTGGGCGCTGGTAGATGGCCCAGGTGTCTGATGACGCGGTCACGCAGGAGGAGGTACTCCTCCCAGCGGCGGGGCAGTGGGCCTGGTGGACGCACGACGACACGGGCGGAGGTGACGGTCTGGCCGTGTTGGAACTGCTCGTTCGTCAGGTCGAGTTCGATGCCGCTGGGCAGCCGGTTCCACCAGTGAAAGCCGTGCTGGGTCCCATGGAGGTGTAACTCGCCGAGCATGAGATCACCGCCGAAGATGTCGTTGACGATCAAGGTTGTGATGTCACAGTGCCCGCAAGCCGGGTTGGCCGGGTGCCAGTCGGCCCGGTCGTCGGGTGAGCAGGTATCCGCGGCCCAGCTGGCGCGCAGAGCCGTGTCGAGATCAAGCAGGTTCCACCGAGTCATGCCGTCAGCCTGGCAGCCGCCTATGACATCCCCGCCGGAGCATGGCAGCCGTCCTGGTCCGTCCGGGGCGGGAGCTGAGGACGGTTACTCTGAGTAGGTGATAGAGAATTTTCCTCCCTGTCCGAAGTGCTCATGTGAGTACACCTACGAGATGAATGCCCTGGTGGTGTGCCCGGAGTGCGGCCACGAATGGGTTCCCGCCGAGAGCGGTGCCGAGGGCGGCGATGCCGCGCGTGAGCGCGTCGTCAAGGACGCCGTCGGCAATGTGCTGCAGGACGGCGACACCGTGGTGGTCGTCAAGGCGCTCAAGGTCAAGGGCAGCCCCTCGGGGATCAAGGCCGGGACCAAGGTGCGCAACATCCGGCTGGTCGACGGGGTCGACGGCCACGACATCGACTGCAAGGTCGACGGTTTCGGGGCGATGCAGCTCAAGTCGAGCGTGGTCAAGAAAGCCTGACCCCGCGACCGGCACCCCCTCCTGGTGGGGCCGCCGGGCTGCAGTCGGATGCTGAATTGCAAAATTTCGCAATTGGTTAGATGCTGTGTTGGCTGTGCTCGCAGATAGCCGCGGGCACAGCCTTCGCGTCCGCCCCTGGTGTGGGGCGTGTAGGGGAAGCTGAGGGGTTGTGCCCGTTCCGCTGTATCAGGCCAAGGCCGAGTTCTTCCGCATGCTGGGGCATCCCGTGCGGATAAGGGTGCTGGAGCTGCTGCAGGACGGGCCGATGCCGGTGCGGGACCTGCTCACGGTCATCGAGGTGGAGCCCTCGGCCCTGTCGCAGCAGCTGGCGGTGCTGCGTCGCTCCGGGATCGTGACCGCGGCCCGGGAGGGCTCGACTGTCGTCTACGAGCTGGCCGGCGGGGACGTGGCGGACCTGATGAGGGCCGCGCGCCGGATCCTCACCGAGATGCTGTCAGGGCGGAAGGAGCTGCTGGCCGAGCTGCGGGAAGCCGAGGTCGCAGCGCGATGACCTCGCAGATCAGCCGGGTCTGGGCCCGGATCGCTTCACTGCTGCCCGCCCGCACGGATCTGGACCAGATCCGCCGCGCCCCCCGCCGGGACCTGCTCGCCGGCCTGACCGTCGCCATCGTGGCGCTGCCGCTTGCCCTGGGCTTCGGCGTCTCCTCCGGGCTCGGCGCGGAGGCGGGCCTGGCGACCGCGGTCGTCGCGGGCGCGCTCGCCGCGGTCTTTGGCGGATCGAATCTGCAGGTGTCGGGGCCGACGGGCGCGATGACCGTGGTGCTCGCCCCGATCGTCGGCGAGTACGGGCCGACGGGCGTCCTGACCGTCGGCCTGATGGCCGGCGTGATGCTGGTGGCGCTGGCGGCGCTGCGGGCCGGGAAGTACATGCAGTACGTGCCCGCCCCGGTGGTGGAGGGCTTCACGCTGGGCATCGCCTGTGTGATCGGGCTGCAGCAGATCCCGAACGCTCTGGGTGTGCCCAGGCCGGAGGGCGACCGGGTGCTGGTGGTGACCTGGCGGGCGTTCGAGGAGTTCGCGAAGGCCCCGAACTGGACCGCCGTCGGTTTCGCCGTGGCGGTGGCCGCGGTCATGCTGGCCGGTGCGCGGTGGCGGCCGGCGATCCCGTTCTCCATCCTCGCCGTGATCGCCGCGACGGCCGTGGCGCAGGTCGTGGGCCTGGCGGCGGCGAAGCCGATCGGGGACCTGCCGTCCGGGCTGCCCGTGCCGTCGTTGTCCTTCCTCGACCTCGGATCGCTGGGCACCCTGCTGGCACCCGCGGTGGCGGTCGCGGCCCTCGCGGCGCTGGAATCGCTGCTGTCGGCGTCGGTCGCGGATGGCATGACGGTGGGCCAGAAGCACGACCCGGACCGGGAGCTGTTCGGCCAGGGGCTGGCCAACATCGCCGCCCCGCTGTTCGGCGGCGTCCCCGCCACCGGCGCGATCGCGCGCACCGCGGTCAACGTCCGCACCGGCGCGAGCTCCCGGCTGGCCGCCCTCACCCACGCCGCGATCCTGGCGGTGATCGTCTTCGCGGCGGCGCCCCTCGTCTCGAAGATCCCGCTCGCCGCCCTGGCCGGCGTCCTGCTGGCCACCGCCGTCCGCATGGTCGAGGTCGGCTCGCTGCGGGCAATGGCCCGGGCAACCCGCTCGGACGCGCTCATCCTCGTCCTGACCGCCGTGGCGACCCTCGCCCTCGACCTCGTCTACGCCGTGATCATCGGCCTGGCCGTGGCGGGTGCCCTCGCCCTGCGCGCCGTGGCCAGGCAAGCCCGCCTCGAGCAGGTGCCCCTGGACCGCGGCGACCACAGCGTGGAGGAGCACGCCTTGCTGGCCGAGCACATCGTGGCCTACCGCATCGACGGGCCGTTGTTCTTCGCCGCCGCGCACCGCTTCCTGCTGGAGCTGACCGAGGTCGCCGACGTCCGCGTGGTGATCCTGCGGATGTCGCGGGTGTCGACGATGGACGCCACCGGTGCCCTCGTCCTCAAGGACGCGGTGCGGAAGCTGACCCGGCGCGGCATCCTCGTCCTGGCCTCCGGCATACGTCCCGGCCAGCGCCAGGTCCTGGACTCCATCGGCGTGCTGGACCTGCTGCGCCACGAGGGTGGGACCTACGACACCACCCCCGAGGCGATCAGAGCGGCTCGCGGCCACCTGGAGTGCGCCGGAGTCCTGCCCGCCGTGCCCGCCCAGCACTCCCGGGCCTCCAGCCAGGAGGCCCTGCGATGAGTACGTCCCCCGCCATGCTGCGCATGGTCGAGGTCTCCGGCGCGGAGTCCCTGTGGCTGCTGGAAGGCAGCAGCCTGGGACGGCTGGTCTACGCGCAGCGGGATGTGACCGTGGGGCGGCCCGCCCGGCACGTGTGGGAGTACGGCCGTTTGGTGGTGCGTACGCCGGTCCCGGCCGCGGCGGTGCCCGCGACGGCCACCTACCACGTGGACGAGATCCGCCCTCTGCCCGGCACTGGCTGGACGGTCACCGTCTGCGGACCGGCCGAGGTGATCACGGACCCCGACGAGGCCGCGCACTACCGGCGCACCCTGGCCGGCTGGACGCACGGTCCGCACGACACCCTGCTGCGCCTGCACCCCAGGACCGTCACCGGCTTCCGCCTGGCCCGCGCGGAGGCGTGAGTGATGTCCACGCAGTTGCAAGCCCTGCCCTACCGGCATGTGCTCACCGTGCCCGCCGAACCGTCCGCCGTCCGTCTCGCCCGCGAGACCGCCCAGCAGGCGCTGGTGGAGTGGGGGATCGGTCTGCGCCACCCCACCGTGGACCCGGCCCTGCTGATCGTCAGTGAGCTGGTCACCAACAGCGTGCGGCACGCCGCCGCTCTCTCCCCGCAGGTCACCGTGATCTACGCGGCGGGTGCGGACTGCCTGGCCTTCGCCGTCCACGACCGCCACCCCTACCAGCCCCCGCTGTACGGATCGGACACCGGCACCGGGACGGGCGGCCTGGCCACCGTCATGGAGCTCGTGCTCGGCCTGGGCGGCACCGCGGTCGTCCGCGCGGATGCCGACGGCCAGGGCAAGAGCATCTGGATCACCCTCCCCCTGTGAACCGGACAGCAGACTCCGACAGGCAACCCCGGCAAGGAAGTTCACCCACCATGACCATCGACTGGCGCTACACCGTCGAGGACAACCTAGGCATCCTGTCCGTCGCCGGATACCTGGGCCCGGACGCGGTGCACCGCTTCACCGGCGCGGTCGGCTGGGTGCTGGCCCGCGGCACCGGCCCGGTCGTCGTCGACCTGACCGGGCTGCGCAGCTGGTCGGCCGAGGGACAGCGGGCGATCACCGAGGCCGCCCGCCGTCTCGCCGAGGCGGGCCGCAGCCTGGAGCTGGCCGCGATTCCCGCGGACGGGTCCCTCGTCCCTGCCGGAGACTGCCCGCCCATCCCGGTCCACGCCGACCTGGCCGCCGCCCTCGCCGCCCACCGGGCACAACGCGGGCAACAGACCCGGGGCCGCCACGAGTGGCGCACCACCGGATGGCCGGCCGAAGACCAGACAGACGCGTGACCTGCCCCGCTACCCCGCCGCGAAGGCGCCGTCGCCGTCCCGTACGGGCACGAGGGCGCAGGCGTCCTCCTCGGTGGCGATCGCCACGGCCTCGACGAATCCCATCGCGGCCAGCCGGCGGCCGGAGGTGCTGGAAGCGACCGCGCGGGCGAGGTCGGCGGTGCCTTCGTAAGCCGCCTTCGCGGCGGCGGCCTGCGCGGAGAGGGGTCCCGCACCGTGGGAGTGCAGGTCACAGACGAGGGCCCCGGTGCCCAGCAGATCCTCCAGGGCCGGACGCAGGCTCCCGTCCGGCCTCACCCGCGGCGATCACGGCGACCGGTTGTTCAGCGGTGCCCTAGCCGTGCGAGGTGAGCCAGCTGCTGACCGCGGTGATGTTGCGCAGGCAGGCGGCGAGCACCCGCACGCCGGGCGGTGCGGCTGCCGCGATGGATGCACCGTTTGGTGCGGGCAGCACCAGGCGGGCCACGTAGGGTGCGGCCCGCAGGTGGGCCGGGGAGAGCGACCAAGGGGTTTCGGGAGTGACGGCGTGACGGTGGGCGGCCAGCCGGGCGCCGGACTGGCGGGCGTATGCCGCGGCGGCTTTGGCAGCGCCGGGCCGTTCGACCTCGCTCGCCGACCCGCCCGGCCACCAGAAGGGCAGAATGCGGATCCCCTTCTCGACGGCGACGCTCACCGCCGTGGTGAACGACAGCACGTCGACGGCGACCAGGCGGCGACCCCCGACGCGAGACGGCTGGCGCCCGCAGGCCCCCACCCGAAGCGGAACCCGGCGCCGGACTGGACGCCCCAGTCACCCATCCCCGCCCTCCTCCGTCGGTTGGTCGTGCGCAGGTCAGCGGTGGTCGCCGTCCTGGGCCAGCTGATCGGGACGGCCTCCGAGGGACAGTTTCAGCAGGCGGGGCTCACCGCAGCGCGGGCAGGCGCCGTCCGGGGCGACGGCGGTGGGACGGCACTTGAGGCGGCAGGCCGGGCACTTGAGCCAAGTGACGCCGAAACCGTGCAGCGGCGTGATCCTCACGCGAACCACCCTCACATGACCTTAGGAATTGCTAATCTTAGAAATTCCTGAAGTCATCACTGTGGAAATCGGAGGCTCTCGTCCCCGGTGCGGATTCGGCTCGGCCGGTGCCGCAGGCGAGGATGGGCCGCATGTTGTTGACGAGTGGGTGGATTGGATGCGTCGAGGCAGGGCCGGTGGGGCCGTGCTGCTGTACCGGGGAAGGGACGGCCAGGTGAGTACGCCGCTGTACCAGCTCAAGGCCGAGTTCTTCAAAACCCTCGGCCACCCGGCCCGCATCCGGGTCCTGGAGCTTTTGAGCGAGCGCGAGCACGCGGTCGCGGAGATGCTGCCCGAAGTCGGCATCGAGTCCGCGCACCTCTCGCAGCAGCTGGCCGTGCTGCGGCGGGCCAACCTGGTCAAGACCCGCAAGGAGGGCTCGACCGTGTACTACTCGCTGACCAGCCCGCACGTCGCCGAGCTGCTGCGGGTCGCCCGCACAATCTTGTCCGGGGTGCTGGCAGGGCAGGCCGAACTCCTCGCCGACCTGCAGGCCGCCCAGGGCGAGGGGAAGCCGCCGTCGTAGCGACGGCCCTTATACGGCGGCCGTCTCCTGAGAGTTGACAGCGCTCTGTGGCATTGGGGGACGGCCGCCTTCCCGCCCTGGCGGGGATTCGCCACCGAGGTAGCACCAGGGAAGCGCCGTAACTTCAGTCGCGGGATGGCTCGTTGGTCACCTGCGGACATGTCCTCATCGTGTCAGGGAGGGGCTCATGGGCCTGTTGCGCAAGATCCGCACCACCGGCCGGGTGGCCGAGCCGGCGCCGCCGCTCCCGGCGGGCGACGTGCCGGCCAAGGCGCGGGAGCTCGGCGGTTCGGTGCAGGTGCGGTGCGTGGACGCGGGCTCCTGCAACGGCTGCGAGATCGAGATCGCCGCGGCCTGCACCCCGGTCTACGACGCCGAGCGGTACGGCGCACGGCTGGTGGCCTCGCCCCGGCACGCCGATGTGGCCCTGGTGACCGGGCCGGTGACCCGGAACGACAGGCGCACGCCCGTGAACGGCGCATCGCCGTCGCTCTGCAAGAAACCATGCTCCACACCCCGGACCTGGCCCAGCACCAGAACGTCGCCGTGCGCTACCTGCCCGCGGCCGGATCACTGAACGTGTGCGGCGACTGGTACGACGCGGTCGACCTGCCCGCGGGCCGCTTCACCGTCGCGGTCGGCGACGTGGTCGGCCATGGACTGATGGCCGCAACCGTCATGGGCAGGCTCCGCAGCGCGCTCAGCGCCGCCGCCCG
>NZ_LBMW01000118.1 GCF_026168105.1 Streptomyces hygroscopicus
CTCCGCCGTCGCCGCCTACGCCGGCCCCGACCTCCTCACCCGCATCCTGCGCCAACTCCCCTCCGGCTACGCGCTGCTGTTCGGCCGCGCCGAACTCACCCAAGCCGCATAGGCGGGCCGCGCCTTTCCGGCGCCACCGTATGCCGGTGACCGTGACGCGTACACGCGCAGCAAAGAGTGCGTAGCGCGTCACGGCCGCCGGCATCATGCTGACGCGGACAACGCCGCCACGTGGTCCGACACCGACGCTGGAAGCACCGCTCATACGCGCTCCGAGGATCGCAAACAGGCACTCACCCACTGCGGCAACGTCCCCCCGCCCCGGTGGCACGGTGGTCGTCACCACCCGTCCATAGCGCGAGCGCGGCGAACTCATCGACCTGCCCGCGGCCGTCTTGGGAGCCGGCAAGCGCCCGCCGCCCCGGCACCTCCTCTCCGCCACTCAGCACGAAGACGTACTGGTCTTCACCAGGCCCGCAATGTGCCGCCCCCTCGCCTGGTGTCTCAACGGTTCGCCGACCAAGGCCCGAGGCGCCACACGAACCGATGATTCGCCGAGCGTTAAACAGGACCTGCGCTCACGCGAAATAGCACCGGGCAGCCACGGATGCCGCCGAACCTGTGTGCGGGCGCAGGCACCTGGCCCAAGGCGTCAGCCCATACAGCCGCTGACCGCGCGGCCTAGATGATCGATTCCACGGGATCGGCTCATGTGCTGGCCGGTCACGGGTTCGGGTTCAGATGGCGATGGGGGTCAGGAAGATCCAGACGTGGCCGAACGGGTCGCGGAGCATCGACTGCCGGACACCGTATGGCATGTCGGTCGGAGGCGAGAGAAGTTCGGCGCCGGTGGCCACGGCCTGGGTGCTCAGGCTCTCCACGTCTGGCACGTAGACGTGGAGGGCAACGGACGTGCCGGTCGCACCGGGGGGCGAGAACGGGGTGTCGGCGTCGCCGAGCATGAGGGCGGAGTCATGGATGCTGATCTCGGCGTGCACAATTCGCCCGTCGTCACCTTCGAGCCGGAGGCGCTCGGACGCTCCGAACGCGGCGACGTAGAACTTGATCGCCTCGGCGGCTCCGTCGACCATGACGTGTGGGATGACGGCGTGCTTGTGGTGCTCGGGGATCTTCATGCGCACCACGGTAGGACCGCATCGATCAGCCGGACATCGGGCGAAGGTCTCGTCCAGACTCCTGCGCATGATGCAGGACCAAGGTCGGCCCTTGCCCCGAAGATCTACGGTCTTCAGTGGTCATAGGCGGTCAGCGCGCGCATGGTTGACTGGCCGGTGTGGTCGTTGTGCCAGAGGGCGTGGTGAGCGCGTGGATGCGCTGCAGGACGCGGACGGTCACGCCGCCGGGGGTGCGGCTGCGGTGTCGTTCGAGGTCGAGTTGGCCCTTGAAGGTCTCGTTGATCGACTCGATGACCTGCCGCAGCGGCTTGAACAGCTGCGATCCAGCCCGCTCGGCCTCGCCCTTGCGGGCCGGCCGCAGGGGAACAGGTGCCGCAGGCGGGTGCGGGCGTGCCGCAGCCACCTGGCCTCGGAGGTGAAGCCGAGTATCGCCTGCATCATTGCCAACGTCACCAGCTCCGCGTCGCTGAGCTGCGGCGCGATACTCACGGCTGGCCGCCGCGGGGCAAGCTGCGGCGAATCCTTCAGCAGATCGTCGGTCTTCACATAGAGCGCTGTCCGCGTACTCTTCGATGCAGCCCTGGCAAGATTTTCGGTAGCCGGAGATCACCATGGGGACTCAGGGCGCGCACTGCCTGGAGCTGGGCATCCTCCTGTTGTGCGTTGTCGAACTTCCTTTATCTCTACCGCATTTGACCAGCGTGAGAGTCGTCTCGGTCGACGCGACGGGCCCTGTCGTGATCGTCCAGGCCCGTACGCGTGACGAGGCCCTGCTCGGTGTACGGGGTGTTGAACCAGCAGCAGCTGGGTGCACAGCCGCTACGTACGCGCCAGGCCTGGTCGCGTCGTTGCAGGACGGCCACCACGGCGTCGAAACCAGGGAGCCGGTGCGTTTGCATCCTTCAGCGTGGCCGTTCCAGGAGAGGCCAATTTCGCGCTGCGTAGGTGATCCGCAACCTGTACTGTTCCGCGTAAGTGTTCGAACTGCCTCTGACCAGGGTCCCGTCGAAGCGCTGCAGCCGACGCCGCCACCGACGCGGGCAACGCCGCTGCGGCGCGCAAGGCCGCCGAAGACGCTCGTGCGGCGGCGAAGGGCGCCCGGCTGGCGGCGGATGCGGCCCAGCAGGCCGATACCGCGGCGAGTGAGGCGGGCAACGCGGCGAGGGCCGCCGCGGATGCCGGAAGCAACGCCAACGCCGCTGCGGATGCGGCCGATGAGGCCAGCGACTACGCCAGCCAGGCCGGTGTCCACTCCTCCCAGGCCAGTGACGCGGCGGCGGCCGCGCGGCGCCACGCGAGTGAGGCGAACCGGGCGGCGAACGCGGCGGCGGAGTTGGCGGATGAGGCGGCCAGTGCGGCGAACGATGCGCGGGATGCGGCCCATGACGCGGCCACGCAAGCGGAGAACGCCGCCAAGGATGATGCCGATGACGCGGCCCGGCATGCCGGGCAGGCGGCCAGCGCCGCGGTCCAGTCAACCGCGCACGCCAAGGCCGCCGGCCAGAGCCCGTGCCCCGCCGTCCCGCCACATCTGGTGCCACTGGTAGGCCGACTTTCTGCTCACCCGCAGGCGCCGTGCAACCTCCGGCGGCTTGATCTTCTGCTCGAACAGCTTGGCCGCCTGCATCCGTACCGACTCACGACGTCGGCACCCCGCGGCGGTCAGCCCGCCCCATCCGCATATCTCACGTGCCAGGAGATACAGCCAACCGCCCAGCCTCATCACAGACTTCGAGACAGGTCACCCTAACGAGCCGAAGTCAGCAATATCAGCCGTGGATGTCAGCGGCCTTCCGATCCATAGCTCTACAGAGATCGGTCGGGGAGGGTCATACAGGTCGTGCTTCGGCCCCAAAGAAGCGCCACGGGTTGGGGTCGGTTGCTGTGGTTGTTGCACTCGGCTGCTGTACGGCAGGATCCTGGCGGGGGTGACGGTATAGATCGGGAAGCGCTCGAACGACTGCTTGTTGGCAAAGACGAGGCGTCCTCGGCCGCCCTGGCTGTGCTCCGCAGCGGCGGTTCACATGTCGTCTGGGACCGAACCACGTCCGCTGAGTCGCTCGCCCATATCTATGGACGCCGACTCCGGCACACCCGTTGGAAGGGCATCGAGCTCACGAACCTCGAACGCACGGTGGAGTTGCTCGGCCGGCATCAGCAAGCGGTTCGCCTGGGGCAGATCACAGCTCCCGATCGCTCCTGGGTGTACATGCTGTTTCTCACCGAAGACGGCAGCAGGCTGATCGCGTGCACCGGTGTGCGGCAGGCACATGATGGCTGACGGCCATCGCTTCTCCTCTGCGGCAGCAGCCGACTCGACAGACCCTCAGGACCCTCAGCTTGGGAAGCTGCGAGCATTCGCGACCGGTTCCACGGCTGACCTGGGCAAGCGACCGCAATGCCGCCTCATCGGGTCCGGCTGCCTTCACCGTGGTTCCCGCTGTTCCTCGCTCGTTCTGGTGCGCTTGTGGCGCGGTCCCTGGCGCACGCCCGTGAACGGCGCATCGCCGTCGCCCTGCAAGAAACCATGCTCCACACCCCGGACCTGGCCCAGCACCAGAACGTCGCCGTGCGCTACCTGCCCGCGACCGGATCACTGAACGTGTGCGGCGACTGGTACGACGCGGTCGACCTGCCCGCGGGCCGCTTCACCGTCGCGGTCGGCGACGTGGTCGGCCACGGACTGATGGCCGCCACCGTCATGGGCAGGCTCCGCAGCGCGCTCAGCGCCGCCGCCCG
>NZ_LBMW01000120.1 GCF_026168105.1 Streptomyces hygroscopicus
CGATCTGGCGGCGGGGGCGGCGGGGGCGCCGGGGGCGCCGTAGCCGCCGGGGCCGCCGGGTCGCCAGGGCTCTCCGGATTCGTCTTGGCCGCCGGAGTCGCCGGATGCTCCAGGGCTCGCCGGATTCCGCCGGGGCCACCATTGCGCCGGGCCACCGGAGCCGCCGGATTCGTCGATTCGTCGGAGCAGCCGGGGCTGCCGGATTCGTCGTGGCCGCCAGGGCCACCGGAGCCGCCAGGGCCACCGGAGCCGCCGGATTCGCCAGGGCCACCGGCGCCAACATGGCCACCGGAGGCACCGAGGCTCACCAGATCGGAACCACCAAGGCACCCGAAGTCACCGGAGCCACCGGCGTCCGCCGAATCACCGGAGTCACCGCAGCCGCCAGGGCCACCGGAGCCACGATGGACACCGGAGCCCGCCGAAGTTGCCAAGGCCGCCGGCGCAACCACCACGCCAGAACGGTCAGGGCCGCCGGGACTCCGCGCGGCGGACGGTGAAGGCCGGCTCCGGGCCCCGCCGTTCGTCTCTTCGGCCGGTTTCGGAGCGGTCGGCCGTTCCCGGCCCGGCTCAGCCGCCCTCAGCCCTTACGGGTTCGAGGACGAGGCCGCCAGGCCGACAGGCCGGGGCCCCAGGGGACGCAGCCCCAGGGACGACACGCCCCGGCGCCGAACAACTGCCGTGCGCTCCCCCGCGCGTTCCGATCAGAACGGCTCGAAGTCGTCGAAGTCCCGCTGCGCCTCGTCCCGTTCCGCCTGCCGGTCCCGGCGTCGCTGTGCGGCCGGCCGTGCCCCCTCGAACCGGTGGTCCTCGCCGCGTCGGCCGAGCATCTCCGCGCCCGCCGTCACCGACGGCTCCCAGTCGAAGACGACCGCGTTCTCCTCGGGCCCGATCGCGACGCCGTCACCTGCCCGGGCGCCCGCCTTCATCAACTCCTCCTCGACACCGAGGCGGTTGAGCCGGTCGGCGAGGTAGCCGACGGCCTCGTCGTTGTTGAAGTCGGTCTGGCGCACCCACCGCTCCGGCTTCTCGCCGCGCACCCGGAAGAGGCCGTCATCCTCGCGCGTCACCGTGAAGCCGGCGTCGTCGACCGCCTTCGGCCGGATGACGATACGGGTCGCCTCCTCCTCGGGCCTCGCGGCCCGCGCCTTCGCGACCAGATCGGCGAGGGCGTACGACAACTCCTTCAGCCCGAGATGGGCCACGGCGGAGACCTCGAAGACGCGGTACCCGCGCGCCTCCAGGTCCGGCCTCACCATCTCGGCCAGGTCCTTGCCGTCCGTTACGTCGATCTTGTTGAGGACGACGATCCGCGGGCGGTCGTCGAGGCCGCCGTACTGCTTCAGCTCCTCCTCGATGACGTCGAGGTCGGAGACGGGATCGCGGTCGGACTCCAGCACGGCCGTGTCCAGCACGTGCACGAGCACGCTGCACCGCTCGACGTGCCGCAGGAACTCCAGGCCGAGGCCCTTGCCCTGACTGGCGCCCGGGATGAGCCCGGGAACGTCGGCGATGGTGTACACGGTCGCACCCGCGGTCACCACGCCCAGGTTCGGGACGAGGGTGGTGAACGGATAGTCGGCGATCTTCGGCTTGGCGGCGGACAACACGGAGATCAGCGACGACTTGCCCGCGCTCGGATAGCCGACGAGGGCCACGTCCGCGACCGTCTTCAGCTCGAGCACGATGTCCTGCAGGTCACCGGGCTCGCCGAGCAGCGCGAAGCCGGGCGCCTTGCGGCGGGCGGAGGCCAGCGCCGCGTTGCCGAGGCCGCCACGGCCGCCCTGGGCCGCGATGTACGACGTCCCGTGCCCGACCATGTCGGCCAGCACATTGCCCGCCTTGTCGAGGACGACCGTGCCGTCCGGCACCGGCAGGACCAGGTCCTGGCCGTCCTTGCCGGCCCGGAAACCGCCCTCGCCGGGCTTGCCGTTGGTGGCCTTGCGGTGCGGGGAGTGGTGGTAGTCGAGAAGCGTGGTGACCGACTGGTCGACGGTGAGGATCACATCGCCGCCGCGGCCGCCGTTGCCGCCGTCGGGACCGCCGAGCGGCTTGAACTTCTCACGGTGAACGGAGGCGCAGCCGTGGCCTCCGTTACCCGCGCCGACGTGCAGTTCGACGCGGTCCACGAAGGTGGTCATGGTGCAGTGCCTCCAGAAACGTACGGACTATGTCCTGACTACTGTGATGTGCAACAAGCGAAAGGCGGACCCGCCTTCCCGAACGGGAAGTGAGGTCCGCCTCGCGAAGATTCGCGATTGCTCGCGAAGGCCTGTGCGAAGGCCCGTGAAGACGTTCGGTCAGGCGACCGGAACGACGTTCACGACCTTGCGGCCACGGTGGGTGCCGAACTCCACCGCACCGGCCTGCAGCGCGAACAGCGTGTCGTCGCCGCCACGGCCGACGCCCGCGCCCGGGTGGAAGTGGGTGCCGCGCTGGCGGACCAGGATCTCACCCGCGTTCACGACCTGACCGCCGAAGCGCTTCACGCCGAGCCGCTGGGCGTTCGAGTCGCGACCGTTCCGAGTGGACGATGCGCCCTTCTTGTGTGCCATCTGTTCTCAGTCCCTTACTTCGCAGCCGTGGGGATCTCGGTGACCTTGATCGCCGTGTACTGCTGGCGGTGGCCCTGGCGACGGCGGTAACCGGTCTTGTTCTTGTAGCGCAGAATGTCGATCTTCTGGCCCTTGTGGTGGTCCACGACCTCGGCCTGGACCTTGATCCCGGCCAGCACCCACGGGTCGCTGGTCACGGAGTCGCCGTCGACCACGAGCAGGGTCGAGAGCTCGACCGTGTCGCCAACCTTGGCAGTGGAAATCTTGTCAACCTCAACGATGTCGCCGACAGCAACCTTGTGCTGGCGACCACCGCTGCGCACGATGGCGTACACGCGGATCTCACTCTCTTCGCTCGGGAACGGCACCCCCGCAGTCCAGCCGCCCGGCATGGCCGACGGCCTCTCCCGAGGCGCACGGCGCCCGGGAGGAAGAGGTTTACGGGGATGTGGCGCATCAGTGGACACGCCGACGGTCAAGGTTACGGGGCCGGGACGGGGAGGGTCAAACCGGGCCCACGAGACGCTGGACACGTCGTCGTCCCCGCCGTCCTGCGGCCTGCCCGACGAACTCGGCCTGCCCGGAGGGAACCGGCCTGCCCGACGACCTCGGCCCGCCCGGAGGGAACCGGCCTGCCCGACGACCTCGGCCCGCCCGGGGGGAACCGGGCGGGCCGCGGACGTGGTGCCGTCGGGTCGGGGGCGTCAGCCCTCCGTGGACACCGAGACCGTCGGCTGAGGCTGCTGCTCGGCGGCCGCCGTCTTCTTCGACGCCGCCTTCTTGGCGGTCGTCTTCTTCGCGGCGGTCTTCTTGGCAACGGCCTTCTTGGCCGCCGTCTTCTTGGTGGCGGCCTTCTTCGCCGTCGCCTTCTTCGCGGTCTTGCGCGCCGCCTTCTTGGCGGGCGCCGACGGCTCGGCCTCCGTCGACGCGGCCGGTGCCTCGGGCGTCTCGGCCGCTGCCTCCGCCTCCGTCGCCGGGACGACCACGACGGCCGCCTCCTCCGACGAGGTGGGCGCGGTGGCCTTGCGCACGGCACGGCGGCGCGGACGGGCCGGGGCGGTGGCCTCGGCGGGCGCCTCGGCCGGGGCGGCGG
>NZ_LBMW01000060.1 GCF_026168105.1 Streptomyces hygroscopicus
CTGGACCGTGAGGTCATCCAGGAGGCCTTCAAGATCGCTTCGGTGATCCAGGCCGTCGGCGTGACGCTGGACGCGGAGGCGGTCCTCGCCGAGTAACGGCTCATCCGCCGCAAGGGGCCTGCCCCCCAGCCCGAGGCTGGGGGGCAGGCCCCTTGCGTCATGCCCGCGCTAGGCGGAGGGCGGTTCGGCCACCGCCGGTTCAGCCGGTCCCGCCGGTGCCGCATCCCGCTCCACGACGTCGTACTGCTGCGGTGGCGTGATACCCGCGTACGTGCGCAGATAGCCCACCACCGTGTTGGACACCGCCACCAGCGGCACCGCCACCACGGCCCCGCCGATCCCCGCGACGATCCCGCCTGCCGTCACCGACAGCACCACCGCCAGTGGATGGACCCGGACCGCCCGGCCCAGGATGAACGGCTGCAGGATGTGGCCCTCGATCTGCTGGACGGCCAGCACCACGAGCAGCGTCATGATGGCGGTGAAGACGCCCTGCGTCACCAGCGCGACCACCACCGCCAGCGCGCCCGACGCCACCGCGCCCACCAGCGGGATGAAGGAGAAGAGGAAGATGAAGACGGCGAGGGGCACGGCCATCGGGACGTTCAGGAAGTAGATCCCCAGGCCGATGAAGATCGCGTCTATCAGAGCCACGATCACCGTGCCGCGGACATAGGCCGTCAGCGTGCGCCATGCCCGCGGGCCCGCGCCCGCCACCCCCGGCCGGGCCGCCGTCGGCACCAGCTTCAGCGTCCATTCCCAGATGCGGCGGCCGTCGTAGAGCAGGAAGAGGGTGGAGAACATCGTCAGGAGGATGCCGGTCAGCGCCTCCACGATGACCGTGACGCCCTCCAGACCCGCCGATGTGATCTGGTCCGTGTTCGCCCCGATCGCGTCCCGCAAGTTCTTCGCGATCTCGTTGATCTGCTTGTCCGTGACATGGAAGGGGCTGTTCAGCAGCCACTTCCGCAGCTCGTCGATGCCGTTCTGGACCTGGTTGGAGAGCGAGTCGATGTTCTCCATGACCTGCCAGGTCACGAACCAGCCGATAAGAGCCATGACGACGAAGCCGAGGATCGCGGTCAGCGCGGTCGCGAGCCCCCTCGGCACACCGAGACGTTTCAGCCTGGCCACGGTCGGCTGCAGCAGCGCCGTGATGAGCAGCGCACACACGAAGGCCAGCACCACCAGCTGTACGGCGCTGATCACCCGCATCAGCACCCAGACTGTGCCGGCGAGGACGAGCAACCGCCAGCCCGCCTCGGCCGCGACTCGTACGCCCCACGGCACCGCCTCGACGGGTTGCGGGCGCACGTGGACGGCGGGTGCGTACGCCGGAGGCGGCGGGACCAGGTCCGGTGCCGGAGGGGGCTCGGGGTCGGTGTGCTTCTCGACCTCGGCGCGGCGTTCGTCCAGCCGCTCCCCCATCTGGGTCAGTCCGGCCCCGAGTCGGGCGAGCCACCCTGGCACTTCTGACATGATCCGTCCTCTTCCCCCGCGTCCCCGGGTGCTCCCCACCACTCCCCCCTGGAGTCGTCGGTTCCGACCGTACATGGCGAGGGCCGACGGCCGGTAAAAACGGCCGAAGCCCCTCACCCTTAGACGGTGAGGGGCTTCGTGAGGTTGAGCTGCCGCGCATGGCGGCTCCACGGCTCAGTACCAGCTGTTGGCCTGCCAGAACGACCAGGCCTGGCACGGGCTGCCGTACCGGCTGTTCATGTAGTTGAGGCCCCACTTGATCTGCGTGGCCGGGTTGGTCTGCCAGTCGGAGCCGACGGACGACATCTTGGAGCCCGGCAGGGCCTGGAAGAGGCCGTACGCACCGGAGGACGCGTTGACCGCCTGGTAGTTCCAGCTGGACTCGTGGTCCACGATGTTGCTGAAGCACTGGAACTGATCGCCCGCCACCAGCTGACGGGCCATCGCCTGGATCTGCGCGACGGTGTAAGAGCCCTGGACCGGGAAGCTGGACACGTCACGGGTCGAGTCGCGGCTGGCCTTGGTCTCGGCCTCCTGGCGCGCCTTGGCGTCCGCCTCGGCCTTCGCCGCCGCCTTCTGCTTGGCTACGGCGTCCGCGGCAGCCTGCTTGCGGGCGGCCGCCTCGGCGTCCTTCTTGGCGCTCGCGTCGGCGGCAATGGCCTGCGCGTCGGCCTGCTGAGTCAGGGAGGCGGTCTGCACCTGCGCCTGTTGACCCGCGGGTATGTCCGCGAGGAGCGTGGTGTCGCTTGCCGTCGGCTCGGCGTCGTTGGTCTGGGCGGTGCTGCCCGAGGCAACTCCGACGACGCTCCCGACAGCGGTGACCGCCGTGGCCGAGGCCACTGCGAATCCCCGGACCGAAATCCGGCTCACACGGTTTTCCTTCCAGCATCGTCCGCTTCGGTGACCCTGGCGGACGCAATCGTGCCCCTGACGCTGGCCTCCCAACTGCGGGGTCACGGGAGGCACGGGCCCGGTGGGCAACCCCCGTAACGGGAGCGCCGCGTGGTGCTCGGGCGGCATACGACAGCTCTATGGAGTTCTGGATGGTTCTAGTTGTGCCGTACCGCTGGGGGTACCGGTGTGTCGTATGCGGGGCCTGACAGGAATGAGACTCTGCCGTAATACGGCGCCGGGAGGCAATTCCGCGCTGAGTGTGAAAGCTCACACCTCGTTTGGCCCAACGGATTCATGGAAACTACCGCACACCAAGGCGCCGCCCGGCTAGGCTCTTGGCCTTTGCCGGGCGGCGCCAACCGACGGGTAACCACCTCAGGTTGAACAGATGGTTCAGATCTGACCGTCCTCCAGCATTTCGGTCACAAGGGCAGCAATCTGGGACCTCTCGGACCGTGTGAGGGTGACGTGCGCGAAGAGCGGATGCCCCTTCAGCTTCTCCACCACGGCGACGACTCCGTCGTACCGGCCCACCCGCAGGTTGTCCCGCTGGGCCACGTCATGGGTGAGAACCACCCGTGAGTTCGCGCCGATTCGGGACAGAACGGTCAACAGGACGTTCCGTTCGAGCGACTGGGCCTCGTCCACGATCACAAAGGCGTCGTGGAGGGAGCGGCCGCGGATGTGGGTGAGCGGCAGGACCTCCAGCATCCCGCGCGCGGTGACCTCTTCGATGACCTCGCGGCTGGTGACCGCGGACAGCGTGTCGAACACCGCCTGCGCCCAAGGGCTCATCTTCTCGGCCTCGGTGCCGGGCAGATAGCCGAGCTCCTGCCCGCCCACCGCATACAGCGGCCGGAAGACCATCACCTTCTGGTGCTGCCTGCGCTCCAGCACCGCCTCCAGACCCGCGCACAGCGCGAGCGCCGACTTGCCGGTGCCGGCCCGGCCGCCCATCGACACGATCCCGACGTCCGGGTCCAGCAGCAGGTCGAGGGCGATCCGCTGTTCCGCGCTGCGGCCCTTGATACCGAACGCCTCCCGGTCCCCGCGCACGAGTCGGACGTCGCCCTCCGCCGTGACACGGCCGAGCGCCTTGCCCCGCTCCGACTGGATGGTCAGGCCGGTGTGCACCGGCAGACCGGTGGCCTCGGAAACGTGGACGTGCCCGTCCTCGAACAGGATGTCCACCTGTTCGGCCGACAGGGTCAGTTCGGACATCCCGGTCCAGCCGGAGGAATCCGTGATGGCAAGTTCGGCGCGGTACTCCTCGGCGAGGAGGCCCACGGAGGAGGCCTTGATCCTCAGCGGGAGGTCCTTCGACACGACCGTGACGTCGAACCCCTCCGCCTGCAGGTTGCGGGCGACCGCGAGGATGCGGGAGTCGTTGTCCCCCAGGCGGTAGCCGGTGGGCAGCACGCTGGGGTCCGAGTGGTTGAGCTCGACCCGGAGTGTCCCGCCGAGGTCCCCGATCGGGATGGGGGCGTCGAGTCGGCCGTACCGCACCCGGTAGTCGTCGAGCAGGCGCAGGGCCTGCCGGGCGAAATAACCGAGTTCGGGATGGTGCCGCTTGGCCTCCAGCTCCGTGACCACGACGACCGGCAGCACAACCTCGTGCTCGTCGAAGCGGCTCATGGCGTTCGGGTCGGCCAGCAGGACGCTGGTGTCGAGAACATAGGTGCGCCGGTCTGGCTTGTGGCGCTTTGCGCTGGTCACCACGGAAGGACGTACCCCCTCGGATGAGGTCGGGGAGCGACGAGAAGGGAATCCGGGAGGGCCGGCGGGAAGACCACCACGAGCGCGGGCGGGAAGAAGGCCGCGAGGGCGGGCGGAAGGAAGACGGCCGGTTGCCGACCGCGGTCCGCGGGCCGGAAACCGGCCCTCCGCTGCTTCCTCCGTGCAGTGACCGCACGGTCGGGCTGGTGCAAAGGGCCTCCCGGGCGGACGGCCCCGAGCCGTCCGCTGAGATACGACGCCCGTGGTTCGGGTGTCGACCTGCTTGGCTTATGCCCTCGAACACGCGCTGCCATGCCAGGGCATATGACGGCGCGCCGGTGAACTCCTTGTGACATGTGCGCCCGAACGGGTGAGGAACGGGTGATGTCCGGCGCGGCGTGCCCGGGTGCTCCGACGCCGGTGCACGGCCATCCCGACGGGGTCGTCAGCCGCCGTAACGGCGGTGTCGCGCCGCGTAGTCGCGCAGCGCGCGCAGGAAGTCGACCTTGCGGAAGGCCGGCCAGAAGACCTCGCAGAAGTAGTACTCCGAATGGGCCGTCTGCCACAGCATGAAACCGGACAGCCGCTGTTCGCCACTCGTACGAATCACCAGATCGGGGTCGGGCTGGTCACTCGTGTAGAGGTGTCTGCCGATCATGTCGATGTCGACGGAGTCGGCGAGGTCCTCCATCGAGGTGCCCTTGTCCTGGGCGTCGAGGAGCATGGAGCGGACGGCGTCGGCGATCTCCTGGCGGCCGCCGTAGCCGATGGCCACGTTGACGAGTATCCCGTCCCTGTGGGCGGTGGTCTCCTCGGCTCCCTTGAGGACGGCCTGCATCTGCGGCGGCAGCAGGTCGAGCGCACCCACGTGGTGCACCCGCCAGCGGCCGTCGGCGGCGAGGGAGCGGACGACGTCCTCGATGATCCCGAGGAGCGGGACCAGCTCCTCCTTCGGCCGGTCGAAGTTGTCCGTCGACAGCAGCCAGAGCGTGACGACCTCGACGTCCGTCTCGGCACACCAGCCGAGGAACTCCTCGATCTTGTCGGCGCCGGCCCGGTGGCCCTGCGCGGCGGTGGAGCCCGCCGCCTTCGCCCAGCGGCGGTTGCCGTCCATGATGACGCCGATGTGCTTGGGCACCTGAGCGTGGTCCAGGTGGCCCTCCACCCGGCGTGCGTACAGCCTGACCAGCAGGCCGCGCAGCTTGTCGCGCAGGTTCACGTGAAGTCAGCCCCTCCGTGCGGATCAGACAGGTGCGGGCGTGCGCGATCCCGTCAGATGGCGGTCCCCGAAGGGGAAGCCTACCCCTGGAGCACCTCTGCACCGCCAAGGGGTGTCAGCGCCCTGTCCGGGGTTCGTAGCCGTGAACGCGGGCCCCACGGGCCCGGGGTTTCGGGGCTGCACACACGTGCTGGCCCCCCCCCGGGGCGTCGCACGCCGCGAGGGCGCCGGGCACTCGGCGGGCGGGCCTGGCTGAGCGTACGGGCCCGACGGGAAAGAAAAACGGGCCGGTCCGTGGGGGGGAGACGGACCGGCCCGAGGGGGGGCTTCCACCATAACCCTTCGTAAGGTCTGGCGCGTGCATCGGCGTGAAACAACTACTCTCCGAAATCGTTCGGCGACGCGACGGTGATCCCGGAAGCGTTCATTCAGGGCGTGATCATGGCTGGATCACAGGTGATTCAAAGGGAATCTGACCGAATCCTGAGGTATCCAAGGGATTTGAGCCATGTTGCGGGTCGCTCGGTGACATGTCCCGGCGTACTCCCAGTGGGTGACACGCCAGGGAACGTCGACTTGACGCCAGTCGCTAACTTCTGAGTCATGGCGACGTTCACGACGGCGCAGACGCCCGCTCCCGTCCCCCTGGAGATCGCCCGGTCGGCACGGGCCCGGCGGCGGGGGCTGCTCGGGCGCGACGGAGTGGCGGGGGCGCTGCTGCTGAGTCCGGCGAGCGCGGTCCACACACTGGGGATGCGGTTCGCGATCGACGTCGCCCATCTGGACCGGAGCTTGCGTGTCATTGCGGTACGGACGATGCGGCCGGGGCGGATCGGTCTGCCCCGCCTGCGCGCCCGTCATGTGCTCGAGGCGGAGGCGGGGTCGATGGAGCGGTGGGGGATACGGCGCGGGGTGCGGATCGCCGTGCTGGAGACCTGACGGAGCGTCGGCGCGGTGCGCATGACACCGCGCAGCCCCCTCCACTGCGCGATGCCGCCCGCGCAGCTTTGCTTACGCGAATAACCTTGGTCCGAACTTACGTGAGCCATGCGGGTGATGCGAGCCGCACTCCATAACGATGTGGAAACCCCGGGGTGCGGCTGTCTCATCATCCGGACACCCGTCCCGCCTAGGCGTCCGGTTTGCGCGCCTCGATCAGGAAGCGGGTGCTGTGGGCGACGAACGGCCCCTCGGACTCGATCAGCTCGTGCAGGGACCGCAGCCGCGGTTCGTACCGCTCCACGGTGAAACCCGGCACCATCCAGATCACCTTGCGCAGGAAGTGGACGACGGCGCCGATGTCGTGGAACTCCATGCGCAGGCGGGCCTCCTGGAGGCCGACGACCTCCAGACCGGCCGCTTCGGCCTCGTCCCGCGCGAGCCCGGGGTCGCGTGCGGTGCGGACCTCCTCCGGCTGCGGCCCGAGGAAGTACTCGACGACCTCGAAGGCGCTGGCCGGGCCGACCTGCTGGGAGAGGTAGGTGCCGCCCGGGCGCAGAACGCGGGCGATCTCCTGCCAGTACGTCCGCACCGGGTGCCGGCTGGTGACGAGGTCGAAGGCGGCGTCCGCGAACGGCAGCGGGACGTCCTCGGGCGAGGCGACGACCACGGCGCCGCGCGGATGGAGCAGGGCGGTGGCCCTCGCGACGTTCGGCGGCCAGCCCTCGGTGGCGACGGTGAGCGGGGGCAGCAGCGGGGCGGAGGCCAGGACCTCACCTCCCCCGGTCTGGACGTCGAGCGCGGCGCGGGCGTGCGCGAGCCGCTCGGCCATCCGGCGCGCGTATCCCCACGGGGGCCGCTCCTCCGTGGCCCGGCCCTCGAACCAGGAGAAGTCCCAGCCGTCGACGGGGGCCTCCTCGGCCTCCCGGACGAGGTCTTCGAAGGCGGGGCGGGTGGTCATACGACGATCTTCCAGGGGCCGGGGCCGCAAGGCGAACGAATTTCGTTCGGAGCGGGGCGGGTGTGCACGCGTGCGACGGACCGGCCACCGCGTCCGGGCGGACAGGCCTGCGCCGGTTGTGCCGATGGGGCAGGAACAGGACAAACCCGCCCGGGTCCCAGACACCTGTCCGAACGCGCCACCTCCCGCCTCGGCTACGGCACCAGCGGGCGTACCTCGTGGGCCGCGAAGCGTATGAAGGCCTCCGGGTCCGGCTCGTCCGCGGTCGGCTGGAGGATCACCGTGTCGGCGCCCGCGTCGGCGAGCCGCTGGACGGCCTTGGCGACCGCGTCCGCGTCCCCCGCCACCCCGTGTTCCGGCACCGGGTCCTCCCGGTTCGCCTCGATCTCGGCGCGCAGCCGGGCGGCGGCGTCCGGGCCCGTGGCCGTGTGGAGGTAGACGACGACATGGTGCGGATCGGTGCGCCCCGCCGACTCCCGCCCCTCGTCGATGAGTTGACGGGCCCGTCGTACGCCCTCCGGTGCCGTGGCCGCGGTCAGGATCGTGCCGTCCGCCGCCTCCCCGGACAGGCGCAGCGAGCGCGGCCCGGTCGCCCCGGCGAGAAGGCGGACCGTCTGAGCGGGCGGCCAGTCCAGAGCGACGCCGTCCAGCTTCACGTACCGCCCGTCGGTGGTGACGCGCTCGCCGCGCAGCAGCGCCCGCAGGGCGTCGAGGTACTCGCGCAGCAGCGTCAGGGGCGACTCGGCGCGGACGCCGACCTGTCCCATCCAGCTCTGCACGCCATGCCCCACGCCGAGGATCGGCCGCCCGGGGAACAAACGCTCCAGCGTGGCGGTCTCCATCGCGGTGAGCGCGACGTTCCGAAGCGGCACCGGCAGCAGTCCGACGCCCACCCGCAGCCGCTCGGTCCAGGCCAGCGCGGCGGACGCGGCGGAGATCCCTCCCTCCAGGAAGCAGTCCTCCCACAGCCACAGCTCGTCGAGGCCCGACTCGTCCGCGAGCCGCGCGATGGAGCGCAGCCGCTCGGGAGGCAGTTGGGGCCGGAACACAGCACCGAGTCCAGTCATACGGTCTTCCTAGCGGGCCCGCCCGGGAGGGACAACACATTTAATGGCCGCCCGGGCGAGGGCGCTCGTAGTGCAGGAGAACCACACCGTTGCCGAATCTGCGGGACTCCAGCAGGCGGAGGGCGGTCAGGTCGTCGGTCTCCGGAAACAGGCGCTGGCCGCGGCCGACGAGGATCGGATGGACGTACACCCGGAACTCGTCGACGAGGTCGAGCCGCAGGAAGTCGGCCGCGAGGTCGGCGCCGCCGAGCGCGAGGTCGCCGCCGTCCTGCGCCTTGAGCGCGAGGATGTCGTCCACGACGACGTCCCGGACGATGGTGGTGTGCCAGTCGGCGTGCTGCAAGGTCCGGGAGAACACGACCTTCGGCATGTTCCGCCAGATCCGGGCGAACTCGACCATGGGTCCCGTGGAGTGCGGATCGGCGTCGGCGGTGGGCCAGAAACCGGCCATGAGCTGGTAGGTCACGCGCCCGTTGAGGAAGGCGCCCATCTCCTTCAGCACGTCGTTGAAGTGCTGGTGCAGTTCGTTGTCGACCAGGTGCCAGTCGATCTCGCGGTTCGGGCCCTCGATATAGCCGTCCAGGGAGATGGACATCATCAGGACGATCTTTCTCATGGCAGCTCCCGGTTCCGACGCCGGCCTACTGAACCCCATGAGCATCGCGCAGCCGCGCCACGTCGGCGGGGAGGCGGCACCGGGAGTTCGGCCGCCGTGCTCAGCCTCCTGCGGCGGCCCCCGAGTTCGAGGGCGACTCCCCCCTCGGGAAGGACACCTCCACGCGGCGGTTCTTGCGGCGGCCCTCCTCCGTGGAGTTGTCGGCGATCGGGTAGTCCTCGCTGTAGCCGCGCACCTCGAAGGTGAAGTTCCCGCCGAGGCTCGCGGCCAGCTGGTCGTGGACCGCCTCCGCACGCTGCTTGGAGAGGACCAGGCCGTGGGCGTACGTGCCGAGGTTGTCGGTGAAGCCGAAGACGCGGACGTTCGTGGCGTTCTGTTTCTTGATCTCGTCCGCGATGGCGGTGATACGGGAACGGGCCTCCGGGTTCAGCTTGGCGCTGTCCTTGGGGAACAGCACCTCGGCCTGGAGCGCGAAGGTGACGTTCTCGTTCGTGTCCGTCCGCCGCTCCTCACCGCCGAGGTCCTCCACGACGGATTTGATGTCCAGCACCTTGGCGGGCGCGAGGGTGGCCCCGGGGGCAAGCTTCAGGCCCGGGCTGGTGGGGTCGACGGAGGGGGGCGGGGAGGTGGTGACGGTGCCGGGCGGCGCGCTCGGACCGTTGGCGGCGGCGGCCCGGGGCACGCCGATCAGGGCGAGGAGGGTGACCGCCGTGAGTGCGGTGGCGGTACGGGGGGCGAGGGCCATGGTCACCTCATCCCTGCGAGATCTCGATGGAGGCCGGGGGCATGGCGCCGACCTGGAAGTCGACCTGGTTGGTGCCCTCGGGTGGGGCGGGGAACTGGGCGAACCACTGCGCCGTCCCGCCGTCTTTGACGCCGCCCGTGAACTGCGTGCAGAGGCAGCGGCCCACGGTGTCCCGGAGGATGAAGTACCTCTTCTTGCCCTTCGCGTCGACCAGGGTCGCTCCTGCGACGGACCCGCCGTTCCGGGCCAATTCCTGCTCGTCGCCGCGCCAGTTCGCCGCGACCCAAAGGGTGCCCGTGTTGTTCGTGACCGTCCCCTCGACGGTCACGAAGCCGCCGCTCTTCCGCTCGGCCGAGGTGACCGTCAGCGTCAGTCCGTTCTCCCCTTTGACCTCGGCGAGCACCTTGTCGGACTGGGGGGCCTGGGACTCCTTCTGATCACTGCCTCCGCTCCGTGCGGGAGCGGAGGAAGCCGCCGCACCCTTGTCCGACGTTCCGCCGCCTCCCCCACCGCAGCCGGCCACCGTGAGGAGCAGCCCGGTCGTGACCGCTACAGCGCTCAACGCCCTGCGGCCCTTCATGGTGTGCCGAAAGTCCATCGGTACGGCTTCCTTTCATTCGGCCAGATGCACAGAGAACAGCACGGACGCGTCAGGAAGGTCGCCCGATTGGAAGTGACTGGGGTCGATGTTGACGAGTTGGCCACCGCAGTTCAGCTGTAGGGGCTTCTTCGGGTCGGCGTTCCGGGCGAAGGCACAGCGCGGTTGGATGACGGCGGTGGCCACCGCCCTGGCGTGTTGGGTCTCGGTGCCCGGAATGATGGACTTCCCGACCGTGTACCGGGTCTCGATCGCGACCCGATAGCCGGGGTAGCCGTTCACGGTGGTGGGGACCGCCCCACCCGGTACGGTCGCATCGTTGTCGTTGGCGAGCCGTTCGGCCGCGGCGGTAGCCCCGGTCCCCTCGAACTGGCTTCCGTTGAGCCAGTCCAGCCAGTGGTCGTCATGGCCGATGGCATCCTGCAGACGCGTCATCAACTCCGTGCGGGAGTCCTGCGCGGCGGCCAACGCCGCTGCGTCCGCCGCGGACTGGGCTCCATTGCGGGCGGACGCCGCCTGGGCGAAGACGAAGAAGGCGAGCGCGGCGAACAGCAGGATCCCCGTCAGCCAGATGTAGAGGGGGAGCGTCTGTCCGCGGTCGTCCAGCCGGTGTGGGGCGGTCAGCCGCCGATGACGTTGTTCACGGCGCGCATGATCGCTCCCGAGATCGCGCCGTCCAGCCCCAGCCCATGAATCATCGTGAAGATGCTCGCGACGATGATCATCAGTCCGGCGTACTCCACGAACCCGGCCCCGGCGTCCCGCCCGGCCCCCCGCATCCGGGAGACCACGGTGCGTCCCCAGGCTCCCGCCCTGCGCCTCGCCTTTGCCATCACGGCCCCTGCCCTCCCGCCCGATGCGACTGGCACCAACCCATGCACCGTACGTGAAACTTCCTTTACTCCGAGTGGGTCCAGGGGCCCAACTTCGCCGGCCCAAGGAGGTCATCGGCCCCACCCCTCTCGCGCGGTGCCGAGCCAGTGGGCGATCGCTTCGCTGCGCGAAGAGCTGTGCAGCTTTGCGAAGATGCGATTGATGTGATTCTTGACCGTCTTCTCGCTGATGAAGCAGGCGGCGGCGATCTGCCGGTTGTTCATACCGGATGCAATGAGATCCATGACCTCCACCTCCCTTGAGCTCAGACCGAAGTCCAGCCACGCTGCGGCACGGCGCCGCGAACTCCCCGCACGGCCGGGCCGAGCCATCGACGACTGTGACACAACAGGTTGCAGGTGCGAAGAAGTTTCCTTCGGTTCGTAGGAAACGCCGAACGAGGACGAGACACGGGCGGCGGACCGGGTCGCCGTCGGCCGGCCCTCCCTCACCGCTCGTACGGCGGTGATCAGTTCTGCCGTCGTGAACTCCCCGTGGACCAGGTAGCCGGAGGCGCCGCGGCGAAGGGCCTCCGTCACCACCTCGGGTTCCCGGCTGTACGTCAGCATCATCACGGGCGCCACGCGGGCCAGTTCCGGCAGTGCGGTCAGGCCGTCCGTGCCGGGCATGCGGACGTCCAGGAGGACCACGTCGGGCCGGTGCCGGGTTGCCAGGGCGAGCGCCTGTCCGCCGTCCGCGGCCTCCGCCACCACATCGATATCGGCGTGGACGGAGAGCAGGGCGGTCAGACCCGCTCGTACGACCGGGTTGTCGTCGGCCACGAGGACGCGCAGCGGCGGGCCGGGAAGTGCCTGGTCAGGCATGGGCGGCCTCCTCTTGGGGAGCGTGGGGGGCGGTCGCGGGGACAGGGACGTGCAGATGGACCTCGGCGCCGCCCAGCGGGGAGCGGCCCAGACGGAGGCGGCCGCCCAGGGACGCGGCGCGTTCGGTCATACCCAGCAGACCGAAGTGGCCGGTTTTCGCCAGATCCCCGGGGGCGGCGTCCGGGGGCAGACCGACACCGTTGTCCGCGATCCGCAGATCGAAGGCGGCGTTGCCGGTCGAGGCGGATTCGGTCGAGTGGGGTTCGGTCGGGTGGGGTTCGGTCGCGTCGAGGTCGGTCACGTCGTGGCCGGTCGCCTCGAGGTCGATTCGTACATGGGTCGCGTGAGCGTGGCGGTGGGCGTTCTCCAGCGCCTCCGTGACGATCGCGAGTACGTGGTGTGCCGTGGCGTACGGGAGGAGCAGAGGCGCATCCGGTTTGCGCAGGTCCACGTCCCAACCGCTGCGGCCTGCGAACTCCCCGGAGCGAAGCGCGAGTTCCGCGGCGAGGTCCAGATGCGCCGTCGTGAAGTCCGTGTGCCGCCGCAGGTCCGACAGCAGAGCGCGGGACTCGGCCGCCGCCCGGCGCGCCGTACCGGCCACCAGGGTCGCCTGGCGCTTGAGCGTCTCGGGGTCGCACCGGTCCGCCGAGCACGCGAGAGCCTCCGCCGCCAGGGCCAGACCGTGCAGCGTCTTCGCCACCGAGTCGTGCATCTCCCGGGCCAGCCGGGCGCGTTCGGACTCCACGGCCTCCGCCGCCGCGAGCCGGGCGTTGGCCTCGGACAGCGCCTCGCCGGCCGCGCCGACGCGAAACATCAGATTGCGCAGGGTCACGCCGATGATGCCAGCGGCGATGCAGAAGCCGACGACGAGGAGGGTGCTGACACCGGCGCCGGGGCGGTGCTGCCAGGCGCGGAACACGGCGAGGACGACGGCCAGTTGGAGGCCGGTGATGACGCCCGCGCCGCGCCAGCCGTAGAGCAGTCCGGACAGCAGCGGGGTGCACACCGTGGCGTAGGCGAGCGGGGAGGCCGGGGAGGCGGTGAGCAGGAGGGTGGCCACGAACAGCAGATCCAGTGCCATCAGTGTGGGGTGGGCGAGGAGACGGGGGCCGACCCGGTCCCAGTCGCGGAGCACGGCGTACGACCCCATGACGCCCAGGACGGCCGCCGCGAGGGCGGCATGGCGGGGTCCGCCGTGCGGGGCGTGGGCCAGGGCGAAGGGGGCGCCGATGACCACCATGGCGAGGCGCACGGCCACGGTCTGGCGGCAGAGGGCCTGGAGCGCACCCAGCTGGAGGCGGACGCTGGCCGGGGGCGGAGCGTCGTCCTCCAGGTATCCGGGTGTGCGGCGACCGGTGCGGCTGCTCATCATCGGCCCAGAATCGATCCGAAGTTCGTCCCCGAACCCAGGAACATGCCCGTGGCGATCAGGATCATCGTCGCCGGAAGCATGAAGACCAGGGTGACCAGCGTGGCCTTGGGAACCGTCTTGGTCGCGCGACGGCGGGCGTTCTGGGCATCCGTGCGCCGCATGTCCGTGGCCAGCTGGATGAGCGTCTCCGCGATCGGGGACCCGAGCTCCTCCCCCTGCTGCAGGGCGGAGACGAACTGGGCGACCTGCTCCGAGGAGTTGCGCCTGCGCAGTTCGTCGAAGGCCTGTCGGCGGCTGACCCCCATGTCCATCTGGCGCAGGGTGATCCTCAGCTCGTCCGCCCAGGGGCCCTCGTACTTCTCCGCGACCCGGTCCAGTGCCTGACGGAAGCCGAGGCCCGCCGAGACGACGACCGCGAGGACGTCCAGGAAGTCCGGCAGTGTGCGGTCGATGACGTCCTTGCGCTCGCGGATGGCCTGCCAGATCAGGGCGTCGGCGGCGAACATTCCGAAGGCGAAGGTGAAGGCCGCGAAGAGGAGTTGGCCGTTCGTCAGGAAGACCAGGCCCAGGACGAGGCCGAAGATGCCGTACACCGCCCGGCGCGCGGCGTACCGGTGCAGGGTGAGACCGCCCGGGTTGCCCGCCATGTCGATACGGCGGCGTTTCATGTCGACCCGCCGTGGCCCCATCAGACGCAGGACGAGCGGGGCGAAGCGCATACCGAGGCGGTCGACCGCCGAGCCGGCCTTGGAGACGCGGGTGGCGCCCACCTCCAGGGCGAGCGCGAGGTCGCCCGGCAGCTTCGCGTCCGCCCGGATCATCCGGATGCCGAGGAGGACACCCGCGACCGAGACGGCCATCAGCAGGGCGAGGAACAGCGGCAGCATCGTGGTCTCCCCCTCACACTTCGATCTTGCCGAGGCGGCGGATGACGAAGAAGCCGACCGTGTAGAGGCCGAGCGCGAGCAGCACCAGGCCCTGACCGAGCGGGGAACCGGTGACACGGGCGAGGGCTCCGTCGTTCGAGGAGTTGACCAGGATGAGGGAGCCGAGACCGAGCAGCGGCACCGTGAAGGCGGTGGCGTTGACCTCGGAGAGCATCGTGCGGACCTCGCGCCGCGTCTCCTTGCGGTCTTCAAGGGTGTGAGTGAGGTTGCGCAGCGAGCTCACCACCGACCCGCCGGCCTTGTTGGCCAGGACGAGGGTGGTGACCAGCACGATCAGTTCGCGGGAGGGGAGGCGCTCGGCGAGTTCGTCGAGTGCGTCGTCGACCGAGCGGCCCAGCGTCAGCTGGTCGGCGACCCTGGCCAGTTCCTCGCCCGCCGGGGCCTCCAGCTCTTCCGCCGCCATGGCCAGTGCCGTGCGCAGGGCGAGACCGGCGGCCGCGGCGTTGGCCAGCAGGCGTGCCACGTCGGGGAGTTGGTTGATAAAGGCCTCGATGCGCCTCTGTCGCTGCCAGTTGAGGAAGATGGCCGCGCTCCACACACCGACCAGCCCGGCGATCGGGCCGAAGAAGGGAGCCAGCGTCGACGCCGCGATCAGCCACAGCACGACGACGACGGCGGTGACGTAGACGAGGAACTCGCCTGCCGTCAGGTCGAGGCCGGTCGCGGACAGGCGTAGCTGGATGGTGCGGCCCAGTCGGGTGCGGCGCAGCCGGCGGTCGACGCCCACGAAGCGCCGTACACGGCCGGCCGCCGTACGGATCGGGCCCGGCGCGCTGCCGGAGAGCCGGTCGACGAGCGCCTGGCGCTGGGCGCGCCCGGAGGCGTACGCGAGCACGCCGGCCACGGCGAACGTGCCGGTGAGAATGGTGGCGCCGAGGGTGAGGAGGGCGGGGTCGTTCATGGCTCGCTCCTCTCGTGAGCGGGGGTCATCCGAGGGCCTGCCGGGTGTGCAGTACGTCGATGGCCTCCGCGACGCCGAAGGCCGGCGGAAGCGGTTCATTGGCGACGTACAGCTTCTCCGCGACCGGCCGGGGCAGCGGAAGGTGCTCGAAGTGGCCGCGGACCACCCGGTCGGGGCCGAGGGGCCGGGGGACGAAGCGGGAGACGGTGGCGATGCGGAACTGTTCGCGGCCGTGCGACACGACGAGCGCGATCTCCACGACCTTGCGGGAGCCGTCGGCGTAGCGGGCGAGCTGGACGACCACGTCCACCGCGGAGTTGATCTGGTCCTTGAGCGCCTCGAAGGGGATCAGCACCTCGGACATGGAGCCGAGGGTCTGCAGCCTCATCAGCGCGTCCTCCGCCGAGTTGGCGTGGACGGTGGCGAGGGAGCCGTCGTGGCCCGTCGACATCGCCTGCAGCATGTCGAGGGTCTCGCCGCCGCGGACCTCGCCGACGATGATCCGGTCGGGGCGCATTCGCAGACTGTTGCGGACCAGGTCTCGAATGGTGATCCGGCCCTTGCCCTCGACGTTGGGCGGGCGGGACTCGAGGCGGATCACATGCTCCTGCTGGAGCTGGAGTTCGGCGGAGTCCTCGATGGTGATGATGCGCTCGTGGGGCGGGATGAGCCCGGACAGGGCGTTGAGCAGGGTCGTCTTCCCGGAGCCCGTACCGCCGCTGACGATCAGGTTGAAGCGGGCGCGGACGAAGGCGGCCAGCAGCATCAGCATCTGCTCGTCGAGGGAGCCGAGGCCGATGAGTTCGGGGAGCGTGTACGCGCGCGGGAAGCGGCGGATCGTGAGGGTGGGGCCGGTCAGCGCGAGCGGCGGGATGATGACGTTGACGCGTTCGCCGGTGGGGAGCCGGGCGTCGACCATCGGGTTCGACTCGTCGACGCGCCGGTTGACCGTCGAGACGATCCGCTCGATCGTCTGCATCAGCTGTTCGGTGGAGGCGAAGCGCAGCGGGAGCTGTTCGACGCGGCCCGCCCGCTCCACGAAGACCGAGTCCGGGCCGTTCACCATGATCTCGGTGATCGACGCGTCGGCGAGGAGCGGTTCGAGGACACCGAGCCCTAGGGCCTCGTCGACGACCCGCCGGATCAGCTGGGACCGTTCGGCGGAGGAGAGGACGGGCCCCTCCCGGCTGATGATGTGGCCGAGGACGCGCTCCAGGCGGACCCGGCGTTCGGCCGCCGCGAGGCCGGACATCTCGGCGAGGTCGATCTCTTCGAGGAGCTTGGCGCGGTAGACCGCGACGAGGTGCCCGTCCTCGCGGGCGGCTCCGCCGTCGTCGGGGGCGGCGATACGGGAGCGGAGGCTCATACCTGTCGTCAACTCCTCTCTGTCGTGAGATCCGTGTTGTACGGGTCTGCGCTGTACGGGTCTGTGGCGTGCGGATCCGTGCCGTACGGGGCCGTGCCGTACGTGGGTCAGGGGTTGAGGGGTTGAGGGGTTCAGTGATCGGTGGGCATGGTGGCGTGGCGGGTGACTCTCCAGTCGCTCAGGAGGGGGATGACGTTGGGGACATTGACGGTGACGGCGGCGGTGGTGGTGTCGGCGCCCTCCTGCACGGCCGGCTGCGGGTTGAGCCAGCCGCTCACCGCGGCCTGGCCCGCCGCCGCTCCGTCCCGGTGCTGTGAGGCGGCCCGCGCGGCGGCCCGCGCCCCGGACCCGGCCTGGTTGATGCCGTATCCGATGAGGCCGAGCTGGATGGCGGCCATGCCGACGACAAGGAGGATGGGGAGGAAGCCGGCGAACTCGAGCATGGAGACACCGCGGTCGTCCCAGCGACGGCACCGCCGTCCCGGCGGTGTCGCCGCGCGGCGGCGGAGAAGAGCCCTCATCGGCCGTCCCCCTCCAGCGCCGCTCCGGCCGAGCCGTTCACCGGTGGCCAGCCGGGGTTGACCCCGGGGAAGAACAGGGGGACTTTCACCTTGACCGTGGCCTTCATCACCGGACCCGCCGGAGTGCAGCCGATGTCCGCCCCGCTCCAGGCACCCGGCAGATGCTTCGCCCCCGCCGAGCGGCACGCTCCCGTCCAGTCGCCCCCGGCCGCATACGCCGCCGTGGCCGCCCGCGCCGCCTCGTCCGCCGCGTTGCCCGCCAGGGAGTAGGTGTAGCCGTACAGGACGCATTCCCACAGGAGCGCCATCACGACCAGCAGGAGCGGGAACATCCCGGCGAATTCGAGGGTCACCGCGCCCCGGTCGCCGCCTTTGCGCCACAGGCTGAGCGCTCCACGGTCCGACGGCGCCTTCCGCCGCCGGCCGCCCCCTCCCTCCTGCACCGTCACCAGGCCGAGCTCTCCCGCCAGCGCCCACAACGCCTGCTTCACCGTGGAGCGGGCGTCGAGGTCCTGGAGGCGCCCGGCGTCCACGACCGACTGGAGTTCCTTGAAGGCGGCAGGTACAGCGGCCCGGGCCACCCGGGTGCCGGTGACGCGCTCGACGAGTCCCGGCTGGATCTCCGTACCGCGCGAGCGGCGGTTGACGACCGTCAGCGTCTCCTCGGCCTTGCGGATCTGGAGCCGGTCCCACAGGCGCACCATGCGTTTCGCGGCGCGGACCGCGACCACGTCCGGGGTCACGAGGAGCAACGCCTGGTCGGCGACCTCGACGGCGGCTGCGGTGGCGGAGTTCATCTGGGAGCCGCAGTCGACGATCACCACGTCGTGGCGGGAGCGCAGCGCGCCCAGGATCTGGCGGGCCACCCGGTCCGTGACCTCCTCTCCGCGTTCGCCTTCGGCGGGAGCCAGGAGGAGTGCGATACCGCTCTCGTGGGTGTAGACCGCGTCCTGCAGCACCCGCGGATTGATGTCCGTGATCCCGGCGAGGTCGGCGACCGAGCGCCGGAACTGCACGTCGAGGTACGAGGCGATGTCCCCGGACTGCAGGTCCAGGTCGACCAGCGCGACCGTACGGCCCGACGCACGTGCCGCGAGCGCGAGCTGGACGGCCGTGACCGTGGCGCCGACACCACCCTTCGCGCCGGTCACCGCGACCACGGTCCCGCCGGGTCCGGCGTACAGCTCGGGGGTTCCACTGCCCAGATGGCGCCGCATGCCCATCGACCAGGCTGCGGCCGCCTGTACGCGTTCGGCGAGGGTGTCGTAGCCCAGGGGCAGGGTGACGATGCCGCGGGCACCGGAGTCCATCGCGGCCGTGAGCACGCCCGTACTGGTGTCGGAGGTGATCAGGACGACCCCGACCGCCGGGAACCGCATCACCAGGTCACGGATGAGGTCGAGTGCCGGGACCGGCCCGATCCGCTCGTGCACGAGCACGACCTCGGGCAGCTCGTCGAGGGAGTCGCCCGCCAGGTGCGCCAGGGTGTCGAGCAGGGCCGTGGAGTCCGGGACCGGCGCGGCGGGCTCGGCGTCGGGGAGCTGGCCGAGCAGAGTGGCGAGGGCGCGGGCCGCGTCGGGGTCGCCGACGGCGGGGAGGATACGGACGGTCATGGGCCGAACCCCCTGGGGACAGGCCCGCTGCGGGCCGGTACGGACCTCATGCGCGGCCTCCTACTTGTCCTGGTCGAGGGTGTAGGTGCGGTCGCCCGGCGCAACCGTGGTCTCGGAGCCGCCCGCGACCAGGGCGAGCCGGACGTGCTGGGCGAACGACTCGGCGAACGCGACGCGTTGGGCGTCCACCGTGTCGAGCGCGAAGGTGATGGGGACGGCCTCGGTGGCGCTGGTGCGGCGCTGGTCGGTGGACTGGCTGGGATCGAGCGCGGTGAGCTTGCCGACATCCAGGACGCGGGCGTTGGTCACGATGACCTTGGACTCGTCCTTGCTCTTGTCGTTGGCGGCCTTGAAGGTGGCGTAGATGTTGACCCTCGAGCCGGGGTCGATCTTGCCCGCGACGCCGGTCGACGCGTCGATCATGATCGCGATCTCCTGCTGGCCCGGCTGGAGCGCGGGCCGGTCGACGATCATGTCGCTCTGGAGCAGCGACCCTCTCTGCAGCCTGGTCACGGCGATCTTGCCGCGGATCTGCGAGAGACTGGTGACGGCGGTCGCGGACAGCCAGCGCCTGGGCATGGAGACCTGCTCGAACTGGTCCGCCGTGAGCTCCTTGTACGGTGCGATGTCGCTCTTGAGACGGTACGCCGTGACCTCTGGGCCGACCTTCGAGTTCACGTCGTGAATCACCGACAGCACTCCGGCGAAGGCCCCGATGGCGCACAGGGCCGAGAGGACCATCAGGATGACGCCGCGGCGCTGGCGTGAGTTCATGACGCGGACAACCTCGATCGGGGAGCGGGGACGGCGGTCGGGCGGGTCGGGCAGTCGTTCGGCGGGCGGTCGGGCGGGTCGGGCAGTCGTACGGTCGAGCTCCGGAGTTGCGTGCGTGCGGTCGGGCTGTGGAGTTGCGTGCGGTCGGGCTGTGGAATTGTCTGCGGTCGGGCTGTGGAGTTGTGCGTACGGGCTTGCGTGCGTACAGGCTGTCGAGTTGTGCGTACGGGCCTATGTGCCGCCTCGGGGAAGTGCGCGGGCGGTGATGGCCGACTGCGCGTCGGGGGGCGGCGGCAAGGACGCGGAGCAGAACCCGCAGCGGTCACCGATGAGTTCGAGGCCGCACCAGTGGCACACCTCGCGTCGTACGGACGAGACGAGCTGGTAGAGCACGGACACGTCGTGCAGACCCGCCGCGAACTCGACGAGCCGGTTGGTCCCCCACCAGCGCGTGGAGTCCTCCGGCAGGGGCACGGTTGCGACGCCCTGCACACGCCAGGCGGGCGCCAGCGAGGCGGTGACCCAGTCGGAGGGCGGCTGCCCGGCGGCGACGAGCATCCGGGTGCCGAACTCGGGGCCGGACAGGTCCTCATGCCCGGCCCGTACGAGCTGCGGCCGAGGATTGGCGAGTACGGCGAACTGGGCGCTCGGCACCCAGGACTTGGCGTGGGACGTGAGGGAGACGGGGATGCGGTCGAGCCGGGTCACCGAGCCGAGGAGGGCGCCGGCGTAGATGTAATGGGCGAGCAGACGCGCGGACGAGGCGAGTACCCCCGGGCTGAAGTCGCAGACGGACAGCTGGCGTAACTGCTGGGCGAGCAGGGCGAGTCCGAGCGGGGGCAGGTCGACGCCGAGCAGTGCGACGCGGTCGCTCTCCAGAACGGAGCGGACCGTGCGCAGCCGCTGGACAGCCGGGTCGCCGTCGGCACCGGAGTGCAGGGCGATGACGTACCCGTACTGCTCGATGAGCGCGTGCATGCCGTTCAGGGACTGTTCGAGCGTCGGTTGGGGCTGGACGGCGGCGGGCGGAGTCTGCCGGTCGAGCGGCGGGAGCACCAGGTCGGGACTGGTGACGGCTATCGCGATCGGCACGGCTGCACACCACCCCGTTCACTGCGGCGGGGTGGTCGACCACCGCCTCAGTTGGCCCCTGTGACGTCCAATTGCATCGTCCTGCACGAGCACCATATCCACGGCGTGCCCTACTCAACACCGAATCCGGCAGATCATCTCACCGAAGGTGGGAGCTTGATCGACACAGAGTAGGCGCATATGCCCCAACTCGACGCGCGCGCCGGGGTGATGGTGCCGTTGGAGGCCTTGACATGCGGATTGGTCTGGACCAAGTTCATTACCCAGGCGGTGGCCACCGTCCGCCATGCCCTCCTCTCCCCTCTCCCCACACCTCGGAGGCCCAAGTGGACCCCGTACCAGGCACGCCCCGCCGCAGACGGACCCTGGCCGGGGCCGCCGTCGCCGCGCTCGCCCTCTCCCTCCTGGGCGCCGGTCAGGCGGTTGCCGCGGACGTGAACAACGCCAAGAACGCCGGCTTCGAGTCGGGCCTGAGCAACTGGAACTGTTCGGCGGGCAGCGGTACGACGGTGTCGTCACCGGTGCACGGCGGCGCGTCCGCCCTCAAGGCGACGCCCGCGGGCCAGGACTACGCGCAGTGCACCCAGACGGTCGCGGTCCGGCCCAACTCGACGTACACGCTGAGCGCATGGGTCCAGGGCGGGTACACCTACCTGGGTGCGACGGGCACGGGCACGACGGACGTGTCGACGTGGACCCCGGACTCGACGGCGTGGAAGCAGCTGAGCACGACGTTCACCACGGGCTCGTCGACGACGTCCGTGACGGTGTATCTGCACGGCTGGTACGGACAGGCGGCGTACTACGGGGACGATGTGTCGGTGTACGGCCCGGACGGCGGCGGGGGCGGCGACCCGGGCCCGACCGTTCCCGCGGCTCCCACGGGCCTGTCCGTCTCCTCCACCACGTCTTCCTCAGTGTCCCTGTCCTGGAACGCGGTGCCGGGTGCGACGGGCTACGGCGTGTACCGGGACGGCACGAGGACGACGACCACGACCGGCACTTCGACCACGGTGACGGGCCTGACCCCGGCTACGTCGTACTCCTTCCGGGTGACGGCGACGAACGCGGCGGGCGAGTCGGCGAAGTCGGCGTCGGTGACGGCCACGACGGCGGCCTCCGGCGGGGGCGGGGGCGGGTCGCTTCCGAAGCATGCGGTGACCGGCTACTGGCAGAACTTCAACAACGGCGCCACGGTCCAGAAGATCTCGGACGTCCCGTCCCAGTACGACATCATCGCGGTGGCGTTCGCCGACGCCACGAGCACACCGGGCGCGGTGTCCTTCACGCTGGACTCGTCGGGCCTGGGCGGCTACACGGTGGACCAGTTCAAGGCGGACGTCGCCGCAAAGCACGCGGCCGGCAAGAAGGTGATCGTCTCGGTCGGCGGCCAGAACGGCACGGTGTCGGTGAGCGACGCGGCGTCGGCGACGAACTTCGCGAACTCGGTCTACTCGCTGATGCAGACGTACGGGTTCGACGGGGTGGACATCGACCTGGAGAACGGACTGAACGCGACGTACATGTCCCAGGCGCTGCGACAGCTGTCGTCGAAGGCGGGCTCATCATTGATCATCAGCATGGCCCCGCAGACGATCGACATGCAGTCGACGTCGAACGCGTACTTCCAGACGGCGCTGAACGTCAGGGACATCCTGACGGTCGTCAACACCCAGTACTACAACAGCGGTTCCATGCTGGGCTGTGACGGCAAGCTCTACAGCCAGGGCTCGGTGGACTTCCTGACGGCCCTGGCCTGCATCCAGCTGGAGGGCGGCCTCTCCCCGTCCCAGGTGGGCCTTGGCGTCCCGGCCTCCACGAGCGCGGCGGGCAGCGGCTACGTCTCCCCGTCGGTGGTGGACAGCGCCCTGGACTGCCTGACGAAGGCCACGAACTGCGGCTCCTTCAAGCCCTCGAAGACGTACCCGGACCTGCGGGGCGCGATGACGTGGTCCACGAACTGGGACGCGGCCTCGGGCAACGCGTGGTCGGGTGCGGTGGGGCCGCACGTACACGCGCTGCCCTGAGGTGGCGCTTGCGACCCCTCACACGGACGCCCGGACCCACAGGGGTCCGGGCGTCACCCGTCCAACAGGTCGGTGACGTACTCCCGAAGCACCTGTGAGGGCAGTCCCTCGAGGTCGAGCTCGTGCAGTTCAGCGCGAGTGCAGCCGCCGCGCCATCGCGATGTCCCTTTCCAGAGCGCTCAGTCGCACCGGCTCCCTTGAGGCGTCGAGCACAACGGCACGGAACCGGTCTCCCGCCTTCGGCGGCGGAACCTCGCTGTCCCACCAGGACGGGTGCTTCACCTGGTCAATGAATCCGATCCGGCCGTCTGCCTCGACCTGGGCACCGACGAAGCCCACCGCCGTCACAACGACATCGAACTCCTGGTGATCAGCCAACATCGTGATCACTCACCCTAAGCCTGCGCAGAGCGTAGTGCCGTCCCGGCTGTAGTCACGCGCCGGCACCTGACGCCCCTCAGTGTCCCCAAGAAGTCGAGCGGCTCCCGGTAACCAAGCTCGCACGGACGCCAGTTGGCCGACGGACGGCCCGTTGGCGAAACCGGTCCGGTGACCGCTCGCCGCCGGGGTGTCCGCGTTGCGGTCGGCAATGTGCTGATGTGATGATTCCAGGCATGGCTGATCACGGGGGCGACAGCGAGCCGGCAGGACCGATACGCAGATCCCGGCTGTCCGACTACGCAGAGATGGCCGGGCCGGACGTACGGCAGGTACGGGACGTACGGGGAGCTACCCCGCCGCCGACAACCGCGTCAACCTCGCCCTCGCCCTCGCCCTCGCCCGAAGCGCAGGACATCGCCCGGCGCCGACGTGAATTCGCAGCGCTGCTGGGCGAGTTCCGCCGTGCCGCCGTCCTCGTGCCCCTCGACGAGAACGAGGTCCCCCTGACGGGAGATCAGGGCGGAGTCCGGTGGATCTACGCGTTCTCGAACGATTCGGCACTGGCCCGGTTCGCGATCGCGAGGGGTGAGGGCTCGCGCGTCTGGGCCTACCGGCGTGTTCTGGGAGCCCGGTTGCTGGATGCCGCGGTGGTGGCGGTGGGTGTGCCGTGCGGTGTGGCCCTGGATGTCGGGAGCGGTGACGACGGGGTGCTGTTCCCGCCCGTGGCGGGGATCGTGCCGGACTCCGCGGCTGTGTATGCACACGGCGCAGCGGCGACGACGAACCGGGAGGAGCCGCGGTGAGCGGTGACGGGGGCAAGGACATCAAGGCGTCGGGGCTGAAGGAGATCGCACAGGGCATCACGCTGACCCTGGGCGAGCTCAAGGAACTCGGCATGGACAGCCTGGCCGGAGCGGGCCGCGGGTTCTCGGATCTGCAGTTGTCCGGGCTGGAGTTGGGGAACGACGGGTTGGTGTCGGCGTTCAAGTCGTTCTGCGAACGCTGGGAGTGGGGGGTGCGTGCGCTGGTCAACGAGGGCAACTCCTTCGCTCAGGCGGTGCATCTGTCGGCGGGCACGCTGTACGAGACGGACCAGTACGTCGAGGGCGCGCTGAAGGTCGGGGCGAACTCGTTGATGGGCAATCCGTATGCCTCCGAGGACGACATCACGAAGATGAGCTGGGGGGACCTGGCCAGCAACAATGCCCTCGCCCACGCCGACTACAGCCAGAAGTCCTTCGAGGATGCGGCGCACAACAGCGCTCAGGGCTGGAAGGACGCCGCGCGGGATGTGATGACTTCGCACACCCTGGGCCCGATGGGCATCAACCCGGAGAACCTGCACCGTGCCCTCGGGGTGAGTGACCAGCAGTACGGGCAGGCGCTGGATCACGCGCTCGGTCCCTCTCCGGAGGAGCGGGCCAAGGCCGCCGCGGAACAGCAGGCGCGGCAGGGCGGGGGTGCCGGCTGATGGGGATCGGTGACTATCTCAACAAGGCCGCGGGCGGGCTGGAAGACGGCTGGCATGCGGGCGAGAAGCTTCTCGGGGAGGGCATCGACAAGGGTGCCCATGTCATCGGAGAGGGCCTGGATTACGTCGGGGCCCACGACTGGGCCAGGACGGTCGATGACCTGGGCGACAAGTGGGCCTCCGACCTCGGCGCCACACCGGACGAGCAGCAGCTGGGACAGAGCGACGAGGCCACCCATCTGGTCCACGGTGCGCCCGGCAGCATCAGGTCGGCCGCATCCCACCTGAAGCACTTCCACACGGCGTTCGACAAGGTCGGCGAGGGAATGCGGGGGCTGGACTCCTCGCATTGGAAGGGGCAGTCCGCCGACACCTTCCGCGAGAAGTTCGCCATGCACCCACCCAAGTGGCTGCATGCGGCGGACGCCTGCGACAAGGCGGCCAAGGCGCTGGACACGTACGCGGACACGGTCGCGTGGGCGCAGCACCAGGCTCAGCAGGCCATCGACCTGTACAAGAAAGGCAAGGACGCCTCCGACAAGGCGGTGCACGCGTACAACAAGCGCGTGGACGCCTTCAACGCGGCCCTCAAGGAGAACAAGGACCCCGGCCCGCGTCCCGACCCCTTCCAGGACCCGGGCACCGCCGACATCAAGCATGCCCACGAGATCCTCAAAGAGGCCCGTCGCCAGCGCAACGACGCCGCCCGGACGGCGACCGAAGCCGTGCACGCCGCCCTCGCCCATGCGCCCGCCGAGCCGCCGCCGCTGAAGCGGCTCGCGCTGGACGGCCTCGACGGATACCAGGCGTTCAACACCGAGGAGACTCACCTCGTGGGGGGCGTGATCAAGGGCTCAGCGGACCTGGTGAACTTCGTTCGCGGCCTGGACCCGGAGGACCCGTACAACCTCACGCACCCGGCGAAGTTCGCCCAGAACGTCAGCATGACGCTCTCCGGCCTCGTCTCCACGGCCGCCCACCCCGAGCGCACGCTGAAGTCGGCGTGGGACGGCTTCAAGAAGGACCCGGCCGAGGGCCTCGGCCGCCTGATCCCGCAGTTCGTAGGCACGGACGGCCTGGGGCTGGCGGAGGGCGGGTTGCGGGCCGCGGCCAAGGAAGGCCTGGCGGGGGCCGCGGAAAGGGCAGGGGGCCAGGAGGTGAGGGGAGCCGCGGAGAACTCCGCGGCGGACGCCGCCAGGACCCATCCCGGTGAGCACGACAACCCCTCTCCCGGGAACAAGGTCGACAAGGACCCCACGGACCCGGTCGACCTCACCACCGGCAAGATGTACCTGCCGCAGACGGATGTGACACTGCCCGGCGCCCTTCCCCTCGTCTTCAAACGACGTGTGGAGTCGGGATACCACTTCGGCCGCTGGTTCGGCCCGTCCTGGTCCTCGACGATCGACCAGCGCCTGGAGATCGACGCCGAGGGAGTCGTCTTCGTGCAGGAGGACGGCCTCCTCCTCGCCTATCCGCACCCGGCCCCGGGCCTGCCCACCCTGCCCAGCCACGGTCCGCGCTGGCCCCTGGACCGCGAGGACGGCGGCTACACGATCACCGACCCGAGCACGCTCCGAACCTGGCACTTCAGCGACCGGGGCGAGGGCCTGGCGGTCCTGGAACAGATCGACGACCGCAACGGCAACTGGCTCACCTTCGAGTACGACAACGAGGGCGCCCCGCTCGGGATCGTCTCCAGCGCCGGCTACGACGTCCGCATCACGACGGAGGCGGAACGGGTCACGGCCCTCCGTCTGGCGGCGACCGGCCAGGTGCTGATGCGCTACGGCTACAGCGACGGCCACCTGACCGAGGTCATCAACTCCTCAGGTCTGCCGTTGCGTTTCACGTACGACGAGGCAGGCCGGGTCACCTCCTGGACGGACACGAACGACCGCGGCTACACCTACGAGTACGACGACCAGGACCGCTGCACAGCCGAGGGCGGCACGCACGGCCACATGACCCTGCGCCTGTCCTACGACGAGACGGACCCGGACACGGGCCTGCGCGTGACCACCACGACCACCGCCGAAGGCCACACCCGCCGATACGTGGTCGACGACGCCTTTCAGGTGGTCGCCGAAATCGACCCGCTCGGCGCGGTCACCCGCTTCGAACGCGACCGCTACCACCGTCTCCTCTCCCGCACCGACCCCCTGGGACGCCGGACCGCATTCGACCACGACGACGCGGGCAACGTCATCGCGGTGGTGCGCCCGGACGGCCGTGAGGCCAGGGCGGAGTACAACGACCTCGGCCTGCCGACAAAGGTGGTGAACCCGGACGGCACGGTCGTGCGCCAGACGTACGACGACCGCGGCAACCGCACATCGGTGACCACCTCCACGGGCCACACCTCCCGCTTCACCTACAACGAGGCCGGCCACCTGACGTCCGTGACCGACCCGCTCGGCCGCACGACAACGGTCGTATGCGACCGCGCGGGCCTCCCGTTGCAGGTCACCGACCCGCTGGGCTCGGCAACGCGTTACGAACGCGACGCCTTCGGCCGCCCGGTCGCCATCACCGACCCGACGGGAGCCACAACGCACCTGCAGTGGTCGGTCGAGGGCCAACTGACACGCCGCACGGCTCCCGACGGCACCACGGAGTCATGGACCTACGACGGCGAGGGCAACTGCACGAGCCACTCCGACCCGATGGGCGGCGTCTCCCACTTCGAGTACACGCACTTCGACCTGCTGACGGCACGCACGGGCCCGGACGGGGTGCGCTACGAGTTCGAGCACGACATGGAACTGCGGCTGTCGACGGTGACGAACCCGCAGGGCCTGACGTGGACGTACGAATACGACGCTGCCGGACGCCTGGTCACGGAAACCGACTTCGACGATCGCACCCTCAGGTACACATACGACTCGGCCGACCGCTTGACCTCCCGGACGAACGCACTCGGTCAGGTGGTGTCATTCGAACGCGACCTGCTGGGCCGGGTGATCCGCAAGGACGCGGCCGGCCGGGTCACGACGTACGCGTACGACCTGACGGACCAGCTCGCACAGGCGACCGGCCCGGACGGCACGACACTGACGCTGCTGCGGGACCGCTTCGGAATGCTGCGGTCGGAGACGGTCGACGGCCGGACACTGACCTACGCCCACGACGAGTTGGGGCGCCGCACGGGCCGTACAACCCCGACCGGCGCCACGACCACCTGGTCGTACGACGCCGCCGGGCGCCGCACCGGCATGGTGGCTTCCGGTCGTGTCATCGACTCCACCTATGACCCGGTGGGCCGTGAACTCACCCGCAGCATCGGCGAGACGGTCACCCTGGAACAGGCCTTCGACGCGCTGGGACGGCTGACGACCCAGTCGGTGACGGGAGCGGGCGGCCGTTCGGTGCAGCACCGGGACTACACCTACCGCGCCGACGGCAACCTGATCGGCGTAGACGACCAACTGTCCGGCTCCCGCCGCTTCGACCTGGACGCGGCAGGCCGGGTGACGGCGGTACACGCGGCGCACTGGAAGGAGACGTACGCCTACGACGCTGCGGGCAACCAGACCCAGGCATCCTGGCCGACGGACCACCCGGGCCAGGAAGCGGTAGGCGACCGCACCTACACGGGCACCCGCATCACGCGAGCCGGCAAGGTCCGCTACGAACACGACGCCCTCGGCCGCATCACCCTGCGCCAGAAGACACGCCTGTCCCGCAAACCCGACACATGGCGCTACGAGTGGGACGCCGAGGACCGCCTGACCTCGGTGACCACCCCGGACGGCACCCGCTGGCGCTACACCTACGACCCCCTGGGCCGCCGCACCGCCAAGTTCCGCCTGGGCGAGGACGGCGAGACCGTCATGGAGCGGGTGGACTTCACCTGGGACGGCACAACGCTCTGCGAGCAGACCACCACGTCCCCCGCCCTCCCGAACCCGGTCACCCTCACCTGGGACCACCAGGGCCTGCGCCCCATAGCCCAAACCGAACGCATCACCGCAGCAGCCGACGCCTCGCAGGAGGAAATCGACTCCCGCTTCTTCGCCATCGTCACCGACCTGGTGGGCACCCCCACGGAACTGGTCGACGAACAGGGCGACATCGCCTGGCACACCCGCAGCACCCTGTGGGGCGCCACCGCCTGGGCGGCGAACAGCACCACCTACACACCTCTGCGCTTCCCCGGCCAGTACTTCGACCCCGAAACAGGCCTGCACTACAACTACTTCCGCCACTACGACCCCGAAACGGCCCGCTACCTCACTCCCGACCCCCTTGGACTCGCGCCCGCACCCAACCCGGCTGCCTATGTCCATAATCCGTATACATGGGCCGACCCCCTGGGGCTGGCACCAAGTGGATGTCCTGAAGAGGAGCATCTGTTCAGAGGAACCACCAAGGGTTTCAATGCAAGCGAGAATACGCAAATTTCAGGGTTCACGCCAACGTCAACAGACCCTGGCGTGGCAACAGCGTTCGCTCGACACTCAGAACAATTCGGTGAATCCGTTGTTCAGCTCATCCCCCGAAGCGCGCTTGAAGGGGTAGATACCATGCCTGGATACATCCGCGCTGAGGCGGAGGTGGGGGTTAATCTTCCAGCCTCTGAGCTTGGGAACAGGGCCGCCGTAGAGATCCCATCAAGCGTCGCCCACGATATCCTCAAAGACATGGGGATCCACGTACCCCGAATAAAGACATATGAAGGCATCAGCGACGCTCTAGAATGGGATATACCAAAGCTTTCACCTGGGCAGATTAGACACTTTGTCACGGAGGCATACAGGCGTGGATGAGATCGACACGGGAAAACTGCAAATCTACTCTGTGGAAGAGAGGGGGGATGCGACCGCTACATGCATCGTCCGATGCGTGGGCGGCATTGTCCGCACCGGCCAGCAATTCGGCGTCGGTTCGACTTTGAACCCAACTAGAGATCCCTCAGTCATTACCCTCGTCTGGATCAAACGCTATGAGCAGCTAATGGAATTTATTGATCCACCTCACAATGCAAAGGTTCATTTTGTCGGCGCGGGGGCATCCGCACTGGAAAGAGGAGTAACCATTACCGCCATCACGACCAGGCACTTTCCCGAAGGGCAGTAATACGTGTGCCATTCGGGTTGCCGCCCGCCGGGCGCGCCTCGAAAATGGCGCGGTGGGGGCTCGGGGCGCGGTTCGGGACACTGCGGGAGGCCGAGAGCGCCGTCATCCAGGCAGGGCGGTCCGCCGCCCTGTCCTACCGGTCCTGGCAGGACTTCTCCGCCGGCTACATCCTCGGGCGCGCCCTCCACTTCGACGACGAGGAGTTCGGGGAGTGGTACCAGAGCATGGTCGAGGCTCATCGGATCCTGATGTCCGAGCCAGGCAGCCTCTGGCTCAACATTCCCTTCCGGTAACCCCCTCGACGTGCGGTGGGCCGACCGCGCCGTACGCCGCCGCACCCGTCCGTGGCAGCGTCGCCCACATCCGAGTCCCTCCACCTGGATCCCGGGACTCGCCGAAGCCCCAACTGCCGTCGCAGGCCCGGCAGACGCAGGCCAGGAGGCGGAGGGCCGCGCGACGGCGGGTGTCGCAGGCCGCGGCCAGGTTGGGGTGCGTGTGGCGGGGGTGACTGTCGTAGGCGATCACCCTGAGGGTTCGGGCTCGGTAGCGGAGGGAGAGGTAGTAGTCCAGTGACTCCGTGAACTGGCAGACGATTGCGGTCAGTTCGCCGACCGCCTGAAGCGCCGGGTCCAGCATGTCGTCCAGGCCGTGCACCTTCAGGGCCTCCCGTGTCGCCGCTCTCGCCAGCGCCGGGCTGGCCAGGACGGCGGGGAGCGTGAAGCTGTAGGACAGGGTTTCCCAGCTCGAGCATCTGCTCGCCATGTCCGAACATCCGCCCGTGCGACTGATGGTCATCCCGTTCTCCGCCGGTACGTTTCCCGGAGCCGAGCAGACGGTCAACTTCCTGGAAGCGCCGGTGCCGCAACTCGACACCGTCCAGGTCGACAGCTCGCACGGGCCGGAATTCCCGGGCGAAGAAGCGCAGTTGGCCAAGTACCGTGCCCACTTGGATTGGATGGAGCGCATCGCCCTGTCACCCGAAGCGTCGCGCGACTTCGTCCGGAACAATGCCAACAGCCTGTGAGGACAAGCCCGATGGACCACGTCACCTGGGAAGAGCCCTTCTGCGGCGAGGGCAACTCCTGCTTCCGGCTGGGCACCGACAGACAGGGAAACGCCTACATCGCCATGGCCGGGCAGGAGGACCACTGCCTCACCGACACCCGCGAAGCCCTCCGCACTCTCATCCTCGACATCAAGGCGGGCAAGGCCGACCACCTTCTGTGAGTCGGCCTGCCATACGTACCGGTCAGTCTTCGTCCTCCTCCGAGGCTGCCGGTTCCTGCTCTCCGTCCTCGAAGTAGGTGTCCAGCACCTCGTCCAGCCGGGCCTCCCACTCCTGGAAGCGGGCGCGGGAATCGGCCTCGATCTCGATGGGGTACCAGCGGCGCTCCGGCGTGTGCACGGTCACCGTGAACCGCTTCCCGAAGCGCGCGGTCTCCGTCTCCACCGCCCCGATCTCGTCCCAGCGGAACTCACACTCCTGGTCGTCCAGGTGCAGCCGTACGCCCCGGTGGTCGGCGACGATCCTCGCGCGGCGGTCGGAGGCCTCGAAGACGGGGCCGTCGGGAGCCTCCTCCTTCTCGGCGGAGGTCTCTTCGGCGGACGTCTCTTCGGTCGCGGGCTCCCCGCCGACGGCCTCTTCGGCCGAGGGCTCTCCGGCGTCCTCCGCCTCGGCTCCCTCGGCCTCCTCCGCTTCGTCGACGAGGACCGCCTCCTCGGGCTCGGCCGGCTTCGCATCCTCCGGTTCGCCGGACCCCGGGGAGGTGAGCCCGGGGATGAAGGCGGGGTCGATCCCGGCGCCGTCCAGGGGCTGGCTGCTCGTACCTATGCGCTGCTCCACAGCAGGGCAGTATGGTCGAAGATCCTGTGCGGGACACAGTCAGCGCCTGCTTCGTTATACGAATCTCCGCCAGAACCCCGCCAGACCCCGCCAGAACCCCCGTCAGAGAACCTCATCAGAGGCCCGTCAGACGAACACGCTCACCACCGCGGCCACCGCGAACCCGGCCACGGACAGCACCGATTCCAGTACCGTCCAGGTCCGCAGCGTGTCCCGCTCGCTGATCCCGAAGTACTTCGCCACCATCCAGAAGCCGCCGTCGTTGACGTGCGAGGCGAAGATCGAGCCGGCCGAGACGGCCATGATGACCAGGGCGAGAAAGGCCTGCGAGTGGTGGCCCTCCGAAAGCAGGGGCGCCACGATGCCGGCCGTCGTGACGATCGCGACCGTCGCCGAACCCTGGGCCACACGCAGGACGAGCGAGATCAGGTACGACAGCACGATCACCGGCAGACCCACGTCGTGGAAGGTGTCCGAGAGGGCCTGCGCGACGCCGCTGCCCTTGAGGACCGCGCCGAAGACCCCGCCCGCGCCGACCACCAGCAGGATGTTGCCGACCGGCTTCAGGGAGGCGGTGGACACCGTTTCCAGGGATTTGCGGGACCAGCCACGGCGGATGCCGAGCAGGTAGTACGCCAGCAGCAGCGCGATCGTCAGCGCCACGAAGGGGTGGCCGAAGAACTCGATCAACGACCGTCCGGTCGAGGGGTCGAAGGCGATCGACGAGAACGTCGACAGGAGGATGAGGATCAGCGGTGTGCCGATGATGGTGAAGACCGTGGAGAGCGACACCGGCTTCTCCTGCGGGTTCGGGCGGTCCCCCGAGCTCTCGGCTTCGCTCGAGCAGGGCGTATCCCCACCCCGTTGCTTCTCCGCGAGTGCGGCCTTCGCCTCCTCGGCCGCCTCGGCCATGTCCTGCGGTACGGGGATGAAGATCCGCCTGCCGATCCAGGACGACCACGCCCAGGCGGCCAGCACCGCGGGGATTCCGCAGACGATGCCCATCAGGATGACCATGCCGAGGTCGACCTTGAGCAGTCCGGCGGCGGCGACCGGGCCCGGGTGCGGCGGCAGGAAGGCATGCGTCATCGACAGGCCCGCGAGCAGCGGCAGACAGTAGAGCAGCAGCGACTTGCCACCGCGCCGGGCGGCGGCGTACACGATCGGCGCGAGCACAAAGATGCCGACGTCGAAGAAGACCGGGATACCGAAGATCAGGCCCGTCAGGCCCATGGCCAGCGGGGCACGGCGCTCGCCGAAGAGGTGCAGGAGCCGGGAGGCCAGCACCTCGGCCCCGCCGCTGACTTCGAGGACTGCGCCGAGCATCGTGCCCAGGCCGATGATGATGGCGATGTGGCCGAGGGTGCCCCCCATGCCGGACTCGATGAGGGAGACGGCGTCGGAGCGCTGGACCGTGCCGAAGAGTTCGGTGACCGACAGGCCTGCGCCGAGGCCGACGGCTATGGAGACGGCGAGCAGCGCCACGAAGGGCTGGAGTCTCACCTTGATGATCAGGACGAGCAGCAGCGCGATGCCGAGCGCCGCGACCGTGAGCAGTCCGGCGGTGCCGTGGACGAGGGCGAGCAGTCCGCCGGTGTGGGGCGGGGACGATGGTGCGGCGGAGCCCGCGGAAGACAAAGGCATGGGCATGACAGGGGGACCTCGTGCTTCTCGTAATGCCATGGGACTTTCGGGCAGGGGGATCGCGATACGGCGCCGCGGGGAGTGGCGGCGCCGCGCCGTGAAGGCGTGCGAAGGGCGGGAGCGGGTGAGCCGAGGACGTGTCAGTCGAGGACGGCCAGCGCGTCGATCTCGATGAGGAGTCCGGCCGGGAGACCCACGTAGACGGTGGTCCGGGCGGCGGGCGGCCGGGTGAGGCCCTGCTCCTCGAAGTAGGCGTTGTAGATCTCGTTCATCTCTGCGAAGTGGTCCACATCGGTCAGATAGACGCGGATCATCATCACGTCGTCCCAGTCGGCGCCGCCCTCCTCCAGGACCGCCTTGACGTTGGCGAGGGTCTGGAGGGTCTGTTCGCGCAGGGTGGGGCCCGCCGGTGTGGGCGGCCTGCCCTCCTCGGCGGGCAGGAAGCCGACCTGGCCGGCGACCTGGAGGATGTTGCCCTTCCGCACTCCGTGGGAGAACTGGGCGGGCGGTGTGGTGTGGGTCTTCGGGGTCAGGGCGATCTTGTCCGTCATACGGCGTCCTTCGCTGGAGTGTTGCCGGAGTACTCCCGGGTGATGGCGTCCGCGGTACGGCGCACCAGCGGGAGCAGGGTGAGGAGCTCGTCGGCGGTGACGACGACATTGGGGGCCGAGACCGACATGGCCGCGACGACCCGTCCGTCGGCGCCCCGGACGGGGGCGGCGACGCAGTTGATGGACTCCTCGTGGCCGCCGAGGTCGGTGGCCCAGCCCTGTTCGCGCACCGTCGCCAGCTCCTTCAGGAACGCGGCGGCGTTCGGCGTCGAACGGGCCGTGTACAGGGGGTAGTCGAGCTTCTCGGCGACGGCACGGCGCTCGGACTCGGGCAGATCCGCGAGGAGCAGCTTCGCCACGGCCGCGACGGTGATGGCCACCGGCTTTCCGATCCGCGAGTACATGCGTACCGGGTAGCGGCTCTCCACCTTGTCGATGTAGAGGACCTCGTTCTCCTCGTACACGGCGAGATGGACGGTGTGCCCGCACTTCTCGTTGAGGCGGACCAGGTGGGGGTGCGCGATCTCGCGCACGTCGAGGTTCTCGACGGCCTGCTGGGCGAGGGCGAAGAGGCGGGCACCGAGGCGGTAGCGCTGGTCGGACTGGCGGTAGACCAGGCCGTGCTCGTGCAGGGTGCGCAGAAGGCGGAGGGCGGTGGACTTGTGCACGCCGAGCCGGTCGGCGACCTGCCCGAGATCGGCGGGTCCTTCGGCGAGCAGCGGCAGGATGCTCAGTGCCCGGTCGACGGTCTGGCTCATGACGTACGTACCTCCTCCTCGGCCCGCGCGACGGCTTCGGTCCAGCCGGGGCCGAGTCGAAGTGTCTCCCACCGTGCGTCCTCGAGTGCGGCCAGGCGGTCGGCGTGGTCGTGGGCCAAAGGTGTGGCGAGGTCACCGGGGACGGTGAGTGCCGCGGCGGCCACGAGGTGGCCGTGGCGGAGGCGATCACGGACGGAAAGCCCGCGGAGGGTGGCGGAGAGGAAACCGGCGGCGAAGGCGTCCCCGGCACCGACCGGTGCGACGACCGTGACTCGGAGGGAGGGGACGAAGGTGACGGCGTCGGCCGCCGGGCCGGTTCCGTGGGGCAGGGCCGTCCCGGCCGGGGGTTGGTGTTCGAAGACCGTCGCGCCGCGCGCCCCCTGCTTCACCACCAGGACCGGCGGCTGCGGCAGCACCCTCCTGATGGCGGCCGGGCCGCCCGTGACGCCCCACGCCTCCTCCGCCTCGTCCTCCCCCACGAAGACGACATCGGCCCCGCCGGCCAGATCCAGCAGCGCCCGTGGCCCGTCGTCCTGACGCCACAGCCCGGTGCGGTGGTTGACGTCGAAGGAGACGAGCGGCCGGCGGGCGCGGGGAGTCGTCAACTCGCGTACCAGGGCGAGACAGTCATCCGACAGGGCGGCCGTGATCCCGGACAGGTGCAGGACACGGCAGGCGCGCACCGCGTCGAGGTCGATGTTCCCCACCGCCATCGCCGAGGCCGCCGAGCCCGCCCGGTAGTACGCCACCTCGTGAGCGTCGCTCGCCCGGTCCCCCGCCGTGCGGAAGTAGATCCCCGTGGGCCGCCCCGGGTCCCGCTCGACGGCGCTGACGTCGACGCCGTACGAGCCGATCCGCTCGACCAGGTACTCACCGAACCCGTCCGCGCCCACCCGGCTGACCCAGCGCACGGAGTGGCCCGCGGCGGCGAGCACGCAGGCGACGTTCGACTCGGCGCCGCCGATACCCCGCTCGAAGGACGGCACTTCGGCCAGCCTGCCGGGCCCGGACGGCACGAACGTGACCATGGACTCGCCGAGCGCGACGACGTCCACGACGTCCGGGGCGGTGGACAGGCCGTCGGCGGTCACGATGATGGTGACTCCTTGTCGCGATGGGGTGCCCCTGCTCGAGCGGAGTCGAGAGCTTGGGGGAGGGTCACGGCGGCTCCGTTGACCCCGCGTCGACCGGGATGTTAGACAGCAATCAGCGACATACGCAATGACCATTGCACATGTCGCAACGCACTACGTCGGGAGAGTCCATGGACGCCGCCACCGCCGCAGAACGCCTCGCCGCCCTCATGGCGGAGCGCGTCGACCACCGCTTCAAGGGCCTTCCGCCGGACGCCGAGGGCCTCACGCTCGCCGAGCTGGCGGCCGAGCGCCGCAACATCTTCACCGGCGGCTTCACCACTCCGGTCCTCGCCCTGTCCGCCGAGCGACTGCGGCACAACCTCGATCTGATGGAGGCCTACACGGCCCGCCACGGCCTCGCCTTCGCCCCGCACGGCAAGACGTCGATGGCACCCCAGCTCTTCCACCGCCAGATCGAACGCGGCGCGTGGGGCATCACGCTCGCGGGCCCCCACCAGGTGCGCGTGGCACGGCAGTTCGGAGTCCAGCGGATCTTCCTCGCGAACGAGCTGGTCGACCCGGCGGCCCTGCGCTGGATCGCGGCCCAGCTCGCGGCGGACACGGAGTTCCGCTTCATCTGCTACGTCGACTCCGTGCGCGGCGTGGAACTGATGGACACGGCACTGAAGGGAACCGAGCGCCCGGTCGACGTGGTCGTGGAGCTGGCGGCGGGCGAGGGCGCGCGCACCGGCGTCCGTACGGAGACGCAGTGCGCGGCGGTCGCGGACGCGGTGGCGGCGACCGGGACGCTGCGGCTGGTGGGCGTGGCGGGATACGAGGGCGAGGTGCCGCAGGCGGACCCGGAGCGGGTGGACACCTGGCTGCGCCGTCTGACCGCGCTGGCGGCCGGCTTCGACAAAGCGGGCCGGTTCGCCGGTCTCGACGAGATCGTGGTGAGCGCGGGCGGCAGCGCCTGGTTCGACGCGGTGGCGGACGTCTTCGCGCAGCTGCCGCCGCTCTCGCTGCCGGTCCTGAGGCTGCTGCGCTCGGGCGCGTACGTCTCGCACGACGACGGCCACTACCGCAAGCTCACGCCGTTCGCCCGCGTCCCCGAGGAGGGTGCTCTGCATTCCGCGTTCCGGCTGTGGGCGCAGATCGTCTCCCGCCCGTCGGCCGAGCAGGCTTTTGCCAACGCAGGCAAGCGGGACGCGGCCTACGACCTCGACCTGCCCTTCGCCCAGGTCGTGCGCCGGGGCGGTGTCGAGCGCCCCGCGACGGGTATCTCGGTCACCGCCCTGTCGGACCAGCACGCCTGGATCCGTACCACCCCGGAGGCGGACCTGGAGGTCGGCGACTGGCTCGGGCTGGGCCTGTCCCACCCGTGCACGTCCTTCGACAAGTGGCAGCTGATTCCGCTGGCCGAGGCGGACGGCACGGTTGTCGACTACATCCGCACGTTCTTCTAGGAGGCGCCCCCATGGACCTTGCCGACCTCGTCATCCGTGACGCCGACGTCGTCGACGGCAGCGGCGCACCCTCCTACCGCGCCGACGTGGCGATCAAGGACGGCAGGATCGTCTCGATCGTCAAGGAGGCCGCGGCGGCGGGCTGCCAACGCCCGTGCGCCGTACGGGAGCTGGACGCCGAGGGCCTGGCCCTGTCCCCCGGCTTCATCGACATGCACGCCCACAGCGACCTCGCCCTCCTGCGCGACCCCGACCACAGCGCGAAGGCGGCGCAGGGAGTGACGCTCGAAGTCATCGGCCAGGACGGGCTGTCGTACGCCCCGGTCGACGACCGTACTCTCGGCGAGGTGCGCAGCGCGATCACCGGCTGGAACGGGTACGGCGACGACGCCGACTTCACCTGGCGGTCCGTGGGCGAGTATCTGGACCGCCTGGACCAGGGCATCGCGGTCAACGCCGCGTATCTGATCCCGCAGGGCACGGTGCGGATGCTGGCCGTCGGCTGGGAGGACCGGGAGGCGACACCCCGGGAGCTGGACCGGATGCGGCAGCTGGTGGCCGAGGGGATGGAGCAGGGCGCGGTGGGCATGTCCTCCGGACTCACCTACACGCCGGGCATGTACGCCAGGGACGCCGAACTCACCGAGCTGTGCCGGGTGGTGGCCGGGTACGGCGGCTACTACTGCCCCCACCACCGCTCGTACGGGGCGGGGGCCCTGGAGGCGTACGAGGAGATGGTGGCCCTGGCCCGGGACGCCGGCTGCGCGCTCCACCTCGCGCACGCCACCATGAACTTCGGCGCGAACAAGGGCCGGGCCCCCGAGCTGCTGTCGTTGCTCGACGCGGCGCTGGCGGCGGGCGCGGACATCACGCTGGACACCTATCCGTACACCCCGGGCTGTACGACGCTGGCGGCGCTGCTGCCGAGCTGGGCGGGCGAGGGCGGCCCTCAGGAGATGCTCGGACGGCTCATGGACGACGCCGAGGCCGAGCGCATCCGGCACACCATGGAGGTCGTCGGCGCCGACGGCTGCCACGGCGTACCCGTGGAGTGGGACACGATCGAGATCTCGGGCGTGAACGATCCGGGGCTCGCGTGGTACGTCGGCAGGACGGTCCGGGAGTCGGCGGACCTGCGCGGCGAGACACCGTGGGTGACCGCCCGCCGGCTGCTGGTGGAGGACCGGCTGGGCTCGACGATCCTGCAGCACGTGGGGCACGAGGACAACGTTCGGGCGATCATGCGGCACCGCGTCCACACCGGCGGCTCCGACGGCATCCTGCAGGGCGGCAAGCCCCACCCGCGCGCCTATGGCACCTTTCCGCGGTATCTCGGCCGCTATGTGCGGGAGTTGGGGGTGCTGTCGCTGGAGGAGTGCGTCGCCCACCTCACCTCGCGCCCGGCGGCCCGGCTGCGGCTGCCGGACCGCGGTCTGGTACGCGAGGGCTACCGGGCCGACCTGGTTCTGTTCGACCCGGCCACGGTCGCGGCCGGGTCCACGTTCGAGCGGCCGCGCACCCTCCCCACGGGCATTCCGTACGTCCTGGTCGACGGCCGTTTCGTGATCGAGGACGGGCGCAGGACGGACGTGCTGGCGGGGCGGGCGGTCCGCAGGATTCCCGTGTGAGGCGGGATTGCCCGTCCTCGCGTCCTACGGTTTGGGCAGGGTGCACCCGCTCGCGCTCAGGTCGAGCTTGTTGCCGGTCCCGAAGCAGGCGGGTATCTGGTAGGTCTCCTCGGCGTAGTTGATGCCCTGGTGGATGGTCACGTTGCCGCTCGAGTCGACCTCGCACGGGTTGTTCACCGTGCAGGTCTCGCCGTCCTCGTTGCCGGTGTTGTTGACGGCGACGACCTTGCCGGTGGCGTTGTCGATGACGGGCGACCCGGACGTACCGCCGATGGTGTTGCAGGCGGAGGTGTAGCGGACCGAGTCCTTCCAGGTCCAGTCGCCCTCCTTGAGGCGGTAGACGAACCCGTCGATGCTGCAGCTGTAGATCCGCTTCCAGTAGCCGGAGACGACCTTGATCGCGGTACCGGCGACCGGGTGCGTGTCGGCGATGGTGAGCGGGCTGATGCCGTACGAGCTCTTGATCTGCGCGTAGGTGCGGGTGAGCTGATAGATCGTGATGTCCGTGTCGGTCATCGTGGAGTAGGCGACCTTGCTGGCGCGCAGCGTCGCCACCCGGCTGCCCGAGGAGTTGAGCAGACCGAAGGAGCGGCTGGAGGACTGGTCGACGATGACCTCACCGGGCGAAGGGAAGCCGGTCTCCAGGCAGTGGCCGTTGGTGAGCACGAGCGCCGGGTCGGTGTCCGCGGAGTTCGGGAAGCGGATGACGGAGCCGGAGCAGTTGCTGAGCGAGACGGTGCCGGCGAATCCGACGGCCTGGGCAGTCGTCGTCCTGCCCTCCGTGACCGCCTTGGCGGTGCCGGCCACGGTGGTGACGGCCGTGTTGGACGTGTTCGCCGTGTTGGACGTGTTCGCCGTGTT
>NZ_LBMW01000008.1 GCF_026168105.1 Streptomyces hygroscopicus
AGCGCCACGGCGCGCGCGGCCTCCGCCTCGGCCAGGCGCACCGAGCGCGTGGCCTCGGCCTCGGCCAGCCGGACCGCACGCGCCGCCTCCGCCTGGGCGCGCACGGCGTCGGCCGCCGCGTGCTCCTCCGCCTCGCGCCGTGCGTTCGTACCGCGCTGTTCGACCAACCGCTCCTCCCGGCGGGCGAGTTCGATCTGGCTGGCCAGCTCGTTCTCGGCGATGGCGCGCTCCCGCTCGACGGCCACGGCGCGGCGCTCGTACGTCGCCCGGTCCGCCTCTTGCTGGATCTGCTCGCGAGCCGGCGTCCGCAGTGCCCGCTCCACCTCGGGCTCGGGGCGCAGCGCCACCACCCGGACCGCGACCACCTCGATCCCCGTCGCGGGCAGCCGGGGCTCTGCAGCGAACCCGGCCGCAACCCGTTCCCGTACCGCCGCGACCCCGTCGACCAGGGCCGCCGACAGCGGGGTGCGGGCCAGGACATCCAGTGCGTGCTGCTGGGCCGTCTCCGTCAGCAGGGTGGAGAGCTGTTCCAGCGGCGCGCCGCGCCAGGCACCGGTGTCCGGGTCGATGGAGAAGTCCAGGCGCGCCGCGGCGGTTTCCGGGTCGCTGATGCGGTAGGTGACCGTCGCCTGCACGGCCACGTCCTGGAAGTCGGACGTACGGGCGTGGAACGTCATCGCCAGCTCCCGGTCGTCCACGGGGACTTCGGAGAGCGCCGCGGTCAGCGCCCGGTACCAGAAGCTGAGCCCCGGCCCGTCATGGACAAGCCTGCCCGAGTGGTGGTGGCGGATGTGCGCGGTCGGTGCCCCGCGCAGGTGGCGCCGGCCGAAGCGGCGCGTGATGTCGGCCATGGTGTGCCGTCCCCCTCGTGCATGAGCCCCAGGGCCCGTCCCGTTTCTCGTCAGTCAGACGATATGGGGAACCCTCGCTTATCGTCAAGAAGACGAAATCAAACGGTCCGGTTCCCGGCGAACGACGGGTGAACGCGTGCCCGAATGGTCAGGATGGAGGCATGGGATTCCACGTCGACTCCGAGGCCGGGCGGCTGCGCCGCGTCATCCTGCACCGGCCGGATCTCGAGCTCAAACGGCTCACCCCCAGCAACAAGGACGCGCTCCTCTTCGACGATGTGCTGTGGGTGCGCCGGGCGCGCGCGGAGCACGACGGGTTCGCCGACGTACTGCGCGACCGCGGGGTCCTCGTCCATTTCTTCGGCGAACTGCTCACCGAGACCCTGGAGATCCCGGCGGCGAGATCGCTCGTCCTGGACCGGGTCTTCGACGAGAAGGAGTACGGGCCGCTCGCCACCGACCATCTCCGCGCCGCATTCGAGACCATGCCCTCCGGCGAGCTCGCCGAGGCTCTCGTCGGCGGCATGACCAAGCGGGAGTTCCTGGATGCCCATCCGGAGCCGATCTCGGTGCGGTTCCATGTGATGGACCTCGACGACTTCCTCCTGCGCCCCCTCCCCAACCACCTCTTCACCCGCGACACATCCGCCTGGATCTACGACGGCGTCTCCATCAACGCCATGCGCTGGCCCGCGCGCCAGCGGGAGACCGTCCACTTCGAGGCGATCTACCGGCACCACCCGCTGTTCCGTGACGAGATGTTCCACGTCTGGTCCCAAGGGCAGACCGAGTACCCGTCCACCATGGAGGGCGGCGACGTGCTGGTCATCGGCAACGGCGCCGTGCTCATCGGCATGAGCGAGCGCACCACGCCCCAGGCCGTCGAGATGCTCGCGTACAAGCTCTTCGCCGCGGGGTCGGCCCGGACCATCGTCGCGCTCGACATGCCCAAGCGGCGCGCCCTCATGCATCTCGACACCGTGATGACCATGGTCGACGGCGACACCTTCACTCAGTACGCGGGCCTCGGCATGCTCCGCTCGTACACCATCGAGCCCGGCGCAGGGGAGAAGGAGCTCAAGGTCACCGATCATCCGCCGGAGCACATGCACCGGGCGATCGCCGCGGCGCTCGGTCTGAACGAGATCCGGGTGCTCACCCCCATGCAGGATGTGCACGCGGCTGAGCGGGAGCAATGGGACGACGGGTGCAATGTGCTCGCGGTCGAGCCGGGTGTCGTGATCGCTTATGAGAGGAATTCGACCACCAACACTCATTTGCGCAAGCAGGGAATCGAAGTGATTGAGATTCCGGGCAGCGAACTGGGGCGGGGGAGAGGCGGGCCTCGGTGTATGAGCTGTCCGGTGGAGAGGGATGCGGTTTCCGTGTGACGCGGTGAACGGGTGGTATGTGGTTGTTTGCACCGTTCTCTCGCGCCCCGTCGAGGCAGTAACACCCCTGCGCATAGAAATGTAAGGAGTCGTATAGACTTCCATTCGTCCCCCTGTTCGTACCCGTCCCCTCGCACTCTGGAGCGCCCCCATGGCGACAGTTCCGACCGCCCTCGCCGGACGCCACTTCCTCAAGGAGCTGGACTTCACCGCTGAGGAGTTCCGCGCTCTGATCGAGCTGGCGGCCGAGCTCAAGGCGGCCAAGAAGGCCGGGGCCGAGACACGCCGCCTGACGGGCAAGAACATCGCGCTGGTCTTCGAGAAGACCTCGACGCGCACGCGGTGCGCCTTCGAGGTCGCGGCCGCCGACCAGGGCGCGCACACGACGTATCTGGACCCGGTCGGCTCACAGATCGGGCACAAGGAGTCCGTCAAGGACACCGCCCGGGTGCTCGGCCGGATGTTCGACGCCATTGAGTACCGCGGGCACGGCCAGGGCGTCGTCGAGGAGCTGGCCGCGCACGCCGGGGTCCCCGTCTACAACGGCCTCACCGACGAGTGGCACCCCACCCAGATGCTCGCCGATGTGCTCACCATGACCGAGCACAGCGACAAGCCGCTGACCGACATCGCCTACGCCTACCTCGGCGACGCCCGCTACAACATGGGCAACTCCTATCTCGTCACCGGCGCCCTGCTCGGCATGGACGTCCGGATCGTCGCGCCCCGGCTGCTGTGGCCCGACGACACGATCGTCGAGGTGGCCCGGCAGCTCGCCCACGCCTCCGGCGCCCGGCTCACCCTCACCGACGACGTGAAGGAGGGCGTGCGCGGCGCCGATTTCGTCGCCACCGACGTCTGGGTGTCGATGGGTGAGCCCAAGGAGGTCTGGGACGAGCGCATAGCGCTGCTCGGCCCGTACGCCGTGACCATGGACGTGCTGCGCGCCACCGGCAACGACGACGTGAAGTTCCTGCACTGCCTGCCGGCCTTCCACGACCTCGGCACCGACGTGGGCCGCGAGATCCACGAGCGCCACGGGCTGTCCGAGCTGGAGGTCACCGACGAGGTGTTCGAGTCCCGGCACTCCGTCGTCTTCGACGAGGCGGAGAACCGGATGCACACCATCAAGGCGGTACTGGTCGCCACTCTCGCCTGACCTGACGTGCCCGCTGCCGCAGCGGGCACCTGGAAATGTTCCCGTACGATCCTCGACGGACCCGGAGCCACCCCTTCCACGGACCGTCGCGCGACCTCCCCGGGGGACCCCCCTGGTCGCGTCCGCACCACCGAAAGAGCACCACCCGTATGCCTGGCAGTTCCGCCAACCCCTTCCGCATCAAGTCCCCCCAGCTGCTCGTCGCCGAAGCCGGCGCCGATCTCGCAGGTCACGGCCTCAAGCGCCATATGGGCCTGTTCCAGCTCGTCTGCTTCGGCGTCGGCGCGATCGTCGGCACCGGCATCTTCGTCGGCCTCTCCGACTCGGTCGCCCAGGCCGGGCCCGCCGTCGTCGTCTCCTTTGTGCTCGCCGCGCTGACCTGTGTCTTCACGGCGTTCGCGTTCGCCGAGCTGGGCGGCGCGATCCCGGTCTCCGGGTCCTCCTACTCCTTCGCCTACGCGGGGCTCGGCGAGGGCACGGCATTCCTCGTCGGCTGGTGTCTGCTGCTGGAGTACGGAGTCTCCGTGTCGGCCGTCGCCGTCGGCTGGAGCCAGTACGTCAACGAGCTGCTCGTCAGCCTCACCGGATGGCAGCTGCCCGCATCGCTCTGCGCCGGTCCGGGCGACGGCGGGGTGATCAACCTCCCGGCCGTGATCGTCATCGCCCTGGCCTCGGTCCTCCTGGTGCGCGGCGTTCGGGAGAGCGCCCGGGCCACTGCCGCCATGGCCGTGCTCAAGCTCGGCATCCTTGTCGCCTTCTGCGCCATCGGGTTCACCGCCTTCAAGCACGGCAACCTGACCCCGTTCGCCCCGGCCGGCCTCGGCGGCATCGGCGCCGGCACCTCGGCCGCCTTCTTCTCGTACATCGGCTTCGACGCGATCACGACCGCGGGCGAGGAGGCCAAGAACCCCCGCCGGAACGTCCCGATCGCGATCCTCGTCTGCATCGGCCTGGTGACGGTGCTGTACTGCGGGGTCGCCCTCGCCGCGGTCGGCGCCATCGGCGGCCCCGGCGTCGGCGGCCGGCCCGCGGCGCTCTCGTACGTCGTCAACCAGGTCACCGGCTCCACGGTCGGCGGCGGCGTCATCGCCTTCGGCGCGGTCGTCGCCATCGCCTCGGTGGTGCTCGCGGTGATGTACGGCCAGACGCGCATCCTGATGTCGATGGCCCGCGACGGCCTCGTACCGCGCGTCTTCGAGAGGGTCTCACCGCGGACCTCGACGCCGGTCACCGGCACCCTGATCGTGGCGGTCGTCTTCGCGGTACCGGCGGCCTTCGCCTCGCTGGACGTGGTGGTCAACCTGTGCACCATCGGCACGCTGGCCACGATGGCCGTCGTCAATGTGGCGGTCATCACCCTGCGGCGCCGTGAACCCGGCCTGGCGCGCTCCTTCCGTGTGCCGCTCTACCCCGTGGTGCCGCTGCTCGGCGTCGGCTTCTGTCTGTACCTGATGTACGAGACGGGCTGGACGACCTGGGTGCAGTTCGCGGCGTTCCTGGCGGCCGGTTGCCTGGTGTACGCGTTCTACGGACGCCGGCGCTCCAGGCTGGTGACGGGACCCGTCACACGCGACGCCGCTGTCGCGGAACCACAGGCAGTCTGAACCACACCGCCTTGCCGGACGCCGTGGGGCGGTGGCCGCAGGACGAACTGAGGCTGCGGATCAGCAGCAGGCCCCGCCCGTGCTCCTGCCAGGGGTCCGGGGCCGCCATGACCGGGCGGGTCAGACTGCGGGGCGGCGCCGGGTCGGGATCGTGCACCTCGACCTTGCAGCCCGTCGGCATCAGCTCGACGACCAGCTCTATCGGCCCGTTGCCCGCGGCGTGCTCCACGGCGTTCGCGACCAGCTCCGCGGTCAGCAGCTCCGCGGTGTCGCTGTCGGCCGCGTGCTCCAGCTCCGCCAGCGCCGTACGGACCAGCGCGCGGGCGACGGGCACCGCGGCGGCCGTGTGCGGCAGCGCGATGCGCCAGGAGGCGGGTGCGGGGGGTTCGTGCAAGGCGGGTCCGTTCATGGCGCAGGCTGTCCTGCATTCAACAAGAGGCATCGTACGGCGCTCCTCGGCAGGGACCTTCGGCGGGTTTCGTCCCGGGAGCCCCCTTGCCCCCGGTACGGGGCGGAGTACCCGTGATGACGGCCCGCCTCGCACGGCAGTGCCCCTCGTTACCGGTCTGTCGACGACGTGTGACGTGACGCCGGGCGGCTGTCACATGGCGCCCGGCGTGCGCCGTGTTCATGCGCCCGCGTACGTCTCATGGGGCGCCCATGAACCCGTCTCGCGGCCACGCTTCTATCGCGCACTCATGACGACAGTCACAGACAAGTGATAACTTCGTCGGACGGCCGTAATGCAGACAGCCGCCCCCGTCCGAGGAGGCCGCACGTCATGAGTCCCTTCACCGGCTCCGCTGCCCGCACCTCCGACTGGCAGCATCTGAGGTGCTCCCATTCCGACGGGGTCGCCACAGTCACCCTGGCCCGCCCCGAGAAACTGAACGCGCTCACCTTCGGTGCCTACGCCGACCTGCGCGACCTGCTCGCCGAGCTGTCCCGGGAGCGGTCCGTCCGGGCCCTCGTGCTGGCCGGCGAGGGCCGCGGATTCTGCTCGGGCGGCGACGTGGACGAGATCATCGGCGCCACGCTGTCCATGGACACCGCCCGGCTGCTCGACTTCAACCGCATGACCGGGCAGGTCGTACGCGCCCTACGGGAGTGCCCGTTCCCGGTGATCGCGGCGGTCCACGGGGTGGCGGCGGGCGCGGGCGCGGTGCTCGCGCTCGCCGCCGACTTCCGGGTGGCGGATCCCTCCGCCCGCTTCGCGTTCCTCTTCACCAAGGTGGGGCTCTCCGGCGGTGACATGGGCGCCGCCTATCTGCTCCCGAGGGTCGTCGGGCTCGGGCACGCCACCCGGCTGCTCATGCTCGGCGAGCCGGTGCGGGCGCCCGAGGCCGAGCGCATCGGTCTGATCAGCGAACTGACCGAGGAAGGCCGCGCGGACGAGGCCGCCCAGGCGCTGGCCCGCCGACTCGCCGACGGCCCGGCGCTCGCCCTCGCCCAGACGAAGGCGCTGCTCACCGCCGAACTGGACATGCCGCTCGCCGCGTCCGTCGAACTGGACGCCTCGACACAGGCGCTGCTGATGAACGGCGAGGACTACGCCGAGTTCCACGCCGCCTTCACGGAGAAGCGGCCGCCGAAGTGGCGGGGGAGGTGAGGCGGCCATGGCACGAGCCCACAAGGAATCGTCCCCGCGGAACCAGCGTCCGGGACGGGCGGCGCAGGGTGGCCTGACGGGGCCCGCGGCGGCGCGTGAAGCTTCGGCCCGGCCGGCGCCGCCGGGGGCGGCCCACTCACCCCTGCGCGTCGCCGTCGTCGGCGGCGGTCCCGGCGGGTTGTACGCCGCAGCCCTCCTCAAGCGCCTGGATCCGTCCCGCCGGATCACCGTCTGGGAGCGCAACGCCCCCGACGACACCTTCGGCTTCGGTGTCGTCCTGTCCGACGAGACCCTCGGCGGCATCGAGCACGCCGACCCCGTCGTCTACACCGCGCTGCAGGACGAGTTCGTGCGCTGGGACGACATCGACATCGTGCACCGGGGCGTGCGGCACACCTCCGGCGGTCACGGCTTCGCCGCGCTCGGCCGGCGCCGGCTCCTGGAGATCCTGCACGAGCGTTGCCGCTCACTCGGTGTCGACCTGCGCTTCCGGGCCGAGGCCCCGCCCCCGGACCGGCTCTCGGCGGCGTACGACCTGGTCATCGCCGCGGACGGAGTGCACAGCGGCACGCGCGAGGCCTATGCCGAGGCATTCCGGCCCTCGATCGAGGAGCACCGCTGCCGTTATATCTGGCTCGCCGCCGACTTCGCCTTCGACGCCTTCCGCTTCGAGATCGCCGAGACCGAGCACGGTGTGATGCAGCTCCACGGCTACCCCTATGATGCCGACGCCTCCACGGTGATCGTGGAGATGCGCGAGGAGGTCTGGCGGGCCGCCGGTTTCCCGGAACTGGACACCGCCGAGACGATCGAGCGCTGCGCCAAGGTGTTCACGGACGCCCTCCGCGGCCGGTCGCTGCGCTCCAACAACTCGGCCTGGACCACCTTCCGCACCGTCGTCAACGAGCACTGGTCCCACGGCAACCTGGTTCTCCTCGGCGACGCCGCCCACACCGCCCACTTCTCGATCGGCTCCGGCACGAAGCTGGCGGTCGAGGACGCGCTGGCGCTGGTCGCGTGCCTGGAGGAGCACGCCTCGCTGCCCGAGGCCCTGGCCGCCTACGAGGAGGAGCGGCGCCCGGTCGTCGCCTCCACCCAGCGCGCGGCCCGGGCCAGCCTGGAGTGGTTCGAGAACCTCGGACTCTATCTCGAGCAGCCAGCCCGGCAGTTCGCGTTCAACCTGCTCACCCGCAGCCGTCGGGTCACCCACGACAATCTGCGGCTGCGCGACGCGCACTTCACCGAGGCGGTGGAAGGGGAGTTCGGCTGCCCGCCCGGCACGCCCCCGATGTTCACCCCCTTCCGGCTGCGCGGTCTGACCCTGCGCAACCGGGTCGTGGTCTCGCCGATGGACATGTACTCGGCGGTGGACGGCGTCCCGGGCGACTTCCACCTCGTCCACCTCGGCGCACGGGCGCTCGGCGGAGCCGGCCTGCTCATGACCGAGATGGTGTGCGTGAGCGCCGAGGGCCGGATCACCCCGGGGTGCGCCGGGCTCTACACCGGGCGGCAGGAGCTGGCCTGGCGGCGGATCACCGACTTCGTGCACACCCGGGCACCGGGCACCGCGATCGGCGTGCAGCTCGGGCACAGCGGCCGCAAGGGCTCGACCAAGCTGATGTGGGAGGGCATGGACGAGCCGCTGGAGGAGGGCAACTGGCGGCTCGTGGCCGCGTCCCCGCTCCCGTACAAGCCCGGGAGCCAGACGCCCCGCGAGCTGACCCGCGCCCAACTCACCGATTTGCGCGAGCAGTTCACCTCCGCCGCCTGGCGTGCCGCCCGCAGCGGCTTCGATCTGCTCGAACTCCACTGCGCCCATGGCTATCTGCTCTCCGGTTTCCTCTCACCGCTCACCAACCGGCGGACGGACGCTTATGGCGGCACGCTCGCGAAGCGGCTCCGGTTCCCGCTGGAGGTTTTCGACGCCGTGCGGTCGGTGTGGCCCGAGGAGCGGCCCATGACCGTACGGATCTCCGCGACCGACTGGGCGGAGGGCGGGACCACGGCCGAGGAGGCCGTCGAGATCGCCCGTGCCTTCGCCGCTCACGGTGCCGACGCGATCGACGTGTCGACCGGGCAGGTGGTGGCCGAGGAGCGACCGGCGTACGGGCGCTCGTACCAGACGCCCTACGCCGACCGGATCCGCCACGAGACCGGCGTCCCGGTGATCGCGGTGGGCGCCATCTCGTCCTGGGACGACGTCAACTCCCTGATCCTCGCGGGGCGTGCGGACCTGTGCGCGCTGGCCCGGCCGCATCTGTACGATCCGCACTGGACGTTGCACGCGGCGGCCGAGCAGGGCTACAGCGGGCCGGGCGTGGTGTGGCCGGCGCCCTATCGGGCGGGCAGCAGGCGCCCGCAGACAGGCCGTACCGATGCCCCTAAACCCCGCCTGACGCTGGGTGGTTGAGCAATCCGCAGGTGCGGGTCACGCGTCGGCGGTGCGGGTCACGCGTCGGCGGTGCGGGTCACGCGTCGGCGGTGCGGGTCACGCGTCGGCGGTGCGGGTCACGCGTCGGCGGTGCGGGTCGCGCGTCGTGCGGGTCACACGCCCGCGAAGACCGCGCCCGCGTCCCGCAGCCGCTCGTGCAGCGCCCGGAAGACCTCGGCCGACCGGGCACCCGGCCAGTCCGCCGGCAGCAGTTCGGCCGGCAGTCCGGGGTCGGCGTAGGGCAGATGGCGCCAGGAGTCCAGGGCGAGCAGATAGTCGCGGTACGCCTCCTGCGGCGGGGTGTCCTCACGGGCCTGCCACTCCTGCAGCACGGGCGCGTGGCGGTCGAGGAACGTCTCGTGCTGCTTGGCGATCTCGGGCAGGTCCCACCAGCGGGCCACCGCCTGAACGGTCGGCGTGAAACCGAGGTGCTCGCCGCGGAAGAAGTCCACGTACGGGTCGAGCCGGAGCCGCTCCAGGGTGTGCCGGGTCTCCTCGTACAGGCGTGCGGGGGCGATCCACACCCCAGGGGCCGCGGTGCCGAAACCGAGGCCGGCGAGCCGGGAGCGCAGCAGATGCCGCTTCTGCCGCTCCGACTCCGGCACCGAGAACACCGCGAGCACCCAGCCCTCCTCCTTGGGGGGAGTAGTCGCGTACACGCGCCGGTCGCCGTCGTCGAGCAGCTGCCGGGCGTCGGGCGACAGCGCGTATCCGGCCGCGCCCGTGGCCGTGCGAGCCGGTACGAGCAGCCCGCGCCGTTTCAGCCGGGACACCGACGACCGTACCGAGGGCGCGTCCACACCGGCCGCGGCGAGCAGTCTGATCAGTTCGGCCACGGGCACGGGCCCTGGGACGAAGCGGCCGTAGGCGCCGTAGAACGTGACGATGAGGGACCTGGGAGCGTGCTGATCGGACACGTTGATCACTTTAGATCGTCCGCGTCACTCGCGATCGCCTTCAGCGGCCATGGAGTTGGCGTCGGAGGGATGCGTACGCAGCCGGAAGCGCTGGAGCTTGCCCGTCGCCGTGCGCGGCAGCGCGTCGAGGAAGACGAATTCGCGCGGGCACTTGTACGGCGCCAGTTCGGACAACAGGAAGGTGCGCAGCGCCTCAGGGTCGGGGCGCGCGTTCGCCCGCAGGACCGTGTACGCCACCACGATCTGCCCCCGCGTCTCGTCGGGCCGCCCGACGACCGCCGTCTCCACCACATCGGGGTGGCGCAGCAGGGCGTCCTCCACCTCGGGCCCGGCGATGTTGTACCCGGCCGAGACGATCATGTCGTCCGCGCGCGCGACATAGCGGAAATAGCCGTCGGGCTCGCGGACGTAGGTGTCGCCGGTGACGTTCCAGCCGTCCCGGACGTACTCCCGCTGCCGCGGGTCCGCGAGATAGCGGCAGCCGACCGGGCCGCGCACCGCGAGCAGTCCGGGTTCGCCGTCGGGCAGTGGCGTGCCGTTCGCGTCCTGTACCCGTGCGTGCCACCCCGGTACCGGAACTCCCGTGGTCCCCGGGCGGATCTGTTCGTCCGCGGCCGAGATGAAGATGTGCAGCAGCTCGGTGGCGCCGATGCCGTTGATCACGCGCACCCCGGTGCGCTCGTGCCAGGCCCGCCAGGTCGCGGCGGGCAGGTTCTCGCCGGCCGACACACAGCGCCGCAGCGAGGTGACGTCGTACCCGTCCAGCTGGTCGAGCATCGCGCGGTAGGCGGTCGGCGCCGTGAACAGCACGGAGACGCGGTGCTCGGCGATCGCCGGCAACAGCTGCCGAGGGCCCGCCTGTTCGAGCAGCAGGGCGCTGGCGCCGGCCCGCAGCGGGAAGACGACGAGCCCGCCGAGCCCGAAGGTGAAGCCGAGCGGGGGACTGCCCGCGAAGACGTCGTCCGGGCGCGGCCCGAGCACATGCTGGGAGAAGGTGTCCGCGATGGCGAGCACATCGCGGTGGAAGTGCATGCAGCCCTTCGGGCGGCCCGTGGTGCCCGAGGTGAAGGCGATCAGCGCCACGTCGTCGGCCGCCGTGTCCACGGGCGCGTACGGCTCCTCGGTCACCGGCAGCCGCAGCAGGTCGTCGGGGGCCTCGCCGCCGTAGGTGGTGATGCGCAGCCCGGGCACGTCCGCCTTCGCCAGGTCGTCGACCGCGCGGATGTCGCACAGGGCGTGGCCGACCCGGGCGATCTCGCACATCGTCCGCAGCTCGTGCGGACGCTGCTGGGCGAGCACGGTGACGGCGATCGCACCCGCCTTCAGCACCGCGAGCCAGCAGGCGGCCAGCCAGGGGGTGGTGGGGCCGCGCAGCAGAACACGGTTGCCGGGGACGACACCGAGGTGGGAGGTGAGCGCGTGCGCGATCCGGTCGACGCGGGCGCGGAGCTCTTCGTACGTCCACACGCCGCCGTCCGCCGTACGGAAGGCGGGGCGCCCGGGGGCGGCAGGGGCGAGCAGTTCGGCGGCGGCGTTCAGCCGTTCGGGGTAGCGCAGCTCGGGCAGATCGAAGGAGAGCCGCGGCCACTGCTTGCGGGGCGGGAGGCGGTCGCGGGCGAAGGTGTCGCGGTGCGCGGTGGGGGCGGGGCTCGCGCCGGCCGTGGCCGTGGCGGCCTCGGTTGCCGTTTCGGTCTCCGGGTCTGCGGCGGCCTCGGTGGCCGTGGCGCTTGTGGCGTCCGTAGGGTCCATGGCGGTTCGCCCCCTTGTCGTGGTGGGCTCGCGCAATGAGCGTATCGTGTTCGTGACGACAGTCAATGGTCCGCGATACGGTCGGACGGGTGGCCCACCCAGTCCCGTTACGCCGTCAGGGAGAGGGGACCGGCAATGACCGCATTCTCGCTCGATCCGGTACGGACCGCTTGGTGCGCGGAGCTGCGCGCGCTGGCCGAGCGGCAGCTGCGCCCGCTCGCGGACAAGGGGGAGCCCGGCAGTGTCAACCGGGCCCTTGTCGCCGAACTCGGCCGACTCGGTCTGCTCGAACGGCTGTTCACTTCCGGTGCGCTCGACCTGTGCCTGATGCGGGAGTCCCTGGCCCAGACCTGCACGGAGGCGGAGACGGCGCTGGCCCTCCAGGGACTCGGGGCGCACCCGGTGCACGCCCACGGCACGGAGGACCAGCGCGCCCGCTGGCTCCCCGGCGTTCGCGCCGGCACCGCGGTGGCCGCCTTCGCCCTGACCGAGCCGGACGCCGGTTCGGACGCGGGCGCCCTGGCCCTGCGCGCGAAGCCGGACGGCACGCCGGCCGTCGACGGCGCGTCACCCCTCGCCGAACGCGACGGTTGCGGAGGCTGGCGGCTCACCGGTGAGAAGTGCTGGATCTCCAACGCGCCGGGGGCCGACTTCTACACCGTCTTCGCGCGCACCACCCCGGGCACCGGCGCCCGCGGCGTGACCGCGTTCCTCGTGCCCGCCGACCGACCCGGCCTGACCGGCAGACCGCTCGACATGCTCTCGCCGCACCCCATCGGCGCCCTCACCTTCGACGCCGTGCCCGTGACCGCGGACGACCTCCTCGGCGAGCCCGACCGCGGCTTCCGGGTCGCCATGGGCACCCTCAACCTCTTCCGGCCCAGCGTCGGCGCCTTCGCGGTGGGCATGGCGCAGGCGGCCCTCGAGGCGACACTCGCCCACACCGCTGGGCGGGAGGCCTTCGGCGGCAGGCTCAAGGACCTCCAGGCCGTCTCCCACCAGGTCGCCGAGATGGCCCTGCGCACCGAGGCCGCCCGCCTCATGGTCTACGCGGCGGCGACGGCGTACGACGAGGGCGCCCCGGACGTCCCGCGGCGCGCCGCGATGGCGAAGCTCCTCGCCACCGAGACCGCGCAGTACGTGGTCGACGCGGCCGTCCAACTGCACGGCGCCCGCGCCCTGTGCCGCGGCCACCTTCTCGAACACCTCTACCGCGAAGTCCGCGCGCCCCGGATCTACGAAGGCGCGAGCGAGGTCCAACGCAGCATCATCGCCAAGGAGCTGTACGCCACCGTGGAGGCCCCGTGACCCTGGAGCGCATCAACCCGCCCGACCTCTCCCCGCCCGCCGGCTTCTCCCACGCCGTCGTCGCCACCGGCACCCGGCTGGTGTTCCTGGCGGGTCAGACCGCCCTCGACGCGGGCGGCAAGGTCGTCGGCGCCACCCTCTGCGAACAGTTCGAGCAGGCACTCACCAACCTGCTCACCGCCCTGCGAACCGCCGGCGGCACCCCTGCCGACCTGGTCCGTGTCACCGTCTACGCCACCGACGTCGCGGCCTACCGTACGAACGCCCCAGAACTCGGCCGTATCTGGCGGAAGCTGGCGGGCCGCGACTACCCCGCGATGGCGGTCGTGGGGGCTGTCCGCCTGTGGGACGAGGAGGCGCTCGTGGAACTGGACGGTTTCGCCGTGCTTCCGTAACCGCGCGCGGGGACGAGGACCGTCACGACCTCGCGCGTCCGGCTCGGCGGTGAGGCCGTCGAGCCGGGCGGGCCACGGGCCGAGGCACCGACGATGCCTAGTAGGCCGCGTTACGCCACACCTTCACGTCCAAGGTGACGGACGTCGTCCCGGACGAGCCCCGGTACGTCACCAGCCCGACGTGCCCAGTCCCGCTGATGACGCACATCTGCTCGCCCACGGTGAGGTCCCTGACCCAGACGTAACTCTTGTAACCGGTCGCCGCCTTGCACCCCTCCAGGCTCCCCTGCCGCCCCACGGGCAGCAGGGCGAGAGAGCTGCCGGAGGTGGTGCCGGGGGCGAGGACTGCCCCCGAGGAGTAGACGGCGTACGTCAGATCCTCGTCGGAGGTCCCGGTGTCCGCCTTGGACCGCACCGGGACGTCCGCCATATACAGGTCGTGGCTCGCCGTCATCCGGATCCCGGAGTACGTCACCGCCGTGGGGGCGTTCGACGCCGTCGGCCTGCCGGCCGCGGCGGTCGCGGGAACCGGCGTCCCGGTCCGGATGGGTGTCGCGGGCCCCGAAGGGCTTGGCGACAGCGCCGACTTGGCGGGCCGGGGCCTCTTCGAGGCCCCGGCCGACGGGGAACCGGATGCCGACGGCGACGCCGCCGCGGCCGAAGCCGACGGCGACGCGGCCACCTCCTGCGCCCGGCCGTCGCTCTTGCCGCCGTCCCCCGGGACGAGCAGCACAGCGGCGGTCGCGCCGGAGACGACGAGCACGACGGCGGCCGCCGACAGCATCCAGACCCGGGACCTGCGGACCTTGCCGCCGGCCGTCACCGAGGAGGTCTGCGCGGCGTCCGGCCCCTGTGGCTGCGGCCAGGGAGCCGGAGCGTACGCAGCCGGTGCGGCCCCGGGGCCCATGACGAACGGCCCGGGCGGTGCGGCCTGGGAGGACACAGTGGGGAAGTAGGCGGGCGCGGGGCCGAAGACACCGGTGTCGGCAGTGTCCGGAGAGGCCTCCGCCCGGGCCTGGTCGGCCCCGGCGGCCCGAGCCGCGATCCCCGCCGCCAACTCGCCCGGCAGCCAAGCCCCGGAGGTGAACCGCACATCGTCACCGCGATCCGCCTGGATCGTCTGAACGGACCGGATGACCTCCTCGACGGAAGGCCGTTCGGCGGCGGGCTTGCGCAGACACCGCACCACCAACTCCCTGATCTCCCCCGGAACACGGCTGAGGTCGGGCTCCTCGTGCACCACACGGTAGAGCACCGCGTGCGGGTCCCCGTCCCCGAAGGCGGCACCGCCCGTCGCCGCGAACACGGCGGTCTGCCCCAGCGCGAACACGTCGGCCGAGGCGGCGGCCTCGCCGCCGAGCACCTGTTCCGGTGCCATGTAGGCGACCGTGCCGAGGGCCGTACCGCTCTGCGTCACCGACGTGGCATCCGCAGCCCGCGCGACGCCGAAGTCGATGACGCGCGGCCCGTCGGCGGCGAGCAGCACATTCGACGGCTTGAGGTCCCGGTGCACGATGTCCTCGCGGTGCACCGCCTGGAGCGCCTCCGCGACACCGGCGATCAGCCGCAGCACGGTGTCGACGGGCAGCGGCCCGTGGTCGCGCACCGCATCGGCGAGGGACGGCCCCGGTACATAAGCGGTGGCGCACCACGGCACGGGTCTCTCGGTGTCGCTGTCCACGACCGGAGCCGTGTAGAGCCCGTGCACCCGGCTCGCCGCGGCCACCTCGGCCCGGAACCGCTTCCGGAACTCGGCGTTCTCGGCCAGCTCCGGCCGGATCACCTTGACCGCGACGGCCCGGCCGCCCGGAGTGTGCGAGAGATAGACCCGCCCCATGCCGCCGGAACCGAGCCGCGCCACCAGCCGATAGCCGCCCACGACCTGCGGATCACCGTCCACCAGCGGCTCAAAGCTTCCCGCGCCGGCCCCACCGTTGCTCAACACGCCCCACTCCACCCGAAGATCCGCTCTGGGGCCCCATTGCATCACGGGTCCCTCAGATCCCACCCGGCGGTTCGCCGCACGGGCCGCCCGACGACCGCGCAGACGCCGTCGCGTGCAGCGGCGACCCGGCCACCGGACCACGGGGCCGCCGCACCCCCTTCTGCTCCTCGGTCCTGCTGGTCAAGGTGAGTGCGGCGGCATACGCGGCTCAGATGTTGCGGAACGTCTCGATCTGCGCCCCCACCGAGTTGAGCCGCTCGGCCAGATCCTCGTAGCCGCGGTTGATGACGTACACGTTGCGCAGGACCGAGGTGCCCTCGGCCGCCATCATGGCCAGCAGCACGACCACGGCGGGCCGCAGCGCGGGCGGGCACATCATCTCGGCGGCACGCCAGCGGGTCGGCCCCTCGACCAGCACCCGGTGCGGGTCGAGCAACTGCAGACGGCCGCCGAGGCGGTTGAGGTCCGTCAGATAGATCGCCCGGTTGTCGTACACCCAGTCGTGAATCAGGGTCTTGCCCTGCGCGGAGGCCGCGATGGCCGCGAAGAACGGGACGTTGTCGATGTTCAGGCCCGGGAACGGCATCGGGTGGATCTTGTCGATCGGCGCCTCCAGTTTGGAGGGCCGCACGGTCAGGTCCACCAGCCGCGTACGGCCGTTGTCGGCGACGTACTCGGGCGTGCGGTCGTGATCGAGCCCCATCTCCTCCAGCACCGCGAGCTCGATCTCGAGGAACTCGATCGGCACCCGGCGCACCGTCAGTTCGGACTCGGTTACCACCGCGGCGGCCAGCAGGCTCATCGCCTCGACCGGGTCCTCGGAGGGCGAGTAGTCCACGTCGACATCGATGTTCGGCACGCCGTGCACGGTGAGCGTGGTGGTGCCGATGCCCTCGACCACGACGCCGAGCGCCTCCAGGAAGAAGCACAGGTCCTGGACCATGTAGTTGGAGGAGGCGTTGCGGATGACCGTGACACCGTCGTGGCGGGCGGCGGCGAGCAGCGCGTTCTCGGTGACGGTGTCCCCGCGCTCGGTCAGCACGATCGGCCGGCCGGGGGTGACGGAGCGGTCCACCACGGCGTGGTAGTGCCCCTCGGTGGCGGTGATGTCCAGCCCGAACCGGCGCAGCGCGATCATGTGCGGCTCGATGGTGCGTGTACCGAGGTCGCAGCCGCCCGCGTACGGGAGCCGGAAGCGGTCCATGCGGTGCAGCAGCGGACCGAGGAACATGATGATGGAGCGTGTACGGCGGGCGGCCTCGGCGTCGATGGCGTCCAGGTCGAGGTCCGCGGGCGGCACGATCTCCAGATCGACCCCGTCGCTGATCCACCGGGTCCGCACGCCGATCGACCCGAGCACCTCCAGCAGCCGGTACACCTCCTCGATGCGGGCGACCCGGCGCAGCACCGTCCGTCCCTTGTTCAGCAGCGAGGCGCACAGCAGGGCCACACAGGCGTTCTTGCTGGTCTTCACGTCGATGGCACCGGAGAGCCGGCGGCCGCCGACCACCCGCAGATGCATGGGACCCGCGTAGCCCAGGGAAACGATCTCGCTGTCCAGGGCTTCGCCGATGCGGGCGATCATCTCAAGACTGAGGTTTTGATTTCCGCGCTCGATGCGATTCACCGCGCTCTGACTGGTGCCGAGTGCCTCGGCAAGCTGCGCCTGAGTCCAGCCGCGATGCTGCCGGGCGTCACGGATGAGCCTGCCGATGCGTACGAGGTAGTCGTCTGACATGAGGTTGAGGCTATCTCAGATATGAGATGGCGCCTCCTGGGGGGTCCGTTCGGGTGAGATATCGTCAGTGAGGGCTGGGGCGGGTGCGCCGCCGCCCGAAGGGTCCGGGCAGATCCATCGACGTTGTGCCTCGGCCCCCGCCCACGACTCGGATACCCCCGCTCGGCGAACTGATGCCGGAGCGGCACGGGCCTCGGGTTTCGACGCTCAGCCGGCGGACCGGGCCGCCTTGGAGAAGTCGGCCCCGAGCTGCGACATCAGATGGCGAAACTCCGTCTCGATGATCGCGTCGCCGAGGACCGTCAGCACGGCGCGGACACCGCGGTCGGCCTCCTCCTCGTTGAGCATGTTGCGTTCGGCCACACGGCGAACCGTGTCTTCGTAGCCGAAGCGCTCGATGTGGGCCGTCGTTCCCCGCCGGACGGACTCCGCCAGACCTTCCGGGAGACCGTTCTTCAGGCCCCTGGCCTCGCCCGCGCTCAACCGGTGGGCGAGCGTCTCGAGCGTGGCCCGCGTGAGGTCCGCCGCCACCTGCCGCGTCAGGCCCGTGCGCTCGGACACCGCCAGGATGAATTCCTTTTCTTCCACGCGCCGACTCCTTTGCTGCCTTGCCGTCCGGAAGTGCTGCCTTGCCGTCCGGAAGGCCGCGGCCCTGCGACCAGCCTGCCACGCGACCGCGCCACCCGCGCGGGAACGCCGCCCGGGGCATGCGCGGCTGCGGCGGCGGGCCCTCGAGCCGGCCGACCGCGAGAGGATGCGCGAGCCGGCGGCGGGGCCGGGATGCGGAAGCCGGCGGCGGGGCCGGGACGCGGGAGCCGGCGGCGGGGCCGGGACGCGGAAGCCGGCGGCGGGGCCGGGTCCGGGCCGTCGACCTGCCGATTCGGGTCGCTCCCCGGCCCGGGCATGACCAGTCGGCCCCCATGTACTAGAGTTATCTCGACATCGAGATATCTGCCGGGGCGCCCCGCAGTCACCGCGTCGGTAAGCGTTATCTAACTTAGCCTTACCTTAGCGGATCGGCCGAGCCGTCGTGGCGGCAGGATGCGGTGGTACGCGCACATCAATGAAGGAGACTGTCGTGTCGGCGAACAGCTTCGACGCCCGCAGCACGCTGCAGGTGGGCGACGAGTCGTACGAGATCTTCCGGCTGGACAAGGTGGAGGGCTCGGCCCGCCTGCCGTACAGCCTCAAGGTCCTGCTGGAGAACCTGCTCCGCACCGAGGACGGCGCGAACATCACCGCCGACCATATCCGCGCCCTCGGCAACTGGGACTCCCAGGCCCAGCCGTCGCAGGAGATCCAGTTCACGCCGGCCCGCGTGATCATGCAGGACTTCACCGGCGTGCCCTGTGTCGTCGACCTCGCCACCATGCGCGAGGCCGTCAAGGAGCTCGGCGGCGACCCGGCCAAGATCAACCCGCTGGCCCCGGCCGAGCTGGTCATCGACCACTCCGTCATCGCCGACAAGTTCGGTACGAACGACGCCTTCAAGGTGAATGTCGAGCTGGAGTACGGCCGCAACAAGGAGCGCTACCAGTTCCTGCGCTGGGGCCAGACCGCCTTCGACGAGTTCAAGGTCGTTCCGCCGGGCACCGGCATCGTCCACCAGGTGAACATCGAGCACCTGGCCCGCACCGTCATGGTCCGTAACGGCCAGGCGTACCCCGACACCCTCGTCGGCACCGACTCGCACACCACCATGGTCAACGGCCTCGGCGTCCTCGGCTGGGGCGTCGGCGGCATCGAGGCCGAGGCCGCGATGCTCGGCCAGCCGGTCTCCATGCTCATCCCGCGCGTGGTCGGCTTCAAGCTCACCGGCGAGCTGCCCACCGGCACCACCGCCACCGACCTGGTGCTGACCATCACCGAGATGCTCCGCAAGCACGGCGTGGTCGGCAAGTTCGTCGAGTTCTACGGCGAGGGCGTCGCCGCCACCTCGCTGGCCAACCGCGCCACCATCGGCAACATGTCGCCGGAGTTCGGCTCGACCGCCGCGATCTTCCCGATCGACGACGAGACCCTCAACTACCTGCGCCTGACCGGCCGCAGCGACCAGCAGGTCGCCCTCGTCGAGGCGTACGCCAAGCAGCAGGGCCTCTGGCTGGACCCGAAGGCCGAGCCCGACTTCTCCGAGAAGCTCGAGCTGGACCTGTCCACGGTCGTTCCGTCGATCGCCGGCCCGAAGCGCCCGCAGGACCGCATCGTCCTCGCCAACGCCGCCGAGCAGTTCAAGCAGGACGTCCGCAACTACGTGGACAGCGTGGACGAGGCGGGTGTCGAGTCGTTCCCGGCCTCGGACGCCCCGGCCATCCACCCCAACGGCGCCCCGTCCAACCCGGTCCGGGTCACCGCCCCCGACGGCACGACCTACACCCTCGACCACGGGGCGGTGACGGTCGCCGCCATCACCTCCTGCACCAACACCTCGAACCCCTACGTGATGGTCGCCGCCGCGCTCGTCGCCAAGAAGGCCGTGGAGAAGGGCCTGACCCGCAAGCCGTGGGTCAAGACCACCCTCGCCCCGGGCTCGAAGGTCGTCACCGACTACTTCGACAAGGCGAACCTGACCCCGTACCTCGACAAGGTGGGCTTCAACCTCGTCGGCTACGGCTGCACCACCTGCATCGGCAACTCCGGCCCGCTGCCGGAGGAGGTCTCCAGGGCCGTCAACGACCACGACCTCGCGGTCACCTCGGTCCTCTCCGGCAACCGGAACTTCGAGGGCCGTATCAACCCCGACGTCAAGATGAACTACCTGGCTTCCCCGCCGCTGGTCGTCGCGTACGCCATCGCGGGCTCCATGAAGGTGGACATCACCCGAGACGCCCTGGGCACCGACCAGGACGGCAATCCGGTCTACCTGAGGGACATCTGGCCGACCGAGGCCGAGGTCAACGACGTCGTCGCCAACGCCATCGGCGAGGACATGTTCAACAAGTCCTACCAGGACGTCTTCGCGGGCGACGCCCAGTGGCAGTCCCTGCCGATCCCGACCGGCAACACCTTCGAGTGGGACCCGGAGTCGACGTACGTCCGCAAGCCCCCGTACTTCGAGGGCATGGAGATGGAGCCGGCCCCGGTCGGGGACATCACCGGCGCCCGCGTGCTGGCCAAGCTGGGCGACTCCGTCACCACCGACCACATCTCCCCGGCCGGCGCGATCAAGGCCGACACCCCGGCGGGCAAGTACCTCACGGAGCACGGCGTCCAGCGAGCCGACTTCAACTCCTACGGCTCCCGCCGAGGCAACCACGAAGTCATGATCCGCGGTACGTTCGCCAACATCCGTCTGCGCAACCAGATCGCGCCGGGCACCGAGGGCGGCTACACGCGCGACTTCACCCAGGACGGCGGGCCGGTCTCCTTCATCTACGACGCCTCCCGCAACTACATCGAGCAGGGCATCCCGCTGGTCGTCCTGGCCGGCAAGGAGTACGGCTCCGGCTCGTCCCGTGACTGGGCGGCCAAGGGCACCGCGCTGCTCGGCGTCAAGGCCGTCATCGCCGAGTCGTACGAGCGCATCCACCGCTCGAACCTCATCGGCATGGGCGTCCTGCCGCTCCAGTTCCCGGAGGGTGCCACGGCCGAGTCCCTCGGCCTGACCGGCGAGGAGACCTTCTCCATCTCCGGCGTCACCGAGCTCAACGAGGGCACCACGCCGCGCACGGTCAAGGTCACCACCGACACGGGTGTCGAGTTCGACGCGGTCGTCCGCATCGACACCCCCGGCGAGGCCGACTACTACCGCAACGGCGGCATCATGCAGTACGTGCTGCGCAACCTGATCCGCAAGTAGGCGGTTCGGTACGGCAGTTGAGGGCCGCACTCCCGGCGACGGGGGTGCGGCCCTCTCGTGTCGGCCCAGGGGACTGAACGGGGGACCCGCAGTGGCCGTCGCCGCGCCCGGCGCCCGCTCGGCAGCCCGCCCCCAGCCTTCGGTGCCGTCCCGGGTGCCGCGCGCCCGGCGGGAATCGTCGGGCGCCCGCTAGATCCAGCCGGCGACCTGGGCGATCGCGAACGGCGCCGGTACCAGGGTGGTCATGCCGAGCCACCGGTGCAGCGGCCTGCCCTCCTGCCACGGTATGAGGACGTCGACCACCAGCACCATCCCGAGGACGAACCCGCCGCCCAGCAGCGCGCCGAGCGTCATGCCCACCGCGTGGCCCGGGAAGTGTGCGGTACAGCCGGGGCTGTCGGCGCAGTTGAGCAGTATGTGTTTGGTCACCAGCCGTCGCACGCACAGGGCCGGGAGAATCGCGACCATCCCGATCAGGAGGTTCGCCACCGCGGGCGCCCACCAGGAAGCGGCAGTGCCCCCCTCGTGGTCACCGTCCGCGCCGGAACCGTGCACAGCCCGCCCTCTCCAAGGTCCTCGCATTCGTACAGGTAGATGACCACGAGAGCACCAGGGTTGCCCCGCGCGCCGCCGAAGGCGGCCAACTCCGCTCCCACGGGTGACGTTCCGTTCGCTCAAGTCCCATTCCGGGGGCCTTGATCGGGGCCGGGGGGCCTCGGGGCCCGCACATCAGTGGTGCGCCGGGCGGGTTGAGCCGAACGGGGCGGACCGGGTGGCCGGTGTGTGGGCCACCCGGTCCGCGAGGTGGTCCGGCCCGCGGGGGAGAGGGCCGGACCGGGACGGGGGTCCAGGGCTCTGGCGAAACCGAGAAGCCGAGACGGGGGGAGCATGGCTTGTGACGACCGTTGACGCGCGACAACGTTGTCTGAATGGTCTGTACATGACTGTACTCCCCCAATGGACAACGATGTCAAGGGCGTTCGCCCGTACGGCTGACGATCCACGACGGTCCCTTCCGCTCAAGGGGGCGCCGGCCGCGTGACACGGGGGCGGGCGCGGAGGGATCTCCGCGCCCGCCCCTTCTTTCACCCCGTGGGGGGAATCAGGCCAGCAGCTCCACCTCCGCGAGAGCCGACTCCGTCTCCAGGACCAGGCGGTAGTGGGCGTACGAGCCGGGATGCGGGATCGAGAACGCCCTCGTCTGCCGGTCCCAGGCGAAGGATTCACCCGAGCGTTCGTCCAGGGTCGTCCACTGCGTGCCGTCCTGGGAGGCCTGGAGGGTCCAGCCCGAGGGCGCCTTCGTGTGGTCCGCCGGGGACGTCAGGGTGTACTGCGCCGCCGTGGTGGGGCCCCCGACCGGAAGGTCCACGCTCGTCACGGACGCCTCCGTCGCGGAGGTGTCGTCGAAGAGCGGTCCGTCGCCCTTGAGTACATCCGCGCGAGGCGTCGGCACCTGGTCGTCCCGCGTGATCGACACCGGCGCCGCGTCCTTCCCGGTGCCCCAGGCCGACGGCCGCGGACCCATGTCGAAGTCCAGCAGGCCGCCCCGGGAGAGCAGCGAGTGCGGCAGCGACGTCGAGGTCCAGGGACGGCCGTTGACCCGCAGTCCCTGGATGTACACGTTCGTCGCGCTGTTCTCCGGGGCCTTGACAACCAGATCCCGGCCGTTCTCCAGGTGCACGGTCGCCTTCTTGAACAGCGGTGAACCGATGGCGTACTCGCCGCTGCCCATCACCAGCGGATAGAAGCCGAGCGCCGAGAACACGTACCAGGCCGACTGCTCGCCGTTGTCCTCGTCGCCGAGGTAGCCCTGACCGATCTCGCTTCCGGAGAAGAGACGGGAGAGCACCTCACGGATCTTCGCCTGCGCCTTCCACGGCCGGCCCGCCGCGTCGTACATGTAGATCACATGGTGCGCCGGCTGGTTGGAGTGCCCGTACATGCCCATCCGGACGTCGCGGGCCTCGGTCATCTCGTGGATGACACCCCCGTAGGAGCCGGCGAACTGCGGTGAGGCCGTCTCGGGCGTCGCGAAGAACTCGTCCAGTTTGTCGGCCAGCTTCGCGCGGCCGCCGTACAGGTTCGCCAGGCCGCGGCTGTCCTGCGGGACCGTGAAGGCGGAGCCCCAGCCGTTCGTCTCCGTGTAGTCGTAGCCCCACACCCTCGGGTCGTACTTCGACGGATCGAGCCGCCAGTTGCCCTGCCCGTCACGCCCCTGGAAGAAGCCGATCCTCTTGTCGAAGAGGTTGACGTAGTCCCGGGCGCGGTTGAGGAAGTACTCCGACTCCTCCCGGTAACGCTTCTTTCCGGTCTTCTTGTACAGCGCCTGCCCCATCCGGGCGATGCCGTAGTCGTTGACGTAGCCCTCCAGTGCCCAGGACATGCCCTCCCTGGTGGCGGTGGTGGTGTAGCCGAGGAAGGGCGAGGTGGTCATGCCCTTGCGGCCGACCCCGGAGGACGGGGGGACGACCGTCGCGTTCTTCACCGCCGCGTCGTAGGCGGCCTCCGCGTCGAACTTCACGCCCTTCACATAGGCGTCGGCGAACGCCACGTCCGAGGAGGTGCCGGTCATCAGGTCGGCGTAGCCGGGCGAGGACCACCGTGAGGTCCAGCCGCCGTCCTTGTACTGCTGTACGAATCCGTCGACCAGGTCACCCGCCTCCCGCGGGGTCAGGAAGGAGTACGCCGGCCAGGTCGTCCGGTAGGTGTCCCAGAAGCCGTTGTTGACGTACACCTTGCCGTCGACGATCTTCGCCCCGGTGTGCGTGGGCGTGTCCTGGCTCGGCATCGGGGAGAACGGGGAGGCGTACTGATAGGCCGAGCCCACCTTCTCGAAGCCCGAGTTGGGGTACAGATAAAGCCGGTACAGCGAGGAGTACAGCGTCGTCAGCTGGTCGGCCGTCGCCCCTTCGACCTCGATCTTGCCGAGCAGCCTGTCCCAGGTCCGCTGCGCGCGCGCCCTCACCTCGTCGAACGACGTCCCGCCCGGGATCTCCTGGCGCAGATTGTCCTTCGCCTGGTCGATGCTGATGAGCGAGGTGGCGAGGCGGAGGGTCACCGTGTGGTCCGCGCCCGGCTTGAAGCGCAGGTATCCCTTCACCCCCGAGGCGGCTCCGTCCGTCACGGGCGCGTCGAACACGCCGTAGACGAACAGCCGGGTGGCTCCCGTCGACAGCCCGGACTTCACGTCGGAGAAGCCGGTGACGATCCCGTTGTCCTTGTCGAGGGTCAGCCCGGCCTGCTCCGTCACGTTGTCGAACAGCACGCTCGCGTCGTCGCCGGGATAGGTGAAGCGCAGTACCGCCGCGTGGTCCGTCGGCGTCATCTCCGCCTTCAGACCGTTCTCGAAGGTCACCCCGTAGTAGTAGGGGCGCGCGGTCTCCCTCTCGTGCCGGAAGGCCAGCGCCCGCGCGGTGCGGTCGGTGTCCGGGGTGCCGGACGCGGCCGACGGCATCACCTGGAACGTCTGCCGGTCACCCATCCACGGACTCGGTTCATGGCTCGCGCTGAATGCCTGGATGGTGGGCAGATTGTCCGCGTTGTTGGCCCGTGCGTAGTCGTACAGCCAGCTCAGCGAACTCGCGTTGGTCACCGGCGTCCAGAAGTTGAAGCCGTGCGGCAGGGCGGTCGCCGGGAAGTTGTTGCCGCGCGAGAAGGAGCCGCTGGAGTTGGTGCCGCGGGTCGTGATCGCGTAGTCGGACAGATGCGCCTCCGGCCTCTGGGGAGGCGCGGTCTTCAGGGCGATGTCGTCCACCCAGCCCCGGAACTTCGCGGGGCCCGTCGGCGAGTCGTACGCCACCACGATCCGGTCCACGGTCTTCCCGGCAGCGACCGACCCGATCCGTGAGACCACGTCGTTCCACTGGTTGACGTACAGGGACTTGGCCGCGCCCTGCCCCTGCGGGGTCAGCGGGAAACCGTGCTGGTCCAGCGCCCCGAGGTCGCTGAGATGGGTGCCGTCGGTGAAGTCCAGGTCGACGGCGACGTTCGTGGCGTCGTAGTCCCGGTCCCCGTCCGCCATCGAGGGGAAGATCCGGTACGACAACTGGGTGTCGCGCCGGACGCCCACGTTGACGTCGAAGACCTTGTTGTACGAGTACGCCCGCCCGGTCCCGGGGTGCGATCCCGCGTAACGCAGGGCCCGGTGGCCGGTGAAGCCCGCGCCCGCCTTCGCGGTGGGGGAGCCCATCGGCCCGCGGTCCACCAGCGTGCGCATGTCCTTGGGCGTGGGGTCGGTGCCGGCACCGGTGGAGAACTGTACGTCGGCGAGTTGCAGGAGGTCCGCGCCGTGGTTCTTGGTGATGTCGAGCCGGAAGTGCTGGTACTCCGCCGGTTCGGCCAGGTCGAACGATTTCGTCTGGAAACGCTGGTCGAACGACGCGCCGGTGCGGGTGTCGAGCGTCTTCCAGTCCTTGCCGTCCGTGGAGCCCTCGAGGGTCCAGTCGGCCGGGTCCCGCTCCGCGTAGTCGTTGGCGGATGTCAGCGCGTACGTCAGCACCTTGACCGGCGCGTCGAAGTCGAACTCCACCCAGCCCGTCGGCGAGAAAGTCAACCACTTGCTGCCCGGGTCGCCGTCGATCAGGTTCTCCTTGACCTCACCACCGGCCGTGTTCTCGGCGCTGGCCCTGACATCGGTGACCTCGTCGGTTACATTGCCGGGAATGCCCGTTGTGTACCCTCCGTCGACACCGGACGCCCGCTTCGAACCGTCCGCCGCCGTGTCCACGGTGTTCAGCCACGTCGGTGCCGGATCACCCGCTTCGAACGAGGAAGAGAACTCCCGGTCGCCGGCGGACGGTTGGGCGGGCAGTGCCACCGCCGCGCCCTGTGCGGCCACCAGCAACGCGAAGGCGGCCGTTGCCACGACCGCCGTAGGAGCCCATCTGTGCCGAGATCTGTGCTGCATGCGCGAGCACCCTCCCTGCGCTGTGAAAATATGGACAACGTTGTCAACTCCGCTGCGCAAGGACCAGTAGGTGGTCAAGTGGTCAGTGATGTCAAGGGCGTTGGGTGTGGCATTCGGGCTCAATGCGGCGGATATCCCGCTCCGGAGGTCCGTATGCACCCCGTATTTCCGCGAGGTCTCAACTCGGAAAAGCAAACCGCCAACCTTGCGTTCGATCTTGCTCCGCTGGCGGGAAGTGGACTATACCTGTCGGCGTCCAGGCAGCTGTCAACCTGCCGTACGGCGGCTGCGGACAGGCACGACCGGGGGGACTCGGGAGGCGGTGGACCGTTTCGAGCACGACCGACTGCCGTGCCGTCCCACTGAATCCCTCATGCACGACCCCAGCTTCACCATCATCGCGGTGCCGGGGAGGATCCGGTTCACCGCCTGAGTCCTGGAGAAGGCGAGGACTTGAGCATGGGACCCACTTCCGGCGAGAACATCAACCCCGAAGGCCTCGGCCGCCGCGATCTGATCAAGCGGTCCGCGGCGCTCGGCCTGATCTCCGTCCCCACCATGAGCTTCCTGTCCGCCTGTGCCAGCAGCGGGGGCGGCGGCGGGGAGAAAGCCAAGGCGGGCAAGAAGACCGCCAAGAACCCGCTCGGCGTCAACGACACGGCGCAGATGGAATTCGTACTCTTCGACGGCGGCTTCGGCAAGGAATACGCCCAGGATGCGGTCAAGATCTACGAGAAGGACTTCCCGAAGGCGACGGTGAAGTTCTCCGCCACCCAGAAGATCCAGTCCACCCTGCAGCCCCGCTTCAACCAGGGCAACCCGCCGGACCTCATCGACAACTCCGGCGCCGAGCAGATGGACATGGGCGTCCTCGTCGGCAAGAACCAGCTCGCCGACCTCACCCCGCTGCTCGACGCCGCCTCGTACGACGACCCGAAGAAGAAGGTCCGCGACACGCTGCGGCCGGGCATCGTCGAGATGGGCCAGTTCGACGGCAGCCCCGTCTGGATCATGTACTACGCGTACACCGTGTACGGCGTCTGGTATTCGCAGAAGCTTCTCGACTCCCTCGGTGAGAAGTACCCGGAGACCTGGGACGAGATGCTCAAGGTCTGCGAGGCGGCCAAGAAGAAGGGCATCGCCGGCTGGACGTACGCGGGCAAGTACCCGTACTACATCCCCTTCTCCCTCTATCCGATGATCGGCAAGGTCGGCGGCCGCGAGGTCCTCGACGCCATCGACAACCTGGAGCCGAACGCCTGGAAGCACCCGGCTGTCAAGGCCTGTTTCGAGGCGTACTACGAGCTCTACAAGAAGGGCTACATCCTTCAGGGCACGCCCGGTCTCGACCACATCCAGTCCCAGACCGCCTGGGCCAAGGGCAAGGCGCTCTTCATCCCGAACGGCTCCTGGGTGGAGAACGAGTCGGCGAACGTCATTCCGGCCGACTTCAACCTCGCCGTCTCCGCGCCCTCCGGCATCGACTCCTCCGACAAGCTGCCCTTCGGCACCATCTGGGCCTCCGGAGGCGAGCCCTTCGTCGTCCCGGCCAAGGCGAAGAACCCCGAGGGCGGCATGGAGCAACTGCGCATCATGCTCAGCGAGGCGTCCTCGAAGAACTTCACCACCAAGGTCAAGTCGCTGACGGCGTTCAACGGCGGCACCACCGGGATCAGCCTCACCCCAGGCCTCAAGTCCGGTGTGGCCGCGCTGGAGAAGGCCGGCAACAACGTCCTGAACCCGCGCCTGCAGGACTGGTACGTGCAGCTCCAGAAGGAGAAGATCGGTGTGGCCGGTCTCGGCGAGATGATGGCCGGCCGCCTCACCCCGGCGGAGGCCATCAAGAAGATCCAGGGCTTCGCGGACGAGGCCGCCAAGGACACGTCGATCAAGCACTACAAGCACCAGTGAGGTTCCGTCACCAGCGGCGGCCGCCCGTACCGCAGAGGCCGGGGGCCATGCAGCGAGATCGGGGTCGGTAGCACATGCAGCACGGCAAGTACCGGTTCATCGTGGGGTTCCTCGCGGTGCCCCTCGGGTTGTACGCGCTCTTCGTCGTATGGCCGTTCATCCAGTCCATCTACTACTCGTTCACGGACTGGACCGGACTGAGCCCCGAATTCAAGATGGTGGGCGTCGACAACTACACGAGGATGTTCCACGACGACATCTTCTGGAAGTCGCTCTGGCACAGCCTGCTGTTCGCGCTGCTGCTGCCGCTGGTGACGATCAGCCTGGCACTGTTCTTCGCCTTCATGATCAACGCGGGCGGACGGCGGCGGAAGGGCGGCCCCGCCGTCACCGGCGTCCGCGGCTCCTCCTTCTACAAGATCGTCTACTTCTTCCCGCAGGTGCTGTCGATCGCCATCGTCGCCCTGTTGTTCGCGTTCGCGTACAACCCGGACAGCGGCGCGATCAACTCGCTTCTGCGCGGCATCGGGCTCGGCAGTGTCCAGCCGCTGTGGCTGGGCGATCCGAACCTGGCCCTGTGGTGTGTGATGGCGGTCCTCGTCTGGTCCACGGTCGGCTTCTTCGTGGTCCTCTTCTCCGCGGGCATGGCCTCCATTCCGGCGGACCTGTACGAGGCGGCCCTGCTGGACGGGGCGGGCCGCGCCGGCACGTTCTTCCGGATCACCCTGCCGCTGCTGTGGGACACCGTGCAGTCCGGCTGGGTGTACATGGGCATCCTCGCCCTGGGTGCCGAGTCGTTCGCGGTCGTACAGATCATGACGACCGGCCCCGGGGGGCCCGACTACTCGACCACCGTCTTGGTGCTGTACGTCTACCAGAAGGCCTTCCGTGACGGTCAGGCCGCCTACGCAACCACGATCGGTGTCGCCCTGCTCGTCGTCACGCTGCTGTTCGCGGCGGTCGTGATGCGGCTGGGCCGGCGCGAGCGGCTGGAGTTCTGAGCATGAAGACGACCGAGACCCCCGCCCCGATCCCGGCCGAGTCCGGCGCCTCCGTCAGCAAGGCCGAGGTGTCTCCCGCCCGCCCGCCCCGGCGGAAGCGGGAGGGCACCGTCCTGAACGTCTTCTCGCACGGCATGCTCGTCCTGTGGGCGTTCATGGTGGTCATGCCGCTGCTGTGGGCGGTGATGACGTCCTTCAAGGACGACAACTCGATCTTCAGCTCGCCCTGGTCGCTGCCGGACAAGCTGCACTTCGACAACTGGGCGCGGGCGTGGACCGACGCCAACATGAGCGACTACTTCCTCAACACCGTTCTGGTGGTGGGAGGTTCGCTCATCGGCACCCTGGTGCTCGGCTCGATGGCCGCGTACGTCCTGGCCCGCTTCGACTTCCCGGGCAATCGGTTCATCTACTACCTGTTCATCGGCGGCATGAGCTTCCCGATCATGCTTGCGCTGGTCCCGCTGTTCTACGTCGTGAACAACATGGGGCTGCTGAACACGATCCACGGGCTGATCCTCGTCTACATCGCCTACTCGCTGCCCTTCACGGTCTTCTTCCTGACCGCGTTCTTCCGCTCGCTGCCGACGTCGGTGGCCGAGGCGGCGTTCGTGGACGGCGCCTCGCACACCCGTACGTTCTTCCAGATCATGCTCCCGATGGCGAAGCCGGGCCTGATCAGCGTGGGGATCTTCAACTTCCTGGGCCAGTGGAACCAGTACATGCTCCCGACGGTCCTGAACACCGACCCCGACAAACACGTCCTCACCCAGGGGCTGGTCCAGCTGGCCGCCAGCCAGGGCTACAAGGGCGACTGGTCCGGACTTTTCGCCGGTCTCGTGATGGCGATGCTGCCCGTCCTCGCGGCCTACATCGTCTTCCAGCGGCAGGTGGTGCAGGGCCTGACCGCGGGTGCCCTGAAGTAGCGGGACGGTACGCCGAGGCAACCGTACGCCATCCGAAAGACCCGGCCCGCCGGCGTCCTCCTCGTGAACGGGGAGCGGCGTCGGTGTATCCGTCTGCCTTCGGCTTCCGACGACACTGAAATATTTCTCGGTGGTCCCGGATTTCCGTCAAGGACTTGACTGCGGTAACCCGTTCAGCGGAGCTTGGAGTTCACAACTTGTAAGTGACCCGGGTCCCGCTGCTGTGATCCGGGTCACACGGGCGGCATCGTGGCCGCCGGGCAGAGGGAGTGGATGAGTCGATGGAGACTCCTGGGTCGCAGTCGTCGCTGCACCGAGCAAATCTGGAGCGCGTCGTCCGTGCGGTGCGCCTTGCCGGGTCGCTCACGCAGGCGGAGATCGCGAGGACGACGGGTCTGTCCGCTGCGACCGTCTCCAATATCGTGCGGGAGCTCAAGGACGGCGGAACGGTCGAGGTCACGCCCACCTCGGCGGGTGGCCGCCGGGCCCGCAGCGTCTCCCTCAGCGGAGACGCGGGCATCGTCATCGGCGTCGATTTCGGGCACACGCATTTGCGCGTCGCGGTCGGAAATCTCGCCCATCAGGTACTGGCCGAGGAGTCCGAGCCACTCGATGTGGACGCCTCCGCCGCACAGGGCTTCGACCGGGCGGAAGAGCTGGTCGGCAGGCTGATCGAGGCGACCGGAGTGAACCGCTCCAAGGTCGCGGGCGTGGGTCTTGGTGTGCCCGGTCCCATCGATGTCGAGTCCGGCACGCTCGGCTCCACCTCCATCCTGCCGGGGTGGGCCGGCACCAAGCCCGCCGAGGAGCTGCGGGGGCGGCTCGGCGTGCCGGTGTACGTGGACAACGACGCCAACCTCGGCGCCCTCGGCGAGCTGGTCTGGGGCAGCGGCCGGGGGGTCAAGGACCTGGCGTACATCAAGGTCGCGAGCGGTGTGGGCGCCGGACTGGTGATCGACGGCAAGATCTACCGCGGGCCCGGCGGTACCGCCGGAGAAATCGGGCATATCACTCTCGACGAATCCGGTCCCGTCTGTCGCTGCGGCAACCGGGGCTGCCTGGAGACGTTCGCCGCGGCGCGGTACGTGCTGCCGCTCCTCCAGCCCGGCCACGGCGCCGATCTGACCATGGAAGGCGTGGTCAGGCTTGCGCGGGACGGGGACCCGGGCTGCCGTCGGGTGATCGCCGACGTCGGGCGCCATATCGGCAGCGGAGTCGCCAATCTCTGCAATCTGCTGAACCCGAGCCGGGTGGTCCTGGGTGGTGACCTCGCCGAAGCCGGGGAGTTGGTTCTCGGGCCCATCAGGGAGTCGGTCGGCCGGTATGCGATCCCCAGCGCGGCACGTCAACTCTCGGTGCTGCCGGGGGCGCTCGGAGGCCGTGCGGAGGTGCTCGGAGCGCTGGCCCTCGCGTTGAGCGAAATGGGCGATTCAACCCTTTTGGATGGCACGCTTCCCGCGGTAGCACCCGTCTTCACTTAGAGAACGGATGGCACCGTTGCCATCTCGTTAAGGATTTACTTCTTGACGTCGAACCTGCGGCCGAGTTGACTTCCAGCCACCTCGGCCGCAACGACGCGGCCTCGTCAGGGAGGTTTGTGAAGTGAACACGCGTATGCGTCGTGCGGCCTTTGCCGTTGCTGCTGGTGCCATGGCCGTCTCGCTGGCCGCCTGCGGCAGCGCCAAGCAGTCTGGTGGTGGTTCTTCCTCGGCGTCCTCCGGCGCCAAGAAGGGCGACGCCATCAAGGTCGGTCTGCTTCTCCCCGAGAACCAGACCGCCCGCTACGAGAAGTTCGACCGTCCCTTGATCGAGAAGAAGGTCAAGGAGCTCACGAACGGCAAGGGCGAGGTCGTCTACGCCAACGCCAAGCAGGACGCGAGCCAGCAGAACCAGCAGGTCGAGACCATGATCACCAACAAGGTCGACGTGCTGATCGTGGACGCGGTGGACTCCGCGGCCATCCAGAACTCCGTCCAGAAGGCCAAGGAAGCCGGCATCCCCGTCGTCGCGTACGACCGACTGGCGCAGGGCCCCATCAGCGCCTACACCTCGTTCGACAACGAGACCGTCGGCAAGACCCAGGGCGAGGCCCTCCTCAAGGCCCTCGGCGACAAGGCCAAGTCCGGCAAGATAGTGATGATGAACGGCTCCGTCACCGACCCGAACGCCGCGCAGTTCAAGAAGGGCGCCCACGAGGTGCTCGACGGCAAGGTGAACGTCGGCAAGGAGTACGACACCAAGGACTGGAAGCCGGAGAACGCCAACACCAACATGGAGGGCGCCATCTCCGCCCTCGGCAAGCAGAACATCGTCGGTGTCTACTCCGCCAACGACGGCATGGCCGGCGGTATCATCACCGCCCTCAAGGCCGCAGGCATCTCCAACATCCCGGTGACCGGCCAGGATGCGGAGCTCGCCGGTGTGCAGCGCATCGTCTCCGGTGACCAGTACATGAGCGTCTACAAGCCGTACGCCCCCGAGGCCGACGCCGCCGCCGAGATGGCCGTCGCGCTCGCCCAGGGCAAGTCGCTCGACTCGGTAGCCAAGGACAAGGTCGACAGCCCGACCACCAAGCAGGTTCCGTCGGTCCTGGTCCCGGTGCAGTCGCTGACCAAGGACAACATCAAGGACACCGTCGTCAAGGACGGCGTCTACACGGTCGCCGACATCTGCACCGCCCAGTTCAAGGCGGCCTGCGACAAGATCGGCCTGAAGTAAGCGACTCCGAGTCCTTTCCCCGTACGGGAATTCGTCCTTGAATTCCCGTACGGGACTGGCACACAAAGGCTCCTCCGGCGCCCCGTGTTCACCAGCCCCGCAAGCTCGTTGCGGGGCGCCGGACGGAATATCCCCCCAAACTTCTGCACAACCTCCCGCCGGGTCAGGCGGCGAAGGAGATGGTTCACGTGTCCGCTACGCCCGTGCTGGCGTTGCGCGGGGTCTCCAAGCGGTTCGGTGCCGTTCAGGCGCTCACCGACGTAGAGCTTGAGGTCCACGCCGGTGAGGTGGTCGCCCTGGTCGGCGACAACGGCGCCGGAAAATCCACGCTGGTCAAGACGATCGCCGGCGTGCACCCCATCGATGAGGGCGCCATCGAATGGGAAGGCAGCAAGGTCCAGATCAGCAAGCCGCACGACGCCCAGGACCTTGGCATCGCGACGGTGTACCAGGACCTCGCGCTGTGCGACAACATCGACGTCGTCGGCAACCTCTACCTGGGCCGGGAGATCCGCAGGCGCGGAGTCCTGGACGAGGTGGAGATGGAGCGCCGCTCGCGCGAACTCCTCGACACGCTGTCGATCCGCATTCCCAGCGTCCGTATCCCGATCGCCTCGCTCTCCGGCGGTCAGCGCCAGACCGTGGCCATCGCCCGCTCCATGCTCGGTGAGCCGAAGCTGGTCATCCTCGACGAGCCCACCGCCGCCCTCGGCGTCGAGCAGACCGCGCAGGTGCTCGACCTCGTGGAGCGGCTGCGGGAACGCGGCCACGCCGTGATCCTCATCAGCCACAACATGGCCGATGTGAAGGCTGTCGCCGACAAGGTGGCGGTGCTCCGTCTGGGGCGCAACAACGGCGTCTTCGAGGTCAAGTCGACCTCGCAGGAAGAGATCATCTCCGCCATCACCGGCGCCACGGACAACGCCGTGACCCGTCGTGCGGCGCGCACCAATGGGGAGATCAAGAAGTGAGCATCGACAAGACCTCCACGCCTCCCGAGGACCACGTCGTGGAGAACACCGAGGCGGCCGCCCAGGCGGTCACCGCCGTCGACCCCCGGCTGCTGGTGCGCGAACAGGGCTTCGCGGGCTACCTGACCGAGTTCAAGCGGAAGATGAAGGCGGGTGACCTCGGTGCCATCCCGGTCGTCATCGGTCTGGCGATCATCTGGATCATCTTCCAGAGCCTGAACTCCAACTTCCTCACCGCGGGCAACCTTTCCGACATCTCCGTCGCCATGGTCGGCACGGGCATGATCGCCGTCGGTATCGTCTTCGTGCTGCTGCTCGGCGAGATCGACCTGTCGGTCGGCTCGGTCTCCGGAGTCGCGGGCGCCGCCTACGCGGTGCTGACCGTCACGCACGGCATGTCCGCGTGGCTCGCTTTCGTACTGGCCATCCTCACGGGTACGGTCGCCGGCGCGCTCCACGGCTTCGTCTTCGCGAAGATCGGTGTGCCCGCCTTCGCGGTCACCCTGGCCGGTCTGCTGTTCTGGAACGGCTTCATGCTCCAGATCCTCGGCGACAGTGGCACCATCAACCTCGACGGCGAGGGCCTCGTCGCCAAGCTGACCAGCTACTACTTCTCCGATGTGGCCGCCGCATACGGGCTCGCCGTCGCGGTGACGGTGCTCTACTTCCTCAGCTCCTACTTCGGCAACAGGCGCCGCGAGGCCGCCGGTGTGCCGTCCCGGCCGCTGAGCGAGACCGTCCTGCGCACCGCGCTTCTGGCGGTCCTCGCCTTCGCCGTGGCAGCCGTCTACAACCAGTACAAGGGCCTGCCGCTCGCTGTCGTGATCTTCATCGGCATCCTGCTGGTCACCGACTTCGTGCTGCGCCGCACCGCGTACGGCCGGAAGATCTTCGCCCTCGGCGGCAGCGTCGAGGCCTCCCGGCGTGCCGGCATCAACGTGGCCATGGTCCGGATCTCGGTCTTCGCGATCTCCGGCACGTTCGCCGCGATCGGCGGTCTGTTCATCGCCTCGAAGATCGCCTCCGCCAACCAGGGAGCCGGTGGCGGTGACCTGCTGATGAACGCGATCGCCGCGGCGGTGATCGGTGGCACGTCGCTGTTCGGTGGACGCGGCCGTACCTGGAACGCGTTGCTCGGTGTGCTGGTGATCGTGTCGATCCAGTACGGGCTCGCCCTGGAGGGCATCGCCTCGCCGGTTCAGTACATGATCACCGGTGGTGTTCTGCTGGCCACCGTCGTCATTGACGCGGTGACCCGCAAGACGCAGAAGACCGCGGGTCGGGCGTAGCCACTCGCCGTACCCCCCTTTGACCTGTGCCCGGTACCAATGGCGGTACCGGGCACAGTCATGGGGTGGCGAAAGTGTGGCGGCCAAGGTGAGGGCCGCCCAAGATCCGCACAGACGGAACATTAGACTCGACGGGCCCGGCAAGCTCGACACAGCTCTACTGCAAGGAGGCACGGGTGCCGCTGCTGACCCGCATCAGGGGACCGCGCGATCTGGACCGGCTCAGCCTGGAGCAGCTGGACCAGCTGGCAGAGGAGATCCGGACCTTCCTCGTCGACGCCGTGTCCAAGACCGGCGGCCACCTGGGCCCCAACCTCGGTGTGGTCGAGCTCACCATCGCCCTGCACCGCGTCTTCGACTCGCCCAGGGACAAAGTCCTCTTCGACACCGGTCACCAGGCCTATGTGCACAAGCTGCTCACCGGCCGTCAGGACTTCTCGCAGCTGCGCAGCAAGGGCGGACTGTCCGGCTATCCCTCGCGTGCCGAGTCCGAGCACGACATCATCGAGAACTCGCACGCCTCCACGGTTCTCGGCTGGGCCGACGGTCTGGCCAAGGCCAACCAGCTTCTGGAGCGGGACAGCCATGTCGTCGCAGTCATCGGTGACGGCGCTCTCACCGGCGGCATGGCCTGGGAGGCGCTCAACAACATCGCGGACGCCAAGGACCGCCCGCTGGTCATCGTCGTCAACGACAACGAGCGTTCCTACGCCCCCACGATCGGCGGCCTCGCCAACCATCTGGCCACCCTGCGCACCACCGACGGCTACGAGCGCTTCCTGGCCCGCGGCAAGGACCTGCTGGAGCGCACGCCCGTCGTCGGCAAGCCCCTCTACGAGACGCTGCACGGCGCCAAGAAGGGCCTGAAGGACTTCATCGCCCCGCAGGGCATGTTCGAGGACCTGGGCCTGAAGTACGTCGGCCCGATCGACGGCCACAACATCGAGGCCCTGGAGTCGGCGCTGGCCCGAGCCAAGCGGTTCGGCGGCCCGGTCATCGTGCACTGCCTCACCGAGAAGGGCCGCGGCTACAAGCCCGCCGAGCAGGACGAGGCCGACCGCTTCCACGGCATCGGCCCGATCCACCCCGACACCGGGCTGCCCATCAAGGCGGGCGCCGCCAGCTGGACCTCCGTCTTCGGCGACGAGATGGTCAGGCTCGGCCGTGAGCGCGAGGACATCGTCGCCATCACCGCGGCGATGCTGCAGCCCGTGGGCCTGAAGAAGTTCGCGGATGTCTTCCCGAACCGCATCTACGACGTCGGCATCGCCGAGCAGCACGGCGCGGTCTCCGCGGCCGGCCTCGCCACCGGTGGACTGCACCCGGTCTTCGCGGTGTACGCGACCTTCCTCAACCGCGCCTTCGACCAGGTCCTCATGGACGTCGCCCTGCACAAGTGCGGGGTGACCTTCGTGCTCGACCGGGCCGGCGTGACCGGCGACGACGGTGCCTCGCACAACGGCATGTGGGACATGTCGATGCTCCAGGTCGTGCCGGGTCTGCGGATCGCCGCCCCGCGCGACGCCGAACAGCTGCGCGCCCAGCTGCGCGAGGCGGTCGAGGTCGACGACGCGCCGACCGTGCTGCGCTACTCCAAGGGTGTCGTCGGACCTGCTGTCCCCGCCGTGGGCACGGTCGGTGGCATGGACGTGCTGCGCAAGGCGGAGGCCGCCGTGCCCGACGTGCTGCTGGTCTCCGTCGGCGCGCTCGCGCCCATGTGCCTGGAGATCGCCGCTCTCCTCGACAAGCAGGGCATCTCCACCACCGTCGTCGACCCGCGCTGGGTCAAGCCCGTCGACGAGGCGCTGGCCCCGCTCGCCGAGCGGCACCGCGTGGTCGTCACGGTCGAGGACAACTCCCGCGCCGGCGGTGTCGGTTCGGCGATCGCGCAGGCTCTGCGCGACGCGGGCGTCGACGTCCCGCTGCGCGACTTCGGCATCCCGCCGCGCTTCCTCGACCACGCGTCCCGCAAGGAAGTCCTGGCGGAGATCGGCCTGACCGCGCCGGACATCGCCCGCCAGGTCACCGGGCTCGTCTCCAAGCTCGACGGCCGGTTCGGCCGTACGAGCGCGGCCCGCGCCGTGGACTCGGTGGAGTCCGCACGCGACTGAGGTGACCGGACGGTCCGCACGGGCCGGTTTCACCGCCCTTTACGGTGGTGAAACCGGCCCATTTGCGTGAATCGAACCCACACGGGGCATACGGACTGGACACCCTCTCGATCATGTCGGGGACGGCAAGCGTGGGAGGCAGGCCCGTGAGCAGCACCCTCTTCCGGACGAAGAACGTCGAGCAGTCGATCCAGGACACGGAGGAACCCGAGCACGCGCTCAAGAAAACCCTGACGGCGCTGGATCTGACCGTGTTCGGTGTCGGTGTCATCATCGGCACCGGCATCTTCGTGCTGACCGGCAAGGTCGCCAAGGAGAACGCGGGACCCTCCGTCTCGCTCTCCTTCGTCGTGGCCGGCGTCGTCTGCGCGCTCGCGGCCCTCTGCTACGCGGAGTTCGCCTCCACGGTCCCGGTCGCGGGGTCGGCGTACACGTTCTCGTACGCCACGCTCGGAGAGCTGCCGGCCTGGATCATCGGCTGGGACCTGGTCCTGGAGTTCGCGCTGGGCACGGCGGTGGTCGCCGTCGGCTGGTCCGGGTACATCCGCTCGCTGCTCGACAACGCGGGCTGGCATCTGCCCGGCCGTCTCGGCGGCCGGGAGGGGGCGCACGGGTTCGGCTTCGACATCCTCGCCGCCGCGCTCGTCCTCGTGCTCACCGCGATCCTCGTCCTCGGCATGAAGCTCTCGGCCCGGGTCACCCAGCTGGTCGTCGCCATCAAGGTGACCGTGGTGCTGATCGTGATCATCGGGGGCGCCTTCTTCATCAACGGCCACAACTACGAGCCGTTCATCCCGAACGCGCAACCGGTGGCGGCGGGCGGCAGCCTCAAGGCCCCGCTCATCCAGCTGCTCGCCGGCTGGGCGCCGTCCAACTACGGGGTGATGGGCATCTTCACCGCCGCGTCCGTGGTCTTCTTCGCGTTCATCGGCTTCGACATCGTGGCCACGACCGCCGAGGAGACCAAGAACCCGCAGCGCGACATGCCGCGCGGCATCCTCGGCTCCCTCCTCATCTGCACCGTGCTGTACGTGGCGGTGTCGATCGTCGTCACCGGGATGGAGCACTACACCCGGCTGACCGTGGACGCCCCGCTCGCCGACGCGTTCAAGGCCATCGGGCATCCGTTCTACGCGGGCGTGATCAGCTTCGGTGCCGCGATCGGCCTGACGACCGTCTGTCTGATCCTGCTGCTGGGCCAGAGCCGGATCTTCTTCGCGATGAGCCGCGACGGACTGCTGCCGCGCTTCTTCTCCCGCGTCCACCCGCGCTTCAAGACCCCGCACCGGCCCACCATCCTGCTCGGCGTGGTCATCGCCGTCGTCGCGGGCTTCACGAGCCTCAGCGAACTCGCCGAACTGGTCAACATCGGCACGCTCTTCGCCTTCATCGTCGTGGCGATCGGCGTGGTCGTCCTGCGCCGGACGCGCCCCGATCTGCATCGCGCCTTCCGCACCCCGTTCGTTCCGGTGGTGCCGATCCTGTCGGTGTGCGCCTCGCTGTGGCTGATGCTGAACCTGCCGGCCGAGACCTGGCTGCGGTTCGCGATCTGGCTGGTCATCGGCTGCGCCGTGTACTTCCTCTACGGGCGCTCGCACAGCCGGGTGGGCATCGAGGAGGAGGCGCGGGCGACCAGGTGAGAGGGCGTCCGCGTGAAAGGTGCCCAAGGGCCGTCCCGTAATCCCCGGCGGGCGCACGACGACAGCTACGGCACCTCGCTGCGTTGTCGGATCGACCGAATACGCCCAGTAGGAGGACGACCCTCCGCCTTGCGATGCACCGCATCTGACGCCGCGCGCCGATCCACCGGGGATTACGGGACAGCCCTTAGCCGCGACCCGCCGGCGGTTCCTCGTCCCGCACCGTGCGGGGGCCCGTGACCTCGGCGCCCAGTTCGCTCACCCGGCGCCGCAGCTCGCGGTCCGCCGTGACGACCAGCACTGGACGGCTCCCGGCCTCCGCGACCAGCTCGACGATGCGGTCGTCGCCGCTGCCGGGTGCCGCCTCCACCCGGACTCCGGGCACGGACTCCACCCCGCGTGCCGCGCCCTCGACCACGAGCACCAGCTCCAACGGCCCTTGGCGGCCGGGCAGTCCCTCCCCGGCGTACCGCACGAGCCGGTCCCGCAGGCGCTCCGCGGCGCCCCGCCGGTCCCGCCACCACCCGTCGGGCACCGACCCGACCACGTTGGCGGCGTCCACGATCACAAGGGGCGGGGCACTCATGCTCTCCACCCTCGCACGAGCCCGCCCCACCCGCTCGGCGGTTGCTCGGAGTGGGGGAGCGGCCCGGACTTCCGCCCTGTCCACCTCCAAGGAGCGCACAGAACCCTGTTCGGCTTCCGGCCGAGGTCGCCGAGGTCGCCGGGGTCGCCGAATCCCCGAGGTCGCCGAAAGCCAGGGGTGACCGTGCGCACGGAGACGACCGGGAACGGCGCCCGAAGCGCCCCACCAGCAGCACGGAAGGGGCGGACCGCACGGAACTTCGCCGTGCGGTCCGCCCCTTCACGGGTGGAACAGGTGGACCGAGCGGTGCGCGAACCGAGTGGACCGCGCTGACCGGGACGGACCTTACGCCGGGACGCTCGCCACGCCCGGGGCCAGGAACTTCTTGCCGTTCACGCGCTCGGAGACGCCCTCGCGGTCCAGGTACGGCGTGATGCCGCCCAGGTGGAAGGGCCAGCCGGCGCCCGTGATGAGGCAGAGGTCGATGTCCTGGGCCTCGGCGACGACGCCCTCCTCGAGCATCAGGCCGATCTCCCGGGCCACCGCGTCCAGGACGCGGGCGCGGACCTGCTCGTCGGTCAGGACCGTGTCGCCCTGCTTCAGGAGCGCGGCGACCTCCGGATCCAGCTCCGGCTTGCCGCTGTCGTAGACGTAGAAGCCGCGCTTGCCCGCCTCGACGACCGCCTTGAGGTTCGGGGAGACCTTGAAGCGGTCCGGGAAGGCCCTGTTGAGGGTCTCCGAGACGTGCAGGCCGATCGCCGGGCCGACCAGCTCGAGGAGGACCAGCGGGGACATAGGCAGGCCCAGGGGTTCGACCGCCTTCTCGGCGACCTCGACCGGGGTGCCCTCGTCGATGACGTTCTGGATCTCGCCCATGAAGCGGGTGAGGATGCGGTTGACGACGAACGCCGGGGCGTCCTTCACCAGCACCGCGGTCTTCTTCAGCTTCTTGGCGACGGCGAACGCCGTGGCCAGCGACGCGTCGTCGGTGTTCTCGCCGCGGACGATCTCGAGGAGCGGCAGCACCGCGACCGGGTTGAAGAAGTGGAAGCCGACGACCCGCTCGGGGTGCTTCAGCTTCGACGCCATCTCCGTCACCGAGAGGGAGGAGGTGTTGGTCGCCAGGATCGCGTGTGCCGGCGCGACCGCCTCGACCTCGGCGAACACCTGCTGCTTGACGCCGATCTCCTCGAACACGGCCTCGATGACGAAGTCCGCGTCGGAGAAGCCCTCGGCCTTGTCCAGGACACCGGACACCAGCGCCTTGAGGCGGTTGGCCTTGTCCTGGTTGATGCGGCCCTTGCCGAGCAGCTTGTCGATCTCGGCGTGGACATAGCCCACACCCTTGTCGATGCGCTCCTGGTCGATGTCCGTGAGGACGACCGGAACCTCCAGGCGGCGCAGGAAGAGCAGGGCCAGCTGGCTGGCCATCAGGCCCGCGCCGACCACGCCGACCTTCGTCACCGGGCGCGCCAGGCTCTTGTCCGGGGCACCGGCGGGGCGCTTGCCGCGCTTCTGGACGAGGTTGAACGCGTAGATGCCCGCGCGCAGCTCGCCGCCCATGATCAGGTCCGCGAGGGCCCGGTCCTCGGCGTCGTAGCCCTGCTGCAGGTCGCCGTTCTTCGCAGCCGCGATGATGTCCAGCGCGCGGTACGCGGCCGGGGCCGCGCCGTGCACCTTGCCGTCGGCGATGAAGCGGCCGCGCTCGACGGCCTGGTCCCAGGCCTCGCTGCGGTCGATCACCGGGCGCTCGACCGTGATCTCGCCGTTGAGGACGGACGCCGTCCAGATCAGCGACTGCTCGAGGAAGTCGGCGCCCTCGAAGATCGCGTCGGCGATGCCGAGTTCGTAGACCTGCGCGCCCTTGAGCTGCTTGTTCTGGTTGAGGGAGTTCTCGATGACGACCGAGACGGCCTTGTCGGCGCCGATCAGGTTCGGCAGCAGCGTGCAGCCGCCCCAGCCCGGGACCAGACCCAGGAACACCTCGGGCAGGGAGAACGCCGGGAGGGCCGCGGACACCGTGCGGTAGGTGCAGTGCAGGCCGACCTCGACGCCGCCGCCCATCGCCGCGCCGTTGTAGTACGCGAAGGTGGGGACCGCGAGCGCGGCCAGGCGCTTGAAGACCTCGTGGCCGCCCTTGCCGATGGCCAGCGCGTCCTCGTGCTTCTTCAGCAGCTCGACGCCCTTGAGGTCGGCGCCGACCGCGAAGATGAACGGCTTGCCGGTGATGCCGACGCCGACGATGTCGCCGTCGGCCGCCTCCTTCTCGACCTGGTCGATGGCGGTGTTGAGGTTCGCCAGCGACTGGGGTCCGAAGGTGGTCGGCTTGGTGTGGTCGAAGCCGTTGTCCAGCGTGATCAGGGCGAACCGGCCGGCGCCCGACGGCAGGTCGAGGTGGCGCACGTGCGCCTGGGTCACGACCTCGTCCGGGAACAGCTCGGCCGCACCCTTCAACAGCTCAGCGGTGGTGCTCACTTGTCCCCCTCGAAGTGCGGGTTCTCCCAGATGACCGTCGCGCCCATGCCGAAGCCGACGCACATGGTGGTCAGGCCGTAACGGACCTGCGGCTGCTCCTCGAACTGGCGGGCCAGCTGCGTCATCAGCCGGACGCCGGAGGAGGCGAGCGGGTGACCGAAGGCGATGGCGCCGCCGTACTGGTTGACGCGCTCGTCGTCGTCCGCGATGCCGTAGTGGTCGAGGAAGGCCAGGACCTGGACGGCGAAGGCCTCGTTGATCTCGAACAGGCCGATGTCGGAGATGGAGAGACCCGCCTTGGCGAGGGCCTTCTCCGTCGCCGGGATCGGGCCGTAGCCCATGACCTCCGGCTCGACGCCCACGAAGGCGTACGAGACGAGACGCATCTTGACCGGCAGGTCGTTCTCGCGGGCGAAGTCCTCGGACGCGATGATCGAGGCCGTGGCGCCGTCGTTCAGACCGGCCGCGTTGCCCGCGGTGACCCGGCCGTGGACGCGGAACGGCGTCTTCAGGCCGGCCAGATTCTCCAGCGTGGTGCCCGGGCGCATCGGCTCGTCGGCCGTGACCAGGCCCCAGCCCGTCTCGCCGGCCTCGGGGTTGGTACGACGGACGGAGATCGGGACCAGGTCCTGCTGGATCTTGCCGTTGGCGTATGCCTTGGCGGCCTTCTCCTGCGAGCGCACGGCGTACTCGTCGGTCCGCAGCTTGGTGATCTGCGGGTAGCGGTCGTGCAGGTTCTCCGCGGTCATGCCCATGAACAGGGCGGACTCGTCGACCAGCTTCTCGCTCACGAAGCGGGGGTTCGGGTCCACGCCCTCGCCCATCGGGTGGCGGCCCATGTGCTCGACACCACCGGCGATGACGGCGTCGTAGGCGCCGAACGCGATGGAGCCCGCCGTGGTCGTCACGGCCGTCAGCGCGCCCGCGCACATACGGTCGATGGAGTAGCCGGGGACGGACTGCGGGAGACCGGCGAGGATTCCCGCCGTACGGCCGAGGGTGAGGCCCTGGTCGCCGATCTGGGTGGTCGCGGCGATGGCGACCTCGTCGATCTTCTTCGGGTCGAGACCCGGGTTGCGGCGCAGCAGCTCCCGGATCGCCTTCACGACGAGGTCGTCGGCGCGGGTCTCGTGGTAGATGCCCTTCGGGCCCGCCTTGCCGAACGGGGTGCGGACGCCGTCTACGAAGACGACGTCCCTGACGGTACGAGGCACGATGGCTCTCCTCCAGGGTGCGGGATGGCACTGCTGCGATGCGCTGAGCGCGCGCTCAGCTTCATGCTACTTGTGGGTAACCAAGCTGCACAGCCCCGAGGACCCAAGCGGTGAAGGTCACACCGTCGGCGGTGCGCCGGACCCCGGGTATCGAGGATCTTGGCGTGATCTCGACGTCGCCGTACCGCTACCGGGACGCCTTCGGCGCGCACCGGGGAAACATCCCGGCGGGCGGCGAAGCGGTTCCGGACGTGTGCGCCCCGGATCTGTGCCGCTCCGCCGCTTCGGCGCGGACGACCGGAGAAGAGCCGCATCCGTCGTCCGGCAGAAACGCCCGCGGCGGTCAAGCACCCACGGACACGGCCGTCACCAGTACCGGCGTCACCTGGTCGACCTGCCACGGCCGCGCCCCGTGCCGCGCGAGAGCGGCGCCCACCGACTCGGCGTCGGCGGACTTCGGCGGCTCCCAGCACAGCCTCCGCACCGTATCCGGAGCGATCAGGTTCTCCTGCGGCATGTTCAGCCGCTCGGCCAGTGCCGACACCGCGGCCCGCGCCGCCGACAGCCGTGCCGCGGCCGCCGGGTCCTTGTCGGCCCACGCGCGCGGCGGAGGGGGCCCGGTCACCGGCTGGCCCGGCTGCGGCAGCTCGGCCTCGGGCAGCACCTTGGCGCGGTCGATCGCGGCCTGCCACTGCTCCAGCTGGCGCCGACCCATGCGGTGCCCGAAGCCGGCGAGCGCCGCCAGGGCGTGCACGTTCGCCGGGAGGGCCAGCGCGGCCTCGATGATCGCCGCGTCCCCGAGAACCTTGCCCGGCGAGACGTCCCGGCGCTGCGCGATGCGGTCCCGGGTCTGCCACAGCTCCCGCACGGCCGCCATCTGCCGGCGGCGGCGCACCTTGTGCATTCCGGACGTACGGCGCCAGGGGTCCTTGCGCGGCTCCGCCGGCGGCGCGGAGGCGATCGCCTCGAACTCCTGATGGGCCCACTCCAGCTTGCCCTGCCGGTCCAGCTCCTTCTCCAGGGCGTCCCGCAGGTCGACGAGCAGCTCGACGTCCAGGGCCGCGTAGCGCAGCCACGGCTCGGGCAGGGGCCGTGTCGACCAGTCGACGGCGGAGTGGCCCTTCTCCAGGACGAAGCCCAGGACGCCCTCCACCATGGCGCCGAGCCCCACCCGGGGGAACCCGGCGAGCCGCCCGGCGAGCTCGGTGTCGAACAGACGGGACGGCATCATGCCTATTTCGCGCAGGCACGGCAGGTCCTGGGTGGCGGCGTGCAGCACCCACTCCACACCGCCGAGCGCCTCGCCCAGGCCGGACAGGTCGGGGCAGGCCGCGGGGTCGATCAGCGCGGTGCCGGCGCCCTCGCGGCGCAGTTGCACCAGATAGGCGCGCTGGCCGTAGCGGTAGCCGGAGGCTCGTTCGGCGTCGACGGCCACGGGGCCGGTGCCAGCGGCGAAGGCGGCGATCGCCTCGGCGAGCGAGGCCTCGTCGGCGATCACGGGCGGCACGCCGTCTCGCGGCTCGAGCAAGGGGATCGGCGCCGCTTCGAGGTCGTCCGGAGGGGCGCCTCCGGTGGTTCGCAGTGGGCTGTCTGCTGCGGTCTCTTGGGCGTCGGTCACCTGTCAAGGGTATCTGTGGATGGAGTACGCCCGCCGACGGAACGTTCCGTCGACGGGCGGTGGAGGGGCGCAATCCAGTCACGTCTCACTTGGGGCGGCGGGGGATTCGGGTGTGCGCGGTCCATCGGGGGGCGCACCGGGGCCGAGGGAGTCCCTGATCCGGGTCGGCAGCGGCTCGTTGCGGACGCGGAGCAGGGGGCGGCAGTGGGATACGGGTCAGTGGATGATGCCGGTTCGCAGGGCCACCGCCACCATCCCGGCGCGGTCGCCGGTGCCGAGCTTGCGGGCGATGCGGGCGAGGTGGCTCTTGACGGTCAGCGCGGACAGCCCCATGGAGACGCCGATCGCCTTGTTCGACTGGCCCTCGGCGACCAGGCGCAGCACCTCGACCTCGCGGCCCGACAGCTCGCGGTAGCCGCCCGGGTGGCTCGGGGCACCCGGGGGGCGGCGGTGCAGGCGCGCGGCGGCGGCGCCGATGGGGGCGGCGCCGGGCCGGGTGGGGAGTCCGACGTTGGTGCGCGTGCCGGTGACGACGTAGCCCTTGACGCCGCCCGCCAGGGCGTTGCGGACCGCGCCGATGTCGTCGGCGGCGGACAGGGCGAGACCGTTGGGCCACCCCGCGGCGCGGGTCTCCGAGAGGAGGGTGAGGCCGGAGCCGTCGGGTAGGTGGACGTCGGCGACGCAGATGTCGCGCGGGTTGCCGATACGGGGTCGGGCCTCCGCGATCGACGACGCCTCGATGACGTCGCGCACTCCGAGGGCCCACAGGTGGCGGGTGACGGTGGAACGGACGCGTGGGTCGGCCACGACGACCATGGCGGTCGGCTTGTTGGGGCGATAGGCGACCAGGCTTGCGGGCTGCTCGAGGAGAACGGACACCAGGCCTCCTGGAGGGGGTGCGGGTGCGGGACGGGGCCGGCTCTGGGGATGAAGCCGAGACGAACCGTGCTTTCAAGGTCACAGTCGTCTTCGGCACCAAACTCGTGCTCCTTTAGAGAATGATCACGATTTGGTGAGTAACAATCCGTGCAATTCGGACGCGCGAGCGATCAACCGAAGATCGAATCGGTTCGCTCCGTTGTCGATATGCGGCTGAAAGTGGCCGTATCGACAAAGAGATGGCAAGAAACGTCAACCTCGAACTGACGAGGGGCGCTGCGGGACGGGCACGCGGCACCGCCCCTCGTCGGAGTGGGCCGGAAGATGCGGAAGGCGCGGTGGCGTCAGCGGGACTGGGGCCCCCGGCGCTGCGGCAGGGTCACCACCGAGGTGTCGCCCGGGGCCGCCGGGGGCAGGCCGGCCACCTGGGACAGCAGGTCGCACCAGGAGGCCAGGTGGGCGGCCGTGTCCGGGACACCGCCGACACCTTCGCGGGGCGTCCAGGAGGCACGGATCTCGATCTGTGAGGCGGCCGGGCGTGCGGCGAGTCCGCCGAAGTAGTGCGAGCTCGCGCGGGTGACGGTGCCGCTCGGCTCGCCGTACGCCAGTCCGCGGGACTGGAGCGCGCCGGTCAGCCAGGACCAGCACACCTCGGGCAGCAGTGGGTCGGCGGCCATCTCCGGTTCGAGTTCCGCGCGCACGAGCGTGACCAGACGGAAGGAGCCCTGCCAGGCGTCGTGCCCGGCCGGGTCGTGCAGCAGGACGAGACGTCCGTCGGCCAGGTCCTCGTCCTCCTGGACGACGGCCGCCTCCAGCGCGTACGTGAACGGGGCGAGCCGCTGCGGGGGACGTGTCGGCTCGATCTCGATCTCCGGCCGCAGCCGCGCGGTCCGTAGCGCGTCGACCGCGGTGCGGAACGGCAGCGGAGCCGTCTCCGTCCCATTGGGGTCCCCCTCCTCCGCGTCGTCCATTCCGCCAGCGCCGTCCGTCGGTTGTCCCTGAGCCGCAGCCATGCGGGGAAGGTTAAGGGGAAGAAAGCGATTTCGCAGGTAGAGACACCCTTTGCCGTCGGCCTCCGGCGGTTTGGCCGGGAACCGCGCGGGGTGGCTGTGGGCGCTGCCGTCGGGGGTGCGAACGGGCGCCCGCTCGCCAAGGGGAATCGGATCGAGCGGCGGCCGCGGGTCGCCCGTGACCGGTCGCGTTCCGCGGCGGAGCCGCGCGAGGTCACGGCCCCGCGCCCCTCGGGGCGCTCCTGCCGGGCCGCCACCGCCCCCGGAGTCCGCTGTCCGTGCGGCGTGCGAGACTTCTTGGCGTGAGTGTCAATGACCGCCCCGCGACGGGCCAGCCGACAGCGACGTACGACTCCGCCTTCCTGAAGGCGTGCAGGCGCGAGCCGGTGCCGCACACACCGGTGTGGTTCATGCGGCAGGCCGGACGCTCCCTGCCCGAGTACCGCAAGGTGCGCGAGGGCATCCCCATGCTCGAGTCCTGCATGCGGCCCGAGTTGGTCACCGAGATCACGCTGCAGCCCGTACGCCGGCACGGCGTGGACGCGGCGATCTACTTCAGCGACATCGTCGTCCCGCTCAAGGCCATCGGTCTCGACCTCGACATCAAGCCCGGCGTCGGCCCCGTCGTCGAGCAACCGATCCGCTCCCGCGCCGACCTGGCCCGCTTGCGCGACCTGACCCCCGAGGACGTCTCGTACGTCACGGAGGCCGTCCAGTTGCTCACCGCCGAGCTGGGCGAGACACCGCTGATCGGTTTCGCGGGCGCGCCCTTCACGCTGGCGAGCTACCTCATCGAGGGCGGCCCCTCGCGCACGTACGAGCACACCAAGGCGCTCATGTACGGTGACCCGCAGCTGTGGGCCGACCTGGTGGACCGGCTCGCGGACATCACGGCCGCTTTTCTGAAGGTCCAGATCGAGGCGGGCGCCTCGGCCGTCCAGCTCTTCGACTCCTGGGCCGGTGCCCTCGCTCCCGCCGACTACCGCCGCTCGGTCATGCCCGCCTCGGCCAAGGTCTTCCGGGCCGTCGAAGGGTACGGCGTTCCCCGCATCCACTTCGGTGTCGGCACCGGCGAGCTCCTCGGGCTGATGGGCGAGGCCGGCGCGGACGTCGTCGGTGTCGACTGGCGCGTCCCGCTCGACGAGGCGGCCCGCCGCGTCGGTCCGGGCAAGGCCCTCCAGGGCAATCTGGACCCGGCGGTCCTCTTCGCCCCGACGGAGGCCGTCGAAGCCAAGACGCGCGAGGTGCTGGGCGCCGCCGCCGGACTCGAGGGCCACGTCTTCAACCTCGGCCACGGCGTGATGCCCTCCACCGACCCGGACAGCCTCACCCGGCTCGTGGAGTACGTCCACGCGCAGACGGCGCGCTGACGCCCCTTCCTCTTTTTACGGCTCCGGTTCGCCTTCGGTTTTTACGGCTCCGGTTCGCCTCCGGCGCGCCCCTTCGGCTCACTCGCCGTCCAGCGCGTCCCTGCGGCTCCTCCGCCGTCCCGCGCGTCCTCCTGCCGTGCGCCTGCGGCTCACCAACCGTGCCGCGCCTGCCTGCCCCACAGCAGGCCGCGCGGCTCGGGCGGCGGCGGGGTGCCCGGACGCAGCGGCCAGGCCAGGATCATGCCCACGATGAAGCCGACCACATGGGCCGCGTACGCCACGGTCCCGGCCGAGGAGACGGCGCCCCCGTAGGAGTAGAGCGCCTGCAGCGCGAACCAGAAGCCGAGCACGATCCAGGCGGGCAGCCGCAGGGGCAGGAAGATCAGGAACGGGACCAGGACCCAGACCCTGGCCCGGGGATAGAGGGCCAGATACGCGCCGAGCACACCCGCGATGGCACCCGACGCGCCGATCAGCGGGGCCCCCGAGAAGTCATTGAGGTACGCGAAGCCGTACGCCGCCGCGTACCCGCACACCACATAGAACAGCGCGTAGCGGATGTGGCCCAGGCGGTCCTCGATGTTGTTGCCGAAGATCAGCAGGAAGAGCATGTTCCCCAGCAGATGCAGCCAGCTGCCGTGCAGGAACATCGCGGTGAGGACCGACAGCGGCGGTGACTTGTGGTAGGTCGGCGGGGCCACCACACAGCCCGGGCCGTTCGGGCCGATGCCCGTCGCGCCCGTGGGGACGAGCCGCGGGAACCGGTCATGGATCAACTCGCGCGGCACCGCCGCGTAGTGCTCCAGGAATGCCTGGAGATGACACAGCTGGGACAGGCCGCTCCATCCCGCCACCGAGCCCGTCAGACCCGGGGTGGACAGGAAAACCAGGAAGTTGGCCGCGATCAGCGCGTACGTCACATAGGGCGTACGGCGCACCGGGTTCTCGTCATGGACGGGTATGACCACAAGGAATTAGTGCCCTGGACGGGCCGGGCGAATCGGTGAACGCGTCGGTCCGCGTGTGCGTATGTCTCCTCAACCGCCCGCGGCGGGGGGAAGGCGTGTCGCGGGGACGACGTGAGGACAGGCGATGAACGACCGAAGGACCCCTCCGATACACGCTCTGCCCGACGGCGAGGCCGAGCTCGCCCTGGTGATCCACCTGCCCTGGGAGGACGTCGCCCGGCTCGGCCAGGAGGCCGGCCGGCTCGCCACCCAGATGCAGCGTCCCGTCACCCTCGACGAGGCCGTCAGCCACCGGTTGCGCTCCACGCGGCCGGCCGCCCACGCGAAGCCGTCGGCCGCGCCGCAGTCGGCCGCCGTGCCGTCCAGTGCGTCCGTGGCGTCCCTGCCGTCCCGGCCTCCGGCCGAGCAGGCACGTCAGGCCATCGAGCGGATCAACGGAACGAACGGGCAGCACGAAACGGCGTGAGCGGGTCCGCGCCCTTGACGGGGTGCGCTCCTCCTGCCCTGCCTACCCGGCGTTTCTTCGCACCGCCGCGGTCGCCTTGCGGGCCGCCACCAGGATCGGGTCCCACACCGGTGAGAACGGGGGCGCGTAGCCCAGGTCCAGGGCGGTCATCTCCTCCACCGTCATGCGTGCGGTCAGTGCTACGGCAGCGATGTCGACGCGCTTGGCCGCGCCCTCACGGCCGACGATCTGGACGCCGAGCAGCCGGCCGGTGCGGCGCTCGGCGAGCATCTTCACCGTCATCGGCGCGGCGTTCGGGTAGTAGCCCGCGCGACTGGTCGACTCGATGGTGACCGTCTCGTACTGGAGCCCCGCCCGGCGCGCGTCCTTCTCGCGCAGGCCCGTGCGGGCGATCTCCAGGTCGCAGACCTTGCTCACCGCCGTGCCCACGACCCCCGGGAACGTGGCGTAGCCGCCGCCCACATTGGTGCCGATCACCTGCCCGTGCTTGTTGGCGTGCGTGCCCAGCGCGATGTGCCGTTCGCGTCCGGAAACCAGGTCGAGGACCTCGACGCAGTCGCCGCCCGCCCAGATGTTCTCTTGGCCGCGCACCCGCATCGCCAGGTCGGTGAGCAGCCCGCCGTGGTCGCCGAGCGGCAGTCCGGCGGCCTTGGCGAGCGCCGTCTCCGGGCGCACACCGATGCCGAGGACCACCACGTCCGCCGGGTATTCGGCGGCTTCCGTCCCGACCGCCCGGACCTGCCCGTCCTCGCTGGTGAGGATCTTGGTGACCCCGGCGTCGTTCACCATGGTGATGCCGAGTCCCTCCATGGCCCGGTGCACGAGGCGGCCCATGTCCGGGTCGAGCGTGGCCATGGGCTCGCTGCCGCGGTTGACGACGGTGACCTCGTAGCCGCGGTTGATCATCGCCTCGGCCATCTCCACACCGATGTATCCGGCGCCGACGACGACCGCCCGGCGGCCCCGCGTGGCGGCCAGCGAGTCCAGCAGGGCCTGGCCGTCGTCCAGGGTCTGCACCCCGTGCACCCCCGGCCCGTCGGCGCCGGGCAGGTCGGGTCGGATCGGGCGGGCACCCGTCGCTATCACGAGCCGGTCGTACGACGTCCACCCCTCGGCACCCGTGTCGACGTCCCGCGTGCGCACGCGACCGCCCTCGACATCGATCTCCGTGACCTCGGTCCGCATCCGCAGGTCGATGTCGCGCGCCCGGTGTTCCTGCGGCGTACGGGCGATCAACTCGTCCCGGGTGGCGACGTCACCACCCACCCAGTAAGGGATCCCGCACGCCGAGTAGGACGAGAAGTGGCCGCGCTCGAACGCCACGACCTCCAGCTCGTCGGGGCCCTTGAGACGGCGCGCCTGCGACGCGGCGGACATGCCCGCTGCGTCGCCACCGATGACGACCAGGCGCTCCCGGGAACGACTCGTACGGCTCATGCTCATACGAACACGCTACGGGGGCAGGGCATTTCAGTCGCGCTCGCCCCGGCGGGCGGATGCGCGCGATCCGCACCCACGGCAGCGCCGGAAGCGGCCCGAACACCGCGAAGGGGAGTGCGGGGCGGGAGCGTGCCGGGCCGGTGTGGTCCTAGCCGGACGTCTGCCGGGCGATCGGCGCCTCGAGACCGCTCTCACGCGAGCTCAACTCCCCGTCCCGCCTGACCACGTCACCGGGCTCGGCCGCTCTGTGCAGCCATGGGGGACACCGTATGGACGATGCCGTCGCACGCGGCGGGCGACGCGGCCCTGGCGCACAGCCGCCCGCGGGACCGGGCGCCCGCGGAAGTGCCGGTGGCGTCTGAGAGGCTGGGAGCCATGAGCACAAGGGAGGCCCGCGCGGACGTCGCGGGGCATGTCGTCGTCATCGGAGGCGGGATCGCGGGGCTGGCCGCCGCCCACCGGCTGCTGGACCGGGGCGCGCGCGTGACGGTGCTCGAGGCGTCGGACCGGGTGGGCGGAAAGCTGCTGCCCGGCGAGATCGCAGGCGTGCGGGTCGACCTGGGAGCCGAGTCGATGCTGGCGCGGCGGCCCGAGGCGGTGGCGCTCGCCCGCGAGGTGGGCCTCGCGGACCGGCTCCAGCCGCCCGCCACGGCGGCCGCCTCGATCTGGACGCGCGGCGCCCTGCGCCCGATGCCCAAGGGACACGTCATGGGCGTCCCCGGCACCGCGGCCGCGCTGTCCGGCGTCCTGTCCGACGAGGGTCTGCGCCGTATCGAGCGGGACGCCCGGCTGCCGCGCACGGAGGTCGGCGACGACGTGGCCGTGGGGGAGTACGTGGCGGCGCGGCTCGGGCGCGAGGTCGTCGACCGACTGGTGGAGCCCCTGCTCGGCGGCGTCTACGCGGGTGACGCGTACCGCATCTCGATGCGCTCCGCCGTCCCGCAGCTCTTCCAGGCCGCCCGGACGCACGATTCGCTGACGGAGGCGGTCCGCGAGATCCAGGCGAAGGCGGCCTCGGCCCCCCAGCCGGGCCCGGTGTTCATGGGCATCGAGGGCGGTGTCGGACGGCTTCCCCTCGCGGTTGCGGAGTCGGTGCGGGCGCGGGGCGGCGAGATCCTGCTGAAGAGCCCGGCGGACGGACTGCTCCGCACCCCCGGGGGCTGGGAGGTCCTGACCGAGGGCCACGTCCTCGCGGCGGACGCGGTGGTCGTCGCGGCCCCCGCCCCGGAGGCCGCCCGCCTGCTGCGCACCGCGTCCCCCGAGGCGGCCGCCGAACTGCGCACGGTCGAGTACGCGTCCATGGCCCTCGTCACCCTCGCCTACCGCCGGGCCGACCTCGCTCTGCCCGAGGGCAGCGGCTTCCTCGTACCGCCGGTCGACGGGCGCACGATCAAGGCGTCGACCTTCGCGTCCCAGAAGTGGGGCTGGATCGCCGACGAGGACCCGGACGTGGTCGTGCTGAGGACGTCCGTCGGGCGGTACGGCGAGACCGAGGTCCTGGGGCGCGAGGACGCGGACCTCGTGGCCGTCTCGCGGCACGACCTGCGCGAGGCGACGGGCCTGGACGCCGCGCCGATGGGGACCCGTGTCACCCGGTGGACCGACGGCCTGCCCCAGTACCCCGTCGGGCACCACGCCAGGGTGGCCCGCATCCGCGAGCGCGTCGCCGGGGTGACGGGCCTTGCCGTGTGCGGTGCGGCGTACGACGGGGTCGGCATCCCTGCGTGCATCGCGAGCGCGTACGCGGCCGTGGACCGGCTCGGCGGAGACCTGCGCGCTGTGCACGAGCTCACCGCCAACCCGGTGCAGAGCCTGCACGGCGGAGCGGGAGAATAGGCACATGAGTGACGACGCCCCCACCACCGAGTCCGGCAGGATCCCGAACAAGGGCAAGCTGGCCAGGGACCTCAACGAGGTCATCCGCTACACGCTGTGGTCCGTCTTCAAGCTGAAGGACGTGCTGCCCGAGGACCGCTCCGGCTACGCCGACGAGGTCCAGGAGCTGTTCGACCAGCTCGCCGCCAAGGACGTGACCATCCGCGGTACGTACGACGTGTCGGGGCTGCGCGCCGATGCCGACCTCATGATCTGGTGGCACGCCGAGACCAGCGACCAGCTGCAGGAGGCGTACAACCTCTTCCGCCGCACCAGGCTGGGCCGCGCCCTCGAGCCGGTCTGGTCGAACATGGCGCTGCACCGCCCGGCCGAGTTCAACCGCTCGCACATCCCGGCGTTCCTCGCCGACGAGACGCCGCGCAACTACGTCAGCGTCTACCCCTTCGTGCGCTCGTACGACTGGTACCTGCTGCCGGACGAGGACCGTCGCCGCATGCTCGCGGACCACGGCAAGATGGCCCGTGGCTACCCGGACGTGCGCGCCAACACGGTCGCCTCTTTCTCCCTCGGCGACTACGAGTGGATCCTCGCCTTCGAGGCCGACGAGCTGTACCGCATCGTCGACCTCATGCGCCATCTGCGAGCCTCGGAGGCGCGGATGCACGTCCGCGAGGAGGTGCCGTTCTTCACCGGACGCCGCAAGTCGGTGGCGGAGCTCGTCGCCGGTCTCGCCTGACGCCCCGGGCGGCCTACGGCGCCTGCCGGTCCTTCGCGGCGCCGGGATCCCCGGCCACCCCTGGCCCGTTCGCCCCGCCGACGGGCCCGTGCGGCTTCCGGAAGCGGGTCCCGGCGCTTGCGGCGTGCCGGGCGGCGACGGCTGTGCCCCGCAGCTGGGGGTCACCGGGCCGCGCGGCCGCTCCGACCGCCGGGACGGTGACGAGACCCGTCAGGAGCAGGGCCCCGGCGGCGGATCCGAGGGCGACAGCTCGCATCGCGTATCCCTTCGTGCACGGCAGCGACAAAAGGGATGTTTCGTTCGGCGGCGGGAGAGGTGAAGCACCGACCGCGGGTGTCGCGCCGGGTGAGGGGCGAGGCACTACGGGGGCGGGCTGGACGTGGCCGGCGGCATGGCGTACGTCGCCGACGGGGCGACCGGGTCCGGCGAGGGGGCGACCGGGTCCGGCGAGGGGGCGACCGGGTCCGGCGAGGGGGCGACCTGGACGGGCGACGGCGCGACCGGGACCGGGATGCCGGGATCGTTCGTGGGGCCCGGAGGGGCGGGGGAGTAGGTGAGCGGGGGCGGGCTCGCAGTGGCCGCGTCCCTGGCCAGCCAGTCGAAGTCGACGTAGCCGGTGGCCTCCAGGACCTTCATGTGGTCCAGGACGGTCGCGTTCGCGTCGTCGGCGAGGCCGCGCACAAGCGTGTTGCGCGTGGTGGCGCGGACCTGGGCCACGACGGCGAACACCTTGCCGTGGGCGCGGCGCAGCAGGTTGGCGAAGTCGCGGTCGTACTCCTCGCCCTGGGCCGCGTCGAGGGTCGCGAGCCACTGTTGCTGCTGTGCGCTGGGCTGGTTGGGCAGGGCGAGGCCGAGCCGCCCGGCCACGTCGCGGACGCGGGCGTCCAGGAAGGCATGACCCTCGACGAGGTGCTCTCCCGCGGTGCGCACCGCCTGGGTGGTCCCCTTCTGCTCGGCCTGCTCGCCCGCCGGCAGCTCCCACAGACCGGCCAGCCGGACCTTGGTGACGAAGTCACGGTCCAGCGCGGACAGCGGACCGTACGCCGTCGACACGGTCTGGGCGCTCAGGGTGTCCAGGCCGGTGCCGGAGCGGTCCGCGTAGGACCAGACCGGGAAGACCAGTGCGGCGAGGGTCGCCGCGAGCAAAGTGATGACGAGCCCGGTCCCGCTGAGGATTCCGCGGCCCTGGACGGGTCTGGATCGCATGGTGCCTCCTGCTTGCGGCACCGCACGCCAGTCCGCTTCGGGTGCGCGTTGGCATATTACTGGGCTGCCGACGCCAACTTCCGTACGCGGGAAAACAGTTGGAAAGCGGGCATAGCGCGTCAATGTCCGGTGCATGAAGGAGGGTATTCCCTGCCGAAATGATGCAAATGGGCCGCCGTGTCTGCGCGATGTGCCGCCGGTGTTAACCGCGGCACACTTCGCGGACACGGCCTCCGTCGCACACACGTGAGTGGTACGAGCGACGCCCTCAACGCCGCAGGAGGACCCGGCGCGTGGCGCGGGCGAACCGGGCCGCGGGGTGCCCGGACGGTGGGGTCGGACCCGAGCGCTCCAGCCACCAGTCACGCAGTCGGCGCCGTGTCTCGGCGTCCTCGGGGCGCCCGGCGAGCAGCAGATGCCCGGCGAAGTCGAGGGCGTCGCGCCGGTAGCCGCCGGTCATGGGGTGACCGTGGGCGTAGACGAGGAAGGCGGGCCGGTACCCCTCCCCGAGCATCTCGGGCAGCTCGGGCGCGACCTTGGCCACGACGCCGGCCCGCTTGGAGGCCAGGGCGCGCGCCTGCACTCCGAGCCGCACCCGGTCGAATCCCTCGGGCACCGGGGTGCCGGCGACGAGGGAGGAGAGCAACGCGGCCTGGGCGAGCGCGACTCGTTCCCGGGCCGCCTCGCCGCGGCCCGCCGGGTCCGGGGCGGCCGTGCGGGAGACCGCGGGCCGGGCGGGCGGGGCGGGAGGCTCGCCGCCCGCCGACGCCTTCTCCACCGTTTCCCGGATGGTGGTCAGCTCCCGCTCCAACTCGAGCGGTTCGGGGAAGTTCTCGTCGCGTTCCAGCAGGACGCCGGGTGGCGTGGTGCGGGACGCGAGGTCGGCCAGGATGTCGAGGACCGGCTGCGGCACCGGGTGGGCGTGGCTGTCGTGCCAGACGCCGTCGCGTTCGAATCCGCCCGCGACATGGACGTAGGCGATGGCCTCGAGGGGCAGCCCGTCCAGGGCCGCGGCCGGGTCCTCGCCCCGGTTGACATGGTTGGTGTGGAGGTTCGCGACGTCGATCAGCAGCCGGACCCCGGTGCGGTCGGCCAGCTCGTACAGGAACTGTCCCTCCGTCAGCTCCTCGCCCGGCCAGGAGATCAGCGCCGCGATGTTCTCCACGGCGAGCGGCACGGGCAGGGCGTCCTGGGCGATGCGTATGTTCTCGCACAGCACGGCCAGGGCGTCGCGGGTGCGCGGGATCGGGAGCAGATGGCCCGCCTCCAGCGCCGGCGAGGCGGTCAGCGGGCCGCCCGCCCGCACGAACGCGATGTGCTCGGTGACCAGCGGTGAGCCGAGGGCCTCGGCGCGCTCGGCGAGGGCGGCCAGCCGCGCCTCGTCGGGGTGGTCGGCGCCGCCGAGGCCGAGCGAGACGCCGTGCGGGACGACGGTGACGCCGCGCTCGCGCAGACGCAGCAGCGACTCGGGAAGATGTCCGGGGCAGACGTTCTCGGCCACGGTCTCGACCCAGTCGAGGCCGGGCATACGCTCCACGGCGTCGGCGATCTCCGGCCGCCATCCGATGCCCGTTCCCAGTCGCCTCATCGTCCCCTCCTTCACCACGGATCCCCCGGGACCGCCGTGGTGCGGACCACGGCAGCACCGGCCGGGCCGTCCGTCCCCGTCGTCGGACCCCCGCTGCCGGTGTGACGGAGTCATGGCCCCGCACCCCGGGGCCGAACCCCTTCCCGGGGACGTTCAGAGCAACATTTGAGGTTCCAACCGGTTCCGGCCCGCTTGCCGGGCTACTGGGAGCACCTTGTCCGAGTCGACGGGCTCGGGCCGGCCGGTGTTCACCGTGCCCGGGGCGCCCGGGGACGGCTGGGAGTCGGTGGGAAGGCCGTTGCCCGGCGCCGCGGCGGGCGCCGAGGGCACGACGGCACCGGGGACGGGCGCCGGGGGACCGGTCGGGCCGCGCGCCGACGGTGGCGGCGAGTGCCGTGATGAGGAGGGCCGTACCGTCGGTACGCCGCAAAGGAGCCTCCCGGGGAAACCAACTGGTCGTTGGGGATCGGTGCTTGGCCGGTGCCGGGAGGCACGTACGGGGGCGCCGGGGTGTTCAAACACTGGGCAAGCCCCGCTGATCCTTGGGTAAAAACCGCTGGTCGGCGGCCTATCCCCGACAGCCGCGACGCCCTCTTCGGATGAGACCACCCCAACGGCGGAACTCATGCGCGCGGCCTCCAGGAAGACCTGTTGGAGGCCCCTTCCCACCTTGCCCGGCCCCGGGGTCCCGGCGACCGCCGCGCCGGTCGCGGCCCCCGAGTCAGGAGCAGGAGATGAGCCGAGACCGCCGACCCCGACCGCACCGCCCCCGCGGTGTCGTCGCCCTTGCCCTGGCCGCCCTCGTGGTGGCCTTCCTGCCGCCCCGGGCGGATGCCGTGACACCGTCGCAGGACGCCTGCCACACCACGAGCGACGTCATGCCTCGCGGCGACTGCGGCCCCTTCCACCAGGTCTTCGCCGAGGACTTCAACGGCGACGTGGTGCCGCTCGGCTCCTTCAGCGACTGCGACCACCACGCCGACACCCGCAGTGCGTACTGTGGCGGCCTCACCGGCTCCTACCGCGCCGACTGGTGGGCCTACCCGCGCGGCTGGTACGACACCGCGAACCCCCGCAACCACTCAGACGGCGACAACCGCGTACTCGGCGGCGAGTACCGCGCCGACGACACCGTGTGGGTCGGGCCCGCAGCCAACGGCGACGGCCGGATGCACATCCGTATGTACCGGCCGGCGTCCGGGGGCGACCTCCATGTCGCGGCCGTCGTACCGCGCAAGGTGATGCAGCAGACCTACGGGAAGTACAGCGCGCGCGTCCGTGTCGTGAAGGCCGCGCCCGGCTACAAGAGCGCCTGGCTGCTCTACGGCGGCGGCTGCGAGATGGACATGTACGAGCAGAACTGGGTCGACACCGTCCATGTCTTCCACCACCCCTGCGACGGCCGCGTCCAGGGCTACGCCGACACCGGCAAGCCCTTCACCGACTGGCACACGGTCAGCCTGGAGTGGACCCCCGGCCAGGCCCGCTACTACGTGGACGGCCGGCTGTACCTGAGCGACACGCGCGGTGTCGCCGCGCAGCCGCTGAGCTGGATCCTGCAGAACGAGAGCGCCCTGTACGGGGCCTACGCCGCGCCCGGCTCCTGGGCGCAGATGGACATCACCTGGGTCACCGCCTACACGTACCGGGGGCCGGGATCCTCGTAACGGGACCACCCCCGTGCTCGTCAGCGCTGCCGCAGTGCCGGATGGTCCGCGACCACCGTGCAGCTGCCGGGGGCGATCTCCGTGAAGCCCGCGTCCCGCACCACCGGGAGGCCCGAGGCGGTGAGTTCGTCCCAGCGGTACGGGTCGGCCGTGCGCACGGCGAGGGGGAAGCCCGCCTCGCGCCAGGACACCCGCTCTTCGTCCGGCAGCGCCCACCAGGCGAGGTGCGCGCCGTGGCCGGCCTGTGCCATGGCCTTGCCCGCCGACATCTCGAGCTGGGGATTCAGCCAGAGCACGGGGGCCGCCGGGTCCGCCTCGACGGGCGGTTCGGGGTCGTCGAGGTCCGTCCCGGACACCTGCAGCCGGGCCAGATCCTTGGGCCAGCCGTCCACCGGGACGGGCGGAAAGACGCGGACCTCCGCCGACTTGCCCATGACGGTGATCCCCGGGAGCGCCTCGGCCCGCCGCCACTCCGCGCCGCGCGCCCGTCGCACCACCTTGCGGATCCGCGCGTCCTGCCAGTCCCGCATGGCCCGGGCCCACTCACCCTCGCCTGCGGAACGCTCGTCGCTCAGGATCCCGAGCACGGCGCGAGCCGCCGTCTCCAGCGCGTCCGTACGTGCCGGAGGGGCGGCCCGCTCGATGCGGGCGACAAGCGGCAGCACGAACTGCGGGGCCTCGTCGCGCGCGGTGGGCTCGGAGCGGAAGGGGCTGTCCTGGCCGGCGCCCGGGGAGTCCGCGGACGCGGCGGGGGTCTGGTCACTGCTCACGACGTCCAGTCTGCCAGGCGGGACGAGGGCGCCTTCCTGGCATGCGCCCGGCCTCGGGAGCGGTGATGCGACCGACCGGTTTCACGCCAGATGGCCGATTCTGCGGCCCTCCGGAGTTCTGGCGTACTCGGCCGCGGCGAGTACCGAGGCCATCAGTTCGGAGTCGAGGGCGGCCCCGTCGGCGAGGCGGGTGGCCGCGGCGTGGGCGTTGAGCAGGAGCTTGGTGACGCGCAGGGCGGCGGGGGAACGGCGCAGGACCGGTTTGGCCCAGGCCATCACCGCCGTGTCGAGGTCCTGTTCGGGGACGACGTTCTGCAGGACGGACAGGCTCCGGGCCTCCTGCGCGGAGAAGGCACGGCTGGTCAGTACGAGTTCCCGGACCCGTGCCGCGCCCACCTCGTTGAGGAGCCGGGGCAGCAGGCCGCCCCAGGCGGTGGGCAGGCCGAGGGCGAGCTCGGGCAGCCGGAAGGTCGCCGTGTCGGCTCCGACCCTGAGGTCGCAGGCGAGGGCGAGGGCGAGTCCGGCGCCGATGGCCTTGCCCTGGATACGGGCGATGGTGACGGCCGGATTGTCGGTCAGGGCTTCGCAGACGCGGCGGGCCTTGGTCCCGGAGGCGCGGATGCCGGAGCCGGTGGGGTCCTCGGCCAGATGCCCGGCGAACTCGGTGCGGTCGCCCCCGAGGCAGAAGTCCGGCCCGGCGCCGGAGAGCACGATGACCCGGGTGTCCGCATCCTGTGCGTCGAGGACGGCGAGCAGTTCGTCCAGAAGCGTGTCGGTGACAGCGTTGCCCAGGTCGGGGATGTTCAGCTCGATGAACAGCAGGGGGCCCTGCCGGCCGGTCCGCAGCGCCTCGAGGGTCCGGCCGGTGTCGGTGGCCGTGAGCGGCAGGACGGTCATGTCGTCACTTTCAGGGAGGTCACGCGCCGGAAGACCATGCGGGGCGCGTAGGTGGGGGCGGTGAGGGGGGTGAGGGTCGGGAATCGTTTCAGCAGGTGCGACAGCAGCGTTCGGGCTTCCAGGCGGGCGAGGGCCGCGCCGAGGCAGTAGTGGGCTCCGCCGCCGAAGGTCAGGTGGCTGCCGTTGCGGAGGATGTCGAAGGCGTGGGGGTTCTCGTTGCGGCGGGGGTCGTGATTTGCGGCGCCGTACAGGATGTGGACCACGGTGTCCTTCGCGAGGGGAACCCCCGCAAGGACGGTGTCGTCGGCGGCGATGCGGGTGTTGAGGTGGATCGGCGGGTCGTAGCGCAGTGCCTCGTCGATCGCGTCGTCGATGTGCTCGGGGTGGTGGCGCAACCACCTCCACCGGGACGGGTCCTCCAGCAGGAGCCATACGGCGACGGAGAGCAGGGTCGCCGTGGTCTCCAGCGAGGCGATGGTGACGAACATCGCCAGGTAGTAGAGGACGTGGTCCGCGGCCGCCCGGTCGTCGGGCAACCGGGCGTCCCAGTACTGGATCCAGCCCGAGAGGACGTCGTTGCCGGGACGGGCGCGGCGCTGCCGCACGAGCTCCGTGAAGAAGGCCCGCAACTGGACCGTGGCCGCCGCGGAGACCCCGAGTTCGCTGCGGGTGGGCAGCAACTCCTGTGCGTGGACCTGGCGATGGGTGATGTCCAGGATGTGCGCGTAGTTCTCCTCGGCGATGCCGAGCCAGTGTCCGATGGTGCGGATGGGCAGTTGCTCGCTGACCGTGGTGACGAAGTCGGCCTCGCCCCGGGCGCGCAGGCCCTCCTCCAGGGCGTCGAGGAGCCGGGTGACATGGTCCTCGACGTCGGGTTGTAACGCTTCGAGCGTCTCGCGGTCGAAGAGGTTGCCGAGGCCGCGCCGTTGTCCGGTGTGGGCCGACGCGTTGAGGCGGGAGAGGGTGTGGCTCATCTCCTGGGTGGCGACGTCCTGCCAGCGCTCGGGGTCGGGCTGGCGCTCCTGCCAGGCGACATCGGGCACCAGCCAGTTCCTGCCGCGCAGGACCTGGCTGCATGCCTCGAAGCCGGTGACGAAGTATCCGCCCCAGGGAGCGGGGACGACGTCGCCCATGGAGCGCAGCTCTTCCCAGAGAGGTTGGGGGTGTGTCCGTCCTTCGAGGGAACGCAGGCGCCGGAGGACTGAGATGACGGCGCGGCGGTCGATGGTGATGCCGCCTATGTCGTCAACAGCGGTCACGCGGAGCTCCTTCGGCCGGGCGTTACCGGTACCGCGAAAAACTACCCTTCACTCGCCTGGCATCATGCGCCACAGTGTGTTGCTCCTGTCACATTCTGTTTCTCATACGCGGAACAAATCGATGACGCTGCTCCAAAAGCCCCTCTTGGCCGGTTTCGACTCGCCGCGGGCGGCCGGTGCGGCGGGCGGCCGGGGCGGTTCCGCTGCCTGGGGCCGGGCGGCCGGTGCGGTCGGCGTGACCGGGGAATGGAACGCCGCCACCCGGGTGCCCGGGGTCGGAGTGAAGCGCACGGGCAGCGAGGCCAGGGCGCGATGGAAGGGACCGGGCCGCCACTGGAGTTCCTCCTCGGGGACCCCGAGGGTGAGGTCCGGCAGCGCGTTCAGGAGGGCCTCGATCGCGGTGAGGGCGATGACCTGGGCCGGGGACTTCGCGGGGCAGGCGTGCGGGCCGGCGCCCCAGGCGAGGTGGGCGCCCTTGCTGCGCGACTGACGGGCGTCCTTGAGGGCGGGATCGTTGTTGGCGGCGGCGAAGCTGATGACCAGAGGGGTATTGGCGTCGACGTGGACGCCGCCGAGATCGATGTCGTGAAGGGGGAAGTGGGTGGCGTAGTTGGCTATGGGCGGGTTGTTCCACAGGACGTGGTCCAGGGCCTCCTCCGTGAGCATCCCGGCGCCGCGGGCCGCTGAACCGGTGGTCAGCAGGAGGAGCAGGGCGCTGCCGATGAGGTTGCGCTCGGGCTCGACGCCGGCCCCCATCAGCATGACGAGCTGGTCCTTGAGTTCCTCGTCGTTCAGTCCGGCCGGATGCTGGATGAGCCAGGAGGTGACATCGTCGCCGGGCTCACGGCGCTTGAGCCTGATCAACTCCATGAGGCACTTGGTGAGTTCCTCGTTGGCCCGCAGCGCGTCCTTGCCGTCGAAGATGGCGGACATCGAACCGGTGAGCCGGTCGCCGATGTCGGCCGGGCAGCCGAAGAGCCGGTTGAACAGCAGCAGCGGGAGGAGTTTGGCGTAGTCGTTGAGGAGGTCCGCACGCCCGCGTTCGCTGAACTGGTCGATGAGGAAGGCGGCGATGGGCTCCACATCGCGGCGGATCCGGCCGATGTTGAGCCGTTCGAGGCTGTCGGTGACCGCCTTGCGCAGCCGCAGGTGCACGGAGCCGTCCGTGAACAGGCAGTTGGGCCGGTAGGCCATCATCGGCAGCACCGGGCTGTCGAGGGCTATCCGGCCCTCGTTGAGTGCCTTCCAGCGGCGGGGGTCCCGGCTGAAGTCCGTGGTGTTCTGCAGTACTTTCAGCGCAGCCTGGTAGTCGGTGACCAGGTTGGCCTCCACGCCGGGGGCGAGCTCGACGGGTCCCGCGGGGCCGAAGGCGCGCAGCCGGTCGTACGCGCCGTTGGGGTCGGCGGCGAAGTCCTGGTTGTGCATGGGGCATTTCGCAGGGACGCTCCGGGTGGCGGCCGGTTGCTGAAATTCCATGGGTCTTCCTTTGTCTTCCCGGGCCTCGCGGCCAGGGCGGGGAGCGACTGCGGCCCGGGGTCAGGCCGTACGGGTGAGCAGATGCCGGACGAGGGTGATCAGAGCCTGGGCCGACGACTCTCGTCTGCGGGCGTCGCAGTACGAGACGGGGGTGTGGGGGAGCAGATCGAGTGCCTCGCGTATCTCGGTCTCCTCGAACTCGTTCTCCGAAGCGAAGGAGTTGACCGCGATGGCGTACTCGAGCCCGTACTTCTCGACGAGGTCGATGACCGGGAACGAGTCGGCCAGACGGGCGGGATCGACGATGATCAGCGCGCCCAGCGCGCCGCGGGCCATGTCCTCCCACAGCTGCATGAACCGCTGCTGACCGGGTGTGCCGAAGAGGTACAGCACCAGTTCGTCGCTGAGGGTGAGCCGCCCGAAGTCCAGGGCGACGGTGGTGGTGACCTTGTCCGGTACGCCCTGCAGGTCGTCCACATGGGCGGACGCCTGGGTCATCTTCTCCTCGGTGCGCAGCGGGGTGATCTCCGACAGTGAGCCGATGAACGTCGTCTTGCCCACGGCGAAGTGCCCCACCACGAGTATCTTCGCGGTGGTGGTCACCGCGCCCGAGACGTAGAGGGTCTCAGGCGAAACGGGTTTGGAGTCCATGCAGCACCTTTTCGATGAGGGCTCTGTCGGCGGCCTGGGCGGGGGGTGGCGCGGCGCGGCGCAGCAGGTGTCCCTGCTCGGCTAAGTCGGTCAGCAGGAGACGGGCCACGCCCACCGGCAGTCCCAGATGGGCGGCTACCTCGGCCACGGCCAGGTAGCCGCCGGCGCAGAGGTCCCAGATGCGCCGCACTTCGGGGCTGGCCCCCAGCGGCAGCTCCCGGTCGGGGGCCAGGGTGACCAGAGTGTGCAGCGACAGGTCGTCGGCCGAGGGCAGGCGTCTGCCGCCGGTGATGACGTAGGAGCGGACGAGTTCGCTGGAGACCGGAGCTTCCTCGCCGTGCCCGGTCATGCGTCGGCACCGGCGCTCTGTCGCAGGGGTGTGCTCATCGCATTGCCCAGCGCCTTCACCTGCTGCTGCATACGGATCGACATGACCTCCATATCGACGTCCAGGGCCGAGGAGACCGCCAGGTAGGCGCCACTGCCCGCAGCGATCAGGAAGATCCAGCCGCCGTCGTACTCCATGAGGGTCTGTTTCCAGATTCCCTTGCCGCTCGCCACGAAGCCGGCGACGGCACGGCTGAGGGACTGCATCGAGCTCATCGCGGCCGCGTTGGTCTCGGCGTCGTCCTGGGGGATCTCGCTGGAGCGCTCCAGAAGCAGGCCGTCGGCCGAGACGAGAATCGCATGGCGGGCGCCGCGCACCTGCAGCACGTCGTTGAGCACCCACGACAGGTCGGGCTTCACTGGTCTTGAGATCCTTCCGTGGTGGTCGTGTTGCGCCCGAGGAGCGTTCCGCGCGCGAAGGCTCCGATACGCGACGCCGTCACCTCGCCGTCGTGCTCCGGCTCCGGCTCCTGCGCGTACGGCTCCGGCACCACCGCGACCGCGGGCCGGCGCCGGCGCTTGGGGAGGCCGCCGGGCGTCGTGCCGATGATCTGGACCGGGGCCGGCATCGGCGCGGAACGTGGTCCGGTCGCCGGCCGGCCGGTGTCTGCGAAGGCCGCGGCATCGGCCGCGGGTTCGGGGGCTTCGTTGGTCAAGAGGCTCTCCGGCAGGAGGATGACCGCCCGTACACCCCCGTACGGCGAGACGGAATCGACGGAGACCTTGAAGCCGTACCGGGTGGCGAGGACGCCCGCCACGGCGAACCCGACCCTGGGAGGGTTGCCGAGGCTGGTGATGGAGACGGAGGTCTCCGGGCTCAGCAGTGCGGCGGCGCGGTCCTTTTCTTCCTGGCTCATGCCGAGACCGGCGTCGTCGATGATCAGGCAGATACCGGTCGGAACGGCCTGGATGTTGATCTCGACGGGGGTGCCGGGGGCGCTGTAGTTGGTGGCGTTGTCGAGGAGTTCCGCGAGGACGACCGCGACGGGCTCGACCGCCGTGCTGGTGACGGAGACATTGACCTGGGTGTGGATCTGCACCCGGTCGAAGTGCTTGATACGGCCCTGGGCGCTGCGCGCCACGTCGTACACCGAGGCGGTCGTCTCGCGGCGGCCGAGCCAGCCGCCGCACAGAGCCGCGATGCCCTGGGCCCGTCGCCCGAACTGGCCGTTGGTGTGGTCGATCGTCATCAGGTCGGCGAGCATCTGCGGATCGTTGCCGTACTTCTGCTGCGCCAGGTCGCTGATCGAGCGCTGCTGTTCGTCGGCGAGGACCTGCAGCGTCCGCATCCAGGACTTGAGGACGTCCTTCGTCTCCGCTTCGGAGTCGCGGCGCACCTCTTCCAGGGCGTGCGCCTGCTGGGAACGGAGTGCCGCGTACTCCATGTGGAGCCGCTGGCACTCCCCGTGGAGTCCGTCCCGGCTGGTCCGTAGATCGTCGTTCTGCTTCCGGAGCGCCATGTTGGTCCTCCGGACTCGCATCCCTGCGACAACCGCAGAGAGCACTACCACTAGCAAGATCCACAGCAGCGGATCTCTGATCAATGACGTCATGAGACTCTCTTCAAGTCGCCTCGCGGGAGCAGTTGCCGTCCGCTGGGACGGTGGCCGCTGTCACGGCCCTGGTGGCGCCGTGGATTTATCGGCCGACCAACAGACACTCCTTCGCGATGGGGTCCTCGGGACTGTCCCCCCGTGACGCGTACATGGCGCGGCCAGCCTACTGAAGTTCGATGATCTTATCAGTCTGGTGAATGTCAACGCCCTTGTCCGGGCGCCGACTTGACACCGTAGCGAGTCCTTGACGGCCACCCTTTCGGCGAGGCGCGCATTTCAGGACAAAGGTGCCCGCATGGGGTGGTTGGCCGTGAGGTGGACGCAGGCACCGGGATCCTCCGTGCGCGGGTCCGTGCCACCGCGCGAGGATGGCCCCAGCACAGTGATCTACGCCTGGCGGGCGTCGGCCGTCGTCACGGACTCCGTGGGCCATGGATACTGCGCGGGGTCGACCTCACGGTGTCGCCCGGGTCGCTGATCCGTGTCGAAGGGGCGAACGGGACCGGCAAGTTCACCCTTCTCCGCCTTCTCGCGGGTACCGACGCGCCCACCGAGGGCCGCGTCATCGGCCGCCCGCGCACCGCGTACGTTCCCGAGCGCTTCCCGGCCGCCCTGCCCTTCACGGCGGCCGGCTACCTCGCTCGCCTCGGCACCGTACACGGCCTGCCCCGGCGCGCCGCCGCCCGCGCCGCCCAAGAATGGCTCGAACGCTTCGGTGCCGCCGCGTACGCCCGCACGCCCATGGCCGAACTCTCCAAGGGCAGCAGCCAGAAGGTCGCCGTCGCCCAGGCGCTGCTCGCCGGGCCTGGACGCCCTCTCGAAGCCGTTGCCTGACCAATCCGCGAGCTCATGCCGCCACGGCACCAGCTGTCATCGGTGACAAAGCGCCGGAGGCGTGGTCGTGGTGCCGGATGGAGCTTCAACGCCGGGCGTGGCGGATCTTCAATCGTCCGAATCCCATGGTCCCGGAGATGCGAATCTCCGGTCCGCCGGGGCGGGAACGCCGCGGGGCCTTGTAGCGCACGTCTTTCCACTCAGTGCGCAATCCCTCGGCGTCAACGACCGCGTCGCGAGGCACCGTGATTCTGGCCCCGCCGGTTCCAAGCTGCAGCTCGAGGTCGACGACCGGATGCTCGATGATCGCCCGGGACAGATTCAGGCGCACCCTTCCGTAGGCGGACTCGACCTTGAGGAACCGAGGCACCCGCCATACGCCTCGTCGCTGGATCCGTCCGCCGGCGGCGGCGATCGTTGACGTGGTGCCCGGGTGCTCCTCCGGGAGTGAGGCCAGAGCCGACACGACCTCGCCGTGCGCCTTGGCGGTGAGCACCTGGTGGAGGCGTTCGTCCAACTCCCCGTGCGAGATGAGCCCTTCGGCGTACGCCTCCTGCAGGCGCTGCACGGCTGTATTGCGGTCGGCTTCACCGATCAGCGACGGCGTCTCTTCCGGTAAGGGGGCCACCGTTTCACCCTACTGCCGTGCCGGCGATGCGAGTGCGCCAAGGTCCGTGGAAGGCAAGGCATCCGACGGGGAGCCGACTGCTCGTCACCAGGACCTTGATCGTCCAATCCGGCCAAGCTATGCGGTCAAAGCACTAGTGCCGGCCGGCCGACGCCCGGATCATCTCGGAGACCTTGACGAACCGGTAGCCCTGCTGGCGCAGAGAGGGCACCACCGCCCTGATCACCTGTTCGGTCACGGGCGCCGCGGTGCGCGTGCAGTGCATCACCACCACGGAACCGGGCCGCACCCCCTCCATCACCTGCCGCACGACCGCGTCCGCGTCCGTGGCGAATGCGTCCCCGCTCACCACGTCCCACTGGATGGCGGTCACACCGAGCGGCTTGATCGCCCGCAGCGCCTGGTCGTCGTAACAGCCGCCGGGGAAGCGGAAGTACGGCATCGGATGGGGCACTCCTGCCTTGCGGATCGCCGTGAAGGCGTGCTCCACGTCCGAGCGCATCTGCTTCTCGGCGAGGACCGGCAGCCCGTAGCAGTTGCCCGCGAAGGAGTAGTGGCTGTAGGAGTGGTTGGCGACCTCGAAGAGCGGTTCGCGGCCGATGTACCGGACCTCCTCGGGGTACTCGTCGGCCCACCGGCCCGTCATGAACACGGTCGCCGGCACGCCCAGCTCCCGCAGCGTGTCGATCAGCCCGGGGTTGTCGAAGCGATTGCCCGCGGCGGCCAGGGTTCCCTGGTCCGCGGTCATGTCGGCATCGAACGTGAGAGCGATGATCTTCTTGTTTCGTGGGCCGTTCGTAAAGACGGACGGCAGCCCGCCGGGCCCGGGCGCGAGCGTGGGCGGTGCGGGCACGGTCGCCGAGGGTGAAGCGGAGTGGTGTCTGAGGTGATGGGTGGGCTCGGGGGCTCCGCAGGCGGCGAGTGCGGCGCCGAGGGCGCAGAGGGCGGCGATGCGTCGGACAAGAGAGATCACCGTACGAACGTAACGGGCGAAATGTCCGTAAAGGCCGCTTCTGCGGTGTGCCGAGCTGGAACGATCGCGAACTCACCCGCCCGGCCGCCTCGCCGCGCGGCCGGCCGTCGACGCGACAGCCGAGCGGCACCGGGTCGCTGCCCTGGAGCACGTCCCCCACCGCCTGCGCCGCCGCCCACGGGTCGTCGAAGGCCGCTCGCGCCGTCGGAGGGGACCCGGCTCAGGCTCAGTCGTCGTGGGTGAGGGCCGCGGGAGTGATCTTCAGGGCCGACGGCGGTACGTCGGGGGTCGCCGCGGGTGCGAGCTCGGGCTCGGGATCGGGCGCCGGAACGGGGGGCGCCTCGTCCGACGGCCCGGTAACCGTCTCGCGCACCGGCGGCGACGCGTCCGCGCCCGCGGTGACGGACGACCGCTCCGCGTCGCGCCCCTGGGCCTCCTGCGGTGCCGCCCGCTCGAGGAACCGCAGCAGCTCCACCGGGAACGGCAGCACAAGCGTCGAGTTCTTCTCGGCCGCCACCGCCACCACGGTCTGCAGCAGCCGCAGCTGGAGCGCGGCCGGCTGCTCGGACATCACCCCGGCGGCCTCCGCCAGCTTCTTGGAGGCCTGGAGCTCCGCGTCCGCGTTGATGATCCGTGCCCGGCGCTCACGGTCCGCCTCCGCCTGGCGGGCCATGGACCGCTTCATCGCGTCCGGCAGGGACACATCCTTGATCTCGACCCGGTCGATCTGCACGCCCCAGCCGATGGCCGGGCTGTCGATCATCAGCTCGAGTCCCTGGTTGAGCTTCTCCCGGTTGGAGAGCAGGTCGTCCAGATCGCTCTTGCCGATGATCGAGCGCAGCGAGGTCTGCGCCATCTGCGAGACCGCGAACCGGTAGTCCTCGACCTGGATCAGCGCGTTCGCCGCGTCGATCACCTTGAAGTAGACGACGGCGTCCACGCGCACGGTGACGTTGTCGCGTGTGATGCCCTCCTGCGCGGGGATCGGCAGCGTCACGATCTGCATGTTGACCTTGTGCAGCCGGTCGACCATGGGAATGATCACGGTGAAGCCCGGGAGCCTGGGGGGCCCGATGAGCCGCCCGAAGCGGAAGACCACGCCGCGCTCGTACTGCTTGACGACCCGTGCCGCCGCGGCGAGGTACACGAGTCCGGCGGCACCGGCCGCCACCAGGGAACCCACCAGCTCCTGAAGCATGACGACCCCCTCGGGGAGAGGCCCGGAACATCTGCACTTGCCACCATAATTCCGCCGGAGCCCGGGAGCGAGAGGCAGCCGATGCGGCCGTAGGGCGCACAAGCGAGGGCCCGTCGGGGCGGCACCGACGGGCCCTCGCGCATCGGGAGCCGAGCGGCTCCACGACGTCAGCGGACGGACGTCATCCGCACCGGTTCCGTGCCGGCCACGCTGTGGCGCTCCGCCCAGTTCCCCAGGGCCTTATGACATGCGTGGTCCAGATGGTGCAGCCCGGACAGGTCCAGCTCGACCGGCCGGTCCTGCGGCAGCGCCTCCAGACTGTCGAGGATCTTCGGCAGCCGCAGGAAGGTCGCATTGCCCGACAGATACGCCTGCACCGGACCCGCCCCCTTGTCGACGACCTCCAGTTTGACGTGCGAGGCCTCCCACGCGCTCTTCACCACAGCCAGCGTGAGGCCGACGAGCACCCCCTCGAACATGCTGACCGCCACGATCGACACCGCGGTGACCACGAGTATCAGCGCCTCGCCCCGGTGCTCGCGCCACAGCGAGACGATCTCCCGCAGGGGGACGAGCTTGGCACCGGAGTACAGCAGGATTCCGGCGAGGGACGGGATGGGTATACAGGCCAGCACCGACGGCAGCAGCGCCGCGAACAGCAGCAGCCAGGCGCCGTGCAGCACCCGGGACGCCTTCGTCCTGGCACCGGCCTGGACGTTGGCCGCGCTGCGCACGATCACCGCGGTCATCGGCAGCGCCCCGAGCACCCCGCAGACGGCGTTGCCCGCGCCCTGCGCCATCAGCTCCTTGTCGTACTTGGTACGCGGACCGTTGTGCAGCCGGTCCACGGCGGCGGCGCTGAACAGCGACTCCGCGGAGGCGATCAGGGTGAAGGCGACGATCGTGCCGAGCACGCCCGCACCCGCCAGCTCGCGGAAGGCGTCCAGCGACGGCGGCTGGATCGAGCCCAGCAGCCCCCGCACCTCGACCGTGGCCACCGGCAGGCCGAGAAGCAGGGCGACGAGCGTGGCGAGCCCGACCGCCGCGAGGGGGCCGGGGACCGCTCGCACCGGGCGAGGCATGTGTTTCCACAGCACCAGGACGACGACGGTGCCCGCGCCGAGCGCCAGCGCCGTCAGCGCGCGGGTGCTCGAGACGGCGTCGGCGAACGCCCCGGGCAGCCCGGCTATCTTCTGCGGACCGGAGGCCGGGGCCTTGGCCTCGACCACGGAGTAGAGCTGTCCGGCGATCAGGACGAGTCCGATGCCGGCCAGCATGCCCTCCACGACGGAGACCGAGATGGCCCGGAACCAGCGACCCAGCTTCAGGGCACCCATGAGCAGCTGGAGCACACCGGTGGCGAGCACGATCACGCCGAGGACGGGCAGTCCGAACTGCCGCACCGCCTCGAAGACCAGTACGGTCAGCCCGGCGGCCGGTCCGGAGACCTGGAGGCTGCTGCCGCGCATCAGCCCCGTGACCAGGCCGCCCACGATGCCGGTGACGAGGCCGAGTTCGGCGGGCACACCGGAGGCGACGGCCACGCCCACGCACAGCGGGAGCGCGACCAGGAAGACGACCAGGGAGGCGGCGAAGTCCTGCTTGAGGTGAGGTAACCCCTTGAGTGCGGCCATGGTTGACCTCACAGCGCTTCGAAACTGTCGGTGGCGGCGCGGTGTTCGCGGACGGCGCCGGTGTGCACCTCGTAGTACCAGCCGTGCACCCGCAGCAGGCCCGCCGCGAGCCGCTGCTCGACGCACGGGTACGAACGCAGGCGCAGCAGCTGCGCGAGCACGTGGTTCTGCACGGCCTGCGCGACCGCCGGATCGTCCGCGTCGGACGCACCCGGGTGCGGCGCGGCGTGTGCGAGCCAGTCGCGCACGGCCGGTACGGCGGTCAGGTCGTCGCCGCGCACCAGCGCGCCGACGGCTCCGCAGTGGGAGTGGCCGCAGACGACGACGTCCCTGACGCCGAGCACCTCCACGGCGTACTCGATGGTGGCCGCCTCGCTGGTGGGGTGCTCGGAGGCGTACGGGGGCACGATGTTGCCCGCGGTGCGCAGTTCGAAGAGCTCACCGGGCCGGGCTCCGGTGATCAGCGCGGGTACGACCCGGGAGTCGGAGCAGGTGATGAACAGGACCTGGGGTGACTGGCCCTCGGCCAGCCGGGAGAAGTCCTCGGGGCGCTGTCCGTGCGCACGGGCATGATCGATGAGGGGCTGCATTGTCAGTTCCTCCTGGCGCGCCCTGGATGGCGCGTCGGTGTACGCGAGAACGTGGCAGATGCGGGTACGGCGACAGGACCCCACGTCGACGCGCTCGGCCAACGTGGCGTGGTGAGGGGAGGGTCGCTGTCAGCCCGGACCCGGGGAGCAGCTCAGTGGCGGAACACCTGGAGTGCCGCGGGAGTATGAGCGACGGATGATCTGGATATGCCCAGCGGGGCGGGGCCGGCGGCCGAGGGCCGTACGGCTGTGACGTCGGGTGTCGGCAGCGCGGACGCGAGGGGCTCCGGAACGGAATCCGTGCAGAGGCGGTTGCGGTCACGGGCGCGGAGCGGGCCGGTGGGGCTCGGGAGGTGCCCGAGGTCGCCGCAGCTGACGACCTCGTCCGCGTTGTCCGCGCGCTTGACGGTGACCACCTCCGGGGAGCCGGCGGTGGTCACGTGGGTGCGGTGCGCGGAGGTGAAGGACGCGGTGGGCGCGAAGAACTGCATGGCCAGCAGGACGGCGGAGAGGATCGTCAGCGTGAACCGGACCGTCGTGCCTCGCACCATGCGCCCCCTTCCTGCGGTGTGCGTCCGTCGTATGCCCTCGACGAACACGTTAACCCGGTGGACCTGTTTGCAGGGTCAACTTCACGCTTCAGGTAAAGAAGAGCCCAAAAACCGAGGTCGGAATGGCTGATACCCGTCGCTCGGTTACGCCTGTTTCATTCTGCTACTCCGAGACGAGGCCCTTGGCGTCGCGGGCGAGTGCGGTGAGGCGGGAGATGGCGCGGAAGTACTTCTTGCGGTAACCGCCCTTCAGCATCTCCTCGCTGAACAGCTTGTCGAACGGCAGCCCGGAGGCGAGCACCGGCACCTCGCGGTCGTAGAGCCGGTCCGCGAGCACGACGAGCCTGAGCGCCGTCGACTGGTCCGGTACCGGCCGCACGTCGGTCAGGCACACGGCCCTCACCCCGTCGGTCAGCGCGCCGTAGCGGCTGGGGTGGACGCGGGCGAGGTGGTCGAGCAGATGCGGGAAGTCGTCGAGCGAGGCGCCCTCGGTGGCGTACGCCGCCTTCGTCACCTGCGCGTCGCTGTACGGGGCGGGCGCCTCGGGCAGGCCGCGGTGACGGTAGTCCTCGCCGTCGATGCGCAGCGTGCGGAAGCGCGCGGACAGTCCCTGGATCTCGCGCAGGAAGTCGGCGGCGGCGAACCGGCCCTCGCCGAGCTTGCCCGGCAGGGTGTTGGAGGTCGCGGCGAGCGCGACGCCCGAGTCGACGAGCTTGCCGAGCAGGGTGGAGACGAGGACGGTGTCGCCGGGGTCGTCCAGCTCGAACTCGTCGATGCACAGGAGACGGTGGTCCGAGAGTGTCTGGACCGTCTTCTGGAAACCGAGCGCGCCGACCAGGTTGGTCAGCTCCACGAAGGTGCCGAAGGCCTTCAGCGCGGGCTCGGCCGGGGTCGCGTGCCACAGGGAGGCCAGGAGATGCGTCTTGCCGACGCCGTAGCCGCCGTCGAGGTAGACGCCACGGGGGCCGGCGGGAGCCTTGGGGGCCTTCGCCCTGCCGAAACCGAAGAGCGAGCGCCGGGCGGACACGGCGTGCGCACCGCCGAGGCCACCGGCGAAGTCGTCGAGTACGCGCACGGCCTCACGCTGGCTGGGCTGGTTCGGGTCCGGGATGTACGTCGCGAAGCGGACCGAGTCGAAACGCGGCGGCGGCACCATCTCGGCCACGAGCCGGTCGGCGGGGACGTGCGGCTGGCGGGCGCACAGGGACTGCGGGGCCGCTTCGGCTATCGGGTCGATCCCGGCGGCGGCGGTGGAGGACGACACGGTTCCCCACTCTAAAGGCCGTGCCACACTGCACGACATGCGACGCCTGTTCCCTGTGACCGACGAAACAGTGGCCCGGCCGGGTGGCCCGGCCCCGGACGCCGGGGAGGTTCCGGACGCCGGGGCGGCCGCCGGGACCGGAGGCGGCCGGTCCGCCGCGCCGGGCGGCGGTGCCGTCGACCGCGAATGGACGCTGGAGGAGCTGGCCGCGGCGTACGCCTACCCCGAGCCGGGTCCCGGCGGCCGGGAGCCCTGGCTGCGCGCCAACATGGTCTCCACGCTCGACGGGGCCGCCCAGCACGAGGGGCGCTCCCAGCCCATCTCCGGCGCCGCCGACATGCGGATCTTCGGCACGCTGCGGGGGCTCGCGGACGCCGTGATCGTGGGTGCCGAAACGGTCCGGCAGGAGGGGTACCGCCCGGCCCGGGAGCGGGAGGCCTTCGCGGCTCTGCGCAAGGCGGCCGGGCAGGGACCCGCGCCCGCGATCGCCGTGGTGAGCGCGAGCCTGGAGCTGGACTTCTCGTGGCCACTGTTCACCTCCCCCCTGGTGCCCACACTGCTGCTGACCGGGGCCGCGGCGGCGCCGGACCGGGTGGCCGCCGCCGAGAAGGCGGGCGCCCGGGTGGTGATCGCCGGGGACGGCATGGGTGTGGACCCGGCCCGCGCCGTACGCGCCCTTGCGGATCTCGGCCTGACCCGGCTGCTGACCGAGGGCGGGCCGCGCCTGCTGGGCCAGCTGGTCGCGGCCGGAGTCCTGGACGAGCTGTGCCTGACGATCTCCCCGATGCTCACGGCGGGCGACGCACAGCGGATCGCCGGGGGCCCTTCGGTGACCGTGCCCAAGCGGTTCGCGCTCGTGTCGTTGCTGGAGGAGGAGGGGTACCTGTTCGGGCGCTACCGCCGGGCCTGATGCACGCGGTGTTCCCGGGATCGCACGTTCGGCGCACGTCCCGAGGGGCGCACAAAAACCCGATGGGCAGACAAAAACCCGTAGAACGACGATCGCGGGGCAGGATGGTTTCCGCAGGGCCTCCACGGCCCGCGCAGGAGAGAGGCCCCTCGGGGCCCTCGAAGGAGAAGGGGCGCCCCGTCGTGTTCACGAGCGTACTGATGATCGAGAAGGCCCTCACGTCCGCCGACGTGGAGTTCGTCACCACCTTGCACGGCGACGAGCAGGTCTCTTTCCATGTCCTGCTCCAGCCCCGCGGCGACCAGGCGGACCGTCTGCTGCGGGCCATCGACGACATCGCCCTGGGCGAGCTGGACGAGGCGGCGCACGAGAGGGACGTACCCGAGGGCAAGGACGCCGCGGCCCTGGGTCAGCAGGCCCTGGAGGTCTCCCTGGCCGCGCTGCGTGCGGCGGGCAGCGCCGCGGAGGGCCGTCTCATCGAGGACCATCCGCTGGACGCGCTGAAGAGCCTGGTCGAGGAGGCGGGCGCGGACGAGGTGATCGTGCTGACCGACCCGCACTACGTGGAGGAGTTCTTCCACCGTGACTGGGCGTCCAGGGCGCGGCACAAGGTGGGCGTGCCGGTGCTGAAGCTGTTCTCGCACAGCAAGGCGTAGGCACCGACGCCGGGCTCGGCCGTCGAACGTCGTGCAAATGTTCGAGATTCGTCGGCCGTGCCGAGCCGCGGCCCGGGCGTGTCCACGCGGCGAAGCCGCATACTGGCACAGCCCTGTGTCCCCTGCCGGGCGCCGCCCGCGGCACAGCATAGGCTGGGCCGCCGACACCACGCCGTACCAGCACCGAGGAGACATGCATGGCACCCGGCCTCCCCACCGCCATGGACCGACCGCACTTCATCGGCATTGGCGGCGCCGGAATGTCGGGCATCGCGAAGATCCTCGCGCAGCGTGGCGCCAAGGTGGCGGGCAGCGACGCCAAGGACTCGCCGACCGCCGGGGCCCTGCGCGCGCTGGGCGCGACGGTGCACATCGGCCACGCGGCCGCGCACCTCGCCGACGACGCCACCTGCGTCGTAGTCTCCTCCGCGATCCGGGCGGACAACCCCGAGCTGGCGCGCGCGGCGGAGCTCGGCATCCCCGTGGTCCACCGTTCGGACGCCCTCGCCCGCCTGATGGACGGCCTGCGCCCGATCGCGGTGGCCGGCACCCACGGCAAGACGACCACGACGTCGATGCTGGCGGTGTCCCTGAGCGAGCTGGGCCGGGACCCGTCGTACGCGATCGGCGGCGACCTGGACGGCCCCGGCTCCAACGCCCTGCACGGCGAGGGCGAGATCTTCGTCGCCGAGGCCGACGAAAGCGACCGCAGCTTCCACAAGTACGCACCCGAGGTCGCGATCGTCCTCAACGTCGAGCTGGACCACCACGCGAACTACGCGTCCATCGAGGAGATCTACGAGTCCTTCCAGACCTTCGCGGGCCGGATCGTCCCCGGCGGCACGCTGGTGATCGCGGCGGACCACGCGGGCGCGCGCGAGCTGACGCGGCGGCTGGACGGCTCGGTGCGGACGGTGACGTACGGCGAGTCGGAGGATGCCGACGTACGCATCCTCTCGGTCGTCCCGCAGGGCCTGAAGAGCCGGGTGACGGTGGTCCTGGACGGCTCGGAGCTGACCTTCACGGTGTCCGTCCCCGGCCGCCACTACGCGCACAACGCGGTGGCGGCGCTGGCGGCGGGCGCCGCCCTCGGCGTGCCGGCGGCGGAGCTGGCCCACGCCCTCGGGGCGTACACCGGTGTGAAGCGCCGCCTGCAGCTGAAGGGTGAGGAGGCCGGCGTCCAGGTCGTCGACTCCTACGCCCACCATCCCACGGAGATGACCGCCGACCTGGAGGCGATGCGGGCCGGAGCCGAGGGCCGCATCCTGGTGGTCTTCCAGCCCCACCTCTTCTCCCGCACACAGGAGCTGGGCAAGGAGATGGGCGAGGCGCTGGCCCTCGCGGACCTCTCGGTGGTCCTGGACATCTACCCGGCCCGTGAGGACCCCATCCCGGGCGTCACCAGCGAGCTGATCATCGAGGCGGCCCGCGCGGAGGGCGCGGACGTGCAGGCGGTGCACGACAAGGACGAGGTCCCCGCGGTCGTGGCGGGAATGGCGAAGCCGGGGGATCTGGTTCTCACGATGGGCGCGGGTGACGTCACGGACCTGGGCCCGCGGATCCTGGACCGTCTGTCGAAGTGAAACAAGGGGCTGACACTCATGGCGTACGACGTCGACAAGCCGGACGAGCAGTGGCGCGCGGAACTGACCCCGGCGGAGTACGCGGTCCTGCGCCAGGCCGGTACCGAGCCCGCCTTCACCGGTGAGTACACGGACACCAAGACCACGGGCGTCTACTCGTGCCGGGCCTGCGGCGCCGAACTCTTCACCTCCGACACGAAGTTCGAGTCCCACTGCGGCTGGCCGTCCTTCTACGACCCGAAGGGCAGCGACGCGGTGGAACTGCTCGAGGACCGTTCCCACGGGATGGTGCGGACGGAGGTCCGTTGCGCGCGGTGCGGCTCCCACCTTGGTCATGTGTTCGAGGGGGAGGGCTACCCGACGCCGACGGATCAGCGGTACTGCATCAACTCGATCTCCCTGCGGCTGGTCCCGGGCGAGGACTGAGAGTTCGCGGCCGGCCGGGTCTGTGGCGACGGCCCGGTGTGCGGACGGGCCCGGCCCCGCAGGGGCCCCGGGTCACTGTCCGCGTCTGCCCTTTCCCAGCGGCGACAGGGCGGACACCACCGCGTCGCCGTCCGCGGGGCGGCCGACCGTCAGCCGTATGCCCTCCCCGGGCCAGGGACGGGCGTGAATCCGGGCGGTGTCGAGCGCGGCCGCGGCCGCGTGGTGGGTGTCGCGGTCGGGCCCGGTGGCGAGCCACAGGAAGTTGGCCTGGCCGGGCAGGACGGGCAGACCGAGCCCGGCGAGCCGGTGGTACAGGCGTTCTCGTTCGACGATGACGTCGTCCACGCGTGCGACGAGTTCGTCACCGGCCTCCAAGGTGGCCTCCACCGCGGCCGCGGCCACCGCGTTGATGCCGAAGGGCAGCTGCTGATCCCGTACGCGCTCCACCAGGTGGGGATCGCCCAGACCGTAGCCCACCCGCAGCGCGGCCAGCCCGTAGGCCTTGGAGAAGGTCCGCAGCACCAGGAGGTTCGGCCGGTCGGCAGTCAGGCGGAGGCCGTCGGGGACTGTGGGGTGACGTACGAACTCGATGTACGCCTCGTCCAGCAGCACGGTGACGTGCTCCGGTACGCGGGCGAGGAACGCCGCGAGCTCGGGGCCGGTGACGAGGCTGCCCGTCGGGTTGTGCGGATTGCAGACCACCACCACGCGGGTGCGCTGGTCGACCGCCCCGGCCAGGGCAGTCAGGTCCTGCCGTCCGTCGGGCAGCAGCGGCACGGGAACCGGCTCGGCCCCGGCCATCCTGGCCAGCAGGGGGTAGGCGTCGAACCCGGGCCAGGCGTACAGCATGCGGTCGCCCGGCCGGATCACGGCCTGCAGCAGTTGGAGCGCGACACCCACCGAGCCGCTGCCGACCGCGACGGCGTCCGGTTCCGCGCCGCACCAGGCGGCGATCCGCCGGGCCAGCCGGTCGGGATGGAACGGCGGGTACCGATGAGCCCGGTCGGCTGCGTCCCGGATCGCCTTCCGCACGGACGGCAGCGGCGGGTACGGACTCTCGTTGAGCCCCAGCAGGCGCGGCGACGGGGACAGCGCGGTCACCATCCCTGCCCCCAGCGGATCGCCGCGGCGCCGGCGTAGTCCCCGGCATGGGCGAATCCGGCCAGCACCACGAGGTCCCCCTCCTTGATCTGCTTGGAGCGGATCGCGTCGTCGAGGGTGACGGGCATCGCTGCGCCGAAGAGATTGCCGCACCGGTCGAAGGTGTCGGGGTGACGTTCGGCCGGTACGCCCAGCGCCTGACGCCAATTGTGCAGGAAGGTGCGGTTGGGCTGATTGGTGATCAGACAGCCGATGTCGGTGACGTCCACGTCCACTCGACGGCACAGATCCCGCACGACCTGCGGCACGAGACGATTGCCCCGCTCCAGCACATTCGAGACTCCGGCCTCGGTGAACCCGATGCGCACCTGGGCGTCGCCTGCCTCCCAGTACTTGCGCCCGTCGTCGCGCACCATGGTCATGTCCCCGGCGTAGGCGGCGATGTGCCGGCTCTCGATCCCGAGGACGGGGGAGTGCGCGGAGGCCGTCACGTAGGCGACTCCGCAACCGTCGCCCGGGATCGCGGCCTGGGACAGACCTCGGACCTGCGACTGGGTGAACAGCTGGCCCGCGGCGCTCTGCGCGTTGCAGATCAGGGCTGTGCGGGCGTCGCCCGCGCGCAGGATCCGCCCGGCCAGTTCCAGCATGTGCACGAAGGAGGCACAGCCGGCGTTGGCCACATCGATCAGCCACCGGGGCGCCAGCCCCAGCCGCCGCGCCACTTCGGTACCGGCGCCCACGAAGGGCTGGTCCGGCAGTTGGCTGTGCACGAGCAGAACGTCCACGCGGCGGATCTCCGGGCGGCCGTGCCGTTCGATCAACGGCTGGACGGCACGCTCGATCATGTCCGCGTTGGTCTCGTCGGGTGCCACGTGATGGCGGTACGGGGGGACCTTGAACATCGGGCTGCTGCGCAGCCTGTCCTCCGCCGCCGGGTGCTCGGTGAAAAAGGCGGCGGGGACGGGCTCACCGGGCAGGTAGGCGGAGACGTCGGTCAGGCTCACCGGCGTCATCGGGCCACCCGCTTCGCCGAGGAGGTGCCGATGGGCAGACCGTTGCGGTGCCGGTGCTCGAGGATCGTCTTGAGGTTGTGCATTTCGAGGGTGTGGCCGGCGTAGAACAGGTCCCAGTAGTCACCAACCCAGCGCCTGTCGGGGTGCGGTGCCAGGTCCGGGCGCGGATTGTCGCGGTAGTACGGGTGGCGGCAGTTGGTCCAGGTGATCACCGACCCGGAGCGGCCGAGGACCCGCGCGGCCGGGACCACCCTCATCAGGTAGACCATCCACAGCTCGTCGCCCTGGTCCCAGGCACAGTGGTAGTCGACCGTCATGGCGCCGGGGTGGGCCTCGGTCCGGCAGTAGATCCGGGTGCCTTTCTCCAGCAGGTCCTGGCCCACCCACAGCCCCGGTGCGCCGGCGGGCTCGAACCCCCGCAGGCTGCACGTCCACTCCTCCAGGTGATGGCCGCGGCTGAGATAGTCGTAGGCCGCCTCCGGCGGACAGTCGACGTACTCCTGGATGGTGCAGTACTCGCCGTAGATCTGCTGGTGCGGGTAGGCGTCCGAGGTCATCTCCAGGCAGCGGGCGGCCAGTTCCTCGGGGCTGGTGTTCTCCACCCGGACGAGGCCGGGGATGTCAGCCAACGTGGATCGGTCGGTCATGCGTGAACTCCTCGTGGGGGGTCGGGTGGTGTCCGGTCGCGGAGGTGCCCGGACCGGCTCGGGAAGACGTCGAGGCGGTCAGGAAGGGCTGGAACGGTGGTGTTTCCCGGTGATCGAGATCCATGGCGACCAGGGCCGGGCCACCGCCGTCGTTGCTGCGCAGCAACGCGTTGCGCAGCTGTGCCGGGTTGTCGGCCTGGGCGACGCGCAGCCGGGGAAACATCGCCTCCGCGCCCGCGGCAATGCGGGACGGGTGGAAGACGTTTTCGGCGCGGGCACCGCCCTGGAAGAGCTCCTCCCGCATGACGCACATGGCGTGCGCGTTGTTGTTCAGGACGACGAAGGTGACCGGCGCGTCGTACTCGATGGCGGTGTGCATCTCCATGCCGTGCATGAAGAACGCCCCGTCACCGGCCACCACGTACGTACGCCGGCCGGTGGCCAGCGCGGCGCCGATCCCGGCGCCGAAGGTGTAGCCCATACCGCCCATGCCCACCGCCACGACGAAGCGCCCGTCGCGAGGGGCCGGCAGGGCGTGGATGGCGGCGGCGCCCACGTTTCCGGCGTCCACGAAGACATGGGCGTCCTGTGGCAGCGCCTCGGCGATCGCGGCGACCACCGAGGCGTAGTCGGTGTCCGGACCGGAAACCGGTGGCGGGCGCAGGAGGGACGGGGAGCGATGGTCCGGGCAGGCGGGTGGCCGTGGCCGGACACGGTGCTGAAGCGTGTGCAGCGTGTCGGCCACTCCTCCGAGCAGGGCGATGCCCGGGACGAACGGTGGCTCGGGATCGACACAGACCACGGGCATCTCGGTGAGCAGCGGCTCCAGCGTCCCCCGCGCCAGCACGGGCAGGCGCGTGCCCACCAGCAGACAGGCGTCGGCCCGGCGCAGGCAGTCCTCCACCTCGCGGTGGCCCATCACGCCTGCCACGCCCACGAACCGGGGGCTGCGATTGTCGTAGACGTCCTTGGCGTCCGGCGTCACGGCCACGCAGGCGCCCAGGCGGCGCACCAGGCCGGTCAGTTCCTCGCGCGCCCTCGTCCCGGCCACTCCTTCCCCGGCGATCACCATCACGTGGGAGGCGTCCTCCAGCACGTCGACCGCCTCGGCCACGGAGGCGAGATCCGGCAGCGGGGGCGCGGGCGGGGGCGAGTGCGTCGCGTGTGCTGTTCGGGGCGTCTCTGCCGTTCGTGGCGTCTGGGCCTTTCGGGTTGCGTCTGCCGTGCGTGGCGTCTGGGCCTTTCGGGTTGCGTCTGCCGTGCGGGGCGTCTGGGCCTTTCGGGTTGCGTCTGCCGTGCGGGGCGTCTGGGCCGTTCGCGTTGCGTCTGCCGTGTGGGGCGCCTTGGCCGTTCGCGTTGCGTCTGCCGTGCGCGGTGCCTCTTCCGCCCGTGCCGCCTCTTCCGCCCGTGCCGCCTCGGCTCCTCCGCCTGACGCCGCCGCGGGTGTTCCCGCCGCCGCGGGTGTTCCCGTCGGCGTATGCGTTTCGGCGGTCCGCGCGGACCCCGCGGCTGCTCCGGTGGCCGCGGGCACCGCGGTTCCCGTAACCGTCGGCACCTTGAGGCGGCCCTGCTGGACGTCCTTGGGCAGGAGCAGCACGGCGGGTCCGCGCGGCTCGGTCCGGGCCGCGGTGATCGCGCGGGCCAGCAGCCCGATGATCGCGTCGGGCTCGGTCACCCGGACGCAGAACCGTGAGACGGGTGCGAAGACGTCCCGGGCGTCGAAGGAGCCCGCCTTGCCGCTGGAGTCCTGAAAGGCGCCCCGGCCCTCCTGACCGATGGGCGGCTGTCCGACCAGGGCCAGCAGCGGGATACGTGAGGCGTGGGCCTCGGCCAGTCCCGGAACCAGGTTCATCGCACCCCCGCCGGACGTGGCCGCGACGACGCCCAGGCGTGCGGTGGCCCGGGCATACCCGTCCGCCATGGTGACCGCGGAGAACTCGTGTTTGGCCACGACACCGCTGATCCGGCCGGGGGCGTGGTGCACCGCGTCGTACAGGTCCTCGATGTTGGCCCCGCCGACCCCGAACACGTACCGAACACCGATTCGGTCCAACTCGGCGGCCAGGTAGTCCACCAGACGCATGTGATACGTCATGCCGACCTCCGTTCCGCCCAGCCGGGCTCGACGACCAGGCCGGAGGGGGTGTGGAGCTGGAAGTGCTGCCGATACTGGGCGGGGGTGAGGCCGAGGAGGGCGCCGAACGCCCGCAGGAACGTTTCGACGGTGGTGAACCCGCACCGACTCGCGATCTGGCCCACCGACAGCTCGGTGACCTCCAGCAGCTGACGGGCCCGGGCGATGCGCAATCGCCGGACGTACTGGCCGGGCGTCACCCCCACCGCGCGACGGAACACCCGGGCGAAGTGACGCGGGCTCATGCTCGCCCGGTCGGCAAGTTCGGACACCGGCAGCGCGCGATGGAGGTTCTCCTGGATCCAGTCCTGCACGCCCCGGATCGGTTCCTGCTCGGTGAGTTGTGCGTCCAGGACCATGCTGAACTGCGCCTGGCCGCCGGGTCGCTTGAAGTACAGCACCAGGAATTTCGCGACCTCCAGGGCACAATCCGGCCCGTGGTCGCCCTCCACCAGAGCCAAGGCCATGTCGATGCCGGTGGACACACCCGCCGAGGTGACGAACGGGCCGTCCCGGATGAAGATCGGCTCGGGATCCACGGTCACCTCGGGGTAGCGGCGGGCCATCTGTTCCCAGAACGCCCAGTGCGTGGTGGCCCGCCGTCCGTCAAGGAGACCGGCCTCGGCCAGCAGAAACGCCCCGCCGCACACGGACGCCACGCGCCGGGACCGCGCAGCGGCGCGTCTGATCCAGGCGATGAAGGAGGAATTCAGCAAGGCCTCTTTCAGGCCCGGCCCGCCGGGAACGAGAAGCGTGTCGATCGCCCCCTCGGCCGCCTCCAGCGGCTCCGCCTGCACGACCAGGCCCGCGGAGGTGGGCACTGATGGTGCGTCAGGGGAGACGCACTGCAGTCGGTAGGTGCTGCCCGGCCCGGATAACAGCCGGTTCACGCTGTCGAATACTTCGAGCGGTCCACTGACGTCCAGTGTCTGGGCGCCTGGGTAGACCGCGATGACAACACGTCGTTCCTTCACGATCACAGACTGTTCCCAGCAATGAGCCGTCCACAAGGACAGCTTGTTGACGATTCCTGCCACGCCCTCACTCGCCTCGCTCACCAGGCAGAAGACCTCGAGCGGGTGCGGGTGAAACCGGTCACGGTCGAGGTGACACGTGACTTCCGGATCCGGGCCCGGGCGCCTGTCCACCCGTCGGGGCGGCGACGAGGCGTCAGGAGACGTCAGCAGGGAGCGTCGTCGGGCCGAGGCGTGAACCCATCGGTGGGGACGATGACGGGGCCACCTGGGGGACGGCACGATTCCGGGCGCTCCTGCATGCGGGTGGACCACGGGATCCTCGTGTGCCCACCGCGGTTCGCAGGGGTGAACCGCCGTACGGGTGACTTGCCCCGCGCCCCGGCGGCGCAAGGCCCGCAAAACACTGCAGGTTGAGCGCTACGGGCCATTCCTCGCGGTGAAATCCGAGTGGCAGGCCGACGGTGGCCGTCCCAAACTGAAGCGCACGTGATCAATTATGGGACCCAAAGCTTCGTTGGTTTTCCGGATTCCTCGAGGAGTTGGAATGGTGGACGAGTCTACCGAGGTCTTGCTGTCCGGACCGGGTGAATCCGTGGTCGCAGGGCCCGGCAGCGCCGACCCGACGACGACCGACACCGAGAGGTCCCTGGCCGACGTACTGGCCGAGGTCGTGGGCGTCGAACACGTGTCGGCCGACAGCCACTTCTTCGACGACCTCGGCGCCAACTCCCTGGTCATGGCCAGATTCTGTGCACGAGTCAGAAAGCGGCAGGATCTGCCGTCCGTGTCGATGAAGGACATCTACCGGCACCCCACGGTCCGGAAGCTGGCAGCCGCCCTCGCGGACGCCGCTCCTCCTCCGGTCGAGTCGACGCTCCCGATTCCGGCGTCGGCACAGACGACGTCGCCGACGCCGGTGGCACGGACGAGCACAGTGAATTACGTCCTTTGCGGAACGCTGCAGCTGCTGGCTTTCCTCGCGTATTCCATGGTCACCGGACTTGTCGCCGCGCAGGGCTACGAGTGGGTCGCCGACGGTTCAGGTCTGGCCGACGTCTATCTGAGGTCGCTTCTGTTCGGCGGCACGGGCTTCGTCATCCTGTGTGCTTTTCCGGTCATGGCCAAATGGATCCTCATCGGGCGCTGGAAACCCCGCGAGTTCCCCATCTGGAGCCTGACCTATCTGCGCTTCTGGATCGTCAAGGCGCTGCTCCATGCCAACCCCATGATTCTCTTCGTCGGCAATCCGCTGTACGTGCTGTACCTGCGGGCGCTCGGCGCGCGCATCGGCAAGGGAGTCACGATCCTCTCCCGGTCCGTCCCGGTCTGCACCGACCTGCTCACGATCGGAGCCGGCACGGTGATCCGCAAGGACTCGTTCTTCCTCGGCTACCGGGCGCACGCCGGACGCATCCAGACCGGCCGGGTCACGCTCGGCCGGGACGTGTTCGTCGGCGAGAAGTCGGTGCTCGACATCGACACGTCGATGGGCGACGGAGCCCAGCTGGGCCACACGTCCTCCCTGTACCGAGGTCAGACGATCCCGGACGGCGTGCGCGTGCACGGATCCCCGGCGGAGCCGACGGAGACCGACTACATCAGGGTCACGCCGGCCCCGTGCGGCACGTGGCGCCGGGCCGGCTTCGGGTTCCTCACCATGGTCCAGTTGCTCTTCGTCTACGCACCGCTGGCCGTCGGCGGTATGTACATGCTTTTCGCGGAGGTTCCGGCACTCGGCGATCGCCTGGACCCGACCGATGTCGACTCCTTCGCGGAGGTTCTCGTCGATGCGCTGCTCGTGTCCGTCACGCTGTTGTTCGGCCTCGCCGTCCTGGGCCTCGTCGCCCTGTTCCCCGTTCCGCGCCTGCTGAGTCGGGCCATCAAGCCCGACACGGTCTATCCGCTCTACGGCTTCCATTACGCGGCGCACCGGGCTCTAGTCGGCCTGACGAACCTGAAGTTCTTGCCCTGGCTCTTCGGCGACAGCTCCTACATCGTCCCCTATTTCAGCCGCCTCGGATTCGACCTGTCCCCGGTCGAGCAGACCGGGTCGAACTTCGGCACGCAGGTGAAGCACGAGAATCCGTATCTGGTTTCGGTCGGCACCGGAACGATGGTGGCCGACGCGCTCTCCATCGTCAACGCGGACTACTCGAGCACATCATTCCGGGTCTCCCGGGCATCGATCGGGCCCCGCAACTTCCTCGGCAACAACATCGCATATCCCGCGGGAAGCAGAACGGGTGACAACTGCCTGCTCGCGACCAAGGTGATGGTCCCGCTCGACGGTGAGATCCGTGAAGGCGTCGGGCTGCTCGGCTCACCGTGCTTCGAGATTCCGCGGTCCGTGGAGCGCGACTCCCGGTTCGACCATTTGCGAACAGGCGACGAACTGCGCCGCAATCTCGCCGCGAAGAACCGCTACAACCTCCGCACGATGGCTCTCATGCTGCTGGTGCGATGGGTGCACACCTTCGTGGTCACGGCGCTCGGTTTCGCGGCCTTCGGACTGTACGGTGCCCTCGGTCATACGGCGTTCGCCGCGGACCTGGTGCTCACCTTCGCGTTCACCGTCGTGTACTACGTCCTGGTGGAGCGCTGCATCAGGTCGTTCCGACCGCTCCGGCCGGTGCTGTGCTCCATCTACGACCCGCGTTTCTGGCTGCACGAGCGCCTCTGGAAGATGCCGCTCGCCTGGCTGAACCTCCTCAACGGAACCCCCTTCAAGACCATGGTCTGGCGGATGCTGGGTGCTCGCATCGGCCGCCAGGTCTTCGACGACGGCTGCGGGGTGACGGAGCGGACGCTCACCGCCATCGGTGATGGCTGCGCACTCAATGCCGGGGCCGAGCTCCAGTGCCACTCGCAGGAGGACGGCACCTTCAAGTCCGACCGCACCACGCTCGGTGCAGGCTGCACCGTCGGGGTCGGCGCACATGTGCACTACGGCGTGACGATCGGGGACGGTGCCGTGCTGGCACCCAATTCCTTCCTGATGAAGGGCGAGGAAGTCCCCCCGCACGCCCGATGGGGCGGAAACCCCGCCGCCGAGATGGCGGATGCCCCCGAGGACCGGTCTGGCGGCACAGGCTCGGCAACCACAGCGGGAACGTTCGGCCATGGCGCCGCGGCAACGATCAGTTGAGAAGGGCCATTTCGATGGGAGCGCATGTGCAAGCGGACCGGGAGTTCTGGGGCGGCGTGCTGGCTGCCGGTGGTTTCACGGCGGTTCCTCGGTGGGCCCGGGAGCCGGAGGTGGGTGTGGCCGAGCACCGGGCGGTGGTTCCTGCCGACGTGGTGGCGGCGGTGCGCGGGCTGGCGGCGGAGTCGGAGGTATCGCTGAGTTCGGTGCTGCTGGCCGCCCACGCCAAGGTGCTGAGCGCACTGTCGGGTGACCAGGAGGTGGTGACTGGTTACGCCACCGGTGTGGGGGGCCGTCCGCTGCCGTGCCGGCTGACGGTCGCCCCCGGGTCGTGGCGGGCGCTGGTGTCGAGCGTCCAACGGGTGGAGGCAGCGTCGCTGGCGCACCGGGCGTTTCCGGTGGACCGGCTGCGCCGGGAGCTGGGGCTGGCCGGGCCGTCGTACGAGGTCGTGTTCGAGCCGTCGGAAGCCGAGGGCGATCTCGACGACGACGTGGTGCTGGGGGTGGGCTGGTGTGAGCGGGGCGAGCGGCTGGAGGTACGGCTGCGGTATCGCACGGAGGCGCTGGATGCCGAGTGCGCCGCCCGGATCGCCGGCTACCACCTGGCAGCGCTGGGACTGATGGCGGCCGATCCGGACGCCGACCATGCGCGCCGGAGTCTGCTCTCGCCGGGGGAGGTGCGCCATCAGCTCGAGGATCTGGCCGGGCCGTCCCGGACGCTGCCCGAGGGGCGGGTGCACGAGCTGTTCGAGCAGCGGGTGCGGGCACACCCGGAGGCGGTGGCGGCAATCCAAGGGGAACGCGCCTGGACGTACGGGGAGCTCAACGCACGTGCGAACCGGCTGGCTCGGGCGCTGCAGGCGCGGGGGCTGGGCCGCGAAGAGGTGGTGGGGGTGGTCACCGAACGCACGCTTGACTGGCTTGCCGCGGTGCTCGCGGTCTTCAAGGCGGGGGGCGTGTATCTGCCGATCGAGCCGCACTTTCCGGCGGGCCGGATCGCGGCGACGTTGTCGCGTGCCGGGTGCCGGCTCGTGCTGACCGAGCCGGGCGCCACCGAGACCCTCGACCAGGCCCTGGCCACGCTGCCGGGCGTCGAGAGGCTGCTGGTCGGTGCGGCGTACGCAGAGCAGCACGCCGACGGCGACGCCGGGGTGAAGGTGGCGGCCGACCAACTCGCCTACATCTACTTCACCTCCGGCTCCACCGGCGAGCCCAAGGGCGCGATGTGCGAGCACGCGGGCATGCTCAACCACCTCTACGCCAAGATCGACGACTTGGGGATCGGTCCCGGGCAGGTGGTGGCGCAGACGGCCCCGCAGTGTTTCGACATCTCGCTGTGGCAGTTGCTGGCCGCGCTGCTCGTGGACGGGCGGACGCTGCTGGTCGGTCAGGAGGTGATCACCGATGTGGAGCGGTTCCTGGACACCCTTGTGCGCGGCCGGGTCGGTGTGGTGCAGCTCGTGCCCTCCTACCTGGAGGTGGTGGTGTCGTATCTGGAGCGGCATCCCCGCGCATTGCCGGACCTGAAGTGTGTGTCGGTGACCGGCGAGGCGCTGAAGCGCGAGCTGGTGCAGCGCTGGTTCTCGGTCCAGCCGGAGATCAAGCTGGTCAACGCCTACGGACTGACCGAGACCTCGGACGACACCAACCACGACGTCATGGACGGGGTCCCGGAACGAGTGCTGTTGGGGCGTCCGGTCAACAACGTACGTGTCTACGTGGTCGACGAGCATCTGTCGCTGGCGCCGCTGGGCGCCCCGGGGGTGATTGCCTTTTCCGGGGTCTGCGTGGGGCGGGGGTACGTCAACGATCCCGAACGCACCCGTGAGGCCTACCGGGAGGATCCGTACCGGCCGGGGGAGCGGCTCTACCTGGGCGGTGACTGGGGGCGCTGGCACCCCTCCGGCAAGCTGGAGTTCCTCGGCCGCCGGGACAACCAGGTCAAGATCCGCGGCTTCCGTATCGAGATCGGTGAGATCGAGAACACCCTGCTGCGGGTGCCCGGTGTACGGGACGGTGCGGTGGTCGTCGCCGAACGGCCCGGCCGCAGCACGCACCTGATCGCCTTCCACACCGGCCGGCGCCTGTCGGTGGACACGCTGCGCGAGGCACTGGGCGAGGTGCTGCCCGCATACATGGTTCCGACGGCCTTCCACTGGCGGCACAGCCTCCCACTGACCGCCAACGGCAAGATCGACAGGAAGGCTCTCACCGCGCTGGCCGAACAGAGCGCGCCGGCCGCGCAGGGCGAAGCCGCCGGGAGGCAGGACCGCGCTCCGCGCACCCCGGCCGAACGGAAGCTGGCGGCCGTCTGGGCCGAGCTGCTGGGCCTTCCCGAGCATCGGATCGGCCGGCAGGACCACTTCTTCGACTCCGGCGGCACCTCGCTGGCGGCGGTGAAACTCACCCTCGCACTGGACCGCGCGGTGTCCCTCAAGGACATCACCCGCCACCCGGTGCTCGCGGACCTCGCCGCGCTCCTCGACGGCGCCGCCCGGCAGCACCCGGAGCTGCTTCAGCCCCTGTGGGTACCGGACCGTGGACCGGAATGCGCACTCGTGTGCTTCCCCTATGCGGGCGGGAACGCCGTCAACTTCCAGCCGATGGCCTCCGCCCTGGCGGGTGGCGGTGCCGCGGTGTACGCCGTCGACCTGCCCGGTCACGACCTGGCCGCCCGCAGCGAGCCTCTCGCGCCGATGGCACGGACGACGGAGCAGGTCGTCGCGGAGGTCCTCGGGCGCGGTCTGAGCAGGGTCATGCTCTGGGGCCACTCCTCAGGTGCCGCGCCGGCCGTGGACACGGCGAGGAAGCTGCAGGAGCGGGGGGTGGACGTCTCCCGCGTGTTCCTCGGCGCACAACTGCTCGGCACCGCCGCCGCCCGGCGCGCCGCCATCGCCGGGCTGACCGGACAGAGCGACGCCGAGATCGCCGCGGGGCTGAGCGCGGACAGTGGCTACACCGAACTCGGTGAGCTGAACCAGCAGCACGCCGAGCACATCGGTGCCGCGTACCGGCACGACTGTGTGTCCGCACACCGCTATTTCGCCGACGCCCTTGAGGCCCCGCCGACGGTGAGGCTGTCCGCGCCGGTCACCGTGGTCGTCGCCGCCGACGACCCGCACACGGCGGGATTCCCCGACCGGTACCGCGACTGGCAGCTCCTGGCCGAGCACGTGGACCTGCACGAGCTGACCGACGGCGGTCACTACTTCCCCCGCACCCGTCCGGCCGCGGCGGCCCAGGCCGTCCTCGGCGCCACCGAATTGCTGGCCTCCTCATGAGCCTCCAGGAGCCTTCGGGACTCCTGAGCGGCGACCGAAAGGAATCCGAGATGTCGTCCTTCTCCCTGGCACCACCGCCCGAGGTGGAACTGCAGCCGGGCAAACCCCCGATCCTGCACGTCGAGCCTCCCGGTGATGCGTCGAGCTGGGCGGCCGAGCACCGCGACGCGCTGCGTGCGCAGGTCGCCGAGCACGGTGTGATCCTCGTCCGCGGCCTGGGCCTGCGGGAGGCGGATCAGGTCGGCGCCGTCTTCGCGGGACTGGCCGGTGCTCTGATGACGGAGAGGGAGGCCTTCGCCCCCCGGCGCACCCACGGCCCGGGGCTGTACTCCTCCTCGGCCTGGCCGGCCAACCAGCCGATGTGCATGCACCATGAACTGAGCTACGCGCTCGAGGTTCCCGGCCTGATGCTGTTCGCGTGCCTGAGCGCGCCCGGCCAGGGCGGTGCGACCGCGGTGGCCGACGCGGAACGTGTGCTCGAGGCGTTGCCCACGGGGCTCGGCGAACGGTTCGAACGGGAGGGCTGGCTGCTCACCCGCAACTACAACGAGGAGATCGGCGCGTCCCTGGCGGAGTCGTTCGGCACCGACGACCGCGCCGCCGTCGAACACTACTGCCGCGCCCACGCCATCGACTTCGCCTGGCAGCCCGACGGATCCCTGCGCACCAGCCAGCGCCGCAGCGCCGTGGTGCGGCACCCGCTCACCGGCCGGCGCTGCTGGTTCAACCAGATCGCCTTCCTCAACGAGTGGACGCTCGACCCGGAGGTGCGCGAGTTCCTGGTGGACATCCACGGCGAGGACGGACTTCCGTTCAACACCCGCTTCGGAGACGGCACTCCGATCGGCGAGGACATCGTCCAGTTGCTCAACAGCACGTACGAGGAACACACCCGGCGCGAGCCCTGGCAGGCCGGGGATCTGATGCTGGTCGACAACATCCGCACCGCACACAGCAGAGAGGCCTTCACGGGAGAGCGCCAGGTGCTGGTCGCCATGGCCGAGCCCCAGCGCCTGTCCGACTGGTGCCCGACCCCGGAGGCGAGCCGACGATGACATCCCTACTGGCCCCCGCGACCCAGCCGGACCCCTCCCACCCGGGTCCGGCGCCGACCTTCGCGGTGATCTCCGGAGCCCAGGTACAGGAAGCCCTCCGGGGACGCGAGAAGCAACTCGTGGAACTGGTCGAGGCCACCTACCGGTTGCACGGCGCGGGAGACTCGGTCAACCCGCCGTCGTACTTTCTGCGCTTCCCCGACCGCCCCACATCACGGATCATCGCGTTGCCGGCCTCCATCGGCGGCCCGGCACATGTGGACGGCCTGAAATGGATCTCCAGCTTCCCGGCCAACGTGGCAGCCGGACTGCCCCGGGCCTCCGCGGTCCTCATCCTCAACGACCACGACACCGGCTATCCGTTCGCCTGCCTGGAAAGTTCCATCATCAGTGCCACCAGGACCGCGGCGTCCGCCGCGCTGGCGGCCGACTGGCTCAGCCGTAACCGCCCCCGCCCGACCCGTATCGGATTCTTCGGTACGGGCCTGATCGCCCGCTACATCCACACGTTCCTGGCCGGCACCGGATGGACGTTCGACACCGTTGGCGTGCACGACGTGTCCGCCGACAGCACCGCCGGGTTCCAGGGCTATCTGAAGCAGGCCGGCGCCACCGGAAAGGTCACCGTCCACGACAGCGCCGAGGAGCTGATCCGCTCCAGCGACCTGGTGGTCTTCGCCACCATCGCCGGCACACCCCATGTCACGGACCCGGCCCATTTCGCGCACCACCCTTTGGTCCTGCACGTGTCCCTGCGCGACCTCGCCCCGCAGATCGTGCTCGCCTCGGCCAACATCGTCGACGACGTCGAGCACTGCCTGAAAGCCGACACCTCTCCCCACCTGGCCGAACAGCTCACCGGCAACCGCGACTTCCTGGACGGCACCCTCGACGACGTCATGACCGGACGGGTGACACCGCCGGACGACCGGACCGTGATCTTCTCGCCCTTCGGACTCGGTGTGCTCGACCTCGCCGTCGGCAAGTACGTCTACGACGAAGTGGCCCGGGCCGGGCACCTCCACGTCATCGACGACTTCTTCCACGACCTTCGCCGCTACGGCTGAAGGCCTTCCTCCCTCCCCCGGTTCTGGCATCAGGAGGCCAGCGTGGCCGTCATTACCGCTCCCCAAGCCTTCAACGAAGGCCGGCTCTACATCGACCTCCGGTCGATTTTCGGGCGCTCCCTCTACCTGAAGTGCGAGGGCTTCAACTTCGCTGGCTCGATCAAGCTGAAGGCCGCGACGGAGATGGTGGAGAGCGCTGAACGGGAGGGCATACTGACGCCGGATTCCGTCCTGGTCGAGTCCTCGTCGGGCAACCTGGGCGTGGCGCTCAGCATGATCGCTGCGAGCAAGGGCTACCAGTTTCTGTGTGTCACGGACTCCCGCTGCAATCTGTCGGCCCGGCTGCTGATGGAGGCGCTGGGCAGTCAGGTGCACATCGTCGCCGACCTCGACGCCAACGGCGGCTTCCTCGGCACACGCCTCGACTACGTACGCGCGCTGTGCGCCTCCGACGACCGCTATGTGTGGCTCGGTCAGTACACCAATCCAGGCAACTGGCGCGCGCACTACCGCACCACGGCGCCGGAGATCGCTCTCGAGTTCCCACGTCTGGACGTGCTGTTCGTCGGAGCCGGCACCACCGGGACCCTGATGGGCTGTGCGCGCTACTTCCGGCAGTGGCACAGGCCGGTGCGGATCGTCGCGGTGGACAGCGTGGGCTCGGTGAGCTTCGGCGGCAAGCCGGGTCGGCGCATGATTCCCGGCCTCGGCATGAGCATGCGCCCGCCGCTGCTCGACGAGGCCTTCGTGGACGAGGTGATAAGGGTCGAGGAGGCGGACACCATCCGTGCCTGCCACCGCCTGGCCAGAAGGGGTTTCCTGTTCGGCGGGTCCACGGGGACGGTGGTCAGCGGCGCCATGGACTGGTTGGCCCGGAACGACACACGCGGTCTGACCGCGGTGGCCATCGCACCCGACCTCGGTGAGCGCTACCTCGACACCATCTACCAGGCCAACTGGCTGCAGGACCTGTACGGCGACCACCTCTTCGACTCCGAAGAGGTGACCGCGGGGATCCGGGGCGCCGAGCCGGCGCCACGGACGCCGTGCCGGCCCCCGAAGCCGCAGAGCGGCACGGCGTAGACAAGGGCATCGGGTGGACACGGGCCTCGGACGGACCGGGGTTCGTCACGCCGGCCGGTCTCCGGGGAACGGCGTCGACGGCCCTGCGGACGGGGCTCGGCCCAGTGCTGCCGGAAGTTCGGCGCGGCGGCGGATGCCCGGTTCGAGGCAGGTGCTCGTCAGATGGGTCTCGACCGTGCGCCGGGCCAGGTGCAGGAGTTCTGCTTGCAGCAGCGGCGGGTTGCCCGCGACGGCCCGTACAGAGTCCTCCACGCGGTCGCGGGGTACGGCGGGCCGAGGGCCGAACGGACCGGTTCCGCCGCCGCGTCGGGGCTCAGGGGCACCAGGGTGGTGGGCGCGGACAACGACGGGGAAGAGCGTGTGGGCCAGGCCCGTCGGGGCGGTTCGATGTCGTACTGCCGGTGCTCGGCCACGACCAGCAGGAGCGGTAATCGGTCGCCCTGCCCGGCGGCCGTCACCTGCCAGCGACGGGAGAACACGTCCGCGAAGTGCACATCGTCCACAGCCACCAGCAGCGGGCCGTCGGCCGCGTGAGTCTGCCACAGCCGCCACAGCCGCCGCAGCCGCCGCAGCCGCCGCAGCCGCCGCAGCCGGACGGCCTGGGCGCCGTGGTCCGGGGCGCCGGAGGCGTCCGGGCGGCCGGTGGAACACTCGGACCCGACGAGACCACGCTCACCCGGCTGCGCCGGCTGGCGCACACGGACGGCGTCCGCACCGTGGCACATGCCCTGCGTGAAGACATCTGACCGCTCGGGCAGCCGCAGGGGCCGCTCCGGCAACGGGCGGCCCCCGGCCTGTCCCTGGCGCCCCGGGGGGCGGCGGATCGAGCACCGGGCAGGGTCCGGCACGCACGGCAGGGGCGACCGGGCGGCCGGGCGCCCCTGTGCAACGGTCCCGTCCTCGACGTGGGCGTCGTGCCGTCCGGCGTCGTGCCGCCCGGGGTCGCGTCGTCAGACCGGCACCATCATCCCGCAGCGGCGGAGCCGTTCGAGGGCGCGGCAACCGTCCCTGCCGGGCGGCATCGGACCGGCTCGCCGGCGCCCGGGGGCCATCGGGAGAGTGGCGCCCGGCCGGAACCGCCGCGAGGTGTTCGCCCTGGACGGCGGGCGACGGGACCCGCGTACCACGGGACTTCCCGTCGCCGCAGACGGAGGGTTCGGCCACGTCACCCGCCATGTTGCCGCAACACACGCCGTCTAGACTCTCCCGGCAGCGGCCCGAGCGACATCGGCCGGGAACGGGCCGCTCCTGCCACACCCGAAGGGCAATCGGCGCTTTGATACGGATAGATTCAGTCACCAAGCGGTATCCGGACGGCACGGTGGCGGTCGACCGGCTGTCGCTGGAGATACCGGACCGCTCGATCACCGTCCTCGTGGGCCCCTCCGGCTGCGGCAAGACGACGACCCTCCGCATGATCAACCGGATGATCGAGCCGAGCGAGGGAACCATCACTCTCGACGGCGTCGACATCGGCAAGCAGCCCGTGAACTCGCTGCGCCGGTCGATGGGTTACGTCATCCAGAACGCCGGGCTCTTCCAGCACCGCACCATCGTCGACAACATCGCGACCGTGCCCCGGCTGCTCGGCTGGAGCAAGGACCGCTCCCGCGCGCGGGCCCGGGAGCTGATGGAACGCGTAGGTCTCGACGCGTCGCTCGCCAAGCGGTACCCGTACCAGCTCTCCGGCGGACAGCAGCAGCGGGTCGGCGTGGCCCGGGCGCTCGCCGCGGACCCGCCGGTGCTGCTGATGGACGAGCCGTTCTCCGCCGTCGACCCGATCGTACGCAAGGGCCTGCAGGAGGAACTACTGCGGATCCAGGAAGAGTTGGGGAAGACCATCGTCTTCGTCACCCATGACATCGACGAGGCGATCCGGCTCGGCACGATGGTCGCCGTCCTGCGGACCGGCGGCAGGCTCGCCCAGTTCGCGCCGCCCGCCGAACTGCTGTCGTCCCCCGCGGACACGTTCGTGGAGGACTTCCTCGGCACCGACCGCGGAATCCGGCGGCTGTCGTTCTTCACCTCCGAGACGCTGGAGCTGACCAAGTCCCCGATCGTCTCCGTCGACTCCTCCGCCGAGGAAATCGCCTCCCGCGCCACGCCCGAGGCGCCCTACCTGCTCGTCACCGGCCTCGACGGCAAGCCGCTCGGCTGGAGCGACCCCGGGGACCTGGCCGCCGGGGAGATCGCGGCGGACCGACTGCTTCCGTACGGGCGGCCGTTCGAGTACGGCAAGGACTCGCTGCGCGCCGCGCTGGACTGCGCCGTGCTCTCGCCGACCGGCTGGGCCGTCGCGGTGGACGGGACCGGCCGGGTGGCGGGCGTCGTCTCGCAGCAGACCATCGGCGAGGCGATCCGCAGCGCCCACGCCTCGGGTCAGCGGGACGAGAAGGTCGCCGGATGAACGGGTTCTTCCACCTTCCGAGCGACCTCCAGAACACCTGGCTCGGTCTCGTCGGGCTGCATCTGAGGGAAGCCCTGCTGCCGGTCCTGGCCGGCCTCGTCGTGGCCCTGCCGATGGCCCAGCTGTGCGTGCGGTTCCGCTGGCTGTACCCGCCGGTGCTGGGCGTGACCACCGTGCTCTATGCCATTCCGTCGCTGGCGTTCTTCGTCGTCCTCATCGACTACACCGGCCTGAGCGAGACCACCGTGATGATCCCGCTGGCCGTGTACACCCTCGTGGTGCTCGTCCCGGCAATCGTGGACGGCATCCGTTCGGTGCCGCAGGAGACGCTGGACGCGGCCGACGCCATGGGGTTCGGGCCCCTGCGGCGCTACGTCCAGGTGCAGTTGCCGATCGCCGTGCCCGCCATCCTCGCGGGCCTCAGGGTGGCGACCGTGTCCAGCTTGAGTCTGGTCAGCGTCGGCACCCTCATCGGCAACCAGGGCGGGCTGGGCAATCTGCTCACCGACGCGATGTTCTACCACCGGCCGATGCTGGCGGTGAACTCCGTTGTCACCACGGCCGTCCTCGCGATCCTCCTGGATGCCGCGCTGGTGCTCGTGCGCATCCTGCTGATGCCCTGGATGCCGCGTGCCACCCGCGCGAAGAGGACCAGGGCCGACGCCCGGCCCGAACCGTCCGCAATCGCCCTGGAGGACGCGGCCCGGTGAACCTGCTCAACTTCGTCAACGCCTTCTTCAGCGACAGCTCCCACTGGCACGGCTACGACGGCATCCCCACCCGGGCGTGGGAGCACGTCCAGTACTCACTGATGGCGCTCGCCGTTGCGGCCGCCATCGGGCTTCCGGTGGGCCTGCTCACCGGCCACACCGGGCGCGGCGGCAACGTTCTCGCCTTCGTCGCCACCGCCGCCCGCGCTCTGCCCAGCTTCGGCCTGCTGGTGCTGATGTTCGTGCTGCTCGGCCTCGGGCTGCTGCCCGTGATGATCCCGCTGGTGGTGCTCGCCGTTCCGCCGATCCTGGTGACGACGTACGAGGCCGTGCGCTCCGTCGACCCGTCCCCGGTGGACGCCGCGCGGGGGATGGGCATGTCCGAGCCGAGGATCCTCTTCCAGGTCGAGGTGCCGGTGGCGCTGCCGCTGATCCTGAGCGGTCTGCGCTCGGCGGCGATCCAGATCGTGTCGACTGCCACCATTGCCGCGTACGTCAGCCTCGGCGGCCTCGGGCGGTACATCGTGGACGGGCTCTATCAGCGCAACTACGAGAAGGTCGTGGGCGGTGCCACGCTGGTGGCCGTGCTCGCGCTGGCGACACTCACGCTGTTCTGGGCTGTGTCCCGGGCCGCCGTGTCCCCGGGCGTGCGCAGGAGCACCTGACATGCCGAGGGCCCGGGCGGGTCGGGGCCCTCGTCCCTCAACCACAGCTTCACGACCGGACGTTCACAACAGGCCCTGCATCGAGGCCAATCGGTGACCAGAATGCACTTGACCGACCGAGAACGAGCTGGATTGGATCAGTGAGGTGCGGTAACACGCACTTCGCACAGCTGTGCCACGTCCTGCATCATCCTCTGAGCCCGGAACGGGAATCGTGACTTCTACCGCGAACACCAGCACGTCCAGCAGGAGACTCCCCGGCGCGGCCGCCGTCGCGCTCGCCGCCACGGCGGCACTGCTCGCGGGGTGTTCCTCGTCCTCGGGCACCAAGTCCGACGACCCGCTCGCCAACGACAAGGCGAGCGGCGACACGGTCGTCGTCGGCTCCAACAACTTCGCCGAGAGCATCCTGCTCGCCGACATCTACGGCGAGGCCCTCAAGGCCAAGGGCGTCAAGGTCACCTACAAGCCCAACATCGGCAGCCGGGAGACCACCTACGGCCTGCTGAAGAACGGCTCCATCAAGGTGCTTCCGGAGTACAACGGGGCGCTCCTCGCCTACCTCGACAAGAAAGCCGTCCCGAAGACGGTCGCCGCCACGACGGCCGCCATCAATGCCAAGCTCGACTCCAAGCTGACGCTCCTGGACCCGGCTCCCGCCCAGGACAGGGACTCCATCACCGTCAACGCGGCGACGGCGAAGAAGTACAACCTCACCGAGAAGTCGACCATCGCGGACCTCAAGAACACCGCCAAGGACCTGGCCCTCGGCGCCTCGCCGGAGTTCCAGGCCCGGCAGCAGGGCCTGCTGGGCCTGAAGTCGGTCTACGGCCTCGAGTTCAAGTCCTTCAAGGCGCTCGACGCGGGCGGCCCGCTGACCCAGTCGGCCCTGCAGAAGGACACCGTGCAGGCCGCGGACATCTTCACCACGGACCCGACCATCTCCAAGGAGAAGTTCGTGGTCCTGCAGGATCCGAAGAACCTCTTCGGCTTCGAGAACGTGCAGCCGCTGGTCTACAAGTCGGGGCTGCCCCAGAAGGGCGTCGAAGCGCTGAACGCGGTGTCGGCCAAGCTGGACACGGCGGCGCTGCTGGACCTGGACAGCCAGGTGCAACTCGGCAACAAGGACCCGCTCGACGTCGCCAAGGGCTGGCTGAAGTCGGCCGGTCTGGGCTGACGTTCACGCCGTGGGCGCCCCCGTACTCGTAGAACTGCTGCCATCCATCGCGGAGTTGTAGGGACCCGCCGCCCTTCACCGTCTGGTCCGGCCCCCCGGATGACCACCGCTCGGGTACGACGCCGTGGGCCTTCCCCGGGGACACGGCGACCGGATCATGAACTGCCTGCGCCGTGTCGGCCGCGCTTTCGCCGACGATCTCCGCTGGTGGTGGATCGTCCCCGCGGGCTCCCACAGAGGCGTCGTCCGGCGCCCTCGTCAGCTACGCCGGTCGTCGGCTACAGCTACGCGGTCGTCAGCTACGCGGCCGACGCGCGCGTGGAGCCCTACGGGGGACGCCCATCGCGCCCGGGTGCCCGGCCGACCCCTCCTGGAGCGGCTCCCGCGCCGGTCGTCCGGCGCTGATCCAGCACCGGGACGGTGACTCTCCGTACACATCCGACACTCCCCCGATCGCGCTGTACCTGCCCGCCCGCCTGTCGGCCGGACGCACTGGTCGCCGGGTGTCGGCGCCTGAGGCGGTTTCCGGGCGCCCGGCGCCTCGGCCCGGGCCTCTCCGGATGACGCCAGGCGCTGGGTGGCGCATCCTTGCAGGGGCACGATCGGGGTACCCGGAGACCCTGAGCGAACGACGGGGGAGGTGCCGGTGCCTCCCCCTCGGAACCGGGCGGTGTGGTCATGGTCAAGGACGAAAGGCGCAGCAGGGGGGAGGCCCCCGATGACTCGGTGTTCGGCGCACCGTGCTGGGTCAGTCTGTCCACGCGCGACCTCGAGGCCGCGGAGGAGTTCTACCGGGCCGTCTTCGGCTGGGAGTGGCGGCCGGACAGCATGGGCGACCGATTCCGGGTGGCTCTGGCCGACGGTGTGCCGGTCGCCGGGATCGCCGCCGTGGCCTCGATGTGGCAGATGGCCGTCGCCTGGACCCCGTACTTCGCGGTCGCCAGCGCCGACGAGGTCGTCGCCCGCTGCCGGGAGCGCGGCGGGACCGCGGCCGTGGGGCCGATCGCCCTTCCACCCGGCCGGGCAGCCCTGCTGGCGGACCGGGACGGAGCCGTCTTCGGCATCTGGGAGGGCCCGCTCGTCACGGGCTGGAAGCAGTGGCGCGAGGCAGCCCCCACCTTCATACGGCTGCACACCCGCGACGCCTTCGACGCCGCCATCTTCTACGGGGAGGTCCTCGACTGGGCCGGCGCCCGCCCGGGCTCCGTCGAGGTGCACTACAACGGCGACGAGGTCGTGCTGCGCAGCGGCGGTGTGGTCGTGGCGCGGATTCACTCGGGGGCGGTGGGGGCGGCGCCAGATCCCACGATCCGCCCGCACTGGCAGGTCAACTTCACGGTCGCCGATGTCGATGCCTGCGTCCGGGCCGCCCGCGAGCGCGGCGGTTCCGTTCTGCAGTGGGAGGAGGGCGCCGAGGAGGCGGTGCTGGCCGACCCGGACGGGGCTCGCTTCACGGTGACCTCGAAACGCGAGCCCTGAACGGCCTCGGCGGGCGGGATCCGGTGGGGAGCCCCCCGGTCCACGGTCGCGTCCGGGCACCGGCAGAGCCGGAAGCGACCGCCACACCCGCGTCGGCGGGGCACTGCCGACGCGACACCCCCCGGCGACCGCCTCACCCGCGTCGGCGACACGTGCGTCAATCGGCGACACGTGCGTCAACTGCCCGTCGACGCAGAGCGTCCGCGACCGACGGCCGCCGACGCGGCTCTCCCCGGCGGGTACGCCACGGTCGGGCACACGCTCCTAGGAGCCCCAGCCTCGTAGGAGCCCGAGCCTCGTAGGAGCCCGAGCCTCGTAGGAGCCCGAGCCTCGTAGGAGCCCGAGCCTCGTAGGAGCCCCAGCATCGCGCGTGCTCGGGGTTTGCCCTGGCGCAGGGCCGGGCCACAACGCCGGAGGCGTCTGCCTCAGCGGCCCTTCGCGGACGAGGAGCGGCGCAGCCCCTGGGCGGATCGGCCGCGCCGTCCGCGAGGGGAGGATGCCGTGCGCTGGGAGCCTTCGGCGGCCGGCGGCGCGAGGGTGACGGGCACGCCCGAGGGGGCCTGGGCTCCGGTGATGCGGCTCAGCTCGGCCTCCCCCGGGCGGATCCGGGTGGTGTGCGGAGTGATGCCGGCGTCGGCCATCAGACGGGTCATCTCGCGGCGCTGGTGCGGCAGAACCATCGTGACCACGGTGCCGGACTCACCCGCCCGGGCGGTTCGGCCACCCCGGTGCAGATAGTCCTTGTGGTCGCTGGGCGGATCGACGTTGACGACGAGGTCGAGGCCGTCCACATGGATACCGCGGGCCGCGACGTTGGTGGCCACCAGCACCGTGACCTGACCGTCCTTGAACTGGGCCAGGGTGCGGGTGCGCTGGGACTGCGACTTGCCGCCGTGCAGGGCCGAGGCGCGTACGCCGACGGCCAGGAGCCTTTTGGTCAGCCGGTCCACCGCGTGCTTGGTGTCCAGGAACATGATCACCCGTCCGTCCCGGGCGGCGATCTCCGTCGTTGCGGCGTGCTTGTCGGCGTCCTCGATGTGCAGCACGTGGTGCTCCATCGTGGTGACTGCACCGGCGACCGGATCGACCGAGTGGACCACCGGGTCGTGAAGGTAGCGGCGTACCAGGCGGTCGACGTTGCGGTCCAAGGTGGCCGAGAACAACAACCGCTGGCCGTCGGGGCGCACCTGGTCGAGCAGCGCGGTCACTTGCGGCATGAAGCCCATGTCGGCCATCTGGTCGGCCTCGTCCAGGACGGTGACGGCGACGCGGTCCAGACGGCAGTCGTCGCGGTCGATGAGGTCCTTGAGCCGGCCCGGTGTCGCGACGACGACCTCGGCTCCGGCATGCAGCGCTCTCGCCTGGCGGTTGATCGGCACACCGCCGACCACCGTGGCGAGCCGCACGCGCAGAGCGCGGGCATAGGGGGTGAGGGCGGCGGTGACCTGCTGCGCCAGTTCCCGGGTGGGTACGAGGACGAGTGCCAGCGGCTGCCGGGGCTCGGCCTGCTGCCCCTGGGTACGGGCCAGCAGGGCGAGGCCGAAGGCGAGTGTCTTGCCCGAGCCCGTGCGCCCGCGGCCCAGGACGTCGCGGCCGGCCAGCGAGTTCGGCAGTGTCGCGGCCTGGATCGGGAACGGGGTGGCCACCCCCTGGGCGCGGAGCGTGGTCAGCAGACGCGTGGGCAGGTCCAGATCGGTGAACGCCTCCACCGGTGGCAGCGCCGGGGTGACGGTGGCCGGCACGGCGAACTCCCCACGGGAGGCGACGGGACGATCTCCGCGATTGCTCCGCCCGGCTTTGGCCGAAGTGGAAGGAGCGCCCTGGCGCCTCGTCCTCTGCGAGCGGAAGCGACTGCCCCGAGCCGAGCCGACGGAGCCTGTGTCCGTACCGGAGCGGGAGGAGCCTTCGTTCGTGCGAGCAACGCGGGTCATGGGGAACCTTCCTCGGTGCGGCACGTATCGAGGAATTCCTCCCAACGGTCAGAAACCGTACGAGGATTCGCAAGAAGGAGCCGGAGAAAAGACGAGACGAAGCCGGGCCGGGGGCTGGGGCATTGACATCCGGGCCCAACAGAAGCGGAAAACGCAATGGACTGGGGCCCACACCCAGAGAGTGCGGGCCCCAGCCATCCGGAACGCGTCAGCGTCAGGCGGGAACGATGTTCTCCGCCTGCGGGCCCTTCTGACCCTGCGTGACGTCGAAGGTCACCTTCTGGCCCTCCTGAAGCTCGCGGAAGCCGGAGGTGGCGATGTTCGAGTAGTGGGCGAACACGTCGGCGCCGCCACCGTCCTGCTCGATGAAGCCGAAGCCCTTTTCCGCGTTGAACCACTTCACGGTGCCAGATGCCATATTGAATCTCCCTTGGGGCAGTTGCCGGAGCCCGCACCTTGCAGATCCGGCGTCGCAGTGATGACGTACCCGACCGGAACGGCCCGGAGGGTCCCCGGAAGAACCGAAGCCCCCAGAAACAAAAAGAGTGCTCGTCGACTAAAGGTCGGAAGAGCACTCGATGTCTCTGATAACCAGAACTGCAACTGATATCACGGTAGCACAGGTCGGGGCGCAGGTGCGTCCGTCGTCGGGGTTCCGCCCGACGCTCGTGATTCCTCAGGGCGCACGGTAGGAATTTCTGTGGCAGCCACAGTAGATATCCGGTCCCGGGAAGATCAGGAGTTGGGCTCATCGCCGCCACCGGTCGGCGGCCGGGTGGCGCGCGGTGGGAGCGAGGTGCGCGTGATTGCGGGCGGGCTTTGCACGCCTCGTGGAGTGCAGGAGTGCAGGAGTGCAGGAGTGCGGCCCAGGCGGTGTCGCCGACCTTTGGTCCCCCGGCTCCACCGGCGGCCCCGCCCGGGTACGGCGTCGCCCCTGGGGCGCACGGCGTTGTCCGGCGGGCGGGAGCGCGCTTGCGGTGAGGTGGAGGGCCGGCTCGGCCGTGGGCTCGGTTTCGGGCGGCACGAGCAGCAGTTCACAGGTCACAGCGTCCGACGCCGTACGAGAAGATCCGGCTCCCCGGGATCCGGGAGATCTGTCCCGGCCGCAGCAGAATTTCCCCCGGGGCGACTAGAGTCCTGTTGTGGGGAATCCCTCCCTGCGGCGGGTCATGTCCACGATGGCCCGCAGGAAGGTGCACATGCCCTCGGAGAGCCAGCCGCACGCACACCGCCGGGAGCCGGACGAAGCACACCCGGACGCTTCCGGTCGGCTCGACGACGACCATTTTCCCGCCTACACCATGGGCAGGGCCGCGGAGTTGGTCGGAGCCACGCCCGGTTTCCTCCGCGCCCTCGGCGAGGCGCGGCTGATCGTTCCGACCCGGTCGGAGGGCGGTCACCGTCGCTACTCGCGCCACCAATTGCGGCTCGCCGCGCGTGCCCGCGAGCTCGTCGACCAGGGAACGCCGGTCGAGGCCGCCTGTCGCATCATCGGCCTCGAGGACCGTCTGGCGGAGTCCGAGCGCGCCAACGAAGAGCTGCGCCGTGCGGCCGACGAGCCCGGTCGGGACACTCGCTTCTGACACCGGCGGAGCAGATAATTCGTCCGTTGCCCGGAAAGAATTTTCTCGGGTAATCCTCCTCCATATTATCTGTGTGATTTCTCTTTCCCGGCCTTCTTCCTTGCCTTCCTTTTTTTCCGTGCTAGGGTTGTCATTAGTTGCAGTTGTGGTTGCCATTTTCGGAACCGGTTTTCCGGCAGGTGATCATCGCAGCGATGAGGAGGCTCGTAAAGTGCGGGTCTCCAGCACCGCCTCAGGAGTTATGACATGGCCACCGGTACTGTGAAGTGGTTCAACGCGGAAAAGGGCTTCGGCTTCATCGAGCAGGACGGCGGCGGCGCCGACGTCTTCGCCCACTACTCGAACATCGCCGCTCAGGGCTTCCGTGAACTGCAGGAAGGCCAGAAGGTGACCTTCGACGTCACCCAGGGCCAGAAGGGCCCGCAGGCGGAGAACATCGTTCCCGCCTGACACTGGCGCACGACGAGCCCGAAGCAAGGGCCCGCACCCGTGGTGGTGCGGGCCCTTGTTCATGTGTTCCGAGCCGCAGCCCTGCCCGCCCCCGCGGCGGCCACTGGTCGGTTCCGTCCGTCGGCGGGATTCGGCGGGATTCGGCGTGGGCGGCCCGTTAGCGTAGGCCCATGGCAACCGAGAGCGCCCCAGGTGCAGTTGAGGTGATATGTCCGGGCTGCGGCTCGGCCGGGGCGCGGACCGTCCCGGAGGTCAGCGTCGACCACACGGCGATGCGCGATGGCCTGTCCGACCGGCTGGCGCCGTCGCCGGGCGCGCCGTCGCGGTTCGACGGATGCGTGCACTTCGTGGAGGGCATGCTGATGGCCGGCATCGGTGTCGCCCTCGCCTACAGCGGGATCGACAACGACAAGCCGCTCTACACGATCGGCGGATCGCTCCTCGCCGTGCTGCTGTTCGTCGGCACGATCGTCGTGGTGCGCGGCGAGGGCCGCGAGCGGGCCCGGGTGGAGGCGGGGGAGTCCCGCGCCGACGCGCTGTGGCGATCGGCGTACTACTGCTCCGGATGCGCGTCGGTGTTCTGCCCCGGCGGTACTCCGTGGCAGGGTCTGCTGACGCCGGAGCAGTTCAAGAAGTTCATGTGGACCGAGGCGGGCTACGGGAAGCAGCTCGAGGAGCAGTTCAAGGACGTGGACCTGCCTCCCGGGATCCTGACCGGCCCTGGAGGAACCCAAGACCATGTCTGACGCCCCCGTGATCCTCGCCGACGAACCGGGCAGCTTCCCGCACGGCGTGCTCGCCGCACGGCATCCCGCGCTCGTCCGCGCGGTGCGGGACGCCTTCCCGTACGGCCCCGAGCAGCGGCATGCGCTCGACGCGCTGCTGATCAGCGCCACCGAGGGCGTCATCGAACCGCTCGGCACGGAGGACGACGAGCGGTGGGCGGCTTGGGGCGCACACGAGTACCTCGGCCGGTCCTGGTTCGAGGTGCCCTTCCTGTGGTCCGAGAGCTACTTCTACCGTCATCTCCTCGAGGCCGTCGGCTACTTCGGCCCCGGCGCGTGGCGGGGCATCGACCCCTTCCGCCCCTTCAAGCTGGCCGAACTCGACTCCCCGGAGGCCGACGAGGAACTGCCGGCGCTCGACCGGTTGACGGAGCAGCCGGCCGAAGAGCAGGCACGGGCACTGCTGCACGGCTCGCTCTGGGGCAACCGCGCGGATCTCGGCTTCCGCCTCTCCGCACCCGGCGCCGCGGCGAAGGTCTCCCAACTCGTCGCGGACGACGGCGAAGTGCTCTGGTCGCTGCTGCCCGTGGACACCGTCTGCCTGGTCGCCGACAACGCGGGCCGGGAGCTGATCCCCGACCTGCTGCTGCTCGACCATCTGCTCCACCACGGGCAGGCCCGGCGGGCCGTGCTGCATGTGAAGGTGTACCCCTACTACATCTCGGACGCGATGACGGCCGACGTCGTGGACGCCGTTCGCCGGCTGACCGGCGCGAAGGGCGCCGCGGCGGGCGCCGGGGAGCGCCTGTGGGCGGCGATGTCCGACGGCCGTCTCACGGTCCGGGCACACCCCTTCTCCTGTGCCCCGCTGCCGTACGCGGACATGCCGGAGGACCTGCGCACGGAGTTCACCGCGGTGGACCTGACGATCTTCAAGGGGGACCTCAACTACCGCCGCCTCGTGGGTGACCGGCTGCACCCGCCCACGACGCCGTTCGCGGAGGTCACGGCCTACTTCCCCGGCCCGGTCGCGGCGCTGCGCACCCTGAAGTCCGACGTCGTCGTGGGACTGGACGCGGACACCGAGGCCGCCCTGGTCGCCGCCGAGGGACAGCGCTGGCGCACGAGCGGCGCGCACGCGCTCGTCCAGGTCAGGCCCTGACCCGTCAGACCAGTTCCAGCGGCAGTGACTTGATGCCGTTGATGAAGTTGGAGACCAGTCGTCCGGGCGGTCCGGCGAGGCGGGGCGCGGGCAGGGCCCGCAGCGCCTCCTCGTAGAGCAGGCCCAGTTGGAGCCGTGCGAAGTGCGCGCCGAGACAGACGTGCGGGCCGTCCCCGAAGGACACGTGCGGATTCGGTGTCCTGGACAGGTCGAGCCGATCGGGTTCGGCGAAGACGCGCTCGTCCCGGTTGGCCGACGCGTGGAAGACGACCACCTTCTCGCCCGCGCGGATGCGCCGTCCGGCCAGCGCGGTGTCCCGGGCTGCGGTCCGCCGGAAGCTGAGCACGGGCGGATGCCAGCGCAGCAACTCCTCGACGGCGAGCGGAATGTGCCGGGGACGGGCCCGCAGCCCGTCGTACGCCGACGGGTGCCCGGCCAGCGCCAGGAGGCCGCCCGGTGCCGCGCTCCGCACCGTGTCGTTGCCCGCGACCGTCAGCAGGAAGAAGAACATCTCCAGTTCGGGGCCCGTGAGTTCGGGGTCGGTGCCGAGCGTCGTCATGATGTCGTCTGCGGGGTGGTCCCGCTTGTACGCGGCCAGCCGCTGCGCATAAGCGAACATGTCCCGCAGGGCACCCGGCGAGCGTGGATTGACGGGTCGGCCCTCGGCGTCCAGCAGTGGCTCGCCCGCCTCGTCAGGGTCCTGGTACCCGATCACGCGCCGGGTCCAGTGCAGCAGCAGGCGCCGGTCGGACTCGGGCACCCCCAGCAGATCTGCGAGGTTGAGGGCGGCGTAGTCGTCGGTGACGGCGGCGACGACGTCACAGGTGCCGTCGCCGGCGCGCGCCTGCTCCAGGGCGCCGGCGAACAGAGCGCGGGCGCGTGCGCGGGCGAGCGCCGTGAAGCGGTCGATGCGGCGCGGCGTGAAGGCGCGGCTCACCAGCCGTCTCAACCGCGCGTGTTCGGGCCGGTCCTGATTGAGCATCATGCGCCGGATGAACGGCAGGTCGTCGGGGTCGGGGTCCCGGATCTGGGTGGCACCGAGGTACGAGGAGTACGTCGCCGCGTCCCTGAGCACACGCACGACGTCCGCGTGGCGGGTCACCGCCCAGAAGCCGGGCCCGGCCGGCCAGCCGAGCACCTCCGGCTCGTCCTGCCAGGCGACCGGGTGATGGTCGCGGAGGTCGCGGTACGCGCCATGCGGGACCTCTTCGGCGTACCGGCGGGGGTCGAAGACGTCGGGAACGGGCGGAGCGGTCTCGCCGACACTCACGCCCGGGAGCCTTCCGGGCCGTCCACCGTCGCGGCCATGGGGCCCGCCGCGCTCGCCGCCCCTCTGTCCCCCTCGTGCCCCGCATCCGCGTCGTCCGCGTGCAGGAAGTCCTCCACGGCCCGGATCAGGTCGAGCGGTGCCTCGTCCATCGCGTAGTGGCCGGCCGACGGCAGCTCGAGGAGCGAGCCCTGTGGATACCAGCGCAGCCAGGTCTCACGCAGCAGCACGGCCGTCAGCGCGGGATCGAGCGCGCCCGTCACCGCCAGCGCGGGCACCGTCGAACCCGTGACCTGGGTGTGGAAGTCCTCCCCGGCCCATGAGTCCAGCCAGGTCCGGAACGCCTTGGTGTCGCTGCATGCCAGGGAACGCGCCACCATGCGGTCCAGCCAGGTGGCGGGCGCCCGGCCGCCGGTGGTGATGTCGATGATGGCGCGCCGGTTCTCCGGCTTGTGCGCGGCGTCCGCGAACAACTCCCACTGCTCGGCGGGCATCCGCAGGCCGGAGGCGGGCACGGGCGAGACCCCGACGATCCGTCGCAGCCGCCGGGGGGCGAGCGCCAGCAGCCGCTGTGCCACCGTGCCGCCCATCGAGTGCCCGAGCACCGAGAACCGCCCCCAGCCCAGCCGGTCGGCCAGTTCGACGAGGTCCGCGGCGGCCTCCGCGGTGCCGAACGCCCCTGCCGCGTCCTTCGCCGCCCCGTACCCGCGCAGATCCACCAGCGCGTAGGTGAAGGCGGCACGGTCGAGATCCGGCAGCACCGCCGCGTACGCGGCCCGGTCGGCGAACCAGCCGTGCACCGCGAACACCTTGTGGGCGCCGTTGCCGTGCACTTCATGAGGCAGCACGAAGGAGGTCATGCGACCACGGTGGCCCGGGGAAGAGTGGTCGGCAAGGGGGCGTGCGGAGCGCCGGATTCGCGGTGGGTGCCCGCGTCCCGGTTCACGCGATGGTGTGATCACGTCCGACCGTGTGGATGCCCCAGCCGGGCCACGGGTAGGGCCCGGCCATGACGCAGCCCTTCCAACTCCCGCACTTCTACATGCCGTACCCCGCACGGCTGAACCCGCATGTCGACGAGGCGCGCGCCCACTGCGCCGAATGGGCGCGCGCCATGGGCATGCTGGAGGGATCCGGCGTCTGGGAACAGTCCGACCTCGACGCGCACGACTACGGGCTGCTCTGCGCGTACACGCATCCCGACTGCGACGGCCCGGCCCTCTCCCTCGTCACCGACTGGTACGTGTGGGTCTTCTTCTTCGACGACCACTTCCTGGAGACCTTCAAACGCACCCAGGACCGTGAGGGCGGCAAGGCCTACCTGGACCGCCTGCCGCTGTTCATGCCGCTGGACCTCACCGCCCCCGTACCGGAGCCCGGGAACCCCGTCGAGGCCGGGCTCGCCGATCTGTGGGCGCGTACGGTGCCGTCGATGTCCCCGGACTGGCGCAAGCGGTTCGCGGTCGCCACCGAGCACCTGCTCAACGAGTCGCTGTGGGAGCTGTCCAACATCAACGAAGGGCGGATCGCCAACCCCGTCGAGTACATCGAGATGCGCCGCAAAGTGGGCGGCGCCCCCTGGTCCGCGGGGCTCGTCGAATTCGCGACCGCCGAGGTTCCTGCCTCCGTGGCCGCGTCACGGCCGCTGCGCGTGCTCATGGAGACGTTCTCCGACGGGGTCCACCTGCGCAACGACCTCTTCTCCTACCAGCGTGAGGTCGAGGAGGAGGGCGAACTCAGCAACGGCGTCCTCGTTCTGGAGACCTTCTTCGGCTGTGACACACAGCAAGCCGCGGACACCGTCAACGACATCCTCACCTCACGGCTGCACCAGTTCGAGCACACCGCGCTCACCGAAGTGCCCGTGCTCGCCGTGGAGAAGGGCCTCACCCCGGACGAGGTCGCCGCCGTCACCGCTTACGCGCAGGGCCTGCAGGACTGGCAGTCCGGCGGCCACGAATGGCACATGAGGTCCAGCCGCTACATGAACGACGGTGCGCTCTGCGAGCGGCGGCCGTTCGCACTCACCGGGATCGGCACGTCCGCCGCCGACATGCGCGGGCTGCTCGCCGACGCCGGGGCCGAGCGGCTGCGCGCGTACACCCATGTCCCCTTCCCACGGGTGGGACCCTCGCTGATCCCCGACTTCCACATGCCCTACGAGGTGGAGCTCAGCCCTCACCTCGACGGCTCCCGCCGCCGGCTCACCCCCTGGATGCACCGAACGGGCATGCTCCAGGAAGGCGTCTGGGACGAGGACAAACTCATGGCGTACGACCTGCCGCTCTGCGCGGCGGGCCTGGATCCGGACGCCACACCCGAGGCACTCGACCTCAGCGCCCAGTGGCTGGCCTGGGGTACGTACGGGGACGACTACTACCCACTCGTCTTCGGCCATCGCCGCGACCTCGTGGCGGCCAGGCTGTGCACCGAACGGCTGTCGTCCTGCATGCCGGTCGACGGCGGCGAACTCCCCGTCCCCGTCAACGGCATGGAGCGCGGGCTGATCGACCTGTGGACCCGCACGACCGCCGGCATGGCCCCGGACCAGCGGCGCAGCCTGCGCGCCGCCGTGGACACGATGACCGGGAGCTGGCTGTGGGAGCTGTCCAACCAGCTCCTGAACCGCATCCCCGACCCCGTCGACTACCTGGAGATGCGACGGGCCACCTTCGGCGCCGACCTCACCAAGAACCTGTGCCGCATGGGCCACGGCCCCGAGGTACCCGCCGAGGTGTACCGAAGCGGCACGGTCCGCTCGCTGGAGAACGCGGCCATCGACTACGCGATGCTGATCAACGACGTCTTCTCCTACCAGAAGGAGATCCAGTACGAGGGCGAGATCCACAACGCCCTCCTCGTCGTGCAGAACTTCTTCGGCTGCGACTACCCGACGGCCCTACGCGTCGTGAGCGATCTGATGACCCAGCGCATGCAGCAGTTCCAGCATGTCGCCGCCCATGAACTGCCCGTCCTCTACGACGACTTCACGCTCTCGAAGGACGCGCGCGAGACCATGGACGGCTATGTCGTGGAGCTGCAGAACTACATGTCGGGCATCCTGAAGTGGCACCGCGACTGCCATCGCTACGGCGCTGCCGACCTGGCCCGGCGCGCCCACGGCTTCGTACCCGACCTGGCGCCGGCCCTCAGCCGGCGCCCCGGGCCGCCGGTCCCCTGACCCGAGCGGCCGGACGGTACGGGCCGGGCTGCCTGCCGGTGGCGGTTCGAACCGTCAGGGCGGCCGACGCTCCGTGTCGGGCTTCCGGACGGTACTCAACTGTCACGGTTCAGCCGCCCGCCTGCGCCCGACCCACCGGCCCGTCTGGCCGCCGGGTCGGGCCGCCGGGCAGACGCCCCGGCGAAGGCGATCGCCCCGTGGGCTTCCGCCCGGGGCAGGCACCCACGAGGCGGGCACACCGAGGCGGTGGGTCGCCCGACCCGACCGGCGTCTTGGTCGCAATGGGCTCGCGTACGTCCCGGCGGAAGGGCAGGATGCTGCCCGTAGACCCTGGGAGAATCCGGACCCGCGGAGGTTATGGATGACCGGCACGCCCGCGCCGCCCCCCACAGGCCGCCCCGCGCCCTTCACGGCCGAGGACTACGCGGCCCGGATGCGGCGCGCCGCGGAAGCCGCCGCCGCGGCCGGGCTCGCCGGGCTTCTCATCGCGCCGGGACCCGATCTGGTGTGGCTGACGGGATACCGGCCGGTGGAGACCGAACGCCTCACGCTGCTGGTGCTGCGGGCCGGGCACGACCCGGTCCTCGTCGTGCCCACCCTGGAGGCGCCCGACGCGGCGGAGGCGACGGGAGCGCCCGCGCTGACGCTGCGCGACTGGACCGACGGCAAGGACCCCTACGAGGCGGCCGCCTCCCTGCTCGGGACCGGTGGCCGCTACGGCATCAGCGACAACGCCTGGGCCCTGCACCTGCTCGGTCTGCGCGAAAGGCGCCCGGACGTCGACCACGTCGCGCTCACCCGCTCCCTGCCCATGCTCCGGGCCGTCAAGGACGCCGCGGAGCTCGACCGGCTTGCCGCCGCGGGCGCGGCCGCCGATGCGGCGTACGAGGAGATCCGGAAGGTTCCCTTCGCCGGACGCCGGGAGCGGGAGGTCGCTGCGGATCTCGCCGAGCTGCTGCGGCGGTTCGGGCACGCGCAGGTCGACTTCACCATCGTCGCCTCGGGCCCCAACGGGGCCAACCCGCACCACGAGGCCGGTGAACGCGTCATCGAGCGCGGCGACATGGTCGTCCTCGACTTCGGGGGCCTGAAGGACGGCTACGGCTCCGACACCTCCCGTACCGTGCACGTCGGCGAACCGACCGACGAGGAGCGCCGGGTGCACGATCTGGTGCGGGCGGCCCAGGAGGCGGGCTTCCGCGCGGTCGGACCGGGCGCGGCCTGCCAGGAGGTGGACCGGGCGGCCCGCGCGGTCATCGCGGAGGCCGGGTACGGCGAGTACTTCATCCACCGCACCGGGCACGGCATCGGCGTCACCACGCACGAGCCGCCGTACATGATCGAGGGCGAGGAACAGCCGCTCGTGCCCGGCATGTGTTTCTCGGTGGAGCCCGGCATCTATCTGCCCGGCCGTTTCGGGGTCCGTATCGAGGACATCGTGACGGTGACCGAGGACGGCGGACGCAGGCTCAACAACACGCCGCGGGAGCTGGTGATAGTCGACTGAGAGGGCCCTGGCCGACCACGACGCGCCCCGAGGGGGCGACGGTCGGCCGACCCGGCACCAGGAGCCCACCCCGCACGCCCCCGAGACGACAACGGCGCGATCATGACCCAGGCACCGACACCGACGGCGGAGACCGTACGCCGACTGGTCCGCTCCCTGCTCCACGACGGCGACGGCCCCGACGTGAGGCCCGTCGCCGAGGGCGGGGAGCAGCACACCACCTGGTGGGTCGGCACGCGACATGTGCTGCGGCTGGCCCCCGACCGCGACGCCTCCGTGCGCCAGCGCCGCGAACTGCGGCTGCGCGGCCTGGTGCGGCCTCACGTCGGCATGGCGGTCCCCACGAGCGTCGCACACGGGGAGTGGGCTCCCGGCCTCGGCTACACCCTCGACACCCGCCTGCCGGGAGCCACCGCTGAGGAGGTGGGCGTCTCGGCGGTCGGCGAGGCGGACCTCGCGGCGCTGCTCACGGGGTTGCGCGAGGTACCCGTGCGCCAGGCCGAGGCGCTCGGCGTCCCGCGCGTCGCGCCGCGCTCTTTGGAGGAGGTGCGTACGGCAGCCGCGCGCGCCGCCGGACGCCTGGCCGAGGACGAAGAGTTCGACCCCGCCCGGCTCGCCCAGCTCACCGCGCCGGCCGCCCGTCAACTGGCCGCGCAGCCCGGCGCTGCCGTCCTGGTCCACCACGGCCTCAGCGGTGAACACCTCGTGGTGAGCGGCGACGGGCGGGTGCGCGGGGTCCTCGGCTGGGCCGACGCGGCCATCGGTGACCCGGCCGAGGACATTGCCGCCCTCGCCGTCGCCGTCGGCGCCCCCGCCGCGGTGCGCGCCGCCACCCTCGCCGGATACGGCGCCCGGCCCTGCCTGCGCGGCCTGTGGCTCGCCCGCTGTGACACGCTCGTCCGCCTCGCCGACGGGCTCGAGGGCCGTGACGGCACCCCGCTGCCGGTCCTGCGGGTCCGGCTGCGGCACGCCTGGGAGGCGATCATGCTGGAGAGGGTCACGGATCTGCCGGACGAGCAGCCGCCCTAGGCGGGCTCGGACGGAACGGGGCCCGTCGGCCCACCGCCAGCCGCCCCGACGCCTTCCTCACGCCCTTTGCGCCCGCGTCGGCGCCGCGCACGTCCCGCAGGTTCCTGGAGCCCGCGTCGGCGCCGCGCACGTCCGTTGGGCCCGCGTCGGCACTGCGCACGTTCCGCGCGTCGGCGTCGGCGCCGCGCACGTCCCGCAGGGTTCCTGGAGCCCGCGCCGGCGCCGTGCACGCCCTTTGCGCCCGCGTCGCGCACGTTCCTCGCGCCCGTCTTCGCGCCGCGCGCGTCCGTCACACCTGCGTCAGCACCGCGCACGACTCGCCCGGCAGGTTCAGCACGCCGTTCTCGTCCGGAGTTTGCACGGGCTGCCACGTGGCCAGTACGCGTGCGGGGTGGACGCCCACGGGGACCCGGGCCGGCTCCTTGCCGAGGTTCACCGCGACCCGGACGTCCCCGCGGCGGAAGGCGAGCCAGCGTTCGTCCTCGTCGTAGGTGACCTTCACGTCCCCGAGGTCCGGGTCCGAGAGGTCGGGCTGGGCGCGGCGCAGGGCGATCAGCTTGCGGTACCAGGCCAGTACGCGCGCGTGGGGGTCGCGTTCCGGTTCGGACCAGTCGAGGCAGGAGCGTTCGCGGGTCGCCGGGTCCTGGGGGTCGGGCACGTCCTCCTCCGCCCAGCCGTGCGCCGCGAACTCCCGGCGCCTGCCCCGCCGTACGGCCTCGGCGAGTTCGGGATCGGTGTGGTCGGTGAAGAACTGCCAGGGCGTGCCCGCGGCCCACTCCTCACCCATGAACAGCATCGGCGTGAACGGGGCGGTGAGCACCAGGGCCGCCGCGCACGCCGCGAGCCCGGGGGAGAGGGATGCCGAAAGCCGGTCGCCCTGGGCGCGGTTGCCGACCTGGTCGTGGGTCTGGGCGTAGCCGAGCAGACGGTGCGCGGAGACGCGCGTACGATCCAGCGGGCGGCCGTGTTGCCTGCCCCGGAACGTCGAGTACGTGCCGTCGTGGAAGAAACCGCCCGTGAGCGTCTTGGCGAGGGCCGCGAAAGGGGCGCGGGCGAAGTCCTCGTAGTACCCCTGCGACTCGCCGGTCAGCACGGTGTGCAGCGCGTGATGGAAGTCGTCGTTCCACTGGGCCTGCATCCCGAGGCCGTGCTCCGCGCGCGGGGTGATGACCCGTGGGTCGCCCAGGTCCGACTCGGCGATCAGGAAGAGCGGCCTGCCCACGTCGGCTGCCAGCGCGTCCACGGCCGACGAGAGCTCCTCGAGGAAGTGGACCGCGCGCGTGTCGCACAGCGCGTGCACCGCGTCCAGTCGCAGCCCGTCGAGCCGGTAGTCGCGCAACCAGGCCAGAGCGCTGCCGATCAGATAGGCACGTACCTCGTCCGAGCCCGGCGCGTCGAGGTTCACGGCCGCGCCCCAGGGAGTGTGATGCGTGTCCGTGAAGTACGGGCCGAACGCCGGGAGATGGTTGCCGGAGGGGCCGAGGTGGTTGTGGACCACGTCCAGCACGACCCCGAGTCCCAGTTCGTGCGCCCGGTCGACGAACCGTTTCAGCGCCTCGGGCCCGCCGTACGGCTCGTGCACCGCCCAGGGCGAGACGCCCTCGTACCCCCAGCCGTGCCGTCCCGGGAACGGGCACAGCGGCATCAACTCCACATGGGTGACGCCCAGTTCGACCAGATGCCCGAGCCGCTCGGCCGCCGCGTCCAGGGTGCCCTCGCGGGTGTACGTGCCCACGTGCAGCTCGTACAGCACCGCGCCCGGCAGCCCGAGCCCTGCCCACTCGACACGCCACGCGTAGCGCCCGTGGTCGACCACCGCGCTCAGGCCGTCCGGACCGTCCGGCTGGCGGCGTGAACGCGGATCCGGCAGCACGGGGCCGTCGTTCACCGCGAATCCGTACCGCGTGCCGTCGTCGGCCTCGGCGTCGCCCGTCCACCACCCCGCACGCTCCGGATCGTGCGCCATCGCGCGCGTGACACCGCCGCAGTGGAGCGTCACCCGGTCGGCCCCTGGTGCCCACACCTCGAACTGCACGGACGGATCCCCCTCGTCTGCTCATCGTGATGTAGCGGTCCCATGGTGCGTCACACGAGATCAATTCGCCTCCGGATCGATCCATTTGACACGCGGAACGACCCCGACGGCGGCCATGGTCGTCTTTGCGTTTTCTGGACACTCCGGCCCGACTGACCGACAATCACCAGCGTGACGTCGTCCTACGAGTTCCACACCTACCCCGCGCGGCTCTCGGACGCCGAACGCGACAGGGCCCTGAAGGTGCTCCGCGACGGCGTCGCTCTGGGGCGCCTGTCGCACGACACGTTCATCCGGCGCATGGAGCTGGCGCTGGCGGCCCGGCAGCCGCACGAACTGGCCGCGCTCACCGCCGACCTGCCCGCCGAGAAGAACTGGACGCGGATCGTGTTCGGGACCGTCGAGGCGGTATCCGGATTCACCGTGCGGCTGCGACGGGCCTGGCAGGCCGAGCGGCTGCCCAAGCTGCTGCTGCCGCACCCGGGCAATCCGTACCCGCTGCGGATCGGCCGCGACCCCGCGAGCGGCCTCAGGCTCAGCCATGAGACGGTCTCCCGTGTGCACGCCGAACTGAGCCGCCAGGGCGGCCTGTGGGTCCTGCGCGACCTGGGCTCGACCAACGGCACGACGGTCAACGGCCGCCGGGTGATCGGCGCCGCGGTCGTCCGCGACGGCGACCAGGTGAGCTTCGGGACGATGGCGTTCCGGCTGGCGACGGAGTAACCGGCTCCTTCCCGGGCGCGCCGGGTGCGCCTCACGGCCGGAGCGCCGCCCCGTCCCGGCCGACGCGCCTTGCCTCCGGCGGTGTTGACGTACCTCCCGAGCCGTGACTGACTGTGCGTACACCATGCACACCAGGTGAACCGACGTCACCACAGAGTGGAGGTGCGCTCTGCCGCCACTCCTCCGCTACCCGACCGTGGACGAACTCGCCGCGAGAGCGGCCGCGCTCGTCGCCCGCCGTCCGCGCGACGCCCGGTTGCGCCGCGTCGGCACCTCCCGGGGCGGCACCCCCCTGTGGCTTCTCTCCGTCGGCCACGGCAGCCGCCAGGCCCTTGTCGTCGCCGGACCCCATGCCAACGAGCCCGTCGGCGGTGCCACCGTCCTGCGTCTGGCCGAGCGGGCGCTGGCCGACCCCCGGCTGGGCGAGCAGGCCGACGCGACCTGGAACCTGCTGCTGTGCCTCGACCCGGACGGCGCGCGCCGCAACGAGGGCTGGCTGTCGGGCCCGTACACCCTCGGCCGGTACTTCCGGCACTTCTTTCGCCCGGGCTTCCTCGAGCAGCCCGAATGGCTGCCCGACGGCGCGGAGCGCGCCGCCCTGCCGGAGACCCGTGCTCTCCTCCACCTCCAGGACGAGCTGCGGCCCTTCTTCCAGTGCTCCCTGCACGGCGTCGACGTCGGCGGCGGCTTCGTCGAGCTGACCCACGACCTGCCGGGAGTGGCCCAGCGGCTCGCCCAGGCCGCGGCCCGGCTCGGCATCCCGCGCGAACTCGGGCCGTACGACACCCTGTACTGGCCGACCCTCGGGCCCGCCGTGTACCGCATCCCGCCGCCCCGCCGCGGCGACCTCGCCGCGGCGATCACCGAGGCCGCGGTCGAGTCGACCTGGTTCCACCCGCACCGCTACGGCACCGTCACGGCGGTCGTGGAGGCGCCCATGTGGGGTGTGCCGGCCGTGGAGGACGGGTCTCCGCACCCGGACGCCGACGGTGAACTGAGGGCCGTCAGCCGGACGCTGCGGCGCGACACACGCCTCCTGGAAGCCCTCACGGCCCGCATCCGTCCCCATCTGGCCGCCGTGCCGGATGCCGCCCGGATGCTCGCCCCGGTCGACGACTATTTACTGGTCTGCCCCGGACTCGCCGACTCCTGGGACCCCGACACGTACGAAGCCGGGGAACGGCCGCTGCCGCCGCTCGACCGTGCCCGTCTGACCGCCCTCGGCATTTCGGGCCGCCGGGTCGCGCTGCGCACCGCCGGGCTGCTGCACCAGCTCGCCAGGGCCGCAGGGAGCGCGGCGTCCGGTGTCCTGCCGGAGCTGGACGCGCTCATCGACGCATGGTGCGCGGACTACCACGACGGCCATGGGGCGCGCTGGATCCCGGTCGCCCGCCAGGCCGAGTACCAGGCGCGCGTGGTGCTCGCCGTCTTCGAACTGGCCGGGCGGGGTGCGCCCGCGCGGTCCCGTTCGGGTGATTCCGGCTGGAGTCCGGGAACCGCGGTGCCGATGCATACAGAGTGACGAAGACGACCCTGGCTCTGCGCGGCGCCCTGCTCGCCGCGTCCGCCCTGCTCACCACGGTGCCGGCCCAGGCCGCGCCCCGCCCGGTCACGACCGGCAACTGGCTCTATCTGACCGTCTCCCAGGGCGACACCCGTTCCAGGGAAATCCGCGGCACGATGCTGATGTGCAACCCGCCCCACGGACACGCCCGGGCCGTCCAGGCGTGCGCGGAACTCGACGCGGTGCGGGGGGACATCGGCCGCATCCCGCCGAGCAAGAACACGTTCTGCCCGATGATCTACGCGCCCGTGACCGTGTCCGCACGCGGCCAGTGGAGCGGCCGTCTCGTCGACTACAGCCACACGTTCTCGAACACCTGCGACCTGGCCGCGCGGACCGGCTCGGTGTTCGCGCTGTCGGACAAGGCGGCGGACCGGCGGGTGCCGGGACTGCCGCACTGAGCCGCGCCCCGCGCGCGGGACGGTACAACGCCCCGCGCGCGGGGACGGCGTTGCGGGTGACGGCGCGGGCGCGCCCTCGGGGGCGCTCACTGCTGGTGCAGTCCGCGCCCGGCGAGCGTGAGGAACTCTCCCCGACCGCCTCCGAGAGCGTGGGGTGCGGGTGCACATGGCGGGCCACGTCCGACGGCTTCGCGTCCCAGCCGACGATCAGCTGGCTCTCGGCGATCGTCTCCGAGACATGCGGGCCCACCAGGTGGACGCCGAGCACCTGCCCGCCGCCCTTCTCGGCCACGATCGGGGGGCTACCGGCGCCCACGGACTTCCCGGGCGGGACATGTGACGCCTAGGTCCCCACGGCCACGACGGCCCTCCGGGGCGCACGACGCTCCAGCGACTCACGCCCCGCCGGTCCGCTCCAGCAGCGCCACCGGCAGCCGGGCGAAGAGATCCGCCACGCGTGCGTGCCCCTCGAACCGTCGTTCGGGAGCGAGCACATCGGCCCACCGGCCGGGCGGCAGCGTGAGGGACGTGTCCCGCCAGCCCCCCGCCTCGGCCAGCCGCAGCGACAACCGGGTGACCGCCGTGAGCACCTCCCCGGAACGCACGAAGGCAACACAATGCGCGGCACCGGCGCCCTCGGCGGTGAGCGGCGCGTACGTCGCCGACGTGCCGAAGGCCTCCGGGTGCCGCCGGCGCAGCCGGAGCGCCGCCCTGGTGAGCTCCGCCTTGTCCGGTTTGTCCGGACCTGCCTCCCGGGGCTCGAAGGGCCCCCGGTTGTCAGGGTCCACCAGGGCCCGGTACTCGCCCTCCGTTCCCTGGTAGACGTCCGGCACGCCAGGCATGGTCAGCTGGACCAGCGCGGCTCCCAGGACGTTCGCCAGGATGTGCGGCGCCAACTCTTCCCGGAAGTCCGTCACGAGCCGCCCGGGCGCCCCGCACGGCCCGTCCGCGACGAACTGGGCCACCGCCTTCTCGTAGGCGGGATCCTGCTCGGTCCACGTGGTGTGCACTCCCGCCTCCCGGACGTGCTTGAGCAACGCACCCGTCAGGCGCTCCTCGGCGGGCCGGCCGAGCCCGAAGAGCGTCTGCCACGCCGCCCACGCCAGCTGCGCGTCGGGCCCGCCGCCGCCCGCGCGGGTCACCTCGGCCAGCACGTCGGCCCAGCGCTCGGGGCACTGCGCGAGCACCGCGAGCGCCGCCCGTACATCCGCGCTGCGCTTGGTGTCGTGCGTCGACAGCACCGTGCCGGTGGCGGGCCAGTCGCGCTGCACGCGCGCGCAGTAGGCGTGGAAGTCCGCCGGGGAGACGGCAGGGGCGCCGGGCTCGCCGCCGACCTCGTTCGCCGACAGCAGCGGCACATAGCGGTAGAACGCCGTGTCCTCCACGGACTTGGCCCGCAGTGCCGACGCGGTCTGCGCGAACCGCGCCCGGAACTCCTCCCGCGCGGGCCCGTCCCCGGCCCGACCGAGCGCCAGGTCCCGTACGACGCTCACCGCGTGTGCCTCCTCGGCAACCGGGAAGGCGGCACGGGCCTCGGCGGCGGCCTGCTCGGTGACCACCGCGGCGGCGTCCTCGGAGGCGTACGGCCGGTACACCTCCAGGCGGACGAGGAGTTCCCGCAGCGCGGTGCGCAGCGCCCAGGGGGCGTGGTCGCGCAGCGCGGGGTCCGGGGACGCGGCGCACAGGCGGCTCGCCACACGCGTGAGGCGGTCCACCTCGGCGGCCAGTTCGTGCGTGATCACCGTGCGGGCGGCGCGTCGCACCGTGGAGGGCCAGTGCCCGCCGCTGTCGCCCGGCGGTGCCGCGAACCGCCGGTAGTGTCCGAGCAGTTCCACGGCGCCCTGCGGGTCCGTGAACAGCCCGTCGACATGCCGGAGCGCGTCGTACCCGGTGGTGCCGGCGACCGGCCACGCGGAGGGAAGGCGCTCGTCGGCCGCGAGGATCTTCTCGACGACCGTCCAGCGCCCGCCGGTGGCCTCGTGCAGGCGCCGCAGATAGGCGTCCGGGTCGGCCAGGCCGTCCGGGTGATCCACGCGCAGACCGTCGACCACGCCCTCGTCGAGCAGCCGCAGCAGCGTGCCGTGCGTCGCGGCGAAGACCTCGGGGTCCTCCACACGTACCCCGATGAGCTCGGAAATGCTGAAGAACCGGCGGTAGTTCAGCTCGGTGCGGGCCAGCCGCCACCACACCGGGCGGTACCACTGGGCATCGAGCAGCCGCGGCAGCGGCAGCGATCGAGTGCCCTCGCGCAGCGGGAACTCATGGTCGTGGTAGCGCAACACGTCCCCGTCGACCTTCAGATGCGCGATCTCCTCGCCGAGCCGTCCCACCAGCACCGGCAGCAGCACCTGTCCGCCCTGCGCCTCCCAGTCGATGTCGAACCAGCGTGCGTACGGCGACGCCGGGCCCTCGCGGAGCACCTCCCACAGGGGGCGGTTGTGGCGCGGGGACATGGCCATGTGGTTGGGCACGATGTCAACGACCAGGCCGAGCCCGTGCTCCCGCGCCGCGCGCGCCAGGGAGCGCAGCCCGGCCTCGCCGCCCAGTTCGTCGCGCACGCGCGCGGGGTCGGTGACGTCGTAGCCGTGCGTCGACCCGGGGACGGCCTGAAGGACCGGCGACAGATGCAGATGCGAGACGCCGAGTGCGGCCAGGTACGGCACGGCCGCCTCGGCCGCGCCGAACGGGAACTGCGGCTGCAGCTGTAGCCGGTACGTGGCCGTCGGCACCGGCGGGGCAGGACGCTCAGGTGTCATGAGAACCTACGTACCCGCCCCATCCGGATTCCTGCCACAGACGCGCCGCAGTTCGCCGTCCCTCGTCGCCCGCTTCCCGGCCCGCGGAACGCCCTCCCGGTGTGAGTACTGGGTGTGGTGTCTCAGGACGCTGGTTCCACGAGGTTCTCGAACGTCAGCTGCTGCGGGAGGGTGTCGAGCGGTTCCGGCGGCTGGTCGAAAGTGACGCGGTAGTCGCTGCCGGAGGTCCGGCTGATGGGTGGCTTCCCGCCCAGGCCGGCGTGCGGGCGCTCGTGGCTGTGGTAGTTGAGGAAGTCGGCGAGCGCCGCGTGGCGTTCGTGCTCGGACGTGTAGTCGCGGACGTAGGCCCACTCCCGGGTGTCCTCGGCGGTGCGGGCCGGGCTGATGGCGGGGCGGGAAGAGTGGTCAAGCAGGCCGTTTTCACCGTGAGTTCGCCAGCGTGCGTACCACTTGGCCGGGCAGCGGCGCGATTGCCCGGCCTCGGCGGCAACGTGGGCGACCGACCGGCGTCGATCCGCAGGCACAACCGCAGACGTCCCTCGGGGGTCAGCGGTGCGTTCCGCTGCCCCCTGCTGGTGGCGCGCTTGGACTCGGCGGATGCAGTTCATCGGGAGCCCTGGGATCTCAGGGCTCCCGCGTGAGCGACTGTGCGTGGCGTCAGCGTGCGAACTTCTCGATGGCCGCCGGGGTGACGGGGGTGAAGAAGTTGACGAGGTTGCCGTCGGGGTCGCGGAACAGCAGCGACCGGTTGCCCCAGGGCATGGTGGTGGGCTCGTTGACGAAGTCGGTGACGAAGCCGGTCAGGTTCTGGTGAACGCGGTCCACGTCGTCGACGAGGAACTCGGTGATCACGCTGTGGTTGTCCGCCGGGCGGGCAGAGCCCGGGGCGAACAGCGGGACGGTGCGGGTGCCGGCGATCGCGAGGGCGGCGTTGGGGGTCTTGAGTTCGGCGAAGTCCTCGGTGGCCCACGTCGCCGGCACCCCGGTGGCTCGCTCGTAGAACTCGACGAGGCGCGTGACGTCGCTGGTGATGATGCGGATCGAGACGAAGTCCATGGGGATCTCCTTGGCTGTGCTGGAGTCGTGCACGTCGCAGGCTAGGAGAAATAGTGGACAGATTCGGTCCTGTATTCGGGTTAGGCTGTGCGCGTGCCTCGACCCACTGGCCGCGTGCTGACACTCCTGGAGCTGCTGCAGTCGGGCGGTACCCGGACGGTGGCCGAACTCGCCGACCGGCTCGGCGTCCAAGGGCGCACCGTGCGGCGGTATGTGGACCAGCTGATCGACCTGGACGTGCCCGTGGAGTCGGTGCGCGGCCGCTACGGCGGGTACCGGCTCGCCCCCGGGTACCGTCTGCCTCCGCTCATGCTCAGCGACGACGAGGCGCTGGCCGTGCTGCTCGGCCTGGTCGCCGGCCGCCGAGCAGGGTTGACGACGGCGGCTCACACCGCGAGCGAGACGGCCTCGGCCAAGATCCGGCGGGTGCTGCCCAGACACGTCACCAGCCGGCTCGCCACACTCCTGGAGGCTCTCGCCTTCACGGATCAGCCCGCTGAGTTCGACACCCCGGACGCCGAGGTCCTGCTTACCATCGCTGATGCGGTACGCCACCGCCGACCGGTCTCGATCAGATACACCGACCGCTGCGGCCGGCGCAGCGAACGCACGCTGCACGCGTACGGGATCGTCGCCCATGCGGGCCGGTGGTACGTCACGGGCACCGACCCCGAGATCGGCGAGGACCGAACCTTCCGGCTCGATCGCATCGCAGACGCGCGGACCCTGCCCGGCTCATTCGAGGCGCCCGTGGGTCCCGATCCGGCACAGCGCGTGTTGTCGGGGTTCGCCACGGCCGAGTACCGGCATGAGGTGACCTTGCGGATCCACGGGACAGTCGAGCAGATCCGCGCCCACCTTCCCGCCGGCGTCGCGAGCCTGGAGGAGCACGAGCCCATGGCAGACAAGGACCGGGCGACCGAGCGCTGGCTGCGCGTCGAACTACGGATGGAGCGGCTTGACTGGTTGCCTCCGGCGCTCGCCTCACTGGACCGTCCGTTCGTGATCGAGCGCCCCGATGAACTGCGCGACCTCGTCATCGCGCTCGCCGAACGCCTCGCGTCCTACGCCCGAAAGGCCTGACGGCGAGGAACCAACGTCATGAGAGGGCACAACTAGGCAGGCCGCTGCAGCACCGTCAGGCTCCGGTCCACCAGTGTCAGCCGGCCCCCCGCCTCGATCTTGTTGCCGGTGCCGGGCGTCACCCCCTCCGGCACGGACGTGTCGACGACCACCTGCCACTGGCGCCCGTGGTCGACCGGCACCACGAACTCCAGCGACCTCGGCGAGGCGTTGAACATCAGCAGGAACGAGTCGTCGGTGATCCGCTCCCCGCGCGGGCCGGGCTCGGAGATCGCGTTGCCGTTGAGGAACACGGTCAGCGCTCCGGCCTGCGCCGACGTCCAGTCCCGCTGGGTCATCTCCTCGCCGTGCGGGGTGAACCATGCGATGTCGGACAGTTCGTCGTGCGTGCCCTGCACCGGGCGGCCGTGGAAGAAGCGGCGCCGGCGGAAGACCGGGTGGTCGCGGCGCAGCCACACCATCGCGCGCGTGAACTCCAGCAGATCACTGCCGTCCTCGGGCCATTCCACCCAGGAGACCTCGTTGTCCTGGCAGTACGCGTTGTTGTTGCCCTGTTGCGTCCGCGCGAACTCGTCGCCGTGGCTGAGCATCGGCACGCCCTGGGACAGCATCAGGGTGGCGATGAAGTTGCGCATCTGCCGTGCCCGCAGCTCCAGCACCGCGGGGTCGTCGGTCCCGCCCTCGGCCCCGCAGTTCCAGGAGCGGTTGTGGCTCTCGCCGTCGCGGTTGTCCTCGCCGTTGTCCTCGTTGTGCTTGTCGTTGTACGAGACCAGGTCGTGCAGTGTGAAGCCGTCGTGGCAGGTGACGAAGTTGATGGAGGCCAGCGGGCGGCGGCCGTCGTCCTGGTAGAGGTCCGAGGACCCGGTCAGCCGGGAGGCGAACTCGGCGAGCGTGCGCGTCTCCCCGCGCCACAGGTCCCGTACCGTGTCGCGGTACTTGCCGTTCCACTCGGTCCACAGGGGCGGGAAGTTGCCCACCTGGTAGCCGCCCTCGCCCACGTCCCACGGCTCGGCGATCAGCTTCACCTGCGAGACCACCGGGTCCTGCTGGACCAGGTCGAAGAACGACGACAGCCGGTCCACCTCGTGGAACTGCCGTGCCAGCGTCGCCGCCAGGTCGAAGCGGAAGCCGTCCACGTGCATGTCGGTGACCCAGTAGCGCAACGAGTCCATGATCAGCTGAAGGACGTGCGGGGAGCGCATCAGCAGCGAGTTGCCGGTCCCCGTGGTGTCCATGTAGTACCGCGGGTCGTCAGTCAGCCGGTAGTACGAGGGGTTGTCCAGACCCCGGAAGGAGAGTGTCGGTCCCAGGTGGTTGCCCTCGGCGGTGTGGTTGTAGACGACGTCCAGGATGACCTCGATGCCGGCCTCGTGCAGCGCCCGGACGGCCGACTTGAACTCCAGGACCTGCTGGCCGCGGTCGCCCCAGGAGGCGTACGTGTTGTGCGGCGCGAAGAAGCCGATCGTGTTGTAGCCCCAGTAGTTGCTCAGGCGCATGTCCGTCAGACGGTGATCGTTGACGAACTGGTGCACGGGCATCAGTTCCAGTGCGGTCACGCCCAGTTCGGCGAGGTGTTCGATGATCGCCGGGTGGGCGAGTGCCGCATAGGTCCCCCGCAGCTCCTCGGGCAGCGCGGGGTGGCGCATCGTCAGGCCCTTCACATGGGCCTCGTAGATCACCGTGCGGTGGTACTCGGTGTGCGGCCGGCGGTCGTCGCCCCAGTCGAAGTAGGGGTTGATCACCACGGACGCCATGGTGTGGGGCGCCGAGTCCAGGTCGTTGCGCTTGTCAGGTGATCCGAAAGGGTAGCCGTACACCTCCTCGCCCCACCTCACCGTCCCACTGACGGCGCGCGCGTACGGATCGAGCAGCAGCTTCGCCGAGTTGCAGCGCAACCCGCGCTCGGGTGCGTACGGGCCGTGCACCCTGAACCCGTACCGCTGTCCCGGCATCACCCCCGGCAGATACGCGTGCCGTACGAACGCGTCGGTCTCCCTCAGCTCCACCGCCGTCTCCGAGCCGTCGTCGTGGAGCAGACACAGCTCGATCCGGTCGGCGGCCTCCGAGAAGACGGCGAAGTTGGTTCCGGCACCGTCGTAGGTGGCGCCGAGCGGATATGCCTCTCCAGGCCAGACCTGCATGGATACGACTCTCCCAGTTGTTCTGGCCCCGGGGGGCGCCTTGCAGTGGAGTTTCCCCGAAAGTCGGGGAACCTCCCATGACTTACATCCCTCTTACCGGCCGACCAGTGCATACGCGGCAATCGCAGCCACCGGCGCAGCCGCGGCATGCCGAACCAGCGGGGCCTGAGCCACTCCCAGGACCATAGGGGGAGTAGGGGGAAATGTGGGCAAGTTAGTGCGCCGCCATCTGGGCAAGGTGGTGGCGGGTGCGGCCATTGCGGTGACGGGGACCGCCGTGATGGTCGGGATCACACTGCCGGGCTCGGTGTCGGCCGAGGAGTCCGGCGGCAAGGGCGGCGGACTCTCCGCCCGTCAGGCCGACAAGCAGCAACAGGGGGCGGCGGGGCCCGGCGTCGTCGAGCAGGCGCCCGCCGAGGGTGCGCGGGGCGAGGGCCGCGACCCGCTGACCGGCGACGAGATCAAGCGTGCCGAGAGCATCGCGTTGACCCGTCAGCAGTTCGCCGCCGGCGAGAACGTCCGGGGCAGGACGGGTCCGCAGCGTCTCGGCGTGGACCTCGCCGATCCGGAGGCGAACGAACTGGACGATCCCGACGCGCCCCGTCGCGCGGAGGTGACGTTCTACGACTACAAGGACGACGCGCTCGTCACCAGGACCGTCGATCTCTCCACCGGGAAGGTCGAACGGACCGGCGTCCAGCACGGGGTGCAGCCGCCGCTCGGCCCGGGCGAGAACGCCGAGGCGGCCAGGCTGCTGATAGCCGACCCGCTCGGCGCGGGTCTGAAGGCCGACTACAAGGACGCCACCGGCAGGCAACTCACCTCGCCCGACCAGCTGATGCTCACCAGCATCGTCTACCGGGCGGTCCCGGGCGCCCAGCCCGCCGTCCTCGACCAGTGCGGCCGGCACCGCTGTGTGCGGCTCTTCCCGAAGGTCCCGAACGGGGCCTGGATCGACACCCGTTCCTTCGTGATCGACCTCAGCGCCCGCAAGGTCGGCAAGCTCGGCTGAACCACCGCGCCACCGCCCCGTGAGGGAACGTTTCTTCGCGGTCGCGGGCAGGCGCCTCGCCGTCCTCACCTCTCGTGTCGCTCTCATCGTTCTCGCTCTGTGCAGGAGGAGTCTCTTCGTCATGCGCGTGACCAGAAACAGCCGTGCCCGCAGCCGGCTCCTGACCGGCGTCGTGACGCTCGGTCTCGCCCTCGGAGGCACGGCGGCCGCACCGGCCCACGCCCGTCCGAAGGCCGCCGCGGCGGCCGCCGAGTGCAGCGCGGCGTACCGGATCGAGCAGAAGCTCTCCACCGGCACCACCTGGCGGATGTGCTGGCACTACGACAGCCACGCCGGGCTGGTCCTGGAGCACGTCTCCTACCGGCCGCCGGGTGAGAGCCGCCCGATCAAGGTCCTCAACAGCGCGCGCCTCGCCCAGATCGACGTCCCCTACGACGACGGCTCGGTCGAGTACAGCGACCTGACGGGCGCCGGCTTCGCGCAGGGCCTGTCGGCGATGGCGCCCGGCGAGTGCCCCGGCGGCACCATCAAGACCATCAAGGTGCCGGACGCCTCGGACCCGCGGCATCCGAACGTGCCCGGCCTGTGCACGACGACCCGTTCGCGCGGCCACGCCTACCGCCTGCAGAGCGACACCGGGAACAATGTCTACCAGGCCCAGGGCAAGGACCTGCTGGTCTACACCGTCAACAAGGTCGGCTGGTACGAGTACATCACCGAGTGGCGCTTCCAGGACGACGGCACGCTCGCCATGAACGTCGGCGCGACCGGCAGCCTCTCCCCGTTCGACTACGACGCGGGCGACGGCCGCGGCTGGCCGATCGGCAAGGGTGCGCGCGGATACGCCACCAGTCACAGCCACAACGTCTTCTGGCGCCTCGACTTCGGCCTCGACGGCTCGTCCAAGAACCGGGTGGAGCAGTACGACTCCGAGGTCAGCCCGCCGGCCCGGGGCGCCCAGGCGCCGAGCAACAGGACCACGCGCACGCAGGTCACCAAGGAACTCACGGGCGACGCCAAGAACATGCGCTGGTGGCGGGTGGTCAGCGACACGGGCAGGAACAAGGACGGCCACGCGCGCTCCTACGAGATCGTCCCGGGCGCCACCACCAAGTATCCCGGCCACGACTTCACCCGGCACGACTTCTACATCACCGAGTACAACACGTGCGAGCAGTTCGCCAGCGACAACCTCGGAAACTGCGGTGCCCAGGCCGGCAAATCGGTTGACACCTGGGTCAACGGACAGACCCTCACCCACCCGGTGGTGTGGGTGAACGTCGGCTTCCACCACATCGCGCGCGACGAGGACCAGCAGCCCATGCCGGTCCACTGGCAGGGCTTCTCCATCGCCCCGCGCGACGTCACGGCTATGAATCCGCTCACTCCGCCCGCCCTCGCGGGTCAGAACGGGCATGTGCAACCCGGTAGTTGAGAAACGACCCTGTCCATCCGGCTGCATCCCGCGGCGCTCCCGGAGTACCCTTCCTTGATCGTTGGCTGGGGCCTGGCCCCTGGGGAGGCTCGGGGGAGCGGAAGGCGGTGCACGGGTGGGCTCGGGAGGGCTGGAGCTTCCCCCTGGTGACGAGGATCACGAGGGGAACTCCGCGGACGTCCCGCCCGGGGCGGTGTCCCTGGCACGGCCGATGGAAATGGGATCCATTGGACCGGAACTTGACTGGAACGCCGACGCATGGCGTGAGGTGCGGACGCGCGCCCAGCGGGCGGGGCGGGCCTACATCTGGCTGAATCTGGTCGAACAGCGGCTGCGCGCGGTCGTGGCCGCCGTTCTCCGTCCCATCTACGAACCCGTCCACGGCGACGACTGGGTGGTCGCCGCGGCGGGGCCGGCCGGCCAGGAGTGGGTGCAGCGCGCGGTCGCGGTACGCGAGGTCAGCCGCCGCAAGGGGTACTTGCTCGACCCCGCCGACGACAACGTGCTGAGCTTCCTCACCCTGCCGCAGCTGCGCGAACTGATGGTGCAGCACTGGCCGTGCTTCGAGCCGTACGTCGACGAGCGCCGCGACGTCGAACTCGCCCTGGACGAGCTGGAAGTGACCCGGAACGTTGTCTCGCGCAACCGGGCCCTCTCGGAGACCGTCCTCGCCCAGGCGGAGCGGGCCTCGGCCAGACTTCTGGAGATCCTCGGCGCGGGCGGTGACGTGCCCTCCGCGCGCCGGCTGCCCGTCGACGCGGTAGAGGACCTGGTGGGGGACCGGTACGCGGACGTGGTCGCCGTCCATCCGGACCGGGTGCGACTGCTGCGGCAGTTCCCCGCCGAGGACATCTTCGGCGGCGCCCGCCGTCTCGACGCCATCGGTATCGGCCTCAACCTGCTCGTGCAGAACTTCTCCGGGCGTCGGCTGGTGCGCCTCGCCGAGTCGGGCTGCCGGGTGCGCCTGCTGTTCCTCAATCCCGCCTCCAGCGCGGTCAAGCGACGCGAGCGTGAACTCGGCATCAGGAAGGGCGAGCTGAGCCGGGCCGTCGAGATGAACATCCTGCACATGCGCCGGGTGCGCTCGAAGCTGCGGGACCCGGGCGCCTTCGAGATCCAGGTCTTCGACGAGACGCCCCGCTTCACCGCGTACCTGGTGGACGGGGACGGCTCCGACGGCATCGCGGTGGTGCAGTCCTATCTGCGGCGCACCCGCGGTATGGAGGCGCCGGTGCTGGTGCTGCGCAGCGGAAACCGGGTCGTCAAGTCGGACGAAGCCGATGAGAGCGGACTCTTTGCGACATACCGCGAGGAGTTCGAAATGGCCTGGGTGGATTCGCGGCCGGTGTCCTGAACCGTCCCAAGGGGGAGCGGAACGCGGTCCTCGGATTGTCAGTGGTGCATGGGAGGGTGGAGCCACTGGGGGAAAGCACCACCAAGAAGGAGGGCCGCCATGGCCTGGCACCGGGAGCTGCTCATCGGCTTCGACCTGGAGACGACCGGGACGGATCCGTATGAGGCGCGCATCGTCACGGGCGCGGTGATCGAGGTCCGTGACGGGCGACCCCTGGGACGCCGGGAGTGGCTGGCGGACCCGGGCGTGGAGATTCCGGCGGACGCGGTGGCGGTGCACGGGATCAGCAATGAGCGCGCCGCCGCCGAGGGCCGTCCGGCCGACCGGGTCGCGGACGCCATCGCGGACGTCCTCGTCGGCTACTGGAAGTCGGGCGTCCCGGTCGTCGCCTACAACGCGGCCTTCGACCTCACCCTGCTCTCCGCCGAGTTGCGGCGGCACGGACTGCCGTCCCTGCGTGACCGTCTGGGCGGCCAGGACCCCGCCCCGGTCATCGACCCGTACACGATCGACCGCCGGGCCGACCGCTACCGCCCCGGCAAGCGCAACCTGGAAGCGGTCTGCGCGGAGTACGGCGTCGTGCTGGACGCGGCGCACGACGCCGGTGCGGACGCCCTGGCCGCAGCCCTGCTTGCGGGTGCGATAGCAGGCCGCCATCCCAAGATCGCGGCGCTCGGCCCGGCGGAGCTGCACAGCCGTCAGATCGAGTGGTACGCGGCCTGGGCGGCGGACTTCCAGGAGTTCCTGCGCCGCAAGGGCGACACGGAGGCCGTGGTGGAGGGGACATGGCCGCTGCGGGAGCCGGCGCACGACCGGGTCTGAGCGAGGCGTCACCATGTCCCCCGGCTCACCCGGGTGTACGGCCTCGTACTCGTGCCGCCTGACGGGCGTGCTCAGAACGGGTACCAGCGGACCGTCTCGTCGCCGTCCCGCAGGGACGCCACCCGCCGCTCGAACTCTGCCGGCGCCTTGGGGTTGGTGGGCGCATGCTGGGCGACCCAGGCGCAGCTGGCGGTTTCGCGCGCCCCGCGCAGCACGGAGCAGCCCTCCCACTCGCGCACATCCCAGCCGTAGGCCCGGGTGAAGGAGTCGTATGCCTCGGCCGGGAGCCCGTAGCGGTCGCGGGAGAGCGCCATGACCACCAGGTCGTGCTCGCGCAGGTCGGCCGAGAAGGTCTCCAGGTCGACCAGCACCGGGCCGTCCGGGCCGATGTGCACATTGCGGGGCAGCGCGTCACCGTGGATCGGGCCGGGCGGCAGATGCGGCGTCAGCGCGGCAGCGGCGGCGGCGAACCCGTCGCGGCGCTCGCGCAGATACGCCGCGTCCGCCGGGTCGATCGCGTCGCCCGCCAGGCGCAGCCAGCGCTCCACACCGCCCAGCAGATCGCGCGGCGGCAGGGCGAAGGCGGGGGAGGGGAGGGTGTGCACGACGAGCAGCAGTTCGGCCAGGTCCCGTGGTTCGGCGGGGCGTACGGAATCGGGCAGCCGATGCCACACCGTCACCGGGTGACCGTCGACCAGCAGCGCCTTCGGGTCGGCGGCCCGCACGGCGGGGACGCCCGCTTCCGCGAGCCAGAGGGCGATGTCCAGCTCCCGCCGCGCGCGCTCGAGGAGTTCGGCATCGCGGCCCACCTTGACCACCAGGTCACCAGCGGCGAACACCGCATTCTCGCCCAGGGCGAGGAGCCGCGCGTCCCGTGCCGGGCCGGGCAGCACACCCGCCGCGGTCAGGACGTCGCGCGCCCGTGCCTCGTCCATCGTCCGCCTCCGTGTCCTCGACGCGTTCCTGCCGTCCGCCCGGCCAGTGTCGCATTCGCACAGTTCGGACTTTCGGACCGAGTAGCGCAGGCGCGCAGGTCCGACCAGGTACGCGCCTGCGCCCAGGCCGGGCCGTGCACGCCGGAGCCGTCACGCCACCGGGATCCCGGCAGTCGTGACACGGCGACGTGGCCGGGGTGCGCCCACCCCGGCCACGTACGTCCTCGGCTGTGGAGGTGTCAGACCCCGACCCTCTCCCCCTCCACCGCCGGCGGCGGGGGCGGCGACACCGGGGCCGCCTCGTCGTGCGTGAGGTCGGGCAGCCGGTGCAGCCACTTCGGCAGGTACCAGTTGCGCTCGCCGAGCAGGGCCATCACCGCCGGGAGCAGGACACCCCGGATGACCGTCGCGTCGATGAGCACCGCGGCGGCGAGTCCCACGCCCATCTGCTTCATGGACTGCATCGACAGCGTGCCGAAGATCGCGAACACGGCGACCATGATGACGGCGGCACTGGTGACGACCCCCGCCGTGGTCACCACCCCGTGCGTGATCGCGTCCTTCGTCGTACGGCCCCGCATGCGTGCCTCGCGGATCCGGGAGACCACGAACACGTGGTAGTCCATCGAGAGCCCGAACAGGATGACGAAGAGGAACAGCGGCAGCCAGCTGACGATGGCACCCACACCCTCGGCGCCCACCAGCGACGCGCCCCAGCCGTGCTGGAAGACGGCGACGAGAATGCCGTACGCCGCGCCGACCGACAGCAGGTTCAGCACGATCGAGGTGATCGCCACCGTCAGCGAGCGGAACGACAGGAGCATCAGCAGGAAGGCGAAGACCACGACGAACGCGAAGACCGGGACCACCGAGCTGATGAGCTGGTCGTTGAAGTCGTGCGAGCCCGCGACCTGGCCGGTGATCGGTGCCTGCACGCCGTCGACCTTGCCGAGCGTGTCCGGCCGGACCGTGTCACGCAGCAGTTCCAGGCTCCTGCTCGCCTTGTCCAGGTCGGACCCGCCGACGAGGGGTACGGAGATCACGGCGACGTTCTGCGCGTCGTGCAGCTTGATGTCGACCGGGCCGCGCGAGGCGCCCGAACTGATCGCCCGGGTACGGAAGTCGGCGAGCGCGGCCTTCACGTCGGCGGCGTTGATGTCCTTCGCCCTGACGACGACCTCGGCGGGTTCGGTGCCGCCGGGGAAGGCGTCGTTGACCCGGTTGTACGTGGCCACGATGGGCAGCTTGTCGCCGAACTCCTGGTTCAGGGTGAGGTTCTGCGTCTTCATACCGAGCGCGGGCGCCGCGACCGCCAGCAGCGCACCGGCGGCCACCACCAGGGAGACGGCGGGCTTGGCCAGGACGACCTTGAGGACGGCACCCCACAGCCGGCTCCCCTGCTGCTCGGAACGGCCGCGCCGGGCGTCGCGCCGGCCCCGCTTGTCCGGGTGCAGGAACGGGATGCGTCCCTTCTCGACCCGCTCACCCAGCAGCGACAGCAGCGCGGGCAGCACCGTCACCGAGCCGACCATGGCGACCGCCACGACCATCAGCGAGGCCAGACCCATCGCCTCGAACGTGGCGAGGCCGGTGAAGAGCATGCCGGCCATTGCGACGCACACGGTGACACCGGAGACGATCACGGCACGCCCGCTGGTCGCGGCGGCGATGCGCAGCGCCGTGCCCGCGTCCCGGCCGGCCGCTCGCTCCTCGCGCTCGCGCCGCAGATAGAACAGGCAGTAGTCGACGCCGACGGCCAGACCGACCAGCAGCATCACGGAGTTGGCGGTGTCGTTCATCGGCTGCAGATGGCTGACGATGCCCATCAGGCCCATCGTCGCCATGATCGCGGTGATCGCCAGCCCGACCGGCAGCAGCGCGGCGACCAACGCGCCGAACGCGATCAGCAGAATGCCGAGGGCCACCGGCACCGCGGAGTACTCGGCCTGCTTGAAGTCGTCGCCGAACGCGTCGGAGAACGTCTTCTGCATGCTGGCGGCGCCGATCTCCTCGATCCGCAGCTCCTCGTGCCCCTTCTGGACGGTGGCGACAGCCTTCACGACGGGCTGGACACGCTCGCCCGCGGTGTCCGCGTCGCCGCGCAGGGCGAACTGCACGAGAGCGCTGTGGCCGTCCCTCGAGATGGTCTTCGTGTCGTACGGCGAGGTCACGTCGGTCACCTGGCCGGTGCCGTCGACGGCCCGCACGACCTCGGTGACTGCGGCGCGGAACCGCGGGTCGGTGGCCGTGGTCCGGCCGTCCCTGGCCTGGACGAGGACGGTCTCGTGCGCCGGTTCCTTGATCCCCGCATCTTCGATGATCTTGGCGGCGGTGTGTGTCTCCCCCTTGAGCTGGTCGCTGTTCTTGACGTCGACGCGGCCGGCCGCCGAGCCGACGGCCATCGCGAGGACGACGAACAGTACCCATATGCCGACGGCAGCCCATCGGTGCCGGGCGCTCCAGCCTCCGGCCCGGGCGGCGATGCCCCGCACCCGCGTATCTCCGTTCCCCATGACGGGCTTGCCCCCTCGTGTGCGGGTGACGGCCCCCTGCCGCCACCGTTCACTTCGAAGGTAGGGGCGGCATAAGAGCGACTCGTCGTGCTCGTCGGTGAACCGTCAACGGCCCGGCTCCTCCCCACGGACAACGCGCCTCACCATCTGGGAGGACGAAGACCCCTTACACGTATTCGGGGTTCTCGGGGAGCGGCATCAGGGTCCGCGGCGCCACCGGGCCGCGGCCTATGGTGTTGGGATGACGACGAGGTACGCGGCGCTGCTGCGCGGGATCAACGTGGGGGGCAGCAGGAAGCTGCCCATGGCGCAACTGCGCACGCTCCTGTCGGGGCTCGGCCACGGCGGCGTGGCCACCTATCTGCAGAGCGGCAACGCGGTCTTCACGGCAGGTCACGGCGACGAGGAGTCCCTGGCGGCAGAGCTGACCGCGGCGATCGAGGAGCACTTCGGCTTCCGGGTCGACGTGCTCGTACGCGACCACGCCTATCTCAGGGCCGTCCGCGAGGCCTGTCCGTTCCCGGCCGGTGAACTGGAGGGCAGACAGCTGCACGTCACGTACTTCTCGAAGCCCGTGGCAGCCGAGCGGTTCGCGGAGATCGATCCGGCCGTATATCTGCCGGAGGAGTTCCGGCTGGGCGACCGCGCGCTCTACCTCTACGCCCCCGACGGACTCGGCCGCTCGAAACTGGCCGAGCATCTCTCCAGGCCCCGGCTGGCCAAGGGCTTGATCGCCACCACCCGCAACTGGAACACGGTCGTCAAACTGGAGCAGCTGACCGGCGCCTGAGCGCACACCCGCGACAGAGGTGAGGCAGGACCTGTGCCGTCGGCGTGCTCAGTGCAGGATCTTCTCCTTGGCCCGACGGAACTCGTCGTCGGTGAGGTCGCCCCTGGCCTTGATCTCGGAGAGTTTCGCCAGCTCGTCGACCCCGCCGGCACCCCCGGAACCGCGGGCGGTGTCGCGGATGTACGCGTCGAACGCCTGCTGCTGGGCTCGGGCCTGATCCACCTCGCGCCGGCCCATGCCCTTGCCACGGGCGATGAGGTACACGAAGACGCCGAGGAAGGGGAGAATGATCACGAAGACGAGCCATCCCGCCTTCCCCCAGCCGCTCATGGAGTCGTCGCGGAAGATGTCGACGATGATCCGGAAGAGCAGGACGAACCACAGGATCCACAGGAAGATCCACAGCATGGTCCAGAACGCGCCCAGAAGCGGATAGTCGTACGCCAAGTTCATGGAGCCGTTCATTGCCTTCTCCCATCCGTACCCTCCCCCGACACGGTGCGAGCATGCGCGATGAGCCGGGTTGGACGCCTCACCCGGCGGGGGTGAAATCCGGCCGGGGTTCGTCCCGCCTCGGTGTTCCCCCGCAGTGGCGGCCCGGTACTTCCGGGCGGGTGACCCGGGCGGTGCGCTGCCCCGGTCACCCGTCGGGAGCCCCAGCGGTGCCCGCCCCCGGCTGTGCGGAGCCGTCGGCCGGCGCGTCGGCCGCTGCGGCGAGAATGCCGAGAATCACCAGGACCAGGACCACGATGCCGAGAACGAGCGCCACGGCGGCCGGGGTGGGGTAGTTCCACAGCGCCAGGACGAGTGCACCGGCCGCGATGACGACGCCGGTGGTCCAGCCGCGGTAGGCCTCCAGCCAGCGGCCCGTGCCGCCGGTGCGCAGGACGGATCGGGCCAGGGCCCGGCCGACGGCTCCGGTGCCCCGTGCGGCGCCGGAGCGCACCGCGCGGGCACCGCGGCCGGGACCGTACACGTAGCCCGCGAGGGCGGTGATCACCGCGATGACCAGAATGGTGCGGGCGCTCTGACGCAGGAAGCGAACGAGGGTGTCGAAGACGACGGCTGCCGCGTCCGGGGGCAGGGCGGAGGGCGGAACGGAGTCAAGATAGACCCTGCGCAGGACCGCGAGACCGATCAGCAGCACGATCATCATCGTGCCGGTCCCGATCGCGGCGCTCATCAGGGCCACCCGGTGCGCGGGCGCCGCCCAGACGGCGAGCGCGGCCAGCACGATGGTCACGACAGGCAGCCAGGTGCCGACGACATCGAGCAGGCGCATGGCGTCCTGTGCCTTCTGGAGCTTGTCGGTCTTCAGCAGCGGAACGGTCCGGTCGACCGCGGGAATGGCCGCCGCCTGCTTGAACCCGGCGTCCACCAGGCGCTGCTTCACGTTGTCCACGACCGTGCCGATGTCCAGGACGATGGTGTTCCCCCGTGCCTGGACAGCGCTGTTCCCCTCGCCGGTGAGGACCTTCACCACCGCGGCGTGGGCGCGGCGGTTGGCCTGCTCCCACACATAGGCGAACTGGTCGCTGGTCACGACCTTCGACACCACGCCGCGTACGGCACCGGTGAGCGCGCTCTTCAGAGGTCCCGCGAGCTCCGGTGCATGGTTCACCACCACGGGCGGAGCACCGGCCCGCTGGAGCGCCGAGGTGAGGGATCGGGCGATCGCGTCGACGTCGACGTTGTCGACCACGCGGTTGGTCAGCCGGTCCGTCACCACGTTCTGCACGGCGGGTTCGGAAGCGAGGGGTGCCACCGTCTGCACGTAGCGATTGGTGTCCGCGACCTGGCTGTGCAGCCAGGTCGCGACGACTGCGAGCGGGGCGAGGAGGAAGACCAGCACCAGCAGGACGGACGCTCCCGCGTACCGCAGACGCCGGTGACGCATCTCGGCGGCCTTCCGCAGCCGGTCGTACTCCGCACGCTCGTCGGCGCTCAGAGGAGACGCTTGTTCGGGCCGGTCGGGGCCTTGGGGGACGGGCGGGGCCATCGGCTCCTCCCTTCACACGCGGGGACATCCCTGGCCGGGCGGTATTCCCCACCGTGGGCACCGTCGCGACTGCTGCGCATCACCCGGCAAGGATGAGTTGCCGGTCGTCCGGGGGGACCGACCCGGTACCACCGGCCCGCGGCCGCTTCCCAGTGCGTCCGGGGCGCGGGAGGGCCTCGGCACGGCTCGCCCACGCCGGGTGATGATGCGCGTTGCGCGCCGCGCCCGTGGCAGGGATGGCAGGCAGTGAACGGCCTCCGCGGCATGGAGCGGACGGCCTCCGTGGCAGGGAAGGGCGCCCGTACCGGAGCGCCGCGCGGCACTCGGCGGCCGACCGGCGCCGCTCACGTCGACCACGGCGGGGCGGTCCACGGCTCGCCGCTCGCCGCTCGCCGCCCCGCCGTGTCATGTGCGCGGGCGCCTCGTCCCGGGCCCGAGCACTCAGCGCGGGCCGACCGCGCCACTCCGGCGGATCGCGGCCCGCAGGGCGAACGCCATCGCCAACTCGAAGACGCCGAGCAGGACCAGCCACAGGCCCAGCAGACGGGCCAGTGCCACGGCCGACTCCACGGGATAGCCGAGCACCACGATCCCGGCCACGACGCCGAGCGTACCGACGGCCATGGCCAGACCCCGGTGAGTCAGATCGCGGTCGGCGATCGCCACGAACGCGGTCATCAGGCCCACCAGCAGCCAGTAGACTCCGACGACCAAGGACAGCGCGGCGATGGTCTGCAGCGGGTGCCGCAGTACCAGCACCCCTGCCAGGACGGCCACGAGTGCCACGAGGACCCCGGTCACCCGGCCGCTGCCCCGCTCACCGTCCCGGGAGAAGGCCGTCACGAAACGGAAGACTCCCACTGCCAGCAGATGCAGCCCGATGATGACGGCCAGCACATGGAGAGTCTCGTCGGGCCAGACCAGCACAAGGATGCCTGGCACCAAGGTGGCGAGCGCGAATCCGAGCGCCCAGAGCCAGGAGCTGCCGATGTCTGCCAGCACCTCCTGGGGGTCGGCGGGCGCACGCTCCGGAGTGGGATCGGGCGATGCGGTCATGTTGCCTCCTTCCCAAGGCCGACGCCCCGGTCGGCGTCGAGGCAGGGCGAAGCGCCGGACCCTGCTGCCCGGCCGGCCCGACGGCCGGTCCCGGGCGGGCGCTCAGCGGAGGTGACGCGCGAGACAGCCCGTACGGGTGACGCGACATCGCGAAAGATGTCAAATGCCCCGTCCAAAGACAAATCTATGCTCCCGTGGACCCTGATGCCGCTCACGTCCCGTGCGGCCGGGCGGAATCCGGGAGGTGCGACGCCGTGCGGCGGTGGCGGGCTCTGATCGTCCTCGGGACGGCTCAGTTCCTGATGGTGCTGGACACCTCGGTGATGAACGTGGCCATCAGCCAGCTGGTCGACGACTTCCACACCGAGGTCACCGCGATTCAGGCCGTCATCACCCTCTACACCCTGGTCATGGCAGCTTTCATGATCACCGGCGGCAAGATCGCCGACATGCTGGGACGCCGCCGCGCCTTCACCGTCGGACTGGTCGTGTACGGCACGGGGTCCGCGCTCACGGCGTTGGCTCCCGTCCTTTGGGTGCTGACACTCGGCTGGTCGGTGATCGAAGGGCTGGGTGCCTCACTGGTCCTTCCCTCCCTGGCCGCCCTCGCCGCCGGCACCTACAGCGGCCGGGACCGGGCCGTCGCCTACGGCGTCATCGGAGGGCTGTCGGGGGCGGGGATCGCGGTCGGGCCGCTTGTCGGCGGATGGGTGACGACATACCTGACGTGGCGGCTGGTCTTCGCGGCCGAGGTCGTCCTGGTGGCGGCCATCCTCTGCTGCATGGGGTGGATCGAGGAACACCCGCGAACGGGGCCACGGATCCGGCTCGACGGCGTCGGCGCCGTGCTGTCCGCCCTGGGCCTGGCCCTCGTGGTCCTGGGCGTGCTGCAGAGCAGCTCCTGGGGATGGCTGCGGCCACGCAACTCCCCGATCACCGTCTTCGGTTTCTCCCTCACCGTGTTCGTCATCGCGGCGGGAGCCGTCCTCCTCCACCTGTTCCGGGCATGGGAGAGACGGGTGGAGGCTCGTGGGCGCGAACCGCTGGTGCGGTTCGCGCTGTTCGCGATCCCCCCGCTGCGCTCCGGCCTGGCCATGCTGCTCAACCAGAACCTCATCCTGCTCGGCCTGTTCTTCACGATCCCCCTGTACCTCCAGGTCGTACAGGGCTTCAACGCGTTCGAGACCGGCCTGCGGCTGCTGCCGGTCTCGATCACCATGCTGCTGTCCGCCGTGAGCGGTCCCCTGCTGGGCCGGATCGCAGCTCCGCGTACGGTGGTGCGGATCGCTCTGGTGGTGCTGCTCGTCGCCGTGGTGTGGCTGCTTGCCACGATCAAGCCCCGTATCGACGACCTCTCGTTCGCGCTGGCGATGGCCGTGCTGGGACTCGGCATGGGCCTGCTCGCCTCGCAGTTGGGAAACGTGGTGCAGTCCAGCGTCGGGGAGTCCGCCCGCAGTGAGGCGGGCGGCCTGCAGTACACCGCGCAGAACCTCGGCTCCTCCCTGGGCACCGCACTCATCGGCTCGATCCTGATCGGCGCCCTGGTGCACGCGTTCACCACCCGCATCGAGGACAACCCCAAGATCTCGGCCGCGGCGCACCAGCAGGTCGGCATCGCCATGGTGGCCGGGGTCAGCTTCGTCAGCACCGACGAGGTACGGGCCGCCGCCGAAAGCGCCGCGCTGCCGCCGTCCGAGGCCGACGCGATCGTGAACTCGTACGCCGAGGCGCAGATCGAAGCCCTCAAGGCCGCTGTCCTGGCCGCCGCCGGCGTCACGGTCGTCGGCTTCGCCTTCACCCGCCACCTACCTGCGGAACGGCTGATCAAGTAGTCGGACGACGCACCCCACCACATCCTGACCCACCGCCCAGCCCAGGCGATCAGGGCCGCAGGGAGGAGACATGAACGAGACGGGTCCCGTCCACGGCGACGAGGCGGACAGCGAAGCCGCTGGCGCCTCGGCGGTCTGGCAGCGCGTATCGCTGGGCGCAGTCGTCCGGCCGGTCCTCACCGCAGCCGGACTCGTGCTGGCCTACTACCTGCTGCCCATGACCGGACGACTCACCGGCGCCACGCTCGCGGGCCTCGCCGGGGGCCTGGCCGCTCTGGTGGTGCTCTTCACCCTGCAGATCCGGTGGATCGCCCGTTCCCCGCATCCGCGTCTGAGAGCCGTCGAGGCACTCGCGACCACCCTGTCGTTGTTCCTGCTCCTCTTCTCGACGGCCTACTACCTGCTCGAGCACGCCGAGCCGGGAAGCTTCACGGAACCCCTCACCCGGACCGACGCGCTGTACTTCACGCTCACCGTGTTCAGCACGGTCGGCTTCGGCGACATCACCGCCCGTACGGACCCGGCTCGCATCGTGACGATGGGTCAGATGGCCGCCGACATCCTCCTCGTCAGCGTGGCAGCCAGGATCGTGGTCGGCACGGTCCGCACCACCGTCCACCGCCGGTCGGCCGATGTGTCCCCACCGGGTAAAGAGAACCCGGAACAACACCCCTAGGCAGGGCCGCACGCTGCGTCGCCCCGGCGGCGCAGCCGTCCCAGACGGTTCCAGGCAGCCGCCCACTTCGACGGGCGAGCAGATCCCTTACGAACTGATGCAGCGGCTCGGCAACACGTTCGCGCGAGAACGGCGGGCGCCCGGTTCGCTGCCGGTCGGGGAACTGGTACGTCTCTCGGACGAGGCGGAGGAGGCCGCCGACGGGTCTGTCGCGTTTGTTCAAGAGGATCCCGTCGGCCGTTCCTAGCGTGAAGGCATGAGCGATCCGCACAAGAACGTGTACCCGTACCTGGTCGAATGCGCGGCCGAGGCCGCCCGTGTGGCCCGTGGGGTGAGATCGGAGCAGTTGCCCGGGCCCACTCACTGCCCCTCCTGGGACGTCCGCGCCCTGGTGAACCACTGGGTTCTCTACACCGCGCACGGCCTGGAGCACCGCGCCCTGCGCAAGCCCCTGCCCGAGGAGCTGACCGCACGCGATTTCACCGCGGACCCCGACTGGGCGCAGGCGTACGCCGACCAGCTCGACCGCGCCGTCGCCGCCTGGGACGACCCCGCCGTGTGGGAGGGCGAGATCGACCTGGGCATGGCGACGATGCCCGCCGCAGAGCTGGCGGCGATGATCGTCAAGGAGGCGGCCGTCCACGGCTGGGACGTCGCGACGGCCACCGGACAGGAGTACCGGATCTCGCAGGGCGCTGCCCGTCTCGTGCTGGACGTGGTCGAGACCCATGGCGACCTCTACCGCCAGTACGACGGCTTCGCCGATCCGGTCCCCGTGCCGGACGACTCCCCCGTGTTCGAGCGCGCGCTCGCGGCAAGCGGACGGGATCCGCGGCAGACCGCGGCGGGGGGCCGAGTGGGCCACTGAAAAGGTCGCCGATTGGGCCAGGACCTTGTGCCATTCGGTGACTAGCGTGAGGGCATGCCGAACACCACTCCCGTCCGGGTCGACTTCTGGTTCGACCCCGCCTGCCCCTTCGCCTGGATCACCTCCCGCTGGCTGCTGGAGGTCGAGCGCGAGCGCCCGCTCGACCTCCGCTTCCGTTCAATGAGCCTGTACCTGCACAACATCGGCAACGAACTGCCGGACTGGTACCGGGAGTTGGTCGACAAGTCGATCGGCCCGGTACGTGTCGCCGTGGCGGCCGCCGAGCGGCACGGGGAGAAGGTGCTGCGCGACCTGTACACCGCCTTCGGCACCCGGATCCACGAGCGCGCGGCGGAGGACTTCGACGCGGTGATCGCCGAGTCGCTCGCCGAACTCGGCCTGCCGGCCGACCTCGCAGCCGCCGCGCACGACCCGGCGTACGACGACGCGGTGCGCCGCAGCCACGATGCCGGCGCCGAGCCGGACTCGGGCGGCTACGTGGGCACGCCGACCTTGCATGTGGACGGCACGGTGTGGTTCGGGCCGGTCCTGCGGGCGGTGCCGCGCGGCGCCCGGGCGGCCGAGCTCTTCGACAGCTTCCGGGTCCTGGCCGCCCACCCGGACTTCTTCGAGCTCAAGCGGACCCGGACGGGAGGCCTGTCCTTCGACTGAACCAGGGCCGGATCCCTGAACGCCGCTCCGATGAACAGCCGTATCCGGGACGTCGGTGACGCCGATCCTGCACCCCGCCCGGCACGTGGTAGACGGTCACGGTCGCCGCGGTGACAGCGGCGGGCACGGACCCGGCAGCCACGGTGACGGCGACGACCGCGGCGTGAACCACGGTCCGCCGGTGTCAGGAGCCGTCTCCCCGCCACGCGCCCTCCCGCCGCGCCCAGTGCACGGCGGGACGGACCGCGAAGCCCGCCAGTACGAACAGAACGGCCAGTACCGCCCAGCCCGCCGTGCCGTGCCGGATCGCGGTCACCGTGACCAGCGCCGGCCCGGCCATCATCCCCGCGGACATGCCCGTGCCGAAGACACCCTGGTACACGCCGTGGGCCCGGGCGTCGGCGAGCTCGTAGCCGAGGGTCCAGCCACCCGCCGCGGACAGCACCTCGGCGAAGACCTGCACCACCGCGCCGACGGTCAGCGCGAGCACGGCCCACACCGGGGACAGACCCGCCGACACCGCGTACACCGCGCACGAGGCGGCGAGCAGCAGCCCCGCCCAGCCCATCGCCCGTACCGCGGCGTTCACCCGGGAGGCCCGGCGGGCCACTCGTACCTGGAGGAGCGCCACCAGGACACAGTTCACGATCATCAGCAGGGCCGCCGTCCAGCGCGGCGCCTCCGTACGCTGCACGATCCACAGCGGCAGCCCGACCTCGGACAGGGTGTACTGCACGACCAGCACCGCGTTCAGCACGGTCACCGCCAGGAACGGCAGGTCCCGCACCGCGCGCCAGCGGTCGGCGGTCGAGGCGTCGGCCGCCAGGGACGGCCGCCGGAGCGCATCGGGCGCCAGCGGCAGCCGGGGCACCAGCAGCGCAGGCGCCGCGAACGACAGCGCGTCCACCAGAATCACCGTCATATACGCGCCCCGGGTGTCGAGTTGGAGCGCGATCGCACCGAAGGCGCCGCCCACGCCCATGGCGACGTTCGTGACCATCCTCAGATACGCCCGTGCCTCCACCCGGGTCGCCGCGGGCAGGACGTCCGCGTACAGCGCGCCCTGCACCCCGCGGCTCGCCATCTGCAGCCCGGTCGCGCAGACCACCGTGACAAGGAAACCCGCATACGAGTGCACCAGGACGTAGGCGGCCGTGGCCACCCCCGTACCGCCCCACAGCAGGGCTCCGACGCGCCGGGCGCCCCACCGGTCGGCGGCCCGTCCGGCGGGGACCCCGGCGGCCACGCCGACCAGCCCAGCGATCGTCATCCCGAGCCCGACCGCCGTCGCGTCGAGGCCGACGACGCGGGTGAAGTACAGGACGCCGAGCGGGAAGTAGAGGCCGTTGCCGAGGGAGTTGAGGAGCGTCAGCAGTGCGGCCCGGCGCAGGACCGGGTCGGTGGGCAGCAGTCCGGCGGCCCCGGTGGCGCGTTCGGGCCCGGCAACCGCCGTACGTCCGCGGGCCGGGCCACTGCCGTCCTGGTCGGATGCCGAAGACGCAGGTGTCGTGGTCATGAGGACAGCCAACCCGGCGACAGGCCTGCGGCGACATTGATTTAGCGTGGCACTCAATGATCGAGTTCCGTTTCGGCGTCGGCGACCTGGCCACCACCTCCTTCGCGTATTCGCCACTGCAGGAGGCGGTGTTCTCGCTGCGCTGCCTGCACGATCCGGCCCGCTACCCGCACCACCGGCAATGGCTGCGCCGTATCCGCCCGGGCCTGGCGAAGCTCGACCGGGAGCTGCTCACCGCCGTGGTCGCACCATGGCTGTGGGTGCCCGACTTCCTCACCCCGCGTCCCGACCGTGCCCGGCCCGCCTTCGCCGACGAGCTGCGCCTGCTCCGCGCCACCCCGACGGAGGTCGTCCGCGCGGACTTCCGCGCCACCTACCGGGCCGAGGACGCGCTGCCGCCCGTCGTCGCCCGGGGCCTCGCCGCTCCGGAAGCCTTTCTGGCCCGGCTCGTGGACGCGCTCGACGCCTACTGGCACACCTGCCTCGCCGGCGACTGGTGGCCGCGCGCGCAGAGCGTCCTGGACTCCGATCTCGCCCACCGGGGACGGGTGTTGGCGGAGCAGGGCGCCGCGGCACTGCTGTCGGGGCTCGACGCGCGGCTCACCTGGACCGGCGGCCATCTGCAGCTGTCCACAAGGGACTTGTGGGCACAGGCGCCATGGCCCGAGAGCAGCGTCAGCATCGACGGGCGCGGCATGGTGCTGCTGCCGACCCTGTTCGCGCGGGGCGCCCAGGCTCTCATCGACCCCTCACGGCCGCCGGTGCTCATCTACCCGGCGCGAGGCCGCGCCACCCTCTCGGAGGAGCCGCCTCCGGTCACCGACGACGCCCTGGCCCGCCTGCTGGGCCGCCCACGCGCACGTCTGCTCGTGCTGCTCGCCGAACCGGCCTCCACGACCGAGCTCGCCCGCCGCCTCGATGTCACTCCGGGCGCCGTCAGCCAGCATCTGGCGGTCCTGTACGACGCGGGACTGCTCAGCCGGACCCGCAGCGGACGGACCGTACGGTACGCGCGGACGGCGCTGGGCGACGAGCTGTGCCGATAGGCACTCCGGCCGCATTGGCGGGTCAACCAGGCCGGCGGGGCGGCGGACAGCCGCACTCGCAGCCGTGCCCTCAGGCACCCACGGCGAGCGGCACCGGGGTCCGCGCCGCGTCGTACCGTTCCAGCAGCAGCCGGGCCACCTCCGGCGCCGGTCCCAGGACCTCCGCAAGGACGTCCGCCCCGGCGGCGCCCCGTGCGATGCGGTCCGGCAGGAAGCCGGGAGCCAGGACATAGGGCGCGACCGCGACGCGCGCGCATCCGAGGGCGCGCAGCTCGCGCACGGCGTCCTCCGTGCGCGGAAGGGATGCGGAGGCGAACGCAGGCCGCACGGCGCACCATCCGGTGCGCCGCCACTCCCGCGCGATGTCAGCGATCACTGCGATCGCCTCCGGGTCCGTGGACCCCGCCGAGGCCAGCACGACCCCGGTCGAGGACTTGTCGGCGGCCGTCAGTCCCGCCTCGTGCAGCCGCCGCTCCAGCGCGCCGAGCAGCAGCGGTGAAGGGCCCAGCACCTCCGCCTGCCTGATCCGCAGCCGCGGCGGCGCCTCCCGGAGAACCGCCGGGATGTCCGCCTTCGCGTGGAAGGCCCGGGTCAGGAGGAGAGGCAGCGCCACGACGTCCCCTGCTCCCTTCGCGGCCAGGGACTCCAGCACCCCGTGCACGGACGGCACGTTGAAGTCCAGGAAGCCGGTCTCCACGCGCAGCCCGGGGCGCAGCGACCGTACCCGCCGGACCAGGGCATGGACGGTGGCGGCATGCCGCGGGTCGCGGCTGCCGTGGGCGATGACGACGAGGACGGGGTGAACCGGCTTGTGGTGCATGACAGGTCAGCCCCTGACGAGGAGGCCGCGGCTGCGCAGCACCCACCGCTCCAGCGGGCTGAAGATCAGCAGGTCGATGGCGATGCCGACGATCAGGATGAGCAGGATGGCCTCGAAGACCATGGCCATGTCGCTGGCGTTGCGGCCGTTCTCCAGCAACTGGCCGAGGCCGACGCCGAGGTCCGGGAACGAGGCGATGATCTCGGCGGCCATCAGCGAGCGCCAGGAGAACGCCCAGCCCTGCTTCAGGCCCGCCACATAGCCCGGCAGCGCGGCCGGCAGCACGATGTGCCAGGTGCCCTTCAGACCCGACGCGCCCATGGTGCGGCCCGCCCGCAGGAACAGCGGCGGCACCTGGTCGACGCCGGACACCAGGCCGTTGGCGATCGACGGGACCGCACCGAGCAGGATCACCGCGTACATCATCGAGTTGTTCAGGCCCAGCCAGATCACGGCCGGCGGGACCCACGCCACCGACGGCAGCGACTGCAGACCGGACAGGATCGGGTGAATGGCCGCGCGCACGAACTTGACCCGGGCCACCACCAGACCCAGAGGGGTGCCGATGACCAGGGCGAACAGAAAGCCGAGCAGACCGCGCGAGACGCTGGTCCAGATGTAGCCGAGCAACTCGCCCTTGAGCCAGGCGTCCCGGACCGTGTGCCACACCGCGGACGGCGAGGGCAGCTTGGTGGGGTCGGTGACGATCTTGAGGGATATCAGGCCCTGCCAGATGACGAGGACCACAGCGATCGCTACGACCGGCGGCAGGACCTTGTTCACCAGCGTCTGCCGGAACGGCGGACGGCCTAGGGTCGCGGCCTCGAGCGCGTCGAGCCCCGCCTCGACACTCGCGGCGTCCACCGCCGTCTTCGTCTCAGTGCTGGCCATGGCGCCGGATCTCCCCCCGCAGTACTTCGGTGATCTCGATGGACAGTTCCGCCACCGGTGCGTCCTCGATGCGGCGCGGCTGCGGAATGTCGACCGTCCACTCGCGGGCCACGCGGCCCGGGCGGGAGGACAGCAGGACGACGCGCTGGGCAAGCCGCACCGCCTCGCGCACGTTGTGCGTGACGAACAGGACGGACAGCCCGGTCTCCTGCCAGATCCGGGTCAGCTCGTCGTGCAGCACGTCCCGGGTGATGGCGTCGAGGGCCGCGAACGGCTCGTCCATCAGCAGCAGGTTGCTCTCCTGCGCCAGCGCCCGGGCCATCGCGACGCGCTGCCGCATACCGCCGGACAGCTCGTGCACGCGCTTGCCGTACGCGCCCTTCAGCCGCACGAGTTCGAGCAGTTCCTCGGCCTTGCCGCGCCGCTCGGACTTCTCAACACCCCTCAACTTGAGGGCGAGTTCGATGTTCTTGCCCGCGGTCAGCCACGGGAAGAGGGCGTGCTCCTGGAACATCAGGGCCGGGCGGCCGTCCGTCGTGATGGAGCCGGCGGTGGGCCTGTCGAGCCCCGCCACCAGGTTCAGCAGCGTGGACTTGCCGCAGCCCGAGGCCCCCAGGAGGGTGACGAACTCGCCGGGTGCGACATCGAGGCTGATGTCGTCCAGCACGAGTTGCTGCCCGCCCGGTACCGCGAACGACTTCGAGACATGCTCAAGCCGAGCGGCGTGCTCGACCGATTCGTCGGCCTTGGCGAGGGTCGTCGCCATGGTCGTCACCTCCTGGGAGCTCTTCGTCGTTCGATCAGCTGGTGCCGAGACCGGCGTCGTCGACCGTGCCCCGGCCCTCGGCCCTGAGGACCTTGTTGAGGATCGTGAGGTCGTAGATGCCCTTCAGGTCGGGCTGCTTCAGCAGACCCGCCTTCACCGCGTGCTGCGCCTCGGCGTTGAGTGTTGCGGCCAGCGGGTCGTCGGTGATCTGGATCGACTTCCACGCCGGGTCCAGGATCTTGGCCGGCAGGGCCTTGCCCGAGTCGGCCTCCAACTGCTTGTTCGCCGCCGCCTTCGCCGCGCCCGAGTTGGCGTTGATCCACTGGTTGGTCTCGACCGAGGCCTTCAGCACGGCCTCGACGGCCTTCGGGTGCTCCTTGAGGAAGCTCTGCCGGACGATGATGTTCGTGATCACGAACTTCTTGTCGGGCCACAGCGACGCCTCGTCGAGCAACACCTTGCCGCCCTCGGCGACCAGCTTGGAGGCCGTCGGCTCCGGCACCCAGGCGCCGTCGATGGAACCCGCCTTGAAGACGTCCGGGGTCACCTTGTTGTCGCTGCGGACGACGGTGACGTCACCCTTGCCGCTCTGCGCGTCGACCTTCCAGCCCTGTTCCGCGATCCAGTTGAGGAACGCCACGTCCTGCGTGTTGCCGAGCTGAGGGGTCGCGATCTTCTTGCCCTTGACGTCCTTGAGGGACGAGATCTTCTTCGGGTCGACGACCAGCTTCACGCCGCCGGACGCCGAACCACCGATGATCCGCAGGCTCTTGCCGTCGGACTTGGTGTAGCCGTTGATCGCCGGGGAGGGGCCGATCCAGCCGATGTCGATCGAACCGGAGTTGAGCGCCTCGATCTCGGACGGGCCGGCGTTGAACGTCGCGTACCCGGCCTTGGTGGCACCGAGTTCCTTCTGGAAGATCCCCTGCTGACGGCCCACGAGCGCGGTCGCATGGGTGAGGTTGCCGAAGTAGCCGATCTTCACGGAGTCGAGGCCGTCGATCTTCTTGGCCCCGGCGGCGATCTTCTGGCTGGACGTGTCGTCCTTGGCCTGGGACCCGTAGCCGCACGCGGCGAGCGTCAGAAGGGGCAGCGCGGTGGCGACGGCGAGGCCGCGGCGGAAGAAGGGGTTGGGGGCCCGCCCGGCTGAGCGAATTCGCAACTGGGGGAGGATGGCAGGCACGGGAGGTTTTCCTCTCGTTGGCCCGGCGGTCACGGTCTCTGAGGTCGTGGCCGGGAGTTCGGCAAGGGTCTTCGTCGTAACCGGGACGTCGGGTGGGGGGACGGGGCGCGCAGGCAGTGCGCGTACGTCATCGCGCACATCGCGCCACTCCGCCCTGCCCGCTGCCGAGGGCGCCGCTGCCGACGCGGCCGCCCTCCTTCGCGAACGTCGAGAAGAAGCAGGTGACGGTCATGATCAGAAGTCCCACCCGTCGTCGGCCTCGTCCTTCACCGGCTCGGGCGCGGCGAACGACTCGCCGACCATGCCCGCGGTCAGCGTCGTGCCGTCCGACGGGTCGACCAGGATGAACGAGCCGGTGCGGCGGGAGTCCGCGTACGAGTCCACCGGCAGCGGCTCGGCGGTACGGACCTTCACCCGGCCGATGTCGTTGGCGACGAGCCGTCCCGGGTGCGGGTGCAGGGACAGATCGTCGAGCGTGAGACGGGACGGGATGTCCTTGACGATCGCCTTCACCGTGCGGGTGCCGTGCTTGAGCAGCACCCGGTGGCCGACGGTCAGCGGCTGGTCCGCGACGTGGCAGACCGTCGCCTCGACGTCCTGTGTGGTCGGCGGCGCGTCCTTGCTCGGCACGATCAGGTCGCCGCGCGAGACGTCGATGTCGTCCTCCAGCAGGAGGGTCACCGACTGCGGGGTCCACGCGACCTCGACCGGACTGCCGAGCAGGTCGATGCCGGAGACCGTGGTCGTACGGCCGGACGGGAGGACCGTGACCCGGTCGCCGACGCGGAACGTACCGGCCGCGATCTGGCCCGCGTAGCCCCGGTAGTCCGGGTGCTCGGCGGTCTGCGGACGGATCACGTACTGCACGGGCAGCCGCGCGTGGCAGTGCGCCAGGTCGTGGCTGACCGGGACGGTCTCCAGGTGCTCCAGGACGGTCGGGCCGCCGTACCAGTCCATGTGCGCGGACGGCTCCACGACGTTGTCCCCGGCGAGCGCCGAGATCGGGATCGCGGTGACCTCCGGGATGCCCAGCTCGGTCGCGTACGCCGTGAACTCCTCGGCGATCCCGGCGAAGACGGACTCCTGATAGTCGACGAGGTCCATCTTGTTGACGGCGAGGACCACGTGCGGGACGCGCAGCAGCGCGGCGATCGCGGCGTGGCGGCGGGTCTGCTCGACGACACCGTTGCGGGCGTCGACGAGGATCACCGTCAGCTCGGCGGTGGAGGCGCCGGTGACCATGTTGCGGGTGTACTGCACATGGCCGGGCGTGTCGGCCAGGATGAACCGGCGCCGGGCCGTGGCGAAGTAGCGGTAGGCCACGTCGATGGTGATGCCCTGCTCGCGCTCGGCGCGCAGGCCGTCGGTGAGGAGGGCCAGGTCCGGGCCGTCCTGGCCGCGGCTCGCGGAGGCACGCTCCACGGCCTCCAGCTGGTCGGCGAGGACCGACTTGGAGTCGTGCAGCAGCCGCCCGACGAGCGTGGACTTGCCGTCGTCGACCGAACCGGCGGTGGCGAACCGCAGGAGGGTGGTGGCGGAGAGTTCCGTGGTGGTGGTCATGCTCAGAAGTACCCCTCGCGCTTGCGGTCCTCCATGGCGGCCTCGGAGAGCTTGTCGTCGGCACGGGTCGCGCCACGCTCGGTGAGGCGGGAGGCCGCGATCTCGGTGATGACCTGCTCCAGCGTCACCGCGTCGGAATCCACGGCACCGGTGCAGGACATGTCGCCGACGGTGCGGTACCGCACGAGCCGCTTCTCGACGGTCTCACCGTCCTTCGGTCCGCCCCACTCACCGGCGGTGAGCCACATACCGCTGCGCTGGAAGACCTCGCGCTCGTGCGCGAAGTAGATATCCGGCAGCTCGATGCCCTCCCGCGCGATGTACTGCCACACGTCCAGCTCGGTCCAGTTGGACAGCGGGAAGACGCGGACGTGCTCGCCGGGGGCGTGACGGCCGTTGTACAACTGCCACAGTTCGGGGCGCTGGCGGCGCGGGTCCCACTGGGAGAACTCGTCGCGCAGCGAGAAGACGCGCTCCTTGGCGCGGGCCTTCTCCTCGTCCCGCCGTCCGCCGCCGAAGACGGCGTCGAACCGCTCGGACTGGATCTTCTCGGTGAGCGGAAGGGTCTGCAGGGGGTTGCGGGTGCCGTCGGGGCGCTCCTTGAGGACCCCGCGGTCGATGTAGTCCTGTACGGAGGCCACGTGCAGCCGCAGCTGGTGCCTGGCGACCGTGTGGTCGCGGTACTCCAGCACCTCGGGGAAGTTGTGGCCGGTGTCCACGTGCAGCAGCGAGAACGGCACCGGCGCCGGCGTGAACGCCTTCAGCGCCAGGTGGAGCATGACGATGGAGTCCTTGCCGCCGGAGAACAGGATCACCGGCCGCTCGAACTCGCCCGCCACCTCACGGAAGATGTGCACCGCCTCGGACTCGAGGGCGTCCAGGTGCGAGAGGGCGTACGGGCTGTCCGTACCCTCGTCGACCTTGGCGACGGTGGTCGTCATGCCAGTCCCCTTTCGCTGAGCAGCGCGTACACCGCGGCCGCGGACTCCTGCACGGTCTGGTGCTGCGACTCGATGCGCAGATCGGGCGAGAGGGGCTCCTCGTACGGATCGTCGACGCCGGTCAGCCCGGTCAGCTCGCCCGCCGCCTGCTTGGCGTACAGACCCTTCACATCGCGTACGGAGCACACCTCGACCGGGGTCGCCACATGCACCTCGAGGTACGGCGCCCCGCTCTCCTTGTGGCGCCCCCGCACCGCCTCGCGGCTCTCCGCGTAGGGCGCGATCACCGGGACGAGCGCCTTGACGCCGTTACGGGCCAGCAGGTCGGCGAGGAAGCCGATGCGCTGCACGTTCGTGTGCCGGTCCGCCCGGCTGAAGCCCAGGCCCGCCGAGATGAACTCGCGGATCTCGTCGCCGTCGAGCACCTCGACACGGTGGCCCTCGTCGCGGAGCCGGCCGGCCAACTCGTACGCGATGGTGGTCTTGCCGGCGCTCGGCAGACCCGTGAGCCAGACGGTGGCTCCGGTCGTCACGTGGGTCTCCCTGTTCGTGGAAAGGCTTACGGAAATCACAGTCATGGTCAGCCGTGCAGCCCGCACTCGGTCTTGGTGCGGCCCGCCCAGCGACCGGCGCGCGCGTCCTCGCCCGCCAGGACCCGGCGGGTGCAGGGGGCACAGCCGACGGAGGTGTAGCCGTCCATCAGCAACGGGTTGGTGAGCACGCCGTGTTCGGCCACGTACGTGTCCACGTCGTCCTGGGTCCAGCGCGCGATCGGCGAGATCTTGACCTTTCCGCGCTTATCGTCCCAGCCGACCACGGGCGTGTTCGCCCGGGTCGGGGACTCGTCCCGGCGCAGCCCGGTGGCCCAGGCGTCATAGCCCTGCAGCCCCTCCTCCAGGGGCTGCACCTTGCGCAGCTTGCAGCACAGGTCGGGGTCGCGGTCGTGCAGCCTGGGGCCGTACTCGGCGTCCTGCTCGGCAACCGTCCGCCGAGGGGTGAGCGTGATGACGTTGACGTCCATCACGGCCTGGACCGCGTCACGGGTGCCGATGGTCTCCGGGAAGTGGTAACCGGTGTCGAGGAACACCACGTCGACTCCGGGCATCGCACGGGAGGCGAGGTGGGCGACCACCGCGTCCTCCATGGAGGAGGTCACACAGAAGCGCTTGCCGAAGGTCTCGGTCGCCCATCGGAGGATCTCCAGCGCGGAGGCCTCCTCCAGGTCCCGGCCGGCCTGCTCGGCGAGCGCCTTGAGATCGTCGGTACCGCGCTCTTCCTGGGTGATCGTCATATGTCGTCCCCTCCTGCATCGTTGCGCCGAAGGCCCCGGGCCAGCAGGCCCAGGAACTTCAGCTGGAAGGCTCGATTGCACGCTCCGCACTCCCACGCGCCGTGCCCCTGCTCGCTGGGACGCAGGTCCTCCTCGCCGCAGTAGGGGCAGTAGAAGGGAGCCGCACGCTCGCTCATGAAAGGGACTCCTCGGAAGCACGGGCGACCCAGGCGGCGAACCGCTCGCCCTCCTCGCGCTGCGCCTGGAACCGCTTGAGGACGCGCTCGACGTAGTCCGGCAGTTCCTCCGAGGTGACCTTCAGGCCGCGGACCTTGCGGCCGAAGCCGGCCTCCAGACCCAGTGCGCCGCCCAGGTGCACCTGGAATCCCTCGACCTGCTCGCCCTTGCCGTCGAGGACCAGCTGGCCCTTGAGACCGATGTCCGCGACCTGGATACGGGCGCAGGCGTTCGGGCAGCCGTTGATGTTGATGGTGATCGGCTCGTCGAAGTCCGGGATGCGGCGCTCCAGTTCGTCGATCAGCGCGGAACCGCGCGCCTTGGTCTCGACGATGGCCAGCTTGCAGTACTCGATGCCGGTGCAGGCCATCGTGCCGCGCCTGAAGGGGGAGGGCTTGACCGTGAGATCCAGTGCCTCCAGTGCCTCGACGAGGGAGCCGACCCTGGACTCGTCCACGTCCAGCACGATCATCTTCTGCTCGGCGGTCGTACGGACCCGGCCCGAGCCGTGCGCCTCGGCCAGCTCGGCGATCTTCGTGAGGGTCGTACCGTCCACGCGGCCCACGCGCGGTGCGAAGCCGATGTAGTAGCGGCCGTCCTTCTGCCGGTGCACGCCGATGTGGTCGCGCCAGCGCTCGACGGGCTGCGCGGGCGCCGGGCCGTCGATCAGCTTGCGTCCGACGTACTCGTCCTCGAGGACCTGGCGGAACTTCTCCGCACCCCAGTCGGCGACCAGGAACTTCAGCCGGGCGCGGGTGCGCAGCCGGCGGTAACCGTAGTCGCGGAAGATCGAGATGACGCCCTCGTAGACCTCCGGCACCTCGTCCAGTGGCACCCAGGCGCCGAGCCGGACACCGAGCTTCGGGTTGGTGGACAGGCCGCCGCCGACCCACAGGTCGAAGCCGGCACCGTGCTCGGGGTGGTTGACGCCGACGAAGGCGACGTCGTTGATCTCGTGCGCCACGTCCAGCAGCGGCGATCCGGAGATCGCCGTCTTGAACTTGCGGGGCAGGTTCGAGAACGCCTTGTTGCCGATGACCCTGCGCTGGATCTCCTCGATGGCCGGGGTGCCGTCGATGATCTCGTCCTCGGCGATGCCGGCGACGGGCGAGCCGAGGATGGCGCGGGGCGTGTCGCCGCAGGCCTCGGTGGTGGACAGCCCGACGGCCTCCAGCCGGGTCCAGATCTCGGGCACGTCCTCGATCCGGATCCAGTGGTACTGGACGTTCTGCCGGTCGGTGATGTCGGCGGTGCCGCGCGCGAACTCCTGGGAGATCTCGCCGATGACGCGCAGCTGCTGCGTGGTCAGGCGGCCACCGTCGATGCGGACGCGCATCATGAAGTAGCGGTCGTCCAGCTCCTCCGGCTCCAGGATCGCTGTCTTGCCGCCGTCGATCCCGGGCTTGCGCTGGGTGTAGAGGCCCCACCAGCGCATCCGGCCGCGCAGGTCGTTGGGGTCGATGGAGTCGAAGCCGCGCTTGGAGTAGATCGTCTCAATACGTGTCCGCACATTGAGACCGTCGTCGTCCTTCTTGAGTTGCTCATTGCCGTTGAGCGGGGTGAAGTGACCCACGGCCCACTGACCCTCGCCACGGTGACGGCTCACCTTGCGGCGGGGCGTGGCGGGATTCTGCGGGATGGCAGCCATGGCGGGTAAGTCCTTCGGACAGTCAGGGGAGCGGCTCTGACCTGCGCATGCGGGCACGCGACGAGATGTGCGCGGCATTGCGCGAGGGCGGAAAACAGGGAAACCGGTACTGGCTGGAGATCTCAGCTCGCCGGACAGATGGCGCTGGACATGCGGCAGAGGTCGACGTGCCGTCGACTCACCAAGGCAATTCCAGCTCCAGACATGACGGAAGCGTGTCACGCCGATCTGGACACAGTCCAGCTTCGTCCATCATGCGGACACCCTTGTCCCGGAATGTGGAACAAGGGTGTCCTCGGTCACATGATGCGCGCGTGCTCTTGCCGGTGCAGGTCAGGCGGGGTAGGCCCCGGGCCAGGGACCCGGTGCGGCGGCCTCCGGCTCCTCCTCGACCTTGGTGTCGAAGAGCTGGAAGCCCCGGCGCCGGTAGTTGGCCATGGCGTGTTCGCCGTCCTTGCTGCATGTATGCAGCCACACCCGCTTCGTCCCGGTCAGTTCCGGCCAGCGGTCCTCGAGGTCCCAGGCACGGGCGGTGCCGTACGACAGCAGGTGTCCGCCGATCCGCCGGCCGCGGAAGGCGGGTATGAGCCCGAAGTACGCGATCTCCACGACTCCCTCGTCCTGCGGGTCCAGTTCCACGTAACCGGCCGGCGTACCCCGGTCGTAGGCGACCCAGGTCTCCACGCCCGGCCGGGCCAGGTACTCCTGCCACCGCGCGTACGTCCAGCCCAGCCGGTCGGTCCAGAGGATGTCCCCGCCGACCGATGCGTACAGGAAGCGGCTCAACTCGGGCGACGGCACCTCCGCGCGGACGACACGGACATCGCCCTCGGGGGCCGTCGCGGGCCGCAGGTCGGTCGGGGACGTCTGCTCGAGGGACCAGGTGGTCACGGTGAGGGTAGCCATGCGGCCAGGGAATCACGAGGCCGAGCGGCCCGACAAAGGTGTTCCGACGCCGCGGCCCGCGCTGCCCGGTGGTGCCGCGGCTACTCCAGCGCGTCGTCCACCGAGTCCAGCGGCACCGCGTACAGCACCCGGCCCCCGGCCGCCCCCGCTCCCTGTCTCCCGTCGCCGCTCGTGGCGCCCTCCGTCAGCGTCCACAGCTCGCCCGTCCCCTGCCAGTACGACAGCGACGCGGTGTGCCGACCCCAGCAGGCCTGGCTTCCGTCGGCCGAGCACGTGGCAGCCTTCGCCCCGGAGGCGGTCTGCCGCCAGAGGGTGCCGTGCCGGCCGCCGACGGCGGGGGCCCGGTCGACATACCAGTCGGTCTCAGCCGCTCCGCTCCGCCGGTGCGAGAGCACGCCCTGCACGCCGCTCGCCCCCGTCTCGTACGCCTCCTCCGCACGGACGTCGCCGCGTGTGTCCGTGGCGAGCAGGCCGCCGTGGCCGGGCAGGGTGCTGAAGACGTAGCGCCACACGCGGGTCGGTCGCCCGGTGGCCCGGGGGCGGGACTCGCTCGCCACCAGGCTGTCCGGGGCCGAGGTGCGGTCCAGCGAGAGGGCGGAGAAGCAGGGGGCGGTACGGTCGTCGGCGGTCGAACAGGGGCCGCCGGTCAGCCTGTAGGAGCCGACCGTCGGCAGCACGTACTGATAGCCGTGCGCGGAGTAGCCGCCCCGGACCCGGCCGATCGCAGTGCCGTCGACGTTCGCCTTCAGGAGGCGGTGCAGATCGAAGACCAGCAGGGAGTCCCGGGCGGTGACGAACAGCTTGTCCTGGTACCAGACCATCCCGGTCAGGTCGGTGCCGACGGGGCCGAAGTCCTGGCCGCCGGCGCGCGGGGCGACCAGCAGGACCCAGCGGTAGGCGAGGGCGCCCGGGTCGTTGGCGTCGATGAAGGCGACCCTGGCGAGGCCGCGGTCGGCGGCCGGGGTGCCGGAGCCGCGGTCGTCGTGCGTCCAGCCGGACGTCCAGCCGGAGAGGATGACGCGATCGGCGCCCCGGCGGCCGTCGCCGCCGACGTCCCCGGGGGTGGTCACGGACCGGGGCAGCCACTGTGCGGTCGTGGCGTCGCCCTGGTCCCAGCAGTACACGCGTGTGGCCGCCGGTTTCACCGGTAGCGCGGCCGTTTCGGCGGCGTCGCACGCGGACCGGTTGCGCATGGGGTGGTCGGCCGAGGCGAGGACGTCATGGACGCCGACCGCGCCGCCCATCGCGCGGGTGAGCGTGTCGAGGGTGCCGCGGTCGGTGAGGTTCTCGTGGAGGCGGAGCCTCGCGGTCTCGGCCGCGGCGGTGACGCGGGTCAGGCCCCCGGGGTTGTCCCCGCCCGCGGCCTGCGAGGTGCTGATAAGCGTGGCCGCCGCCGTGAGCGCCAGCGCGGTCCCGGCCAGTGTGGCCCGCAGCGCACGGCCCCTGCGCCTGCGACGGTGCCTGCCACGGTGCTTCATACAACCTCCCGGCGAAGGCCAACTGCTCCTCGTGGTCCTGACGTTGACCGGGGGAGCGGTGGGGCGGCCTGTGGGAGGGATGCTACGGCAGAACGGTCCCGAACCGGCCGAAGACCCGGGAAACGGAGGGTTATCCCCCACCTTGGGTCTGGGTCTGGGTCTGGGTCTGGGTCTGGGTCTGGGTCTGGGTCTGGGGCCGGGGCCGGCGCTGGGCGCTGTGGCTGGGGGCTTAGGTTTTACGGGCCCGGGGGCCCGATGCCCGGGGGTCAGGGGTGCCTTGCCTCGCGGCCGTGGACTAGCGGTCGCGACGGGGGACGAGCGGGAGGACCGTCTCGCGAAGGGGTGTTCGGGCCGGGGCCGGTTCCTGCCCATGGGTGGCGGCCCAGGACGTGCGGCGCGCCCGCGCCACTCCCGGCGCCACCGAGTGCGGCAGCAGGTCGGCCGGGTCGGGCGGGGTCAGGAGTTCCACCTCCGCCGACTCGCAGAAACGATACGGCCGGTGTTCCAGAAAGGCCCCCAGGTACCGCCGGACACGGGACATCTCGGCACGGACCGTGACCGTGCGCCCCGGGTCGCCGAACACGTCGGCTGCCAGGGCCGAGGCCGTGCGGCCCGAGCGGTGGCGCGCCAGCAGGTAGAGCAACTCGGCGTGCCGGGGGCTGAGTTCATGTGTCCAGGAGCCCGCGTCGCCCGACACCGTCACCCACCAGCGGCGCGGGTGCGCCACATCCACCACGATCCTCGTGGCCCGCGCCGGCGCGGGCGCCTCCGCGACGCGGATCAGCCAGCCGTCCGGCAGCGGCTCCACCGCGCAGGCACCCAGCGCGGGCAACAGCCGGCGGCCGGGCGAGAGCGAGGCGGGCAGGGCGACGCGGCCGGTGTACGGCATCCCGGTCACCGCCGCTGTCCAGCCGTCCCCGTCCACCGCCAGCGCCCTGCCGCCGAGCCCCGCGAGCAAGGGCGCCGACACCGCGCGCAGCCGCTCCAGAGAGGCCAGATGCACCTCCCGCAGCCGGGCCTCCGCGAGCTTGGCCACCGCCGTCACCCACGAGAGCGTCGCCGGGTGCATCGTCTCCAGTGGGCCGCTGATGTCCACGACCCCGATCAGCCTGCCGTCGCGCGGGTCCGTGACCGGGGCGCCCGTGCACGTCCAGGAGGCGTGGGAGCGCACGAAGTGCTCGGACGCGAACACCTGCACGGGGCGCCGGGCCACCGCCGGGGTGCCCACGCCGTTCGTGCCGACGATCTCCTCGCCCCAGTCCGCGCCGAGTTCGAAGCCCAGCCCGTCCGCCTTGCGCAGCACGGACGAGCAGCCCTCGCGCCACAGCACCCGCCCGTCCGCGTCCGCCACGACCATGATGTGCTGCGCGACGTCCGCCACCGACAGCAGGCCCTCACGCAGCACCGGCAGCACATGCCGCAACGGGGACTCCCTGCGGCGCCGCTCGATCTCGTCCCGGCTGAGCAGGGCGGCCCGGACGCCGTGGTCGGGGTCGACACCGCTGCGCAGCATGCGCCCCCAGGACGCCTCGATCACCGGGCGCGGCGGAACCGGGGCGCGCCGCCCCGCCAGCGTGGCGCTGCGCACCTCGCTGAGCAGACGGGCCGCCTGCGCGGCGTCCAGGGTGGCGAGCCGCGCGACGTCTTTTCCCGAGTGCGCCGCTGGAACCTCCCCCAAGGCCTGTGCCCCCTCTTCACTCGTTCGCCCGCGGGGCGCCTGAGCCGGTGCCGAGGGCGCGCCCCCAGCGCTAACTCACCGGGCCCGTCAGCCGTTTTCGGCCAGGAGCCTTTGGCCCCTGTTGACGCCGACTCTCATAATGCCCCTCTGCCCGTGACGGAGGGGTGCAATCCCGCAACAGCGAGCAGTAAGTTGCAACCTTCTGCAACCCTGGCGGACGGCCACAAGGTGATTGAAACTTGTGCAACGCCGCTTCGGCGGCCTCTGTGCTCCTCGAAGGGGGCCCAGGAGAGCGGGGGTGGTGCCGTGTCGGCGCAGCACCACCCCCGCGCCGAGCGCTCCGCGGTGCGGCCGTACGGCCGGAAGGGGTCAGCCGACCGGCCGCGCCCGCTCCACCACCGTGGCCAGATCCAGGCTGTGCGGCAGGGTGCCGAAGGCCGAGCCCCAGTCGCCGCCGAGACGGGAGCCGCAGAAGGCGTCGGCGACCTCCGGCGGCGCGTACCGCACGAGAAGCGCACCCTGGAGCACCAGCGCGATCCGCTCCACCAGGCGGCGCGCCCGTGCCTCGACGCCCTCCAGATCCGCGAGTTCGGCGAGCAGGTTCTTGATCGCCCCGTCCAGACGGTGGTCGGCGCCGCGCGCCCGGCCGACCTCCTGGAGGTAGGCGTTCAGGGCGTCCGGTTCCGGCTGGAGCGCGCGCAGCACATCGAGCGCCTGGACGTTGCCCGCGCCCTCCCAGATGGAGTTGAGCGGAGACTCGCGCAGCAGCCGGGCCATGCCCCACTCCTCGACATAGCCGTTGCCGCCGAGGCACTCCAGCGCCTCCGCCACCACCGGCGTGCACCGCTTGGTCACCCAGTACTTGGCGGCGGGCACGGCGAGCCGCAGGAACGCCCGCTCCTGCTCGCCGCCGTCGTCGTACGCCGCCGCGAGCCGCAGCCCCAGCGCCGTCGCCGCCTCCGACTCCAGGGCCAGGTCGGCCAGCACGTTGCGCATCAGCGGCTTGTCGACGAGCCTGCCGCCGAAGGCCTCCCGGTAGGTGCAGTGGTGGATCGCCTGCGCCACCGCCTGCCGCATCAGCGCCGCCGAGCCGAGGACGCAGTCGAGCCGGGTGGCCGCGACCATCTCGATGATGGTGCGCACCCCGCGCCCCTCGTCACCGACCCGGCGCGCCCAGGTACCGTCGAACTCGACCTCGCCGGAGGCGTTGGACCGGTTGCCGAGCTTGTCCTTGAGCCGCTGGATCAGGAAGACGTTCCGGGCACCGTCCTCCAGCACACGCGGCACGAGAAAACAGGTGAGGCCGCCCGGGGCCTGCGCCAGCACCAGGAACCCGTCCGACATGGGCGCCGAACAGAACCACTTGTGGCCTTTCAGCTCGTACGTCCCGTCCTCGGCGAGCGGCCGCGCCTCGGTCGTGTTGGCGCGCACGTCGCTGCCGCCCTGCTTCTCGGTCATCCCCATGCCGAAGAGCACGCCGGCCTTCTGCGCGGCGGGGCGAAGGCCCCGGTCGTAGATCGTGGAGGTCAGCCGGGGCTCCCACTCGGCGGCGAGGGCGGGGTCCGTGCGCAGCGCGGGCACCGCGGCATGGGTCATCGACAGGGGACAGCCGTTGCCCGCCTCGACCTGGGACCACAGCACGAACGCGGCCGCCCGGCGCACATGCCCTGCCGGACGCGTCCAGGCAGCGGTCAGCCCCGCGCCGACTCCCTTGCCGAGCAGCCGGTGCCAGGCCGGGTGGAACTCGACCTCGTCGATGCGGTTGCCGTAGCGGTCGTGGGTCCGCAGGCGCGGCGGGTACTCGTTGGCCTGGGCCCCCCACTCCTGCACCTGCGCGGAGCCGGCGCTGCGCCCGAGCCCCGACAGTTCGTCCCGGACCTCGTCCACGAGCGCGGGGTCCAGATGCCGCTCGACGGCCTCCACGAGGACGCGGTCGGCGGCGAACACGTCATATCCGACCAGTGGCGGAGCCTGATTGGTCACGGTGTGCGTGGCTGCCATGACAGCGAACCTACCCCGCGGTAGGCCGTGGGTCACCCGTATCGCGGAGCCCGGGCGCCACGGCTTTCCGGGCCGCCCCACCAGGGGATGAGCACGGGCCCGGGCGGCGGATACCGTTAAGAGGTGCAGTCAGCAGCAAGTGAATCCCCTGAGCGGCCCTCCGGCCGGCTCCACCGGGCGCGTGCCCTCTACCGGAACGTCTCCAAGCGCAGGACGGCCTGGCTGTTGCTGAAGGACATCGTCAACTCCTGCATGGAGTACCGCGTCCTGGGCCTGGCCGCGGAGGCGGCGTTCTTCACCCTGCTCTCCGTGCCGCCGCTGCTGCTGTGCCTGATCGGACTGCTCGGTTACGTCGACCACTGGACCGGCACCGACACCATCCGGAGCGTGCAGGACAACATCCTGGTGGCCTCCCGCACGGTCCTGTCCGACAAGGGCGTCAAGGAGATCGCCCAGCCGATCCTGCACGACGTGCTGAAGGCGGGCCGGCCCGACGTCATCTCCATCGGCTTCCTGTTCGCCCTGTGGTCGGGGTCGCGGGCGGTGAACGTCTTCGTCGACACGATCACGGTGATGTACGGCCTCGACGGCACCCGGGGGATCGTCAAGACGCGGCTGCTGGCGTTCGTGCTCTTCATCGTGGCGCTGCTGATCGGCTCGGTGGCGCTGCCGCTGATGGTGGCGGGGCCGGACGCGGTGGTGAACATCGTGCCGTGGTCCACGACGGTGGTGCAGGTCCTGTACTGGCCGGTGGTCATCATCCTGTCCGTCGTGTTCCTGACCACGCTGTACCACGTGTCCGTGCCGGTGCGGTCACCGTGGGTGGAGGACGTGCCGGGGGCCCTGGTGGCCCTGGCGATGTGGGTCCTGGGGAGCTTCCTGCTGCGGATCTACCTGACGCACACCGTCGAGGGGCCGACGATCTACGGTTCACTGGCCGCTCCCGTGGCCGTGCTGCTGTGGATCGGTGTGTCCGCCTTCGCGGTCCTCGTGGGCGCGGCCGTCAACGCCGCGATCGACCGGGTGTGGCCGGCCGCGGCGACCGCGGCGGCCCGCGCGGCCAACGAGCGGCTGCGGGAGGAACAGGCCGCGGAGTTCGTGGCCCGTGCCGCCGCGGCCCGCGCGGCCGACCCCGACGACCCCGACATGCCCTCCGAGTTCCCGGAGCGCTGGTCCCGCTTCCTGCCCCCGGAGGACGTCACGTCCCGCCTGCGCACGCATGCGCGCAGCGTGCCTCACCCGCCGCACAAGGGGGAGGGGACGGAGGACTGAGCGCGGCCGGGGGCGGACGCTCACGCCTTCGATACGGGCCGGCCACGGCAGCGTGTTCGTCGCCCGGCAGCGTTTCCGTCGCCCGGCGGCGTCTTCGTCGCCCGGCAGGGCATCCTCGTCCGGGTCCGGGCCGCGGAGGGCGTACGGCGTGCTCTCCCTACGCGGAATACGAAAGTCGACCGAGCGGCGGACACGCGGCCCGTGCGGTCCCTGCCGGGCCGCGTGGCGGGGTAGTGATGTGATCGGCGGTGGGCAGTCGCGACGGTGAGGAGGGCCGTATGGACCGTACGGACGAGGTGACCGTGGATCCCGCCGATGCGTCGGACCCCGTGGTCCGCACCCCCTACGGATCCGTGCGGGGCCGCTACGAGCGAGGGGTCGCCGTCTTCCGGGGCATCCCCTTCGCCGCCCCGCCGTTCGGCCCGCACCGTTTCCGCCCGCCCGTTCCCCCCGAACCCTGGGCCGGGGTACGGGACGCGGGTGCCTTCGGGCCGACGCCGCCCAAGCCGCCGTACTCGGAGGCCTTCGCCCGCTATCTGTCCGATCCGGTGATCGCCGGGGACGACTGCCTCAACCTCAATGTCTGGACGCCCGAACTCGGCCCCGGCGCCCGGCTCCCGGTCATGGTGTGGATCCACGGCGGCGCCCTGACCCGCGGCTCCTCCGCCGTGCCCGTCTACGACGGCAGTGCCTTCGCCCGTGACGGTGTCGTCCTCGTCTCCTTCAACTACCGCCTGGGCGTGGAGGGATACGGCCTCTTCCCCGACACCCCGCCCAACCCCGGGCTGCATGACCAGCTCGCCGCGCTGGAGTGGGTGCACCGGGCCGTCGCCGCGTTCGGCGGCGACCCGGACCGGGTGACCGTCTTCGGCGAGTCCGCGGGAGCGATCAGCATCGGTGCCCTGCTGGCCAGTCCGCGCACCCGGGGACTCTTCCACCGGGCGGTGATGCAGAGCGGGCCGCCGGAGTCGACCGACCGGGACAAGGTGCGGCGCCTGGTACGGCGCATGGCCACCCGGCTGAAGGTGCCGGCGACGGCGGCCGCTTTCGCCGCGGTGGACCGCGGGCTCCTGGCGGAGACCCAGGCGGAGGCGGGGCGCCGAGCCAGTCCGATCCTGGGCGGTCCCGCGTTCGGGATCGTCGTCGACGGTGATCTGGTGCCGCGCGATCCACTGGAGGCTCTGCTCGACGGCGCCGCCCGGGACGTACCGCTGCTCATGGGGTGGACCAGCGAGGAGTACCGGCTGTGGCTCGTGCCCACCGGTCTGGTCGAGCGCATCGACAGGCTCGGCGCGGTCGCCCTGGCCGGGGCGATGGCCCGCTGCCACTGCGGTCCCGAGGTTCCGCGCGGCTACCGCACCGCCCACCCGGACGCCCCCGTCTCCGACCTGGTCGGCCAGATGGTCACGGACCACCTGCTCCGATACCCGCTGCAGCGGCTGGCAGACTCCCGCTCGGGTCACGCGCCCTCGTACGTCTACGAGTTCGCCTGGCGCTCCGGCCTCCCGGGCCTCGGTGCCTGCCACGCCTTGGAGCTGGGCTTCGTCTTCGACAGCGCCGACACCCCGGAGTCGGCGAAACTGGCCGGCCCCGACGCGCCCCGCGAACTCGCCCACGAGATGCACACGGCGTGGGTGCGCTTCGCGGCGGACGGCGATCCCGGCTGGCCCGCATGGGACTCCACCCACCCGGTGCGCGTCTTCGGCGCCGACGGTGCCCCGGTCGTGCGCGGCCCTCGCGACACCGAGATGGTCCTGTGGGAAGCCGCGTCCGTCCCGCCCGAGCCCGTCCCGGCACCGGGCGCCGGGAGCGGTTCCCTCCTGCGGGGCGCGGTCCCGCTGTCGGCCGTACGGCGCCTGCGGCGGCCCGGGGGAGAACGCCGCAACGACACGGAGTGACGGCGTCCTGGTCAGTCGGTCCTTCCGAGCAACGCGGCGATCGACGCGATCGCCTGTGGGCCCACACGGCAGCAGCCGCCGATCAGGCGTGCCCCGGCATCGCGCCAGCCGGTGACCTGGGCGGCCGTGAACGTGGTGCGGCCGTCCCAGGCGCGGGCCCCGGCGTCCCAGGTCTCCCCGCTGTTCGGGTAGACCACCACCGGCTTGCCCGTCACCCGCGCCGCCGTCCCGACGGCGGCGTCCACGTCCTGCGGCGCGCAGCAGTTCACACCCACTGCGATCACCTCGTCCGCCTCGCCGGCCGGGGCGAACGCCTCCTCCAGCGGCTGCCCGGCGCGGGTGCGGTCGCCGGAGACCGTGTACGACAGCCACGCGGGGACCCCGAGTCCACGCACCGCCCGCAGCAGGGCCGCCGCCTCGTCCGAGTCCGGGACCGTCTCCAGCGCCAGCACATCGGGTCCGGCGGCGGCCAGCACCTCCAGGCGCGGGCGGTGGAAGGCCTCCAATTCGGCGACCGTGAGCCCGTAGCGGCCCCGGTATTCGGAGCCGTCCGCGAGCATCGCCCCGTACGGGCCGGCCGAAGCCGCCACCCACAGAGGCCGTGTGATCCCCTCGGCTCGCGCCCGCGTGGCCGCCTCGCGGGCCAGTTCGACGCTCAGACCGAGGAGCCCGGCGGTCCGCTCGTGATCCATGCCCCGCTTGGCGAAGCCCTCGAACGTCGCCTGGTAGCTGGCCGTGATCGCCACGTCCGCTCCCGCCTCGAAGTACGCGAGGTGCGCCTCGGTGATCGCCTCCGGCCGCTCCGCGAGCAGTCGCGCCGACCACAAGTCGTCGCTCAGGTCGTGCCCGGCGGACTCGAGCTGGTTCGACATGCCCCCGTCGAGCACGACGGTTCCGGCGGCGAGTGCCTCGGCAAGGGCGGGAGGGGTGTTGCGGTTCATGTCATGACGCTAGTCGAAGGACGGCTGTCATGGCGCAGGCCGAAGGACGGGCGTCATGGAGCAAGCCGAAGGACGGGCGGATGCCCGGGGGCCTCCCGTACATCGGCGGGATCCCCTCCCGACCCGTCCCGGCTAGCCGACACGGATGCCCACGATGCAGGTGTCGTCGTCCGTATCCGACTTGCTGTAGGTGAGGAGGCGGTCCAGCTGCTGGTCCAGCGTGGGAGGCACCGTACGGGCGGTGGTCAGCAGATGGGCCAGGGACTCCTCCACGGAACGGTCACGGCGTTCGATCAGGCCGTCCGTGTACATCAACAGCGTGTCGCCGACGGCGAGTTGGACCTCGTGCTCTTCGTACTTCGCCTCGGGTACGGCGCCGAGCAGCATCCCCTTGACGAGGGGCAGCGGCGCGGCCTCGTCGTCCCGTACCAGGACCGGTGGCAGATGGCCCGCCCTCGCCCACCGCAGGCTGCGGTCACGCGGGTCGTACAGGCCGCAGACCGCCGTGGCGGTGACGGAGCCGGTCAGATGGTGCGCCACCATGTTGAGCCACGAAAGCAACTGGCCCGGCCCGGCGCCCGTCACGGCGAGCCCCCGCAGCGCGTTGCGCAGGACGACCATGCTGGTCGCCGCCTCGATGCCGTGCCCGGCCACGTCGCCCACGCACAGCAGCACCAGCCGGGACGGCAGGACGACCGCGTCGTACCAGTCGCCGCCGACCAGCTGTTCGGTCTCGGCGGGCCGGTAGCGCACCGCCACCCTCAGGCCGGGGGCCTCCAGCGGGGCCTGCGTCGGGGGCATGATGGCGTGCTGGAGCTGGAGCGTCAGCCGGTTGCGTTCCGACGCCTGCTGTTCGGTGTGGGCCAGCTGGTCGCGGGTGGCGGCGAGCGCGACCTCCGTCCAGTGCTGGGCGGAGATGTCCTGGTAGGCGCCACGCACGACGAACAGCCGGCCTCCGGCGTCCAGCACCGGTTCGGCCGCCACCCGGATGTGGCGGGTCACCCCGTCGGGGCGCTGCAGCCGGAAGGCCGTCGACGCCGGCCTTCGGTTGTGGAGAAGGGTGCGCAGGAATCTGCCGATGGCGACTGCGTCGTCGGGGTGGGCGTGGGCGGGCAGGTCCTCCAGCGGCACAGGCACGCTCGACGGCGGCTTGCCGTAGAGGCTGAAGAGCTGGCCGTTCCAGGTGATCTCGCCGGTGAGCAGGTTCTCCTCGAAGCCGCCGATGCGGCCGAGGCGTTGGGCGTGCTGGAGCAGGCTCGCGAGGCGTGCCGTCTCGTCCTCGATGCGCCAGATGAGCAGGACGCTGCCCGCGTGCCGGCTGATGTTGATGTCGGCCACGGCCGCCAGCGGGACGTCGTCCACCAGGGAGGTGAGCCTCATACGGTGGGCGCGGAAGGGCTCGCCCGTGGCGTAGACGCGCTCTATCCGCTCGAAGAGCTCGCTCTCCCCGGCGGCCATGGGATACGCCTCAAGGAGCAGCGCACCGTTGACGACGCCTCGCGGACGGCCGCCGGGGTCGAGGAAGTGGCTGTTGGCGTGGTGGATGCGGAAGTCGACGAGGTCCCCGTCGGCGTCGAGGTGCGGCACAAGCACCAGGGCGGGGTCGTGGAGCCCGTCGGCCAGGTCCATCAGCTCCGCGACGTCCGGGAGGATCCGGGACCTGGCATCGCCGTCGGGGTGCGGTGGCGCACAGGTCTCCAGGGTGTGGGCGCACAGCTCGGCCAGGGCCTCGACCTGGCGGACTATCTGCGGCGGCTGGGGATCCAGCGGGGTCGGCCAGGCGATCTCCAGCACCCCGTGGATACGCCCGCCGGTACCGGCCGGCAGAGCGACCCGCCCGCCGTCCGGGTGGTGGTGCTGGCCGATGGAGGGCAGGCCGGTCGCGGTCAGGGAGGCGATCCACTGCCCCGCACGCTCGGCGAGACCGCGACGCGCCACGGTCGCCACACCCGGGGGCACGTACCGCCAGCGCGCGGCCTCCGCCGACGAGAAACCGGCACTGCCCGCCAGCGTGAGGGAGCCGTCGGATCCGGCGGCCCAGATGGCCACCGCCACCGCGCCGAGCGGGGTCAGGGCGTGCTCCAGCAGGGAATCGGCGACGGCCTGTGCGTCCTCGGCGGCGAGCGCACCGCTCTCGGCGGCCCGCAGCCGTACGGCGGAGGAGCGGTCCGCCGGGGAAGCGGCGTCCGAGGCCGGGGCGTCTCCCTCGGCGGGGCCCCTCGCGATGCTCAGGAAGGCGGTGGTCACCTCGGAGAGCCGGTCCCGCGAGGCCTGATTGATGACCTCGACCGCGAATTCGAGCGGTGTGGCGCCTGCCTGCTCCGTCAGCTCGGTCAGCTGCCGGGCAGCCTGCGCCGGTCCGCACCCCAGCCGCTCGACCAGGATGCCCTTGGCGAGTTCGATCAGGGCACGCCCGTCGGCCTCGGCCTGGGCCGCCCGCACCTCGCGGCGAAGCCGCTCCACGGTCGCCGCCAGCCTGCCGACGGGAGACGTCGCCGGATGCACCGACTCATCGGCACGGTCGCCACCCCCCGCGCTCACGAGGACCGGCTTGCCACCCACTGCGCCGGCGGTGTTCTGTTCGGTGGCTGTCGGGTTCTCGGGGGTTCGTTCGCCGCTCATCGTGCCGGCGGTGTTCTGTTCGGTGGCTGTCGGGTTCTCGGGGGTTCGTTCGCCGCTCATTGTGCGCGCGGCGGTCCGGTCGGCGACCGTCGGGCTCCCGTCGATCCGCTCGGCGTCGGCCGGGCCCCCGGCGGTCGGCTCGGCGTCCGCCGGGCTCGTGCCGATCGGTTCGGACGGTGGCTGGGGAATGCTCACGGTTGGCCTGTTCCTCGGCTGGGACGGGAGACGCATCACGGAGGGCGCCGGTCGGCGTCCGTTCGGCTGGTGCGCATGGCGGGTGTCCGCTTCTCAGGCGGGCAACCAGCGTCGGACGCAGGCGATCAGATCATGGCTGTCGACCGGCTTGGTGACGTAGTCGTTCGCCCCCGACGCGAGGCTCTTCTCCTGGTCTCCGGGCATCGCCTTCGCGGTGACGGTGATGATGGGCAGATCCGCGTACTGAGGCATCCTGCGGATCTCGGCCGTGGCGGCGTAACCGTCCATCTCCGGCATCATCACGTCCATCAGGACCACCGCGACGTCGGGATGGCCGAGCAGCGTCTCGATGCCCTTGCGGCCGTTCTCCGCGTGCAGGACCCGGAAGCCGTGCAGCTCCAGGATCCCGCTGAGCGCGAAGAGGTTGCGCGCGTCGTCGTCCACCACCAGCACCGTACGGCCGGTGAGGGAGTCGTCGACGGGCTGTGCCGCGGAGTGCTGCGGATCCTCGACGCGCACCAGGGACAGTACGTCCCCCGGCTCCTCGGCGGACAGGTGCAGCGTGATGTGCTCGCGCAGTTCGTCCAGGCTGGAGAGGAAGTCCAGCGGACGGCCCTCCGACCGGGACCGCAGGGCCTGCTCCTGGCCCAGGTCCACACGGTGGCCGCTGTGGACGAGCACGGGGACGCTCGCCAGCGCGGAGTCACCCTGCATGGCCTCGAGGAAGCGCGACGCCTCCTCGTTGGGCATGCAGAGATCCAGGACGACGCAGTGGCAGGGCTCGGCGGCCAGTGCGCTCGCCGCCTCCTGCGCCCCGATGGCGGTGATGATGTCGATGACCGCGCGCGGATCGCCGCTTTCGTGGTCGTGCGCGATGTCCGCGACCGCGCTCTCCGCGACGAGGGTCAGCAGACCACGCGGGCGCTCCTCGACGACCAGCAGCCGCCGCCTGCGCTGCCCGGGCAGCGCAGGCGGCAGAGAACCCGGACGCGGTGCCGGCACCGCCTCGGAGCGGACCGTGGCCGGCGCCTGCTCCCCCGACCGGCCGCCGCCGTCCAGCAGCTCCTCGAAGTCCGGGCGCGCCACCGGCAGATAGAGCGTGAACGTGCTGCCCTGGCCGGGCGTGCTGTCGACCGTGACGGCGCCTCCCAGCAGATGGGCGATCTCCCGGGTGATCGACAGACCGAGGCCGGTGCCGCCGTACTTGCGGCTCGTCGTCCCGTCCGCCTGCTGGAAGGCGCCGAAGATCGTCTCCAGCTGCTGCCGGGGAATGCCGACACCGGTGTCCTTCACCCGGAAGGCCACGACGGTGCCCCCGCGGAGGACTCCGTCGGGCACCTCGCGCCCGGCGGCCGGTTCGATGCGCAGCTCGACGCTTCCCCGTTCGGTGAACTTGACCGCGTTCGACAGCAGGTTGCGCAGGACCTGACGCAGCCGGGAGTCGTCGGTGAGCAGGTCGGCCGGGGCGCCCGGGGCGGTGGTCACCGTGAATTCGAGGCTCTTCTGCGTCGTCATCGGCCTGAACGTCGCCTCGACGTACTCCAGCAGCTGCCGCAGCGGAACACGCTCGGGACTGACGTCCATCTTGCCCGCCTCGACCTTCGACAGATCGAGGATGTCGTTGATCAGCTGGAGCAGGTCCGAGCCCGCGGAGTGGATGATGCCCGCGTACTCGACCTGCTTCGGGGTGAGATTGCGCGACGGGTTCTGCGCCAGGAGCTGAGCGAGGATCAGCAGGCTGTTCAGCGGGGTGCGCAGCTCATGGCTCATGTTCGCCAGGAACTCCGACTTGTACTTGGAGGCCAGCGCCAGCTCCCGGGCACGGGTCTCCAGTTCCTGCCGGGCCTGCTCGATCTGCAGGTTCTTGGCCTCGATGTCGCGGTTCTGCGAGGCGAGCAGGGAGGCCTTCTCCTCCAGCTCGGCGTTGGAGCGCTGGAGTTCGTCCTGCTGGACCTGCAACTCCTCCGACCGCTCCTGCAGTTCCCCGGTCAGCCGCTGGGACTCCTCCAGCAGTTCGTCGGTGCGGGCGTTGGCCACGATCGTGTTGAGGTTGACGCCGATGGTCGGCATGAGCTGGCCGAGCAAGTCCTGGTGGATCTGGGTGAAGCGGGTGACCGAGGCCAGCTCGATGACGCCGAGGACCTGGTCCTCGACCACGATCGGCAGCACCGTCAGGGCGCGTGGCACCGTGTGTCCGAGCCCCGAGGAGATCCTCACGTATCCCGGCGGCAGCTCCTCCACGCTGATGGCGCGGTGGTTGCGCGCCGCCTGGCCGATCAGCGAGCGGCCGACGGGGATGCGGGCGGGCCGCTCGTCGTCGTCGGGGTAGCCGTAGGAGCCCACCAGCCGTAGTTCCGGCCCGCGTTCGGTGTCCTCCGCGAGATAGAAGGCGCCGTACTGGGCCGACACCAGGGGCGTGAGCTCGTCCATGATCAGCTCGGCGACGACGGGCAGGTCGCGGTGGCCCTGCATCAGACTGGAGATCCGGGCGAGGTTGGTCTTCAGCCAGTCCTGCTCCTGGTTGGCCCGCGTGGTCTCCCGCAGGGACTCGACCATGGAGTTGATGTTGTCCTTGAGTTCGGCGACCTCGCCCGACGCCTCCACGGTGATCGAGCGGGTCAGGTCGCCCTCGGCGACGGCGCTCGCGACCTCGCCGATCGCGCGGACCTGACGGGTGAGGTTCCCGGCCAGTTCGTTGACGTTCTCCGTCAGCCGCTTCCAGGTGCCGGAGACGCCCTCCACTTCGGCCTGGCCGCCGAGCCGCCCCTCGCTGCCGACCTCCCGCGCCACCCGGGTGACCTCCGCGGCGAACGAGGAGAGCTGGTCGACCATCGTGTTGATGGTTGTCTTCAGCTCCAGGATCTCGCCGCGCGCATCGACGTCGATCTTCTTCGACAGGTCGCCGTTGGCCACGGCGGTGGTCACCAGCGCGATGTTGCGCACCTGGCCGGTGAGGTTGTTGGCCATCGAGTTGACGTTGTCCGTGAGGTCCTTCCAGGTGCCCGCCACGTTCGGCACGTGCGCCTGGCCGCCCAGACGGCCTTCGGTGCCGACCTCGCGGGCGACGCGGGTGACTTCGTCGGCGAAGGCGGACAGCGTGTCGACCATCGTGTTGATGACGTCCGCCAGGGCCGCGACCTCGCCCTTCGCCTCGACCGTGATCCTCTGCGACAGGTCGCCGCGCGCCACGGCAGTGGCGACCTGGGCGATCGAACGGACCTGGCCGGTCAGGTTCGACGCCATCACGTTGACGTTGTCCGTCAGGTCCTTCCAGGTTCCCGAGACGCCCCGGACGATGGCCTGGCCCCCGAGATTGCCTTCGGTGCCGACTTCGCGGGCGACGCGGGTGACTTCGTCGGCGAAGGCGGAGAGCTGGTCGACCATGGTGTTGATGGTGTTCTTGAGTTCGAGGATCTCGCCGCGGGCGTCGACGGTGATCTTCTGGGAGAGGTCGCCCTCGGCGACCGCGGTGGCCACCTGGGCGACGTTGCGGACCTGTGCGGTGAGGTTGCCCGCCATGAAGTTGACGGAGTCGGTGAGGTCACGCCAGGTGCCCTTCACGCCCTTGACGTCCGCCTGGCCCCCCAGACGGCCTTCGGTGCCGACTTCGCGGGCGACGCGGGTGACTTCGTCGGCGAAGGCGGAGAGCTGGTCGACCATGGTGTTGATGGTGTTCTTGAGTTCGAGGATCTCGCCGCGGGCGTCGACGGTGATCTTCTGGGAGAGGTCGCCCTGGGCGACCGCGGTCGTCACCTGGGCGACGTTGCGGACCTGTGCGGTGAGGTTGCCCGCCATGAAGTTGACGGAGTCGGTGAGGTCACGCCAGACACCGCCCACACCGGGCACCTGCGCCTGCCCGCCGAGCCGCCCCTCGCTGCCTGCCTCGCGTGCCACACGCGTCACTTCGGAGGTGAAGACGGACAGCTGGTCCACCATGCCGTTGAAGACGGTGGCGATGTCGCCGAGCAGTCCCTCCCCGTCGGCGGGCAGCCGGGTGCCGAAGTCGCCGTCCCGAACGGCGGTCAGCCCGGCCAGCAGCTGACGCAACTCCTGCTCGCCCGGGGACCGTTCAACCGTTTCGGTCGTCCTGCTGGTCATGCGCATCCTCGTTCCGCTCCCCAAGAGTCCCCGCACCGAAGACTCGGAACCGGGCCCGGCCCGTCGACGGTCCCGCTGGTTGCCCCGCATTCCCGCAGTTCACGGATCTGCCGGAAGAGAAAATACGTCGCAGACTAACTCAGTTGTCGTGCGACAACCAAAGCGTTGCGCAAGATCCCGGTCCGCGGGGTCGGTACGTGCAAGACAGGAATGCCGACGCGGATCCCGGGTACCGAAAAGGGTTTACACGGGCGCCGGTCGCCTACCGCCCACAGTGAATCAAGGTCGCCCCGCTGGTGGGGCGGTTTCCTTGCGGCCCGCGTCGTAAGGGCCGGGGGCGGTCGTTGCGGGCCGTCACCCCGGGAGTTGTCCGGCAAGCGGTTTCCAGCTCGTCCCGCCCGACCCGTTGACCTCGCGGCGGGCCCGCCCTTACTTTTTCGACGTTCGACATGGCAGATGTCGTACGAGATTTCGCACGTTGCTTGGAAGTCCGCGCCCCGAGGGGTGGTCCGTATGAGCCGCGACGACGAGCTGTCGTCGGTTCAACCATGCGTCCGTCCACGGCGCGACGGTGTACGCGGGTCTGGTGCGCGACGCCCCGTTGACGGAAGATCTGATACTGGAGGGTCGCTCACGTTGATCGCGGGCCCCTCCCACGGGGGTGAGCGTGTCGGCTCACCCCCGCTCACAAGCCCCTGGGGCGTCCCGACCGGAACCGGGGCGCCCCAGGCCTGTGTCGCACGGCGGTCCTTCGAAGGCGGCGACTCGGGCGCCGGGTGCCGCGAGGAGACGCCGAGCACGCTTCGGCGACCACCGAAGCGATGCCCGCCTACTGTTCCGGTACGACCGAAACCGGGCCCGGAACCGCCGGGGCGCCGACCGCCGCCTACTTGGCCACCCGGCCGAGCAGGAGCTCCGGCTCGCCGCCCCGGATCCGTGCCCCAGGCCCCGGAGACCGCCGATGACCCCCTTCGCCGCCCTCCATCACGCCGACGCACCGCTGCTCCTGCCCAACGCCTGGGACCACGCCTCCGCGTTCGCCCTCGCCGCCGCGGGATTCGAGGCGGTCGGCACCACGAGCCTCGGGGTCGCCGCTGCCGCCGGGCTGCCCGACGGGGCGGCGGCGACCCGGGACGAGACGCTTGGCCTGGCCCGCCGGCTCGGCACCGGCCCGTTCCTGCTGTCCGTCGACGCCGAAGGCGGCTTCAGCGACGACCCCGAACGGGTGGCCGAGCTGGCCCGCACCTTGCGCGCCGCCGGAGCCGTCGGCGTGAACCTGGAGGACGGACTCGGAGCGGCCGAGCTGCACTGCGCGAAGATCGCCGCCGTCAAGTCCGCCGTGCCGGACCTCTTCGTGAACGCCCGAACCGACACGTACTGGCTGGGCGACGGGGACCGGACGGACACCCTGCGCCGCCTCGACGCCTACCAACAGGCCGGTGCGGACGGGGTGTTCGTGCCCGGCCTCACCGACCCCGAGCGCATCGCGGACCTCGTGCGGCACACGGAGGTCCCGCTCAACGTCCTCCACTCGCCCGCCGGACCGACCCTCGACCGGCTCGCCGACCTCGGTGTGCGCCGTGTCAGCCTGGGTTCGCTGCTCTACCGGCACGCTCTCGGCGCGGCCCTGGAGACGGCCGAGTCCGTCCGCTCCGGCAGGCGGCCCCGGGGCGCGGCCCCGACGTACGCCGACGTACAGGCCCTGAGCGGAGGCGTCGACCGTCCGTCTTACGGACCGGTGATGTCGTCGGCTTGATCCGGGCTCCCGGGGGTGCGCGCCCCTAGCGTGGGGCACATGCGTGTACTGGTCACCGGCGGTGCCGGGTTCATCGGGTCACATGTGGTCGAGGCGCTCGCGGCGCGCGGGCACGAGCCCGTCGTGTTCGACGTCCGGACCGACGCGGGATCGGACGTGCGGGACCGGGATGCCGTCCTGCGCGCCCTGCCGGGTGTCGACGCCGTCTGCCATCAGGCGGCCATGGTCGGACTCGGCAACGGCTTCACCGACGCGGCGGAATACGTCTCCCGCAACGACTTCGGCACCGCCGTCCTGCTCACAGCCATGGCGGAGGCCGGCGTACGGAGGCTGGTGCTGGCCGGGTCGATGGTGGTGTACGGAGAGGGACGGTACGTCTGCGCGCAGCACGGGGCGGTACGGCCGGGCCCCCGGACCGTGGCCGACCTGGCGGCGGGGCGCTTCGAGCCCGGGTGCCCGGCCTGCGGCCGGGACCTGTCACCGGGACTGGTCGGGGAGGACGCACCCGCCGACCCGCGGAACGTGTACGCGGCGACCAAGCTCGCCCAGGAGCACCTCGCGGCGGCCTGGGCGCGCGCCACCGGTGGCTGGGCGGTGTCCCTGCGCTATCACAACGTCTACGGGCCGGGCATGCCGCGCGACACCCCCTACGCGGGTGTCGCCTCCTTCTTCCGCTCGGCACTGGCCCGCGGCGAGGCGCCGCGGGTGTTCGAGGACGGCCGCCAGCGTCGGGACTTCGTCCACGTACGGGATGTGGCGGCGGCCAATGTCGTGGCCCTGGAGGCGGCTTCGGCGGACGGGGCGCTCACCGCGTACAACACGGGAAGCGGTGAACCGCACACGGTCGGCGAGATGGCCGGAGCCCTGTCCTTCGCGTACGGCGGCCCCGAGCCGGTGGTCACCGGGGAATACCGGCTGGGGGACGTGCGCCACATCACGGCGGACTCGTCGCGGCTGAGGTCCCGACTGGGCTGGAAGCCCGAGATCGGGTTCCAGGAGGGCATGAGGGAGTTCGCACGGGCCGGACTGCGCGGGGAGTGAACGCGTGGGAGCGATCCGGGGCAGGTCCGCTGCGCGGCTCCATATCCTGCACGCTCCGTGCGCTGTCGCGCTCCGTGCGCTGTCGCGCTCGATACCTCGCCCGGCTCGATACCTCGCCCGGCTCCATACCCCGCCCGGCTCCATACCTCGCCCGGCTCCATTGCTCCCGCGGTTTCAACCCTCCCGGCCGGACGCAGTCGCTCGCTGAATGCGCGTGCCCGCGTTCACGCCTCCGCCGTGGGCAGTGTCACCTCGAAGCGGCAGCCGCCGGGGATGTTGCGTACGGCGGCCCGCCCCTGGTGTGCCTCGACGATGCCGCGGACGATGGCAAGACCCAGGCCCGCGCCGGCCGGAGGGGTGCGCGCGTGGGTGCCGCGCCAGCCGGTGTCGAAGACCCTGGGCAGGTCCTCCTCCGGGATACCTCCGCAGCCGTCCGTCACGGACAGCACCACGCCGTCGGGGGACCGCTCGGCGGCCACCGCGACCGTACCGTCGGCCGGTGTCCGGCGGATGGCGTTCACCAGCAGATTGCCGAGCACCCGGCTCATCTCCTTGCCGTCCACGTCGACCGGCACCTGCTCGACCCGGTCGCCCACCAGCCGTACGCCGAGCTCCCTCGCGAGCGGGTCCGCGCCCGCGAGGGCGTCGCCGACCAGGTCGTACAGGGAGATCCGGGACGGCGTGAGGGCGAGGGTGCCCGCGTGGATGCGGGATAGTTCGAAGAGGTCGCCCACCATGGTGTTGAGGCGTTCGACCTCGGTGCGGATCTGGCGCAGATAGCGGTCGGGGTCGGCGGCGACACCGTCCTCCAGCGCCTCAGACATGGCGCGCAGCCCGGCAAGCGGGGTGCGCAGGTCGTGCGAGATCCAGGCGACGAGTTCGCGGCGGGAGGCCTCCAGCGCTCGCTCGCGGTCCCTGGACTCGGCGAGCCGTACGCTGGTGGCCGCCAACTCCCGGCTGAGCGCCTCCAGTTCGGCGGTCGCCGGGCCCGTCGGGGCGGCGAAGTCGCCGCCGTCGCCGAAGGAGCGGGCGGCCAGCCGGAGTTCCCGGCTGCGGGCGACCACCCAGCGGCCCAGCAGCAGCGCGGTGGCCAGCGAGACGATGGCCGCCATCGCGACGACCGTCGTGACGACGCTCAGGTCGTGCGCGGACAGGAACATCGCCCAGGCGACGGCCAGCGTGCCCGCGAGCATCGCGGTCACGGCCACCGCCGCGACCACGGCGAGCGAGGCGGTGAGCGAGCGGCGGCGCAGCAGCCACAGGGCCACCGCGCCGAGCAGCCCGGCCGCGGCGGCTCCCAGGAACGCGAAGAGGGCGATCAGGAGGGTGTCGCGCATGGTCACTCCTCGCCGTCGGAAGGGTCGAAGCGGTAGCCCACGCCCCACACGGTCTGGATCAGGCGCGGCCGCGCCGGGTCGTCCTCCACCTTGCCGCGCAATCGGCGCACATGGACGGTGACGGTCGACAGGTCGCCGAAGTCCCAGCCCCACACCTCGCGCATCAGGTCCTCCCGGCTGAAGGCGTGGCCCGGGTGCTGCAGGAAGAAGGCCAGCAGGTCGAACTCCCGCAGGGTGAGGGAGAGTTCGGTGCCCTTCTTGGTCGCGCGGCGGGCCGCGGGGTCGACGCGGAGCCCGGCCGCGCCCAGCGGCGGCGCCGCCGTACCCGGCCGGGTACGGCGCAGGACCGACTCCACCCGCAGGACCAGCTCCCGGGGGCTGAACGGCTTGGTGACGTAGTCGTCGGCGCCGACCTCCAGGCCGAGGATCCGGTCGTCCTCGTCGCCGCGTGCGGTCAGCATGATCACCGGCACGGGCCCGCGGGCGCGCATCCGCCGGCACACCTCGAGCCCGTCCATCCCGGGCAGCATCAGATCCAGGACCACCAGGTCGGGCCAGTGGGCGGCGGCCCGGGTGAGGGCGCCGGGCCCGTCCTCGGCGCGGTCGACGAGGTATCCGGCGCGCTCCAGGTAACCGGAGACCACCTCGGCCACGGTGGGGTCGTCGTCCACGACGAGGACGCGGGCGGCCCGGGCATCCGGTCCGGCGGGCTCGGCCCCGGTCGACGGGTGCTGCTGGTTCATGCTGCCAGCCTCGCATCACCTGCCGCTCGCCGCGGCGCACGGGTGCCGACGTCCGCGTTTCGTAAGGAGCTGAAGTCCGATATACGCCTTTCGCGTTCGTAGGGTGAGAGCCGTGACGACCTCTCCCACCCCTCCGGACGTCGACGTCGTGCTGCCCTGTCTCAACGAGGCCGACGCCCTGCCCTGGGTCCTTTCGCGCATCCCGGCCGGGTGGCGCGCCCTCGTCGTGGACAACGGGTCCACCGACGGCTCGCCGGTCATCGCCCGTGCGCTCGGCGCGACCGTTGTCCACGAGCCGCAGCGCGGATTCGGCGCCGCCTGCCATGCGGGGCTCACAGCGGCCACGGCCGAGATCGTGTGCTTCTGCGACTGCGACGCCTCGCTGGACCCCGGCCTGCTCGTCCCCTTCGTGCGCGAACTCCGGGACCACGAGGCGGACCTGGTGCTGGGACGGCGCCGCCCACAGGGCCGGGGCGCCTGGCCCCCGCATGCGAGGGCAGGCAATCTCGCACTCGCCCTGATGCTGCGCCGCCGCACCGGCCTGCGGCTGCACGACCTCGGCCCCCTGCGGGCCGCCCGCCGTCAGGCGCTGCTCGCCCTCGGCCTCACGGACCGGCGCAGCGGCTACCCGCTGCAGATGGTCGTGCGCGCGGCCGATGCGGGCTGGCGCATCGCCGAGCACGACGTGCCCTATCTGCCGCGGACCGGAGTTTCGAAGGTGACGGGCACCTGGCGCGGCACCTGGCAGACCGTACGGGACATGAGCCGCGTCCTGTCCGAGGCGCCCGCACCACCCAGGACGCCCACCGCGTCCGAGCGAGGAGGAACGCCCCGATGACCACTTTGCTCGTCATCGCCAAGGAGCCACGGCCGGGCCGGGTGAAGACCCGTCTGACACCACGGTTCACCCCCGAGGCCGCCGCGGCGCTCGCCGAGGCGGCCCTGGTAGACACCCTGCGCACGGTGGCCGCGACACCCGCGCGGCGCAGGGTCCTGGTGCTCGACGGGGAGCCCGGCCGCTGGCTGCCGCCGGGCTTCGAGGTCGTACGGCAGTGCGCGGGCGGGCTCGACGAGCGGCTGGCCGCGGCCTTCGCCGGATGCGACGGCCCGGCCCTGCTGATCGGGATGGATACACCGCAGGTGACGCCGGGCCTGCTCACCGTGGACTTCGGCGGGTGCGACGCGTACTTCGGCCCGGCCGAGGACGGCGGCTTCTGGGCCCTGGGCCTCGCCGAGCCCGACGGGGGCCTGTTGCGGGGCGTGCCGATGTCCACGCCCGCCACCGGCGCCCTACAGCGTGACCGGCTCGTCGCCGCGGGACTGCGCGTATGTGATCTGCCGACGCTGCGGGACGTCGACACGGCAGCGGACGCGGAGGCGGTCGCAGCGGCGGCGCCCCGCGGTCGCTTCGCCGCGGAACTGGCTCGGCTGCGGGCGGCCGACGGCCGATGAGCACCCACGTCGAGCGCCCGAAGGGCACCGGACAGACTCCTTCGCGCAGAGGGCTCGCGGGCGGCGGCCTGCCCGGGGCCGAGGCACCCGCCAACGCGCGAACGAGCCCCGCACGCATTCACCCACCGAGTGACGACGCGCACGCTCACACCGAAACGGCCCCGCCGACGCGTCCCGCGCAGTCAGCCCCGGCGGCGCGTCCCGCGCAGTCAGCCCCGGCGGCGCGTCCCGTGCAGGTGCCTTCGGCGGCGCGTCCAGCGCGTACCGACTCGTCGATAGGCTCCGCACTCCCCGCCGCTCCGGTGACCTGGTCCGCCGACCCCTACTCCGACGCCCTGCGCGCCGGGCGTGGGCCGCTGTTCCTGCGACGGGCGGACGGGTGGCTGCTGCCCCTGGAGGTGGAGCGGTGGTGTGCCCGCCCCGACTCCGTGGACCTCGACGTCCTGGCGCGCTGCGAGGGTGCCGTGCTGGACGTGGGATGCGGGCCGGGGCGACTGGTCGCGGAGCTCGCCGCGCGGGGCCGTACCGCACTCGGCGTCGACGTCAGTGAGGCCGCCGTCGCGCACACCGCGCGGCTCGGAGGCATGGCCGTGCGGCGCTCCGTCTTCGAGCCGCTTCCCGGCGAGGGCCGGTGGGGCACCGCCCTGCTTCTCGACGGGAACCTCGGCATCGGGGGCGACCCGGGCGTGCTGCTCGACCGTATGGCGCAACTCCTTCTGCCGGGCGGCCTGTTGATCGCCGAGACCGTTCCGCTGGACGTGGACGAGCGCGCCAGTGTTCACCTCGTCCCGGCCACCGGCACCCAGGGGAACGGGGCGGGCGCCCCGTTCCCCTGGGCCCGGCTCGGCACCCCGGCGCTGCTCCGGTACGCCCGCCCCCCGGTCTGGCGGGTGGAGGGTCAGTGGACGGCCGGCGGCCGCTGCTTCGCCGCCCTGCGCAGCCGTAGCACCAGGAGCAGCGCCGAGCCGCCGAACAGGAACGCCGTGATCAGCAGCCAACGGGCCAGGAAGCCGTCGGGCGACAGCCCGGTCAGCAACCGGTAGCGCCCCGCCGCCCGGCCGCTGATCAGCGGGAACCAGACGAGCAGGAGCAGCCCGGAGAGGGCGGCCGGTACGCGGACGTACGGAATCCACGCCCGGCGGTGGACCGCGCCGAGCGCCCCTGCGACCGTCCGGTCCGCCGCCGCGTACAGCGGTACGAGCACCAGGTCGTGCAGGACGGCAGCCCCCACGAACCACAGCCCCACCTTGAACCAGTCGCCGGCGAACAACCGCACACCCGCGTATCCCGCGAGGGCGAACGAGCAGGCGAGCAACAGCAGTTGGAGCGGGCTGCCGATGAGCCTCCGTGGAACGGCGAAACCACGCATCACAGTTCTCCGAACGTCATCCGGGCCACCCACTTGGTGTTGAGCACACCGGGCGCCGCGGGCACGATGACCCGGGCCGGGTAGCCGTGGTCGGGGGTGAGGTCCTCGCCGTTGGCGAACAGGGCGAGGAGCGAGCGCGGGTCCTCCACCTGGTTGGCGCGCAGGGCGGCCCGGCGGAAGGCGCCCTGCCGCTGGAGGGACTCCACGAGCACGTCGGTCGGGTCGTCGTACCCCACGAGCGCCGCGAGATGGCGCAGCCGCACCCCCCGCCACCACTGGTCGGAGGTCGACCACCCCTCCACACAGGCGATGGGCAGCGCCGAGCTGTGCAGAGGCATGCGCAGCAGTTGGGCCCGGCTCAGCCGGACGGTGCCCGTGCGTCCGGAGACCACCAGCCGCCAGGCCTCCTCGTTCGTCTCACGCGCGTCGATCCCGGCGTACGCGGCCGTCTTGTTGATCTGGAAACCGCCGGGACCGCTGCCCGGATCGGTGCCGTGCGGGGCGAGGAGGGCGGTTCCGCGCAGGACGTCGGAGCTCTGCCCCGCCGTCGTACCGAACAGGAGCAATGAGGCGCCCCCGACCAGCCCGAACGCGCCCCGCCTCGACATGGTGGGATCGGCGGGGCGCGGGGAAACCAGCAGGGAGTCCTCGGCCTCCTCCGGTCGACGGCGCCGCAGTTGGCGTACAGCCTCGGGCATCTTCAGCACGGCGTGCGCGACGAACGCGGCGAAGAAGACCCAGGCGCCGTAGAAGTGCAGAGGGTAGAAGGATCCGGGGAAGATGTAGTCGAGTTGGACGTTGAGCACCCCGGTCGTGAACTCGAAGAGACCCCCGCCGACCAGCAGGAGCAGCGAGATCCGCTCCAGCGCGTGGGTGAGCGAGCGGGCCGGTGGCAGCTCGAACAGCTTCGGCACGACCGACCACAACTTGGCCAGCAGGACAGGGATGAGGGTGATCCCGAGCGTGACGTGGACGCCCTGGGTGAGCCGGTACAGCCAGTGCGGCCCGGTCGGCCAGGGGAAGAGGTAGAACCCGAGCAGGCCCTTGTCGGGCGTCATGTCGTTCACCGGTGACAGGTTCGGGTTGTAGGCGGCGTACGACAGCAGCCCGGTCACGAACAGCACCGTGATGCCCGCGAGCAGTACGACGCCGAGCACCGAGGTGAACCGGGGGCCGCGCAGCGGGCTGCGCCAGAAGCCGGGCGAGGAGGGAAGTCTGTGGTCGCGCATGGGTCGACCGTAGGCCGGGTACGGCCGGCCGGCGGGTACGCGACCCATGACGAAATGCTGACGTCCCGTCCGGGTGCGACCTCGTCGGCCGGCCTCCGGCCTAGCGTGTCCCGGTGTGATCCGCTTCCCTCTCCGTGATCTGGCCGCTGCCCTGGTCGCCGTCCTGCTCGTCGTGGCGGCCGTGCTGATCGGCCGCCACATCCAGCACGCCCACGGCACGCTGTTCGTCCTCTGGCCCCCGCTGTTCGCCACCTGGGGCCCGCACCTCGGCCCGGGTACCCCGGCCGCCCTGGCGGTGGCGGTCGCCGTCGTCGGGTACGGCCCGGCCCTCTCCGCCCGGCTTTCCTGGCGCGCGCTGCTCGCGGCGGCCTGGGGCACGGCCCTGGCCTGGACGTGGTCCCTGGCACTGGTGGACGGCTGGCAGCGCGGTGTCGCCGGACGGCTGACCACCCGGGAGGAGTACCTCCGGGTGATCGGCCGCTTCCACGACATCCCCGCGGCCCTGAGGGACTTCACCCGCCACATCGTGGACGGCACACCCGCTCCCTGGCCCGCGCACGTGGCCGGCCACCCACCGGCGGCCACGCTCACCTTCGTGCTCCTCGACCGGATCGGGCTGCGCGGCGGGGGGTGGGCCGGCGCCTGGTGCATCACCGTCGGTACGACCGCGGCGGTCGCGGTGCTCGTCGCCGTACGGGCACTCGCCGACGAGACCCTCGCTCGCCGTGCCGCCCCGTTTCTCGTCCTGGCCCCCGCCGCCGTGTGGGTGGGCACGTCGGCCGACGGGTACTTCACGGCGGTGGCCGCCTGGTCGGTGGCCCTGCTCGCGCTCGCCCTGACGGGGCGCCGGCCGCTCGTTTTGGCCTTCGCCTCCGGTCTGCTGTTCGGCCTGACCTGCTACCTCTCCTACGGCCTCACCCTGTTCGCGCTGATCGGGGCGGCAGCACTGGTACTCGCGCGAAGCCGCGGCGCCCGACCGCCCTGGCGCGCACTGCCCGCCGGGCTGGCCGGGCTCGCCGTCGTGCCGCTCGCGTTCACCCTCGGCGGGTTCGACTGGTGGGAGGCCTACCACCTGCTGGTCAGACGCTATTACCAGGGCATCGGCGGAATCCGCCCGTACGGCTACTGGGTATGGGCGAACCTCGCCTGCACGGTGCTCATCACGGGCCTCGCGACGGCGGCCGGCCTGCGACACGCCGTCGCCGCGCTGGTCCGCAGCCGGGGGGTGGGCGCTGTGACGCGGGGACCGGACACGCCGGGAAGGCCCGAGGGTGAGCCGGGCACCGTGGGCCGGTCCCGCGCCGAAACCCGTCTCTCCCTGCTCGTCCTCGCCGCCCTGCTCGCCGTACTCGTGGCCGACCTGTCGGGCATGAGCAAGGCGGAAACGGAGCGCATCTGGCTGCCGTTCGCCCTGTGGCTGCTGCCGGCCTGCGCGTTCCTCACCCACCGCCGGAGCTGGCTCGCGGCCCAGGCGGTGCTCGCCCTTCTCCTCAACCATCTGCTCATGACCGGCTGGTGAGCCGCGCACGGGTGTCACGGGCATCCGGCAGGCAGCGTGTCCGCGAGTCTCGCCGCGAACTCCTCCGGGCGCTGCACGGCTCCGACGTGCCCGCCGGGGAACTCGGCGAAGCCCGCGCCGGGCAGCTGGGCCGCCGATGAGGCGGTCCGGTGCAGGAGATGGCCGCGGGAACCCGTGCCCACGGCCAGGGTGAGCCGTGCGGACACGGACTTCAGGGCAGCCGTCCCTTCCACGTGCTGCTCCCCGACGGGCAGGCCCAGGCGCCCATGGGCGAGTCCGAGGGGGGCGTACGTGACGCCCGTGAAGCGGTCGGCGAGGTGTGCCGTCATCCGGTCGAGCGCCATGGGGTGCCCGGCCCCGCCGGGGATGACGAGGAGCACGGGCCCTGGCCGCACACGTCGTGGTGGAGGTCAGTCATGGTCCTTCTCCTCCTCGCGGGGCCAGTGCCTCAGCGTCAAATGCAGGGCGTCGACGGCCTTCTCCCAGGACGCCTGGACGTCCCTGGGTGCACCGAAGCCGCCGGTGGCCTCGAGGGCGCAATAGCCGTGGAAGGTGCTGCGCAGCAGCCGGACCGCGTCGGTGCGGTCGGGCTCCTGCAGGCCGTAGGCGCGGAGCATGCCGTAGGTGATCTCGGCGGTGCGGCGCAGGGCGCGGGACTCGGCTGCCAGGGACTGGTCGATGCGGATCTGGGTGGCCGCGTACCGCCCCGGGTACCGGAGCGCGAACTCCCGGTAGGCGCCCGCGAACGCGGCCAGCGCGTCCTTGCCGGCGCGTCCGGCCACCGCCGCCGCGATGCGGTCGATCATCTCCTCGCCCGCCAGCAGGGCCATCCGCGTGCGCAGGTCCTGCACGCCCCTGAGGTGCGAGTACAGGCTCGCGTCCTTCACGCCGAAGCGGCGGGCCAGGGCGGAGACGGTGACGTTCTCGAAGCCGACCTCGTCCGCGAGGTCGGCTGCCCCCGCGACGAGTCGGGCGGTCGTGAGTCCGGCACGGGCCATGTGACCAACTCCTGCATACTGGCTTCCCTAGGGTAAACCCTAATGGATCTAGGAACACCCGTGTATCCAGGGACTCCTCCATGCAGTCGCCCGGGTATTCAGGGACGCCCGGGCCGCGCGCGCTGCCCTGCGGCGGAAAAGCGCGCGACCGCCGGGGACAGTCCGTCGTACGGTGGTACGTCTTGATCGTTCATCGGTTCCGGGGGGCACCGGGGCAAGAGGGAGCGGCACGTGGGGGAGACGCGATCGCGGGGCCGGAACCGGGACTTCGGCATCTTCTGGGCCGCACAGACCCTCTCGGTTCTCGGAGACGCCTTCGCCCTGATCGCGTTGCCGCTGCTGGTGCTGCAGGCGACCGGGTCCGTGGCGCGGATGGGCCTGCTGACGGCGGCCGGAGGGGCGGCCTCGGTGCTGGCCGGGTTGTTCGCCGGCGTGTTGGTGGACCGGGCGGACCGCAGGAAGCTGCTGATCGCCTGTGACCTGGTGAGGATGGTGCTCTACGGGCTGATTCCGCTGGTGTGGCTCGCCGGACCGCGGATCTGGCTGCTGTACGCGGTGCTTCCCGTGTGCGAGGCCGTCGGCATGGTGTTCGCGGTCGCGTACGTCACCGCCGTGCGCGGCCTGGTCGACGGGGAGCGGATCACCGCCGCCAACGGACGGCTCAACGCGACCGCCGCCGCGGCCGGAGTGGCCGGACCGCTGTGCGCAGGCGTCGTGGCGGCCTGGGCGGGACCGGCCGCTGCCGTCGCGGTGGACGCGGCGAGCTTCGGAGTGTCGGCACTCTGCCTGGGCCTCGTACGGTTCGGGCGGGCCACGCCGCCCGAACCGGCGGCGGCGCCGCAGGGACTGTGGCGGGACCTGCTCGCCGGGGCGTCCTTTCTGCGGCGCCACCCGGTGCTGCGCTTTCTGACGCTGCTGCTCACGCTGTTCAGCTTTCTCGAGCTGGGCCTGAACGACCTGCTCATCTACCACGTGAAGCACGACCTGGGGCAGAGCGACGGCACGGTCGGTACCGTCCTCGCGGTCGGCGCGCTCGGCACGATCACCGGCGCGCTGCTGGTGGACCGGGTACGCCGCGGGCTCGGGTTCGGCCCCACCTGGATCGGTGCGGTGGCCGTCTGCGGCTGCGCCCTGGGAACCATCGGCTGGGCCCGCGACGTACCGGCCGTCGCCCTCCTGACCGCGGCGTTCCTGGGCGGTGTCAGCATCGCGGGCACCTGCTCCATGTCCCTGCGCCAGCAGGTGACCCCCGAGCATCTGCTGGGCCGGGTCACCTCCGCGTTCTGGACCATCCACTACGCGGCGGCTCCGGTCGGCGCGGCCGTGGTGACCTGGGCGGCCCAGCACCACGGCACGGCATCGGTGGGCGCCGTGGCCGGCGTCTGCTGCGTCGGCGTGGCGGCACTGGCCCTGTTCACCCCGGTCCGCACCCGCCACCCCGAAGCGGCCGCCGACGCGGCCTGAACGGCCCTTCGGTGGTGGTCCGTTCACCGAGGTCAGCCGATCTCCGAGAAGACGAACGAGAACTCCGCGGGCTCGGCCCGCAGGAAGTGCCGCGGCTGCGGGCCCGGACCGCAGGACTGCGAACCGATGCCGTGCTGGCCGTGGTCGAGGTTGACCCATACCGTGCCGCCGGGGGTCAGGTCGCTGAGGTGCCGGGCGGCGTCCAGCTGCTCGTTCGTCCAGCGCCGCGCGCTGAACCAGAACTCCGGGTCGCCCTCGATCCTGAGGCCGCCGATCTCCGCCCAGCGGACGTCGGCGCGGGCGCCGTTCTCCTGCGGCCGGACGTACGGCGTCTGCAACGCGTCGACCGTGGACTCCCAACGCCCCAGCTCGGAGGCCGACCGGGTGTCCGGGTAAGCCTCGCCGGGGCCGCCGCCGAACCACCGCACGCGGTCCGCGGAGCCGGGCAGCCCGAACCGGATCCCGAGCCGCGGCAGCGGCACCGTCCAGTCGCCCTCCGGCCCCACGGACACGGTCAGCCGCAGGCGCTCGCCGTCCGACGTCCAGCGGTACACGGTGGCGAGGCCCGCATCCCGGGCGGCGGGCGCCACCCTGGTCCGCACGGTCAGCGCGTCGTCACCCGGCTCCACCGCGTCCACGCGGTGCCGCATGCGGTGCAGGCCGAACTTGCGCCACAGCAGGCCGTAGCGGATGTCCGTCTGCCATTCCGCGCCGTCGTCGTTGTCCGTGGGCGCCCGCCACACGTCCAGGCGCAGCCCGCTCACGTCGATCGTGCCGATGGACTTCAGCGTGCCGGAGCGGGCGTCGAAGGAGGCCGGGCCGAGGGTGATGAGGCCCTCGCCGAGCACGGGGGCCCGGCCGGGGGCGATCCGTACCGGGGGACGCGCCGCGACGGGGAACTGGCCCCATGCCACCCGATGGCCCTCAGGCGCCCACGCGGTGTCGGACGCCAGCAGCGCCCGTACCGTCCACTGTGTCTCACCGCCCCGGGTGTCGGGCGGAACCGGCAGCTTCACGTGCGCCGACTCGCCCGGCGCGAGCGCGGGCACGGGGAGCGGGCCGGACTCGACCGTCTCGCCGTCGACTTGGTACGACCAGACGAACGTGAGCCCCGAGAGGTCCGCGAAGTCGTACGCGTTGCGGACCCGTACGGCCCCGTCCGCTCCGTCGCACTCGATCCGGACGGGCTCGATCACCTTCTTGTACTCGACCAGGCCCGGGGACGGCCGGCGGTCGGGGAACAGCAGCCCGTCGCAGACGAAGTTGCCGTCGTGCAGTTCCTCACCGAAGTCGCCGCCGTAGGCGAAGCCGTACCGCTCGTCCCTGATGCCGTGGTCGATCCACTCCCAGATGAACCCGCCCTGGAGCCGGTCGTACGCCTCGAACAGCCGCTGGTAGTCGTCGATGCCACCGGGGCCGTTGCCCATGGCGTGACCGTACTCGCAGAGGACGAAGGGGAGCTCGCGCCGCCGGTGGGTGCCGCCGTCCAGGCCCCTGCCGATCCTTACGACCTCCTCGTGGAAGGCGTACATGCGCGAGTACATGTCCGTGTCACGGCAGTTGACGTCGCCCTCGTAGTGCACGAGCCGTGAGGCGTCCCGGCCGTGAATCCACTCGGCCATGGCCGTCAGACCGCGGCCGGTGCCGGCCTCGTTGCCCAGGGACCAGATGACCACCGAGGGGTGGTTCTTGTCGCGCTCGACCATCCGGGCGGCCCGGTCGAGGAGTGCCGGGGTCCAGCGGTCGTCGTCGACCGGGTTGTCGCGCCAGGCCTGCTCCACGAAGCCGTGGGTCTCCAGGTCGCACTCGTCGATGACCCAGAGACCGTATGCGTCGCACAGGTCGAGGAAGGCCGGATGCGGCGGATAGTGCGAGGTGCGCACGGCGTTGATGTTGTGCCGCTTCATCAGCAGCACGTCCTCGCGCATGGTCTCCAGGTCCAGGGCGCGGCCCCGCTCCGGATGCCATTCGTGCCGGTTGACGCCCTTGAACAGGACCGGCTTTCCGTTCACCTTGATCAGGCCGTCCTGGAGGACGACCGTGCGGAAGCCGATCCGCAACGGTACGCGCTCGCCCTCGGTGACCAGCACGCCGTCGTACAGCCTCGGGGTCTCCGCGGTCCACGGCTCGACGGGCACGGTCACCGACTCCCCGGTGGCGGCTTCGATGCCGAGGGCGGGCACGGTGACCCGGCCGGCCACGTCCGAATCGACCTTCAGCGTGCCCTCGCCCGTCACATGGTCGTAGGAGGCGTGCACGAAGAAGTCGAGGACGCCGCCCGCGGGGCGGTGCAGCAGTGTGACGTCCCGGAAGATGCCGGGCAGCCACCACTGGTCCTGGTCCTCCAGGTACGAGCCCGCGGACCACTGGTGGACCCGCACCGCGAGCACGTTGCCGTTCTCCTCGAGCAGATGTCCCACCGCGAACTCGTGCGGCAGCCGCGAGCCCTTGAACTCGCCGAGTTCCGTGCCGTTCAGCCACACCCGGGCGCAGGACTCGACGCCGTCGAAGCGCAGCACCGCCCCGCCGTTGGACGGCCAGTCCGACGGCAGGTCGAAGAAGCGCAGATGGTCACCGGTGGGGTTCTCGGTCGGCACGCGCGGCGGGTCGACCGGAAAGGGGTAGAGGTGGTTGGTGTAGATGGGGGAGCCGAGGGAGCCGTTGCCCTGGAGGACCCAGTGGCCGGGGACCGAAACCTCCGCCCAGCCCCCGGCGTCGTATCCGGGTTCGGCGAACGCGTCGTCCTGGGCGTCGGCCGTCGCCGACAGCCTGAAGCGCCAACTGCCGTTCAGGGACAGGGATGCGGCGTCGGAGGAGGCGTACCAGGCGCGGGGCGGCAGCGCCCCGCTGCCCGGCGAGACGTCTTCGAGGTACGCGCCGGCCGATCGGGGTCCCCGCTGCTCATGGGGGTCCGCCCGCGTGGGCGAAGCCGAGAGCGGGTAGGAAGCCGAGAGCTCGGGGGAGGTGCGCAAGGACATCGGTCTCCTAGCTCGGCCGGGATCGGCGGCGCTCGAGGGCAGGGCGGAAATCAGGGCCCCGTGACGGTGAGTGCGGCCGCGGCTGCGGCTGTCGTGAGGACGGACCTGATGGTGGATCTGCCGGCGCGCGTTCCGGGCGCGCCGTGCCGACCGACTGGAGAGCGCCCTCCAGGGCGAAGGTCGCGGCTCCGAGGCACACCGGGTCGGTGGGAATGGGGGACAGGACGATCTCGGTGGCCGCGAACGGCCGCCTCAGCGCATGCCGGCCGACGGCCTCGCGCACCTCGTTCAGCAGCGGGGCGCCGAGCGCGGCCGCGACCCAGCTGCTGAGCACGACCACTTCGGGATTGATCAGGTTGACCAGGGTGGCGATCCCGGCGCCGAGGTAGCGGCCGGTGTCCCGGACGACCTTCAGCGCGACCGGGTCCTGCGCGGCGACCCCCCGGGCGAGGGCGTCGATCGTGGCGGTCTGGTCCTCGGGGTCCAGCAGGGTGCTGTGCGGGCTGAGCTCCTGCAGGTTGAGCATGATGCCGGGCGCTCCGACATACGTCTCCACACAGCCGTGGTTTCCGCAGTGGCACAGCCGTCCGTCCAGCACCAGCGTCGTATGGCCCCATTCGCCCGCGCTGTTGCTGACGCCGCGGTGCAGTCCCCCGCCCAGCGCGAGCCCGGCCCCGACCCCCGTGCCCAGATTGACGACCACGGTGTCCCCGCGGCCCCGGGCCGCGCCGAACCACAGCTCGGCGACGGTGCAGGCGCGCAGCGGGTTGTCCAGGAACAGGGGGTGGGCGATGTGCTCGGCGAGCAGATCGAGCAGCGGTACTTCGTGCCAGTCCCAGTTCGGGGCGTATTCGCAGACGCCCCGGTCGCGGTCGACCTGGCCGGGCACGCTGACGCCGACGCCCAGGACGCGGGCGCCCTCGACACCGGCCTGGGCGACCACCGAGCCGACGGCCGCGGCCACATGGGCGACGACCTGCTCCGGGCGGTTCTCGCCGGGGCGCATGTCCTCGTCGGCGCGGGACAGCGTGGTCAGCGCCAGGTCGAACAGCTCGACGCGGACATACGTCTCCGCGATGTCGACCCCGATGAGCGCGCCCCCCGACGCGTTGACGGCGACCAGGCCGCGTGGCCGGCCGCCCGCCGAGTCCTCGAAGCCGACCTCGGTCAGCATGCCGAGGTCGAGCAGCTCGCCGACGAGCGTGGCGACCGTGACGAGGCTCAGCCCGGTGGCGGCGGCCAGTTCCTGCCGGGACGTGGGTGACCGGGCGATGATCTGGCGCAGCACCTGGTACCGGTTCGCCGTACGAATGTCGCGTGAGGTGCTGCGTTTCACAGGACCCCTCCCGCTGACGACCGCCGGTTCCGGGTGCACGGCCGGGGGTCCGGGGGCTGTCCCCCGGGAAGGCGCAGCACCGGCACGTCCTCGATCCCCTCCGGGCCCCGGCGAGGCCCAGTGCCTCGGCGCGGCGTCAGGCTATGGCGCCGCAGAGGCTTTCTACAAGGGGTTAGGAAAGGGGTTTTATGAAGTACGGCCACGTCGGCACGGCTGTACGGCTGTACGGTCGGGTCAGCCGCCGAGCACGTCCCGGACGAACGTGTTCCGATACGTCTCGGTGAAGTGCAGCGCCACGGTGTCCCGGCCATGGGCGGGCCTCGGCCGCTGCTGGGGTGAACTCCGCCCGGAAGTGCGGAAGCCGCTCGCTGCTCGACCTCGAAGTCCGGCTCCAGGTCGAGGGTGAGGGCGGTGAGACAGGTCCACCTCGCCCCGCGTTGCGGCCTCCGCGATCAGGCCCTCCAGCAGGGCCTCGAACACGCCGACGTCACGCCACTGGCGAAGCGGTTGGAGACGGTCGACCAGGGCCGAACTCCTGCGGCATGTCCCGCCACTGGCGAAGCGGTTGGAGACGGTCGACCAGGGCCGAACTCCTGGGGCATGTCCCGCCACTGCCCGCCGGTCTTGAACCGCCAGATCACGCCCTCGAACTGCTGCCGCAGGCGTTCGGGGTACGGGCCGTACCTGCCGATCGGCAGGTACGGCCCGATGAACTCCCGGGTCCGTCATGCCCGTGGCCCCTCTCCTGCCTGTCCTTTGGCCGCCGGCTGCCGTGATCGTGCGCGTCGCACCCGAGCCGGTAGCGTTCCCTCCATGACCGAGCCCCCGCTTCCCTCCGTCCTGCCGCAGACCGACCTCACCCGGCACCGCCGCCTGCGCGGCCAGGGCAGCCTCGAGCGGGCCGATCTCGACGCGATCCTCGACGCGGGGTTCGTCTGCCACCTCGGCGTGATCGTCGAGGGGCGGCCCCTGGTGGTGCCCACGGCGTACGGGCGCGACGAACGGCAGCTGTACGTGCACGGCTCCGTGGCCAGCCGGAGCCTCGCGGGCGGGGGCCCCGTGTGCGTCACCGTCACGCACGTCGACGGGCTCGTCCTCGCGCGCTCGGTGTTCGAGCACGGCGTGAACTACCGCAGCGCGATCATTCACGGCGCCGCCCGCAGGGTCACCGACCCGGAGGAGAAGCTCGAGGGGCTGCGCCGGCTCACCGAACACGCGACGCCGGGCCAGTGGTCCTACGCCCGCCGGCCCAGCCGCAGGGAACTGGCCGCCACCACCCTGCTCGCCCTGTCCCTCGAAGAGGCCTCGGTCAAGATCCGCACGGGCGCCCCCGACGACGGCGACGGGCCCGACGCCGAGCTGGGGGTGTGGGCCGGGACCCTGCCGCTCAGCGCGACCTGGGGCGTCCCCGAGCCCGACCCCCTGCTGCCGCCGGACATACGCCCGCCCGAGCACATCGCGCGCCGTGCGGGGACCCGGCACGGCTGACGTGAGGACGGGGGCATACCGTGAGGAGTCGAACGCCTGAGCCGGGAGGAGAGACGGGATGGGCAGCCGCACCGAACTGGTCGAGGAGCTGATGGGGCGATTCCCGCACGTACCGCGGGAAGCCGTCTTCAAGGAGGATCTCCTCCGCGGGGGTGTGGCCTTCGATGCGTCCGCGCTCAGTGACAACGAGAACGGCGAGGTCAAGCCGAAGTCGTACTTCATCTTCTCCTTCGACCACGGCACCCTGCCCCAGCTCGGCGAGGCGGCGCTGCGGCGCCCGCCGGAGGAGATCATCCTCACGGGCGGCCCGTACGACCTGCGGCGGACCGTCGTCTCCGTACGGGTCAATCCGTCCTCCCCGTACCGTGTGGCCGCCGACGAGGAGGGGCTGCTCGGGCTCTACCTGGACGGGCGGCGGATCGCGGACGTCGGGGTGCCGCCCATGCCCGAGTACTACCGGCACACCCTCTCCAACGGAAAGTCCGTGATGGAGGTGGCCCCGACCATCCAGTGGGGCTATCTGATCTATCTCACCGTCTTCCGGGTCTGCCAGTACTTCGGCGCCAAGGAGGAGTGCCAGTACTGCGACATCAATCACAACTGGCGCCAGCACAAGGCGGCAGGCCGGCCCTACACCGGGGTCAAGGACGTCGAGGAGGTCCTCGAGGCGCTGGAGATCATCGACCGGTACGACACCGCGAAGGCGTCCACCGCCTACACGCTCACCGGCGGCGCGATCACGTCCAGGGTGGCGGGGCGTGACGAGGCCGACTTCTACGGGCACTACGCCAAGGCCATCGAGGAGCGCTTCCCCGGCCGCTGGATCGGCAAGGTGGTCGCCCAGGCGCTGCCGAAGGACGACGTACAGCGGTTCAAGGACTACGGCGTGCAGATCTACCACCCCAACTACGAGGTGTGGGACCGGCGCCTGTTCGAACTGTACTGCCCCGGCAAGGAGCGCTACGTCGGCCGCGACGAGTGGCACCGGCGCATCCTCGACTCGGCGGACGTGTTCGGCGCGCGCAATGTGATTCCCAACTTCGTGGCGGGCGTCGAGATGGCCGAGCCCTTCGGCTTCACCACGGTCGACGACGCGATCGCCTCGACCACGGAGGGCCTGCGCTTCTTCATGTCGCACGGCATCACTCCCCGCTTCACCACCTGGTGCCCGGAGCCGACCACCCCGCTCGGCAAGGCCAACCCGCAGGGCGCGCCGCTGGAGTACCACATCCGTCTGCTCGAGGCCTACCGCGCCGCGATGGACGACTTCGGGCTCTCCTCGCCGCCCGGCTACGGCCCGCCCGGCCCCGGCCGCGCGGTGTTCTCGGTCAGCTCATTCATGGACAGCCTCCCGGCGCGGGAAGACACGGAGGAGCCGTTGCGCGCGTAACCGGGGGATCGGACCCGGCGCACGGTGACAGGAAAAATCGTGTCGCACTCGGTGAGTCGAAGCGGGGTCGCGATCCGTACAACTCCACGGAGCGGCAACCACTCGTAACAGCATGTGAAAACGCCGCTTGTCAGTTGTGCGGGAACCGTGAAAAGCTCTGGGCTGTCGTGAGACGACCCTCAACTGGCCTGTATTTCAGTTGGGTTGGCATTGCTTGCGGAAGCAGTTGATGCAGGAGCCCCCATGCCCGACCTGCCGACCCCCCAGGACGTCGCCGAGGCCGCTCTGTTCTCGGAGTGCTGGGACGCGGTCCTGTCGTACGCCGACCTGTGCGCCTCCGATGCGGCAGCCGGCAGGCAACTGGCCACCGAGGCCTTCACCCACGGCGTCCACGAGGCCCGTGCCGCCGAGGCCCAGGCGAAGGCCACCGGGCGCCGCACCCCGTGGCTGCCCCGGATTCCCCTGCTGCTGACGGCGGTCCGCACCACCGCCGCGGCCTGGGAGACCGAGGGCAAGGGGCACCGGCTCGACCCCGATCTGCGGCTGTGGCTCAACTCCGACAAGGCCGGGCGTTACACCGGACCGCCCCTGAGGCGGCCGCTGGCCCTGCGCGGGCTCAGGGACATGCAGGAGCCGGACGCGGCGCTGCTGTGGCTCGCGGAGGTGGAGTCGCTGCCGCTGACCGACGTGGCCCGCAGGCTGGGACTGGACCCCGCGGCCGCCGCGGAGGAACTCGCCCAGGTGCGGGCGCTGTTCCGGGACCGTTGCCAGCGCAACCGCCTCGACACGCCCATGGACGCGCGCTGCCGCAGCTACGCCCGGCTCCTCGACGCGGTCACCCGCTCGCCGGGCACCGGGACGCCGGAGGACCTCTCGCGGCACCTCGCCACCTGTGTGGAGTGCGCGGAGGCCGCGGCGTGCCTGCGGCTGTACGGCGGCGGGATGCCCGCCGCGCTGGCGAGCGGGGTGATCGGCTGGGGCGGGCTCGCGTATCTGGAGCGGCGGCGCCGCGCCGCGGAGGCCGGGCTGACCGGCGGGCGCGCCGACGCGGGCACGGACCGGGGCATCGCCGTCGGCACCTCGGCACGGCCCAGGATCGGCCGCACCGGGATCCTCGTCGCGGCCGTGATCGTGTCCGTGCTCGCGCTGACGGTCTCGCTGATGCAGCTCGGCGACTCCGGCGGAGCCACGACGGCGGGCGGCGACTCGGCAGACCGACGGCCGGTCGCCGCTCCGGCACCCCCCTCGACACACCTCGAGCCGCCCTCGGGCAAGGGCACGACCGGTGCGTCCTCGACCTCGCGCCCGGCCGGCTCGGGCGCCGGAACGAAGAAGGGGGACTCCGACGCCGAACCGCAGGGCACGTCGACAAGCCCGGTGGCGGACTCGCCCGCGCAGCCCGCCGAGGCCTCACCGACGACCTGCCGGGTGAAGTACCACATCGTCGACGAGTGGCCGGAGGGCTTCCAGGCCACGGTCACGGTCACCTCGGCCAGGGCGCTCGAGGACTGGCGCATCGACTGGACCTTCAAGGACGGCCAGCGCATCACGCAGATGTGGGACGGCACCTACACCCAGGACGGCGCCGAGGTCACCGCGAAGGCCACCGCCTACAACAAGCAGGTCCCCGCGAACGGCACCTTCGCGATCGGCTTCATCGCCTCGTGGCACGGCGGCAACTCGGCACCCGGCGAGTTCACGGTGAACGGGGTTGGCTGCTCGACGGATGGCTGAGCCCGGGCACCTCTGTCGCCTCCGGCTGATCTTTCCCGTCTTCTTCGCGCCTGCGAGTGCGCGCGGCCGGGGTCACCCCCGTGAAGGGCTCCCCTTGAATCTTTCTTCTCTTTTTCGGCTTCGTCGCACCCTCTGGAAGCAGGGTCTCCTGCCCGGTCGTCTCGTACGTGTCGACCGTGGCCAGTGCGATGTCGTCACACCGGTCGGCATCGTCCGGGAAGCCGTCGACCGCGAAGGCAGCGACCGCGGTAGGTGCTGAGGCTACTGCCCGCCGTACGGCGTTAGTCCGGTCGACCTCGTCCAAGCGTTCCGACGGCCGGGTGTCGGCCACCAACGTCGATCATGTCGTTGTCTGTGTATCGCCCTGGACGCCGGCGGACTGTCAGGCGGCGGTGACAACCAGTACGGCCTGGTCGTCGAGGGTGGCATTGCCTGCGAACGTGGTGACCGCGGCGGTGACGGACTCGACGACGGCGGCGGCGGTGGGCGTGGTGGTCCGGACGGCGACAAGCGCGTCGGCCAAGCGGTCCTCGCCGAAGAACTCACCGTCGGCCGAACGAGCCTCGGTGATGCCGTCGGTGACCAGGACCAGGCTGTCGCCACGGTGCAGTTCGATGCCGGACGGGCAGAAGCCGGGGTCGGGATCGATACCCAACAGCAGCCCCGGTTCGGCGAGTTCCACGACCGTGCCGTCGGCGCGGCGCACGAGCGGCGGGACGTGGCCTGCTCGGATCAGATTCAGCGCGAGGTGGGACGCGGTGTGCCACAGCTCGCCGTAGGCGAGCGAAACGAACTGGTCGTCATCGGCGGTGCTCCCCGTCAACGCGTCGTTGATGGCGGAGACCACCGCCGCCGGGTCGTTCAGGAGGCGGGCGGCGGCGCGTGCGGTGTGGCGGACGATTCCGGTGGTGGTGGCGGCCAGCGCGCCGCGCCCGGACACATCGCCGATCATGAGCGCCCAGCGGTCGTCGGGCAGCGGGAAGATGTCGTAGAAGTCGCCGCCGACATCGAGTCCTTCGCCTGCCGGATGGTACGAGGCCGCCAAGGTGGCGCCGTGAATTCTGGGCAACTCGGGAGGCAGCAGGCCTGCCTGCAGATCGCGGGCCAGCCGGGCGCGGTCGCTGAACTGGTGGGCGTTGTCGGCACTCGATGCAGCCCGGCGGGCGAGCTCCTGCGCCAGGGCGATCGTGCGGCCGTCCAGGGGGAGGCCGGTGGCCAGGAGAGTCAGCACACCGAAGGCGTGACCCCGGGTGGCCAGTGGCACGCACACGTAACCCGTGACGCCGAGCTGCGCGCAGCGGCCGTCGGTGCGGACGGTCTCGGTGGTGCCGGAAGCCAGCACGCGGGCAACCGCGGCGTCCACCTCGTCACGCAGTGCGCGGGAAGAGAGGAGCACTTCCCCGTCCCGGGTAGACGCGGCGATGGCGATGCGCTGCGCCTGGCCGCGCTCGACCACGTGGACGGAACACAGCGGCGCCAGAGCCGGAACGGTCAGGCGCGCCATGCGCTGCAGGCTGTCGGCATAGTGTGTCTCGCGCGCGATGGCGGTGCTGGCTTCCAGCAGGAAGGCCAGATCCTCATGGGCGGCCCTCTCGCGCTCCTGGGCGGCGTGGCTCGCCTCCACCGCGGAATGGCGTTCGACGGCCAGCGCGGCAATGCGGGTGAACGCCGCGCTGAGCGCCATGTCCTTGTCCGTGGGAGCTTTGGGGGTGCGGTGGTACATCGCGAAGGTGCCCAGCAGCCGGCCGTCCGCGTCCTGGATCGGGGTGGACCAGCACGCCGCGACCCCGGCCCGCGACGCCAGTTCGCGGTAGTCCTGCCACAGGGGATCGGTGGCGATGTCGGTGACGATCACCGGCCGGCGCCGGTAGGCGGCCGTGCCGCATGAGCCGACGCCCTCGGCGATGGGCACCCCGTCGATCGCCTCGTTGTAGAACTCGGGCAGGCGCGGGGCGGTGCCGTGCCGCAGGCGCTGTCCGTCGGCGTCGACGAGCAGTACCGAGACGATCACATCCGGGGAGAGCGCCTCGATCGCCGTGGCCATGCCGAAAAGGATCTCCTCCAGCGGGGCGTCGCGTGCGATCTGCTCCAGCAGCACGCGTTGCTCGGCGGCCAGGAGATGCGCGTGGTGATACGCGGTGGTCTCGACCGCGATCACCACGACCCCGTCTATCCGGCCGACCGCGTCCCGGCGGGGCTCGTAGGTGAAGTCGAAGAACCCCTCCCGCTGCCTGCCCGGGCCGCCCAGCAGGAGCCGCCCGTCTCGGGACCGGTACGCGACGCCGGTGCGGTACACCTCATCGAGACGGTCGAGGACGCCCTGCGGAGCCAGTTCCGGAACCACCTTTGTGATCGGCTCGCCGACGCGGCCGCGGTCGCACCCGACGGTCTCGAAGAACGCCGAGTTCGCCGCCTCCAGCAGGTGCCTGGGGCCAGCGAGCGCAGCGAAGATCACCGGGGCTTGGGCAAACAGGTCCGCGTAGTCCTCGCTCCGCCGGTGGACGGTGAGGGAGTGAGCCGTGGCCGACCTGTGAGGTTCGAAATATGTGGACATGACAGGCACCCTCTCCTGCCTAGCTCCTCCACTCTGACACATCTTTTCGCTGTCTCCAGGCCTACCGGGTGCCGAGCGCGTCATCCACTGCCATGAATGTCTCCGGCAGCCGCGCATCGAGCTGGTGATCAGCAAGAACGTGCCCTCGAGTCGTCCCCGATCACCCTGGCCCACGGCGACACCGTCTCTACGGAGCGGCACGTCGAGACCGCCGTCCGGGTGTCCGATGGCGGTCTCTGCCCCTGCCCCGTGAGGAGGTGCGCTCCTTGGTGACGAGTGTTGAACATGCTCACCGGCATCAGGACGATCACCTCCCCTCCCCGAGGTCCGCCGCGACATCCCAGACCAGCCGGTGCCGGCTGGTGGCGCGTCGCCGCCTGACAGCGCGCTGATCACTGTCACAGGTGTGAGCTGGCGGGAAATTCGGTGGTGGGTCGAGAGGCCGTGCTTCTAGGGTGGATCTGCTTCTCGCGGTGGCTTGGCCGCCGCTGCCGTCTGCCGAGTGAGGAACAGGAGGTGTGACCGATGACCGTCCTTGCGGCGAGCGCTGCCCTCATCCAGGAATTCATCACATCCACCTCCGTGGCCACCGGCTGACACCTCATCCGAAGGCGCGCACGGCGCGCCCGCCGGGGCCACCCTTGTGAAGGGTCTCCCTTGACTTCCACCTCCGCGTACTCTGCTTTCTCCGCGCTCGTCCCCTACGGCTGGGACGACGCATGGGCGGACTCGTTCGCCCCGTACGACGCCGAAGGACTGGTCGCCGGGCGGGTCGTCCGGGTCGACCGCGGCCAGTGCGACGTGATCACCGCCGACGGGGTTCTGCGCGCCGACACCGCCTTCGTCACCCCGCACGACCCCCTGCGTGTCGTGTGCACCGGCGACTGGGTCGCCGTCGAACCCGCGGGCAGTCCCCGCTATGTACGGACGTATCTGCCGCGCCGTACCGCCTTCGTGCGATCCACCTCCTCCAAGCGGTCCGAGGGGCAGATCCTCGCCGCCAACGTAGACCACGCGGTCGTCGCCGCCTCGCTCGCCGCGGAGCTCGATCTCGGCCGTATCGAACGCTTCCTTGCGCTGGCCTGGGAGTCCGGGGCGCAGCCGGTCGTCGTGCTCACCAAGGCCGACCTGGTGCCGGATCCGGTGACGGTCGCCCATCTCGTCCAGGACGTGGAGACGGTGGCGCCCGGGGTGCCGGTGCTGCCGGTCAGTTCGCAGCGCGGAGAGGGACTCGACGTCCTCGCCGCGGTTGTCTCCGGCGGTACGTCCGTGCTGCTCGGGCAGTCCGGCGCGGGGAAGTCCACCCTCGCGAACGCGCTGATCGGCGAGGACGTCATGGCCGTGCAGGCCACGCGGGACATGGACGGCAAGGGCCGGCACACCACCACCACCCGCAATCTGCTCGCCCTGCCGGGCGGTGGGGTCCTCATCGACACCCCCGGGCTGCGTGGGGTGGGGCTCTGGGACGCCCAGAGCGGTGTGGGCCAGGTGTTCTCCGAGATCGAGGAACTGGCCGCGCGGTGCCGTTTCCACGACTGCGCGCACGTCGCGGAGCCGGGGTGTGCGGTGATCGGGGCGCTCGAGTCCGGGGAGCTGACCGAGCGGCGGCTGGACAGCCATCGCAAGCTGGTCAGGGAGAACCAATGGATCGTCGCCAAGACGGATGCGCGCGTGCGCGCGGAGCTGCGGCGCGAGTGGAAGCGGAAGGGGGCGGAGGGCAGGGCGGCGATGGAGGCGAAGCGCGGGCTGCGACGACAGGACCGGCAGGAGCGGTAGGAACGGCAGGACCGGCAGGCACACGGCCCCGCAGGACCGGCAGGCACACGGCCCCGCAGGTCATGTCCGGTTTCCGCCGGTCCCGTGTCCGGGAATGGCGGAAACCGGACGGACGAGGACGACCGCATGGTCCCTGAGGCCGGTATCGGGTCGTTCGGCCGAGCGTGTGACGGGGCGTTAGGAAGTCGGCGTGTCCCGGGAAGACATCGAGCGCTTCCCGGCCCCGCGCCCGGGGCGACCGGCGAGGAAAGGGCGAGTCCGTATGAGCCACCTGCCCCGCACGAGAAGAGCCCGGCGCCGCTGCCTAGCCGTCCTGGCGCTCACCGTCATGTCGACCGCGGCCACCTTCCCCGGCGCGGCCGCCCGGCCCGAGACGGCCCCGCACTGGACCGGCACCTGGGAGGCCGCGCCCTCCGGTACGGCGCCCGCCCTGCCCGGTGCCTCGATCCGCAACGTCGTGCACACCAGTGTCGGCGGCACCGCGGCCCGTATCCGCGTCTCCAACCGTCTCGGTACCGCGCCGCTCCAACTCGACACCGTCACCGTCGCGTTGCAGCTTCCGGGGACGCCTGCGGGGCCCGGCGCCGTGCCGGGCTCCCTGCGCATCGCCACCTTCTCCGGCGCGACCTCCGTGACCGTCCCGGTCGGCCAGGACCGCGTCACCGACCCCGTCCGCCTCCGCGTCCCGGCCGACGCCAACCTCCTCGTCACCGTGCACACCCCCACCGGCTCCGGCCCGGCGACGTACCACCGCACCGCGCTGCAGACCAACTACCTTGCCAGGCACGGAAACCGGGCCGCCGACACCAGCGGAGCCGCGTACACGACCACGGTCTCCCACTGGTACTACGTGACCGGCATCGACGTCCTGCGTCCCAGTGCGGAGGGCAGCGTCGTCGCGCTCGGCGACTCCCTCACCGACGGCACCGGATCCTCGTTCGGTGCCAACCGGCGCTGGCCCGACCTCCTTTCGGAGCGTCTGCGCGCGCTGCCCGCCGACCGTCGGCCCGGCATCCTGAACGCCGGGATCTCCGGCAACCGCCTCCTCCTCGACGGTGTCGGCCCGAGCGCCCTGGCCCGTCTCGACGCCGACGTCCTCACCCGAGCCGGAGTACGCGCGGCGATCGTCCTGGAGGGCGTCAACGACCTCAAGGGCGCTCCACCCCAGACCGACCCGGCCGCCTTCGTGCGCGCATACCGCCGGATCGTGGCCCGCGCCCACGCCCACGGCGTCCACGTCATCGGCGCCACCCTCACCCCGTTCGGGGATAACCGGGACTGGACGCCGGCCCGCGAGGGACTGCGGCACGAGGTGAACGCGCTCATCCGCAGCGGGCTCTTCGACGGGGTCGCCGACTTCGACGCCGCCGTCCGCGACCCGCACCGCCCCGACCGTATCCGGCCGGCATACGACCCCGGCGATCACCTCCACTTCAACGACGCGGGCATGAAGGCGCTCGCGGACGCGATCGACCTGGAGACGCTCGACGGGTGACCGCTGACGGGTGACGGGTGACGGGTGCCAGTTGACGGGTGATGGCTGACGGATGACGGATGACGGGTGCCAGTTGACGGGTGCGGCCGTGAGGGCGCCGGTCAGTTCCGCGCCACCCACCCCCGCTCCTAGGCGTGCCAGTCGAGTTGCAGCCGGGTCGTCACCCCGGTCGCCCCCACCAGACCCTTCACCCGGCGCTGTACCTTCCTCAGGCCCAGGTCCGGTTGTCAACTCGCCGCAATTTCCGGATGCCCCGTTTTCATACGCCCCGAGAGGTGGACAATTGGGGGCATGAGTCAGCAGGGGGAGAAGCCGACCGGTCACGAGGACGACTGGTGGGGGCAGTTGTACGACGACTCGACCGGCGACACGGGACCGGCTCCCGCGGCCGACACCCTCGACGACCGCTTCGCCTCCGCATCGGGGACGGTGGGCCGGGGGAGCGCGGGGGACGCGCCGCTCGAGGCGCCGCCGCTCGTGCCGGAGCAACGCGGAGCGGGGCCGTACCCGGATCCCGCGCCGCCGGGGAGCGGAGCTGCCCCTGCAGGGTCTTCCGTCGAGGGGGCTGCCACCGGGTCCGCCGACCGGCGGCCGGGGGATCCACCCCGGGGACCCGCGCCCTGGGAACCTCCGTCCGTCCGGCCGTCGGGGCCCGTGACCTTCCCTCCCGCACCGACGCCCCCGGGCTTCCGTGCGGATGCGCCGACCACCGAGCTCCGGTCCGCCCGCCCTCCGGCCGATCTGCCGCGGCTCCCGGACCGCCCCCCGGCGGACGTGGCTCCCTCGACGAACCGCCCCCCGGCCGGCCCGCCCGCGCCTGCGCCGGGCGACGCGCCTCCGCCGCCCCCCGTCCCTCCGTACGAGACCACCCCGCAGGGTCCCGTCTCCCACGTCCCGGCTCCGCCCGGCGAAGCGCCTGCGGCCACCGAAGCCGGAGCCGCCGTGCCGGTCGCCGGAACATCGCAGGCCGTGCGGGTCGCCGATGCCGCGGACGTCGCGTCGCCCCGGCTCAGCGTCCCCCGCGGCCCGGCTCCGGTCGACCACGTGGGCTCCGGGCCGCCCACCTATCACGCCGAGCCGACCGCCCTCCCGCTCGCCGATCCGGAGGACCTCGACGACCTGGTTCCCGACACCGTGCTGGACGGGGCGCGCTACGGGGCCTGCACCCTGCGCGCGGTCTCCGCGCGCGGGGACTCGGGCCGCTACCGGGGCGAGCCGCGGCGGGACGCCCTGCTCACCGCCCGCTTCGGCACCGGCGACCAGGCGCTCCTCCTCGTCGCCATGGCGACCGGCGCACGGGCCACGCCCGGCGCGCACCGGGCCGCCGCAGAGGCGTGTCACTGGATCGGACGGTCCGTCGGGCGCAGTCATGTCCGCCTCGGCGAGGACATCCGGGCCGCCCGGCGCGGCGACCTCAAATCGGGTCTCCAGCGGCTCACCGACCGCAGTCTGGGCAAGCTCCGCGCCAGCGCCGCCGGGCAGGGGGTCGAGCCCGAGGAGTACACCGCGACCCTCCGCTGTCTGCTGCTGCCGGCCGATCCCGCCTGCCGTACGCGCGTCTTCTTCGGGGTCGGCGGGGGCGGTCTCTTCCGGCTGCGGGACGGCGAGTGGCAGGACATCGAGCCGCGAGCCGCCGAGACGGCCGGCGAGGCGGTGGTCGGTTTCGGCGCACTGCCGTCCGAGACCCCCGAGGGCGACCGGCTCACCATGGACCTGGGGATCACGACGCCGCCGAGCCCCTACGAACCGGCCCCGGAACCGCCCCGCGACCCCTTCCGGTTCCGCGCCTCCATCGCCCGCCCGGGTGACACGCTTCTGCTGTGCTCCAGCGGCCTCGCCGACCCGCTGCGCGACGAGCCGCAGCTCGCCGAACACCTGACGGCCCGCTGGTCGGAGGCCGAACCGCCGGGTCTGGCGGCCTTCCTCGCGGACACCCTCGTGAGGGTGAAGGGCTACGCCGACGACCGTACGGCGGCCGCTGTTTGGGAGGCGTGATCGCGGTCCCTGTGGATTGATGGATGCAGGCAGACCGAAGGGGTGCATGGATCCATGGCCAAGCAGAACGTCGCCGATCGGTTCGTCGACATCCTCGCCCGCGCAGGGGTCAAACGCCTGTACGGGGTGGTCGGCGACAGCCTCAACCCGATCGTGGACGCCGTCCGCCGCAACTCCGCCATCGACTGGGTGCATGTGCGCCACGAGGAGACCGCCGCCTTCGCGGCGGGCGCCGAGGCCCAGATATCCGGCAAGCTCACCGCGTGCGCCGGCTCCTGCGGCCCCGGCAACCTGCACCTCATCAACGGCCTGTATGACGCCCACCGCTCCATGGCCCCGGTGCTGGCCCTCGCCTCGCACATCCCCTCGAGCGAGATCGGCCTCGGCTATTTCCAGGAGACCCACCCGGACCGGCTGTTCCAGGAGTGCTCCCACTACAGCGAGCTGATATCCAACCCGAAGCAGATGCCCCGCCTGCTGCAGACGGCGATCCAGAACGCGATCGGCCGAAGCGGCGTGAGCGTGGTCTCGCTCCCCGGAGACATCGCCGACCAGCCCGCCCCCGACCAGCCCGCCCAGACCGCCCTGGTCACCTCCCGGCCCACCGTCCGTCCGGGGGACGCCGAGATCGACAAGCTCGTGGCGATGATCGACGAGGCGGAGAAGGTCACCCTGTTCTGCGGCAGCGGCACGGCGGGCGCGCACACCGAGGTCATGGAGCTGGCGGGGAAGATCAAATCTCCGGTGGGACACGCCTTGCGGGGCAAGGAGTGGATCCAGTACGACAACCCGTACGACGTCGGCATGAGCGGTCTGCTCGGCTACGGCGCCGCGTACGAGGCCACGCACGAGTGCGATCTGCTGATCCTCCTGGGCACCGACTTCCCGTACAACGCCTTCCTCCCCGACGATGTGAGGATCGCTCAGGTGGACATACGGCCGGAGAACCTCGGCCGCCGCTCCAAACTGGATCTCGCGGTGTGGGGCGATGTGAAGGAGACCCTGCGCTGTCTGACCCCGCGGGTGAGGCCCAAGGACAACCGACGTTTCCTCGACAGAATGCTGAAGAAGCACGCCGACGCGCTGGAAGGCGTGGTGAAGGCGTACACGCGCAGGGTCGAGAAGCACATTCCCATCCACCCCGAGTACGTGGCGTCGCTCCTCGACGAGATCGCCGACGAGAACGCGGTCTTCACGGTCGACACCGGGATGTGCAATGTGTGGGCCGCCCGCTACATATCGCCCAACGGCCGCCGCCGTGTCATCGGCTCGTTCTCCCACGGCTCGATGGCGAACGCGCTGCCGATGGCGATCGGCGCGCAGTTCACCGACCGGAAGCGGCAGGTCGTGTCGATGTCGGGGGACGGCGGCTTCTCGATGCTGATGGGCGACTTCCTGACCCTTGTGCAGTACGACCTGCCGGTGAAGGTGGTCCTGTTCAACAACTCCTCCCTCAGCATGGTGGAGCTCGAGATGATGGTCGCCGGACTGCCGTCCTACGGCACGGCCAACAAGAACCCCGACTTCGCCGCCGTGGCGCGCGCGTGCGGTGCGTACGGCATCCGGGTGGAGAAGCCCAAACAACTCGCGGGCGCACTGAAGGACGCCTTCCGGCATCCGGGTCCCGCCCTGGTCGACGTCGTCACCGACCCGCACGCCCTGTCCATCCCGCCCAAGATCAGCGCGGAGATGGTGACGGGTTTCGCGCTCTCCGCCTCGAAGATGGTGCTGGACGGAGGGGTCGGCCGCATGCTGCAGCTGGCCCGGTCCAACCTGCGCAACGTGCCCCGGCCTTAGCGCGGAGGCCGCCAAGACCGGAACCCCGGCCCGATTCCGGCGGGCCGGGGTTCTCGCTCTTCTCCAAGTGACACGCCGAGTGTCCGTGTCACTTCCCTTCGCCGCGGTCGCCGAACTCGCCGAACTCGCCGCGCTCGCCGAACTCGCCGCGCTCGCCGAACTCGCCGAACCGGAAGAACTCGTGGTTACGCACCACGCGGATGCTGGCCACGACGCCGTGCTTGACCTTCACACCGCCCTTGACGTGGCGGGGGAAGAGCCCGTTGCTCGAGCTCCACGGGCCGACGGTGGCGAGGGGAGCCCCGTTGTCGCAGGTGGCACCGTTGAAGACCTCGACAGTCTCGTGGCTGTCGTTGCGGACGTTGACGCTGTTGGAGCCGAGGCCGCTGACGATCGTGATGCAGCCGTCCGGAACGGCGGGGAAGTCCCGCTCGTTGACGTGGATCCGGCCGATGAAGCGGTGGTGACGGAAGTGGTGGTGCTCCTCCTCACGACCCTCGTTGCCCTTGCCCCCATTGTTGTTGTTGCCGTTGCCGCCCATGGGGGCGGCGGCCGGGGCGCCGGCCGCCGGGGCGACAGCGGCCGGCGAGACCGCGGCAGCCTGGACCGGCTCGGAGGCGGCCGAGGCGTAGGTGATGCCGGTGGCCACCAGGGCCGCGGCAGCCGCGAGCCCGGCGGTAACAGCGGTGGAACGCGTTGCCATATCAGTTCTCCTGTCTGAGAGACGTCGGCTGTGAGCCGATGCGAGATTGAACGTACATATCATCCCAATATGTGTCATGCCGGACATGCCGAAAATATGACGATCAATCCGATTGGCGTAATGGTGGTGCTCTGACGTCCCGTCATCCCGGCCGAAGTCGACTCCGCGTTCGGTTGTTGGCGATTCGACATGACTGGCGCCTCCCCTACGGGGCATGGATCCCACTGAACGTGTTGGAGCAGGAGGGGAATCCGCATCCACATACGGGCGGGGGTCATGAAGAGGCGAGCACGAGGGGGCGGTCCCGTGGTCATCGGGGCCTCCTCGGCGAAGAAGGCGGAGGAAACGACCAACGGTACGACGGTCCTGCCGGGGGGCCCGCAGCTCAGGCGCAGGCTGGGAAGGGCGGACCTCCGGGCGGTGCCCGAGGCACGCAGGGCGCTGCGGGAACTCCTGAGGCACTGGGGGAAGCCGGGACGATCCGAGATAGCCGAACTACTCACCAGCGAACTGGTCACCAACGCGCTCGTCCACACCGATCACGACGCGGTGCTGACGGCCACGGTGTCATCGAGCGGACTTCGCGTGGAAGTAAGGGACTTCGTGGGGCGCAGGCCGAGGCTGCGGGTGCCGGACACGGATGACGGAACGCACGGCAGGGGGCTGGTCCTCGTGCAGTCCCTCGCGGACGCGTGGGGCGTACGGACTCACGGTGTCGGTAAGGCCGTGTGGTTCGAACTGGCAGCGGAAGCCGCCTGACGCACGGGAAGGGGGCGCGGCATCGTGCCGAGCCCCCTTCCCGGAATGGTGTCCGGTCTCAGCCGAACTGCTGTTCAAGATCCTTGAGCTTGCGCTCCAGGGAGTCGAGCCGGGGCAGGGCCATCGTGTCGTCCTCCGCGGTGAGGTCCACCGTGATCGGGTCGGCGGAGGAGGTACGGACGGGCTGGAGCGAGGGGCGGCTGCGTACGGGCAGTTCCGCCGCTGGTATGGCAGGCTCCGAGGAGACCGGGGCGGACGCCCGCTCCACGGTCTGCACCTCGACCTGGCGTCCGCCGTTGCCGCCGGTCAGTGAGCGGTGGCCGCGGCTGATCGCCCTGAGCTGCGCGCGCTCGACCCGGTGCTGCTCGCGCCGGCGCGCCTTGTTCTGCTCCTTCTGACGCCGGTCCTCGCGGACCTCCTCGACGGCCTCGTCCAGACTGCGCACGCCCTCGAGCAGCATCAGCGACCAGGCTCGGTACGTCTCACGCGGCGCACGGAGCCAGCGGACGACCCGGATCTGCGGCAGCGGCCGTGGCACCAGACCCTGCTCGCGCAGCGCGGCGCGGCGGGTCTGCTTGAGCGCGCGGTCGAAGAGGACCGCGGCCGACAGCGACATGCCCGCGAAGAAGTGCGGCGCCCCGGCGTGCCCCAGACCCCGAGGGGCGTGCACCCAGTTGAACCAGGCGGCGGCGGCCGCGAACGTCCACACCAGGATCCGGGAGCCGAGTGCGGCGTCGCCGTGGCTGGCCTCGCGTACCGCGAGCACGGAGCAGAACATGGCCGCGCCGTCGAGCCCGAACGGGACCAGGTACTGCCATCCGCCGGTGAGGTTCAGGTTCTGCTCGCCGAAGCCGACCAGGCCGTGGAAGGAGAGCGCCGCGGCCACGGCCGCACAGCAGAAGAGGAGCACATAGGAGGCCGTGCCGTAGAGGGCCTCCTTGCGCCTGCGGCGTTCCTCGCTGCGCTCCCACGAGTCGTCGGTACTCGTGCTCTCCCTGGACCGCTTGCCACGCGCGAGCACCGCCACCGCCGCCAGCATGCCCAGGAGGAGTACGGCGCCCGGAAGCAGCCAGTTCAGCGATATGTCGGTCAGTCTCATCTGGGGTCCCTTGCATTGGGATAGGGCGTAACGCCCGCCATAGTGGCCCAATCCCACCGGCCCTCAGGGGGTTTCGGGGCAAGAGGCCGCCAAGGAAGTGCAAGGGGATGCCCAGGGCAGCGTTCTGCTCGAACTGTCGCTTGAGGGGCGGGAGTTGAGTTCGAATAAGACTACCCGTACGGATGGTGCCGCGGAAAGTTCCCGCGACGGGAGGGGAAGTTGTGAAGCGCCCGTGATCCGTACGGTGGCTTGTTCGGAGTGGATCTTAGGGGTGTGCGGTGCCGAGCCGGTTTGGGGTCCGGCCGATGAGACCTCAACCGGCCGCGGCAGCCGCGGGCTTGGCGCTACGGTCGGCGTCGCGGGTGTACATCGCGGGTGTACATGGCGGGTGAGCGTCGCAGGTGCGGGGCGGTGGCGCGGACGTGCCGGCGGCGGCGCAGGTGTCCGCGGACGGGGTGGTGCTGTGGGCCTGGGCGGCGCTGTGCGGCTGGGCGGCGTAGAGGACGGCCCCGCCTTTCGTGAGCCGGGCGGCGGGAGCCCGTCCGCGCCCTCGGCCCGCCGGTCAAGGGTTCTCGATAGGCAAGGCTTGCCTATTCAAGGTGATCGGTGTGTGAACCGGAGCGTAAGGTGCCTAAGGTACTTTACGAGCGGTAACAACCGCCATGAACGACACGCGTAGTGCCCAGCACCGCCAGGACCGGAGGAGGAGCCCGTGGAGCAGGCCCGTTCCCGCCGCGCGGAGGGCTACGTCGATACGGAGGCCGCGGACGTCCGAGCAGCGGCCGCCGATGTGCCGCCGCAGAGCCGGCCGGGCGACGAGACGCGCGAACGCGGCTCCGCCACGGTGTCCACGCGCGGTGAGCACACCCACTGCGAGCAGCCGATCCCGCGGTCGCGCCCGGAGGTGGGGCCGCTCGACGGGGAGGCCTGGCCCACGGAGGGCGGGCGTCCCGTCGTCCAGCGGGCCTCCGTCCGCCGCCAGATCCTCGACGCCCTGCGCACCGCCCTGGTCGCGGGGGAGCTGGCCCCCGGTGAGGTCTACTCCGCGCCCGTGCTCGGCGAGCGCTTCGGGGTGTCCGCGACACCCGTACGCGAGGCGATGCAACAGCTCGCCCTCGAGGGCGCGGTCGAGGTCGTACCCAACCGGGGCTTCCGCGTCGTCGTGCGCGGCGCCCGCGAACTGGCCGAACTCGCCGAGATCCGGGCGCTGCTCGAGGTTCCGGTGATGCTGCGGCTCGCCCGTACGGTGCCCGCGGACCGCTGGGGGCAGCTGCGTCCGCTGGCCGACGCCACCGTCCGGGCCGCGTCCTTGGGGTGCCGGGCGACGTACGCGGAGTCCGACCGCGCCTTCCACCGCGCGGTGCTCGGCCTCGCCGGCAACGAGCAACTGGTGCGGATCGCCGAGGACCTGCACCGCCGAGCCCAGTGGCCGCTGGTCGGCGGCCCCGTCACACGCGGCCGCGCCGACCTGGTCGCCGACGCGGCCGAACACACGGCCCTGCTGGACGCGCTGATCGCACAGGACCTCGCGGTCGTGCAGTCGCTCGTCCGGGAACACTTCGCGGGGGCGGCCTGACGGCTCACGCCGTAGAGCGTCCTCCCCCGCCGAGGACACCTCCCCGGACGCCGTGATCGGGCGGGCGTCAGCCCCCCTGGCCCGTGGTCTTCTGGGAGAAGGCGTCGTGCCAGGCGGCCTTCGCGCCGGAGTCGCCGATGCGGTACACGTCCACGACGGCGCCGGCCGCCACCACAACGGACAGCACCGCCGCCGCGATCCGGACGACCATGCCGCCGCGCGTTCGGGGCGCGGCCGAGGAGTCGCCCCCCGGCGCGGGTGCCCGACGGGTCGTCCACCAGACGACCGCCGCCAGTACGAACAGGCCGGCGGCCCATGGCAGCAGCCCGTCACCGAGTTCGGCGTGCCGGCGTACCAGCGCATCGCTGCCGACGTGCCGTTCCAGCCACTCGCCGGCCTGGGTCGTCAGGGGCACGGTCACCAGCGTGACGAACGCCAGTACCGGCAGGATCGCACCCAGCCTTCGCGCGGCACTCGGCCAGAGGGCACCGGCCACGAGCGCCAGCGCGGTCAGGGGGACCAGTACGACGACGAAGTGGACGAACAGCACGTGTGCGGGCAAGCCGTTGACGAGGCTCATCGGGTGCTCCTCCAGGAGGCGACCAGGGTGCGGGCGGCACGATCGTGACCGTGTCGCCGATCGGCGCGCCAGCCTGGCACAGCAATCTCTCAGCTTCCTCTGAAGAAGGATCCGGGCAAACCATGACTAAGTGCTACGAAGCGGCCTGCCCCGGCGCCGACTGGACCGCCGTCAGCTGTCGTGCCAGCCAGGTCGGCACACAGCCCAGGAGGCGGAACAGCCGGCCCGCCTCGGCCCGCAGCCGGGAGGCATCCGGCTCGGGTTCCGTGTCCGCGAGCGAGGCCAGCGCCGGAGCCGTACCGACCAGGTAGCCCAGCTCCTCCCGGATCCGCAGCGACTCGGCGAAGCCGTGCCGTGCCTCCGCGACCTCGCCCTCACGCAGCGCCAGTCCGGCGAGGTGGCGCCACGTGCAGGAGAGCAGCAGCGCGTCACCGTGCGCGGAGGCGCCCGCGTGGGCACGCCGGTAGGCGGCGAGGGCCGCCTGCGGGGAACCGGCGAGGTTCTCGGCGATGAGTCCGCGCCGGAAGTCCAGCAGCGCCCGGCCGGCGACGCCCGGCGGGATCAGCGCGGCCGCCCGGCCCAGCGCGGCGCGCGCCTCGTCCGCCCGGTCCCGCACGCCGTGCAGCGTGGACGCGTACGCCAGCTGCCCCCGCTCGCAGGCCGCCGCGCCCCGCTCCTCGTCGCTGTGGGCCTGTGCCTCGGCCGTGCGCAGCGCGTCCTCGGCCTCCTCCCACCCGTGCTCCGTGTACAGACACCGCTCGACGAGCAGTGAGGCCCGCTGGAGTGAGGCCTTGGCCGTCCCCGGCCGCAGGAGGGCTGCCGCGTCGGCCCAGCACGCGCGTGAGCGCAGCCGCCATACCGCGGTCTGGAGTGGATCGTCACCTGCGGTCGTTCCGTTACCAGACATGGCGGTATGCGCCACGTTGCCCTCCCCGAGCACGCCATCGAGCTGTTGAGTGGTGGCGGCATTCCAGCACCAATCGCGGTGCCGGGCCAAGAGGGTGGGTGAAGGATTTCACAAAGTCGTGGGACACCGACGCCGCATGGGACCGTCATGCCCTCAGCGCCGTGACCTCAACTCATGCGCAGCGCAAGGAAGAAGTCGAGCTTGTCCTCGAGCCGTGAGAGGTCACGACTCGTCAACTGCTCGATACGCCCGACGCGGTAGCGCAGCGTGTTGACGTGCAGGTGCAACCGGGTGGCGCAGCGCGTCCAGGAGCCGTCGCAGTCGAGGAACGCCTCCAGAGTCGGGATCAGCTCGGCACGGTGCCTGCGGTCGTAGTCGCGCAGCGGGTCGAGCAGCCGGGCCGTGAAGGCGCGGCGCACGTCGTCCGGGACGAACGGGAGCAGCAGCACGTGCGAGGCCAGCTCCTGGTGGCCCGCCGCACAGACTCTGCCCGGGCGGGCGGCGGCCACGCGGCGGGCGTGCCGAGCCTCCTCCAGGGCGCCGCGCAGCCCCTCGGCCGAGTGCACCGCGGCGCTGACGCCGAGCGTGAGGCGGCCGTCGCCGTCGAGTCCGGCGGACAGCGGGTCCCGTACGGCTTCCAGGAGCGCGTCGGCGACGATGCCGGACTCGGAGCCGTCGTGCTCCGAGGTGACGGCGGGCAGCGGGACGAGTGCGATCGCCTCGTCACCCGTGTGGGCAACCGCTATGCGGTCCGAGTGCTCCGGACCGGTGGAGAGCGGGTCGACGAGGATCTCCTCCAGGAGCGACTGGGCAACCGGCCCGCCCTCGATGTCTCCGTCCTCCCACTCGACCCGGGCCACGACCACCTGCCAGTGCGGGGCCGATCCGAGGCCGGGCAGCAGCACGGGTGCGGCGACCCGCAGCCGGGCCGCGATCTCGGCGGGCGCGGCCCCTGTCTGCACCAGCTCCAGGATCTCCTGCGCGAGCCGCCGCCGCACGGTGCGCGCCGCGTCCCTGCGGTCCCGCTCCACCGCGATCAGCTGGGTGACGCCCTGGAGCAGGTCGAGCCGCTCCTCGGGCCAGTCCCCGGCGTCCGCCTCGACGGCGAGCAGCCAGTCGGACAGCACCGTCTCCCGCACGTCCCGCGAGGCGCCGCCCGTACGGCCTCCCCCGGCTTCCGCCGGGCGGTGCCCCCAGCTCCGGACCGGGAACAGCGAGTACGTGGTAGTGCCGACCGTCACCCGGTGAGGCCCGCGGCGGCCTGTGCGCGCCGCCGCCAGCTGCCCGGCGGCCAGAGTGGCGCACACGTCCGCCGACAGGCCCGGTGCGGGGCCCGCGATGGGCCGGCCGGCGGGGGAGAGGACCCAGGCACGCAGGTCCAGATCGGAGCCGAGCAGATCCAGGACGACGTCCGGGCCGCCGCCCGCCGGGCCCGAGGTCATCATGCGCCGGTGCCGGTCCACGACGGCGGCCAGGTCCCCGGCCCGCTCGCCGGAGACCTGCCGCACGACATGCTCGGTGATCGTGGCGAACGCCACCGACTCGTGGACGGCGAAGAGCGGCAGGCGGTGCCGGGCGCAGGCCACGATCAGATCGTCCGGGACATCGCCCAGCTCGGCCTCGCCCGCGGCGAGCGCGGCGACGCCCGCACCTGAGAGAATACGGACGAATGGCTCGGAGTCGGCGGCGTCGTGCCGCCACGCGAGGCCCGTGAGGACGAGCTCGCCGCCGGAGAGATAGCGGCTGGGGTCCTTGAGGTCCGTGGTCATCACACCTCGGACCGTGCGGTCCAGCTCGTCCTCCCCGCCGAGCAGCCGCAGCCCCAGCGCGTCGGTGTTCAGCAGTGCGCGCAGCCGCATGTCTCGTCGCCGCCGTTCTTGTCCAGAAATCTACGTTCGGTCAGGGTGAGGGCCCGGCGGGCGGTCCCCGGTCTCCGAGGGCCTGGGCCTTCGGAAGCCGAGCCCGCGATGTCCCCTGGTCATGCGCTGTGTTTCCAGAGGAAACCGGTGAGGTTCCTGATGGCCTCTGTTCATATGAATCTACAAGATGGGCGCCGTGGCCAGCCAACTCCTTCATGGTTTCGGTGACTGACCGTGGCAAAGGACAGGACGGTGTACTGAGTCCACTCCGCGTGAACAGCACATGAACGAGCCAGGCCCGCCGCACCAGAACTGGCTTGATCCGTACGACACGAGACGAAGAAGAGAGCCGGTCATGGACTTCCTTCGCCCCGCAAGCTGGGAGGAGGCGCTCGCCGCCAAGGCAGAGCACCCCACCGCCGTGCCGATTGCGGGTGGCACCGATGTGATGGTCGAGATCAACTTCGACCACCGGCGGCCCGAGTACCTGATGGACCTCGGCCGCATCGGCGAGCTCTACGAGTGGGAGGTCGGCGAGGACGGCGTGCGGCTCGGGGCCTCGGTCCCTTACACGAAGATCATGGAGAATCTGCGGAGCGAGCTGCCGGGCCTGGCTCTCGCCTCCCACACGGTCGCCTCTCCGCAGATCCGCAACCGCGGAGGCGTCGGCGGCAATCTCGGCACCGCCTCCCCGGCCGGCGACGCCCACCCCGCCCTCCTGGCGGCCGGCGCCGAGGTCGAGGCCCAGTCCGTGCGCGGCTCGCGCCGCATACCGATCGACGAGTTCTACACGGGTGTCAAGCGCAACGCCCTCGCCCCCGACGAGCTGATCAGGGCCGTCCACATCAAGAAGGCCGACGGCCCGCAGCAGTACTCGAAGGTCGGCACCCGCAACGCGATGGTGATCGCCGTGTGCGCCTTCGGCCTCGCCCTGCACCCCGAGACCCGCACGGTCCGCACGGGCATCGGCTCCGCCGCGCCGACCCCCGTCCGGGCCAGGGCCGCCGAGGAGTTCCTGAACGCGGCGCTCGAAGAGGGCGGCTTCTGGGACAACGGAAAGATCATCACCCCGTCCGTCGCCAAGCAGTTCGCGGACCTTTGCTCCGCCGCCTGCAACCCCATCGACGACGTCCGGGGCACCGCGAGCTACCGCCGCCACGCGGTCGGCGTCATGGCCCGCCGGACGCTCACCTGGACCTGGGAGTCGTACCGCGGCACCCGCCACGCCTCGGAGGGAGCTGCGTAATGCGCGTCAACTTCACCGTCAACGGACGCCCGCAGGAAGCCGACGACGTCTGGGAGGGCGAGTCCCTGCTGTACGTCCTGCGCGAGCGCCTCGGCCTGCCCGGTTCCAAGAACGCCTGCGAACAAGGCGAATGCGGCTCCTGCACGGTCCGCCTGGACGGTGTGCCGGTGTGCTCCTGCCTGGTCGCGGCCGGGCAGGTGGAGGGCCGCGAGGTCGTCACCGTGGAGGGCCTGGCGGACTACGCCCGGCAGCGCTCCTGCGGCACGGGCGCATGCGGCACCTCGCCGGACGAGGCCCGGCGCTGGCAGGCCAAGGGCACCGACTCCGGGACCGGCCAGAGCGGTGCCTTCCCGCATGCGACGCTCTCCCCGATCCAGCAGGCGTTCATCGACGCCGGCGCGGTCCAGTGCGGCTTCTGCACCCCGGGTCTGCTGGTCGCCGCCGACGAGATGCTGGAGCGCAACCCGAACCCGACCGACGCGGACATCCGCGAGGCGCTGTCGGGCAATCTGTGCCGCTGCACCGGCTACGAGAAGATCATGGACGCGGTCCGCCTGGCGGCCGCCCGGCAGTCCGAGGGGGTCTGACCATGGGGACGAACGGTGCTCCGACCAAGATCACCCAGGGCTCGCAGACCAAGGGCGGCATCGGTGAGTCCACGCTCCGCCCGGACGGCACCCTCAAAGTCACCGGCGAGTTCGCGTACTCGTCCGACATGTGGCACGAGGACATGCTCTGGGGCCAGATCCTCCGCTCCACGGTCGCGCACGCCGAGATCGTGTCCATCGACACCTCCGAGGCTCTCGCCACGCCGGGCGTCTACGCCGTCATGACGTACGACGACCTGCCGACCGATGTGAAGAACTACGGCCTGGAGATCCAGGACACGCCGGTCCTCGCGCACGGCAAGGTGCGCCACCACGGCGAGCCGGTCGCGATCGTCGCCGCCGACCACCCGGAGACCGCACGCCGCGCCGCCGCCAAGATCAAGGTGGAGTACCGGGAACTCCCGGTCATCACCGACGAGGCGTCGGCGACCGCCCCGGACGCGGTCCTCGTCCACGAGGACCGCACGGACCACCACATCGGCCATGTCCCGCACCCCAATGTCGTCCACCGCCAGCCGATCGTCCGCGGCGACGTGACCGAGGCCGCCAAGAAGGCCGACGTGATCGTCAGGGGCGAGTACTGCTTCGGCATGCAGGACCAGGCCTTCCTCGGCCCGGAGTCCGGTCTCGCGGTCCCCTCGGAGGACGGCGGCGTCGAGCTCTACGTCGCCACCCAGTGGCTCCACTCCGACCTGCGGCAGATTGCGCCCGTCCTCGGCCTGCCGCCGGAGAAGGTGCGGATGACGCTGGCCGGCGTCGGCGGCGCGTTCGGCGGCCGCGAGGACCTGTCCATGCAGATCCACGCCTGCCTGCTGGCGCTGCGCACCGGCAAGCCGGTCAAGATCGTCTACAACCGCTTCGAGTCCTTCTTCGGTCACGTCCACCGCCACCCCGCGAAGCTGTACTACGAGCACGGCGCCACTCGCGACGGGAAGCTGACCCATGTGAAGTGCCGTATCGTCCTGGACGGCGGTGCGTACGCCTCGGCCTCCCCGGCCGTCGTCGGCAACGCCTCCTCGCTCGGCATCGGCCCGTACGTCGTGGACGACGTCGACATCGAGGCCATCGCCCTCTACACCAACAACCCGCCCTGCGGCGCGATGCGCGGCTTCGGCGCGGTCCAGGCCTGCTTCGCCTACGAGGCGCAGATGGACAAGGTGGCGAAGGAACTCGGCATGGATCCCGTGGAGTTCCGGCAGCTCAACGCCATGGAGCAGGGCACGATCATGCCGACCGGACAGCCGGTCGACTCCCCGGCCCCGGTCGCCGAACTCCTGCGCCGCGTCAAGGCGATGCCCATGCCGCCGGAGCGCCAGTGGGAGAGCTCCGAGGGCGCGGACGTACGGCAGCTGCCGGGCGGTCTGTCCAACACCACACACGGCGAAGGCGTCGTACGGGGCGTGGGCTACGCCGTCGGCATCAAGAACGTCGGCTTCTCCGAGGGCTTCGACGACTACTCCACCGCCAAGGTGCGCATGGAGGTCATCGCGGGCGAGCCCGTCGCCACCGTGCACACTGCCATGGCCGAGGTCGGCCAGGGCGGTGTCACCGTCCACGCGCAGATAGCCCGCACCGAGCTGGGCGTCACGCAGGTGACGATCCACCCGGCGGACACCCAGGTGGGCAGCGCCGGTTCCACGTCGGCCTCGCGGCAGACGTACGTCACCGGCGGCGCCGTGAAGAACGCGTGCGAGCTGGTGCGCGAGAAGGTCCTGGAGACGGGACGCCGCAAGTTCGGCTCGTACCACCCCGCCTGGGCCACGGCCGAGCTGCTCCTGGAGGGGGGCAAGGTCGTCACCGACGCCGGAGAGGTGCTCGCCGACCTGGTCGACGTGCTCGGTGAGGAGGCGGTCGAGGTCGAAGAGGAGTGGCGGCACCGGCCGACCGAACCCTTCGACCTGCGGACCGGCCAGGGAAACGGCCATGTCCAGTACTCCTTCGCCGCGCACCGCGCCGTCGTCGAGGTCGACACCGAGCTCGGCCTGGTCAAGGTCATCGAACTGGCCTGCGCCCAGGACGTCGGCAAGGCCCTCAACCCGCTGTCCGTCCTCGGCCAGATACAGGGCGGTACGACGCAGGGCCTCGGCATCGCTGTCATGGAGGAGATCGTCGTCGACCCGAAGACGGCAAAGGTGAAGAACCCCTCCTTCACCGACTATCTGATCCCCACCATCCTCGACACGCCGACCATCCCGGTCGATGTGCTCGAACTCGCCGACGAGCACGCCCCGTACGGGCTGCGCGGCATCGGCGAGGCCCCCACCCTGTCCTCGACTCCGGCCGTACTCGCGGCGATCCGCAACGCGACCGGCCTGGAGCTGAACAGGACACCGGTACGGCCCGAACACCTCACGGGCACGTGACCCCTCAGGGGTCGAGCAGATGAGTTCTTCCGGGGGACTCCGTCCCCTGGACCCCGGTTGTTCGTCTCGGGCCGTCCCCCGGGTCGTGCAGATCCCAAATCCCGCAAGTCGCCGAAGGCGACTTTCGGGTGCCCCTATGAACCTTGGGAGATGGCAGCATGGCCCAGCAGTCAGTGGAGCCCAGAACCGCCGCCGAGGATGCGGGTGCAGGCACCCGCGTCCCGGCCGGCCGGTCCTGGCTCGACCGGTACTTCCACATATCCCAGCGGGGATCCACGCTCGCGCGCGAGGTGCGCGGCGGCGTCACCACCTTCATGGCGATGGCGTACATCCTGCTGCTCAACCCCCTGATCCTGTCCGGCAAGGACGCGGCGGGGGACACCCTCGGCCAGAAGGCCCTGATCACCGCCACCGCGTTCGCGGCGGCCCTCACGACGCTGCTGATGGGCTTCGGCGGCAAGGTGCCGCTCGCCCTCGCCGCCGGACTCTCCGTGTCCGGTGTCATCTCCTCGCAGGTCGCCCCGCAGATGACCTGGCCGCAGGCCATGGGCATGTGCGTCATCTACGGTGTGGTCATCATGCTGCTGGTCGTGACCGGCCTGCGCGAGATGATCATGAACGCGATCCCGCTGGCGCTCAAGCACGGGATCACCATGGGCATCGGCCTGTTCATCGCCCTCATCGGCTTCTACAAGTCCGGCTTCGTGCACCAGGGCAAGGCCACCCCGGTCACCCTGGGCCCGGCCGGACAGCTCGCCGGCTGGCCCGTCCTCCTCTTCGCCGGCACCCTGCTGCTGATCTTCATGCTCCAGGCCCGGAACGTTCCCGGCGCGATCCTCATCGGCATCGTCGGCGGCACGGTCGTCGCCGCGGTCCTCAACGCCGCGGGTGTCGTCAAGGCCGGAGCATGGGCGGCCGGCGCCCCCGAACTGCACGGCAGCGCGGTCTCGATGCCGGACTTCTCGCTCTTCGGGCACGTGGAGTTCGGAGGCTGGGGCAAGGTCGGCGTGATGACCGTAGGCATGATCGTCTTCACGCTCGTGCTCGCCGGTTTCTTCGACGCGATGGCCACCATCATCGGTGTGGGCACCGAGGCCGGGCTCGCCGACGACAAGGGCCGTATGCCGGGCCTGTCCAAGGCGCTGTTCATCGACGGCGCGGGCGGTGCGATCGGGGGAGTCGCCGGCGGCTCCGGCCAGACGGTCTTCATCGAGTCGGCGACCGGAGTCGGCGAGGGGGCACGCACGGGCCTCGCCTCGGTGGTGACCGGTCTGTTCTTCGCGGCCTGTCTGTTCTTCACACCGCTGACGGCCATCGTCCCCCAGGAGGTGGCCTCGGCCGCACTGGTCGTCATCGGCGCGATGATGCTGATGAACGCCCGTCATGTGGACTGGTCCGACCGTGCCACCGCGATCCCGGTCTTCCTGACCGTGGTCCTGATGCCGTTCACGTACACCATCACCACCGGCGTGGCCGCGGGCGTCGTCTCGTACGTCGCCATCAAGGCCGCCCAGGGCAAGGCGCGCGAGATCGGCGCCTTCATGTGGGGCCTGACGGTGATCTTCCTGGTGTACTTCGCCCTCCATCCCATCGAGAGCTGGCTGGGCGTCCGTTAGGCGCCGCCAGGCGCCCTCGACAGCCCCTTACGCACACGCCGTCAAAGGAGACCGAGAGATGCTGGACATCGCCGACGAGTTGCACCGGTGGGTCGAGCAGGGACGCGAATTCGCCGTCGCCACCGTGGTGGCGGTCGGTGGCAGCGCCCCCCGCCAGCCCGGCGCCGCCCTCGCGGTGGACGCCGACGGCACGGCGATCGGCTCGGTCTCCGGCGGCTGTGTGGAGGGTGCGGTCTACGACCTGTGCCGGCAGGCGCTCGAGGACGGCGAAACCGTTTCGGAGCGCTTCGGATACAGCGACGAGGACGCCTTCGCCGTCGGCCTGACCTGCGGCGGCGTCATCGACATCCTCGTCACCCCGGTCCGGGCGGCCGACCCCGCCCGCCAGGTGGTCGCCTCCGCGCTGGCCGCCGCGAACGCCGGCTCGGCCGCGGCGGTCGCGCGGATCGTGACGGGACCGGCGGAACTGCTCGGCCGGGCGCTGCTCGTACGTCCCGACGGCAGGTACGAGGGCGGCTTCGGCGCCCACCCCGGACTCGACCGCACGGTGGCGGCCGAGGCGGGTGCCTTCCTGGACGCGGGACGCACCGGCGCCCTGCAGATCGGGGAGCAGGGCTCGCGCTGCGGAGCGCCGCTGACGGTCCTGGTCGAGTCGTCCGTTCCCCCGCCACGGATGATCGTGTTCGGCGCGATCGACTTCGCCTCCGCGCTGGTCCGTATCGGAAAGTTCCTGGGCTACCGCGTCACGGTGTGCGACGCACGCCCCGTCTTTGCCACCCGCGCCCGCTTCCCGGAGGCCGACGAGATCGTCGTCGAGTGGCCGCACCGGTACCTGGAGCGCACGCAGGTCGACGGCCGCACGGTGCTGTGCGTGCTCACCCACGACGCCAAGTTCGACATACCGCTGCTCCGGCTGGCGCTCAGGCTTCCGGTCGCCTACATCGGCGCGATGGGCTCGCGCCGCACCCACCTGGACCGCAACGAGCGACTGCGCGAGGCGGGCGTCACCGAGCTGGAGCTGGCGCGCCTGCGCTCGCCCATCGGTCTCGACCTCGGTGCCCGCACGCCCGAGGAGACCGCCCTGTCCATCGCCTCGGAGATCGTCGCGGGCCGCCGCGGCGGCACCGGCGTCCCTCTCACCGGCGCCCACACCCCGATCCACCACGACGTGACGTCACTCACGGCGGGGCGGATCGGGTCGGTGGCCTGAGTCTCTGGACGCGCCTGAGGGCGAGGAGATACGTCTGCGGGGTGTTCTCCCGCTCCTCGGCCGCGCGCACGAGGCGGGCGACCTCGACGAACCCGGCCTGGCCCAGCAGCTCGGAGACCCGCTCGGGCCGGAAGCCATACACGTCCAGGGACAGGTCGTGCCCGTAGGCGTGCTTCAGGTGCGCGCACCCGTCCCCCACCTCGAAGGCCGGCAGCAGTTGCCCGCCCCGGACCGCTCCGAGATCCCCGGCGGGCCCGCCCCCACCGGCCGGCACCCGTTCGGCGAACACTCCCAGCATGGCCCGGTCGAAGGGCTGTTCGTCCAGCCCGTTCCCGAGCAGCCGGTCGTCGTCGGCGGCCACGGTGTCGTACGACGCCCTGGTGGTCCCCGGATGAGAGGTCTCGGTCATGGGCCAGGACTCCGGAGGCCGCCACTGACAGCGAACGGGAGCCACAACTACCGCCGCCGCGCGCCGGGTTGGCGGCCGCGCGTCAGCAGTGAGTCCATCGCGCGCCCGAACATCCACCGGGCCACCCACCCGAGCGGCCGGTCGAAGAGCCGCGGCAGCAGGAAGACCGACAGGTCCTCGCGCCACACCACATGGGACTGCCCTTCGCCGTACGGATGCACCTCGATCTCCGCCCACCCGGTGACGAAGAGGCCGCGCTTGACCAGGCGGCACAGCGTAGGAGGCCGCCAGGTCGCCACCTCCATCAGATCGTCGAAGGCGAGCGGGCCGACACCGCTGCGGGCCACGAACACCGTGCCGACGGCCGTGGGCGGAGGGGTCCGCACCGTGACCCGGGTCAGTGGCACCACGTCCGCGTGGCGCGGCCAGTCCGTGAGGCGCAGCCAGGCCTGGTCGACGGGGAGCGGGACGACGCGCTCGAGGCGGAAGAGGACCATCGGGGGATCGTACGCAGACCGTTCGGGCGACCCGTCGCGACGCGTCGAGGGACCTACCGGATCCGCACGGACGTACGGCACCATGAGGCGACCCCGCACCCTGGCCGGAGGTGCCGTCCGTGCCCCCACGAGTTCGCCATCACCCGCGCCCCGCCCGCCATCTCGCCTTCGGACCCGGTGTGCACACGCCTGCCCGGGAGTCCAGCTCGTGCGGGAGCAACTGCGGCTCGTTCTCGAGCGGTTGACCAGCCCTCTGCCGGGCCCGCGCTCGCCGAGAGCAGTCCCGTCACCATGCGCCCCCTGATCCACCGCTCCCCGGAGAGCCTGCACCCAGCCTGATGATCCAGCTGGTAACTCACCTGGCGCGCCTCGTCGAGGCCAACACGGCCACCACCGTGACGCCCGAGCAGGCCATGGCCACCTGGCACGAGGTGCACGCGCTGCTCGCCGGACCGGTCGCCGAGAAGCGGCGTCGGGCCGGGGCCGGGCGTCAGGGCCGGTACACGGCACCCGGCTCGGCCTTGCCCGGTGCCAGCAACTGGGGCACGGTCACGAACACGTACCCGCGCTCCTTGAGCGCGTCGATGATCCCCGGCACCGCGGGCACGGTGCCCGGGTAGATGTCGTGGAGCAGGATGATCCCGTCCCGGGTCGCCTGATCCAGCACCCGCTGCCGGATCAGCTTCGGGTCGTTCGTCGTGTAGTCCTTGGCGGTCACGCTCCACAGCACCTCGGAGAGCCCCAGTTCGCGGCAGATCCGGTGCACGGTGTCGTTGGTACGCCCCTGGGGCGGCCGCATCAGCGTGGGCCTGCGCCCGGTGAGCTTCTGGATCGCCTCATTCGGCTTCTCCAGCTCCTGGCGTATCTGCTCCGGCTTGATCTGGGTGAGGATCTGGTGGTCCCAGGTGTGGCTGGCCACTTCGTGGCCCTCGGCGGCCATCCGCTTGACCAGCTCCGGGTACTTCTGGATGTGCCGCTCGCCGAGCAGGAAGAAGGTCGCCGGGACCTTCTTCTCCTTGAGGATGTCGAGCAGCCGGGCCGAGTTCTCGCTCGGTCCGGCGTCGAAGGTCAGTGCGATGCATTTGGCCTGACGGCAGTCCACGGCCCCGAACCGGACCGGCGCGGCCGCGGAGGGGTGTGCGCGAGCCGCGGCCGGCGCGGTGGTGTGCAGCGTGGTGCAGCCCGAGAGCGCGAAGGCCGTTGCCGCGAACAGAGCGGACGCGGCGCGCAACCCGGCCGCGCGTCTGTTCGTCTTCCCCGTTGAAAACATGGGGTGACTCTACATGCCGCGTATACCCGGCACGGAGAGTGAAAGTGCTGCTCGCAGCACGCCCCGATGCGCGGCGGCGGCCGGGCGGACTCCTCGCCGGGCGCAGCGGAGCGACCTCCCACCACCGGCCGGCGCGGCGGCGCACAGCGCCACCGGGTGCCGTGCGGCTTCAGGCCTCCGTGCCGCCGAAGGCTTCCAGAATGCGTTCCGCGGCGAGTGTGGCCGTCAACTCCCCGTCCCGTACGCGCTGCTCCAGGCCGGGCGCCAGGGCCCGTACGGCCGGATCGGCATGCAGGCGCCCCAGGAGTTCGTCGCGGACCATCGCCCAGGTCCAGTCGACCTGCTGGTCACGGCGCTTGGCGGCGAGACGCCCGGTGGAGTCCAGCAGGGTGCGGTGCTGCTCGAGGCGCTCCCAGACGGGGTCCAGTCCGGTCGACTCGCGTGCGCTGCAACTCAGCACGGGCGGGGTCCAGAACGCGTCCTTGCCGTGCATGAGGCGCAGGGCGCCCGCCAGTTCGCGTGCCGCGGCCCGGGCGTCGCGTTCGTGCGGGCCGTCGGCCTTGTTGACCGCGATCACGTCGGCCAGTTCCAGGACGCCCTTCTTGATGCCCTGCAACTGGTCACCGGTGCGGGCCAGCGTGAGGAGCAGGAAGGAGTCGACCATGTTCGCAACCGTGGTCTCGGACTGGCCGACGCCGACCGTCTCCACCAGGACCACGTCGTAGCCGGCGGCCTCCATGACGACGATGGACTCGCGCGTCGCCTTGGCGACCCCGCCCAGGGTCCCCGCGGTGGGGGAGGGACGTACAAAGGCCGCCGGGTCGACGGCGAGGCGTTCCATACGGGTCTTGTCGCCCAGGATCGAGCCGCCGGTCCTGCTGGAGGACGGGTCGACGGCGAGCACCGCGACCCGGTGACCGAGCGAGGTGAGCATCGTGCCGAACGCGTCGATGAACGTCGACTTGCCCACCCCCGGGACACCGCTGATGCCGATCCGCCGCGCCCGGCCGCCGTGCGGCAGCAGCTCGGTCAGCAGCTCCTGCGCCAGGGCCCGATGGTCGGGCCGGGTCGACTCGACGAGCGTGATCGCGCGGGCCACCAGCGCCCGCTTCCCGTCGAGTACGCCCTTCACATAGGTGTCGAGGTCGATCGGCATGGGGCTCAGAGGTCGTGCCCGAGATCGACGGCCAGCCGCGTGACCAGGTCGCGCGCCGCGTCCGGGATCACCGTCCCGGGCGGGAACACGGCCGCCGCGCCCATCTCCAGCAGGACCGGCACGTCCTGTGGCGGGATCACCCCGCCGACCACGATCATGATGTCCTCGCGGCCCTCCTCGGCCAGATGATCCCGCAACGCCGGTACGAGCGTGAGGTGCCCCGCGGCCAGCGAGTTCACCCCGACGATGTGCACGTCCGCCTCGACGGCCTGGCGAGCCACCTCGGCCGGGGTCTGGAACAGTGGGCCGACGTCCACGTCGAAGCCCAGGTCGGCGAAGGCGGTGGCGATCACCTTCTGGCCGCGATCGTGGCCGTCCTGGCCCATCTTCGCGACCAGGATGCGCGGCCGACGGCCCTCCGCGTCCTCGAAGGCGGACACGAGCGCACGGGTGCGTTCCACGGACGGGGACTCGCCTGCTTCGGTGCGGTACACACCGGAGATCGTACGGATCTGGCCCGCGTGCCGCCCGTACACCTTCTCCAGGGCGTCGGAGATCTCCCCGACGGTCGCCTTCGCGCGTGCCGCGTGCACCGCCAGCTCCAACAGGTTGCCGTCACCCTCGGCGGCCCGGGTGAGCGCGTGGAGCGCGTCCCGGCACGCCTGTTCGTCGCGTTCGGCGCGCAGCCGCCGCAACTTCTCGATCTGCTGGGCGCGCACCGAGGAGTTGTCGACCCTGAGGACCTCGATCTCCTCGTCGCCGACGCCGTTTTCGGGACGGTACTTGTTGACGCCGATGACCGGCTGGCGCCCCGAGTCGATCCGGGCCTGGGTGCGGGCCGCGGCCTCCTCCACCCGCAGCTTGGGGATGCCCGCGTCGATGGCCTGCGCCATGCCGCCGGCCTGCTCGACCTCCTGGATGTGCTGCCAGGCGCGGCGGGCGAGGTCGTACGTCAGCCTCTCCACATAGGCGCTGCCGCCCCACGGGTCGATCACCCGGGTCGTGCCGGACTCCTGCTGGATCAGCAGCTGGGTGTTGCGGGCGATGCGCGCCGAGAAGTCGGTGGGCAGGGCGAGCGCCTCGTCGAGGGCGTTGGTGTGCAGCGACTGGGTGTGGCCCTGCGTGGCCGCCATCGCCTCCACACACGTCCGCGTCACGTTGTTGAACACGTCCTGCGCGGTGAGCGACCAGCCGGACGTCTGCGAATGGGTGCGCAGCGACAGGGACTTGGGGTTCTTCGGATCGAACTGCCGCACAAGCTTCGCCCACAGCAGCCGCGCCGCACGCAGCTTCGCGATCTCCATGAAGAAGTTCATGCCGATCGCCCAGAAGAAGGACAGCCGGGGGGCGAACGCGTCCACGTCCAGGCCCGCCTCCCGCCCGGCTCGGATGTACTCCACCCCGTCCGCGAGCGTGTACGCGAGTTCCAGGTCGGCCGTCGCGCCGGCCTCCTGGATGTGGTACCCGGAGATGGAGATGGAGTTGTAGCGGGGCATCCGCTGCGAGGTGAAGGCGAAGATGTCGGAGATGATCCGCATCGACGGCTTCGGCGGGTAGATGTAGGTGTTGCGGACCATGAACTCCTTGAGGATGTCGTTCTGGATGGTCCCCGCCAGCTTCTGAGGCGGCACGCCCTGTTCCTCCGCCGCCACGATGTACAGCGCGAGCACCGGAAGCACCGCGCCGTTCATCGTCATCGACACGGTCATCCGGTCCAGCGGGATGCCGTCGAACAGCTGCCGCATGTCGTAGATGGAGTCGATCGCCACGCCCGCCATACCGACATCACCCGTCACCCGCGGATGGTCGCTGTCGTAGCCGCGGTGCGTGGGCAGGTCGAAGGCGACCGACAGCCCCTTCTGACCGGCCGCCAGATTGCGCCGGTAGAAGGCGTTGGACTCCTCGGCGGTGGAGAAGCCCGCGTACTGGCGGATCGTCCAGGGCTGGTTGACGTACATCGTCGGGTACGGGCCCCGCAGATACGGCGCGATACCCGGGTAGGTGCCGAGGAAGTCCAGGCCCTCCAGATCGCGGCCGGTGTACAGCGGCTTGACCGCGATGCCCTCGGGGGTCTCCCAGAGCGGCTCGCCGGTGCCGGTCGCCTTCTCGACGGCGGTGCGCCAGTCGTCGGCACTGCCGTCGGGAGCCGGCCTCCCCAGCTCGATCCCGGAGAAGTCGGGGATTCCCATCAGGACACTCCCATGCGGTCGAGGGTGGCGGACAGCACGGCGACGGCGTCGCAGCCCGCGAAGACGTAGGAGTCCACACCGGTGTACGAGCCGGGACGGCCCGCGAGGAGCACATGCTCCGCACCCGCGGACCTAAAGGCCCGGGCGGTGGCCTCGGCCTGCTCCTCGTACAGCGCGTCGCTGGAACACAGGCAGACTTCGGTGGCACCGCTGTCCTCGAAGTCCCCCTCCGTGACCGGCTCGATGCCGCCGGCCTGGAACAGGTTCGAGGCGAAGGCCGCCCGCGCCGTATGGGCTGCGGCGGGACCCATCGTCGCCAGATAGACCCGCGGGCGGGAGCCGGTGGCGGCGAGATGGGCGTCCGAGCGGGCACGCAGCGCCTCGTACGCCTCGTCGCGCCGCACGCGGGGGAGCCCGCCGGACGGAGGCTCCGGCGTCTGCGCGCGCTCCACCGGCCGCTCGGCGAGGTGCGGGAACTCGCTCACCCCGGTGATGGGTTCGCGCCGTGCGGCGAGCTTCGCGCTGCGCGCGGCCCAGGTGTTCGCCAGGTCCTCGCGCAAACGCCCCGAGCGCAGGGCGGCCGCCTGACCGCCGAGCCGCTCGATCCACCGGAAGAACTCCCAGCCCGCGTCGGCGAGTTCGTCGGTGAGCCGTTCCACGTACCAGGAGCCGCCCGCCGGATCGATCACCCGGGCGAGCTGGGACTCCTCGACCAGGATCGTGGAGGTGTTGCGGGCGATACGCCGGGCGAACGCGTCCGGCAGGCCGAGCGTGTGGTCGAAAGGCAGCACGGTGACGGCGTCGGCGCCGCCGACCCCGGCGGCCAGCGTGGCGACCGTGGTGCGCAGCATGTTCACCCAGGGGTCGCGGCGCGTCATCATCACCGGCGACGACACGGCGTGCTGTACCTGTGCTCCCGCCCCCGGCGTCCCGCACACCTCGGCGACCCGCGCCCACAGCCGGCGCGCCGCCCGCAGCTTGGCCACCGTCAGGAACTGGTCGGCGGTGGCCGCGTACCGGAACTCCAGTTGCGCACACGCCTGTTCGACCGTCAGCCCCGCCTCGGTCAGCTCGCGCAGATATGCCACGCCGGTGGCCAGGGAACAGCCCAGCTCCTGCGCGGCCGAACCGCCTGCCTCGTGGTAGGGCAGCGCGTCCACGGTCACCGCGCGCAGCCACGGATACTCCTCGGCACACCGCCGCGCCAGGGAGGTGACCGCGGCTAGCTCCGATTCCTCGCCCGTACGGGCCTCATGACCCAGTGGATCCCCGCCGAGATTGCCGCGGGCCGCCTCCCCGGCGATGCCCCGCTCCTCGTACAGCCGGAACAACTCCCGTGCCGCGGACTCCACTTCGCGGCCTGCGTCGAGGACGACGGGCGCGAGGTCGAGATGGACGCCGTCGAGGACCCGGCCGAGCGAGGACAGCGGGATCCCGCACTCGCCCGTGACCAGCCAGAGCGAGGTGACGCCGTTCTCCAGGTCCGCGAGGACCGCTCCCTCCGCGGGCGCCCGGTGCTGCTGCCGTATGTCCCACCCGCCGACGACGTTCCCCTCGGCCCGGCCACCCCGGACGAAGGGGGCGAACCCGGGCAGACCGGGGTCGGGCGCGGTGTCGCGCGCGGTGTACAGAGGACGCGTGCGCAGCCCGTCCTCGAGCGCGGTGGACAGGGCATCCTCGGCGGCCACGTCCGAGCCTTCCCCACCCGACTTGCGCAGCACGCCCTCGACCAGGCGTTGCCACTGCTCATACGTCGCGTCAGGGAACTCGGCGGCCAGCGAGAGCCCGTCGTCAGGCAGGACCGTCATGCTCGGATGCTAGGTCACATTCACATCGGAGCAGCAGAGGGCGCGAATGTGACCTTGCCCTCTCCCTCGCAAGCCCGCGCCCTCCTCCGCGCCGTGCCCGCCCCGCTCATCCGCATCCCCGACCCGTCGGCAGCCGTGCTCGCGCCGGACGCGGGACTGTGGCCGGGGGCTTCCACCGCCTAGGGTGACGGTGGGCCGTGACTGGCGCTGAGGTGGAGTACCACCGGGGAGCGGCCCGGCCGTCATGGGTCCGCAGCCGTGCGCCTGGGCGATTCGCTTCCAGGCTCAGGAGTGCGTGTGAGCAGTCACCCTGCCGTCAGTGCGGCCGGCATCCACGGTCTGATCGACGACGTGACGCGGTCGGCCCTCCGGCTCTTCGACTCCGTGGCGGCCCTTACCGACGGCGAACTGCGGTCCCCGTCCGGCCTGGAGGGCTGGACGCGGGGCCATGTGCTCGCCCATGTCTCCCGCAGTGCCGACGCCTATGTGTGGCTGCTGCGCCTGGCGCGGACCGGGGCCGAGCCGGGGCCGCGCCCGGATGCCGCCGCTCTGGCCCGGGCGGTCGAGGAGACGGCCGGTCTGTCCGCGGCCAGGCTCGTCACCGAGGTCCGTCGCAGTCTGGAACAATTCCTCGACCAGGCGCGAGCCATGCCCGTACCGGCGTGGGACGGACTGGTCACGGCGCTCGCCGGGTGGCGCCATCCCGCCTGGTACACCCTCCACCGGTGTCTGAGGGAAGTGGAGACCCATCACCTCGACCTGGGGCTCGGCCACGGTACGGCCGACTGGCCGGCGTCCTACGTCCTGTGGGCCCTCGACGACACTCTGGCCACACTGAGCGGCCGGGGCTTCGCTCTCGCCTCGGTCGAAGCGGTCGATCTGGGCCGCTCCTGGAACATCTCCGCCGACGGCCCCGTGGTCTCCGCGCCCGGACACGTCCTGCTCGGCTGGCTCAGTGGCCGTACTCGCGCCGATGAGTCGACGTCCCCCTTCCCCGGGGTATCCGTGCCGTGCCCACCCCCGTGGCCGCAGCCGCCGACGCCGGGCTGGGGGCGGTGCGGCGGTGGCGGGGGTGGGTGAGGGCCGCGTGGCGCACCATTGATCGCCTTCGGGGCGGGGCGGGGCGGGGCGGCGCGGCGGGAGGGCGCCGGGGACGCGTAACTCGCCTCGCATGGCCCGGTGTTGGGCATCGGCACGGGGCGGAACGGCCGATTGCGGACCACCGCTGACCGCAAGCCCCGTTAGCGTGCACGGTATGACGAAGACCAGCTCCGCGACACGGAGGCCGGCCGGGACGACGGCGAGGGCCCCCGTCCTCGGCACCCGCGCCCTGAACCGCGCCACCCTCGACCGTCAGCTCCTGCTGCGCCGCTCACCGCTGTCCACGAAGGCCGCCGTCGAGCACCTCTTGGGGCTGCAGGCGCAGAACGTCAAGCCTCCCTACTATGCGCTCGCCGCCCGCCTGGACGGCTTCGCCCCGGAGCACCTCTCGCGGCTGATGGCCGACCGCGAGGTCGTCCGCATCGTCACCATGCGCTCCACCATCCACACCCACACCGCGGACGACTGCCTCGTCCTGCGCCCGTTGGTGCAGCCTGCCCGCGACCGCGAGCTCACCCTCTTCCGCAAGGGGCTCGCCGGGGTCGACCTGGACCGGCTCACCGCGTTCGCCCGCGAACTCGTCGAGACCGAACCGCGCACCATGGCGCAGCTGCGCGAGGCGCTGCACGCCCGGTGGCCGGGCGGGGACCCCCGGGCGCTCGCCCTCGCCGCCCGCTGCCGGCTGCCACTCGTCCAGGTCACCCCGCGCGGCCTGTGGGGCAGAAGCGGGCAGGTCGCGCTGACCACCGCCGAGCACTGGCTCGGCCGCCCCGCCGAACCGTCCCCCGGACTCTCGGATTCTCCCCAACTCCCGGCTTCGCTCGAGGGGAGGGACCCCCATGAGCAGGGAGGTGCCCCCGTCGCTCCGGACGCCACCGTGCTGCGCTACCTCGCCGCGTTCGGGCCCGCCTCCGTCAAGGACATGCAGACCTGGGCGGGTCTGACCCGGCTGCGCGACGCCTTCGAACGCCTCCGCCCCCGGCTCGTCACGTTCCGCGATCCGCACGGCGTCGAACTCTTCGACCTCCCCGACGCGCCCCGGCCCGACCCGGACACACCCGCCCCGCCTCGCTTCCTGCCCGAGTTCGACAACCTGCTGCTCTCCCACGCCGACCGCACCCGCGTGGTGCCCCCGGAACTCAAGGGGCGCACCTTCACGGGCAACCAGGCCTACCGGGCGCTCCTCGTCGACGGATTCCTGGCAGGCGTGTGGAAGCTGGAGGAGGACGCGCTCGTCATCGAGCCCTTCGGCGACCTCACCAAGGCGCAGCGCGGGGACGTGACCGCCGAGGGGGAGCGGATGCTGAGGGTGATGCACGGCGGCGCGTCGTACGACATCCGGTTCGCGACCGTCGTACGGCGGTGATGTCGTCACTCCCGTCGGGTGCGGAGGGAAACGGGCCCCCTAGAGTCGGGCCCATGGAACTGCGGCAGTTGAGCTATTTCGTGACCGTCGCCGAGGAGCTGCACTTCGGGCGGGCGGCCGAGCGGTTCCACATCGTGCAGTCCGCGGTCAGCCAGCAGATCCAGCGGCTGGAGCGGGAGTTGGGCGCCGAGCTCTTCGACCGCTCAGCACGGCACGTGCGGCTGACGGCGGCGGGCGAGCGGCTGCTGCCCGAGGCGCGCGCCGTGCTGGCCGCCGCG
>NZ_LBMW01000104.1 GCF_026168105.1 Streptomyces hygroscopicus
TGTTGCTCATGCACCAGCAAGCGTCCCACCCATGGACCGTCGCCGCGCTCGGCGCTCAAGTGGGCATGTCCCGGGCGAGCTTCGCCGCCCGCTTCAAGGAACTCGTCGGGCTGCCGCCACTCGTCTACCTCCAGCGCTGGCGGATACTGGCCGCCGGACGAGAGCTGCGCCGCGGCGAACGAACCGTGGCCTCGGTGGCCGCCGAATGGGGCTATTCGTCGGAGACCGCGTTCAGCACCGCGTTCAAACGGATCACCGGCATCTCACCGACGCAGTACCGCAGCGCCCCGCTCGCACCGGTGACCGCGAGGCCGGACGACTGGCCCGCCCTCCCCTTCCCCGTCCCGGCCACCGTAGACGAACACGCAGGTTCCTCAGACGTTTGATCATCGCCTGTTCGGTTCGCGGCTCATAGTCTGTGAGGCCGAACGGCGAGGGGAAGATGAACGGTGCACCACCGGAAGATCGTCGACCCCGGCGGAGCATCCGGCCGACGGGCGCGCGGCGAACTGGAGAGCGGTGTACTGGCCGCGCTCTGGGCGGCCCACGGGCCGCTGACCGCACGTCAGGTCCGGGAACTGCTGCCGGGGAACCTGGCCTATACGACCGTCCTGACGATCCTGTCCAGGCTCTACGCCAAGGGCATGCTGGTCCGGCACCGTGAGGGCCGCGGATACGCCTACGAGCCGGCCCGGGACGAGGCGTCCCACACCGCCGAACGGATGCACACGCTGCTGGAGCGAGGCTCCGACCGCGAGGCGGTACTGACCCGCTTCGTCTCCGAACTGTCCGAGGAGGACGAGCAGTTGCTGCAGCGGTTGCTGTCCGGGCACGACGCCCGCGCCGGCGCCGAGCGCTTCGACGAGAGGCCCTGAGCCGGTGCTGATCAGCGTCTACGTTCCGTTCCTTGTCACCGCGGCCCTCACGCTGCTCGCGCCGAGGCCCGCCCGCCGGCTGGCCCCGCGCCCGGCCGCCTGGGCCCTGGCCTGCGCCGCGCTGGTGACGGCGGCCGGGTGGATGGGGTCGCCGGCCCTGCTGGCGTTCACCGGATTCGCCCAGATCCCCCAGGTCGCCGCGGAGGGCCGCTGGTCGGTGTCGGCGCTGCGCGCCGAGGACCCGGTGAACCTGATCGTCGCGGTGGTCAGCACACGCTCGGCGGCGAGTTTGGCCATGAGGGCCTCGATCTTCCCTTCGGCTGCGGTCGCCCGTTCGAGGCACCCCCAGCCGACATGCTCAGGCGTGGTGACAGGCATGTGGCTCCTTGTTGAGGCGTTCCAAGATTTATGGAAGGAGCGGCCCCACGCGCGGCGCACGATTTGCCGTCCGCCGGGCAGCTGCCAGCGATACAGCTGCTCGGCGAGCATGCTGTAGTCCAGGGAAATGTCCTCGCGGCGCAGCAGCACGACGATCTCCCGCAGGCGCTGCGCGAGGGCGGGAAGATGCGGGGCGGTGTCGGCTCGGTCAGCCGATGTGGCCCTCACCAAGCCCCTCCCGGCAGCCTGCGCATCGACGAAGCAGCGGCCCCCTTCCCTGGCCAGGGGTTGTGGACGCCGGGCGTTTCCCCCCGACGCCGCCAGTCTGCTACCGGGCCTCCTGGCAGCTACCCGGACCGGACTTCCACCGGCAGGCGACAACGAGCTTACGACCGAAGATCGACTACGTCTTCAAGACCTCCGAGTCTGCTGGGCGCGCAAAAGCGCGAGGCTATTTGGTTCGGGTCACGCCTGCTTGACGAACTGTTGTGCGGCTATGGCCGGTCACCGGCAGTCGGTGCCATGGCTACCGTCGCGTTTCTCTTGACTTACACAAAAGGAGTTCCACACATGCGGTTGGGACTGTTTTCCCGGCGTTCGCCGGGCGCTCCGGGCCGACGCCGGGCGAGTAGGGTCGTCTCCTTCGGTGTATCGGCAGGACTTGCCGGAGTGTCGGGGGCGCTGTTCCTGACGGGTGGGATCGCGTCCGCGAGCACGGGATGCCTTCCGTCGGGAACGGATGCCGACATCCAGGCGGCTCTGGTCGGACAAAATGCCGTCGTGGACCTGTGCGCGGGTTCGGTCTTCACCTTGACCAACCCGATCACCTTCACCGCGCCCGGTCAGACCATCGAGACGCAAGGCCTGCCCACCGACAGCACCCGTGCCCTGCTCAAGACCACCGGCAGTAGTCAGGCCACCGCGATCAGCGGCGGAAACCAGTCCAACGTCACGGTGCAGAACATCCAGGTCGACGGCCAGCGCCCGCAGCTCGGCCTTGTCACCAACGGTGCAGCACTGCTGGAGATGGGCGGCGCCGACACCGGCCAGGTCGTTCGGAACAGCGTGCTGTCCAACCCCCGCGGCTGGTCGGCGCTGCACCTGATCGAGGGCGGGGTCACCAATGGCATCCCCGCATGCCAGAACGGCAAGATCCTCAACAACACGATCGGCCCGGTCGGGACCCCCGACGGCCACTGGGCCGATGGGATCTCTCTCGCCTGCGGGAACTCCGATGTCGAGGGCAACACGATCACCGACGCGACCGACGGTGCAATCGTGATCTTCGGCGCGGCCGGTTCGCAGATCAAGAACAACACGGTGATCGCGCAGAACCAGGTGCTGCTCGGCGGCATCAACATGGTTGACTACAACCCGACGAGCGGCGACTACAACGGAACCGTGGTCTCGGGCAACACCATCAACGCTGCGGGATCCCTCATCAAGGTCGCGGTAGCCATGGGCCCGCTAACCTGGGGATGCGGATCGACCAACGTGAACTACGGCGCCGCAGTGACGAACAACACCCTCGAGGGCGCGCACATGGGCTACGGATTCGTGGCCAACGGAGTGCAGAACTGGACCGTCACCGGAAACGTGGACAACTCCACCCACGTCGGCTACGTCTCGGCCACCAACTGCTCCGGGACGCCGGCGGCCCAGCCCAGTGGCTTCCAGTCGGGCAACGTCACCGGGAACAGCAGCCTGCAGTCGAACTTCGTGTCGAGCCCGAATCTGACCAGCTTGCTGGGACTGACCGAGCAGCCCACCACCATCAGCCTCCAGGCGAACACCGGCATGGTCGTCACTGCCGAGAACGCCGGGTCTGCCCCCCTGTGGGCGAACCGAACCGCGGTGGGACCGTGGGAGAAGTTCGACGTTACCTATCTCAGCGGCGACCAGGTGCAGCTCAAGGCCGAGGCCAACGGTCTATGGGTGACAGCCGACAACTGGGGCAATTCTCCGCTCATCGCGAACCGCACGACGCCCCAACTGTGGGAGACGTTCCATCTCATCCACAACTCCAACGGCACCGTCAGCCTGCTTGCCGAGGTGAACAACCAGTACGTGACCTCGAACAACGGCACGGCAGCGCTCATTGCCAACCGGCCGGCCAGCAACAGCTGGGAGCAGTTCACGCTGTACAGCGATTGACCATCGACCGTCCGTCGCCGCCCTGGGCACTCGGAAACGGCGTTATCAAGTTGAGGGGCGGGGTGTGATGATCTTGGTGGGGGTCGTCGTGGGAAGGGCATGGTGGTGGCACTGCCGCAGCGTCGTACCGGGGGTTCCGGTTTCCGCCGGAGTTGATCGCGCATGCGGTCTGGCTGTACCACCGGTTCCCACTGTCCTTCCGCGCTGTGGAGGAGCTGCTGTTTGAACGTGGTATCCAGGTGTCCTACGGGGCGGTCCGTCTGTGGTGCGGGCGGTTCGGGCCCGACTACGCCGTGCGGCTGCGCCGCCGCCGGGCGAAGCCCGGGGGCCGGTGGCATTTGGACGAGGTGTTCTTCAAGGTCAGCGGGCGGATGCGCTACCTATGGCGTGCCGTCGACCAGGACGGCCACGTCCTGGACATCCTGGTGACCGACAAGCGCGACACCAAGGCCGGCAAACGCTTTTCCCGCAAGCTCCTCAAGGGCGCCGGGACCGTGCCGCGAGTGATCGTGACGGACAAGCTCCGCTCCTGAAACGCCGCCCACCGCCAGGTCATGCCCTCGGTGGAGCACCGCAGCTCGAAGTATCTGAACAACCGGGCAGAGAACCATTTGTTGGCGAGCAGGTCGAGCAGGTCGAGCAGGTCGAGCAGGGTGCGGCAGGGGCACTGGGCGGCGTAGACGTCGTGGTGCGAGTGCTGGCTGCTGGGGCAGGTGGTGGACATGCTCGCTCTCCTCACCAGGTCACTTCCCGACGGGAAGTAGATGAAGTTGAAGGTAACTGCACCCCCAGGGATAGCGTCGTCGACGTCAAGGAGGAGACCGCCAACGGCCTTCCCGAGAAGGTCGTTTCAGGAGATGACGCATGTCTGCGGACACGATGCCCGCGGTGGTTCAGGACACCTTCGGCGGCCCGGAGGTGCTGCGGGTCCAGCAGGTGCCGCGGCCGGTGCCGCTGCCCACCGAGGTTCTGGTGCGGGTGTACGCCGCCGGGATCAACCCGGTGGACTGGAAGACCCGTGCCGGCACCGGCATGGCTGGCCTGCTGGGTGAGCCGCCGTTCACCCTCGGCTGGGACGTGTCCGGTGTGGTGGAGGAGGTCGGCTTCGGTGTGACCACGCTGAAGGTCGGCGACGAGGTGTACGGGATGCCGTGGTTCCCCCGCGTCGCGAACCCCTACGCCGAGTACGTCACCGCCCCGGCCCGTCAGTGGACCCGCAAGCCGGCCACCATCGACGACGTGCACGCCGCCGCCGTGCCGCTGGCGGCACTGACCGCCTGGCAGGCCATCGTCGACGCCGCCCACCTGCAGGCTGGTCAGCGCGTCCTGATCACCGCCGCAGCCGGCGGAGTCGGCCACTTCGCGTGCAGTTCGCCCGCCATCTGGGCGCCCACGTGATCGCCACCGCCAGCGCCGCCCGCCACCCCTGGCTCAAGGAAATCGGTGCGAACGAGTCCGTCGATTGCACCACCACCCGCTTCGAGGACAGCATCGAGGAGGGCGGTGGGTTTTCCGGGTGCGGCGGGTCCGGTGACGATCAGTGAGGGCCGTGCGGTGGCCTGTTGGTGGCGGCCGAGGATCATCAGGGTGTGGACCTGGGTGGCGAGCTGATTGATGGCGGGGGTGCGGATGGTGACGAAGCTGGAGTGGTAGGCCAGGCGCTCTTCCGTACTGCGGGGCGGGTCGTCGGGCTGGGGTGGGGCGGGCGGGTCGGTGGTGGTGAAGCGGTGCCGGCCCTGCCAGGTGGTCAGCGGCCAGGAGGGCTCGGTGTTATCGCCGTGTTTGTCGTCGGTGGCTGTGCTGCTTGCGCTCTGCGGGCGCGGGCTCACCATTTGTCGGCTTCCTCGTATGCGTCGTAGAGTCCGAATCCGGTGGCCACCGCGGCGGGCGTGTCGTCGTCGAGGTCGTCGAGGTCGTCGATGCTGTCGTCCTCGTCCTCGTCCTGGTCCTCGTTCTCGTCTTCGGCCTCGCGCTGTGCCGGCCTGTCGGCGCTTGGGCCCCTGTCGTCTTCCGGATGGCGGGCTGGGGGGAGCGGGACGGTGACGGTGCGGGCCAGGAGGGCCTGTTCGGCTTTGGTGGCGTGGCCGGTGTGGACGCGGCGCATGAGCTGGTCGAGGGCGTCGGCGAGGTCGGCTTCGTGCTGGTCTGTATCGCTGTGGTTGCTGTGCAGGGCGAGGGTTCTGATGTGTTGCCAGGTGTGGTCGTTGAGCGGCTGGTGGACGTGGTCGCGGTGGATCCAGCCGATCTCGGTCAGCTGGCCGTCGGGCAGCCGGATCCAGATCTGGCGGACGTCGTGGGGGTTGTAGTGGATCTCCCATTTGCCGCCTCGGTCAGCGTGGGGGGGGCTGGCCGCGGTAGGGGGCGAGGAGGTCCGCGTCGTAGGTGCGGTGGTGGATGCGGATGCCGGAGGCGGTGATGGCCTGCCAGCGCACGGGCAGTAGCTCGAGATAGTCGTGGCCGGTCAACGGGACAGGCGCATGGCCTGCGACGGCGACGAGCGCGGCCCACATCTGGTTCGGGGTGAGGGCTTTGCGGGGCATCATCGGGTGGCGCAGGCCTTCGTGGGGGCGGTGGTGGTAGTGGACCAGCCATTCGTCGAGGAGGTCCTGCAGGTGGGGGACACGCTGTGGCAGGCGTCTTTCTCGGTGTCGGGGCCGCGGCGGGTGACGTCGGATCCGGTGTAGCCGGGCAGGTGCTGGCAGAACAGGTGGTTGATGGTGCCGAAGGCGCGCTCGACGATGCCTTTGGCGGTGGGAGCGAAGGGCGGGGCGGGCTGGACGCTGATGCCGAGGGTTTCGCAGGCGGCGGTGAACGCCCGGGAGACGAAGACCTTGCCCCGGTCGACGACGATCGTCTCGGGCAGGACGACCGGCCGGGCCGCCGCATCGGCCAGGCGCTCATCCAGGGTGGTCAGCCGCTGGTGGGGGAGTGCGGGGGCGTGGTCCATGCGCAGGATGTTCGGCCAGGTGGGGCGGGCGGGGTGCGGGACGGCCATTTCCGCCAGCAGCAGGGCCGCGTCGACGGCCTTGGTTGCGCTGGGGCACAGGACAGCGGCGAGGATGGCGCGGGTGGCGACGTCGATGGCGATGGTCAGTTCGGGGCGGGCGAGGGTGCCGTCGTCGAAGAGGGCGAGGACGTCCAGGCGGGTGGTGTCGACCTGGACCTGCTCCCCGGGCCGCAGCGCCGTGGCGGGGGTGAAGGCCCGCCCGTCGAAGCTCGCGGGCACCTGCCGGACTGGGCCGGTGGGCAGTTCGCCGGGGCGGGCGAGGGCGGTGACGAGACGGTACAGCGTGGCCTGGGACGGCGCGGGCACCGTACCGGGCCCGTGCCGGTCCTCCAGAATCTGGTTGATCAGCGGGAACAGGCCGTTGATGGTGCCTTTGGAGCGGCCGCGTCGGCGGCGCAGCGCCTCGCGGACGGCGGCGACGACCCGTTCGTCGGCACGCCGGGTGGGACTGGGGGCGCGCGTGCTGCGGTGGTCGAGGAGCCCCCACAGACCTTGTTTGCGGTAGGCGAGCCGCATGCGCTGCACCGTGGTGCGCGAGACGCGGCCGAAGCCGAGCGCGGTCAGCTCCTTGGCCTTGGCCTGCTCCCGCTCGGCCAGCGTGTGCTGCTCGGGGTCGTACTGCGGCCGCACGGTTCCTTCGCTGCCGGGCCCGCCGGCAAGGCCGCATTCAACTTCTCTCACATGGCGCTGCCAGGCCAGTGCCTTCTCACGCGCCGCGGCGGGGGCGGTCTCGAACAGCCCCCACTGCGGGGCCGCCTGGGGCACGTCGGCCCCGATGACGGTGAAACCGGGGTCGGCGAACAGGTGCCCGGCGAGCACGGCCTGGCCGCCGCCGTCCGGGCCGAGGAGGTGGATGTCCTGCCCGGACAGGGCGACCACCTGCCACTTCACGCCGCGGAACCGGACGTGAGCCCCGACCTTCACTGCCGGCCGGGCATTGCGCCGCGTGGTCACCCGGCACCTCCCGTCTTTCCGGGGCCGCTCCAGTCCCGCGGGCCGACGAGGATGCGTTCGTGCAGTGGTGTTTCCAGGTCTGTCGTCAGTTGTCTGTGCCACAGGGCGTGGAAGACGGCGGGCAGGACCTCGATCGGGTCGCCGGCCGCTTCGGCGCCTTCCAGCAGCGGCCGCGGCCGCGCGAACGCCCCGAGGACGGCCTCCCTCAGCCCGGGGCGGCCGGCGTTGCGGGGGTGGCGGTAGCCGGCCAGCCACTTCAGGTTGGCGGCCAGAACGTCGTCGAGCGGTGGGAGGCGGCG
>NZ_LBMW01000125.1 GCF_026168105.1 Streptomyces hygroscopicus
CTCTTTCGCGGGGCGCAGCAGCGTGGGAGAGGCAGGTGCGGGTCCGCAAATGATCAACGGCGATTGCGGCTCGTGACACGTTCGTTAACGGCACCCCGTATCGCCACGACGTCTTGACGACTGTCTGGCCTCCGGCAATATGCGTGCTCGTGGGGCGACTGCCGGTGGGGATGGATGAACTGGTCCCCTGAGCGCCCCCACCCGGAGATCTTCCAGGGCGGCAACTCCACCGCCGCCCGGCAGATGGCCGGCCGGCGGTCATCCGTGCAGCCGACTTCGGAAGCTGACAGCCTCAGTGAATCCGGATTCCCCCACCCGGCACGCGGCGCGCTTGGGTACGAACCCCACGCTTCACGCGTACCCATCGTCCTCAACGGGAGCGTTTGGCCGTGGCCAAACCGGATGCCGCACAGCGTCATCCAGCGTCATCACCCGTCACCTGTATGCCCGGATTTGCCCAGGTGGGCAGCAAAGACGCAGGTCACGACAGCGATACGAAACAGGTTCGAGTCCCGTCACTCACCCCCCGAGACAGGCCCTTGACCTGCGGAAACGCGGGTCAAGGGCCTCTCTGCCGTTTGGCCACGGCCGAACCACGGCCCGTCCGCCCGCGATTCGAGTCGTCCGGGAAGGAGCGATAGCCGTAAGTCCGCATGAAACCTCGCTTAACGTATGCGTCCAGTCACAGAATGTGTAGACTCCGTGCATCGATCCGCTGCTGAGTGACGGGACCTCATCAGAGCCATGGGACCGCCCATCAGCAGGTCACCACGACGGTCGGCGCTCGCCAGTGCTTCCTCCAGATCGGGGATGAAGGACGCGAGGAGGGCAGTGGTGCTGCGGATGCGGCGTAAACCGTCGCGGCACTGACCCCGAAGCCAGAACTCCTCGGACAGGGTGACGCGTTCGAGTAGTGGCTCGCGCACCGCCTGGGCCAGATGCCGCGTGCCGGTCTTCCGGCACGCTCGCCGCGTTGTCGAGGGCCAGCAGCCGAGCCACCTCAACTGCAGCCGACAGGAATGTCGGTGCCTCTGCGCTGACCGAGGCACTTGGAGAACGGTTGGCTCGTTGCAGGCCGTTAGCCTGTCGGTATGTCAGAGCGTGTCATGCCCGGTCGCACGGACGGCCTGATCACCCTGGGTGCCGCGGACGCTCTGTGGGTCGATCTGACGGCCGGCAGTGCTGTACCGACGGTTTCTGGGGCATTCACCTGCTCTCCTGCCCATGCCCGGGTTGGGTACGTCCTGCTCGGCGGCCACGTGGTGACGACGGTGAGGGCGAGCGGCGGTCAGTGGAGTGTTCCGGAGGTTGAGGTGCGCCGGGCGGCCGCGGAACTGAACGCGGTGGGGATGGACCGACAGGACCTGGTCCGCATCGGTCCGTTTCGTGGGGCGCCGAGGCAGGAGTGCAACGAGGAAACGCCGCTGCGCTGGCGTCGGCGCATCACGGAAGAACTGCAGGAGCTGGGCGGCCCCGAGCGGGCAGCACGACGTGAAGTCGGTCGGCCGTACCATCTGGCGGGGATCGACTGGCGACAGATGCTCGTGGAGCAGACCCGCGACGGGGCGCAGCGGACGTGGTGGCTGCCGCGCGCTGTGGTCAGGCTGCTCGACGCGGCCGAGCACACCGAAACGCAGTGGCTGCAAGCCGCGCGGATCCGCCAGGCAGGCGCAGCCGCCACCGAGCCGCCCTCCCACCCCCGGCAGGCCCGAGACGCCGACGGTCGGCAGACGACGAGCCCCGAGGGCCCCACGGCCTCACTGCGCCCGTACAACAAAGAGCTGGAAGGCCAGCTGTACTCGGTGCTCAGCAGGAAGCCCGGTACCTCCCGCAGGGTGGCCGGGTGGGCGTGCGCCGTCTGCCGCACCGCGCCCGCCACCGTGCTCGACCACTGCCACGAACACGGCTACGTCCGCGCCCCCCTCTGCCAGTCCTGCAACACACAGGAACGCCCCGACCACCTGTACAGCAACGACATCCGCGTGGCGAACCGCTACACACGCCTCTTCCACACCGATACCGACGACTGGCTCCGTCACTGGCACCGCTGCCCCGGCTGCCGCGCACGCACCACCCTGCCCCTGCCGCACCTCGCCGCATGGACCGCCCACATAGCCTGCCGATCATTGCGCCCGACCCACCGCGCCCCCCGCGGGCGCAAGCCCTGCGGTGTCCTGCGCGTGTCCTGGACGGGCAGTCAGAACGCGCCCCGTTCCTGCCTGCTCACTGTCGCCGTCGATTTCTGCCCTTCCGGCGAGCACCGTGTCCTGGCGCGAATCCCCTACCGCGAAGCCGCAGAGCAGTTTCGTGCCTGGTTGGCCGAGACAGCCCCTGCCGTGGCCGCCGCGGCCGGTCCTGACCGACTGGACGGCCTCCCTGCCCAGTTCCGGCCAGTCATCGCGGACACCAGCGGCAAGGATCTGGAACTGTTCTGAGCGGGCACCGGAGCCGTCGAAGATCTACGGGTTGCTTCCGGTACTTCGACTCGTTGACGTGGTATGGGGCGTTTCGATGAGTTGATCGGTCCGTTGCGGGCGAAGCTGGGAGCGGTGGCACCGCATCTGAACGAGCGTCAGCGTCGGGTGCCGTACGGGGCGGAGCTCCGACAACTCGGTCACAGTGAATCGCCGCCGTCGGACAGCCGGTGGAGTGCCCTCTCAGGCTAACCCGTCGAAGCCGGGCGTATCACCCAAGGCTGACAGGGAGGGTTCGCGACGACTCCGGTGAACCGGACGATCTTCGATCTTGCAAGAGCTCCTGCCACCGCACGCCACACAGGCCACGGACTTAGAAGCCATCTCATTTGGTGAGTCTGCGGTAGCAGATGAG
>NZ_LBMW01000085.1 GCF_026168105.1 Streptomyces hygroscopicus
GTCCGGGACGTGGTCGACCGCGCCCCGGGCGCCCCGGGCCCGTGCCGCGGCCACGACCACGTCCCGGACGCCTGCGCCGGAGGCGCGCCGGGTCCGCGGGCCGGGTCCGTGGGCCGCGTGTGTGTGCCGCGTCCGCGCGTTGCGTCCCTGCCCGCGAGTACGGGGCGGAGGTCACCGTCTCGAGCACGGGCCGACCCCGCTGCGGTGTCCCGCGACCGGTCAATGGCCCTCGGCAACTAGCCTGCGTGGCGTGACTCCTGAGGATCTCATCGCCCACTACGGACTGGAACCCATCCCCCGCGAGGGTGGGCGCTTCCGGCAGACCTGGGCCGGGCCCGAGCGGCCCGACGGGCGGCCGGAGGGCACCGCGATCGTCGCCCTGCTGACCGCCGCACCGGACGACTACTCGGCCCTGCACCGCCTCCCGGCGGACGAGGTCTGGCACCACTACCTCGGCGATCCGCTGGAACTGCTGCTCCTGGCCCCGGACGGCGGCACCCGTACGGCCGTCCTCGGCTCCGACGTACTCGGCGGCCAGCATGTCCAGTTCACCGTGCCGGCCGGTACCTGGATGGGCGGGCGGGTCGCCGAGGGCGGCTCGTGGACGCTCTTCGGCTGCACGATGGCGCCGGGCTTCACCTACGGGGGGTACGAGCACGGCGACGCGGCCGAGCTGACCGCGCGCTATCCGGCCGAAGCGGCCCGTATCGCGGGGTTGTGCCGCTCATGAGCGGGCTGCTGGCGGGTCAGGTGACGCTGGTGACCGGGGCGGGCGGCGGCATCGGGCGCGGGATCGCGCTGCGGTTCGCAGAGGAGGGCGCGGCGGTCGCGCTGCACTGCCGTACCTCGGTGGAGGCGGCGCACGACGTGGCCGCGCGCATCCGCGGAACGGGCGGCCGGGCCGTCGTACTCCAGGCCGAACTGACCGTGGAGGACGAGTGCCGGCATCTGGTCCGCGAGGCGGCCCGGTGGGGCGGCGGTCGGCTGACCGCGCTGGTCAACAACGCAGGGGTGCAGCCGGTGCAGGGGCTCGGCGGGATGACGGCCGCCGACTGGCGGGCGGTGATCGACACCAACCTGACGAGTGTGTTCGCCTGCACTCAGGCGGCGGTCGAGGTCATGCGGGAGTCGGGCGGCGGCACCGTCACGCACATCGCCTCCATCGAGGCCGCGCACCCGGCGCCGTCGCACGCGCACTACTGCGCGTCCAAGGCCGCCGTCGCCATGCACGCACGGTCGGCGGCCCTCGAGTACGGCCCGTACGGAATCCGAGTCAACTCCGTGTCGCCCGGTCTGATCGAGCGCGAGGGCCTGGCGCAGGCCTGGCCGGAGGGGGTGGACCGGTGGCAACGGGCGGTGCCCGCCGGCCGGTTGGGGCGTCCCGAGGACGTGGGTGACGCCTGTGTGTTCCTGGCCTCGCCGCTCGCGTCCTGGATCACGGGCCACGACCTGGTGGTGGACGGCGGCGTGTCGGCCCGGCCCACCTGGTGACGCGGCCGCCGGTCATGATGGCGTGACCCGGTACGGGTGGCCGGCGTTGCCGTCGCGCTGAGCGCGGGGTCCGCCGCGTCCGTACGTAACCGGGACCCGGAACAGCCGATACGGGAGACATGACGTGGGCGCAGGACGTGTGGGCGCGGCAGGCGTGAGCGGGAGGATCCCGGGGGCGGCCGCGTTCCGGGGGAGGCTGCGGCGTCTGGCGTTCGTGCTGCTCGTCGTCCCCCTGGTCCTGGTGGCGGGCGGAGGTTCCGCGTCCGCGCACGCCGTGCTGAAGGGCACCGATCCCGCGGACGGCAGCGTGCTGAGGACGGCGCCGAAGGCGGTCACCCTCACCTTCAGCGAATCGGTCGGTCTGCTGGACGACTCCGTCCGTGTGCTCGACCCGGGCAACCGGCGGGTCCACACGGGCAAGCAGGAGCACGCGGACGGCCGCTCGGACACCGCGCGCGTCACGCTCCCCGACCTGGCGCAGGGCACCTACATCGTGGCGTGGCGGGTGGTGTCGGCGGACAGCCACCCGGTGTCGGGCGCCCTGACCTTCTCCGTCGGCAAGCCCTCCGCGACGACCGCGGTCCTGCCGTCCGACGAGGCGCAGGACGCCGCCTCGGTGATGCTCTACGACATCGGCCGTTACGTCGCCTACGGCGGCCTGGCCCTGCTGCTCGGCGTCACCGCGTTCGTGACCGTGACCGGCGTGGGCCCGGCCCGTGGTCTGCTCGTGGGCGGCTGGTGGACGCTGCTGGCGGCGACGCTGGCGCTGCTGCTGCTCCGCGGCCCCTACGAGCGCGGCAGCGGCCCGGCGACGGCCCTCGACCTCTCCGTTCTGCGTGAGACGGCGACGAGCCGCCCCGGGCTGGCGCTGCTGGCGCGGGTGGTCATGCTGGGGGTGGCGGCGGCGGTCGCGGGCCGGGCGGGGCTGCTGCCGTCGCGGACGGAGAGCCGGACGGACGGCGAGGGCCGGGCCGCCGACGGTCACCTGGGTGGTGGCGGCGCGGCCCTCGGCGGCCGGCTCCGGTTCGCGATCGTGGGCCTGCTGTCCCTCGCCCTGGCTCTCACCTGGGCGGTGGCCGAGCATGCCGCCGCCGGCATCCAGGTCCCGCTGGCGATGACCTCGGCTGTGCTGCACCTGCTGGCGATGGCTGTGTGGCTGGGCGGTCTGACGGCCCTGCTCACCGGGCTGCACCGGGCGCCCGAGGAGCTCCCGGCCCCCGCGGTCGCCCGTTTTTCGCGCCTCGCCTTCATCGCGGTTGCGGTCCTGGTGGCCACCGGCGCCTACCAGTCCTGGCGCGGCCTCGGCTCCCTCGGCGCACTCACCTCCACCCCGTACGGCAGGCTCCTGACCGCCAAACTGGTCGCCGTAGTGCTGCTGCTGACGGCGGCGGCGTACTCGCGTCGCTGGACGGCACGGCTGGCTGTGCCGACGGCCGGGACGGCCGGGACGGCGGTGCCGGAGCGGGTTCGGGAGACCGTGGGGGCGGTGGGGGCGCGTACGGAGACGGCATCTATGGAAGCCGTCCCGGTGGGCGGCGACGCGGGGGACGTACCCACCGATGCCGGACCGGGCCCCGCACCCACGGACGGCGACCAGGCACCGTACCGACGGGCCCTGCGCCGCTCCGTGCTGGCGGAGATCACGATCGGGGTCGTGGTGCTGGTGATCACCACGCTGCTCACGGGTACGCAGCCCGGGCGCGCGGCGACGGAGGCGGCGGCCTCGACCGCCGCGGCCGACCAGCCCCTCGGCTCCACCACGATGGTCCCCTTCGACATGGGCGCGACCGGCGGGCACGGCAAGGTGCAGATCGAACTGACGCCGGGCCGGGTGGGCGAGAACCAGGTCCAGGCGGTGGTCTACGGCCCGGACGGAGGCATCGCGACCGTGCCGGAGCTGCGCCTGAGCTTCACGTTCAAGGACCGGAACATCGGCCCGCTGGACGCCAAGCTCACCGACCGCGGCGGTTACTGGGCTGCCGACAGCCTGACCCTTCCACTGCCGGGACTGTGGACGATGAGGACGACGGTACGGACCACGGACATCGACCAGGTCACCGTCTCGAGGACGGTCCGGATCGGCCAGCCGGACCGGACGTGACGCCACATCACCTCTGGATGGTGCGTGAAGCTGTTTACTTTTGGGCGGGCTTTGCAGGGGCGGGCGGATGGTCGACCCCGCGTACCTGACCTGCGGCGGAGTGGTCGTAGGCGGTGATCGAACAGGCCTGTTCACGCCCTGTCCGCTGCCAGTTTGTTAGCGGAGGCGCTCGGCCCGGTATCGGTCACGTTTCAAAAAAGGCCGTCGACAGCTCTTGACGTATGACCGGACTTGCGAGTCTTATGACGCCCACGATGTTCGGTCAAGTTGGTTTCTGGTTGATTATGACTCGCTCATCCGAGGCGATCCGACCGTGGCCGACCCCTGCCCCCAGGAGCCGTCATGCACCAAACTCCCTCCGGTCTCTCCGTTCCCGGCCCGAGCCGCCGCTCCCTGCTGCGCGGGGTCGGCGGTGCCGCCGTCCTCGCAGGCGCGGGCATACCTCTGCTGAGCGCCTGTGCCGGTAGTGCCGGGGCCGGTGATTCGAAGACCGTCACCCTCGGCTCCAACGCCTCGGACGCGGTACCGAAGAAGGCCCTCGCAGACGTCTACGCGGCCTTCAAGAAGCAGTCCGGGATCACGATCGCCGTGAACACCAAGGACCACAACACGTTCCAGGAGCAGATCAACTCCTACCTCCAGGGCACGCCCGACGACGTGTTCAACTGGTTCGCGGGTTACCGGATGCAGTTCTTCGCAGCGAAGAAGCTCGCCACGCCGATCGACGACGTGTGGCAGAAGATCGGCGGCAACTTCCCCGACGCGATGAAGGCCCTGAGCAAGGGCCAGGACGGCAAGTACTACTTCGTCCCGCTGTACACGTACCCCTGGGCGCTCTTCTACCGGAAGAGCGTCTTCCAGCAGCACGGGTACCAAATCCCCACCACCTGGGACAAGTTCGTCGACCTGTGCAAGCGGATGAAGCAGGACGGGCTCATCCCGATCGCCTTCGGCGACAAGGACGCCTGGCCCGCGCTCGGCACCTTCGACCAGATCAACTTCCGCACCAACGGCTACGACTTCCACGTGCAGTTGATGGCCGGCAAGGCGTCCTGGACCGACGCCAGGGTGCGCAAGGCCTTCGACCACTGGGCCGAGATCCTGCCCTACCACCAGGACGGCGCCGTCGGCCGCACCTGGGAGGACGCCGCGCAGACCCTGGTGTCGAAGAAGGCGGGCATGTACCTGCTGGGCTCCTTCGTGGCCCAGCAGTTCACCGACAAGGCCGACCTGGACGACCTCGACTTCTTCGCCTTCCCCGAGATCGACCCGTCCTACGGGCAGGACACCGTCGAGGCACCCACCGACGGCTTCATGGTCAGCAAGGCCCCGAAGAACCACGCCGGTGTGGTCAAGTTCCTGGAGTTCCTGGGTACTCCGGAGGCCGAGCAGATCTACCTCAAGTCCGACTCGAGCGTCGTCGCCGCCTCCAGCAGGGCCGACACCTCCTCGTACACCGCCCTGCAGAAGAAGGCGTACGCGATGATCTCCGCCGCCAAGCACCTCACCCAGTACATGGACCGCGACAGCCGGCCCGACTTCACCTCCACGGTGATGCAGCCCGCGATGCAGACGTTCATCCGCGACCCCAAGGGCGTCGACAGCCTGCTCTCGTCCATCGAGCGCCAGAAGAAGACGATCTTCGCGTCCTCATGAGCGCCGACACCAGCATTCAGACCCCGGAGGCGGCCGCCGTGCCGCCTCCGGGCGACGCGCCCAAGGGGAAGCGCGTCCCGCAGGGGCACCGCCGCCTGCTCACCCGTCGTGACCGGCTCATCCTGGGCCTGATGGCCGGCGTGCCGACGGTCCTGCACGTCGCGCTCGTGTGGGTCACCGCCCTCGCCTCCATCGCCCTCGCCTTCACCACCTGGGACGGCATCGGCTTCGACTCGATCAAGTGGGTCGGGCTGGACAACTTCAAGGAACTGTTCACCAGCAACCCGCAGTTCTGGCCCGCCGTCCAGCACAACGTCATCTGGTTCGTCGTACTGATCCTGATCCCCACTCCGCTCGGCCTCTTCCTGGCCGTGCAACTGGACAAGAGGATCCGGTTCAGCAGGGTCTACCAGACGGCGTTCTTCCTGCCCGTCGTGGTGTCCTTCGCGGTCATCGGATTCGTCTGGCAGCTCGTGTACAACCCGGACACCGGACTGATCAACAGCCTGATCGGGGCCAACAGGCCCGGCCACTACATCGACTGGATCGGCGACCCGAACCTCAACCTCTGGGCCATCCTCGTCGCCGCCTCCTGGCGGCACGCCGGCTACATGATGATCCTCTACCTGGCCGGTCTGAAGGGCGTCGACCCGTCGCTGCGCGAGGCCTCGGCCCTGGACGGCGCCAACGAGTGGCAGACGTTCAGAAATGTCATCTTCCCGACGCTGCGGCCCACCAACACCATCGTCCTGGTGGTCACCATCATCGAGTCACTGCGCGCGTTCGACCTGGTCTTCGTCTTCAACGGCGGCGCCCACGGCACCGAGCTGCTGTCGATCCTGGTGACCAACAACATCATCGGTGAGTCCAGCCGCATCGGATACGGCTCCGCGATCGCGGTCGTCCTGTTGCTGATCTCGCTCGGCGTGATCATTCCTTACCTGGTCAGCACCTTCCGGAAGGAGCGCCGATCGTGAGCACCGTGACCGTGACGAAGAGGCGTGCGCCCGTCCGGCCCGCCCGGGTGCTGCTGCACCTGTTCCTCGCCGGGACGGCGCTGGCCTGGCTCGCGCCGCTGATGTGGGCCCTGTACGCGGCCCTGCGGCCGTACTCGGAGACCAGCACCAAGGGCTATGTGTCCTGGCCGGGCAAGCTGGGCTTCGACAACTTCACCAACGCGTACCAGCAGTCGGGCATGACGCACTACTTCGTCAACACGCTGCTGGTCGCCGTCCCGGCGGTGCTGCTGGCGCTGTTCCTGTCGTCCTGCGTGGCCTTCTACGTCAGCCGCTTCGACTTCCGCGTCAACCTGGCGCTGCTCCTGGTCTTCACCGCGGGCAACCTGCTGCCGCAGCAGGTGATCATCACCCCGCTGTACCGGCTGTACCTGCTGGTCGACCTGCCCGGGATCACGGTCAGCGGCAAGCTGTACGACTCCGCGCTCGGACTGGTCCTCATCCACGTGGCGTTCCAGTCCGGCTTCTGCGCCTTCGTGCTCAGCAACTACATGCGCATGCTGCCGCACGAACTGACCGAGGCCGCTTTGGTGGACGGCGCGTCGGTGTGGCGGATGTACTGGCAGATCGTGCTGCCGCTGTGCCGCCCCGCCATGGCCGCCCTCGCCACCCTGCTGTCCATCTGGATCTACAACGACTTCTTCTGGGCCATCGTCCTGATCTCCACAGGCGAGAACATGCCGATCACCTCGGCCCTGAAGAACCTGTCCGGGCAGTACTTCACCGATCCCAACCTGGTCGCCGCGGGGGCCCTGCTCACCGCGATCCCCACACTGATCGTGTACTTCGTGCTGCAGCGGCAGTTCGTGAGCGGTCTGACCCTGGGTGCCAACAAGGGCTGATCCGCGCCATTTCCGTTCACCCCGCCCGCCTCCGTGCCCGTGGACCCGGCCGCCGCCCGGGTCCACAGCGGTGCGTGCACTTCTCGGGGCGGCGTTGGCGCTGTTCGTGGGGCGGGGCACCGCGTCGGCCGCCACACCGCAACGCCGACATGGCAGTCTCCGCTTTCGACTCCGATGCCGTGTCGGTGCTGCCCGGCAACGGCACCTTCGGCGCCAGAACCGGCTTCGCCGTCGCCTCCCTGGACGCGAACAGCGCCTCGGTCCTGATCAACGCCACCTCCTACGACCGACGCGCCTCTGCCGGCGAAGCCTTCCGGTCCGGCGCGAGGGTGCTTGATCGCCCGCGCCGGCCGGGAAGTGCCTTGCCGGTCACAGTTCACCGAACTGCTCCACGGCATCGCCGAACTGCTCCACAGGGTCGCCGAACTGCTCCACGGGGTCGCCGAACTGTTCCAGAAGAACGTCGACCGGTGTGTGGCCCAAGTCGGCGGTCGCACCGCCCTCGAGAGTCTGTTCCGTCCAGATGACCTTGCCGTGCGCCGTGTACCGCGTGCCCCAGCGCTGTGCGAACTGCGCCACGAGGAACAGCCCCCGGCCGCCTTCGTCCGTGGTCGCCGCCCGCCGCAGCCGCGGCGAGGTGCTGCTGCCGTCCCACACCTCACAGATCAGGGAGCGCCCGTACAGCAGGCGCACCTTGACCGGGGCCGATCCGTACCGGATCGCGTTCGTGACCAGCTCGCTGAGGATCAGTTCCGTGGTGAAGCCGAGCTCCTGCAGCCCCCATTCCCGCAACTTCTCCCGGCAGTGCGCCCGCGCCGCGGGAACCACCGCCGGATCCGACGGCACCTCCCACTCGGCCACCCGCGAGGACGGGAACAGCCGGGTGCGCGCCACCAGCAGCGCGATGTCGTCGGAGGGGTGGGGCCGCCTCAGCGCATCGATCACCGCCTGGCACGTCTCCTCCGGAGTGAGCCTCCCGGCCCCCTCCAGCACCCGGCGCAGGCCTTCCAGACCGGTGTCGATGTCGTGGCTGCGGTCGTCCACCAGGCCGTTGGTGTACAGCACCAGTTGTGAATGCTCCGGCAGGTGGAGCTCGACGGTCTCGAAGGGGTAGCCCCCCAGTCCGAGCGGGGCCGAAGCCGGCACGCCGGGACAGGTGACGGTCCCGTCCGGGCACACCAGCACCGGGTCGGGGTGTCCCGCCCGGCCCATGGTGCACGCCCCCGAAACCGGGTCGTAGACGGCGTACAGACACGTCGCTCCGGTGACCCCCTCGCCCTCGCGGTCGTCCGCGCCGTCGCCGACGGCCTCCTCGCTGTCCATGCGTACGACCAGGTCGTCCAGGTACCCGAGCACCTCGTCCACGGGGAGGTCCAGCGTCGAGAAGTTGTGCACCGCGGTGCGCAGCCGTCCCATCGTCGCCGCCGCGTGCAGCCCGTGACCGACGACGTCGCCCATCACCAGCGCCACTCGTGCGCCCGCCAGCGGGATGACGTCGAACCAGTCCCCGCCCACACCCTTCTCCGCGGGCAGATACCGCCAGGCCACCTCCAGCGCGTCCTGCTCCGGCTGCCCCCGCGGCAGCAGACTGCGCTGCAGCGTCACCGCCATCGCGTGCTCCCGGGTGAACCTCCGGGCGTTGTCGACGGCCACCGCCGCCCGCGCCGCCAGCTCCTCGGCGAAGGACAGATCCTCCGGCCCGAACGCCGGGGAGCGGCCCGTCCGGTAGAAGTTGGCCACGCCGAGCGGCGCACTCCGCGCCAGCAGCGGCACGGCCACCAGCGAATGCAACCCGAGCTCCAGGGCCTTGCGGGCGCGATCGGGATCCTGCTCCTGCCAACCGCGCGCCTGCCGCAGGTCCGCCTCCAGCACGCCCCGTCCCTGCTGTAGCGCCTGCATGTGCGGGGTCCCCGGCAAGAACGTGATGACCTCGCCCAACGGATACAGAGGCAGCATTTCCTGGTCGCCGCTGATCGCCGCCCGCCGCAGGTACCGCCACCCCTCGGACGTCGGCTCCCACCCACGCAGCACCCTGTCCAGCAGATCCACCGTGACGACGTCGGCGAACCGCGGCACCGCGACCTCGGCCAGTTCCTCGGCCGTGCGCACCACATCCAGTCTCGTCCCGACCCGGACCCCGGCCTCGTACAGCAGCCTCAGCCGTCCCCGGGCCGCCTCGGCCCGTCCCGAGACCGTCGCCAGCTCCGTGGTGTCGCGCAACGTCACCACGCTGCCTCCGCGACCGGTGTGCGGGAACGTGGGCCGCTTGTTCACCGCCAGCAACCGGTCCTCCGAGAGGTGCACCTCATCGGTGATCGCCTCCGATGCTGTGAGCACGTGTGTGATCTGCTCCGGCAGCCCCAGCTCCGCCACGGGACGCCCCTCCGCATCCGCCGGCAGGTCGAGCAGCCGCTTGGCCTCGTCGTTGGCCAGCAGCAGCCGCCCGTGGTCGTCGGTGATCACCACCCCTTCCCGCACCGCGTGCAGGACCGCGGCGTGGTGCTCGTACATGCGTGCGAGTTCTGCCGGGGCCAGGCCGAGCGTCTGGCGGTACAGCCGCCGGTGCACCAGCGCCGTCCCGCCCGTGGCCAGTGCCAGCGCGAGCACGCCGGTGCCGACGGCGATCAGCAGCTGTGGCAACCACAGTCTCGCCACGTTCTTGACCGTGAGCCCGGCCGAGACCAGGCCGACGACCTTGCCGTGTGCGTCGGTCACCGGGACCACCGCCTGCACGTCCGTTCCTCTGCCGGCGGGCAGGGGCGGGCCGCCCGCCTGCTCGACGACGGTGCGGCCTTCCAGCGCCGGTCTGATGTTGCCGACGAACTTCTTCCCGATCTGCTGCGGGAAGGGGTAGGTGAGACGGATCCCCCTGGTGTCCAGGACGACGACGAAATCCACGCCCGCTGTCTTCCGCACCGCTTCGGCTCTGGGCTGGAGCACGGCGGTCGGGTTCCGGCTGCGCAGCGCCTGAACCACGCCGGGGGCATTCGCGAACGACTCGGCCGCGACCACCGACTCCCGCCGCCCCCGGTCCACGGCTTCGTGCGCCGCCTGGAGCACCAGGGCCGCCACCGCGGCCAGGACCAGCAGCAGCACGATTCCGACCTGCAGGAGGAACACCTGCCCGGCCGTGCTGCGCAGGTTCAGCAGTGAGGCGCGGCCGTCAGGCGAGCGTCCGTGAGCCGATGCCACGAGAGGATCCGATATCGACGGGAAGATACCTTCATGCACCCTTCATAACACCGCTTCGTGCGCCTCGGGGACTCAGCCGATACCGCTGCGGCGCGCAGCTACGGCCGCTCGCCGAATCCCTGGTCAGGGGCTTGACCGGTCTATTGCTCCTCGGCCGGTGCCTTCGTTTGGTGAGGTCGGCGCCGAAGCGGGCCTTCCTGGTCGCCATCCACCTTCTGCCTCATGCGCCGCATGGCGCTACACCAGAACGTTCCGGCCGGTCACATCCCCGCTCGCAGTGCTGCGCGAGGTTGCCCCGCCGCCAGGCCCTCCTCCTCTGCAGTTGCCGGTGCGGCGGCGAGCGTCTTGAGGGAGGGCAATCAGGGCCCAGCCGAGGCAGGTCACCCGGTGGCGCCCGCCGTCAATTGCTGAACTTCGTTTCCAGCCCACGGGTGGGAGCGGGCATCCGTGATCCGCGAACTGCCGGCCCCCGGGGCTTGTATGATCCAGGCCCTGCATCGGACTGCCGGGGAGAGCCGTGGACGACTCGCTTCTGGAAGTGCGCCTGACCTTCGAGGACTTGGACGGCGCTGACATCGCCGAACGAGACATGGAGTTCCTCTTCGAGGAACTGGACGGCCTCGAGGTCCCGTACGGGAGGCTGTCCGAGGCACCGGCTCCGGCGGGCACACGAGCAGGGGACGTCTCGACCTACACCTCGCTCGTGCTCGGACTGGCCGGAGCACCCGCGCTGAGGGCGCTGATCCGGCTGGCCCAGGACTGGCTGGCCCGCCGCAACTCCGGATCCATCGACCTCAAGCTGGGCGACGACGAACTCCACATGACCTCTGTGTCCCGAGCCGACCAGCAGAGAGCCGTCGAGGCGTTCATCGCCAGGGCCGCAGAGCGCTCCTCCGATGCGTAAAGCCCTCATCCTCGTCAACCAGCAGCACGATGACCCGAAGTTCACCGAGTTACCCGGAGCCGCCGTCGACGCAAAGCATCTCAAGGCTGTTCTGGGCGCAGGCGAGATCGGCGGGTTCGATGTCAACATCGTGGGCCCGGACAAGACTGCCCGGGACTGGCAGAAGGCGATCCAGGCTTTCTTCAACAACGCGACGCGAGACGACCTCCTTCTGCTCCACCTGTCCTGCCACGGACGCAAGGACGCCCGCAACCGCCTGCACTTCGTCACCCGGGACACCGAGCACGACATGCTCGAGGCGACAGCGGTCAGCGCCGAATTCCTGGCTGACCGTATGGAGCAGAGCCGCAGCAGGAGCACCGTCCTCCTTCTCGACTGCTGCTACAGCGGCGCCTTCACCAAGGGTGTACGCACCCGCGGCGCACCCTCACCCGACGTCGACGTGAGCGGCGCTTTCCAGGGCAAGGGCCGGGTGGTGATCACTTCCTCCACCTCTCTGCAGTACAGCTACGAATCAGAGGCGCGGAGTCGGCAGCCGCAGCTGCCCTCTGTCTTCACCTCAGCCATCGTCGACGGACTGAGCAGCGGAGACGCCGACCTCAACAATGACGGTCTCATCACCGTCGACGAACTCTTCCAGTTCGTCTCCGACAGGGTGACCGAGAAGTTCCCCGAACAGACACCCACCCTGAGCGTGGTCTCGGCCAGCGGAGAGATCGTCCTCGCCGGCAACCCCAAAGCCTGTCCCCTGCCCCGGAACCCTCCCGAGCCCCAGGACCCGCTGGCCCCGGCTGCCGCGAAGCTCGCCTTACGCGTCCGGGGCACGTTGCCCCGGCTGGCGGAGGAGCAGCGGTTGCCCCTGCGGTGGCACCTGGCACCGCACGGGCTGACCGCCCCGTGGTTCGCCATCCGCGATGCTTTCGCCATCCGCGATTCCGATGACAAGGAATCGGCCGAGCCACCGAGCCTGACCGGCGAGCTGAACGACATCGTGGCCGCTTACCGGAGCGTACCCTCCGGTCGGCTGCTGGTGCTGGGGCAAGCGGGTTCGGGAAAGACCACGTTGATACAGCAGTTCGCACTGGCGCTGCTGACGAGGCCTCCCGCGGAGAGGCCAGCCACCGACCCTGTTCCGGTGATCTTCGCCATCGGGGCATGGAACCCGGTCACCACCACGCTGGAGGGCTGGCTGACCGATCAACTCCTACGTGATTATCCGGCCCTTGAGGCGTTCGGCCCCAACGGGAGTACATCGGCTGCCGAGCTGGTCCAGGACCGGCGGATCCTGCCGCTCCTCGACGGCTTCGACGAGATCGCCGAGGGGTTGCGCGTCGAAGCACTGAACGCGCTCAACGGTGCGAGCGAGCGCGAGTGGAAGTTCGTGCTGACGAGCCGCGCCGAGGAATACAAGAAGGCCGTGGACAGCGAGAGGAGCGAGGGGGTTCTCTCCAGCGCTGCAGGCATCGAACTGATCGACCTTTCCCTGGAAAGTGCGTCCACCTACCTGAAGAGCGGCCACCGCAACTCCGCGTGGGAGCCGGTCCTGACCGCGCTGCAACAGCCTCAGAACGCGCCCGGAGCCGCTCTCGCGGAGGTCCTCAAAACCCCGTTGATGGTCAGTCTCGCGCGGAAGGTCTACCGGGCAAGTCGAGGCCGTACGCCTTCGGAGTTGCTGCAGAAGTTCGACACACCTGCGGCTGTCGAGGACCACCTCCTCGACAGTTTCGTCGCCACGGCGTACCCGAACCAGGCCGAGAACCGGTCGCGCTGGGCACCGGAGCGGGTTCACCGCACACTGGGCTACCTGGCGAACCATCTGGAGCGAGCCGGCACACCCGACCTCGAATGGTGGGCCTTCGGCACTTCCCTGCGCCTGCTCCCGCGCACACTCGTGGTCGGGCTCGTGTGCGGACTGGTCTTCGGGCTCATGCAGACACTCATGATTTTCGCGGTACCGATGAACGGGAGGGCGGGCGAGACCACTTTCGCGCTCGCCCTCACGGGTGAGCGCACCGTGGTCATCGGAGCGACCTTCGGACTCCTGCACGCCATCGCGGTCAGGTTCTGGCCGGCGACCTTGAAGCCGTTGCGTGAGCTCCCGCAGATCCGTGCCCGGCAGGAGCGTACGTCCGACCGGAGCCCGGAGAAGTTCGTCTCCGGATTCAGGGACGGGTTCCCCATCGGAGCGGTGGCGGGACTCGTGGGCATACTCGGGCTCGTGGCCGGGGACGGACTCCTGGCCGGCCTCTGGGTCGGGCAGCCCGGAGGGATCTTGAAGCTGCTCGTGCAGGAATTCCTGCCGGGACTGATCGGTGTCCTCGGAGTGGCACTGGTGGTGGGGCTCGTCGCCGGTCTCATGGCATGGTGCTCGACTCCGGTCGATACCGACGCCGCCGATGGAACCGCAACCCTGCTGAAGATCAACCGCACCGGTGTGCTCCTCCAGGCCCTCGCGTTCGCGCTCATGGGCGCACTTGGTCTCGGAGCCGTTGACGCGCTCGTACAGGGAGCGGTGCTCGGGACCCTGTTCGGCGTCATGGGCGGACTCACCATCGGGGTGTGCGGCGCCTTCAGTATCACCGCTTGGGGTCAGTGGGTGGTCTTCGCCCGTATCTGGCTTCCGCTGACCGGGCGCATGCCCTGGGCAGTGGCCGCATTCCTGGATGATGCATGCGGACGGGGCGTGCTGCGCCAAGCGGGCGCCGCCTACCAATTCCGCCACGCTCGCCTTCAGGGCCGCATGCTGCAATTCTGGCGCGATCTCTCCGATCACCCTGCGCGTCACGTCTGACCGAGTGTGAACTCCCCGAAGGAGTTGCGGATGCCCCTGAGAGCGGCGGTCACAACTCCAGTTGATCTTGTCGGGGAGACGGCAGGGTGACCTTGACCGGGTTCGCCGACCGCCGAGAGGGAGTCACGTCACCCCGCCTGGCCGGAACATCCCGAACGTCGGGGATGAATCAGACCAAAAGTGAGACCAGGGCACACCGAGAACCCCGGCCGCTGAGCGGTCCGGGGTCCTCGTTTCGCCTGTTCAGGCGGCTGCGGAGGATACGAGATTCGAACTCGTGAGGGGTTGCCCCCAACACGCTTTCCAAGCGTGCGCCCTAGGCCTCTAGGCGAATCCTCCGCCGGAAACATTACATGACGCCGGGGAGTGCTAGCGAACTCGTTCGGGCGCCCGGCGATCGGGTAGGCTGGGGCTCAGCCCCTCACGCGGCGCTATCTGACTGAACTCCCCCAGGGCCGGAAGGCAGCAAGGGTAGGTCGGCTCTGGCGGGTGCGTGGGGGGTCTTCTGCGTTCCGGGACAGCGCCCCGGGCCGGGAGCACGAGGGGCGGGTCCCGGGTGAGCGGCTCGGGCCGGGCACTTTGTCAGTGGGCGCCTATAACCTCGTATGCGTGTCGTCTCTCGCGCTGTACCGCCGCTATCGCCCGGAGTCGTTCGCCGAGGTCATCGGGCAGGAGCATGTCACCGACCCGCTGCAGCAGGCGCTGCGGAACAACCGGGTCAATCACGCGTACCTGTTCAGCGGGCCCCGCGGCTGCGGGAAGACGACCAGCGCGCGCATCCTCGCCCGTTGCCTGAACTGCGAGAAGGGCCCGACGCCGACCCCGTGCGGCGAGTGCCAGTCCTGCCGGGACCTCGCACGCAACGGGCCCGGTTCGATCGACGTCATCGAGATCGACGCCGCTTCGCACGGTGGTGTCGACGACGCCCGTGACCTGCGGGAGAAGGCCTTCTTCGGGCCCGCGAGCAGCCGCTACAAGATCTACATCATCGACGAGGCCCACATGGTCACGTCGGCCGGTTTCAACGCGCTGCTCAAGGTCGTCGAGGAGCCGCCCGAGCACCTCAAGTTCATCTTCGCGACCACGGAGCCCGAGAAGGTCATCGGGACCATCCGGTCGCGCACCCATCACTATCCGTTCCGGCTCGTGCCGCCGGGGACCCTTCGGGACTACCTCGCCGAGGTGTGCCAGCGGGAGAACATCCCCGTCGAGGAGGGCGTGCTGCCGCTCGTCGTGCGGGCGGGCGCCGGATCCGTGCGTGACTCCATGTCCGTCATGGACCAGTTGCTGGCGGGCGCGGGCGCCGACGGTGTGACGTATGCCATGGCCACCTCGCTGCTCGGGTACACGGACGGGTCGCTGCTCGACTCCCTCGTCGAGGCCTTCGCTTCCGGGGACGGGGCCGCCGCCTTCGAGGTGGTGGACCGGGTCATCGAGGGGGGCAACGATCCGCGTCGGTTCGTCGCCGACCTGCTCGAGCGGCTGCGGGATCTCGTGATCCTCGCCGCCGTGCCCGACGCCACGGAGACGGGGCTCCTCGACGCCCCGGCCGACGTGCTGGAGCGGATGCAGGCCCAGGCGGGCGTGTTCGGCCCGGCCGAGCTCAGCCGCGCCGCCGACCTCGTCAACGAGGGGCTCACCGAGATGCGGGGGGCCACCTCCCCCCGGCTGCAACTCGAACTGATCTGCGCGCGCGTACTCCTGCCCGCCGCATACGGGGACGAGCGTTCGGTCAGGGCCCGGCTGGACCGGCTGGAGCGCGGCGTCGGCTTCTCCGGCGGCACGGGCCCTGCCATGGGGTACGTGCCCGGCCCCGAGGCGCACGGCAGGACGGCCGGGGGCCCGGCGCCGCAGGGCGCTGCGCCCGTACCGCCCGGCGGCGGTGCCGCGGCGG
>NZ_LBMW01000137.1 GCF_026168105.1 Streptomyces hygroscopicus
GCAGACCGGTTGAGCATCGGCCGGGTGCTGTGACATCTCTTTTCTCCAGGCCTCGGTGAGGCCTGTCGACGGAAGTCTTCTCACGGGGAGTGGTGTGTGATGGCGGGTTCGGGTGCGGATCGTCGGTCGTATGACACGGGTGCGTCGGCGGATGCGCAGGGGAACATCGCTGCGGTGGTCGGCCAGTTGGAGTCGCTCATTGCGGAGCGTGACCGTCAGGTGAAGGCGGCGATGGCTGATTTCACGGCTGATGGGGTGGCGGACGAGTACCACGGCAAGGAGTTGCGGTGGAACCGTGCGTCGCAGGAGGTGAAGAGCATCATTGCGTTGGTGAAGTCGACGTTGGAGCACAACGATGCGACGGCGCAGTCGACGATGGCGAAGGCGAAGTCGGCGGTCGACAACATCGGCTGAGGCCGAGGCTGAGTCAGGGTCAGGGGCTGAGCCTGAGCCTGAGCCTGATGGCTGAGGCTGAGTCAGATGGATGGCAGGGCAGGGCAGTTCAGCGTTTGGGGGGTGCGTGGTGACCGGCTGGGATCTGAAGCCGCAGGGTATTGAGCAGGTGTTGAGGACGACGGGTGGGACGGCGTCGCGTTTTGAGGTTCATGCGAAGGCGTTCGGGGAGCATCTGACGTCGGCGGCGGCTCATGCCGGCACTGTTTCCGCCGAGGGTGGCGGTGGTGGTGGGGGTGAGGGGGGGAAGGCGCCGCAGGGTGGTCTGGTGGCGCTGGCCTTGTCGCAGTACGCGGAGCATGCGACGAGGGATCTGCAGTACATCGCGGCGCGGGCGGGCAGGTCGTTGCAGGGTGCGGTGGATGCGACGACGGCGTATCTGGACGGGGATCAGGTGATGGCGGCGCGGGCGCAGCGCCGGGCGCTGGCGGAGCCGCGGGTGGATCTGCCGGGGGTGGGGCAGGCGTGATCGATCCGGGGCGGATTCCGCAGTACACCGGGAACCTGGAGCAGTTGGAAAGGGATTACGGCGATCTGAGGACGGATGCTGTGGACATCCGCTCCACGGGCCGGGATGTCCATGCGCGGTTCCAGGGTCTGTCGGCGTATTACAAGGCGCCTGAGGCGGAGCAGTTGTTCGCGACCACGAGGCCGGTTGCGGACCGCTCCGATGCCTTTGCCGCCGATCTGGAGGCGGTGTCTTCGGCTCTGTCGGGGTATGCGGCGGAGATCCGTCCGCTGGTGGCGAGGCTGAAGCAGTTGAAGCTCGAGGCGACGGCGTTTGTCGGCTCGGTCAAGGACGATCATGACTGGGAGTACGACGGGGACAAGGTCGCGCACCACAACCGGATCCGTGATGACGTGACGGTGGCGGTGGCGGCGTTCTGGGCGGCGGAGCGGTCCTGTCACAACAAGATCACGGCGTTGTGGCACGGGGTGCAGATGGTGGCGGGGGATGGTTCGGAGCGTAAGGACCAGTACGGGTTCAGCGCTTTTGACATGAAGGGCGCGAGGCTGCCCTGGGGTGAGCCGGTGGAGCAGAGGCATCACTGGTACGAGGTCGGTCACTGGGTGAAGTCGTTTGTGTGGGACGGTCTGGTGGTGGACGGGATCTGGGGGACCGTCAAGGGTTTGGGCACGTTGGTGGGTTTTGGTGGCTGGGAGGCGATGGGGCAGGCGTGGAAGGGCTTGGCGCAGTTGGCGACGGGTCTGGCGATCTCGTCGGTTCCGGGTGCGGCGGGTTTGTTCTGGTCGTTGCCGGAGAAGGATCTGCCGTCGTGGTTGCGTGAGTCGCGTCGCACGATGAAGGAGACGGGTAAGGCGCTGGTGGCGTGGGATGAGTGGGGCAAGAACCCGGCCCGTGCGGCTGGTGCGGTCACGTTCAATGTGCTGACCACGGTGTTCACGGGTGGTGAGGGTGCTGCGGCGGCGGGTGCGGGCAAGGCGGGGGCGGTGGCGAAGGCGCTGTCGTTGGCGGGCAAGGCGGGCCGGGTCATTGATCCGATGACGTATGTGTCCAAGGCGGCGGGTGCGGGTCTGTCGAAGATCGGCGACATCGCGAAGGGGCTGAAG
>NZ_LBMW01000077.1 GCF_026168105.1 Streptomyces hygroscopicus
GCCAGGTACGAGGTGTCCTGCCGGAACGGCACCGACTGGTACAGCGAGGCGGCGCCGGGCTCGGGCTGCGGGCGCCGCTCGACCGGGGCGAGACCCCGGACGCGTTCGACGACCTGACGCAGATGCTCCGGGGTCGTGCCACAGCAGCCGCCCACCAGCGACAGTCCGTAGTCGCGCACGAAGTTCTCCTGGGCGTCGGCCAGGCCCTCGGGACCGAGGGGGAAGTGCGCGCCGTCCTTGGTGAGGACGGGCAGTCCAGCGTTCGGCATGCACAGCAGCGGAATACGGGAGTGGCGCGTGAGGTACCGCAGATGCTCGCTCATCTCGGCGGGGCCGGTGGAGCAGTTGAGGCCGATCATGTCGATGCCCAGCGGCTCGAGCGCGGTCAGCGCGGCGCCGATCTCGGAGCCCAGCAGCATGGTGCCGGTGGTCTCGAACGCCATCGAGCACAGCAGGGGCACCTCGATACCGGTGGCCTCCATGGCCCGGCGGGCGCCCAGGAGGGCGGCCTTCGTCTGCAGCAGGTCCTGGGTGGTCTCGACGATCAGCGCGTCCGCCCCGCCGGCCAGCAGTCCCTCCGCGTTGGCCTGGAAGCCGTCGCGGATCGTGGTGTAGCCGACGTGGCCGAGGGTGGGCAGCTTGGTGCCGGGGCCGATCGAGCCGAGGACCCAGCGCTGCCGGCCGTCGTCGGCGACGAACGCGTCCGCCACCTCGCGGGCGATCCGGGCGCCCGCCTCGGACAGCTCGTGGACGCGGTCGGCGATCTCGTACTCGGCCATGGCCGCGTGGTTGGCCCCGAAGGTGTTGGTCTCCACGCAGTCGACGCCCACCGAGAAGTACGCCTCGTGGACGGAGCGGACGATGTCGGGGCGGGTGATGTTCAGGATCTCGTTGCAGCCCTCGAGGCCCTCGAAGTCGTCCAGCGTCGGATCCTGGGCCTGGAGCATCGTGCCCATGGCGCCGTCGGCGACCACGACGCGGGTGGCGAGGGCTTCCCGGAGGGCTTCGGTTCGGGTCCGGCTGTCGGTTGCGGCGGACGAAACGGACGGGTTCGGCAACGAGGCCATGGAAGATGCTCCCTGGGGTGCGACGGCTGTCGGCTTTGCGCTTCCCACGGAAGACGCACGCGGCCAGGGTAGCCCGGGAGCGCGCCGTGCGGTCAGGGGCGTCCACGGGGCGGACGGGCGTGCCGCACATGGCCCTCACGGGGACTGCGGCAGAACGGATGGCGACCACCCATTAGCGGGAGGTCGGCAAGGACCGGTAGTGTTCGGCATTGCCGAACGGTGGTATACGACGGTCGGCGGACAGTCGAAGAACGGAGGCACCACGGGGATGGCACGGAACATCCAGTCGCTCGAACGGGCGGCCGCGATGCTGCGGCTACTCGCGGGCGGCGAGCGACGGCTCGGCCTGTCGGACATCGCCTCGTCGCTGGGCCTCGCGAAAGGCACCGCCCACGGCATACTCCGCACACTCCAGCAGGAGGGGTTCGTCGAGCAGGAGCCGGCCTCGGGCCGCTACCAGCTGGGCGCCGAGCTGCTGCGCCTGGGAACCACCTACCTGGATGTGCACGAGCTGCGGGCGCGTGCCCTGGTATGGACGGACGACCTGGCCCGCTCCAGCGGGGAGAGCGTCTACCTGGGGGTGTTTCACCAGCAGGGCGTGCTGATCGTGCACCACGTGTTCCGGCCCGACGACAGCAGGCAGGTCCTGGAGATCGGGGCCATGCAGCCGCTGCACTCCACGGCCCTGGGCAAGGTGCTGTCGGCGTACGACCCGGTGGCGCACAGCGAGGCGCTGGAGGCGGACCGCAAGGCGTTCACCGACCGGACCGTCTGCGAACTGGACGACTTCGAACACATTCTCGACCTCACGCGAGCGCGGGGGTACGCGGCCGATGTCGAGGAGACCTGGACCGGCGTGGCCTCGGTCTCCGCACCCATCCACGACCGGCGGCGGATGCCCGTGGGCGCGGTGGGCATCACCGGCGCCGTCGAGCGCGTGTGCCAGGACGGGGAGCTGCGTCCCGAGCTGATCGCGGCGGTCCGCGACTGCGCCCGCGCGGTCTCGCGCGACCTGGGCGCCGGACGGTTCTGAACCGCGCACCGAGCGGATCCCGCGGCCGGGACTCCCGTACGGCGCGCAGGACTTGAAGGTCACCGGCCGGTACGGCATCCGTACCGGCCCGTTCGCGTGCCCGCACGCCGGGGCGCCCGGCCGCGCCCGGGGGGGCGCACTCCGTTCGCCATCTCCACGCGAACACGAAACGTGCCTGTTCAGCAGCAGGACGCATGCGATGTGCGCGCGCCCACAAGATCGAAGACGGAGGGCGATCAATAACGATCCTGCATTCGAATCCCTGACCCTTGACGGCACGCCGAACCGGAAGCGAGACTCCCGTCCATCGGTCGGCATTGTCGAACACCTACCGGCAATAAGCGCTAGAGTGTGACAACGCCAAGGGCCGGCATCGCTCTCACCCCCGAGGGCGCGGACCACCGGAGGGACCCGGGGTTCGCCTTCCCCTGGACGAAGGACAAAGGAGTCGCGGGTGTCCAGCTCCGACATCTTCATCGGCGAGACCATCGGTACCGCCATACTCATCCTGCTCGGCGGCGGCGTGTGCGCCGCCGTGACCCTGAAGGCCTCCAAGGCCCGTAACGCCGGCTGGCTCGCCATCACCTTCGGGTGGGGTTTCGCCGTCCTGACGGCCGTCTACACCTCTGCACCGCTCTCCGGTGCCCACCTCAACCCGGCCGTGACGCTCGCACTCGCCATCAAGAGCGGCGAATGGAGCAACGTCCCGGTCTACTGGGCCGGACAGCTGCTCGGTGCCATGATCGGTGCGACCCTGGTCTGGGTCGCGTACTACGGTCAGTTCCGCTCCCACCTCACCGACAGAGAGATCGTCGGCGGCCCGGGGGCGCAGGACACCAAGGCAGTCGAGGCGCAGGAGACCCAGGCCGGCCCCGTGCTCGGCATCTTCTCCACCGGTCCCGAGATCCGGAACGCGGTGCAGAACCTCGCCACGGAGATCATCGGCACCATCGTGCTGGTGCTCGCGGTCCTCACGCAGGGCCTCAACGACAAGGGCAACGGCCTCGGAACCCTGGGCGCCCTGGTCACCGCGCTCGTGGTGGTCGGGATCGGCCTCTCCCTGGGCGGCCCGACCGGCTATGCGATCAACCCGGCCCGTGACCTCGGTCCGCGCATCGTGCACGCCCTCCTCCCCCTGCCCAACAAGGGCGGTTCCGACTGGGGCTACGCCTGGATCCCGGTCGCCGGTCCGCTGATCGGCGCGGCGATCGCCGCAGGCATCTACAACGTCGCTTTTGCTTGAGAACAGTGAGCTTCCCCAGGCTTCGCACGTCAGCACCGCGCCGTAAAGACCGCCCTTCTTATCCACGGAACTTCAGGAGTACACCGTGACCGACGCACACACCGCCGGCCCCTTCATCGCAGCCATCGACCAGGGCACGACATCCTCGCGCTGCATCGTCTTCGACCGGGACGGCCGTATCGTCTCCGTCGACCAGAAGGAGCACGAGCAGATCTTCCCCAAGCCGGGCTGGGTCGAGCACAACGCCACCGAGATCTGGACCAACGTCCAGGAGGTTGTCGCCGGAGCCATCGAGAAGGCCGGCATCACCCGGGACGACATCAAGGCCATCGGCATCACCAACCAGCGCGAGACCACCGTGCTGTGGGACAAGAACACCGGTGAGCCCGTCCACAACGCCCTCGTCTGGCAGGACACCCGCACCGACTCGCTCTGCAGGGACCTCGGCCGCAACGTCGGCCAGGACCGTTTCCGCCGTGAGACCGGCCTGCCGCTCGCGTCCTACTTCTCCGGTCCCAAGGCCCGCTGGCTGCTCGACAACGTCGAGGGCCTGCGGGAGCGCGCCGAGGCGGGCGACATCCTCTTCGGCACCATGGACACCTGGGTCATCTGGAACCTGACCGGCGGTGTCAACGGCGGTCGCCACGTCACCGACGTCACCAACGCCTCCCGCACCCTTCTCATGAACCTGCACACGATGGAGTGGGACGAGAAGATCGCCGAGTCCATCGGTGTCCCGCTGGCGATCCTGCCGGAGATCCGCTCCTCCGCCGAGGTCTACGGCGAGGTCACCGGCGGCAAGCTGGGCGACCTGCTCGGCGGCATCCCGGTCGCCTCGGCGCTCGGTGACCAGCAGGCGGCCCTGTTCGGCCAGACCTGCTTCTCCGAGGGCGAGACCAAGTCCACCTACGGCACCGGCACCTTCATGGTGATGAACACCGGTGACAAGATCATCAACTCCTACGCGGGCCTGCTGACCACGGTCGGCTACAAGATCGGCGACCAGCCGACGGTCTACGCGCTGGAGGGCTCGATCGCCGTCACCGGCTCCCTGGTGCAGTGGATGCGTGACCAGATGGGCCTGATCTCCACCGCAGCCGAGATCGAGACGCTCGCACTCTCGGTCGAGGACAACGGCGGCGCCTACTTCGTACCGGCCTTCTCCGGCCTGTTCGCCCCGCACTGGCGCTCCGACGCCCGCGGTGTGATCGCCGGCCTGACCCGGTACGTCACCAAGGCGCACCTCGCGCGTGCCGTCCTGGAGGCCACCGCCTGGCAGACCCGGGAGATCGCCGACGCGATGGTCAAGGACTCCGGCGACGAGCTGGTGGCCCTGAAGGTCGACGGCGGCATGACATCCAACAACCTGCTGATGCAGACGCTCTCGGACGTTCTGGACGCACCGGTGGTGCGCCCGATGGTCGCCGAGACCACCTGCCTCGGCGCCGCCTACGCCGCCGGTCTCGCCGTCGGCTTCTGGACCAGCACCGACGAACTGCGCGCCAACTGGCGCCGGGCCGCCGAGTGGACCCCCCACATGGACGCGGAGACCCGCGACCGTGAGTACAAGAACTGGCTCAAGGCCGTCGAGCGGACCATGGGCTGGATCGAGGACGAGGAGTAATCACCCGCATGACCAGTCAGTCCACCCTGCAGTCCGTGCCTGCCCTGGGGACGCACCCGGCCTCCGGCTCCAACCCGAGCCGGGCCGAGACCAGGGAGCAGCTCTCCAAGGCGTCGTACGACCTTCTTGTGATCGGCGGCGGCATCCTGGGCATCTCCACCGCCTGGCACGCCGCGCAGTCCGGCCTCAGGGTGGCTCTGGTCGACGCCGGCGACTTCGCCGGCGCCACCTCCTCCGCCTCCTCCAAGCTCCTCCACGGCGGACTGCGCTACCTGCAGACCGGCGCGGTGAAGCTGGTGGCGGAGAACCACTTCGAGCGCCGTGCGGTCTCCCGCCAGGTGGCCCCCCATCTGGCGAACCCGCTCACGTTCTACCTCCCCGTGTACAAGGGCGGGCCGCACGGCGCGGCGAAGCTCGGGGCGGGCGTCTTCGCCTACTCCGCGCTGTCGGCGTTCGGCGACGGCGTCGGCCACCTGCTCTCGCCGGCCAAGGCGCAGCAGGACGTGCCGGAGCTGCGCACCGAGAATCTGAAGGCCGTGGCCGTGTACGGCGACGACCAGATGAACGACGCGCGCATGGCGCTGATGACGGTCCGCGCGGCCGTCGACGCGGGTGCCGTCGTCCTCAACCACGCCGAGGTGACCGGCCTGCGGTTCACCCGGGGCCGGGTCACCGGTGCCGAGCTGAAGGACCGGACCTCCGGTGACGAGTTCGGCGTGGACGCACGGCTCGTGCTCAACGCGACCGGCCCGTGGGTCGACCACCTGCGCAGGATGGAGAATCCGGACGCGGCGCCCTCCATACGCCTGTCCAAGGGCGTGCACCTGGTGCTCAAGCGCACGTCCCCCTGGAAGGCGGCGCTGGCCACGCCGATCGACAAGTACCGCATCACCTTCGCCCTCCCCTGGGAGGACATGCTGCTGCTCGGCACGACCGACGAGGAGTACGAGGGTGACCCGGCCGAGGTCGCGGTCGACGAGAAGGACATCGCCCAGATCCTCGACGAGGCCGCCTTCTCCGTCCGTGACCAGCAGCTGCGGCGCGAACTGATCACCTACTCCTTCGCCGGTCTGCGGGTGCTGCCCGGCGGCCCCGGCGACACCTCCAAGGCCAAGCGCGAGACCGTCGTCACCGAGGGCAAGGGCGGCATGCTGTCCGTCGCGGGCGGCAAGTGGACCACGTTCCGGCACATCGGCCGTACGGTCATGCAGAAGCTGGAGTCCCTGCCGGGCCGTCCGCTCGGCGACGACTTCGAGCCGATCTCCACGCTGCCGAAGAAGCTGCCGCTGCCGGGCATCGCCAACCCGCGCGCGGTGGCCCACCGGCTGGTCGTCGACGGTCCGGCGCCCGGCCCGCGCATGGCACCCGACACCGCCAAGCACCTGGCGACCCACTACGGCTCGCTGGCCTTCGACATCGCGCGACTGGCCAACGACGACCCGCAGCTGGGCGAGCGCGTCCACCCGGACGCCCCGGAGATCTGGGCGCAGGTCGTCTACGCCCGCGATCACGAGTGGGCCGAGACGGCGGACGACGTACTGCGCCGCCGCACCACGCTGACGATCCGTGGCCTGGCCACGGACGAGGTGCGCGGCAAGGTGCAGGACCTGCTCGACAAGAAGTAGGTCCCACACGGCCAGGGGCGGCTTCCCGCACGAAGCCGCCCCTTCCGTATGCACGGCCAGGGCCCGAAGGTCCGCGTGCTCCCGGTCATCGGCCATGCCCGCAGCCGCCGAACGGTGAACCGGCGAACTCCCCACCTCTGCCGACCGGTTGGGGCGGCAACCGACGTCTGCGCCCGGATGCGGTACCCGGGCAGGCGCCGAACACCCTGTGGGAGTAGCGGCTCGGGCGAGGAGGCGGCTTGTGGCTGCGTACGGTTCTTCCTGACGACGGTCCGCCGCCGTCGCCGTATCCGACCCACTGGAGTCGCCTCATGACGAAGGACCTGTCGCCCGTCGCCCGTATCCCCCGCGCCGGACTGCCGCCGCGCGCCGTCGTCGTCGGGGACCCGGCGCGGGCGGCGGCCCTCGCCGCGCAGCTCGAGGGTGCCGCGGAGGTCTCCCACCACCGCGAGTACCGGGTGTTCAGCGGCAACTGGAAGGGTCTGCCGGTGACGGTGGCTTCGCACGGGGTGGGCGCGCCCGGCGCGATCCTGCTCTTCCAGGAGCTGGCGGATGCGGGGGTCCGCACGTTTCTGCGGTTCGGCACGGCCGGCGCGATGAAGCCCGGGATCGGCGACGGCGACCTGGTGATCGCTCAGGCCGCTGTGCGCGACGACGGTGTCACCCAGCAGCTGCTGCCGCCGGAGTACCCGGCCGTGGCGGCGCCCGAGGCGGTCTTCGCGCTGCAGCGCGCGGCCCGCGAGGCGGGCACGGCACACCATCGGGGGATCGTATGGACCAGGGCGGCCTTCCAACCGGGCCTGATCCCTTTGAACGCGTACGACGGGGCGGGCCTCGCGGCGATCGAGATGGAGCTGTCCGCGCTGCTGGTGACCGCCTCGCTGCGCGGCCTTGTCGCGGGCGGTGCGCTCGTCGTGGACGGCGCCAACGCCGACGAGCTGGTCGACGCGGAGGCCACCGGCGGCTACAACCCTCACCGCGAGGTCGTCGCCCGGGGCGTGGAGCGGGGCGCGGTGGTCTGCCTGGAGGCACTGCGGCTGCTGGCCGAGGAGTACGCGGGATGAGTGAGCGCATCGATCTGCTGGTGCACGGCGGGGACGTCCTGACGGTCGACGACGCCGGCACCGTAGTACCGGACGGAGCCGTCGCCGTGCGCGACGGAGCGATCCTCGCGGTCGGACCGGCCGAGGAGCTGCGGGCGCGCTACAGGACGGACGGGGACGGAACGGACATCGACGCCCGGGGCTGTCTCGTCCTGCCGGGGCTCGTCAACACGCACACCCACCTGGCGATGACGCTGCTGCGGGGACGTGCCGACGACGTCAGCCTCCAGGGCTTCCTGGAGCGCGTCCTGCGCTGGGAGGCCGAGCTTCTGTCACCGGAGAACGTGGGCGCCGCGGTCCGGGTGGCTCTCGCCGAGAGCGTACGGGCCGGGGTCACCTCGGCGCTCGACATGTACTGGTTCCACGAGGCGGCCGAGAGTGTCACGCGGGAGGCGGGCTGGCGGCTGCTGACCGGGCCCACCTTCATCGACGTGCCGGACTCGCCCGACGGCAGGGCCTACGAGGAGCGCCTGGAGTGGGCGCGCCGGGACCTGGCGGAGCGGGCCGCGCCACCGCCCGGCCTGCGGCCGGTCGTGTTCGCGCACTCCGCGTACACCCTCTCCCCGGACCAGCTCGGCGAGATCGGCGCGCTGGCGCGGGAGTTCGGGGCGCTGCTGCACATCCATGCCGCGGAGAACGCGACGGAGGTCGCCACCGTCGAGGTCCGGTACGGCAGGCGGCCGGTGGAGCTGCTCGACTCGCTCGGACTGCTCGGCCCCGATCTGCTGCTCGCGCACGCGGTCGACCTCACCGGCCCGGAGATCGCGGCGCTGGCGCGTACGGGCACCTCGGTGGCGCACTGTCCGGTCTCCAACCTCAAGCTGGGCTGCGGGATCGCGCCGGTGCCGCGGCTGCTGGGGGCGGGGGTGACCGTGGGACTCGGCACGGACGGGGCGGTCAGCTCCAACACGCTCGATGTGCTGGGGGCGGTGCGGCAGGCGGCTCTGGTGCACAAGGCGGACGGCGATCCCACCGCGGTCGGCGCCGAGCAGGCGGTGCGGATGGCGACGATCGAGGGCGCCCGCGCGCTCGGACTCGGCGATCTGCTCGGCTCGTTGGAGACGGGCAAGCGGGCCGACCTGATCGTGCTCGATCTCGGCGCCCCGCATCTGCGTCCGCGGCACGACGTGTGGTCCACGCTGGCCTACGCGGCGACATCGGGGGACGTGCGGGACACGGTCGTCGACGGCCGGGTCCTGATGCGGGGGCGGGTGCTGACGACGGTCGACGGGAGGGCGGCGGTCGCGGAGCTGGAGGAGCTGGTCCAGGCTCATTCCCCGGGCGGGCCGCAGGAGGGATGCGAGGCCGGTTTCGCGGGCTGACCCCGGGGCTCTCCTCCCCGTTCAGCACACCTCCCCCATAATGGCCGAGACATCGGATGTCTGAACGACAGGGAGGGCCGCCATGGCAGTCACCGATGAGGCGATCGAAAAAATCAAGGGAATGATCGTCTCCGGCGCGCTGCGGCCCGGCGACCGGCTGCCCAAGGAGAGCGAGCTCGCCGCCGAGCTCGGGCTGTCCCGCAACTCCCTGCGTGAGGCCGTACGCGCCCTGTCGCTGATCCGCATCCTGGACGTGCGGCAGGGCGACGGCACGTATGTGACGAGCCTCGATCCCCAACTTCTGCTCGAGGCGCTCAGCTTCGTCGTGGACTTCCACCGCGACGACACCGTGCTGGAGTTCCTCGCGGTGCGGCGCATCCTGGAGCCGGCCGCGACGGCCATGGCGGCGTCCCGGATCAGAGAGCGGCAGCTGGACGCGCTGACCGCGCAGTTGGACGAGCTGGGACCGGAACCGTCGGTGGAGGAGCTGGTCGCCTCCGATCTGGAGTTCCACCGGGGCATCGTGCACAGTTCCGGCAACTCGGTGCTGTGCTCCCTGCTCGACGGACTGTCCGGACCGACCACCCGGGCCCGGATCTGGCGCGGACTGACCCAGGAGGACGCGGTCAGCCGCACCCTGCACGAGCACCGCGCGATCCTGGGCGCCCTGCGCGACCGCGACGCGGAGGCGGCCCGCTCCTGGGCGACCGTCCACATCGCGTCCGTCGAGCAGTGGCTGCGCTCGACACTCTGACCCATCGGAGGTGTGGACCACCGCAAGGGCGAAGTGGCCCGGGCCGCCGATCATGGGTGTTCGAGGGCCGTTGACGGGGCAGTCATCCGTTCACTCCCCCGTGCAAGGGGGCTGCGGGCGCCCCCGCCGCACGCCGTAAGGTTGGGGACGTACGCGAGGGCACGTCGGAAGGAGGCGCTGGGTGATCGAGCTCGAGGGGGTTCCCGAGCTGATCGACCCGGTCATGGTGGCCGCGTTCGAGGGCTGGAACGATGCCGGCGACGCCGCCTCCACCGCGGTCGCGCATCTGGACAGGGAGTGGAAGGGCGAGGTGTTCGCGGCGCTGGACGCCGAGGACTACTACGACTTCCAGGTGAACCGCCCCACCGTTTTCATGGAGGCCGGAGTCCGCAAGATCACCTGGCCCACGACCCGGCTCTCGGTGGTCCGGATCGGCGGTGAGAAGCCCCGCGACCTGGTGCTGGTCCGAGGGATCGAACCGTCGATGCGCTGGCGCTCGTTCTGCAACGAGCTGCTGGGCTTCGCCCACGAGTTGGGTGTGGAACTGGTGGTGATCCTGGGCGCCCTGCTCGGCGACACCCCGCACACGCGTCCGGTGCCCATCAGCGGAACCACGTCCGACCCGGACCTGGCCCGCCGGATGGATCTGGAGGAGACCAAGTACGAGGGCCCCACGGGCATCGTGGGGGTCCTGCAGGAGGCGTGCACGCACGCGGGTGTTCCGGCCGTCTCACTGTGGGCGGCGGTCCCGCACTACGTGTCTCAGCCACCCAACCCGAAGGCGACGCTCGCCCTGCTGAACCGTCTGGAGGACCTGCTCGACCTGCGCATCCCGCTGGGCGAACTGCCGGAGGACGCGCGCGCCTGGCAGCTCGGCGTGGACCAGCTGGCCGCGGAGGACAGCGAGGTGGCCGAGTACGTGCAGACGCTGGAGGAGGCCCGGGACACCGCGGAGCTGCCGGAGGCGTCGGGCGAGGCGATCGCCCGCGAGTTCGAGCGCTATCTGCGCAGACGGGACGTCAGCCCGCCAGGCGGGCACGCCACGGCGGACGGCGGCGAGGGGGGGCCGTTCCGGCGGGACACCCCCGGCGGTCGTGCTCGGCCGCCGAAGCCGCCGAAGGCGGGCGGCGAGGACGAAGACCCGCAGGAGGACTGAGAGGGCGGTGCGCACAGGCGCACCGCCCTTGCCGTTTCCGGAGCGGGCCGGGCGGGCCGGTGGGAGTCGGTGGAGCGGGCCGCGCTCGTGGTCAGGAACGCATCGCCGACGGACGTCCTCCCCGCCGTGGCCGGCTCGTACGACGCCGGGATCGCCTGCATGCGGGCGTCCACCGCACGGGCGCGAGCCGCGCGCCGCGACGAACAGCCGCCCGTGGTGGCCGAGTTCGAGGCGGCCCGTCCGCGGAGGGGACACCCACGACGGGACGCCGTGTGCACCGGCTGCCGACAGGGACTTCGCAGCGTCCCGCCGACATCTGGCCGAATGCTGTGGTGACATCGGTTTCAGGACGGATTGCACGCGATACCCAATTCAACTTGTGCTCAAACCATCTTCCTGAAATCGGTCTGGACGCGCCGCCCTCGCCGTGCTTGGTTGTGCCCCGAAGGCCGACCCCCGTACGGCTCATGAGCCGAAGGGACGCACCCCGGCGGCGAACGAGCCGACAACGGTGACGACAAGGACCGAAGGGAGCGGTACCCGATGACCGACCAGGTACAGCCGGCACAGGGCCCGGGAGCGTCCGGCCCGGGGCCCGACGGAGCGGGATTCACCTATCGAGGGGCCGAGCAGGAGCTGATCGTCGTCGCTCGCCCCGAGGCTCGGCTGCGGGCCCGGGCCGAGGGTGTCCGCTCGGCGGCGGGCGCCGACGTGTCGGCCCTCAACATGTTCCTCGACGACGAACAGCTCGCACTGGAACCGCTGTTCGGCAGCGAGGAGCGGCTCCAGCAGTCCGCGGCGGCCACGCAGGACGTGCCCGACCTGGGGCTGTTCTACCGGGTCCGCGGCGGCGGGGACCGCGCCCAGGAGCTGCGCTCGCGGATCGCGGCGCTTCCGGGAATCGACACGGCCTATGTGAAGCCCGGCGCCGTACCGGCGTCGTCGGTGCCGGTACGGAGCACTGCGGAGAGCGCGGACGACGGCCGGCGGCTGAAGGAAGGCACACCGGTGACGCCGGACTTCAGCAGTCGCCAGGGCTATCTGTGGCCCGCGCCGGAGGGGATCGACGCCCACTGGGCCTGGCAGCGGCCCGGTGGGACCGGTCAGGGGGTGACGATCGTCGACGTCGAGGGCGCCTGGCAGCTGGGCCACGAGGACCTCGCGGCCAAGCTTGCGGGGGTCGTCGTCGGCACCCCGCTGACCGACCTCGCCTGGCGCAACCACGGCACCGCCGTCATCGGTGTGATCGGCGGTGACCGCAACGAGTACGGCATCACCGGCATCGTGCCGGACGCGGTGACCGCGGCCGCCGGTTTCCAGGGCATCGGCACCGCGGCCGCGATCCACGCGGCGGCCGACCGGCTCGGACCGGGCGACATCGTGCTGGTGGAACTGCACCGCCCGGGCCCGCGGCTGGAGTTCGCGGAGCGCGACGACCAGCGCGGCTACATCGCCCTCGAATGGTGGCCGGACGACTTCGCGGCCATCCGGTACGCGACCGCCAAGGGCGTTGTCGTCGTGGCGGCGGCGGGCAACGGCGCCGAGTCGCTCGACGACGCGGTGTACGAGCGCCGCCCCGACGAGTTCCCGAAGTGGTGGCGCAACCCGTTCAACCCCTCCCACCCGTCCTCCGGGGCCGTCCTGGTCGGGGCGGGCGCCCCGCCGCCCGGCACACACGGCCGCGACCACGGCCCGGACCGCTCGCGGCTGGCGTTCTCCAACTACGGCGCCCGGGTGGACGCGCAGGGCTGGGGCCGGGAGGTCACGACCACGGGCGGCTTCTGGGACCGGCCGGGTGATCTGCAGGGCGGCGCCGAGGAGATCGTCTGGTACACGGACACGTTCTCCGGGACCTCCTCCGCCTCCCCGGTGGTCGTCGGCGCGCTTGCCGCGCTGCAGGGCATGCTCAAGGCGGCCGGGCACGAGCCGATGTCCGCCGAGGGCGCCCGCGCGGTACTCCGGTCCACGGGTTCCCCGCAGCAGGACGCGCCGGGCCGGCCCGCCTCGCAGCGGATCGGCAACCGGCCGGACATCAGGGCGGCGGTCACCCGGCTGCTGCCCCAGGCGGTCGGCTCGGGCCAGGCCGAGCGGTACTGGGACGAGCTGCTGCCCTACCCCCGTGAACTCCCGCCCAGGCTCCGGCTGTTCGTGGCCGGCTCCTGGCGCAACCTCAACCATCCGTCCGCAGAGATCCGCCAGGCGGTGCATGCCGCCTTCGCGGGCGGACGGCCCGACGTCCGGGTCTGGTTCTCGGACGACGACATCGTCGGCCTGGTGGTCACCGGCTGACGTTCACCTGCAAGTGCCCAACAGATGACGGAAGGTGGCACACGCATGAGCACCACCCCGCAGATTATCCAGCAAGGGCAGCAGCAGAGCCACGGCCAGCAGCCGTACGCGCAGCAGGGCTTCGGCCAGCAGCAGGGCCCGAGCACGGCGCCGCCGCAGCAGTTCGGGCAGCAGCCGTTCGGCCCGCAGATGCAGCAGGGCATCGGGCAGCAGATGTCTCCGCAGCAGCAGATGTCTCCGCAGCTGCAGCAGCAGCTCCAGCAGCTCGGGCAGCAGCAGCCGTTCCAGCACCTGCTGCAGCAGCTCGGCGGGCAGCAGAACCAGCAGGGGCAGCCGCTGGTCCTGCCGAGCGCCGTCGAGGCCCAGTCGCTGGTGAGCGGCATCGCCCAGCACTTCTGGGACGTGGTCACCCCGCTCCCGGGCCAGCCGTCGATCCTCTACCTGTTCATCAACAACGCCTGGCGCCCCCTGGTGAACCCCAACCAGGTGACGCACGACGAGGTCCAGGAGGCGTTCGCCTACGGACAGCAGGTCATCGGCATCTACGACGCGAGCAGCAACGCCGTACAGGCCGTCATCGTGAACAAGTGACGCACGGCTGACGGAAAGGCGCGAAGCGGCGCCGGGCGGTGGAACTCACCGCCCGGCGCCGCTCCCCTGTGCACGGACAGCGGGCTCAGAGAGCCACGCCGAGCAGCGCGTCCACGGCACGCGACACGACGCCGGGCGCACCCGTGTCCGTACCGCCGCTCTCCTGCTGGAGCGCCGCCCAGCGGTCGACCGCGGCGAGCGCGGCCGGCGCGTCCAGGTCGTTGGCGAGGGCGTCGCGGATCTCCTCGACGAGTTCCTCGGCGGGCGGGCCGTCGGGCCGGGAGACGGCCGAGCGCCAGCGGTCGAGCCGGGCCCCGGCGTCCCGCAGGATCTCGTCGGTCCACTCCCAGTCGGACCGGTAGTGGTGGGCCAGCAGTGCGAGCCGGATGGCGGCCGGGTCGACGCCGTCACGCCGGAGCCGGGACACGAAGACGAGGTTGCCCTTGGACTTGGACATCTTCTCGCCGTGGAGCGCGACCATGCCGGCGTGGACGTACGCCCTGGCCATCGGGTACTCGCCGGTCAGCACCTGCGCGTGCGAGGCACCCATCTCGTGGTGCGGGAAGGCGAGGTCCGAGCCGCCGCCCTGCACGTCGAAGCCCATGCCGAGGTGGTCGAGGGCGATGGCCACGCACTCGATGTGCCAGCCGGGTCGGCCGCGGCCCAGCGAACCCCCGTCCCAGCTGGGCTCGCCCGGGCGGGCGGCCATCCAGAGCATCGGGTCGAGCGGGTTCTTCTTGCCGGGGCGGTCCGGGTCGCCGCCGCGCTCGGCGGACAGCAGGCGCATGGCGGCGGCGTCCAGGTTGGACACCTTCCCGAAGTTGGGGTCGGACTCCACGGAGAAGTAGATGTCGCCCTCGAGCTCGTACGCCGCTCCCGCGTCGCGCAGCCGTTCGACCAGCGGCACGATGCCGGGTATCGCCTCCACGGCGCCTATGTAGTGCTGCGGGGGCAGCATCCGCAGCGCGGTCATGTCCTCGCGGAAGAGAGCCGTCTCCCGCTCGGCGAGCCCCACCCAGTCGAGGCCGTCGCGCTCCGCGCGTTCCAGGAGGGGGTCGTCGACGTCCGTGACGTTCTGGACGTAGTGCACCTGCCGCTTGGTGTCGAGCCACACGCGCTGCACAAGGTCGAACGCGTTGTAGGTCGCCGCATGACCCAGGTGGGTCGCGTCGTACGGGGTGATGCCGCAGACGTAGATGCGGGCGACGGGACCGGGGTCGAGGGTGACCAGACCGCCGGTCGCGGTGTCGTGGATCCTCAGGTCGCGGCCCTGACCAGGCAGGGCGGGGACCTCGGAAGCGGGCCAGGCATGCATGTCATGAGCCTAACCGGCCGCAAGTTCCGTATACGAACCGGACCGGGCCGGATGGCCGGTCATGCCCTCTTGCGCATTGCCGTCCGCTGTGCCTCGGCGTCTGCGGAGGGGCCGCCGCTCACACTGGCGGCCACGGAATCGCCGGCCACTCCCCGCTCGGCTCCGGGTGCCTGCCCGACTCCAGGAGCGCGTCGACCCGCTTGCGGGTGGCGTCGAGTTCGGCGGGGGTGATCAGCGCGGTCAGCCGCTCGGCCAGTGGCGCGCCCTCCCTCAGGGTCTCCCGAAGGCCCTTGAGCACCTCGACCGACTCTCCCGTCAGCGGTTCCCCGGCCCACCCCCACAGCAGGGTGCGCAGCTTGTTCTCGCTGTTGAAGGTGACCCCGTGGTCGATCCCGTACAGGCGCCCCCCGGCGGCGGGCAGCAGATGGCCGCCCTTGCGGTCGGCGTTGTTGATGACCGCGTCGAGGACGGCCATCCGCCGCAGCCGCTCGTCGTCGGCGTGCACGAGCAGGGCGGTCCTCCCCTCGCCGACCTCGGCGAAGCCGATGGCCTTCCAGCCCTCCTCCGGTTCCTCGCCGTCCACCAGGGCGAGGAGTTCCGTGTCCTGGTGTCCGTCGATCCACAGCTGGCACATGCCCTGGCCGTACGGCCCGTCGCGCAGCACGGTGGGCGGCACGAGGCCCCAGCCGGTCGCCTCGGACACCTCGTAGGCGGCGACCTCGCGCTGCGCCAGCGTCCCGTCCGGGAAGTCCCACAGGGGCCGCTCCCCAGCGATGGGCTTGTAGATGCAGGCTGCTTCCCGTCCGTCGTAGGCGACCGTGCAGTACAGCGCGGCGTTGGACGCGTCCCGGATGCGCCCGCGTACGGTCAGCTCGCCCTCGGCGAGCAGTTCGGCGGTGGTCACGCGCCGCGGCGGTATCCGTTCTGGCGCGGACATACGTGTCCTTCCGGGTCGAGCGGGAGGCTGCACAGCGGGCAGGGCGGCCGCCCCGCGTTGACTACGTCGAGGGCGCGCTTGGCGAAGGCCCTCGCCTGCGAGCCGGTGAGCCGGACCCGGAGCATCGGCGGACCGTTCTCCTCGTCCTGCAGCAGCCGCTCCTCGGCCTCGGCGAGGTCCTCCTCGGAATCGGCGTCCAGCTCGACGAGGGCCTGGGCCTCGACGATCATGCGCTGCTCCTCGCCGTCCCAGGCCAGGGCCATGGTGCCGACGCGGAACTCCTCCTCGATCGGGGTGTCCAGCGGAGCCGTGTCGGCGATCTCCGTGGGGGCCATGGCGGGAACGGCCGCGCTGCCGCCGCTACGGCGCACGACCTCGTCCAGAAGCTCGTCCATGCGCTCGGCGAGCGCCGCTACCTGGGTCTTCTCCAGGGCCACGCTGGTCACCCGGTGTCCGGCCGAGGCCTGCAGGAAGAAAGTACGGCGCCCGGGCAGCCCGACCGTACCGGCCACGAAACGGTCCGGGGGGTCGTAGAGGAACACCTGACGGGACACGTCCTGTCTCCATTGGATCGGGATCGGGACCGGCTGTCCGCGCCGGTCCGCTTCGGTTGCTGAGAACTGCTGCTGCTGAGAACCATTGCTGCTGAGAACTGCTGCGCCGGTTCGACCGCTTCACCCTACTGCGGCCGACGATCACGGTGCTCCCGCACCGCCCCCGACCGTGGCGTCCGAACCGGAGGCTTCCTCACGCGGCACGAGGGAGGAGAAATCACCGGTGTCCCCGAGACGAACGAGAAATGGCCGCAACCGGGTGTAACGGATCGCGGTGATGGAACACGGTTCCACGGAGATCCGCTGGAAGAGGTCGAGATGAAGTCCGAGTGCGTCCGCGACAAGGGACTTGATGAGGTCGCCGTGCGAGCACATGAGGTACACGGCGTCGGCGCCGTGATCGCGCTCCACCCGCGCGTTCCAGTCGCGTACCGCCTCCGCGGCCCGGGTGTACATGGCCCGCATGGACTCGCCACCGGGGAAGGCGGCCGACGACGGATGCGCCTGGACGACCTGCATCAGCGGCTCGTCCTTCAGTTCGGCGAGTTTGCGGCCGGACCAGTCGCCGTAATGGCACTCACCGATGCGCTCGTCGGTGTGCGCGCGCAGTCCCGGGCGGGCGTCGAGCAGTGGCTGGACGGTCTCCTGGCAGCGTTGCAGGGGACTCGTGACGACTTCGGCGATCGGCAGCTCGGCGAGCCGCCCCGGCAGAGCCGCGGCCTGCGCGGCACCGCGCTCGTCGAGGGCGACGCCGGGCGTCCAGCCGGCGAGGAGTCCCGCAGTGTTGGCGGTGGAGCGTCCGTGCCGGACGAGGATCAACGTGGGCATGACGCCCAGCCTAAGGGGACACCTCGCGGCCCGGTCGGGGCGAGCGGCCCGCGCTCGCCGGGAGGGACCGGCGAAGAGGAGTCCGCGAGCGCCCGGGTTCGGCTGACAGGAGAATTCGCACCGTGATCATCGACTGTGCCATCTACCGCGACGGGCGGAGGACCGAGGGTCCCGAGGATCTCTCCGACGCCCTGGCCGAGGCCCGTGCCTCGGCGGAGGCCTTCCTCTGGATCGGTCTGTACGAGCCGACGGAGAAGGAGTTCGACCTGGTCACCGAGGAGTTCGGGCTCCATCCGCTGGCCGTCGAGGACGCGCTGAAGGCGCATCAGCGGCCCAAGCTCGAGATCTACGACGATTCGCTGTTCATGGTGCTCAAGCCGGTGTCGTACGAACCGCACAGCGACACCGTCTCCAGCGGCGAGCTGATGGTCTTCCTCGGCGATGCCTTCGTGGTCACGGTGCGCCACGGCGAGGCCATGCCGCTGGGCTCCGTCCGCAGTCGTCTGGAGGAGCAGCCGGAGATGCTGCGGCACGGGCCGACCGGGGTGCTGTACTCGATCGCGGACTCGATCGTCGACCAGTACCTGGACGTGGCGACCGAGCTGGGGACCGACCTGGAGGAGCTGGAGGCGGAGGTCTTCTCGCCTTCTGTGGGGGGCTCGCGGCACACGGCGTCGCGGATCTACACCTTCAAGCGGCAGGTCCTGGAGTTCCGGCGGGCGACGGTGCCGCTGGCGCCGCCACTGGTCCGGCTGGCGGGACAGGGCACGTACGGCACGCCGGTGCCGTACGTGCAGGAGAAGTCGCGCCCCTTCTTCCGTGACGTCTACGACCATCTGAGCCGGGTGAACGAGTCCGTCGAGAACCTGGACCGGCTGGTATCCGACATCCTCTCGGCGCATCTGGCGCAGATGAGCGTCCGGCAGAACGACGACATGCGGAAGATCTCGGCGTGGGCGGCGATGGCCGCGGTCCCCACGATGATCGCCGGGATCTACGGCATGAACTTCGACCACATGCCGGAACTGCACTGGGTGTGGTCGTACCCGGCGGTGATCCTGGCGATGGCGGCGCTCGAGGTCCTGCTGTACCGGCTGTTCAAGGATCGCGGCTGGTTGTAGCGGGATTCGCCCTCGGGGGCGCACCCGCGCGTGCGTGCGGTTCAGGCGGCCTCGGGCGCCGGCGTGGCGGGCCCGCCCAGGGGGTCGCGCCGGCGGGGCATCTCGAGCGTCACCATTCGCCGCCAGCCCCTCAGCCGTTCATAGGCGTACGCGACGTGGATGCCCACCGCTAGCAGCGCCGACCGTACCCTCGGCCAGTCGAGGATGCGCCCCATCCGGTCCAGGACGGCGAGGCTGACGTCCCGGTGGACGCGGATCTCGGCGAGTGCGCACGCGCGCAGCGTCCGCTGGATGAACCGGCCCTGTCCGGCGGCCGCGAAGCGCAGCAGTTCCTCGTGGGTGTACGCGAGGTGGTTGTCCTCGTCGCCGGAGATCATGCGGATGGCCTTGCCGATGTCCGGGTGGTCGGCGAAGTGCTTGCGGAGCATCAGCATCTGCTCGCAGGCGCGCTGTTCGGTGACCCGGCTGTGGGCGAGATAGACGATGACGTCCCGGACCGTGAGCGGCTGGTCGGCCCTGAGCTTCTCGTGCGCGACACCGATGCCCCGTCTCTCCAGGAGCATCGTGTAGTCGGTCTCGGCGGGGACCGCGACGGGTTCGAGACCTCGCTTCGCCATCATGGCGTTGAAGATCCGTCCGTGCTTGTCCTCGTCCGCGCCGTGGCGGGCGATCTTGGGGGCGAGCGCGCGCTCGCTCTCCGGCACCAGCGCGGCGATCCGACCGTTCTCCCAGCCGCCCTGCGCCTCCCCGCCGGCGGCGATGGAGCAGAAGAGGCGGAAGGCCTCGTCGTCGTCGAGGATCTCCTGGAACAGTTTCTTGGCCGAAAGCATCGCGCCCACCTCTCTGCAGGACTCCGCAAAGAACGAGTCAAATGCGGCTCCGGAGGTGCTGCAACAGCTGTGCGGGGACGGCTCCGCCGAACGGAGGACCAGCCGCCCTGCGCGGGGGCGTAACCGCGCGGGTCCGGGCGCGTTGTTCCCCGTGACGGCCGTGGCGGGGAAGACCCCCGAGCCCCCACCACGGCCGTGGAGACCTTCGGCCCGTGCCTACGCGAGCCCGGCCCGCTCCAGCGCCTCGGATCCGGCCCGCAGCGAGGCGATCCGCTCCTCCAGCGTGAAGCCGGCGGGCGCCAGCGTGAGCGTGGTGACGCCCGCCGCGGCGTAGGCCTTCATCCGGTCGGCGATGCGGTCCACGGAGCCCAGCAGGGTGGTCCGGTCGATCAGCTCGTGCGGGACCGCGGCCGCGGCGCCCTGCTTGTCCCCGGACAGGTACTTTTCCTGGATCTCGGCGGCCGCCTTCTCGTAGCCCATGCGCCGGGCGAGCTGGTTGTAGAAGTTCTGCTTGAAGCTGCCCATGCCGCCGACGTACAGGGCCGTGTAGGGGCGGAAGGTGTCGGCGAGCGCGGGCACGTCCTTGTCGTCACCGAGCGCGAGCGGGAGCGTGGGGCAGACGTCGAAGCCCTCGAGGGTCTTGCCCGCTTTCTCCCGCCCAGCGCGCAGGTACTTGATCGCGGTCTCCTCGAGGTGGTCGGCCGAGGGGAAGATGAGCAGGGCCCCGTCGGCGATCTCGCCGGTCTGCTCCAGGTTCTTCGGGCCGATCGCCGCGATGTAGAGCGGGATGTGCTCGCGCTGGGGGTGCACGGTCAGCTTGATCGGCTTGCCCGGGCCGCCGGGCAGCGGGAGGGTCCAGTGCTCGCCCTCGTACGACAGCCGCTCGCGGGTCATGGCCTTGCGTACGATCTCCACGTACTCCCGGGTGCGGGAGAGCGGCTTGTCGAACTTGACGCCGTACCAGCCCTCGGAGACCTGCGGCCCCGAGACGCCGAGGCCGAGGCGGAAGCGGCCGCCGGAGAGCGAGTCGAGGGTGGCGGCGGTCATCGCGGTCATGGCGGGCTGACGGGCCGGGATCTGGAAGATGGCGGAGCCGACGTCGATGTGCTCGGTCTGGGCGGCGACCCAGGTGAGCACGGTGGCCGCGTCGGAGCCGTAGGCCTCGGCGGCCCAGCACACCGCGTATCCGAGCCGGTCGGCCTCCTGGGCCACGGCGAGATTGTCCGCGTCCATTCCGGCGCCCCAGTAGCCGAGGTTGATCCCGAGCTGCATGGCCGATTCCCCTTACCGATCAGTAACGTCTCTTGTGGGGGGAGACACTAGCCGACGGGCGGGAGGGCGGGCAGGGGTGCCGCCAGGGGGAAACGGGTTGTCCACAGGCCCCCCACGAGGCAAGTTCAGGCCGTAATCTCGGCGTTCATGGAGCAGAGGCATCTCGGCCGTACCGGCCTTCGTGTGTCCCGGATCGGACTCGGCACGCTGATGTGGGGGCGTGACACGGACGAGCACGACGCCGCGGACCAGTTGAAGGTGTTCTGGGAGGCGGGCGGCACCCTCGTCGACACGGCCGATGTGTACGGGGACGGGGAGGCGGAGTATCTGCTCGGACGGCTCATGGACGGGCTCGTCCCGCGCCGGGACCTGGTCATCTCGACGAAGGCGGGCAGCGTGCCCGACCCCGACCGTCGCTTCGACGGCTCGCGCGGCCATCTGCTCGCCGCGCTGGACGCCTCACTCGCCCGCCTCGGCACGGACCACGTCGACGTGTGGCACATCCACGCCTTCGACCCCGACACCCCGCTGGAGGAGACCCTGGGGACCCTGGACCTGGCCGTAAGCAGCGGCCGGGCACGGTACGCGGGCGTGTCCAACTTCTGCGGCTGGCAGCTCGCGAAAGCGGCGACCTGGCAGCTTGCGGCACCGGGCGTACGGACCCGAATCGCCAGTGCGCAGATGGAGTACTCGCTGCTGCAGCGCGGTGTGGAGCGCGAGGTGTTGCCGGCGGCGCTGGACCTGGGGGTGGGGCTGCTGCCGTCCTCTCCGCTGGGCCGGGGCGTGCTGACGGGCAAGTACCGCAACGCGACCCCGGCCGACTCGCGCGGGGCGTCCGAGCACATGGCTCCTTTTGTCGCGCCCTACCTCGACGACACCGCGAGCAGCATCGTCGACGCGGTGCAGACGGCCGCCGACGGGCTCGCCGCGACACCGCTCCAGGTGGCGCTGGCCTGGGTCCGCGACCGGCCGGGCGTGGTCGCCCCGATCGTCGGAGCACGCAACGCGCAGCAGCTCACGGCGGCGTTGTCAGTGGAGACGCTTAGTCTTCCCGACGAGATCTGCCGGGCGCTGGACGATGTGTCGGCCCCGGTGCACCAATATCCCGATCACGACTGGAGCACGCTGTGAGCACGGACCCGGAAACCACGGAGACGGCGCCCCGCCCGGGGGAACCGGCCGACGAGTCCGGGACCGGCGGGGGCGGGGCCGCCGGGGGTGCGGACGCGGCGTCCGAGGAGTCGTCGCCCGGGGCATCCGAAGCCGACCGGACCGGGAGCACGCCCGAGGGCGCCGCGGTGGACGGCGCCTCGGGCGGGCCGGGCGCGGGCGCCGGTGAAGGGGCCGCCGACCCGGCCCGGATGTCGGAGGCCGAGGCCGAGCTGGCCGCTCAGCGGCTGGAGCGGGAGCGGATCGAGCGGCGGAAGGCCGAGAAGAAGGGGCCGGTCGCGGCGGGCGGGAAGCTCAGCGGGAAGGCGGCGGACCTCCTTGCGGCCGTGCGGGCCGTGGAGAGCGGGGAGAAGCCGGTGTCGAGCGCGCTCAGCGAGCCCGCGCCTGCCGCGCGCCCGCCCGCTCCCGAGCCCGTGCGGCGTTCGCGGCCCACGGCGGCCCCGGCCTCCGCGCCGACTCCCGGCGCC
>NZ_LBMW01000121.1 GCF_026168105.1 Streptomyces hygroscopicus
GCCCATGCCCCGGCCCGACCGCCTCCCGCTCTCCTACGGACAGCAACGACTCTGGTTCATCAGCCAGTTGGAGGAGTCGAGCACCCCCTACAACATCCCGCTGCTCCTCCGGCTGCCCGGCGATGTGGACCGCGAAGCCTTGAACGCGGCGTTCTGCGACCTGATCGGCCGACACGAGGTCCTGCGCACCGTGTTCCCGGCGGCCGACGGCGAGCCGTACCAGCTGATCAACCAGATCGATGATCTGGACTGGGAGATCGAGGCCGTCCATGTGTCATCGGCGGATCTGGAAGGCGAGGTCGAAAAGGCGGCGCAGTACGCGTTCGACCTCACCCGAGAGGTTCCGATCCGCGCACGGCTGTACGAGACCGGTACGGACAATCCGGTGCTGGCTGTCGTCCTGCACCACATCGCGAGCGACGGCTGGTCGACAACGTCGCTTGAGCGCGACCTAACGGCGGCCTACTCGGCTCGGTGTGAGGGCCGGGCTCCGGTGTGGGAGCCGTTGCCGGTGCAGTATGCGGACTATGCGTTGTGGCAGCGGGAGCTGCTCGGCGATGTCGGCGATCCGGCAAGCCTGTTGCATCGTCAGGTGGAGTTCTGGCGTGGTGCGTTGGAGGGTGTCCCGGATGAGCTGGGTCTGCCGTTCGACCGTCCGCGTCCCGTGGCGGCTTCGTATCGTGGTCACCAGGTGCCGTTGGAGATCTCGGCGCTGACGCATGCGCGGTTGCTGGAGCTGGCGCGTGCTGAGGGCGTTACGGTGTTCATGGTGTTGCAGGCGGCCCTTGTGGTCCTGTTGTCCCGGCTTGGTGCGGGGACGGACATCGCGGTGGGTACGGATGTGGCCGGGCGGACGGACGAGGCGCTGGACGACCTGGTCGGCTTCTTCGTCAATGCCCTGGTGCTGAGGACGGATCTGTCGGGTGATCCGACGTTCCGGGACGTGCTGGGCCGGGTGCGGGCGACGAGCCTGGCCGCGTTCGCGCATCAGGATGTGCCGTTCGAGAAGCTGGTCGAGGAGCTGGCCCCGGCGCGGTCGCTGTCGCGGCACCCGCTGTTCCAGGTGATGCTGACCTTGCACAACGCTGGGCGGATGGTCCTGGACGGGGGGAGCACAGCGGGTTCGGCAGAGGTTTCGGCAGCGGCATCGGGTTCGGTGCAGGCTTCGGTGGCGAAGTTCGACCTGGAGGTCGGTGTCACGGAGGCTTTCGGGCCGGACGGGGCACCGGCTGGGATCCGGGGTTCGGTGACGGCGGCGGCCGACCTGTTCGACGCGCAGACGGTCGTCGATCTCGCCGACTGTCTGGGGCGCGTGGTGGACACTCTGACGGGTGCGCCGGAGTTGCCGTTGAGTGGTGTGCCGGTGGTGGACGGGTCGGGTGCGGAGGTGGTGTTCCCGGGCCGGGGCCGGGTGGCGTTGGCCGTGGACGGTGGTGCGGTGGGTCAGCGGGCCGGTTCGGTGGCGGACCGTCGGCTGGTGGCCTATGTGGTGCCCGTGCCGGGTGCGGAGGTCGATGCGGCAGAGCTGCGGGCGTTCGTGCGGGAGCAGTTGCCGGAGTCGATGGTGCCGGCGGGTGTGGTGCTGCTGGACGAGTTGCCGTTGACGGCGAACGGCAAGGTGGACACGGGCAGGCTGCCTGCGCCGTCGGAGTACCCCGCGGGCACCGGGCGGGGCCCGTCGAACGCGCGTGAGGAGATCCTGTGCGCCGCGTTCGCCGACGTCCTCGGACTGGAGAGCGTGGGCGTCGACGACGACTTCTTCGCCCTCGGCGGCCACTCCCTCCTCGCCGTGCGGCTGATCAGCCGGGTGCGTGTGGCCCTCGGCGTCGAGGTGCCGCTGCGGACGTTGTTCGAGGCGCCTACCGTGGCCGGGATGGCGGCCCGCGTGGCCGGTTCGGCGAGGGCTCGGCTCGCGCTCAAGGCCGGTGACCGGCCGGAGCGCCCGCCGCTGTCCTTCGCCCAGCAAAGGCTTTGGTTCATCGACCAGTTGGAGGGACCGAGCTCGACCTACAACATCCCGTTCCGACTGCAGCTCCCGACCGGCGTGGCCATTGATGCCCTGGGTGCGGCACTGCGTGACGTCATCGGGCGGCACGAGGTACTGCGGACGGTTTACGCGGCGGGTGAGAGCGAACCGTTCCAGCGCATCATCGGCGCCGACGTCCCGGCCTGGGAGATGCAGGTCGTGACCCTCGCACCGGATGCGCTGGAGGACGCGGTCGCCGAGGCCGAGGGCTACGCGTTCGACCTGTCGGCAGAAATGCCGTTCCGGGCAACCCTGTTCGAGGTGGCGCCGGACGAGCGGGTTCTGCTGATCGTGATCCACCACATCGCCGGCGACGGCTGGTCGGTTGGCCCCCTTGGCCGGGACATCACGACCGCGTACGAAGCGCGGTCCGCGGGCCGGGCGCCCAAGTGGGAGCCGCTGCCGGTCCAGTACGCGGACTACGCCCTGTGGCAGCGTGAGTTGCTGGGCGACGCGGACGATCCCGAAAGCCTGATGGCCCGGCAGATCGCCTACTGGCGTGAGGCACTGGCCGACGTGCCGGAGGAGTTGGTCCTCCCCTTGGACCGTCCGCGTCCGGCGGTGGCCTCCCACCGTGGACACCGGGTGCCGCTGGAGATACCGGCGACCGTGCACGCACGGCTTGCCGAGCTGGCGCGGGCCGAGGGTGTGACCCCGTTCATGGTGCTGCAGGGCGCGTTGGCGGTGCTGCTCTCCAAGCTCGGCGCGGGGACGGACATTCCGATCGGTTCGGCGAATGCCGGCCGTATGGACGAGGCGCTGGACGATCTGGTCGGCTTCTTCATCAACACGCTGGTGGTGCGGACGGATCTGTCGGGTGAGCCGACGTTCCGGGAGGTCCTGGGCCGGGTGAGGGAGACCACGCTGTCCGCTCTGGCGCACCAGGACGTGCCGTTCGAGAAGCTGGTCGAGGAGCTGGCCCCGGCGCGCTCGCGCGCACGGCACCCGCTGTTCCAGGTCCAGCTGGACCTCCAGAACAACGTCGCCGACCGGGTGACGCAGGACGCCGACACGGTTCATGAGATGACCGGTGATCTGCAGGTCGCTGCCACTGCGGCGAAGTTCGACCTGGAGGTGCGGCTCTTCGAGGTGTTCACCGCTGACGGTGCGCCTGGCGGTCTCCGGGGTGCCGTGGTGGCGGCGGCGGATCTGTTCGATGCGGAGTCGGCCGAGCGGTTCGGCGAACGTCTGGTGCGGGTGCTCAATGCGGTGACGCGTGATCCGGCTCTGTCGCTGGGTGCGGTGGATGTGCTGGGTGAGGTCGAGCGTCGTCGGGTGTTGGTGGAGTGGAACGACTCGGCGGTGGATCTCGGGTCGGTGCTGGTGCCGGAGCTGTTTGCTGGGCAGGTTTCCCGCACGCCGGATGCGTTGGCAGTGGTTGCCGGTGGTGTGGGGGTGTCGTACCGGGAGCTGGATGCGCGGGCGAATCGGTTGGCGCACTACTTGCTG
>NZ_LBMW01000141.1 GCF_026168105.1 Streptomyces hygroscopicus
GGGCGTGGTCCGGCGAATGAGCGGGAGCGGGTGCTGTGCGAGGCGTTCGCGGAGGTCCTGGGGGTGTCCGAGGTCGGCGTCGAGGACGACTTCTTCGCCCTCGGCGGCCACTCCCTCCTCGCCGTCCGCCTGATCAGCCGGATCCGTGCGGCGCTCGGCGTCGATATGGAGGTCCGTGCCCTGTTCGACGCCCCGACGGCAGCCGACCTCGCCGCCCGGCTCACGGGCGCCGAGACGGCCCGGAAGGCACTCACGGCTATGGAGCGTCCGAAGCTCGTGCCGCTGTCCTTCGCCCAGCAACGCCTCTGGTTCATCAGTCAGTTGGAGGGCCCGAGCGGGTCGTACAACATCCCGGTGGCGTTGCGGCTGACCGGTGAGGTCGACCGCGAGGCGCTGAACGCCGCACTGCGGGACGTCATCGGTCGGCACGAGGTGCTGCGAACGGTGTTCGCGGTCGTGGACGGCGAGCCGTACCAGCGGATCATGGGTCTCGACGACCTGGAGTGGGAGCTGGAGGTCCTCGAGGTCGCACCGGCCGGCCTGGAGGACGCGGTCTCTGCCGCGTTCGGCCACACATTCGACCTGGCAAGGCAAATTCCCTTCCGTAGCTGGCTGTTCAGGGCCGGGGCGGACGATCACGTCCTTGTCGTGGTGACGCACCACATCGCCAGCGACGGCTGGTCGAGGGGCCCGCTCGCCCGCGACCTGTCGGACGCCTACGCGGCGCGACGTGCGGGACGGGCGCCGGAGTGGGAGCCGCTGCCGGTGCAGTACGCGGACTACGCGCTGTGGCAGCGTGAGCTGCTGGGCGATGGAGAAGACCCGGAGAGCCTGGCAGCACGTCAGATCGCCTTTTGGCGTGAGGAACTAGTCGACGTCCCGGAGGAGCTGGAACTTCCGGCCGACCACCCGCGGCCCGCGGTCGTCAGCCACCGTGGGCACGGTGTGCCGCTGGAGATCCCGGCAGCCGTGCACGCGCGGCTCGCCGAGATCGCGCGTGCCGAGGGCGTGACCATGTTCATGGTGCTGCAGAGCGCCCTCGCCGTCCTGCTGAACCGACTCGGCGCGGGCACGGACATCCCGATCGGCACGGCCAACGCCGGCCGCACCGACGAGGCGCTCGACGACCTGGTCGGCTTCTTCGTCAACACCCTCGTACTGCGGACCGACCTGTCCGGCGACCCGACGTTCGCCGACGTCCTGGGGAGGGTGCGCGAGACCAGTCTGTCGGCGTTCGCCCACCAGGACGTGCCGTTCGAGAAGCTGGTCGAGGAGCTGGCCCCGGCGCGGTCGCTCTCGCGGCACCCGCTGTATCAGGTGTCGTTGTCGCTGGAGAACACGACGGACGCCGTGCTCGACCTGCCTGGGATCGAGGCCGATGGGCTGTCGGCCGGGGCGACGGTCTCGCGGTTCGACCTGGAGGTCGGTCTCAGGGAGGCCTTCGACGCCACCAGGGCTCCGGCGGGGCTGTACGGCGCGGTGGTGGCGGCGGCCGATTTGTTCGAGCTGGAGTCGGTCGAGCGCGTGGTGGCCTGCTTCGGCCGGGTGCTTGCCGCAGTGGCCGAAGATCGGCAACTTCGGCTGAGTGCGGTGGATGTGATGGATGCCGCTGAGCGTGAGCGGGTGTTGGTGGGGTGGAATGACACTGCCGTAGAGGTTGTGGGCTCCTCGGTGGTGGGGTTGTTCGAGGCGCAGGTGGTGCGGACGCCGGA
>NZ_LBMW01000106.1 GCF_026168105.1 Streptomyces hygroscopicus
GGTGGCCGATGGTGATGTTGGTCAACTGCCGGAGTTGGTGGGGGTCTTCGCTGCGGAGCGGCTGCCGGAGTACATGGTTCCGGCTGCGGTCGTGGTGGTGGACGCCCTGCCGCTGACGCTGAACGGCAAGCTCGACCGCAAGGCCCTGCCGGTGCCCCAGTACGCGACCGGTGGTGGCCGGGGCCCGGCGAACGCGCGCGAGGAGATCGTCTGCGCCGCCTTCGGGGACGTCCTGGGCCTGGAGAGCATCGGAGTCGACGACAACTTCTTCGAACTCGGCGGGCACTCGCTGCTCGCTGTACGCCTCGTGGAGGCACTGCGCGGACGCGGCGTGTCCGTCTCGGTGCGGACGTTCTTCCAGTCCCCGACCCCGGCCGGCCTGGCAGCCTCCACCGGCGCGACGCAGGTGGAGGTGCCGGAGAACCTGATCCCCGCCGACGCCCGTGAGATCACCCCGGAGATGCTGCCCCTGGTCGACCTGAGTGCCGACGACATCGCGCGGATCGTCGCCACCGTCGAGGGCGGCGCAGCCAACATCGCCGACATCTACCCGCTGGCTCCGCTGCAGGAGGGCCTGCTCTTCCACCACCTCCTGGCGGAGGGTGGCGAGGACGCCTACGTCCTGCCGACGGTCGTCGAGTTCGACTCAGCGGAGCGGTTCGATGGTTTTGTCCAGGCTCTCCAGCAGGTGATCGACCGGCACGACATATACCGGACCTCGATCGTCTGGGACGGACTGCCCGAACCGGTGCAGGTGGTGTGGCGGCGCTCCGTGTTGTCGGTGACCAGGGTGTCGTACGATCCGGGGACCACCGACCCGGCGGCCGAGCTGATGGCTCAGGTCGGCGCGTCGATGGACCTGGGGCGCGCTCCGCTGATCACAGTTCACGTTGCGGTCGTACCCGGTACCGACCGGAGGCTCGCGCTGGTGCGGGTGCACCACATGGTGCAGGACCACACCGCGCTGGAGGTCCTGCTCGGCGAGGTCGAGGCCTTCCTGGCCGGGCGCGGGAGTGAACTTCCCGAGCCGCTGCCATTCCGGAATCTCGTGGCGCAGGCTCGTAACGGCGTCGCCCGGGCGGAGCACGAGCGGTACTTCAGGGAGCTGCTGGGAGATGTCGACGAGCCGACCGCCCCCTACGGGATGGTCGATGTGCGGGGCGACGGCGTCGACACGGTGCTGGCAGTGACGCCGTTCGCACCGGAGTTGAACGACCGGCTGCGCGACATCGCACGCAGGTTGAGCACCAGCGCGGCGACGGTGCTGCACGTGGCGTGGGCACGGGTGCTCGCGGCAGTCTCGGGCCGTCAGGATGTCGTCTTCGGTACGGTGCTGCTGGGGCGGATGAGTGCGGGTGCCGGTTCGGGTCGGGTGGTCGGTCCGTACATCAACACCCTTCCGGTGCGAGTTCGCACCGATGAGTTGGGGGCGCTGGCAGCGGTACAGGCGATGCGGGCCCAGCTGGCAATGCTGTTGGAGCATGAGCACGCGTCGTTGGCCATGGCCCAGCAGGTGAGTGGAGTCGGGGGTGACACACCCCTGTTCACCTCGCTTCTCAACTACCGCCACAACGTCGCCCGGAACACCCCGCATCAACCGGCCGACGGCGTTGGCGGCATGCGGAAGGTCTTCTCGCAGGAGCGCACCAACTACCCTTTGAGCGTCTCGGTCGATGACAACGGCGACTCGATCTCGCTGGCGGTGGACGCGGTGGCACCGGTCGATCCGCGGGCGGTGGGGGTGCTGCTGCGCACCGCGACCGAGCAGTTGGTCGGCGCGCTGGAGGCGGCCCTCGCCGGTGGTCCCGACCAACCGCTCAGCGCGCTCCGGGTCTTGGCCGAGGAGGAGCTGCGCCAGGTCCTCACCGAGTGGAACGACACCGCGGCCGAGGTGTTCCCGGTGTCAGTGGTCGGGCTGTTCGAGGGCTGGGTGACGCGGACGCCGGAAGCGGTAGCGGTGGTGGCCGACGGTGCGGAGGTGTCGTACGCGGAGTTGGACGCGCGGTCGGACGTCTTGGCACGGTTCCTGGTCGGACGCGGTGTCGGTCCGGAGTCCGTGGTCGGGTTGGCGCTGGACCGGGGTGTGGATCTGATCGTGGCGGTGCTGGCGGTGCTGAAGGCGGGTGCCGCCTACCTGCCGGTGGATCCGGAGTATCCGACGGAGCGGATCGCGTTCATGATCCAGGATGCGGCGCCGGTGCTGGTGCTGGCCTCAGCGGGTACGGCCTCGGTGGTGACGCAGGTGGGGGCGCCGGTGGTGCTCGTGGACTCCGCGGAGGTGTTCCAGGAGTCGGCGGAATCGGCCGTGGCCGAGCAGGTTGTGCCGCTGCCGGAGCAGCTGGCGTATGTGATCTACACCTCGGGGTCGACGGGGCGGCCGAAGGGGGTTGCGGTCACGCATGGGGGTCTGGCGAACTACGTCCGGTGGGCGGCAGGTGCGTATGGCGTGGGCGGTGGTGGTGCGCCGTTGCATTCGTCGTTGGCGTTCGACCTGACGGTGACCAGTGTGGTGGTGCCGTTGGTGTCGGGTGCGCCGGTGGTGGTGAGCCGTGAGGGCGGCGCGGAGGGTCTGGCGGATCTGCTGCGTGATGGTGGTGGGTTCGGTCTGGTGAAGGTGGTTCCGGCGCATCTCCCGCTGTTGTCGCGGATGCTGGCGGATGAGGGGGTTGAGGGTGCTGCGGGGACGTGGGTGGTGGGGGGTGAGGCGCTGCCGGGTTCGGTGGTTCGGGACTGGTTGGAGCGTGCTCCGGGGTCGGTGGTGGTGAACGAGTACGGTCCGACCGAGGCGGTGGTCGGCTGCTGTGTGTTCGAGGTCCGGGCCGGGCAGGCGGTGGGTGAGCGGGTGCCGGTCGGGCGTCCGATTGCGAACATGCGTCTGTACGTTCTGGACGAGTTCCTGCGGCCGGTGGCGCCGGGTGTGGCGGGTGAGTTGTATGTCGCGGGTGTGCAGGTGGCGCGCGGGTATGTGCGTCGTCCGGGTCTGACGGCGGAGCGGTTTGTGGCGAACCCCTTCGAGCCGGGGGAGCGGATGTACCGCACGGGTGACCTTGCGCGCTGGAGGCGGGATGGGCAGCTGGAGTATCTGGGCCGGGGCGATGAGCAGGTGAAGGTCCGTGGGTTCCGGATCGAGCCGGGCGAGGTCCAGGCCGTGGTGGCGGCGCATCCGCAGGTCGCGCAGGCCGCGGTGATCGCCCGCGAGGACACACCTGGTGATGTGCGCCTGGTCGCCTATGTGGTCGGCGCCGAGGGGGCGACAGGTCTGTCGGCTTCGGTCCGGGAGTTCGTCGGTCAGCAACTGCCCGGGTACATGGTGCCGTCCGCCGTCGTGGAGCTGGGCGCGCTGCCGTTGACGGTGAACGGCAAGCTCGACCGTGCGGCACTGCCGGCGCCGGAGTACGCGATGAGCAAGGGCCGTGGTCCGGCGACGCCCCACGAGGAGCTGCTGTGCGGAGTGTTCGCACAGGTACTCGGCCTGGAGAAGGTCGGGGTGGACGACGACTTCTTCGCGCTCGGTGGTCACTCCCTGCTCGCCACCAGGCTGGTGAGCCGGATCCGCACGGTCCTGGGAGTCCAGGTGTCGCTGCGGGCGCTGTTCGACGCTCCGACGGTGGCAGGCCTGGCTGCCCGCCTGACCGACGCGAGCACGGCGCAAATGGCGCTGACAGCAGGTCCGCGACCCGAGCGGGTGCCGCTGTCGTACGGTCAGCGCCGGATCTGGTTCCTGGGGCAGTTGGAGGGCCCGAGCGCAACCTACAACGTGCCGGTCGCACTGAAGCTGTTCGGCCGGTTGGACCAGGAGGCCCTGAACGCGGCACTACTCGACGTGATCGGTCGGCACGAGGTACTGCGCACGGTTTTCCCGACCATGGACGATGAGCCCTACCAGCAGGTCCTTCCGGCAGGCGGACCGGGGTGGCTGTTGTCCGTGTCCGAGGTGGCGCCCGAAGTGCTGGACTCCGCGGTGGCCGAGGCGGCGGGCCACCTCTTCGACCTGGCATCGGAGCTGCCGATCAAGGCTTGCCTCTACCGCACCGCTCCCGAGGAGCACGTCCTGGTGGTGACCATCCATCACATCGCCAGTGACGGGTGGTCGACGGGCGTGTTGGCCCGCGATATCTCGGTGGCTTACGCGGCGCGTTGCGCGGGCCGGGCCCCCGAGTGGGAGCCGCTGCCGGTGCAGTACGCCGACTACGCGCTCTGGCAGCGCGGCCTGCTGGGCGACGAGCACGACCCGGAGAGCGTGATCTCCCGCCAGGCCGACTACTGGCGGACGGCGTTGGAGGGGGTGCCGGAGGAGCTTGCGCTGCCGGTGGACCGTCCGCGTCCCGCCGTCGCCTCGCACCTCGGCCACCAGGTGCCTGTCGCGGTACCCGCCGAGGTCCACGTCCGGCTGGTGGAGCTGGCGCGGGCCGAGGGCGTGACGGTGTTCATGGTGCTGCAGGCCGCCTTGGCGGTGCTGTTCTCGCGCTTGGGCGCCGGCACGGACATCCCGATCGGTTCGCCCAACGCCGGCCGGACCGACGAGACGCTGAACGACCTGGTTGGCTTCTTCCTCAACACGCTGGTGGTGCGCACCGACCTGTCGGGGGATCCGACCTTCCATACGGTGCTGGGCCGGGTGCGGGAGCGGAGCCTGGAGGCGTTCGCGCACCAGGACGTTCCCTTCGAGCGGCTGGTGGAGGAGCTGGCACCGAACCGTTCGATGGCCCGTCACGCGCTGTTCCAGACGATGCTCACGCTGCAGAACACCGAGGACGCGGTGTTGGAACTGCCTGGTCTTCGGGTGGAGCCGATGCCGGCGGGTGCGGCGCTGGCGAGGTTCGACCTCGATGTGATTGTGGCCGAGAAGTTCGACGAGCGCGGCGCTCCGGCGGGTATGGGGGGTTCGGTGACCGCCGCGGCAGATCTGTTCGACGCGGAGTCCGCGGAACGGCTTGTGGCGCGTCTCGTGCAGGTACTGGACCAGCTGACCGGCGATCCGCAGCTTCGGCTGAGTGCGGTGGATGTGCTGGGTGCTGCCGAGCGCGAGCGGATGCTGGTCGAGTGGAACGCGACCGACGCCGAGGTGTCGTCGTGGTCGGTGGCGGAGCTGTTCGAGGCGCAGGTGGTGCGGGCGCCGGAGGCAGTGGCCGTTGTCGCCGAGGGGGCCGAGGTGCCGTACGCGGAGTTGGACGCGCGGGCGAACCGGCTGGCGCGACTGCTGGTTTCGCGTGGTGTGGGCCCGGAGTCGGTGGTGGGGGTGTGCCTCGAGCGTGGGGTTGAGTTGATGGTGGCGTTGCTCGCGGTGGCGAAGGCGGGTGGCGCGTATATGCCGATCGATCCGGCGTATCCGGCTGACCGGATCGGGTACATGCTTGAGGATGCGGGGCCGGTGGCGGTGCTCGCTTCCTCGGGTACGGCGTCGCTGGTGCCCGGCTCCGCGGTGGTTCTGGACGCGCCGGAGACGGCGACGGAGCTGGCGGATCTTGACGACAGTGCGTTTGTCGGCCGGGTGGTGCGCTTGGCGAGTCCGGCGTATGTGATCTACACGTCGGGGTCGACGGGGCGGCCCAAGGGTGTGCTGGTGTCGCATGCGGGTGTGGCGAGCCTGGTGGCGGGTCATGTGCGCTGTCTGGGGGTTGGTGCCGGGTCGCGGGTGGGGCAGTTCGCTTCGGCGGGCTTCGACACCTTCGGCTGGGAGTGGTTCATGGCCTTGCTGACCGGCGCGACCCTGGTGGTGATTCCGCAGGAGCGACGCCTGGGTGAGGCTTTGCCGCGGTTCCTGGCGGAGCAGCGGGTGACGCATGTGACGCTGCCGCCGGCCGTTCTGGCCACCCTGGACGAGGGGTCGATCGGCGAGGAGGTGGTGCTGGTGACCGCTGGTGAGGCATGTCCACCGGAGGTGATGGCGCGCTGGACGCGTGGTCACCGGCTGTTCAACTCCTACGGTCCGACCGAGACGACGGTGGATGCGACGTTGTGGCGTTGCGATCCGTCGGCGGGGGAGGTGGCGATCGGCTCGCCGGTGGTGAACACGCGGGTGTTCGTGCTGGATGAGTATCTGGAGCCGGTTCCGGTGGGTGTGGCCGGTGAGTTGTACGTGGCGGGTGCGGGCCTTGCTCGCGGGTATCTGGGGCGTCCCGGTCTGACAGCGGAGCGGTTCGTGGCCAACCCGTTCGGTGGAGCGGGCGAGCGGTTGTACCGCACGGGTGACCGGGCGCAGTGGACGGCGGACGGGCAGCTGGTGTTCGCGGGCCGCGCGGATGACCAGGTGAAGATCCGTGGTTTCCGGATCGAGCCGGGCGAGGTCGAGAACGTGGTGGCCGCTCATCCCGAGGTCGCCCAGGCCGCGGTCGTCGTGCGGGAGGACGCTCCGGGCGAGAAGCGCCTGGTCGCCTATGTGGTTGCCAGTGGCGCGCATGCGGAACTGCCGCAGCTGGTGACCCGATTGGCTGCAGAGCGCCTGCCAGAGTACATGGTCCCGTCGGCTGTCATGGTGCTCGATGCCCTGCCGCTGACGGTGAACGGCAAGCTGGACCGCAAGGCACTGCCCACCCCTGAGGAGCGGTCCGGGGCCGGGCGACGTCCGGCCAACATGCGCGAGGAGATCCTGTGCGGCGTCTTTGCTCAGGTACTCGGTGTCGAGAGCGTCGGTGTCGACGACGACTTCTTCGCCCTCGGCGGACACTCACTGCTGGCGGTTCGACTGGCCAGTCGAGTTCGGGCCGTGCTCGGCGTGAATCTGGACATCCGGGTACTGTTCGACGCGCCGACCGTCGCGGCCCTCGCCTCTCGGCTTGCGGACGACGGGCAAAGTCGACCGGCCCTGATGCCGATGGAGCGCCCCGAGCGGGTGCCGCTGTCCTTCGCGCAGCGGCGCTTGTGGTTCGTCGAACAACTCCAGGGCCCCAGCGCCGTTTACAACATTCCGATCGCGCTGAAGCTGCCGGGACGGATCAACCGGCAGGCACTCGGCGCCGCCTTGCGGGATGTGATCGGCCGACACGAGGCGCTGCGCACGGTGCTGCCGACGGAGAACGGCGAGCCCTACCAGCGGATCCTGGACCTTGCGGATCTGGAG
>NZ_LBMW01000124.1 GCF_026168105.1 Streptomyces hygroscopicus
CGGCCCCGGCGGTGTCCTGAGCGGCATGACCCAGGGCTGCCTGGACGGCGCCGTCACGGTCCCCGTGCTGCGCGCCGACCGCCCCGAGCGTCGGGCGATCACCGCCGCCCTCGCCGAACTGCACGTGCACGGCGCCTCCCCCGACTGGCACGCCCTCTTCCCCGGCGCCCACCGCGTCGACCTGCCCACCTACGCCTTCCAGCAGCAGCGCTTCTGGCTGGAGGCTCCCGAAGTCGAGACGGCCGTCGTGGACGCGGTCGACGCCGAGTTCTGGGCGAGCGTCGAGCGCGAGGACGTGCAGTCGCTGGCCGAGACACTGGGGCTGAGCGCCGACGAACTGGACGTCGTGCTCCCGAAGTTGTCTGCTTGGCGGCGTCAGCGCCGCGAGCAGTCCGTTGTGGACGGCTGGTGCTACCGGTTGGCCTGGCAGCCGCTGAACGGACTACCCGTCTCGGACCTGTCCGGCACCTGGCTGTTCGTGGCCCCCGAAGGCGACGCGTGGGCCGAGACCGTCCGTACGGGGCTCGTCGGACGCGGCGCCAACCTGATCCCGCTCGCCGCCGGTGCCGACGCCGACCGACGGTCCCTGGCCGGCGAACTGGAGCGGGTCGTGGAAGGAGACCGACCCCTCGACGGCGTCCTGTCGTTGCTCGCGACCGACGAGAGCGCCTCGGCCGAGCACCCGGCGGTCTCTCGGGGGCTGGCCCGTACCGTGACATTGACCCTGGCACTCGGCGACGTGGGCATCGACGCGCCGCTGTGGTGCGCCACGCGGGGAGCCGCGGCCACCGGTCGTTCCGACGACGCGCCGCTCAGTGCGGTACAGAACCAGGTGTGGGGCTTCGGCCGGTCCCTGGCTCTGGAACAGCCTGGGCGCTGGGGCGGCCTGATCGACCTGCCCGGCAAGGTGGACGATCGCGCCGCCGGCCGTATCGCCGCTGTACTGAACCAGACGGCGGGGCCGGTCGAGGACCAGGTCGCCGTCCGTGCGTCCGGCGTGTTCACCGTCCGGCTCACCCACGCCCACAGCGGCACCGGTCGGCCGTGGTCGCCCCGCGGCACGGTGCTGATCACCGGTGGTACGGGCGCGCTGGGCGGCCACGTCGCCCGCTGGCTGGCCGGTGCGGGCGCCGAGCACCTGGTGCTGACGAGCCGCCGCGGACCCGACGCGCCCGGCGCCGCCGAACTCAAGGCGGAGCTGGAGTCGTTGGGTGCCTCCGTCACCCTTGCCGCGTGCGATGTGGCCGACCGCGAGGCGGTGGCCGGGATCCTCGCCGAGCACACCTTCACCGCCGTGTTCCACGCGGCAGGCGTCGAACAGCTCACCTCCTTCGACGAGCTGACCCTCGACGACTTCGCCCGCACCATGGCGGCGAAGGTGGGCGGCGCCATGCACCTGGACGAACTGCTCGGCGAGCAGGAACTGGACGCCTTCGTCCTCTTCTCCTCGATCGCCGGCGTGTGGGGGAGCGGACTGCAGACCGCCTACGCCTCCGCCAACGCCTTCCTCGACGGGCTCGCCGCGCGACGCAGGGCCAACGGCCTGACCGCCACCGCCATCGCCTGGGGCCCCTGGGCGGACGGCGGCATGGTCACCGGCTCCGACGAGGAACACCTCCGCCGCCGTGGCGTCATCACCCTGCCGCCCACGCTCGCCGTGTCCGCCGTACAGCGCGCGCTGGACTGTGACGAAACCGCCGTCGTGGTGGCCGACATGAAGTGGGAGCGGTTCATCGGACCGTTCACGATGGCCCGCCCGAGCGCGCTGCTGTCCGAGCTGCCCGAGGTGCACCACGCCACGTCCGCCGACGCCACCACCGGCGCCGCATCCCTGGCCGTTCAACTGTCCGCACTTCCCGAGGCGGGGCGCGCGGCGGCCCTGCTCGACCTGGTCCGCGCCCACGTCGCGGCCGTACTCGGCCACGCCTCGGCGGACGACGCCGAGCCGGAACGGGCCTTCAAGGACCTGGGCTTCGACTCTCTGACCGCCGTCGAGCTCCGCAACAGGATCAACACGGCGACCGGCCTCGCCCTGCCGCCGACGCTGGTCTTCGACTACCCCAACGCCGCCTCGCTCGCCGCCTTCCTCCAGGGCAAGCTCCTCGCTGACGGTGCGGCCGTGCTGCCGACGGAACGGACAGCCGTCGCCGACGACGAGCCCATCGCGATCGTGGCGATGGGCTGCCACCTGCCGGGCGGCGTCGACTCCCCGGAGGAGCTGTGGGAGCTCGTCTCCTCCGGCGGTGACGCCATCTCGGCGTTCCCGTCCAACCGTGGCTGGGACACCGACAACCTCTACGACCCCGACCCGGAGAGTGTCGGCAAGACCTATGCCCGCGACGGCGGTTTCCTCTATGACGCCACCGACTTCGACGCCGACTTCTTCGGGATCTCGCCGCGCGAGGCGCTCGCGATGGACCCGCAGCAGCGACTGCTGCTGGAGACCACGTGGGAGACCTTCGAGCGCGCGGGGCTGACCGCCGCGCAGGTGCGGGGCAGCCGGACGGGCGTGTTCGTCGGCCTGGCCTACCAGGGCTACGGAGCCGATGTGCGCCGGACGCCGGAAGGAGTAGAGGGACACCGGCTGGTCGGAGGCGCGTCCAGTGTCGCGTCGGGGCGTGTGTCGTACACGTTCGGTCTGGAGGGGCCGGCGGTCACGGTGGATACGGCGTGTTCGTCGTCGTTGGTGGCGTTGCACTTGGCGATTCAGTCGTTGCGTGCTGGTGAGTGCTCGATGGCGTTGGCCGGTGGTGTGACGGTGATGGCCAGTCCTGCGGTGTTCGTGGAGTTCAGCCGTCAGCGTGGTCTGTCGGCGGACGGGCGGTGCA
>NZ_LBMW01000136.1 GCF_026168105.1 Streptomyces hygroscopicus
GGCGTCGGCGGGCCCTGTGCGCGGCGCCGGAGCGAGGCCCCGGAGCGGCCGACGCGGCGTGCGCGCCACGGCTGGGGCCGCTGCCGGGTGCGTCCGCCGCCATGGAGTCGTGAGAACGCTCGCCCCAAGCGGCCGGGTCCGCGGGCGCCGGTGGTTCCCCGACCGCGGATCGACGCGCATCGGCCGGGTCGATCAGAGGTTCGCCCCCGACGGGCACGGTCATGGGCGCCGCCGGCTGCTCCGCCTCCTTGCTCCGCGCGCCCGTCGTACTGCTCCGCGTGGCCGTCGCGTCGAGGTAGGCCTGGGCGCCCCAGCCGAGCACGCCTTCGGCGAGGAGCAGGGGCAGCCGGTCGTGGAAGCCCTCCAGTTGCTCGGCGGCGTTGTAGCAGTGGGTGCAGCCGTCCATGTGGAGGCGCAGATGCGGGTCGAGGACGCTGTCGCCACGGCGCAGGGACACGTCCAGCAGTCGGGCGTAGCGCCGGCACTCCTCGTCGGGGGCCGACTCACGGTGGGCGTCCAGACAGCCCTCTCGCAGCAGTTCGCGTGCTCGCTCCAGCTTCACCGCGGCGTCCTCGGTGCCGATCCCGAGCAGGGCGGCGGGTTGGGCGAGCTCCTCGCGCTCGACCTCGACATGCCAGAGCAGGCAGCGGGCCGGCTGGGCGAGTCGCTGGAAGGCACGGGACACGAGCCGCCGGTTCTCCGGCGGCAGCAGCCGCGCGGCGACGCGCTCGCCGCCGCCGAGGGCGGGGCGCAGGGATGGGCGCAGAAGCTCGCGCCGGTGGTCGGTGCCCCACTCCCCCGCAAGGCGCCGTATCGTCACGAGCAGTTGGGGCCGCCACGCGGCCGTCGGTCCCCCCTGCCGCGCGGATTCCTCGAAGAGCCGGGTGAATGCGGCCGTGGTGAGCATTCCGGCGGGATGCGCCCCGTCCGCGCACAGCCGGGCGTAGGAGAAGGCGGCTTCCCAGTGCCGGCCGAGCAGTTCGCCGACCGGATGGTGGACGGGCCTCTTCCCGGCGGACTTCTTCAGTTCGGCGGCGAGCTGTTCGTCCGTCACACCGTACGACAGAACGGGTCCGGGGGAATTCTGCTGGACCCCGTCTTTCACGTCCACGTTCCTCCAACACCCACGCGGAAGTTGTTAGTACATACCAATTGAGGCACGCCCGGCCCACAGCATGCTGGGAGTATCCACGGGAGGATATCCGGCATGCCGGACGCCCACCCAACCAGGCTCTTTTGAAGCGGGTGGCGCTCCAACGACGCCGGTGCGCGCCACAGCAAAGGCAATGGTCCGCGCGCTGACGGTGACACCTTCGCACAGGTCGCCGAGCACGAACAAGAGACCTCCTCACTTTCGTTTTCCTGTGATCCCCGAGGACTTGACGAAAAGTCAGTCAACTCGGTACGGGCCCCGGGAATTCCGGGTCCGGCATCAAAAAGCCGTGCGGCGTGGCGCAATCGGGCCTCGCGCAACGCCGTCATCGGGGAGAGGCCGAGCCGTTCGATGAATAGGGGCGCGAAACGGGACGGGGAGAGCGGGAGGCCTTCGGCGAGGGAGCGTTCGGTGCGCGGCGCACCCGGGTCGGCAGCGATCAGGGCCCGGGCCGGTCGGATGCGCTCGTCCACGGCGGAGCGCGAGGGCCGTGCTCGGGCGGTGGCGAGCAGCACGATCTCCTCGAGGCAGCACGGGGGCGGGCCCTCGGGCGGCGGTTCCGTGCGCGACGGAGACCACGCCGTCGGCGGGTGACAGGGGGTTGGGGGCATCCCGAACCCCTGCCGCCCGCCCGGGCGTCGGCGGGCATGCGCCGGAGCGCCGTCCGATGAGGTCCCGCCCGTGCCCGGCAGCCACGGCATACAGCCGGTCGCCCGGGCCGTTAGGGGCCGATCAGGCCGGCCCGGGAGGGCCGGGAGGCCCGGGAGGCCCGGGAGGGCCGGGAGGCCCGGGAGGCCCGGGAGGCCCGGGAGGCCCGGGAGG
>NZ_LBMW01000103.1 GCF_026168105.1 Streptomyces hygroscopicus
CAAATCCGGATCCACCACCACTGCACCCAGCACCCGCACCAAACGCACGGCCAGCAGTTCGGCTGACGCCACCTCGAACAGATCCGCGGCCACGGTCAGGGAGCCACGCAGACCCGCCGGCCGGCCCTCGGCGTCGAAGGTCTCCGAGAGATCCACCTCGACGTCGAACTTCGACCCGTGAACGTCCGCCGGGACCACTTCGGCGCGTAGCCCGGGGAGCTCCAGCACCGCCCCGGCATTGTTCTGGAGGGTCAGCATCACCTGGAAGAGCGGGTGACGCGCCATCGACCGGGTCGGCGCGAGCTCCTCCACCAGCTTCTCGAACGGCACGTCCTGGTGCTCGAACGCCGCCAGGGCCGTCTCGTGTCCCCGCGCCAGCAACTCCCGGAAGCTCGGGTCGCCCGACAGGTCCGCGCGGATCACCAGGGTGTTCACGAAGAAGCCGACCAGGTCGTCCAGCGCCGAGTCGGCGCGCCCGGCGACCGCCGAGCCGATCGGGATGTCGGTGCCTGCCCCGAGGCGGGAGAGCAGCACCGCCAGTGCGCTCTGCAGCACCACGAACGGGGTCACGCCCTCGGCCAGCGCCAGCTCCGCCAGCCGCGCGTGCATCTCGGCGGGAACCTCCAGGGGCACGCGGTGGCCGTGGTAGGAGCCGACCGTCGGGCGCGGACGGTCGAACGGCAGCGCCAGCTCCTCCGGAACGTGCACCAACGCGTCACGCCAGTACTCGACCTGACGCGACATCCGGCTGTGCGGATCGCTCTCTTCGCCCAGCAGCTCCCGCTGCCACAGGGCGTAGTCGGCGTACTGCACCGGCAGCGGCTCCCACTCGGGGGCCCGACCCGCCGAACGCGCCGCGTACGCCACCGAGACATCCCGGGCCATCAGGCGCATGGACCAGCCGTCACCGGCGATGTGATGTGTCGTCACCACAAGTGTGTGTGCGTCGGGTCCGGTCGAGTACAGCCAGGCCCGGATCGGGACCTCCTGCGACAGGTCGAAGGCGTACCCTGACGCAGCCGCCACCGCGCCGTTCAGGTCGGCCGGGGCCAACTCGGCCACGGCCAGCTCCCAGGCCAGCTCGTCGAGCTCGAGAATGCACTGGTGGGGCTCGCCGTCCAAGGTCGGGAAGACGGTGCGCAGCACCTCGTGCCGCCCGATCACGTCCCGCAGCGCCGCGTTCAGCGCCTCCGCATCCACCTGGCCCGACAGGCGAAGCACGACCGGGAGGTTGTATGTGGCGCTCGGGCCTTCCAACTGCCCGATGAACCAGAGTCGGCGCTGGGCGAAGGACAGGGGAACCATCAGGACTCCTCGTGGTTGCGCATCGGCCGAAGAGCCGGCCGGGTTGTCTTCTCGGTTCCCGCCCGCCGGGCCAGGCCGGCCACGGTTCGTCCTTCGAACACCGCCCGCAGCGGCAGCTCCACTCCCAGCACTTCCCGCACCCGGGTCACCAGGCGCGTGGCGAGCAGGGAATGGCCGCCGAGGGCAAAGAAGTCGTCGTCCATCCCCACGTTCCCAAGGCCGAGAACCTCGGAGAACAGGGCGCTGATGGCTGCCTCGCGGGCGTCGGCCGGCTTGCGGCCCTCGCCTGCCGTGTACTCCGGGGCCGGCAGGGCCTTGCGGTCCAGCTTCCCGTTGGCGGTCAGCGGCAGCGCATCGAGCACCACGGTCGCCGCGGGAACCAGATACTCCGGCAGCCGCTCGGTAAGGAACTCACGTACGAGCAGGGTGAGTTCGTCACTTGCACCGTCGGCGGCGACGACGTAGGCCACGAGCCGCCGGTCGCCGGGGGTGTCCTCGCGCGCAATGACCTCGGCCTGCGCCACCTGCGGGTGCTCGGCCAGCACCTCGCGGACCTCCGCCGGCTCGGCACGGAAGCCGCGGATCTTCACCTGGTGATCCGTACGACCTGCAAACAGCAGCCGGCCCTGCGCGGTCCAGCTCACCCGGTCCCCCGTGCGGTACATCCGGCCGCCCGGCTCGAACGGGCACGCCACGAACCGCTCCGCCGTCAACGTGGGCTGCTGCTCGTACCCGCGCGCCAGACCGGCGCCCGTGGTGTAGAGCTCTCCCTCCACACCCACCGGCACCGGACGCAGTGCGGCATCCAGCACATACACCCGCGTGTCGGCGATCGGCGTTCCGATCGGCACGGATCCGGCGCCCTCGGTCAGCTCGCCTGCGAGTACCTCGTGGACCGTGGTGAAGGTCGTGTTCTCGGTCGGGCCGTAGCCGTTGAACAGCCGTATCGACGGCAGCGCGGCCAGCAGCCGGCGGCAATGTGCCACGGACAGCGCGTCACCGCCCGCCAGCAGCCGCCGCACCCCGGCCAGCGCCGACACGTCCTGGTCCACCACCTCGTGGAACAGACCTGCGGTCAACCACAGGGTGTCCACCCCGTGCGCCGCCAGGAACGTTCCGACCTCGGCCACCGAAAGCGCCCCCGGCGCGGCGACCGCCAGCGTTGCCCCGGTCAGCAGGGCGCCCCAGACCTCGAAGGTCGCCGCGTCGAACGAGGCCGACGCCAGCTGGCCCACCACGTTCCCCGGCCCCAGCTCCAGATAGCCGGACTCGCGCACCAACCGGTCGACCGCCCGATGCGCAACAACCGTGCCCTTGGGCCGCCCCGTGGAACCGGAGGTGTAGATGACGTACGCCGCGTTGTCCGCACTCGACGGGGCGAGCAATTCCACGGCTTCCAGCGGGCCCTCGGTCAGTCCCGCCAGCTCCCGGCCCGTGCCCTCGTCGTCCAGCTCCACCCGGGCCAGGTCCGCTGCGCCCACGGCTATATGACTGTACGTCAGCAAGACGGCCGACGAGGAGTCCTGCAGCATGCGGGCGATGCGCTCCGCCGGGTACGACAGGTCCACCGGAAGGTATGCGCCGCCGGCCTTCGCCACCGCCAGCAACGCGACCACCAGCTCGACACCGCGCTCCAGGGCCACCGCCACCACCGACTCGGGCCCAACTCCCCGGCGGATCAGCAACCGCGCGAGCCGGTTGGCCCGCGCGTCCAGCTGCGCGTACGACAGTCTCGTACCGTCCGCGACCACCGCCACCGCATCGGGCGTTTCGGCGACCTGCGCCGCGAACAATTCCGGCGCCGTCGCCGCGGCCACACCTCGACCGCTGCTGTTCCACTCGACGAGCATCCGGTGCAGCTCGCTCTCGCCCAGCACCGCCACCGCACCCAGCGGCAGCTCCGGGCCGCCGTCCAGCGCCGTCTCGAGCGCCGACACGAGATTCGCCACCGCGGTGCGCACCAGCTCGCCCACCGCGACACCGTCCACAGGTGCCACCGCGTCCACGGACAGTGTGATCGCTTCGCCGTTGTCATCGACCATGAGCGCCAGCGGGAAGTTGGTGCGTTCCCGTGCGAACACCAGCCGGGTGCCCTCGAGTTCACCGTCCCAGCGCTCGTCCAGGTTCCGGCCGGCGTTGCGCCGGTAGTTGATGAACGAGGTGAACAGGGGGCTGCCGCCCGCCACACCGCTGGCACGCTGCGCCACCACCAGCGGGGCGTGCTCGTGCTCGAGGAGCTCAGCCAGCTGGCTCCGCATCGCGGAGACGGCCGCCACCACACCCAGTCGGTCGTTGCGGACGCGCAGCGGCAGGGTGTTGATGAACGGGCCGGGGATCCGGTCCGCGCCGGCGCCGGCGTTCATCCGACCCGACAGGACGGTGCCGAACACGACGTCCTGCTGGTTCGACACGGCCGACAGTACGCGCGCCCATGCCAAGTGCAGCAGTGTCGCCGGGCTCGTCCCCAGTCGGCGGGCGACCTCACGCAGTCGGGCGTCCACCCCCGGCGCCGGCTCGACCGGGCTGCGCACCAGGGCCGCGCCGTCGCCGCGCACGTCGACGAGGCCGAAGGGGGCGGTGGGCTCCTCGACGTCGCCGAGCAGAGCCTCGAAGTACCGCTCATGCTCGGCTTGGGCCGTTCCGCCGCGCGCCTGCGCGACGAAGTTCCGGAACGGCAGTGGCGCGGGGAGCTCGGCGCTTCGGCCCGTCAGGAACGCCTGGACCTCCGTCAGCAGCACGACCAGGGCCGTGTGGTCACGCACCATGTGGTGCGCCCGGACCAGCGCCAGCCACTTGCCGTCGCCGGGCACGGCCGCGATGTGGAGGGTGATCAGCGGCGGGCTGGACAGGTCCATCGAGTGGCCGCCCCGTTCCACCAACTCGGCGACCGGATCGGCACCCCGTGGATCCAGCTCGACCTCCGTGACCGGCAGCGGTGCGTGCCGCAGCACCACCTGCACCGGCTCGCGCAGCCCCTTCCAGACGTATGCGGTGCGGTAGATGTCGTGCCGGTCCACCACCTGCCGCATGGCCTGGGCGAACGCCTCCAGCCGCTGACGCGAGTCGAACTCCAGCACCGCGGGCATCACATAGGCGTCCTGGCCACCGTCCGCGAGCACATGGTGGAAGAGCAGGCCCTCCTGCAACGGGGCCAGCGGGTAGACGTCGGCCACGTTGGCCGCGCCGCCGGGGACGGTCGCGACCATCTGGGCGATCTCCTCCGCCGACAGCTCGACCATCGAGAGCATCTCCGGCGTGATCTCCGCCGCACCTGCGGGGATCAGGTTGGCCGGCGCCACGATCCGCTCGGCGCCCACGGAGGCCGCCACACCGGCGGGGGTAGGGCTGTCGAACAAGGTCCTCACCGAGACGGACACGCCCTGCACCCGCAGAAGCTCCACCAGCCTGACCGCCACCAGGGAGTGCCCGCCCAGCTCGAAGAAGTCGTCGTCCACGCCGACCCGCTCCAGACCCAGGACCTCGGCGAAGGCCGCGCAGACGATCTCCTCGCGGGCATCCGCCGGTGCCCGGCCGGAACCGGCCAGGCCTGCGAAGTCCGGTGCCGGGAGCGCCTTGCGATCCAGCTTGCCGTTGGCGGCAAGCGGCAGCGCCTCCAGCACCACCACGGCCGACGGCACCAGATGCTCCGGCAGCCGCTCCGCCGCGAACTGCCGCAACTGCGCCGCAAAGCCCTCGCCGTCCGAGCCGTCGCCGGGCACGGCGTAGGCGACCAGGCGGGTGTCACCGGGGGTGTCCTCACGCGCGACGACCGCGGCCTGGGCGACCTGCGGGTGCGCGGCCAGGACCGCTTGGACCTCGCCCGGCTCGACCCGGAAACCGCGGATCTTCACCTGTTCGTCCGCACGGCCCAGGAAGACCACCTGGCCGTCCGCGGTCCACTTCGCCCTGTCACCCGTGCGGTACATCCGCGTACCCGGCTCGAACGGGTTGGCTACGAACCGCTCGGCGGTCTGGCCCGCCCGCCGGACGTAGCCACGTGCCAGCTGGGCACCCGCGACGTAAAGGGCGCCCGGCACGCCTACCGGCACAGGCTGCAGGCGGTCGTCCAACACGTGCATCCGGGTGTTGCCGGTGGGCCTGCCGATCGGGACCGCCCCGTCGGCCACCAGGTCGGCGGTCAGCCTGGTGGTGGCCACACCGATGGTGGTCTCGGTCGGGCCGTAGTGGTTGAACACCGGACGCTCACCTGCCGCCTCCAGGAGCTCCCGCACCCAGCCCGGGGTGGCGGCCTCACCGCCGAGTACCAGGGCCTTCGCCGGGAGCACGTGCTCCAGGCCAGCCACGGCGCCCAGCGCCGCGAGGTGCGAGGGGACGGCCTTCAGGTCGTCGATGGCGTGCTCGGCCAGGTAGCCGGAGACCGCGGCCGGGTCGGTGACGGCCCGCTCCTCCAGGATGTGCAGCTCACCGCCGGTCACCAGGCTCGCGAAGAGGACGGTGTTGCCGAGGTCGGTGGCCTGGGCCTGGAGCAGCGCGTACCGACTGCCCGGCTCGGTGAACCCGATCCGCGGAGGGACAGTGGACACGTAGTTGGTCAGCGCTCCGTGGGTGACCGCCACGCCCTTCGGTCGTCCTGTCGAACCGGAGGTGTAGATCACGTAGGCCAGGCTGCCCGGGTCGGCCGCTGTCTCCGGCGCGGTCGCGGGCGCCGCGGCCAGTTGCACAGCCGTCAGCGTCCCGTCGAGCGCGACCGTCCGGATCCGTCCGGCAGGCAGGTCGTCCAGGACCTCTTCGGTGGTGAGCACCAGCGCCACTCGGGTGTCGGTGAGCATGAACGCCGCCCGGTCCGCCGGGGTCTCGGGATCGAGCGGCAGATAGCCGGCTCCCGCCTTCCAGACCGCCAGCATCGCGTTGATCATTGCGATGCCGCGGGGCAGAGCCAGGCCTACGACGGACTCGGCGCCGATGCCCTGGCCGACCAGGTAGTGCGCGAGACGGTTCGCCCGGGCATCCAGCTCGGCGAACGACACCCGCTCGCCGCCGGCGACGATTGCCACCGCGTCGGGCGTCCGCGCCACCTGAGCCTCGAACAGGCCTGCGACCGTTCCCCGCGGCACCTCGATCGCCGTGTCGTTCCACTCCATCAGCAGGCGGGACCGCTCGGCGTCCTCCAGCACCCGGACCGCGCTCAACGGCACTTCCGGGCCACCGTCCAGCGCCGCCTCGAGCGCGGTTACCAGGTTCCCGGCGGCAGTGCGTACCAGCACGCCCACCGCGGTGGAATCGATCGGGGCCACGGCATCCACGGCGACCTCGATCCCGTCGCCGTTGTCGTCGACCAGGACCACAAGCGGGTAGTTGGTGCGCTCACGCGAGAGCAGCAGCCGGGTCCCCTCCATCACCGTGCCCGTACGTTCCTCGGCGCTCTGCATCTCGTTGCGGCGGTAGTTGAGGAACGAAGTGAACAGAGGGGTGTCGCCGACAAGGCCACTGGCCCGCTGCGCCGCCACCAGTGGCGCGTGCTCGTGCTCCAGCAGTTCTGCCAGCTGGTCGCGCATCGCGGTGACGGCGCCCAGCACGCCCTGATGGTCCGTGAGCACCCGTACGGGCAGCGTGTTCATGAACGGTCCGGGAACCCTGTCGGCACCGGCCCCGGCGTTCATCCGGCCGTACAGCACCGTGCCGAAGACCACGTCGCCACGGCCGCTGACCGCGGCCAGCACCCGGGCCCATGCCACGTGCATCAGCGTGGCGGGACTGGTCCCGAGCCTGCGCGCGGTCTCCCGCAGGCGTACGTTCAGCTCCTCGCCGAACGCTGTCACTCCGTGGACCGAACCCGCCCCGTCGCCGCGCACGTTCAACAGCCCGTACGCCGCGGTCGGCTCCGTGACGTCACCCAGCAGACCGGCGAAGTACCGCTCGTGCTCCTCGAGCGAGACCCCTCCGCGTGCCTGAGCGACGAAGTTGCGGAACGGCAGCGGCGTCGGCAGCTCCGACGCGCGCCCGGCCACGATCGTCCGCACCTCGCTGAGCACGACTTCGAGCGCGGTGTGGTCACGTACCGTGTGGTGCATCCGGGCGAGGGCCATCCAGCCTCCGCCCGGCAGCGCGGCGTAGTCGACCCTGATGAGGGGGGCACGGCCCAGGTCCATCGAGGAGCCGACGATCGCCTGCAGCTCGGCCGCCGGGTCGGTGGTCCGCGGGTCGAGGGTCACCTCGGTCACCGGCAGCACGGCCCTGCGCCACACCACCTGCACCGGCTCACGCAGCCCCTCCCAGACGAGCGAGGTCCGAAAGATGTCGTGCCGGTCCACCACCAGTTGCAGCGCGTCGAGGAATGCGTCCAGGCGCGCCCGGGTGTCGAACTCCAGCGCCGCCCGCAGCACATAGGCGTCCTCGCCGCCCTCAGCGAGCAGGTGGTGGAAGAGCAGGCCCTCCTGCAGCGGAGCCAGCGGGTAGATGTCGGCGATGTTGGCTGCGCCGCCCTCGACGGAGGCGACGATCCGCGCGATGTCGTCGGCGCTCAGGTCGACCAGGGGCAGCATCTCCGGGGTGATCTCACGGGCGTCGGCGGGGATCAGGTTCTCCGGCACCTCCACCTGCGTCGCGCCGGTGGAGGCTGCCAGGCCGGCCGGGGTCGGGGACTGGAAGAGCGTCCGCACCGACACCGACACACCCTGCGATCGCAGCCGCTCCACCAGGCGGATCGCCATCAGCGACTGCCCGCCGAGCCGGAAGAAGTCGTCATCCACTCCGACGCTCTCCAGGCCCAGGACGTCCCCGAAGGCGGCGCAGACGATCTCCTCGCGCGCGTTCGCCGCGCCCCGGCCACCACCGGTCGCGTACTGGGGCACCGGCAGGCCCTTGCGGTCGAGCTTGCCGTTCAGCGTCAGCGGCAGGGCGTCCACCACCACGACCGCAGCCGGAACCATGTACTCCGGCAGCCGCTCCGCAGCGAAGCCCCCCACCAACTCCGGCAGTTGACCAACATCACCATCGGCCACC
>NZ_LBMW01000078.1 GCF_026168105.1 Streptomyces hygroscopicus
CCGATCTCCCGTCCGCCCCGTCCCCCCCATCCCTTCGCTCGGTGACATCCGCCGCGGAAAAGCACGGCGCCCGTGCACGGGTGCGGACGCGACGGAGCCGCGTCGACGCCCGTGCGGACGCGACGGAACCGCGTCCGCCGTGAAGGCCGACGCGGCTCCGCAGTGCAGGTGCCCGAAGGGTCAGACGGTCTCGGGGAGCTCCTCGAGACCCTCGGCGACCAGCTTGGCCAGACGGTCCAGAGCGGCGTCCGCGCCCTCCGCGTCGGAGGCGAGGACGACCTCCTCGCCGCCCTGGGCACCCAGGCCGAGGACTGCCAGCATGGAGGCGGCGTTGACGGGGTTGGCCCCGGCCTTGGCGATGGTCACGGGGACGCCGGAGGCCGTGGCTGCCCGGACGAAGATGGAGGCGGGGCGGGCATGGAGACCCTCGGCCCAGCCGACGTTGACGCGGCGCTCAGCCATGTGTTGCTGCCCTTCAGGTGTATCAGGGTTGTCTAGACCAGTGTTCCATATATGAAGCCCGCCCAGGAAGAGGCGGCGGCCGGTACCCCTGCGGGCCCGGGCCGGTCCCCTCAGCCTGCCTCGCGCTGTTGTCGGACGCGAGCCTTACTCTGGGGCCCATGCAGACCGCGTCGGACCGGCACGAGTACCCCGCCCACTGGGAGGCCGACGTGGTGCTGCGCGACGGCGGTACCGCGCGCATCAGGCCCATCACCGTCGACGACGCCGAGCGCCTCGTCAGCTTCTACGAGCAGGTCTCGGACGAGTCGAAGTACTACCGCTTCTTCGCGCCGTACCCTCGCCTGTCCGCCAAGGACGTCCGCCGCTTCACGCACCACGACTTCGTGGACCGGGTGGGGCTCGCGGCCACGGTCGGCGGCGAGTTCATCGCCACCGTACGCTACGACCGCATCGGTACCGACGGGCTGCCCGCCTCGGTGCCCGCCGACGAGGCGGAGGTCGCCTTCCTGGTGCAGGACGCGCACCAGGGGCGGGGCGTCGCCTCCGCCCTCCTCGAACACATCGCGGCGGTCGCGCGGGAGCGCGGCATCCGCCGGTTCGCTGCGGAGGTGCTCCCCGCCAACAACAAGATGATCAAGGTGTTCACCGACGCCGGGTACCAGCAGAAGCGCAGCTTCGAGGACGGCGTCGTACGCCTGGAGTTCGACCTGGAGCCGACCGACCGCTCGCTGGCCGTACAGCGCGCGCGGGAGCAGCGGGCCGAGGCGCGATCCGTGCAGCGGCTGCTCGCGCCGGGCTCGGTCGCCGTCATCGGGGCGGGCCGGGCGCCCGGGGGAGTTGGCCGCAGCATCCTGCGCAACCTCGGCGAGGGCGGTTACACCGGCCGCCTGTACGCGGTGAACAGGTCGTTCGGGGAAGGGCAGAAGGAAGTCGACGGGGTGCCCGCGCACCGTTTCGTCCATGAGATCGCCGAGCCCGTCGACCTCGCCGTCGTCGCCGTCCCCGCCGAGCACGTCCCGGAGGCGGTCGCCGAGTGCGGAGAGCACGGGGTGCAGGGGCTCGTGGTCGTCTCCGCCGGATACGCCGAGAGCGGGCCGGACGGACGGGAGCGCCAGCGGGAGCTGGTACGGCAGGCGCGGTCGTACGGGATGCGGATCATCGGGCCGAACGCCTTCGGGGTCATCAACACCTCGCCGCGGATCCGGCTCAACGCGTCCCTGGCGCCCGAGATGCCGCGCCCCGGGCGCATAGGGCTGTTCGCCCAGTCCGGCGCCATCGGCATCGCCCTGCTGTCGCGGCTGCACCGGCGCGGAGGAGGCGTCACCGGAGTCACCGGAGTGTCGACCTTCGTCTCCTCCGGCAACCGGGCGGACGTCTCGGGCAACGACGTCCTGCAGTACTGGTACGAGGACCCGGACACCGACGTCGCCCTGATGTATCTGGAGACCATCGGCAACCCGCGCAAGTTCACCCGGCTCGCGCGCCGCACGGCGGCGGCCAAGCCGCTGGTGGTGGTGCAGGGGGCGCGCCACGGAGGTGCTCCGCAGGGCCATGCCGTACGGGCCACGCGGCTGCCACACGCGACCGTGTCCGCGTTGCTGCGGCAGGCCGGGGTGATCCGGGTGGACACGATCACGGAACTGGTCGACGCGGGGCTGCTGCTGGCCCGGCAGCCGCTGCCCGCCGGGCCGCGGGTTGCGATCCTCGGAAACTCCGAGTCGCTGGGGCTGCTGACGTACGACGCGTGTCTGGCCGAAGGGCTGCGGCCCCTGCCGCCGCTCGACCTGACTACGGCGGCCTCGGCCGAGGACTTCCACCGGGCGCTGTCCGCGGCGCTGGCCGACGGCGCGTGCGATGCCGTCGTCGTGACGGCGATCCCGGCGGTCGGCGAGGCCTCGGAGAGGGACGCCGCGCTGGCACAGGCGCTCCGGTCGGCCGCCGCTGCGGCCCCCGCCAAGCCGGTGCTCGTGGTGCACGTGGAGCTGGGCGGGCTCGCGGAGGCGTTGTCCGCAGCGGCCAGCACAGCACCCCAGGCGCAGCGCAGCGACCTGCCGCGCGCCGCCGGACCGCCGCCCACGGTTCAGGCTCCGGCCGGGGCCCGCCTCATCCCCGCCTATCCCGCCGCAGAGCGCGCCGTCCGCGCCCTCGCCGAAGCGGTCAGATACGCCCAGTGGCGGCGCGAGTCCGCCGACCCCGGCAAGGTGCCCGAGTACGAGGACATCGACGAGAAGGGCGCCGCCGCGCTGATCCACGGTCTGCTCGCGCGGGGGCAGGGGCTGACGCTCGGCAGCGACGCGACGTGCGACCTGCTCGCGCGGTACGGCATCCACGTTCGCAGGGCGCTGTCCGCGCCCACGCCCGATGCCGCCGTTGAGGCCGCCCGCTCGATCGGCTACCCGGTGGCACTCAAGGCCACCGCCCCCCATCTGCGGCACCGCGCCGACCTTGGCGGCGTCCGGCTGGACGTGGCCGACGAGGAGCAACTACGCCGGGCCTACGCCGAGTTGACCGAACTGTTCGGCAAGCCGGAGGAGCTGCGGCCGGTCGTCCAGGGCATGGCGCCACGCGGCGTCGACACGTTCGTACGGGCCGTGATCGATCCGGCGGCCGGGGCCGTGTTGTCGTTCGGGCTCGCGGGAGCCGCCTCGCAGCTGCTCGGCGACACGGCGCACCGCCTGGTTCCGGTCACCGACCGCGAAGCCGCCTCCCTGGTCCGGTCGATCCGGACGGCCCCGCTCCTGTTCGGCTGGCGTGGTTCCGCACCTGTCGACACCCGCGCCCTGGAAGAGCTGATGCTGCGCGTGTCGAGGCTGGTCGACGACCATCCGGAGGTCGTGGCGGTCACCCTGGAGCCCGTTGTCGTCGCCCCACGTGGCCTGAGCGTGCTGGGCGCCACCGTCCGGCTCGCGCCCCCGCCCGCCCGCGACGACCTCGGCCCGAGGACGCTCCCGGTGTACTGAGGGCCCGCGAACGGTGCCGCGCAGTCGGTGGCCCCCTTCGGACACCCTCGCCCGGCGCCTGCAGTGGCCCCTGGCGCCCGGCGAGGCGATGATCGCGGGGAAGGTCCAGCGCCCGGAGGCGGCGCTGCGGCCAAGGAGGTCATTGCCCACCGGCCGTCCGATGGCGGACGACTTCGTGCCGGAATCCCCGGTGACAGGCGAGGAGCCATTGTCCCGGGGCCCTGGTGACAGGCGAGGAGCCATGGTCCAAGGCCCTGGTGACAGGCGAGGAACCGGCGTATGCCGTCGGGCCACGGGTACCGGTGAACGGCCCCGATGCGCTTGACTGTCCCGGACCGGCCTTGTCCACGGATTAGGATGGACGTCATGGCCAAGACCAGTACGACGACCCAGGGGCTGCGATCGGCGATCGAGCGCAGCGGCTACTACCCGGCTCTCGTGGCCGAGGCGGTGGAGGCCGCGGTGGGCGGCGAGCCCATCCGGTCGTATCTGGTCCACCAGGAGACCACGTTCGACGCGAACGAGGTGCGTCGGCACGTGACAGTGCTGGTCCTCACCGGCACCCGCTTCATCGTCAGCCACACCGACGAACAGGCCGCGGACGACACCTCCCCGACGCCGTACGCGACGACGTCGACGGAATCGGTGAAGCTCGGACGGATCTCGTCGGTCGTCGTCAGCCGCGTCGTCGCCAACCCGGAGTCGTACACCCCGGGCACCGTGCCCCGCGAGGTCGTCCTGACCATCGGCTGGGGCGCCGTCTCCCGCATCGACCTGGAGCCCGCCGCCTGCGGCGACCCCAACTGCGAGGCGGACCACGGCTACACGGGCAGCTCGACGGCGGACGACCTCAGCCTCCGCGTCAGCGAAGCCGGGGACGGCCCGGAGACGGTGCGCCAGGCGCTCGCCTTCGCGCAGTCCCTCTCCGAGGCGACCGCGGACCTCACCCGCTGATGGCCCTGTCCACCTGGGACGACCACCCGGAACCGCTCGCCGTCGGCTCCGCGCCCCTCCCCGAGTACGGCACCGGCTCGCTGGCCGACCTCCTGCCCACCCTGGCCGCGGGCATGGGCGTCCCGGGCCAGACCGCAGGCATAGCCGAGCTGACCGCCGCCGACCGCAACTGCGTCTTCCTGGTCGACGGGCTCGGCTGGGAGCAGCTGAGGGCACACCCCGACGAGGCACCCTTCCTGACCTCGCTCCTCGCGTCCTCCCGCGGCGGCACCGGGCGCCCGATCACCGCGGGCTACCCGGCGACGACCGCCACCTCGCTCGCTTCCGTCGGCACCGGTCTGCCTCCCGGCGCGCACGGCCTGCCGGGATACACCGCGCGCAACCCCGCGACGGGCGAGCTGATGAACCAGCTCCGCTGGCAGCCCTGGACGGAGCCGCGCGCATGGCAGCCGTATCCGACCGTCTTCCAGCTCGCGGCCGCGGCCGGCGTGCACACCGCACAGGTGACCTCCCCGACCTTCGAGAACACCCCGCTGACGAAGGTCGCGCTGAGCGGCGGGACCTTCCACGGCCGGCTGACCGGTGAGGACCGCATGGACCTCGCGGCCGGGCAACTGGCCGCCGGTGACCGCTCCCTGGTCTACACGTACTACGCCGAGCTCGACGGCGCCGGTCACCGCTTCGGCGTCGACTCGGACGCCTGGCGCGGCCAGCTGCTGTACGTGGACCGGCTCGTCCAGCGCCTGGCCGAGCAGCTTCCCCCGCGCAGCGCTCTGTACGTCACCGCGGACCACGGCATGATCGACATCCCGTTCGACGAACAGCACCGCATCGACTTCGACGAGGACTGGGAGCTGCGCGCCGGAGTGGCCCTGCTGGGCGGCGAGGGACGCGCCCGGCACGTCTACGCCCTGCCGGGCGCCGAGAACGACGTGCTGACCTGCTGGCGTGAGGTGCTCGGTGAGCAGTTCTGGGTGGCCTCGCGCGACGAGGCGATCGCTGCGGGCTGGTTCGGCCCCCGCATCGACGAACGGGTGTACGCACGCATTGGTGACGTGGTCGCCGCGGCCCGGGACGACGTGCTCATCATCGCGTCGGAGCGGGAGCCGAAGGAGTCGGCGATGGTCGGCAACCACGGGTCGATGACGCCTGTGGAACAGCTGGTGCCCCTGCTGGAAGTCCGCACCTGAGCGATGCGAGCCGTCCGGCGCCCAGTACGCTCCTGAAGATTCGCCGCGCCCTCCGCCCGTCCCGAAAGGTCCTCAACCGCCCATGCCCGAGCTGGTGTTCTTCTCCGGAACGATGGACTGCGGGAAGTCCACGCTGGCTCTCCAGATAGAGCACAACCGCTCCGCGCGGGGGCTGCAGGGCATGATCTTCACCCGCGACGACCGGGCCGGCGAGGGCAAGCTCTCCTCCCGGCTCGGGCTGGTCACGGACGCGGAGGAGGTGGCGGACGGGCAGGATCTGTACGCGCATCTCGTCGACCATCTCTCCCGGGGCGGGCGCGCGGACTACGTGATCGCGGACGAGGCGCAGTTCCTGGCGCCGGAGCAGATCGACCAACTGGCCCGCGCCGTCGATGACCTCGGCATCGACGTCTACGCCTTCGGCATCACGACCGACTTCCGCAGCAAGCTCTTCCCGGGCTCGCAGCGCCTCGTGGAACTGGCCGACCGGGTCGAGGTGCTCCAGGTGGAGGCCCTGTGCTGGTGCGGCGCCCGCGCCACGCACAACGCTCGTACGATCCGCGGCGAGATGGTGGTCGAGGGCGCTCAGGTGGTGGTGGGCGACGTCAACCAGTCCGCGGACGAGGTCGGCTACGAGGTGCTGTGCCGCCGCCACCACCGGCGGCGCCTGACGGCGGCCACGGCCCGCGCCGCAGCCCTCTCCCCGGACGTCCTGCCGGTGTCGTCAACCGGGTGACCCGCAGGTTCACCCGGCGATTCAGTCGAGCCGACTGACCACCGAGAAGGTCGCCCCCTCCGGGTCCGCGAGCGTGACCATGCGGCCCAAAGCCATGTTGCACGGGGGGCGCACGACGTGCCCGCCCAGCTCGGCGACCCGCTCGGCCGTCGCGTCGGTGTCCGCGACCTGGAAGTACGTCATCCAGTGCGGCCCCCGGTCGCGAGGCAGGGCGTGCCCGACACCGTGGATGCCGGCGACGGGACGGCCCTCGATGTGCAGGGTGACGTAGTCGAAGTCGGGAGAGACGACCGGCTCCTCCTCGTAGCCGAAGACGGTCTGGTAGAACTTGGCGACGCTCGCCGTGTCATAGGTGAGCAGCTCGTTCCAGGCCGGGGTGCCCGGGACACCGGTCAGGCCCATGCCGAGGTGTTCGGCCGCCTGCCAGATGCCGAACACCGCGCCCATCGGGTCGCACGCGATCGCCAGCCGCCCCGCCTCGGCCGCGTCCAGGGGGCCGACGCCCACCGTTCCGCCGCAGCTGCGCACCGCCTCCGCGGTCGCGTCCACGTCGTCCGAGCCGATGTACGGCGTCCAGGCGATCGGTAGGTGCCGGTCCAGCGGGAGCTGGCCGATGCCCGCCACCTCGTAGTCGTCCAGCAGAGCCCGCACGTACGGCCCGAGGTGCTGCGGTCCCGGCCGGAACTCCCAGCCGAACAGCGCGCGGTAGAACTCCTGGGTCGCGGCCATCCCGTGCACCATCAGACTTACCCAGCACGGTGTCCCGGGCGGGTGCCAGTCGTGCGTTGTGCCGTTCAGGCCGGCCGACCCCCGTGCCTCGGTCATGGTCACTCTCTCCTCGGCCCCTGGTGGTGGCCGCTCGGCTTCCGCTCCGTGCACCTGTGCCGCGTACGCGTCCGTGCACGCTCCGTGCCGATGCTCGCACCACCGGTCGCACCACGTCCTCCGGCCGCGCCGTCCGGACACTCACGACCGAAGGATGCCTGATTTGCCGTTTTTTATCCGTCACATGTGGTTGCTGTGCCGTTGTCATCGGCTCTACAGCATGTGCCCGATCCCGTACACCAAGTGATCGGGCCTGTCCGGCGGAGCAGACTAGCCGGACCTGGGCTATGCGGCCACCCCGTGCGCAAGGATGGGGGCCATGAAGGCCATCATCTCCGCATCCGAACTCGCGAGCGACTTGGCGGGACCGCGGCCGCCGACGCTCCTGGACATCCGGTGGCAGCTGAGTGTCGCGGCGGCGGCCGGCGCCCCCTCCTTCGACGGGCGAGCCGCCCACGCGGCCGGGCACATTCCGAGCGCCGTCTTCGTGGACCTGGACGCCGATCTCGCGGGTCCGCCGGGCCCCGCCGGGCGGCATCCGCTGCCCGGTACGGAGCATTTCGGGGCTGCCATGCGGGCCGCCGGAGTCTCCGCGGACCGGCCGGTCGTCGTGTACGACGGAGGGCAGGGCTGGGCCGCGGCGCGGGCGTGGTGGATGCTGCGCTGGACGGGCCATCCGGATGTGCGGGTGCTGGACGGTGGCCTGTCCGCCTGGGACGGACCGCTGGCCTCCGGGACCGAGGAGCCGGCCGCCGGTGACTTCCGGCCCGTGCCGGGGGCGCTGCGATTGCTGGACGCCGACGGCGCCGCCGCGCTCGCCCGGACGGGACTGCTCCTGGACGCGCGGGCGGGTGAGCGCTACCGGGGCGAGGTCGAGCCGATCGACCCCGTCGGCGGCCACATCCCCGGGGCGGTGTCGGCGCCGACGACGGAGAACGTGACCGAGACCGGACACTTCCGGTCCCCGGCCGAACTCGCCGACCGCTTCAAGGCGCTCGGCGTCACGGAGGACACCGAGGTCGCCGTGTACTGCGGCTCGGGCGTCTCCGCCGCACACGAGGTGCTGGCGCTCACGATCGCCGGAATCCCGGCCGCCCTGTATGTGGGGTCGTGGTCGGAGTGGTCGGCGGGCCCTGGCCGTCCGGTGGCGGTGGGTCCCGGCCCGGAGTGAACGCGAGGGGTCCACGCCGGTCGCGGCGCGGACCCCCTCGAAAGCCACTCGGTCCCGTTTTCGGGCTGGTGGCGGCTACTCCTGCTTCTTGCGCCGCGTCCCGAACACGATCTCGTCCCAGCTGGGGACGGCGGCTCTGCGGCCGGGGCGGACGCCGTCCGCCTCCGCCTGGCGGTCCGTCGCACCGACCAGACGGTCCCGGTGGCTCCCGACCGTGCGCGGCATGAGGACGTCCGCGTAGGCGGAACCGGCCGAGGCCGCGGGCGCGGGCGGCTCCTCCGCCTCGGGCTCCTGGACGGGCTCCTCCTGCGGTTCCGCGGGCAGCTCGGGCACCACCATGTCGCCGCGGAAGCTCGGCACCGCCTCCAGGAGGCTGGTGAGCGAGTCGCGTTCGCCGGCGGTCTCCTCTGCGGGCTCGGACGCCTGGGACGGCAGGACGGGACGGTCCGTCTGGCGCTCCAGGCCACGGTCCAGCCGGCCCTCGCGCGGCAGACGCGCGATCCGAGGTACGAAGGGGTAGCTCGGCTCGGGTGCCGCGAGGTCGTCGGACTCGCCGATCAGGGAACGCGCCTCGTCGTCGACGGCCTGGACGAGCCGCCGGGGCGGGTCGTACGTCCAGCTCGCCGAATGGGGCTCACCCGCGACCCGGTAGACGAGCAGCACCTCCCAGGTGCCGTCGTCGCGGCGCCAGGAGTCCCACTGGACGGTGTCCTTCTCCGCGCCGCGCAGGAGCAGCCGCTCCTGGACGGCCTCGCCGAGCTGGGGACCGGTGTTCTCGCCGGGCCGGCGCACGGGAGTCTTGCGGGCACGCTCGGCCATGAAGGCGCGCTCGGCCAGCACGGGGCCCTCGAACCGGCGAACGCGGTCAACGGGGATCCCGGCGAGCTGGGCGACCTCCTCGGCGGACGCGCCAGCACGTATCCGCGCCTGGATGTCTCGCGGGCGGAGATGGCTCTCCACCTCGATTTCGATCTGGCCGAGGCGGGGACGGTCGCCGCGCACGGCGGCTCGGAGCCGTTCGTCGATCGGAAGCGTGTACTCCGTGCTGTCCGCAGCCTTCAGCACCAGCCGTGTGCCGTCATTGGAGACGGCCACGACACGCAGTTCGGGCATGGGGACCTCCCGGGTGGTGCCTGCCGACGTCACGTGCGTCGCTGCTTCCGCTAGTCGAGTGTGGCCTGCCCGGGTGCAGCCTGCCACAACCTTGCCGAGTTGCCCGGCGTGTCGGGCACGGGCCCTGGATCGCCGTTATGGCACGGTTACCTATTCGCAACGCTAAGTGACGAACTCCGTCACCCTGTGCAATTAGCCCCCTCCCGGTGGTCCGGCAAGGCCCCGGACGCCCTGGCGGGAGACCGGACCCAGGGCTCGCAACAGTACTCCATTCGGGCCATGTGCGTGGATCGGCACGCCGCCCAACTTCTGGCAAGGGGTGCGAGTTGGCCGTCCGATCCGCGGTTTTCGCGGCCTACAAACGTGGCGCACTTCACCTAATCAGCAGAAACGGAACTAATCGCTTCGGACTTACGTCTTCCCTCGTGTGGCCGGACGATCACGTCCGGACGGCCGAGCGTCCATGTGTGGACGATTACGTACGGGAAAGGCAGGCAAGTTCCGGGGATGCGTGGGAAACCGGACGTCGGTGCGGAGGGGGAAGCCGGGACGGAGGCCCGGAAGAAGCGGCTGGATCTGAGCGTCCCTCAAGTGGCGGGCAGTGCCGTGGCCGCGGTGGTGGCGGCGAAACTCGCCTCGTACTTCGGCGTCTACGGGACGATCCTGGGCGCCGGTCTGGTCAGCACCGTCGCCACCTGCGGCGCTTCCGTCTTCCAGCACGTCTTCCGGCACACCGGCGAGCAGATACGGGGGACCGGAGGGGGCGCCGCGCAGAGCGGACGCCGGGAGCACCGGGCGCCCGCCCCGGGCGAGTTCGGCGAGGGCACCGTCTACCGCGCGGGGGCGCGCGGCCGACGGCGACCGGTGATCGCGGCCGCTCTCGTCTTCGGCGTCACCATGGCCGGGATCACCTCGTACGAACTGGTGCCGGGCAACGGCTTCGGCGGCGGTTCGAGCACCACGGTCGGTGACGCCCTGACCGGCCACGGGAAGCCGTCGGCGCGGTCGGGCACCTCGCCGTTGCCCGCACGGATGCCGTCCTATGGTGCCGGTGCGCCGTCGGACGGCGCCTCCGTGGCGAACGCGCCGGGCGGTGACACCGGCTCCGCTCCGGCAAACGGCGGCACCGGGACGACGGGGAGCCCGGCGCCCGGCGCCACGCCCGCCACGCCCGGCACAGGCGCCGGCGTCTCCGGCGTGACTCCCGCCTCGCCGAGCGCGTCGGCTATGAGCCCAGCACCCGACGCAGGTAGCCGTTCCCGAACCGCCGATCCGGGTCAAGGCGGTCCCTCAGGGCGGTGAACTCTCCGAAGCGCGGGTAGGCCTCGGCGAAGTACTCGGCGTCGCGTGTGTGCACCTTGCCCCAGTGGGGCCGCCCCCCGTGCGCGGTGAAGATCCGCTCGGCGGCGGTGAAGTAGGCCTGATAGGGGGTACCTCGGAACATGTGTACCGCGATGTACGCGCTGTCCCGTCCGGAGGCCGTGGACAGGGTGATGTCGTCGGCCGGGGCGGTGCGGACCTCCACGGGGAAGCTCACACGCTGGTTCGAGCGGTCGACCATGGTCTTCAGTTCACGCAGCGTCTCCGTCAGGGCCTCGCGCGGGACGGCGTACTCCATCTCCACGAACCGCACCCGGCGCGGTGACGTGAAGACCTTGTAGGGGATGTCGGTGTACGTGCGGGCCGACAGGGCGCGGCTGGAGATACGGGCGATCGCCGGGATGGCGGCGGGTGCGGCGCGGCCGACCCAGTTGGCCACCTGGAAGACGCCGTTGGAGAGGAACTCGTCCTCGAACCAGCCGCTCAGCTGCCCGACCGGCTTCTCGGGGCCGGCGCTGCGGTTGTTTCGCTTCGTGTTGGTGTTTCCGGTGTGCGGGAACCAGTAGAACTCGAAGTGCTCGTTCTCGGCCCACAGTTCGTCGAACTCGGCGAGGACCCTCTCGAAGGGCATCGGCTCCTCGCGGGCAGTGAGCAGGAAGACGGGCTCCACCGCGAAGGTGATCGCGGTGATGATCCCCAGGGCGCCGATACCGATCCGGGCCGCCGCGAAGACGTCCGGGTTCTCGTGCTCGGAACAGGTCAGCACCGAGCCGTCCGCCGTCACCAGTTCGAGCCCCGTGATCTGCGCGGCGATCGAGCCGGACTCGCGGCCGGTGCCGTGCGTGCCGGTGCTGGTGGCGCCGGAGACCGTCTGCTCCATGATGTCGCCCATGTTCGTGAGCGACAGCCCCTCGCGCGCGAGTGCCACGTTGAGTCTCTTGAGCGGGGTCCCCGCCTCGACGGTGACCGTGCCGGCCTCACGGTCGAGCGCACGTATGCCGGTCAACAGTTGAGGGCGTATCAACACCCCGTCGGTCGCGGCGACGGCCGTGAAGGAGTGTCCGGTGCCCACGGCCTTCACCTGCAGGCCGTCCTCGGCCGCCTTCCGTACGGCGGCGGAGAGCTCCTCGACCGAGGCGGGGGTGACCTCCCGTACGGGCCGGGCGGTGACGTTCCCCGCCCAGTTACGCCACGTGCCGCTCTTCCCGCTCACTGTGGTGCTCATGGGACCCTCCCCGCTGCGGAACCGGCCTGCCCAGCCGGCGATACCCGAGGAAACCGACCGCGACCGCGACGGTCCCGGACACCGCCGGAACCCCGTACCCGGACCTCGCGCCGGCGGCGTCGATCACCCGGCCGGCCACCGAGGAGCCGATCGCGAACCCGACCGCGAGCCCGGTGGACACCCGGGTCGTTCCCTCGGTCGGTTGCGCACGTGGTACGTGCCGTTCGACGAGGGCCATCGTCGTGATCACCGTGGGTGCGATGGACAGGCCCGCAACGAACAGCGCCACGGCCAGAAGCGGCAAGTTTCCGACCAGTAGGAGGGGGATCATACTCACGGCCACGGCACACTCGCCCAGAAGCCACCTGCGTTCCGGCGCCCCGGAGAAGCGCAGCGGCCCGAAGACCAGGCCCGCGACGCAGGAGCCCGCCGCGCAGCGCGCCAGGACGACGCTCGCCGCCGCCTTGTGGCCGCGCTCGTCGGCGAAGGCGACGGTCACCACATCGACCGCGCCGAAGATCGTTCCGGTCGCGGCGAACGTGGTCCCCGGGACGCGCAGTCAGGGCGAGCGAAGTGCGTGCCGCCGGTGTGCCGCTCGCGCGGGTGCGGCTGGGGCTCCGTGGCGCGCTGACCCGGGTGCGGTGAACAGGGTGCGGCAGGGGCTGGGCACATGGTCTCCGGCGCAGTGCAGTAAGGCGCGTAATTCTGGAACATGCCTTACGAGCCGGGCGGCGCCCACCGTATTTCGCGCGTGCATCCGCACCAGTGTTCGGACAGAGGATCGTGGGCGGCCTTCGTCTGCCGGTCCGGGGGCGGGTGGCGGGAGTGTTGTCGGTGCCGGGTGGCAGGATCGTAGACATGCCCGACGCACTCGACCCCAGCCCGTACGACGCCCTGCTGCTCCTCTCGTTCGGAGGCCCGGAGGGGCCGGACGACGTGGTCCCGTTCCTGGAGAACGTGACGCGGGGCCGGGGCATCCCCAGGGAGCGCCTCAAAGAGGTGGGGCAGCACTACTTCCTCTTCGGCGGGGTCAGCCCCATCAACACCCAGAACCGCGCCCTCCTCGACGCCCTCCGCAAGGACTTCGCCGACCACGGCCTGGACCTGCCCGTCTACTGGGGCAACCGCAACTGGGCGCCCTACGTGACCGACACCCTGCGCGACATGGTCACCGACGGCCACCGCCGCGTCCTGGTCCTGGCCACCAGCGCGTATGCCTCCTACTCGGGCTGCCGTCAGTACCGCGAGGACCTCGCGGGCGCCCTGGCCGCTCTCGGGGCCGAGGGCCTCGAGCCGCCGCGGATCGACAAGCTGAGGCACTACTTCAACCACCCCGGCTTCGTGGAGCCGATGATCGAGGGTGTCCTGGAGTCCCTGGCCGACCTCCCCGAGGACGTCCGGGCCGGCGCGCACATCGCCTTCACCACGCACTCCATCCCCACCGCCGCGGCGGACACCTCCGGCCCGGTCGCGGACCACGGCGACGGCGGGGCGTATGTCCGGCAGCACCTGGACGTGGCCCGGCTGATCGCCGACGCCGTGCGCGAGCGGACGGGAGTCGACCACCCCTGGCAGCTCGTCTACCAGTCGCGCTCGGGCGCCCCGCACATTCCCTGGCTGGAGCCGGACATCTGCGACCACCTGGAGGAGCTGCACGGCGCCGGGGTGCCGGCCGTCGTGATGGCGCCGATCGGGTTCGTCTCGGACCACATGGAGGTCCTCTACGACCTCGACACGGAGGCCACGGCGAAGGCCGGGGAGCTGGGGCTGCCGGTGCGCCGCTCGGCCACCGTGGGCGCCGACCCGCGGTTCGCCGGCGCGATCCGCGATCTGGTCGTCGAGCGCGCCACGGCCGAGCGGGGACAGCAGGTGACCCCCTGCTCCCTCGGCGCCCTCGGCCCGAGCCACAACGTCTGCCCCGTGGGCTGCTGCCCGGCCCGCGCCCCCAAGCCCGCCGCGGCGGGCGCCGACAGCCCGTACGCGTGAGGAGCACCGTGACCGAGCCGGCCGACCCGCTGAACGCCGAACTCCTGGAACTCGCCTTGGAGGCCGCGACCCGCGCGGGCGCCTTCCTGCGCGACGGGCGCCCCGACGACCTGGGGGTGGCCGCCACCAAGACCAGCGCCATCGACGTCGTCACCGAGATGGACATCGCCGCCGAGAAGCTGATCACCGGGCTGCTCACCGACCGCCGGCCAGAGGACGGCCTGCTCGGAGAGGAGGGCGCCAGCGTCGAGGGCACCAGCGGTGTCGAGTGGGTGATCGACCCGATCGACGGCACCGTCAACTACCTGTACGGGCTCCCCAGCTGGGCGATCTCCATTGCGGCCCGCAAGGACGGGGAGACCCTCGTGGGCGTGGTCCACGCGCCGATGCGCGGGGAGATCTTCCGGGCCGTCCGGGGCGAGGGGGCGTTCGTCAACGACCGCCGGGCCCGGGTGCGTCCCGCCGCCGATCAGGCCCTCGCCCTCGTGGGCACCGGCTTCGGCTATCTGGCCGAGCGCAAGCTGCAGCAGGCCGAGGTGGTGCGACGGCTGATCCCCGAGGTGCGGGACATCCGGCGGGGCGGCTCCGCCGCGATCGATCTGTGCGATGTGGCGGCGGGCCGCCTCGACGCGTACTACGAGCGGGGACTGAACCCCTGGGACTACGCGGCGGGCGACCTGATCGCCCGCGAGGCGGGCGCCCTGACCGGTGGCCGCCCCGGCGAGCCCCTCTCCCCGGCCCTGGCGATCGCGGCCCCACCGGGTCTGTTCGAACGGCTCCAGACCCGACTGGACGAACTGGGGGCATGGCACGACTGACGCGTCGCGCCCCAGCACGCGAAGCGGGGCCCCGGCCTGGATCTGCCGGAGCCCCGCTTCGTGCGAGCTGATCAGACGCGCGTCGCGCCGACTTCCACACCGTGCTCGGCGGCAAGGCGGTGCAAGTCGTCGAGTTCCGACTGCTCGACCTCCGCGAGGAAGTCGTCGCCGGTCTCACGGGCCCGCGTCAGGTCGGACTCGGTCGCCCGTATGCGCTGCAGAAGTCCTGCGGTGAATGCGTCCATGCTGCGCCCCCTCGTCCTGGGTCGTGGGTCGGTGGCACGGGGGTGTGCCCTTGGGAAGGGGCGATCACGTCTCTACTGGGTGCCCAGCGCAGCCCTGGCTGGGCGGCGACGGTGCCGGACACCCACGCCCGCCCTACGGGAAGAGGTGAGGAGCAGACCACATGGTGGTGTGCCATATGCAGAGCGTGATCGCGGGGTGTAAAGCCGTCCTCCCCCAGCTCCCTTCCGCGGAAACCTCAACCGCGCGAGAAAAATTCGCATTCCCGGGTACCCCGGGGCGGCCCCCGGGCGCCGCCACCTGTCTTACAGCCGGTTTACGGCGGAAAAGGGCAGGATGGAGGTCTCACCCATGACAGACCTGCCCGTGGGCTGCCCGTGAGCGGCCATACGGGTGGACAGAGGAAGGACAAGCGACGTGCGCGTACTCGTCGTCGAGGACGAGCAGCTGCTCGCCGATGCGGTGGCCACCGGACTGCGCCGGGAGGCCATGGCCGTCGACGTCGTGTACGACGGTGCGGCCGCCCTGGAGCGCATCGGCGTCAACGACTACGACGTGGTCGTCCTCGACCGTGACCTCCCGCTCGTGCACGGCGACGACGTCTGCCGCAAGATCGTGGAGCTCGGCATGCCCACCCGCGTGCTGATGCTCACAGCCTCGGGCGACGTCAGCGACCGCGTGGAGGGCCTGGAGATCGGCGCCGACGACTATCTGCCCAAGCCGTTCGCGTTCAGCGAGCTCATCGCGCGCGTGCGCGCCCTCGGCCGGCGTACGAGCGTGCCGCTGCCGCCGGTCCTGGAGCGCGCCGGGATCAAGCTCGACCCCAACCGCCGTGAGGTCTTCCGCGAGGGCAAGGAGGTCCAGCTCGCACCCAAGGAGTTCGCCGTCCTGGAAGTCCTCATGCGCAGCGAGGGTGCCGTCGTCTCGGCAGAGCAGCTCCTGGAGAAGGCCTGGGACGAGAACACGGACCCCTTCACCAACGTCGTACGCGTGACGGTCATGACCCTGCGCCGCAAGCTCGGCGAGCCCCCGGTCATCGTCACCGTGCCCGGCTCCGGATACCGGATCTGATGACTGTGGCCACGACCCCCGCACCACCCTCGGCGCCCCCCAAGCCCACCTGGGACCCCCGCAGGCCGGAGCTTCCGTTCCCCTGGCTGCGCCCGACCATCCGCATAAGGCTCACGCTGCTGTACGGCGGAATGTTCCTGATCGCCGGCATCCTGCTGCTGTCGATCATCTATCTGTTCGCGGCGCACGCGCTCAACGTGGGCAGTGAGCTGCCGTTCAAGATCCTCTCGGGCCAGGTCGCCAGCGACACCTGCAACCTGCCGCAGTCGCCGACGGCGAGCGAGCTCAACAACGCCCTGTACGCCTGCGTGAACGAGCAGCGCCAGCACGCCCTGGACAACCTCCTCAGCCGCTCGCTGCTGGCCCTGCTAGGCCTCGCGGTGATCGCCTTCGCCTTCGGGTACGCGATGGCCGGCCGAGTGCTGTCGCCGCTCGGCCGGATCACGCGTACGGCGCGCGCGGTGGCCGGCTCGGACCTGTCCCGCCGGATCGAGCTGGACGGGCCCGACGACGAGCTGAAGGAGCTGGCGGACACCTTCGACGACATGCTGGAGCGGCTGCAGCGGGCGTTCACGGCCCAGCAGCGGTTCGTCGGCAACGCCTCGCACGAGCTGCGCACTCCGCTCGCGATCAACCGCACGCTTCTGGAGGTGCACCTGTCCGACCCGGGGGCGCCTGCCGAACTGCAGCAGCTCGGCAGGACGCTGCTGGCCACCAATGAGCGCAGCGAGCAGCTGGTGGAGGGACTGCTGCTGCTCGCCCGCAGCGACAACCAGATCGTGGAGCGCAAGCCCGTGGATCTGGCGGAGGTCGCCTCGCAGGCCATCGACCAGGTGCACGCCGAGGCGGATGCCAAGGGCGTCCGGATCCGTGGCGGGCGCTCTCCCGTGGTCGTCCAGGGCAATGGCGTCCTGCTGGAGCGAATCGCCCTGAACCTCGTCCAGAACGCGGTGCGCTACAACGTCCCGGAGGACGGCTGGGTCGAGGTGACGACGGAGGTTCAGCACGGCCAGGCGGTGCTGCTGGTCGCCAACACCGGACCGGTGGTCCCCGCGTACGAGATCGACAACCTCTTCGAGCCCTTCACACGGCTGCGTACGGAGCGGACGGGCAGCGACAAGGGCGTGGGCCTCGGCCTGTCCATCGCGAGGTCCGTGGCGCGCGCCCACGGCGGTCACATCACCGCGCAGCCTCGTGAGGGGGGTGGGCTCGTCATGCGCGTCACCCTGCCCATCTGAGATCATGGCCCCGGCTCGACCCGATGTTCGCTTTGCGCGGAATTTTCGGGTTGCGGGTCCGAACGGTCCATGTGTGATCGATCACAAGCACTTTTTTCCGGCCATCTACTCTCCGTGATCATGTATGCCTCCAAAAGGCCGGGAAAATCCGGGTTTTCCGGGGGCTTGATCACGGGAAGTACACGATGAGGTGCCTTTGATGTAAGGCACGGGAACCGTGTACGGTCCGGTTCGCCATCCAACCCGATCACTCTTGAGGAGTCCGGTTGGGTGTCGATTGAGTAACAGACCTTGATGTGAGGCAAAATCTCCGCCTCGAGGCGGGCACAAGTCCGGCCTCTCACGCGTTACGTGCGCTGGAGACACCCGCAGACACCCAGAGGGGGAGAGCGAAATGGCAACCGATTACGACACTCCACGCAAGACCGATGACGACGTCGACTCCGACAGCCTCGAAGAGCTGAAGGCCCGGCGGAACGACAAGTCCGCTTCGGCCGTCGACGTGGACGAGTTCGAGGCCGCCGAGGGCCTGGAGCTTCCGGGCGCCGACCTCTCCAACGAGGAGCTGGCCGTCCGGGTGCTGCCGAAGCAGCAGGACGAGTTCACCTGCATGAGCTGCTTCCTCGTGCACCACCGCAGCCAGCTGGCCCGCGAGAAGAACGGCCAGCCGATCTGCCGCGACTGCGACTGAGGGCGGGTCGGCCGTGACCGGCTCGACCCCTCCTCGGAAGCGCCGCTTCCTGCACAGGGAAGCGGACCCGGAGCCTGTCAAGGGCTCTCACGGTGTGCGTGACGACGAGCGGGGCTCTTCCGGCACGGAAGCGGCCTCGCTCGAACCGGCACCCGTCACTGGGGCCCCGCCGGTGGGGGCCCAGGCACCGGACGCTCCTCCGGCGCCCGTCGGGCGCCACCGTGCGGCCGTCGTCGGGGACGTGCTCCGGGACGTGCTCCGGGAGGGCGTCCGCAAGGGCGGCACCCGGGCCAGGGTGGGCCTGGCGTACCTCACGGACCGGATCATCGACATCGCCCCGCGGATCCCCGTGCGGGACCTCGCGACCCTCCGCAGGCACTTCCCGGGCCTCGGCCCCGAGGAACTCGCCGACAAGCTCGTCGCGGGCGCGGCAGGGGCTACCGCCACGGTCGGTGCCGGCATCGGTGCCGCGGCGATGCTGCCCGTGCCGCCGGCCATGCCGACCGAGCTGGCCGCGGAGATCACCGGGGTCGCGGCGATCGAGCTGAAGCTCATCGCCGAACTGCACGAGGCGTACGGCGTGCGGCCGCCCGGCAACCTCGCTCAGCGCAGCACCGCCTATCTGAAGTCCTGGTCGGGCGAGCGCGGGATCGACGTGGCCAAGCCCGCGACCATCGACGCGGCCCTGGGCGGGCAGATGAAGCGGGAACTGCGGCAGCGGATCACGAAGCGGGTGGTGCGGGATCTGCCCAACCTGATGCCGTTCATGGTGGGGGCCGCGGTGGGGGCGGTCATGAACCGGCGGGACACCAAGCGGCTCGCGGAGCGGATCCGGGGGGATCTGCGGAAGATGCAGGTGCCCTGGGAGGCGCTGCCGAAGCTGCCACCGCTGGAGAAGCCGGCCGACCCCCTGGAACTCGGCCCCTGAGAGAAGCCGGCCGACCCCTCGGAAGTCGGCCCCTGAGAGAAGCCGGCCGACCCCTCGGAAGTCGGCCCATGAGCGGGGGAGTACCTACCCCTCCGCCCGTGCCGTCTTGATCGCCGCCGCCAGCCGCTCCGGCTCCCGCGTCGACAGGTACAGGTACGGCGTCGGGTCCTCCGGGTCCGTGACCTCGACTTTCAGAGCCGTCGGGATGTATGCGCGCAGAAGCATGAACGCGCGTGGGTTCGCCTTGTAAGTGCGCCAGGCGCGGGCGTCTTCCTGGTCCAGGACCTGCGCCTCGCCGAGCGCCGACACCGGGATCTTCGCCTCGCCCGCGATCAGCGAGTCGCCCACCACCCGGATGCGGATGGAGCCGTACGAGCTGGCCACGACGGCCGAGGCCGCCGTGCCGCCGACCAGCCCCCCGAGCAGCGGCAGCGTGCCGAAGGGGACCAGCACCAACGCCATCGCGACGCCGACCAGGAGGCACAGCAGCCACCAGGAGCGGGGCGCGGTCAGGCGTTCTTCGTACGGCGACGCGGAGAGCTGCATGAGGCCAAGCTTGGCACGGTGTCCGGGGTGCGTTCACGCGCGGGTAAGGTCTGCGGCTGTGAGTGCTACTACCGGGGCCCTGACGCCTCCCGCCGACGCCGTGGCGCCCGTACGGCACCCCGAGGCCCCCGCGCCGGGCGAGCCGCTCGGATCGCACTACGGGCAGTGCTTCGGGTGCGGGGAAGACCAGCCCCACGGCCTGCATCTGCAGGCGCGGGCCGGTGAGGGCGTGTCCATCGCCGCCGAGTTCACCGTGCGGCCCGCCCATCAGGGCGCGCCCGGGCTCGCCCACGGCGGGGTCCTCGCCACCGCCCTCGACGAGACCCTCGGCTCGCTGAACTGGCTGCTGCGCACGATCGCGGTGACCGGACGGCTGGAGACCGACTTCGTAAGGCCGGTGCCCGTGGGCACCGTGCTGTATCTGGAGGCCGAGGTGACGGCGGTCGCCGGGCGGAAGATCTACTCCAGGGCGACCGGGCGGATCGGCGGCCCCGACGGGCCTGTCGCCGTCCGTGCCGAGGCCCTCTTCATCGAGGTGAAGGTCGACCACTTCATCGACAACGGCCGCCCGCAGGAGATCCAGGCGGCCATGAGCGACCCGGACCGGCTCCGGCGTTCACGAGCCTTCGAGGTGAACCCGTGACCAGCGACCCCGTGAACGTGCTGATCCGGCGCATCGACCCCGACGTACCGCTTCCGGAGTACGCGCACCCGGGCGATGCGGGAGCCGATCTGCGCACCACCGACCGCTGTGTGCTGAAGCCCGGCGAGCGGGCCGTTCTGCCCACGGGCGTGTCTGTCGCGCTGCCGGAGGGGTACGCGGCCTTCGTGCACCCGCGTTCCGGTCTCGCCGCCCGCTGCGGTGTCGCCCTCGTCAATGCCCCGGGGACGGTGGATGCCGGGTACCGTGGGGAGATCAAGGTGATCGTGGTGAATCTCGACCCGCGCGAGAGCGTGCGGTTCGAGCGCTTCGACCGGATTGCCCAACTGGTCGTCCAGCAGGTCGAGAGGGTCCGCTTCCAGGAGGTCGCGGAACTTCCCGATTCGGCGCGGGCCACGGGGGGCTTCGGGTCCACCGGCGGTCATGCCGCCGTGGGCGGCACAACGGGTGGGAATCGATACGCTTCGGTCGTATCCGACCGGGAAGGACAGTGACGTGTTCGGACGTCGCAACAAGAAGGGTGCCGCCGAGGATGCGGCCGGCGAGGCCGAGCAGGTCGTCGACGGTGTCGACACTGAGGCGGACGAAGAGGTCGAGCGCGAGCGCGTGAGGCTCGAACCGGAGCCGCGGCCCGACGGCCCGTGGGACAGCTCCGAGGTCCGTGAGCCCGGTGAAGGCCGGGTGGACCTGGGCGGTCTGCTGGTGCCCGGGGTCGAAGGCATGGAGCTGCGGGTCGAGGTCGCGGGCGACGCGATCGTCGCGGCGACCGTCGTGCTGCATGACAGTGCCGTCCAGCTGCAGGCCTTCGCCGCGCCCAAGCGCGAGGGCATCTGGGGCGAGGTGCGCGAGGAGATCGCCAGCGGCATCACCCAGCAGGGTGGCATCGTCGACGAGGTCGAGGGTCCGCTGGGCTGGGAGCTGCGCGCACAGGTACCGGTGCAGCTGCCGGACGGCACGGGCGGCTTCCAGGTCGTGCGGTTCGTCGGTGTGGACGGCCCCCGCTGGTTCCTGCGGGGTGTCATCTCCGGCCAGGGTGCCGTGCAACCGCAGGCGGCGGGCCTGCTTGAGCAGATCTTCCGTGACACGGTCGTGGTCCGTGGCGAGGGCCCGATGGCCCCGCGCGACCCGATCGTCCTGCAGCTGCCGAACGACGCGCAGATGGTGCCCGAAGGTGTTCAGCAGGAGGAGGGCACCTCCCGCTTCTCCGGTGGCATGGGGCAGTTGCAGCGCGGACCGGAGATCACCGAGGTCCGCTGACCGCCCGGCAACCAGAACCAGCACAGGCCGTATCCCTTGCAGGGGTACGGCCTCTTTGCCCCCCGCCGGCCTCGTCCGCCGCCCTGGTACATCACCTGCGACGACCGGTGCTCGAAGCAGCGCATCGCGCTGGATGACCCCTGTTCGGCCCTCCTCAAGCGGCACACCAACTGCAACGCGCCCCTGCAGACCGCCTGTGCGGCCTCCTCCTGGCCCGGGGCACCGAGGTCGGCTGCAACGCCCTGGACAAGCGCTTTCGCACCGGCCCCCGGAGCCGTCCGGACCAGCCCCCCGGGGCCCTCCCCAGGGGGTCCTCGGGCCCGTGTGCACGTATCAGGGTTCCGTCAAAGACGTCCTGCCGTACGCCCCCCGCCCCATTTGCCGTGATTATTGGCCGTAAGGTCGACGCAGCGTGCACAGCAGTGACGGGAAGACAATGGGGCCATGGGACGGGGCAAGCTTCGGATCTACCTCGGTGCGGCACCGGGCGTGGGCAAGACCTACGCCATGCTGTCCGAGGCGCACCGGCGTGTCGAGCGCGGCACCGACTGCGTGGTGGCGTTCGTGGAGCACTACGATCGGCCGCGCACCGAGGTGATGCTGCGCGGTCTGGAGCAGATACCGCGCCAGGAGCTCGTCCACCGGGGCTCGCTCTTCACGGAGATGGACGTGGACGCCGTGCTGGACCGTGCCCCCGCCGTCGCCCTGGTGGACGAACTCGCCCACACCAATGTCCCAGGTGCCCGCAACGCCAAGCGGTGGCAGGACGTCGAGGAGCTGCTCGCGGCCGGGATCGACGTGGTTTCGACCGTCAACATCCAGCACCTGGAGTCCCTCGGCGACGTCGTCGAGTCCATAACGGGCATACGGCAGCGCGAGACCGTACCCGACGAGGTGGTGCGCCG
>NZ_LBMW01000119.1 GCF_026168105.1 Streptomyces hygroscopicus
AGGAATAGTCCCGACCGTTCACAGCGTCCTCGCTGTGTTTTATTTCAAAGGAACCTCGCCCCAGCAGAGCTGGAGACGGGGTATCAACATATCTGGCGTTGACTTTTGGCACGCTGTTGAGTTCTCAAGGAACGGACGCTTCCTTCGTACTCACCCGAGAGACTCTCTCAGGCTTTCCTCCGGGCGCTTCCCTTCGGTGTTCCCGACTCTATCAGACCTTTTCTCGATCCGATTTCCTCGGCGCTTTCCAGGTTTCCGCTCTCGCGATTCCCTTTCCGGCGATCCCGACTTTATCAGAGATTCTGGAGCCGATTGACCGGCATCCTTTTCTCACTCATCGGGTGGGGCTTCCCTGAATCAATGTTCTGGAAGCAAGCAGATTGCTCACCGTCGCCGGGTGGACTGGTCCACCTCTAGGCAACTGTTCGAATCTACCTCCCCGCTCAACCCGTGTCAACGGGTCTCTTGGGGCGAAGAGGAGACTAGCAGGTCAACGCCGTGTGACGCACATCCGGCACGGCCGTTCGCCGGTCACGCCGCCGTCGGAACCGTCGCGCTGCGCTCGTCCGCTCCCAGGTCCCCGGTGTCACCGGCTCTTGCCGCACGTCCGCCGAGGACATAGACGTACGCGAGGAAGGCCAGCTCGACGACGATGCCGATCCCGATGCGGGCCCAGGTGGGAAGGCCGGACGGGGTCACGAAGCCCTCGATGGCACCCGAGACGAACAGGACCAGCGCGAGGCCGATCGCCATGCCGAGAGCGGCCCGGCCCTCCTCGGCCAGCGCGGTGCGACGGGACCGGGGCCCCGGGTCGATGAGGGTCCAGCCGAGCCGCAGGCCCGTGCCCGCTGCCACGAAGACCGCCGTCAGCTCCAGCAGACCGTGGGGAAGGATCAGGCCCAGGAAGGTGTCGAGACGCCCGGCCGAGGACATCAGGCCGATTCCCACCCCCAGGTTCAGCATGTTCTCCAAGAGGATCCAGAGGACCGGGAGGCCCAGGAAGATGCCGAGGACGAGGCACATCGCGGCGGCCTGGGCATTGTTGGTCCATACCTGGGCGGCGAAGGCGGCGGCGGGATGGCTGGAGTAGTACGTCTCGTACTCACCGCCGGGCCTCGTCAGGTTGCGCAGTTCGCCGGGGGCCGCGATCGCGGACTGGACCTCCGGGTGCGTGCCGATCCACCACCCCAGGAGCACCGCCACCGCCGTGGAGATCAGCGCGGTGGTCATCCACCAGTGGCGCGAACGGTAGACGGCGGCGGGAAAGCCGTAGGCGAGGAAGCGTGTGACGTCCCGCCACGAGGCACGGCGCGTGCCGGTCACGGCACTGCGCGCGCGTGCCACCAGTTGGCTGAGGCGTCCGGTGAGCTGGGGATCCGGCGCAGTGGACTGGATCACGGAGAGATGGGTGGCGGTGCGCTGGTAGAGAGCGACGAGTTCGTCCGCCTCGGATCCGGTGAGGCGGCGCTGGCGGCGCAGCAGTGCCTCGAGGCGGTCCCACTCGGCACGGTGGGTGGACACGAACACGTCGAGGTCCATGCGGTGGGCTTCTCCTCGTCCTCTCGTACTGCGTGTCAGCTTGTCGTACTGCGGCGCGATGCGCTCTCAGCTTGGCAGACTGTCGTATCCCGGAGTGGATCAGGGGAAGGACGGCAGACGTGAGTGAGCTAGTGACGGGCGAGGCGGTGGCGCTGGAGCTGCGCCCCGCAAAGCTGCCGAGCCGGGCGCTGGCCGTGGTGCTCGACCTGGCGGTCGCCCTGGCGGCCTATGTCATCGTGATGATCGCCCTGGTCGCGTCCACGTCAGGTTTGGACGATGCCGCGCAGATCGCGGTGTCGATCGCGGCCTTCCTCCTCGTACTCGTGGGCGGTCCGATCGCGGTGGAGACGCTCAGCCACGGTCGTTCGCTGGGGAAGCTGGCCTGCGGGCTGCGGGTGGTGCGGGACGACGGGGGGCCGATCCGGTTCCGGCACGCGCTGGTCAGGGGCGCGATCGGGGTGGTCGAGATCCTGATGACGTTCGGGGTAGTGGCGTGCATCGCCTCGCTGGTGTCGGCCCGGGGCCGACGGCTCGGTGACGTGTTCGCGGGCACGCTGGTCGTACGGGAACGGGTGCCGGCGGGACGTACGAGGTCCGTGCCTCCGCCGCCGCCCTGGCTCGCCGGGCGGTTCTCCGAGCTGGACCTTTCGGCCGTTCCGGACGGGTTGTGGCTGGCGATCCGGCAGTACCTGACGCGGATGCACCAACTGGACCCGCAGGTGGGCTGGACGGTCGCGGAACGTCTCGCCACGGACCTCGCGGCGCGTACGGGGGCGCCGGCGCCGCAGGGGGTTCCGCCGGCCGCGTATCTGGCGGCGGTGGTGCAGGAACGACAGGCCCGCGATTCCCGGCGGGCGTTCGGTGGTCAGGCCGAAGGCGAGCGTGTGGAGATGGGCCCGGAGATGGGCTTGGGGGTCGGCCCGGAGGTCGGCCGGATCCCTGCCGGGGCCGCACCTGGCCCCCAGGGAGTCCCCGGTCATCCGTCGGCCGGGGCAAGTCCGTGGTCGCCTCCCGGTGCGGACGCCGCGGGCGAGCGGTCAGGGGCGCCCGGTCGGCCTGCTGCCTACGCCCCGCCCCCGGAATCGGCGCCGGTCGCTCCGCAGGACCGGCAGCCCGCCGCGTCGCGGGCCGAGCGGTCGGATCGGCCTGCCACCGGGTTCGTGCCGCCCGCCTAGGTCGCGCGCCGTCCGCGTAGCTTCGCGCCTCCGCCTGGCTTTGGCGTTCCCGCCTTCTGTTCCCGCCCATCACCTCTTCTTCTGTTCCCGCCCGCCACCGTCAGATGGCGATCCTCCTCACCTGTCAGGTGAACACCGACGGCGGCGACTCGAGGTGCTCCAGCTCGATTCCGGGCGCCGCGAGCACCACGTCGCCGGAGATGTGGACGGCGTGCCGCTCTCCCGTGTCCAGCGCTGTGACCTGGTATTCGTCCACGATCAGGGGGGCGTTGTCAGTGGCGTGTGCTTCTCTTTCGATCAGGGCCCAGGACTGGTCCACGGTGCGGGGGGCGAGGACCGGATCGGTGAAGGCGACGAGGCGTACGCGCGTCGCGGAGGAGGAGGAGGAGGGGGTGAGGCGCAGGAGACGAGCGGTGGCGACGAGGAACGCGGGGGACGTGCCGGTGAAGGAGTGGGCGCGGACATTGCCCTCGGTGGCATGAGTGCCGGTGGGGTCGGTGCGGACCCAGGTGACCCCGTCGAGAGCGGCACCCCGCACCTGCCAGCCCGCGGCGTGGAGTTCGAGGCGGATGGGGCGGCCAAGGTCGTCGAGGGCGAGGTCGACGGAGCCGGCGTGGTCGCCGGAAGGAGTGGTCAGTTGGGAGACGTAGCGCCAGCCGGAGGGGCCGGGCGCGCACTGGAAGTGTTCTTCGGCGAGGAGGGTGTGGTCGTGCGGGTCGTGAAGCGAATATCGGCCGCGGGGCATGAGGGTCCTGGGTCGTGACGGGCTGGTCCGGCCAGTCTGCCTGGTCGGGCCGACGGGACAGGCCCCCGGCACGGGGGTGCGGGGGCCTGTCTCGGAGCTGCTGCTGAGGGGCACGTCAGTGCACGGACGTGCTCACCACGTGCGCGGTGGGCGCGCGTACGCCGACAGCCGACGGTGTACGCGAGCCCGGGCGCCGTACGTGATCAGTAGCGGTAGTGGTCGGACTTGTACGGGCCCTCGACCTCGA
>NZ_LBMW01000130.1 GCF_026168105.1 Streptomyces hygroscopicus
GAGCCCTACCAGCGGATCCTGGACCTTGCGGATCTGGAGTGGGAGCTGTCGGTGGTGCAGGTGGCGCCCGAGGAGCTGGAAGCTTCGGTTGCGGGGGCGGCAGGGTATCTGTTCGATCTGGCGTCGGAGGTGCCGATCCGGGCGTGGCTCTTCGAGGCCGGGCCGGACGAGCGGGCTCTGGTGATCGTGGTGCATCACATTGCCGGTGACGGCTGGTCGTGGGCGCCGTTGGCGCGGGATGTGTCGGTTGCGTATGCGGCCCGGTGCGGGGGTGGGGTGCCTGGGTGGGAGCCGTTGCCGGTGCAGTACGCCGACTACGCGCTCTGGCAGCGTGAGCTGCTGGGTGACGAGAGCGACCCGGGTTGGCGCGGGTTGCGCGGGCCGAGGGTGTGACGATGTTCATGGTGTTGCAGTCGGCGTTGGCGGTGCTGCTGTCGTGTCTGGGTGGGGGTGTGGATATTCCGGTTGGTGCGGCGAATGCGGGTCGTACGGATGCGGCGTTGGATGATCTGGTCGGCTTCTTTGTGAACACGCTGGTGATCCGGACGGATCTGTCGGGTGATCCGACGTTCCGTGAGGTGCTGGGCCGGGTGCGGGAGACGAGTCTGTCGGCTTTCGCGAATCAGGATGTGCCGTTCGAGCGGTTGGTGGAGGAGTTGGCGCCGTCGCGGTCGATGGGGCGTCATCCGCTGTTCCAGACGGTGTTCACGATGCAGAACAATGCGCAGGCGGTTCTTGATCTGCCGGGTGTGCGGGTTGGTGGGATGCCGGTGGGGGCTGCGTCGGCGGCGCGGTTCGATCTGGATGTGCTGCTGGGTGAGGTGTTTGATGCGCAGGGGGCGCCGGGGGGTGTGGTTGGCACGGTGATCGGTGCGGCGGATCTGTTCGAGGAGGTGAGTGTCGGGCGGATCGCGGAGCGTTTGGTGCGGGTGCTGGAGTTGGTGGCCGGTGATCCGGGGTTGCGGCTGAGCGGTGTGGATGTCCTGGAGGAGGGTGAGCGCCGGCGGGTGCTCGTGGAGTGGAACGACACCGAGGCCGATTTCGGGTCGGGGCTGGTGCCGGAGTTGTTCGAGGCGCAGGTTGCCCGGACTCCGGATGCGGTGGCGGTGGTCGTGGATGGTGTGGAGGTGTCGTTCGGGGAGTTGGATGTGCGGGCGAATCGTCTTGCGCAGTATCTGGTGGCGCAGGGGGTGGGTGCGGAGTCGCTGGTGGGGGTGTGTCTGCCGCGTGGTGTGGAGATGGTGGTGGCTGTTGTGGCGGTTTGGAAGGCGGGGGCGGGGTATCTGCCGGTCGATCCGGAGTATCCGGCGGAGCGTATTGCCTACATGCTTGCGGACAGTGGTGTGGTGCTGACGTTGACGGATGAGGAGGTGCTGGAGGAGTTGCCGGCCGGGCGGGGACGGCTGGTGGCGGTGGACGGTCCGTTGATGGCGGCGCAGTTGTCGGTGTTGCCTGCGGTGGCTCCTTTGGTGCGGGTGTCCGGGGAGGGTCTGGCGTATGTGATGTATACGTCGGGGTCGACGGGGCGGCCGAAGGGGGTTGCGGTCACGCATGCGGGTCTGGCGAACTACGTCGGGTGGGCTGTGGGTGCGTACGGTGGGGGCGGTGGTGCGCCGTTGCATTCGTCGTTGGCGTTCGACTTGACGGTGACCAGTGTGGTGGTGCCGTTGGTGTCGGGTGCGCCGGTGGTGGTGAGCCGGGCGGGTGGTGCGGAGGGTTTGGCGGAGCTGCTGGGTGATCGCGGTGGTTTCGGTCTGGTGAAGGTGGTTCCGGCGCATCTGCCTTTGCTGTCGCAGATGCTGGCTGGCAGTCAGATCATTGATGCGGCGGGGACGTGGGTGGTGGGGGGTGAGGCGTTGCCGGGTTCGGTGGTGCGGGCGTGGTTGGAGCGTGCTTGTGGGTCGGTGGTGGTCAATGAGTACGGTCCGACCGAGGCGGTGGTCGGGTGCTGTGTGTTCGAGGTGCGGGCGGGGCAGGAGGTGGTGGGTGATCGGGTGCCGATTGGGCGTCCGGTGGCGAACATGCGTCTGTATGTTCTGGATGAGTTTTTGCGGCCGGTGGCGCCGGGCGTGGGGGGTGAGCTGTATGTCGCGGGGGTGCAGGTGGCGCGGGGTTATGTGCGTCGCCCTGGTCTGACGGCGGAGCGGTTCGTGGCGAACCCCTTCGAGCCGGGGGTGCGGATGTATCGCACGGGTGATGTGGCGCGGTGGGGTCGGGATGGGCAGTTGGAGTATCTGGGGCGTGCGGATGAGCAGGTGAAGGTCCGTGGGTTCCGGATCGAGCCGGGCGAGGTCGAGGCCGTCCTGGCCGGGCACCCGCAGGTCGCGCAGGCGGCGGTGATCGCCCGCGAGGACGTGCCGGGTGATGTGCGTCTGGTCGCCTACGTCGTCGCCGACGACGAGCCGGG
>NZ_LBMW01000134.1 GCF_026168105.1 Streptomyces hygroscopicus
GCCGGCCCCGCCGTGGACGACGACCCCATCGCGATCGTGGGGATGGCGTGCCGGTATCCGGGTGGGGTGCGGTCGCCGGAGGATCTGTGGCGGCTGGTGTCCTCCGGCGGGGACGCGGTGGGGGAGTTCCCTGTGGACCGTGGCTGGGACGTGGAGGGGATCTTTGATCCGGATCCGGAAGCGTCGGGGAAGACGTATACGCGGCGGGGTGGATTCCTCTATGAGGCGGGGGAGTTCGATCCGGGGTTCTTCGGGATCTCGCCGCGTGAGGCGGTGGCGATGGATCCGCAGCAGCGGTTGCTGCTGGAGACGACGTGGGAGGCCTTTGAGCGGGCGGGGCTGGACGCGGAGTCGGTGCGGGGCAGCCGTACGGGGGTCTTCGTCGGCTCCGGCTACCAGGACTACGTCAACCTCCTGTTAGGCGTGGGCGGCGAGTCGGACGGCCACCTCGGGACCGGCAACTCGGCCAGCGTGATGTCCGGTCGTATCGCCTATACCTTCGGTTTGGAGGGTCCTGCCGTCACGGTGGATACGGCGTGCTCGTCGTCGCTGGTCGCGTTGCATTGGGCGGTCCAGGCGTTGCGCAGTGGTGAGTGCTCGATGGCGTTGGCCGGTGGTGTCATGGTGATGTCCACGCCGTGGGCTTTCGTGGAGTTCAGCCGTCAGCGTGGGCTGTCGGTGGACGGCCGTTGCAAGGCGTTCGCGGCCGCGGCGGACGGTACGGGTTGGGGTGAGGGTGTTGGCATGCTCCTGGTGGAGCGGCTCAGTGACGCCCGGCGCAACGGGCATCAGGTGCTGGCCGTGGTACGGGGCAGCGCGGTCAACCAGGACGGTGCGTCGAATGGTCTGACGGCGCCGAACGGACCGGCGCAGCAGCGGGTGATCCGGCAGGCGCTTGCCTCGGCCGGGCTGTCTCCTGCCCAGGTCGACGTGGTGGAGGCGCACGGTACGGGTACGCGGCTGGGTGACCCGATCGAGGCGCAGGCGGTTATTGCCACCTACGGTCAGGACCGGCCGGAGGGCCGGCCGTTGTGGCTGGGGTCGTTGAAGTCCAATGTCGGTCATACGCAGGCGGCTGCCGGTGTGGGCGGCATCATCAAGATGGTCATGGCCATGCGTCATGGGGTGCTGCCGAAGACGCTGCATGTCGATGAGCCGAGTTCGGATGTGGACTGGTCGGCGGGGGCGGTACGGCTGCTGACCGAAGCTGTGCCCTGGCCGGAGTTCGGTCACTCGCGCCGGGCGGGTATTTCGTCCTTCGGTGTCAGTGGCACCAACGCACACGTCATCGTCGAACAGTCCCCGTCCGTGGTGGAGGAGAGTGTCGGGGCTGGGGACGGCGGGCCGTTGGTGTGGGTGCTGTCGGCCAAGAGCGAGGCGGCTCTGCGGGGCCAGGCGCAACGGCTGGCGTCCTTCGCGGACGGTGAGGGCGCCGGGGCACAGTCGGCGGGTGTGGCGTTCTCCCTGGCCACGACGCGTGCGGCGTTGCGGCACCGGGCCGCGGTGGTGGGGGAGAGCCGTGAGGAACTGTGTCAGGGTCTGGCGGACCTGGCTGCGGGCATTCCGTCGGCCGGTGTGGTGCTGGGACGCCCGGCCGGCGGCAAGGTCGCCTTCCTCTTCTCCGGCCAGGGATCACAACGCCTTGGCATGGGCCGGGAACTGTACGCGACGTACCCGGTGTTCGCCGAGGCCTACGACGAAGTCTGCGCGCACTTGGACGCGGCGGTTGACGTCGATACGGACGAGCTGAACCAGACCGGGCGCACGCAGCCCGCGCTGTTCGCGATCGAGGTGGCGGTGTTCCGGCTGCTCGATTCATGGGGGATCCGGCCCGAGTTCGTGGCCGGCCACTCCGTCGGTGAGATCGCGGCCGCGCATGTGGCCGGGGTGCTCTCGCTTCGGGACGCGGCGAAGCTGGTCTCTGCCCGCGCCCGGCTGATGCAGGCCCTGCCCGAAGGCGGCGCGATGGTCGCCGTGCAGGCCACCGAGGACGAGGTCCTTCCCCACCTCACCGAGAACGTCGGTATCGCGGCCGTCAACGGACCGCAGTCCGTGGTGGTTTCCGGCGCCGAGGAGGCTGTGCTGGCGATCGCGCAGGCGTTCGCGCGGCAGGGCCGCAAGACCTCCCGGCTGAAGGTCAGCCACGCCTTCCACTCGCCGCTCATGGA
>NZ_LBMW01000066.1 GCF_026168105.1 Streptomyces hygroscopicus
GCCCCGGGCGACTGGCCCGCCGCCGACACCCAGGCGGCCCGCGCGCTGGCCCGCGCCCGCGCCACCCGTACCGCGCTCGTCCGCCACGGCAGCCGTCCCGGCCTCGCCGATCTGGTCCCCCACAAGGAGGCAGAGGCCCACGCCCGGGCGCTCCTCGCACCGATCGGCGCCACCAACGCGCTCACCGAGACCCTGCGCACCTGGCTGTCCCTGCACGGCAGTTGGGACCGTACTGCGGTGGCCCTCTCCGTCCACCGCAACACCGTCCGCCAGCGCATCGCCCGCTGCGCCACCTTGCTGAACGCGGACCTGGACGACGCGGACGTCCGCATGGAGCTGTGGTTCGCGCTGAAGCAGACGGAGCAGGGCTGACCGGCCGGTTCCGCGAGTGAGCCACGTAGTGACCCACGTCCCACGGTGCGGGACATCGGCACTCCCGGCGGAGCGCCCCGGCAGAATGGGTGCATGCCGATACCCGGGATCCCCAGCCGCGCCGAGCTCGTCGACCACCTCGTTCGGACCCGTATCGCGGGCGACGTCGCCACACCCCGCGAGAACAACCTCTCCCACTACCGCAAGCTCGCGAACGGCGACCGCAACTACTGGCTCGGCCTGGAATTCGGCGACCGCTGGAGCGACGAGCAGGACGTCCTCGCGGTCATGGCGGAGCGCTGCGGCGTCAACGACGACCCCGAGTACCGCTACGGCCAGGACACCATCGACCCGGAGCTGACGGCCGACGCCCTGGAACGCCTGGCGGCGCGCCTGCGCAAGGCCGCCGACGGCGAACAGCGCGTCCTGCTCGCCACCGGCCACCCCGGCGGACTCCTCGACGTCCACCGCGCCACCGCCGCCGCGCTGCGCGCCGCGGGCTGCGAGATCGTCGTCATCCCGGACGGCCTGCAGACGGAGGAGGGGTACGTCATGCAGTTCGCGGACGTGGCCGTCCTGGAGCACGGCGCGACGCTCTGGCACACCCACTCCGGGGAGCCGATGCGCGCGATCCTGCGGGCTCTTGAGGGGGCGGGCCGTCCCCTTCCCGACCTGGTCGTCGCCGACCACGGCTGGGCGGGCTGCGCGGGCCGGCTCGGCATCGACTCGGTCGGGTACGCCGACTGCAACGACCCGGCACTCTTCCTCGCCGAGGCCGAGGGCACGCTCCAGGTGACGGTCCCCCTCGACGACCACGTCACGAGCCCGCGCCACTACGACCCGCTGACGGCGTACCTGCTGAACGCTGCGGGACTCGCGGCCACCGGCTGAGAGGCGTCAGCGGGGTACCCGGACGACGCCCTCCTGGATCACCGAGATCGCGAGCCGGCCGTCCTGCGTGTAGATGCGGGCCTGGCCGAGCCCCCGGCCGCCACACGCGGACGGCGACTCCTGGTCGTACAGCAGCCACTCGTCGGCGCGGAACGGCCGGTGGAACCACATCGCGTGGTCCAGGGAGGCCCCGACGACATCCCCGACGGCCCAGCCGCCGCGCCCGTGGGCGAGCAGGACGGAGTCCAGGAGCGTCATGTCGGACACGTACGTGGCGAGGGCGATGTGCAGCTGGGGGTCCCCCCAGACGGAGCCCGGGGGAGGGTCGTCGTCCAGCTTGCCGTTGGTGCGGAACCACACCTGGGAGTGCGGCTCGCGCGGCTCGCCGAACGCACCGTACGGCGGCTCGTCGACATAGCGCAGGTCGACCGCCTCGCGCGCCTCGAGGAACCTCTCCACGACGTGGGGGGCGAGGTGGGCGTAGCCCCGCAGCCGTTCCTGGGAGCTGGGCAGCGTCTCCGGGTCGGGCGCGGGCGGCATCGGGGCCTGGTGCTCCATGCCCTCCTCGTACGTCTGGAAGGACGCGGAGAGGTGGAAGATCGGCTGCCCGTGCTGGACCGCGACCACCCGGCGGGTGGTGAAGGAGCGGCCGTCGCGGATCCGGTCGACGTTGTAGACGATGGGGGCCCCGGGGTCGCCGGGGACCAGGAAGTAGGCGTGCAGCGAGTGCGCGAACCGGTCCTCGGGGACCGTGCGCCCCGCGGCGACCAGTGCCTGGGCCGCCACCTGCCCGCCGAAGACCCGCGGGACGACGGCGGACCGGGACTGGCCGCGGAAGATGTCCCGCTCGATCCGCTCCAGGTCGAGCAGATCGAGCAGGGACTCAAGTGCCTGACTCATGGCGCCAGTTGTATGGGGCACTCTTTTCGCGGACCTTACAGGCCCATGTCCTTGGCGATGATCGACTTCATGATCTCGCTGGTGCCGCCGTAGATGCGGTTGACGCGGTTGTCGGCGTACAGGCGGGCGATCGGGTACTCGTTCATGTAGCCGTAGCCGCCGTGCAGCTGGAGGCAGCGGTCGATGACGCGGTGGGCGACCTCGGTGCAGAACAGCTTCGCGGAGGCGGCCTCGGCGGGGGTCAGCTCTCCGGCGTCCAGGGCCTCCGTCGCGCGGTCGGCGACGGCCTCGGCGGCGTCCACCTCGGCCTGGCAGGCGGCCAGCTCGAACTTGGTGTTCTGGAAGTGCGCCACCGGCTTGCCGAAGACGGTGCGCTCCTGGACGTACTGCTTGGCGAACCGGACGGCGGCCTTGGCCTGCGCGTAGGCGCCGAAGGCTATGCCCCAGCGCTCGGAGGCGAGGTTGTGGCCGAGGTAGTAGAAGCCCTTGTTCTCCTCGCCGAGCAGGTCCTCGACCGGGACCTTCACATCGACGAATGCCAGCTCGGCGGTGTCGGAGGTCTTCAGGCCGAGCTTGTCGAGCTTGCGGCCGACGGAGTAGCCCTCGGACTTGGTGTCCACGGCGAACAGGGAGATGCCGTGGCGGCGGTCCTCGGCCGTCGGGGCGGCGGTGCGGGCGCAGACGATGACCTTGTCGGCGTGCACACCGCCCGTGATGAAGGTCTTGGCGCCGTTGAGGACGTAGTGCGTGCCGTCCTCGGAGAGCTTGGCGGTGGACTTCATGCCCGCGAGGTCGGAGCCGGTGCCCGGCTCGGTCATCGCGATGGCCCACATCTCCTCGCCGGAGACGAATTTCGGCAGGTAGCGCTTCTTCTGCTCGTCGGTGGCGAGCATCTTGATGTACGGCAGGGCGAGCAGCACGTGCACGCCGGAGCCGCCGAACTGGACGCCGGCGCGGGCGGTCTCCTCGTACAGGACGGCCTCGAACTTGTGGCTGTCCAGGCCCGCGCCGCCGAACTCCTCGGGGACGTTGATGCCGAAGATGCCCAGCTCACCGAGCTTGTAGTAGAAGTCGCGCGGCGCCTGGCCGGCGGCGAACCACTCGTCGTAGACCGGCACGACCTCGGCCTCGATGAAGGCGCGCAGGGTCTCCCGGAACGCCTCGTGATCTTCGTTGAACACCGTACGGCGCACCGCCGCCACCTCCACCTGGGTATATCTAAGCGCTTGCTCAGAGAAACCGTACCGGCGAGTATGGACAGTCGTCCAGAGCAACCAACGCGTAACCCTCGTCACGCTTGCGGAGCAGCCGTCTCAATCCGTCCCGGCCGCCCCGAAGGCCCCCCTGGCCATACGGTGCAACAGCGCGGCCGTGGCCCCGCGGCCCGGCAGCGCACCCGCGCGCCCCAGATGCGGTGTCGAGTTGAGCAGCCCGAACACCGAGTGCACGGCCGAACGCGCGGCCGGTTCGGCCAGGTCCGGGTACACCTCGCGGACGATCTCCACCCACAGCTCGACGTACTGCCGCTGCAGCTGTCGTACGAGCTTGCGGTCGCTGTCCCGGAGGCGGTCCAGCTCCCGGTCGTGCAGGGTGATCAGGGGACGGTCGTCGAGCGCGAAGTCGATGTGCCCCTCGATCAGCGAGTCGAGGACCGCCTCGGGGTCCCGTCCCGCGGGTCCCCCGTCGGCCTCGGCGAGCCGCCGCCTGGCCCCGGTCAGCAGCTGCCCGCTGATCCCGACGAGCAGCTCGGCGAGCATCGCGTCCTTGCCTGCGAAGTGCCGGTACAGACCGGGGCCGCTGATGCCGACCGCGGCCCCTATCTCGTCGACCCCGACGCCGTGGAAGCCGCGCTCGGCGAACAGCCGCGCGGCCTCCTTCAGGATCTGTTCGCGACGGGTGGGGGCGTCGGTTCTCGTGGCCATGAAAGTAATTCTAGACAGGGAGGTTAGCGCTCGTTAACCTGAAGGAAATGCGTTAACGCTCATTAACAGGTGAGGGGACCGCAGGATGCAGGAGGCACCGGAGCTGACGAGCGCGGCAGATCCCGCGTCGGAGGCCTGGCGGGCCAACGAGGCGGCACACCGCGCCCTGGCCGAGGAGTTGCGCGGCAAGCTGGCCGCGGCCCGGCTGGGCGGCGGCGAGAAGGCCCGCGCGCGCCACACCGCGCGCGGCAAGCTGCTGCCGCGCGACCGGGTCGACACGCTGCTGGATCCGGGATCGCCCTTCCTGGAGCTGGCGCCCCTGGCCGCCGACGGGATGTACGACGGGCAGGCCCCGGCCGCCGGCGTGGTCGCCGGGATCGGGCGGGTCAGCGGCCGGGAGTGCGTGATCGTCGCCAATGACGCCACGGTCAAGGGCGGCACGTACTACCCGATGACGGTGAAGAAGCACCTGCGGGCCCAGGAAGTGGCCCTCGACAACCGCCTCCCCTGCGTCTACCTCGTCGACTCCGGAGGCGCCTTCCTGCCGATGCAGGACGAGGTGTTCCCCGACCGCGAGCACTTCGGCCGGATCTTCTACAACCAGGCGCGGATGTCGGGCGCCGGCATTCCGCAGATCGCGGCCGTCCTCGGCTCCTGCACGGCGGGCGGGGCGTATGTCCCGGCGATGAGCGACGAGGCCGTGATCGTGCGGAACCAGGGCACGATCTTCCTGGGCGGCCCGCCTCTGGTGAAGGCGGCCACCGGCGAGGTGGTGACCGCCGAGGAACTGGGCGGCGGCGAGGTCCACGCGCGTGTGTCGGGCGTGACGGACCACCTCGCGGAGGACGACGCGCACGCCCTGCGGATCGTCCGGACCATCGTCTCGACGCTCCCCGCGCGCGGACCGCTGCCCTGGGAGGCCGTCCCGTCCGTGGAGCCGAAGCTGGATCCGTCCGGGTTGTACGGCGCGGTCCCGGTCGACTCCCGCACCCCCTACGACGTACGCGAGGTCATCGCGCGCGTGGTGGACGCCTCTCGCTTCGCCGAGTTCAAGGCGGAGTTCGGGCAGACCCTCGTCACCGGCTTCGCCCGTATCCACGGCCACCCGGTCGGGATCGTCGCCAACAACGGCATCCTGTTCTCCGAATCGGCCCAGAAGGGCGCCCACTTCATCGAGCTGTGCGACCAGCGCGGCATTCCGCTGGTGTTCCTGCAGAACATCTCGGGCTTCATGGTGGGGCGCGACTACGAGGCGGGCGGCATCGCCAAGCACGGGGCCAAGATGGTCACCGCGGTCGCCTGCACCCGCGTACCGAAGCTCACGGTCGTGATCGGCGGCTCGTTCGGCGCGGGCAACTACTCGATGTGCGGCCGGGCGTATTCGCCGCGCTTCCTGTGGATGTGGCCGAACGCCAAGATCTCGGTGATGGGCGGCGAGCAGGCCGCGTCGGTCCTCGCGACCGTCAAGCGCGACCAGTTGGAGTCGCGCGGGGAGTCCTGGCCCGCGGAGGAAGAGGAAGCCTTCAAGGCGCCGATCCGCGCACAGTACGAGCGCCAGGGGAACGCCTACTACGCGACTGCGCGCCTGTGGGACGACGGTGTGATCGACCCGCTGGAGACCCGGCAGGTGCTCGGCCTCGCCCTGACGGCGTGCGCCAACGCGCCTCTGGGCGAGCCCCAGTTCGGCGTCTTCCGGATGTGAGGGTGGGAATGTTCGAGACAGTCCTTGTGGCCAACCGCGGTGAGATCGCCGTACGCGTCATTCGTACGCTGCGGTCGATGGGCGTGCGCTCGGTGGCGGTCTTCTCCGACGCCGACGCGGACGCCCGCCATGTCCGGGAGGCCGACACGGCGGTACGGATCGGACCGGCACCGGCCGCCGAGAGCTATCTGTCGGTGGAGCAGATCCTCCGGGCGGCGGCCCGCACCGGCGCGCAGGCGGTGCACCCGGGGTACGGCTTCCTCGCGGAGAACGCGGCGTTCGCGCGCGCGTGCACGCAGGCGGGCCTGGTCTTCATCGGGCCTCCCGCGGACGCGATCTCGCTCATGGGCGACAAGATCCGCGCCAAGGAGACGGTGAAGGCGGCCGGGGTCCCGGTCGTGCCTGGGTCGAGCGGCAGCGGGCTGACGGACGCGGAGCTGGCCGACGCCGCCCGCGGGATCGGCATGCCGGTGCTGCTGAAGCCGAGCGCGGGCGGCGGCGGCAAGGGCATGCGGCTCGTCCGGGACCCGGCGGTGCTGGCCGACGAGATCGCCGCCGCCCGCCGTGAGGCGCGCGCCTCCTTCGGCGACGACACGCTCCTCGTGGAGCGCTGGGTCGACGGCCCCCGCCATATCGAGATCCAGGTCCTGGCGGACGCCCACGGCAACGTGGTGCACCTGGGCGAGCGCGAGTGCTCCCTCCAGCGCCGCCACCAGAAGATCATCGAGGAGGCGCCGAGCGTGCTCCTCAACGAGGCCACGCGCGCGGCGATGGGCGAGGCGGCGGTCCAGGCGGCACGCTCGTGCGGGTACGAGGGCGCGGGCACGGTGGAGTTCATCGTCCCGGGCGGCGACCCCTCTTCGTACTACTTCATGGAGATGAACACCCGCCTCCAGGTGGAGCACCCGGTCACCGAGCTGATCACGGGCCTGGACCTGGTGGAGTGGCAGCTGCGGGTGGCGGCGGGCGAGCGGCTGGCCTTCGGGCAGGAGGACGTCACGCTCACCGGGCACGCGATCGAGGCCCGCATCTGCGCCGAGGACCCCTCCCGCGGCTTCCTGCCGTCGGGCGGCACGGTGCTGCGGCTGCACGAGCCGCAGGGCGACGGAGTGCGCACCGACTCGGGCCTGTCCGAGGGCACCGAGGTCGGCAGCCTGTACGACCCGATGCTGTCGAAGGTCATCGCGTACGGCCCCGACCGCGCGACCGCGCTGCGCAAGCTCCGGGCGGCCCTCGCGGAGACGGTCACCCTGGGCGTGCAGACCAACGCCGGCTTCCTGCGCCGTCTGCTGGCCCATCCGACGGTCGTGGCGGGCGAGTTGGACACGGGGCTGGTGGAGCGGGAGGTGGACGGCCTCGTATCGGCCGAGGTGCCGGAGGAGGTCTACGCCGCGGCGGCACTGCTGCGCCACGCGGCCCTGGGCAGCCGCCGGCCGGGCTGGGTCGATCCCTTCTCCGTGCCGGACGGCTGGCGCCTGGGCGGCGAGCGCGCCTGGACGCCCTACCACCTGCGGGTGCCGGGCCACGACCCGGTGACCGTCCGCGTGCGCGGCACGTCGGACGGCGCGGTCGAGCTGCTGCCGGACGGCGGGGAGCCACTGCGCGGGCCCTCGGGCCTGCCGGACGGCCCGGGACCCGAAGGCCGGTTCACCTTCCGGCTCGAGGACGCCACCCACACCTTCGCCGCCCTGCCGGATGGCACCTGGCTCGGCCGCGACGGCGAGGCCTGGCACATGCGCGACCACGATCCGGTCGCCGCGTCGCTCGCCGGTGGCGCCCGGGCGGGCACCGACTCGCTGACCGCGCCCATGCCCGGCACCGTGACCGTGGTGAAGGTGGCCGTCGGGGACGAGGTGACCGCCGGGCAGAGCCTGCTGGTGGTCGAGGCGATGAAGATGGAGCACGTCATCTCCGCCCCGCACGCCGGGACCGTCGCCGAACTGGACGTCAGCCCCGGCACGACGGTCGCCATGGACCAGGTGCTGGCCGTGATCGCACCGCACGAGCAGGACACGGAGGCGGAGGAATGACCGTTCAGGGACTGCCCATGGTCGTACCGTCCGAGGACCTGCCCCCGAGGGTCAGGATCCACGAGGTCGGCCCGCGCGACGGCCTGCAGAACGAACAGCGCACGGTACCGACGGAGGTGAAGGCGGAGTTCATCCGCCGGCTCGCCGCCGCGGGCCTGACCACCATCGAGGCCACCAGCTTCGTGCACCCCAAGTGGGTGCCACAGCTCGCCGACGCCGAGCAGTTGTACCCGATGGTCGGCGATCTGCAGGTGGCGCTTCCGGTCCTCGTGCCGAACGAACGCGGCCTGGACCGCGCCCTCGCGCTCGGCGCCCGCCGGGTCGCCGTCTTCGCCAGCGTCACCGAGTCCTTCGCGAAGGCCAACCTCAATCGCACGGTGGACGAGGCCCTCGCGATGTTCGAGCCGGTGGTCGCGCACGCGAAGGACCGGAAGCTACACGTCCGCGGCTATCTGTCCATGTGCTTCGGCGACCCGTGGGAGGGCCCGGTCCCCATCCACCAGGTCGTCCGCGTCAGCAAGGCACTCATGGACATGGGCTGCGACGAGTTGAGCCTGGGCGACACGATCGGCGTGGCGACGCCGGGCCACGTCCAGGACCTGCTGTCCGAACTGAACGAGGAGGGCGTGCCGACCAGTGCCCTCGGCGTGCACTTCCACGACACCTACGGCCAGGCACTCGCCAACACCCTGGCCGCGCTCCAGCACGGCGTGACGACAGTCGACGCCTCCGCGGGCGGCCTCGGCGGCTGCCCGTACGCCAAGTCCGCCACCGGAAACCTCGCCACGGAAGACCTGGTGTGGATGCTTCAGGGCCTCGGCATCGACACCGGGGTCGACCTCGGCCGGCTCACCGCCACAAGCGTGTGGATGGCCGCGCACCTGGACCGGCCCAGCCCGTCCCGCACCGTCCGAGCCCTCTCCCACAAGGAGTGACCCCCCATGGACCATCACCTCTCCCCCGAGCTGGAGGAACTCCGGCGCACGGTCGAGGAGTTCGCACACGATGTCGTGGCTCCCAAGATCGGCGACTTCTACGAGCGCCATGAGTTCCCGTACGAGATCGTCCGCGAGATGGGCCGCATGGGCCTGTTCGGCCTGCCGTTCCCGGAGGAGTACGGCGGAATGGGCGGCGACTACCTTGCGCTGGGCATCGCCCTGGAGGAACTCGCCCGCGTCGACTCGTCCATCGCCATCACCCTCGAGGCGGGCGTCTCCCTGGGCGCCATGCCGGTCTATCGCTTCGGCACGGAGGCCCAGAAGCAGGAGTGGCTCCCGCGCCTGTGCTCCGGCGAACTCCTGGGCGCCTTCGGCCTCACGGAACCGGACGGCGGTTCGGACGCGGGGGCGACGCGCACGACGGCTCGCCTGGACCCGGAGACCGACGAGTGGGTGATCAACGGCACCAAGTGCTTCATCACCAACTCGGGCACCGACATCACGGGCCTGGTGACGGTCACGGCGGTCACGGGCCGCACGGGGGACGGCCGCCCGCTGATCTCCTCGATCATCGTCCCGTCCGGCACGCCCGGCTTCACGGTGGCGGCCCCGTACTCGAAGGTCGGCTGGAACGCGTCGGACACCCGTGAGCTGTCCTTCGCGGACGTCCGTGTCCCGGCCGCGAACCTGCTGGGCGAGGAGGGCCGCGGGTACGCGCAGTTCCTGCGCATCCTGGACGAGGGCCGTATCGCGATCTCGGCGCTGGCGACCGGGCTGGCGCAGGGCTGCGTGGACGAATCGGTGAAGTACGCGAAGGAGCGGCACGCGTTCGGCCGCAGCATCGGTGGCTACCAGGCGATCCAGTTCAAGATCGCGGACATGGAGATGAAGGCGCACACGGCGCGCCTGGCGTGGCGCGACGCGGCCTCACGCCTGGTCTCAGGCGAGCCCTTCAAGAAGGAGGCGGCCCTGGCGAAGCTGTACTCGTCCACGATCGCGGTGGACAACGCCCGCGACGCCACCCAGATCCACGGCGGCTACGGCTTCATGAACGAGTACCCGGTGGCCCGCATGTGGCGCGACTCCAAGATCCTGGAGATCGGTGAGGGCACGAGCGAGGTGCAACGGATGCTGATCGCCCGGGAGCTGGGGCTGGCGGGCTGAGCCGCCCGAAAGAAAACGGGAAGGGGTCTGGACCATAGGGACCGGCCCGTCCGACCCCTTCCTCGCACGAACACACGACCACACGAACGTCCGAACGCCCGAACGTCCGAACTCGGGCTGCGCCTGCGAGACCGGCTTTCACGCTACCGCCCGGGGCACGCAGCGGAAGGGCTATCGTGGGTCCGTGCCCGCCCACGAGTTCATCCGTATCGTTTCCCGCGACTCGCCCATGGCGCTGGCCCAGGTGGAGCGCGTGCGCGGGGAGCTCGCCGCGCTGTACCCCGGCATCCGCACCGAGGTCGTGCCCGTCAAGACCACCGGCGACAAGTGGATGGGCGATCTCTCCCAGGTCGAGGGCAAGGGAGCGTTCACCAAGGAGGTCGACGCCGCCCTCCTGGCCGGAGCAGCGGACCTGGCCGTGCACTGCGTCAAGGATGTTCCGGCCGACCGCCCGCTCCCGGCCGGAACCGTCTTCGCCGCGTTCCTCCGGCGCGACGACATCCGCGACGCCCTCGTCCACCCCGGCGGGCTCACTCTCGACGAACTCCCCGCCGGTACCCGCATCGGGACCTCCTCGGTGCGACGCACCGCCCAGCTCGCCGCCTCCCACCCGCACCTCACCTGCGTACCGATGCGCGGCAACGCCAACCGGCGTCTGGAGAAACTCGCCGCGGGTCATGCCGACGCGCTGTTGCTGGCCGTCTCCGGCCTGGAGCGCATCGACCGCCGCGACGTGATCAGCGAGGTCCTGCCGACCGACGTGATGATGCCGCCGATCGGCGCCGGGATCCTCGCCGTGCAGTGCCGCGAGGACGACACAGGCCTGATCGACACGGTCAGCGCTCTCGGCGACCCCGACACCCACCGCGAGGCGACCGCCGAGCGCATGCTCATCCACGTCCTGCAGGGCCACTGCAACTCCCCGATCGCGGGCTACGCCAAAGCCGCTCTGAACGGGGACCTCTCCCTGAGGGCATCCGTGTTCACCCCCGACGGCAAGACCATCCTCAACGCCCACGAATGGGCGGGGCCCCTCGACCCCGCCACGCTGGGCACCTCGGTCGCCGTCACGCTCCTGCGCCAGGGCGCACGCGAGCTGATCGACTCCATTCCCCACTGACGCCACTCGCGTCAGCCGTCAACGCGTCGCGGTCGCAAGCCTGTCCGGCTGGGCGCGAACCGTCTTCGCCGGCATCTCGGCTGCCCTGCTCGGGTCGGCCGTGCTCCAGGCGTGGAACACCCCGACCGTCGGCCCAAGCCGCTCCTTCCGCACGGCGACCACGGCTACGACAGCGGAACGGCACGAACAGCGGCAATCCGGTACCGCACCCCACCACGGATACTTAGTTAGGTTAGGCTAACCTTCGTTCGACTCGCCCGGCGGACGCCCCGCCCCGTTCGAAGGCAGACCACACCCATGCCCAACGCCCGTACTCCCAGCCCCACTCGCCGCGGCATTCTCAGCGCCGGCGGCGTCCTCGGCCTCGGCGCCGTGCTCGCGGCCTGTGGGGACGGCAAGGCGAAAGGCGCGGGCTCGGGCGGCGAGGGGAAGGGCGCGTCCGGTCCCTGGTCCTTCAAGGACGACCGCGGCCAGAGCGCGAAGGCGGACAGGACCCCGTCGGCCGTCGTCGCGTTCGTGGGCGTCGCCGCCGCGCTTCACGACTACGGCATCGAGGTGAAGGGCGTCTTCGGGCCGACGAAAACCAAGGACGGCAAGGCCGACATCCAGGCCGGCGACCTCGACATCGGCAAGGTGACGATCCTCGGCAACGAATGGGGCCAGTTCAACATCGAGAAGTACGCGGCCCTCGCCCCGGACCTGCTCGTCACCACCATGTTCGACGCCGCCGGAACCCTGTGGTACATCCCTGAGGAGTCCAGGAAGAAGATCCTCGCCGTCGGCGCCCCGAGCGTCGGCATCTCCGTCTACGACCGCCAGTTGACCGGTTCCCTGCAGCGCATGCTGGAGCTCGCGAAGTCGCTCGGCGCGGATACCGCCTCCGCGAGGATCGCCCAGGGGAAGAAGCGGTTCGAGGACGCCGCCGCCCGGCTGCGGGCGGCCACCAAGGCCAAGCCCGGCATCAAGGTGCTGGCGGGCTCCGCGAGCCAGGACGTCTTCTACGTCTCCGGCTCGAACCTCTCCGTCGACCTGGAGTACTTCAAGGCGCTCGGCGTGAACTTCGTCGAGCCTCCCGCCTCCGCGCTGAAGGCGAGCGGCGGCTGGTTCGAGAACCTGAGCTGGGAGAACGTCGACAAGTACCGGGCCGACGTCATCATGATGGACAACCGCTCCTCGGCCATCCAGCCCGCCGACATCACCGAGGCGACCTGGAAGAAGCTTCCCGCGGTCAAGGCGGGCCAGGTCATCGCCCGCAACCCCGAGCCGATCCTGTCGTACGCCAAGTGCGCCCCGCTGCTCGAGGGCCTCGCCAAGGCCATCGAGGGCGCCGGAAAGGTCGGTTGACCTTCCGGACACGCAGCGCCACGAGCAGCACGCTTCGCTCCCCGAGCGGCTCACACCGCGCCGCGGGCGACTCAACCCGGCGCCGCGAACAGCTCACTTCGCTCAGCGAGCCGCACACCCGCAACGCGAGCGGCACACCTCGATCCCATGCGCAGCTCAACTCGCACCGCGAACAGCGTCACTCCGCACCGCGAACAGCGTCACTCCGCACCGCGAACAGCGTCACTCCGCACCGCGAACAGCGCACCCCAGCACCATGAGCGACTCACCCCCCACCACGAGCAGCGCACCCCCCACCACGAGCAGCGCACCCACCACCACGAACAACCCACCCCCCCACCACGAACAACCCACCTCGCACCACGAACAACCCACCCCCCAACGCGCCTCCGTAATCCCCCACACCCTGACGATGACTCAGGAGCTCATATGACGACGGCCGTAGCCGCTCCGTTCCGTTTCTTTTCCCTCCAGGTCGTACGGACGAGGCGGCTCGGTCCGTCCCTTCTCCGTGTCACCTTCGCGGGGGACGACCTGCGCGCCTTCCGCTCCGCCGGAGCCGACCAGTCGCTGTCGCTGTTCCTGCCGCATCCGGGCCAGAGCGAGCCCGCGATCCCGATCGAGCTGGGCGACAACCGGTGGCACGGGTGGCGCGAACTCCCCGACGACGTAAGGGCGGTGATGCGCTCGTACACGCTCAGGACCCTGCGGCGCGACCCCGACGAGATCGACATCGACTTCGTCCTGCACGGCGTGGCACCGGGCGCGACCGCCCCGGCAGGCCCGGCCTCGCGCTGGGCCTCCCGCGCCACGGCAGGTGACCGCGTCGTCCTGCTCGGGCCCGCGATCGAGGACAACCGTGCCATCCGCTTCCGTCCGCCCGAGGACACGGATCTGGTGGTGCTCTGGGCCGACGAGACGGCCGTGCCCGCCGCCTCGGCGATCCTCGAACGGCTGCCCGCGCGCACACGCGCCCGCGTCTGGCTGGAGGTCGGGCACGCCGAGGACATCCACGACCTGGTGACCGAGGCCGACGCGGAGATCACCTGGCTGGTACGCGGCGAGGTCTCCCACCACCCCAAGGGCGTGGGAGGTGCCCCCGCCCCCAGGAGCCTCACCGCACCGCGGGAGGCCGAACTCCCCCCGGCCGGAGCGCCGTACGTCTGGATCGCGGGTGAGTCCGGCCGGGTCAAGGAGTTGCGTCGGCACTTCGTCCGCGAACGCGGCATCGATCGCAGGCGCGTGACCTTCGTCGGTTACTGGCGGCGGGGGCTGAGCGAGGAACAGTTGCGCCAACAGGAGTGACGGCGGGTGCAAGGGGATCGAATCGACCCCATGTAACTTAGGTTAGGCTAACCTAAATCAAGCCAGGCGACTCCGCCCCACTTCTCTCCTGCCCGGACCCACCCACCGGAGGAACCCCCCATGCGCTCGCACCTGCTCAATGACCTGACCGCGGAGCACTACCGACGCTCCGTGACCGAAGGAGTCGAGCGGGTGGCCGCCAAACTCGCCGCCACCGACCGTCCGTTCACGGGTGTCACGGTCGACGCCCTCGCGCCCCGCATCGAGCGGATCGACCTGGACCGACCGCTGCACGACACCATCGCGGTCCTGGACGAGCTGGAGGAGCTCTACCTCCGCGACGCGGTCTACTTCCACCACCCCCGCTACCTAGCCCACCTCAACTGCCCGGTCGTCATCCCGGCCGTTCTCGGCGAAGCCGTCCTGTCCGCCGTCAACTCCTCGCTCGACACCTGGGACCAGTCGGCCGGCGGCACCCTCATCGAGCGCCGGCTCGTCGACTGGACAGCCGAGCGACTCGGCTTCGGCCCCGGCGCCGACGGCGTGTTCACCAGCGGCGGCACCCAGTCCAACCTCCAGGCACTGCTCCTGGCCCGCGAGGAGGCCAAGAGCGACACCCCCGCCAAGCTGCGCGTCTTCGCCTCCGAAGTCAGCCACTTCAGCGTGCGGAAGTCGGCCAAACTCCTCGGGCTGGGCCCCGAGGCGGTGGTCTCCGTCCCCGTCGGCCACGACAAGCGGATGCAGACCGTCGCCCTCGCCCACGAGCTGGAGCGCTGCACGCGGGACGGCCTGGTCCCGATGGCCGTCGTCGCCACCGCCGGCACCACCGACTTCGGCTCCATCGACCCGCTGCCCGGTATCGCCGAACTGTGCGACCGGTTCGGGGTGTGGATGCATGTGGACGCGGCCTACGGCTGCGGGCTGCTGGCCTCCCTCAGGCGCCGGGACCGGCTGGCCGGGATCGAACGGGCCGACTCGGTCACCGTCGACTACCACAAGTCCTTCTTCCAGCCGGTGAGTTCGTCAGCCGTACTGGTCCGCGACTGCGCCACGCTGCGGCACGCGACCTACCACGCGGAGTACCTCAACCCCCGGCGCATGGTGCAGGAGCGCATCCCCAACCAGGTCGACAAGTCCCTGCAGACCACCCGCCGCTTCGACGCCCTCAAGCTGTGGATGACGCTGCGCGTGATGGGCGCCGACGGCATCGGCGCGCTCTTCGACGAGGTCTGCGACCTGGCCCGGGAGGGGTGGCGGCTGCTGGCGGCCGACCCGCGTTTCGACGTGGTCGTCGAGCCGGAGCTCTCCACCCTCGTCTTCCGCTACATCCCGGCGGCCGTCACCGACCCGGCCGAGATCGACCGCGCCAACCTCTACGCCCGTAAGGCCCTGTTCACCTCCGGCGACGCCGTGGTGGCGGGCACCAAGGTCTCCGGCCGCCACCACCTGAAGTTCACCCTGCTCAACCCCGAGACCACGACGGACGACATCGCCGCGGTACTCGATCTGATCGCCGGCCATGCCGAGCAGTACCTGGGAGAGTCCCTTGACCGCGCCTCCTGAAACCGCCGCCAGGACATACGACTTCGTGGGGATCGGGCTCGGCCCCTTCAACCTCGGCCTCGCCTGTCTCACCGAGCCGATCGCCGAACTCGACGGCGTCTTCCTGGAGTCGAAGCCGTCCTTCGAGTGGCATGCGGGGATGTTCCTGGAGGGCGCCCGTCTCCAGACGCCGTTCCTGTCGGACCTGGTCACCCTGGCCGACCCGACGTCCCCGTACTCCTTCCTCAACTACCTCAAGGAGCGGGGGCGGCTGTACTCGTTCTACATCCGCGAGAACTTCTATCCGCTCCGCGTCGAGTACGACGACTACTGCCGCTGGGCGGCCTCCCAGCTGAGCAGCGTCCGCTTCGGCACGTCGGTCACGGAGGTTACCTACGAGGACGAGGAAGGGGTGTACGTCGTACGGACGCGGGACGGGGACGTCCACCGGGCCTGCCACCTGGTTCTCGGCACGGGTACCCCGCCCTACGTCCCGGAGCCCTGCCGCGGCCTGGCCGGTGACGTCATCCACAACTCCCGCTATCTGGACCACAAGCGCCGGCTCCAGGCCAAGGAGTCGATCACCGTGGTCGGCAGCGGCCAGTCCGCCGCCGAGATCTACCACGACCTGCTCGGCGAGATCGACATCCACGGCTACCAGCTCAACTGGGTCACCCGTTCCCCGCGCTTCTTCCCGCTGGAGTACACCAAGCTGACGCTGGAGATGACCTCCCCCGAGTACATCGACTACTTCCACGCGCTGCCCGAGCGGACCCGCTACCGCCTCACCGAGCAGCACAAGGGCCTGTACAAGGGCATCGACGGCGATCTGATCGACGCGATCTTCGACCTGCTGTACCAAAAGAGCCTCGGCGGCCCGGTCCCCACCCGGCTGCTCACCAACTCCGCGCTCATCGAGGCACGTTACGAGGACGGCACCTACACCCTCGGCTTCCGTCAGGAGGAGCAGGAGATGGACTACGAGCTGCGCTCCCAGGGTCTGGTCCTCGCCACCGGATACCGGTACACCGAACCGGAGTTCCTGAAGCCGATCCGCGACCGGCTGCACTACGACGAGCATGGCAACTTCGACGTGGCCCGCAACTACGCCGTCGACATCACGGGCCGGGGCGTCTTCCTGCAGAACGCCGGCGTCCACACGCACAGCATCACCAGCCCCGACCTGGGCATGGGTGCCTACCGCAACTCGTACATCATCCGGGAACTGCTCGGCACCGAGTACTACCCCGTCGAGAAGACCATCGCGTTCCAGGAGTTCTCCCCATGAGCACGACCACCGGTGCCGTCGGCACACTCACCTTCCGCCCGCTCGACCCCGTCGAGGACGCCCGGCTCCTGCACGGCTGGGTCACGCATCCCAAGGCTGCCTACTGGATGATGCAGGACGCCCGGCCGCAGGACGTCGAGCACGTCTATCTGGACATCGCCGCCGACGAGCACCGTCACGCGCTGCTCGGGATGCACGAGGGCGTGCCCGCCTTCCTGATGGAGAAGTACGACCCGGCCCGCCGTGAGCTGGCCGGCCTGTACGAGGCCCGCCCCGGCGACGTCGGGATGCACTTCCTGGTCGCGCCGACCGACGCTCCCGTACACGGCTTCACCCGCGCCGTCATCACCGCCGTGATGGCCCACCTCTTCGAGGACCCGGCCACGCGCAGGGTCGTCGTCGAGCCCGATGTGCGCAACACGGCGGTGCACGCCCTGAACGAGGCCGTCGGGTTCGTGCCCGAGCGTGAGATCCGCAAGCCGGAGAAGACGGCGCTGCTGAGCTTCTGCACCCGCGAGCAGTTCCGGAAGGCGATGGCGATATGACCCTCGTCGACGCGGTCTCCCACCTGTCCCCCGAACGCTGGGAGCGGGCGGGCCGCCTGCTCGTCCGCAAGGCCCTCGCCGAGTTCGCCCATGAGCGGCTGATCTCCCCGGAACCGGAGGCCGAGAGTGCCGGCACGTACGTCGTCCGCAGCGACGACGGGGTCACCCGGTACCGGTTCGCCGCCATCGTTCGCGCTCTCGACCACTGGCAGATCGAGCCGGACTCGATCACCCGTCATCGCGACGGGACCGAACTCCCCCTGGACGTACTGGACTTCTTCGTCGAGCTGAGGAATTCCCTCGGCCTGAGCGACGAGGTCCTGCCGGTCTATCTGGAGGAGATCTCCTCCACCGTCTCCGGCATCTGCTACAAGCTCGCCAAGCCGGAGGTGACCTCGGCCGAGCTCGCCAGGAGCGGGTTCCAGGAGATCGAGACCGGGATGGCCGAGGGCCATCCCTGCTTCGTCGCCAACAACGGGCGGCTCGGCTTCGGCATCCACGAATACCTGTCGTACGCCCCCGAGACCGCGAGACCCGTCCGGCTGGTGTGGCTGGCGGCGCACCGCTCACGGGCGGCGTTCACGGCGGGGGCCGGGATCGAGTACGAGTCGTTCGTACGGCAGGAGCTGGGGGCCAGGACCGTCGAGCGCTTCCGGGCGCGCCTGACCGACCGGGGCCTGGACCCCGCCGACTACCTCCTCCTACCCGTCCACCCCTGGCAGTGGTGGAACAAACTCACGGTCACCTTCGCCGCCGAGGTCGCCCGGGGGCACCTCGTCTGCCTGGGCGAGGGCGACGACGAGTACCTCGCCCAGCAGTCCGTCCGGACCTTCTTCAACCGGTCCCATCCGGAGAAGCACTATGTGAAGACGGCCCTTTCCGTCCTCAACATGGGATTCATGCGCGGGCTCTCGGCCACCTATATGACGGCGACGCCCGCGATCAACGACTGGCTGGCCCGGCTCGTCGAGAACGACCCCGTGCTGAAGTCGACGGGCCTGTCGGTCATCCGCGAGCGCGCCGCCGTCGGCTACCGCCACCTGGAGTACGAGGCCGCCACCGACCGCCACTCCCCGTACCGCAAGATGCTCGCCGCCCTGTGGCGCGAGAGCCCGGTGACCTCGCTCCAGGAGGGCGAGACCCTTGCGACCATGGCCTCGCTGGCTCATGTGGACCACACCGGCGCATCGTTCACGGGGGCACTGGTCGAGCGATCGGGGCTCGCGCCGGCGGAGTGGCTGCGTCGCTATCTGCGGGCGTACCTCACCCCGCTGCTGCACAGCTTCTACGCCTACGACCTGGTGTTCATGCCGCACGGCGAGAACGTCATCCTCGTCCTGAAGGACGGTGTCGTACAGCGCGCGATCTTCAAGGACATCGCCGAGGAGATCGCGGTCACGGACCCGGACGCGGCGCTTCCGCCCGAGGTCAGGCGGATCCGCGTGGAGGTCCCCGAGGACAGGAAGCTCCTGTCGGTCTTCACGGACGTCTTCGACTGCTTCTTCCGGTTCGTCGCGGCCCACCTCGCCGCCGAGGGCGTCCTGGCGGAGGAGGACTTCTGGCGGACGGTCGCCGACGTCGTCCACGAGTATCAGGACGCGAACCCCGAACTCGCCGAGAAGTTCCGGCGGTACGACATGTTCGCCCCCGAGTTCCCCCTGTCCTGCCTCAACCGGCTTCAGCTGCGCGACAACCGGCAGATGGTGGACCTGGCGGATCCGTCCGGTGCACTTCAGCTGGCCGGGACCCTGAAGAACCCCATCGCGGGGCTGTGACCGGCCCCCACGGACAGGCGGGCACCCCGGTGTACGGTCCACCGGGGTGCCCGTCGGGGCAATCGTCCTATCGGGCCGGCCAGGGCACCTGCGGCGAGCGGTAGTACCCGATGCCCAGCGCCTCCCAGCGAGGGCCCTGGGCCGCGAGTCGCACCCGGTAGGTGTTCCAGTCGTGCGTCGCGGTCGGCGACCAGCCCAGCTCTGCCGCGCCCGGCAGCCGGGGGAAGGTCATGTAGTCGATGTCGGCGTCCTTGACGATGGTCTCCGACCACAGGGGGGCCTCGACACCGGCGACCGCCGAAGCAGGGGCGCCGGGCAGATAGGTGCCCGGGTTCCAGTCGTAGGACCGCCGCACCTCAACCAGCCCCGCCCACTTCTGGCCGAGCGGAGTGGCATCGGTGTACTTCATGTCGAGGTAGACCCGGTCGGCCGGGGAGAGGATCAGCCCGGTGCCGTTCCGCGCCGCCCGGGCGACCTGGTCCTTCTCCGCCGCGCTGGTGGAGTCGAGCCCCCAGTACTGTGCGAGCGCGCCCTTCGCCGGGTGCGCGCCGGTCAGCTGGTGCCAGCCGATCACCGTCTTGCCGTACTTGGCGACGATGGGCTGCACCCGGTCCATGAACGTCACATAGTCGTCGTGGCTGGTGGAGTGCGCCTCGTCGCCGCCGATGTGGAGGTAGCGGCCGGGTGTGAGCGCGGCCAGTTCGCGGATGACGTCGTCGACGAAGGCGTACGTCACCGGCTTGGGCACGCACAGCGAACTGAAGCCGACGTTGGTGCCGGTGTAGAGCGGGGGCGCGACTCCGTTGCAGTTCAGTGCGGCGTACGAGGCGAGGGCTGCGTTGGTGTGGCCCGGCATGTCGATCTCGGGGACGACCTCCAGATAGCGGGAGGCCGCGTAGCGGACGATCTCCTCGTACTGCGCCTTCGTGTAGAAGCCGCCCTTGCCGCCGCCGACCTCGGTCGAGCCGCCGTAGGCCGCGAGCCGCGGCCAGGAGTCGATCGCGATGCGCCAGCCCTGGTCGTCGCTCAGGTGCAGATGCAGGGCGTTGATCTTGTAGAGCGCCAACTCGTCGATGTAGCGCTTCACCTGGGCGACGGTGAAGAAGTGGCGGGAGACGTCGAGCATCGCGCCGCGGTAGGCATAGCGCGGCGCGTCCTTGACGGTTCCGCCCGCCACCACCCAGGGCCCGGGCTGCACCGTCCTCTTCTCCACGGCCGCGGGCAGCAGCTGGCGCAGGGTCTGCACGCCGTGGAAGAGGCCCGCGGGCTTGCCTGCGGTGATCGTGACGCCCTGGGCGCCGCTGTCGAGACGGTATCCCTCGTCGCCGAACGGGCCGCCGCCCAGGCGCAGTCGGATGCCGCCGGTGCCGTTCGTGGTGACCGGGAGCCCGTAGCCGGTCGAGGGCCGCAGCACGTCCGCGAGGTACTCGCCGACCTGGCGGACCGCGCTCGAGTCGTCCACGCGAATGCGGGTGCCGCGGGTGATCTCGTACGGTGTTCCGCCCGCGTCGGCCGAGACGGGTGCCGGGACGACCCGGCCGAGGGGCGAGGCGGCGCGGGCGGCCGCGGCGGGCGCGGCGGAGGTGCCGGCGGAGAGACCGGCCGCCGCAACGATCAGCAGCGTGCCGAGGAGGCGGGGCGTTCTGTGGTGCTGTCTCACATGCGCTCCCTTCCACAAGGTTCCACGAGGGCCCACGGGCACGTCCGGTCCGGACGACGCGCTCGTCCGGTTCGGACCCCGACGGGTATAGACCACTCTCTCGCAAAGTGGATGGAACAATCCCTGTCATGGCGGAAATCATCCAAAGGGACGGCACATGGGCCTTTGACGGCGACGCCCTGCGGCTGACCCCGGGGCGCGACAAGGGCGTCGGCCTGTTCCGCAGGACGCTGGGTGAACTCACCGTCCCCCTGGGGGCGCTGGCGGGCATCTCGTTCGAGCAGGGCCGCAAGACCGGGCGCCTGAGGCTGCGGCTGCGCGACGGCGCCGATCCGCTGCTGCAGGCGACCGGCGGCAGGCTCGACGAGTCCGACGACCCGTACCAGCTGACCGTGGAGGCCGACCGCTACGGCGTCGCGGAGTACGTGGCGGAGGAGATCCGCAGTGCGCTCGTGCTGGACCAGGCGCCCTCCTGGCCGGTCGACCGCTATCTGCTGCCGGGCCCCGCCGTCCCGCTGTCCGCGTCCGCCGGGGACGGGACGGCGAGCTTCGACGGCGAGCACGTGCGCCTGGAGTGGAACTGGAAGACGGAGGACGCGAAGGCGGCCGGGGGCGCCCGGACGCTGGCCGTGGCCGGGATCACCGGCGTGGAGTGGCAGCCGGCGGCCGGCCTGGACAAGGGCTACCTGCGCTTCACCGTGCGCGGTGCGGAGACCAAGGCGCCGCCGAAGTACGACCCCAACGCGGTGGAGCTCTGGGGCTTCAAGAAGGACCCGCTGATGGCGCTCGTCGCCGCAGCCGTGCAGGCCCGGCTGCCGCACCCGGCGGCGCCCGTGGCGGTCGTACCGCGGCAGAAGGAACGCGTGGCCGCCCTGGAGCCGGGGTCCGTGGAGGACGGCCATGACGTCCTGCTGCGCCGGCTGCGCGAGCTGGGCGAGCTGCACCGGACGGGCGTGCTGACGGACGACGAGTTCAGCATGGCCAAACAGGCGGTCCTCAAGCGCATGTGAGGACCGCCCTGTGCGCCCCGCCTCGCCGGGGGGCAGGAGTGGCCTTACTTGGCGCGGCGCGCCACCGTGAAGTGGTCGATCTGCGCGCCGGTCTCCGCGATGCCGCGCACCTTCAGCGTGGCCGGGCGGCCCTTGGTGGCGGGCGTGACGTCGACACGCAGGAACGAGTAGTCGAGGTAGCGCACGCGCGACCAGGCGACAGTCTCGTTCTGCTTGGCGCCGTCCTTCATGCAGACGAACGAGTTCACGGACTCGACGTCCTTCTCGTGGCCCTCGTAGGACTGGTCGGCGCTGAACGCGTAGAGGCTGCGGCCTGCCGCGCCCGCTGTGACGTACACCACGCCGTCGGTCTCGGGGTAGGCGGTGCCGCCGATCGGCAGTTTCTTGGCGACCGCGTTGCCCTTGATGACGTCGGTGCGCTCGTAGACGTGGTTGTGGCCGTTGATCACGAGGTCGACGGTGTACTTCTCGAACAGCGGCACCCACTCCTGGCGTACGCCCCCCTCCGAGGCGTGCGCGGTCGAGGTGCAGTACGAGCAGTGGTGGAAGAAGACGACGATGAAGTCGACGGTGTGGTCGGCCCGGTACTTCCTGAGCTGCGTCTCGAGCCAGTTCGTCTGGGTGCCGCCGGAGATGCCGAGGTTGGCCGGGATCTCGAGGGAGACGTCGTTGGCGTCCAGCGAGATGATCGCCGTGTTGCCGTGCACGAAGGAGTAGACGCCCGGCAGGTTCTTCCGGTCGGGGCCGTTCTCGGGCAGCTGCCAGCGGGCCTCCTCACCGCCGTAGCCGTTCGGCGAGTACCAGGCCTCCATGTCGTGGTTGCCGTACGAGACCATCCACGGCACCTGCTTGGCCACCGACTCGGTCTGGTGGAGGAACTGGTCCCACACGCGCGAGTCGAAGCCGGCGTCGGAAGTCTTGCCCGCACCCGCCGGGTCGCCGTAGGCGATGTCGCCGGCGTGCAGGTGGAAGGCCGGGTTCTGGGCGAGGATCAAGCTGTCGTTGGCGAGGCCGTGGTAGCTGACGCCCTGGTCGCCGAAGGCGGTGAAGGTGAACGGCTCGGCGTGCCGGGGAGCGGTGGTGAAGGTGCCGAGGGTGCCGAGCAGATGCGGGGCGGCCGGGTCGAAGCCCTCGTGGCCGACGCCGTAGTAGTAGGTCCGGCCGGGGCGCAGGTGGGTGAGCCGGGCGTGCAGGTAGTACTGGGTGTGGTCGCCGCCGGCGCCGACTGCTGCCGGGGTGTGCAGGGCGCGGACCTCGGCCTCGATCTTGCGCGAGAGGTCACAGGGGTGGGCGCCGATGCGGATGAAGGGCTTCCTGACCGCGACCGGGACCTGCCAGGAGACCGTCATCTCCGTACGCGGGTCGTCTCCGTAGGCGAGGTGGCGGCCGAAGGGGGCGACGAGGGCGCCGTCGACCGTCTCGACCGCGGGGGCCGTTCCCTGGGCCGGGACGGCGGCCTGGGCGGTGGCGCCCGGTACGAACGCGCCACCCGCGACGGCACCGAGTGTGACGGCTCCGCCTCTGATCATCGTGCGCCGGGAGAATCTCGCGCGCAGGTACTCGTGCTGCTCCGCCATGCTCATGCGGGCCGCGAGCTTCTCCGGAACTCCCATGCGAGGTATGTCCATGGCGCCAGAAGTTCCTCCACATGAGCAACGTGGCACAAGACACAGGATGGACAGCCCCGAAACAGGGGCCCAACAGGGCCCCATGGCAACTTCAATGAGCATCTGCCCGAAATCGGGCACGATTCTTGCGATTCCAGCGCTCGTACTCCAGGATCTACCGGGTGCACGACGAACTTGTTGATCACCTTGCGCGGTCCACGCCCCTCAGCCGGGGCGAGGCGCTCCGCGTGGTCCAGGACGTGCTCGCCTACTTCGACGAGACGACCGAGGAGTTCGTCCGCCGCCGCCACCGCGAGCTCCAGGGTCAGGGCCTGGTGAACGCGACGATCTTCGAACGGATCGAGGCGGATCTGAAGTATCGCGCGGTCGCGCCGCCCGGGCTTACGCTCCGGCAACTGCGCCGCATCGTCTACGGCTGAGACGCCGAAGGACGTTTTCACCACCATGGCGACAAAAGGGACTTAAGGAACTATATGTGCGGAATCGTCGGATACATCGGTAAGCGCGATGTGGCCCCGCTGCTGCTGGAAGGCCTGCAGCGGCTGGAGTACCGCGGCTACGACTCGGCGGGCATCGTCGTCACGTCCCCGAAGACGGCCGGCCTGAAGATGGTCAAGGCCAAGGGCCGGGTCCGCGATCTGGAGGCCAAGGTCCCCGCGCGCTTCAAGGGCACCACCGGCATCGCCCACACCCGCTGGGCCACCCACGGCGCCCCCTCCGATGTGAACGCCCACCCGCACATGTCGGCCGACCACAAAGTCGCCGTCGTGCACAACGGCATCATCGACAACGCATCCGACCTGCGGAAGAAGCTGGAGGCGGACGGCGTCGAGTTCCTCTCCGAGACCGACACCGAGGTCCTCACCCACCTCATCGCCCGCTCCCAGGCCGAGACCCTGGAGGAGAAGGTCCGCCAGGCGCTGCGGGTCGTCGAGGGCACGTACGGCATCGCCGTGATGCACGCCGACTTCGCGGACCGCATCGTGGTGGCCCGCAACGGCTCCCCCGTCGTCCTCGGCATCGGCGAGAAGGAGATGTTCGTCGCCTCCGACGTCGCCGCGCTGGTCACCCACACCCGCCAGATAGTCACGCTGGACGACGGCGAGATGGCGACCCTGAAGGCCGACGACTTCCGCACCTACACCACCGAGGGCACCCGGACGACGGCCGAGCCGACCACCGTGGAGTGGGAGGCCGAGTCGTACGACATGGGCGGCCACGACACCTACATGCACAAGGAGATCCACGAGCAGGCCGACGCCGTGGACCGGGTGCTGCGCGGTCGCATCGACGACCGGTTCTCCACGGTGCACCTGGGCGGCCTGAACCTCGACGCCCGTGAGGCACGCGCGGTGCGCCGGGTGAAGATCCTCGGCTGCGGCACCTCGTACCACGCGGGCATGATCGGCGCCCAGATGATCGAGGAACTCGCCCGCATCCCGGCAGACGCCGAGCCGGCATCGGAATTCCGGTACCGCAACGCGGTGGTGGACCCCGACACGCTGTACGTCGCGGTCTCCCAGTCCGGCGAGACCTACGACGTCCTGGCCGCCGTCCAGGAGCTGAAGCGCAAGGGCGCGCGCGTGCTGGGCATCGTCAACGTCGTCGGTTCGGCGATCGCGCGCGAGGCGGACGGCGGCATGTACGTGCACGCGGGTCCCGAGGTGTGCGTGGTGTCCACCAAGTGCTTCACCAACACCACCGTCGCCTTCGCGCTGCTGGCCCTGCACCTCGGCCGCACCCGCGACCTGTCCGTCCGTGACGGCAAGCGGATCATCGAGGGCCTGCGGAAGCTGCCCGGGCAGATCACGGAGATCCTCAAGCAGGAGGAGGAGATCAAGAAGCTGGCGGAGCAGTTCGCGGACGCCCGCTCGATGCTCTTCATCGGTCGTGTGCGCGGCTACCCGGTGGCCCGCGAGGCCTCGCTGAAGCTGAAGGAGGTCTCCTACATCCACGCCGAGGCCTACCCGGCCTCCGAGCTGAAGCACGGTCCGCTCGCACTGATCGAGCCCGCTCTGCCGACGGTCGCGATCGTGCCGGACGACGACCTGCTGGAGAAGAACCGCGCGGCCATGGAGGAGATCAAGGCCCGCAGCGGCCGGATCCTCGCGGTCGCCCACCAGGAGCAGGAGAAGGCCGACCAGACGATCGTCGTCCCGAAGAACGAGGACGAGCTCGACCCGATCCTGATGGGTATTCCGCTGCAGCTCCTCGCCTACCACACGGCGCTTGCCCTGGGCCGGGACATCGACAAGCCGCGCAACCTCGCCAAGTCGGTGACCGTGGAGTAGCAACTCCCCCTCGCTGGGCCCCATGTGAACGACCCCCTGTGTGCCACCAGCACAGGGGGTCGCTCTTTCGGCCGGCCGGGGCTGCCCTCACCCCGGCCCGTCGCTGCCTCAGCCGGCGGCCGTCACCCCCCGGCCGGCAGCGCGTCGCGGGAGAGCCGTGGGCCACTTGGCAAGCACCGCCGTCGCCGCGTACCAGGCGGCCGCGCCGGCGGCGACCGCGAACCAGCCGCCCACCTTGCCCAGGGAGTCGTTGCCCGCGAACCGGCCGATGGCGAGCAGCACCATCGAGACGAAGAGCAGGCCGTAGGTGCCCTGGTCGAGGACGCCTCCGGAGGCTCCGAGCGTCAGGGTCAGCGCGACAAGGGCGAACAACAGGAGGAAGAGTCCGGCCGCGTTGTCGGACATCTGGCCGCCGGCCGTGACGGCCCAGGTGAACCAGAGCGCACCGAGCGCCGAGAAGGCCGTACCGGTGGCGGTGTCGTGGTCGCGGAACGCGAGCAGTCCGGCGAGGAACAGGGCCACGCCGCCGACATAGTGGGCAAGTGACACGGCGTCGGCCGTCGTCACTCCGTCGATCACCTTGGTGGTTCCGAGACCGAAGGCCAACAGCGTGATGCCCAGGGCGAGTCGGCCGACGATCGTGGTGGTGCCTCCCGCAGAGACGTCATTGTCCACGGCGGGCTCCCTTCTTGTCCTGCACGTGCGGGTATGCGGTGACCGATATATGCCCTTCACAAGGGCACAAACACCTCTACGCGCAAGTAAGTTCATGTGAGGGAGAAAGGCGGCCTCGGTTACCCAAGAGGCATCTCACCTGGGACAAAAGCGAGTTGCAGAATGACAACGCCGGGGGTGCGACGGGGCGCGTGCACAGGGGTCGCACCAGGCGATTTGCGCCACTCCCTCAGGGAATGACGATCACGGGGCGCTGCGCCCGCTTGGCGAGCCGGCCGGCGACGGATCCGAAGAGGCGGCCCACGATGCCGTGCGTGGAGCCCACGACGATCGCGTCCGCCTCGTACTCCCGGCCCACTTCCTCGAGTTCGTGGCAGATGTCCCCGCCTCGCTCGACCAGGATCCAGGGCACCTCGGCCAGATGGTCCGCACAGGCGAGCTCGAGCCCGAGGACCTCGGTGCGGTGGTCCGGCACGTCGACGAAGACCGGCGGCTCGCAGCCCGCCCACACCGTGGTGGGCAGCCGGTTGGCGACATGGACGATGATCAGGCCCGAGCCGGAGCGGTGCGCCATGCCGATCGCGTAGGCGAGGGCGCGCTCACTGGAGGTGGAACCGTCGAAGCCGACCACCACGCCGTGTTTGAAGGCGGGGTCGCAGGACAGGCGTGACTCTTCCGCCGCCAGGGGCTCTGCCGCCGTGGGATCGGCGACGGGGCGCTTGCGGTCCGGGGGATCGAAGAATTCGTGACCGGCCATGGGTGTCTCGGCGTTGTGATCCTCTTGGGTGGGACGACACTGTGCGGCGGAGCTGTGTCCGGGATTCATCTTCCCAACCCCATACCCCCAAGGGTACGGCGGCACGCCTCCTTAGCCCAGATCCCGCGCACCGAGCACGGGGTTCCAGGGAGCATGCACGAGGGGGCGCCCGTCACGCAATGGTTGCTGCCCCGTACAGGCGGTTTGCACAGGGTTCATCCACGAAAACCGGACGCCCGCGGCCGGGCCGGGCCCCGGGCCCGGCCGGCGGCGCCGGGACCGTACGCCACAGGCCCGGCAGTGACCCCCAGGGGCGCACACGCGTTGAATCGGGTGAGCCACCGCCGTAGGAGCATGCCGAATCCGGTGAGCCACCACCTGAGGGGAGCACACCGTGCCCGCACCCCGCCCCGCGCCCCGGAAGCGCTCCGCGCCCCAGACCGCGAACGACGTCATCCGCTGGGCCGCCTTCAGCTGTCTCCTGGTCCCCGTGGTCCTCGTCTCGTACGGCATCTCCCTGGCCGGGGCGGTCAGCGCCACGCTGGGTCTGACGGCCGTCACCTGGGCGTGCGGCGCACTGCTGCGGCAATCCGAGCGGGGAGCGGCACAGCTGCGGGCCGACGAGGAAGCCCGGCGCCCCGGACGCCACGGCAGGCCCGAAACGGGGGCGCACAGGGGCGGACATCACAATGGGGGAAACACTCCGGTTGGCTGACCGGTTTCCGCGCACGCCCCCGTATCTTTTCAGCCAACTTCTCAGCCCCATGCATTGGTGGGCCGAACGGCCCCCCACCCCCCGTTCGACCTGCACTGAAAGGGTCCCGAGGGGCGCGCGCACCCTACGTGGATTGGCCACTGGGACGAGGCGCACTTCCCTGCACGGCCCACGAGTGCAACGCTTCGTGATCGAATGCTTCACGCCAAGTTGCCATGTCGACAATGTGCCGGATCGTGAACTGGTCACGCGGGCACATCAAGACACAGTAGATTCGATCATGACTGTCTTACGGCGGGGGACTCGTGCAGGACCAAGGGGAAACGTGCAGGAGCGACACAACCGAGGAGCCGCGACCAACAAGGGGGGCTTAGCAGGATGAGCCACGACTCCACCGCCGCGCCGGACGCGGTGGCCCGGAAGCTTTCCGGGCGACGCCGCAAGGAGATCGTCGCGGTGCTGCTGTTCAGCGGCGGCCCCATCTTCGAGAGTTCCATACCGCTTTCGGTGTTCGGGATTGACCGCCAGGACGCCGGAGTGCCGCGCTACCGACTACTGGTGGCTGCCGGCGAGGACGGCCCGCTGCGGACCACAGGGGGCCTGGAACTGACCGCGCCGTACGGCCTCGAGGCGATCTCGCGGGCGGGCACCGTCGTCGTGCCCGCCTGGCGTTCGATCACCTCGCCGCCACCGGAGGAGGCGCTCGACGCACTGCGCCGGGCGCACGAAGAGGGCGCCCGCATCGTCGGGCTGTGCACCGGCGCCTTCGTGCTGGCCGCCGCCGGACTGCTGGACGGACGGCCGGCCACGACACACTGGATGTACGCGCCGACGCTGGCCAAGCGCTATCCGTCGGTGCACGTCGATCCACGCGAACTGTTCGTGGACGACGGAGACGTCCTGACGTCCGCCGGCACGGCGGCCGGCATCGACCTCTGCCTCCACATCGTGCGCACGGACCACGGCAACGAGGCGGCGGGCGCGCTCGCCCGGCGCCTGGTGGTTCCGCCGCGCCGCAGCGGCGGGCAGGAGCGCTACCTCGACAGGTCTTTACCCGAGGAGATCGGCGCCGACCCGCTGGCCGAGGTCGTCGCCTGGGCGCTGGAGCACCTCCACGAGCAGTTCGACGTGGAGACGCTCGCCGCGCGCGCGTACATGAGCAGGCGGACGTTCGACCGACGTTTCCGCTCACTCACGGGGAGCGCACCACTGCAGTGGCTGATCACCCAGCGGGTGCTGCAGGCACAGCGGCTCCTGGAGACCTCCGACTACTCCGTCGACGAGGTCGCCGGACGCTGTGGCTTCCGCTCGCCGGTCGCGCTGCGCGGGCACTTCCGGCGCCAGCTCGGCTCGTCGCCGGCCGCCTACCGGGCCGCGTACCGGGCACGCCGCCCGCAGAGCGAGCGGCCGGGCGACACGGACGCTCCCGGCGGCCCACCGCCGCCGCAGATCGCGCAGGAGGCCGCGCAGGTCCCCATGCAGACCCGCCGCACGGCGGCCGCGAGCGCGCTCGGTCCCACGGCGTCCCTGTCCACGGACTCGGGCCGGCACGTCCCTGAGCTCTACGCGGCGAGCCGCCCGAGCCTGCCGGGCCAGCGCAGCGCGCCATAGCCGCCCCGGCACCGCCGAGGACGGGCGGGATCCGTGAGGTCGTACGTGTGTGTACGCCCTCACGGATCCCGCCCGTCCGGCGGCGTGCGGGGCCGGACGGGATCGTCCCGACCGACCTCACCGGACCGCACGGACCGCTGCTCCCTGCGTACGGGCCATGCATCGCGCTGCCAAGTCCGTCGCAAGGCGCCCAGGCCCGTTCCTCGGAGCCGCTCCCCTGTGCGCGCAGGGCCCCCGGCGGCCCTCCCAGGCGCACAGGCGGTCCGTATGGCGCGGGTGGGCCATAAGGTGGGACACATGAACGATCGCATGGTGTGGATCGACTGCGAGATGACCGGACTCTCGCTGTCCGACGACGCGCTCATCGAGGTGGCCGCGCTGGTCACCGACTCCGAGCTGAACGTACTCGGCGAGGGGGTGGACATCGTGATCCGGCCGCCGGACGCGGCGCTGGAGACGATGCCGGAGGTGGTGCGTCAGATGCACACCGCCTCGGGACTACTCGACGAGCTGGCGGCCGGTACGACGCTCGCCGACGCCGAGGAGCAGGTCCTCGCCTACGTACGCGAGCACGTCAAGGAGCCCGGTAAGGCTCCGCTGTGCGGCAACTCCGTCGGCACCGACCGCGGCTTCCTGGCCCGCGACATGCCGACGCTCGAGGACTACCTCCATTACCGGATCGTGGATGTCAGCTCGATCAAGGAGCTGGCCCGGCGCTGGTACCCGCGGGCGTACTTCAACAGCCCAGAAAAGAACGGCAACCACCGGGCCCTGGCCGACATCCGCGAGTCCATCGCCGAGCTGCGCTACTACCGCGAGGCGATCTTCGTGCCGCAGCCGGGTCCCGACTCCGACACGGCGCGCACGATCGCCGCCAAGCACGTGGTGCCCGCCAAGTAGCGGCCTCGACGGGGCCCGGCAGGGCCCCGGAGAAATGCTGGCGCGAGCACCCCTTCGGACCCTGTACACTTTTTCTCGGCCGGTGGGGGAAACCACTCGAAGAACACCGGTCATGGTGGGTGTAGCTCAGCTGGTAGAGCACCTGGTTGTGGTCCAGGATGTCGCGGGTTCGAGTCCCGTCACTCACCCTTGCTCAAGAGGCCCCTGACCCGCGGAAACGCGGGTTCAGGGGCCTTTTGGTCACCCGGCTTGGCCAAACAGCGGCCAAACGCGGCCGGATTTTCGATCTACCGTCCGGTCCCATGGCGACCATCAGGAATCGGATCCGCAAGGACGGCACGGCGAGTTTCCAGGTCCGCTGGCTCCAGGGAGGGCGCGGCGGTTCGTGGGAGTCCGAGAGGTTCGGAGAACTGGCCGAGGCAGAAGCCTTCAAGAAGCTCGTTGACGCCCACGGCCAGCAGTGGCCCTTCGGCTGGATCCCCGGCCAGGGCTTTGTCGAACCCGAGCAGGACCCCGACGACCTACCGCTCGTCGAATGGTCACGCCGCTACGTGGAGCGTCTCACCGGCATCGACAAACGGACCCGTGACGACTATCTCCGCGAAGTGGACCGCCATCTCTCGCTCTTCGTGCACACAAGGCGGGCGGGACAGGTCATGCCCGCCACCATCGGCAACATCACGGCGGACGACGTGCAGGACTGGATCCGCCTCCAGGAGGCTGGCCAGCAGGATCCGGAGACGGGGCGATGGATCCGGCGACCTGCCGCTCCCAAGTCCATAGCAAACCGGCACGGTCTCCTGTGGTGCATCGTCCAGGCCGCGATCGAGGCTGACCCTCCGCTGAGGACCAAGAACTGCTGCGCCGGCACCCGGCTGCCTCGAGCCGACGACGAGATCGTCGAGGAGATGGTCTTCTTGGAGCACGACGAGTACCAGCTCATCCGTCGTTACATCACCGATGAGGACGCCCGGGACCTCGCCGACTGGCTCGTCGGAACGGGGATGCGCTGGGGCGAGGCATCGGCCCTCCAGGTACAGGATCTCAAGCTCGGCGGCCCCGTACCCACCGCAAGCGTCCAAAGGGCATGGAAGAGGGCTCCAAGGGGCTCGGAGCGGTCCTTCTTCCTCGGACCCCCGAAGACCAGGAAGGCGCGGCGCGTCGTGGCACTGGCACCGGCTCAGGTAGACATGGTGAGGCGTCTGACGGACGGGATGCCTCCCGAAGCCTTCGTCTTCCGGACGACGACAGGCAAGGCGTGGAGGCACAACAACTTCTACAACAGGAAGTGGAAGCCTGCAGTTGCCGCTGCGGTCGATGCGGGCCTGCCGCGCCGACCACGCATCCACGACCTCCGCCACAGCCACGTGGCCTGGCTGGTGGCCGCGAACATTCCTCTGCCCGCCATCCAGGCCCGCCTCGGCCACGAGTCGATCCAGACCACCATCGACCGTTACGGCCACCTGGTCCGCTCCCTGGACTCCGACATCAGCGCTGCCGTTCAGGCCGCGATGAGCGGCCGCAAGACCGCTGACCGCGGCCTGCGCCTGGTAAGCGCCTGAGCGAAGTCGGCGGTGCTCTCAACGATGGCCGCCCCCTGTCGCGCTGACGACATATCAAATTCTGACCCACTTGGTTACCACCGCTGCTGGCCTACCTCCGATCCGGCTCCACGACCTGCGCGATGTCGCCGCCACACTCATGCTGGCGGCAGGCGTGGACGTCAAGGTCGTCAGCGAGACGCTCGGCCACTCGGACACCCGCGACATTTACCAGGCGGTCCTAGACGACACTGGCCCGCGACTCATCCAAGCAGGTCGTGCAACTCGACCCGCGCTCGCGGCCCCATCTGGTGCAGTCCCGGATAGCCAGATGTCCGGGGCCCTCACCCTGCCGAAGTTGCAGTCGCCCAAGCGGCCGTCCGCGGAAGACGAGAAGAGCACTGCCTGACGATGACGGGCAACGAGCGCCTCCGGTCAGCGGGTATCTGACCGGAGGCGCTCCGTCTTATCCGTAGGTGCACGGTTGCCTATGCTGTCCGCATGCCCCGAGGACCGCTGCCACCCCTACCCACACCTGACGTTGTCCAAAGGCGAATAGACATATTGAGGACGAAGGCAAGCGTTTCCGTGCATGCCCAACACCTAGTGTCAGGAGTCATGCTCCGGCAGTTTTCTTCCCCGATTGGCCAGGGCGGTGCCGCACGGGTCTATTCGCTAAATCTGGAATACCCGAATTCGAACATACGGGGACGAGGACTTGAGGAGTGCGGGCAGGCCCCAATAGTCGATTTCGTAAAGTTCGAGTCGGGATCCATGGAGACGGTCTGGGGGCGAGTCGAGAACGCGGCAGGCGGAACATTCGCCGCAGTTCGCGACGGCCATGGACTGGACCCTATACATCTTGATCGACTGCGCAACCTCGTCGCCATCCATCACGCTAGGAGCATTCAGCACTACGCGCTGTTTCAGGACAACTGGCTCAACGCCGCCGAGCAGGCGAGACGCTTCTGGCAGGGTTACCCGGCAGTGCTCGACGCCATCGCCACCTCACAACTCGGCCTTCCCGGTGGTGACAGTCACAGCCGCGAACGTGCCTTTCAAGACCTGCACGCTCCCATCGCCGAGTGGGTTGAAACGGGGATCCTGTTTCGTGCCCTGCTGGAATCACGTTACCGGCGCACACGTTACTGGATGAAGGGTCACGGTATTGAGATTCTCACGCCATCCCATGGCAGCGAATTCGTCATAGGCGACATCCCAGCCCTAACGGTCAGAAAAGGGATGCCCAACGCCGGAGTCAATGGCGGAATCGGCTACGCCTTCGCCGACGCGATTGTTCTTCCAATTTCTCCGAAGTATGCACTTCGCGTTATTGACGGACCAAGCCGCTACGTCGAGATTGACGAGGACGAGGTTCGCGAATTCAATGCCTGGCAGGTACGCGCGGCCTTCAGCCATGTGTATCTGCGCCCTGGCAGCGGATTGGAAGATTACGTACGGCTGGTAGAAAGGCCGCTGCCCTCCACGGGGGTCTACCGCGACTTCTACCAGACGTGCAAGGCAGCAAACCAACGTGACCGTAGAGCCTGACCATGCGAAAAACTCGCCCGTGGCACTAGGAGCCGCAGTACAGAGATTCCCGGCCAAGAGGCCCTGACGTGGTCCTGACGGCCAAAAATCAGCTACCGGGAACGAGTGACGCCACGGCGAACTGATGAACGAGATCGAGGGTGAGCTGCTCGATGAATTGGCGTCGGCTCTCCTCTGAGGACACCAGGTCGGCCAGGGGCGCCTCGCTCATAACCGGGAGGACCGTGGCCAAGGTGATGCTTCCGGACACTGGCTGCGGGTCGCCCATCATGTACAGCTGGTGGGTGAGGGCGACGGCAGGGGCGTGACCTACGGTCTCCGGGCCGGGCACCGCGATACCGACACGAGCCTGCAGCACACCATCAGCCTGGCGCCGCTGGGCATGCAGGGCCGCGATCGTCACCATGTCCCGCACAGCTCTCTGAAGCCTTACCTGCACCAGATAGCGCAGACCGTTCACCGTCTCGTCGAGATGGGCCATGTTCAGCGCGCCGCCAAACGCCCCATCGTGCAGCAACTCCAGATGCCCCCTGCGGCTCTGCCCGGTGTAGGTGATGTCGGTACTTAGAAGCCATCTCATTTGGTGAGTCTGCGGTAGCAGATGAGGGTGCAGGCGATGCTGGTGAAGGCCAGGAAGTGTTCAGCTTTGCGTTCGTAGCGGCGATGGAGGCGGCGGCATCCAGCGAGCCAG
>NZ_LBMW01000089.1 GCF_026168105.1 Streptomyces hygroscopicus
TCGCCGCCCTGCTGGCGGCCCCCCGCGCGCCGCACCGGGCCGCCCGCTGGATCGCCGCGCTCCTCATCGCCTGCGCCGCCGTCTCCGTCGGCGCCTCGGCGACCGGAATCATCGGCTTCCACCACGAGGTCGAGATCGCCCAGGGCGAAGAGAGCCACTGACCGGCCCGCCGGGAGCACTGAGGGAGGCGGGTGTCGGGCACCCGTGTGGCCCAGGGCCCAGGGCATCGGTCGACCCTTGGCGAGGGCATCGGTCGGTCTTTTCCCGGGCCTCCGCTCGTGCCTGGTCGGTTCCGGGCCGTGTCACGGCGCGGGCCGGTGCGGCGCCTCGAGTTGTGGGCCGGGGGATGGTTCGGCCCTCTCCCGGGCCCGGCCCGTCCTCGGCCGGTTCCACGTCGGGTGCCCGGGGAGCCTCGGGCCCGAGCCCCGGTGCCAAGCCCGGTGAGCCCCCGCCCCGGGCGCCGCGCGCAGGCGTCGTACGTCGTGTGGGCGGGCGCTCGCAGCGGCCTCGGGCGCTCCCCCGACCGGGCCACTTGACAGGATGCCGTACGCTGCGTGTTACGTATAACGCCGTAACGCCGTACCCCCTCCGGAAGGCCCGATGAGACGCATCGCCCTGGTCACCCTCGTCGTCGACGACTACGACGAGGCGATCCGGTTCTACACCGAGGCCCTGGGGTTCCGGCTCGCGGTCGACGAGCCGCGGCCGGACGGCTCCCGCTGGGTCGTCGTCGAGCCCGGCGCCACCGGTCACGGCACCGGGCTCCTGCTCGCCCGGGCCAAGGACGAGACCCAGCGGGTCCGGGTCGGCGACCAGACGGGCGGACGCGTGGGCTTCTTCCTGCACACCGACGACTTCGCCCATGACCACGCCCGGATGACCAGGGCCGGCGTGACCTTCCTGGAGGAAACGCGGCGCGAGCCGTACGGCACGGTCGCCGTCTTCCAGGACCTGTACGGCAACCGCTGGGACCTGCTCCAGCCCGCCGAGTGACCCCCGAGAACCATCTGCCGAGGAACCACCGCACATGACCGTCCCGCGTATCGACACCGACACCATCCGCCGCCTCCCCAAGGCCGTGCTGCACGACCACCTCGACGGCGGTCTGCGTCCCGCCACCCTCGTGGAACTCGCGGAGACGGTCGGCCACACCCTGCCCACCACCGACCCGCAGGCACTCGCCGACTGGTACTACGAGGCCGCCAACTCCGGTGACCTGGTGCGCTACATAGCCACCTTCGAGCACACCCTCGCCGTGATGCAGACCCGTGAGGGTCTGCTGCGCACCGCCGAGGAGTACGTCCTCGACCTGGCCGAGGACGGCGTCGTCTACGGCGAGGTGCGCTACGCCCCGGAACTGATGCTGACAGGCGGCCTCGCCCTGCCCGAGGTCGTCGAGACCGTGCAGGAGGGTCTTGCCGCGGGCATGGCGAAGGCGGCGGCCGCCGGCACCCCGGTCCGGGTCGGCACCCTGCTGTGCGGGATGCGCATGTTCGACCGCAGCCCGGAGATCGCCGACCTGGCGGTGGCGTTCCGTGACGCCGGCGTGGTCGGCTTCGACATCGCCGGTGCCGAAGACGGCTTCCCGCCCGCCGACCACCTGGCCGCCTTCGAGTACCTGCGCCGCGAGAGCGTGCCGTTCACCATCCACGCCGGCGAGGCACACGGCCTGCCGAGCATCCACCAGGCCCTCCAGGTCTGCGGTGCCCAGCGCATCGGCCACGGCGTGCGCATCACCGAGGACATCGTCGACGGAAAGCTCGGCCGGTTCGCGGGCTGGGTGCGCGACCGCCGTATCGCACTGGAGATGTGCCCGACCTCCAACCTCCAGACGGGCGCTGCCTCCTCGATCGCCGAGCACCCGATCACGGCGCTGAAGGACCTGGGCTTCAGGGTCACCCTGAACACCGACAACCGTCTGGTCTCCGGTACGACGATGACCCGTGAGATGTCCTTGCTGGTGGAGGAGGCGGGCTGGGGCGTCGAGGACCTGCGCACGGTCACGGTGAACGCGGTCAAGAGTGCGTTCATCCCGTTCGACGAGCGCAGCGCCCTCATCCGGGACGTGATCCTGCCCGGTTACGACGCCGCGCTCTGAAGCAGTCCCCGTACATAGGCGGCCTGTCCGACGTGCTGCAGATCGTCGGACAGGACGCTGACGAGTCGCACGCCCAGGCTGACCGGAGGATCCCAGCGCTCGTCCACGATGCGTTCGAAGTCCTTGGCGGTCAGTCCTCGTAGAAACGCGAGCGTCTGCTCGTGCACCGCGTCGTAGTACCCGGTGAGCAGGTCGCCCGACTCCAACCGCACCTTGGCGACCTTCTGCGGGGTGTGGCCGTAGCCCGTGTCCCGGCGCGGCAGATCGAGCCCGAAGCGCTTCTCCCAGCCTTGGGACAGCCAGACCTGCTCGAGACCGGCGGCGTCGGCGACATGGTCGTCCTGCACCCGGGTCAGATGCCAGATCAGCCACGTGATGGAGTTGGCGCCCCCGGCGGGCCGGGCGTTGATGTCGTCCGGACCCAGACCGTCGACGGCGGCATGGACCTCTTCCCGGATACGGCCGTACGCGTCGATGAGGATGTCCTTTGCATGCATGGGTCCACCCTCGCGCATCGCGGCCCCTGGCGCCGGGCAATTCCACGCCGCCCGCACCGCGGCGCCGGTGAGCGGTCAGACCTCCCGGGACCCGTCCTCCCCGCCCACCGCGACGAGGCTCATCAGCGCCCGGGCCGCCGGGCTGGTCGCCCGGTGCGGCGGCAGCATGGCCACCGTCTCGTACGCGGGCGCGCCCCTGACCGGCAGCGAGACGAGGGCGGAGGCCTCCCTCTTGTGCCCGTAGTGGCGCGGTACGACGGCGATGCCGAGCCCCTCGTGGACCAGCTCCAGCAGGCTGTGCACGTCGTTGACCTCGAGCGTCACGGTCCGACGGACGCCCGCCTGCGCGAACGCGGCGTCCGTCGTCCGGCGCGGCCCCCAGTCCGGGTGGAAGTCGACGAACGCCTCGCCGCCCAGCCCCTCAGGGGTCACCGGCCCGCCGTCCGCGAGGGGGTGGGACGGGTGGCAGAGCACGGTCATCGGCTCGCTCGTCAGCGGGACCGACCGCAACTGGTCGGTGTCCGCCCGGGTCCGCACCGCGAACGCCAGATCAAGTCGGCCCGCCGCGACCTCCTCGGCGAGCGCGCCCGAGCCCGCCTGCCGCAGCCTGATCTCCACATGGGGGTGCCGTCGCCGGAACCCGGCGAGCAGCCTGGCCACGTCCACCCCGGCGATGCACTGCTCGGTGCCCAGCGACAGCGTGCCGCGCAGCACGCCCTGGACGGCGGCCACCGCCTCGCGGGCCGCGCGCACCTGGGCCAGGATCTGCTCCGCCTCCACCAGCAGGGCGCGGCCCGCCTCCGTGAGCGTGACGCTGCGGGTGGTGCGCACGAACAGCGGAGCCCGAAGCTCCCGCTCCAAGGCGCGGACCGACGCGGACAGGCCCGACTGCGACACCATCAGCCGTTCCGCTGCCCGGGTGAAGTGGCGGTCCTCGGCGACCGCGACGAAGTGCTGGAGGTGGCGCAATTCCATGATTGAGAAGCGTAGACGCTCAATCCCATCCGATTCCCCTGTTGGACCGCTGCCGGACCGTCGGGCGACAGTGGACCGCGTCGTCAGGACCCGTCAGGAACGCCCCTTCTGGAGTGCACGTTGTACACGGCAGATCCCGCTCGCTACGAGGCCATGCCCTACCGCCGCGCCGGACGCAGCGGCCTGAAGCTGCCCGCGCTGTCGCTCGGCCTGTGGCACAACTTCGGCCCCGACCGCCCCGTGGAGACCCAACGGCAGATCCTGCGCCGCGCCTTCGACCTCGGGGTCACCCACTTCGACCTGGCCAACAACTACGGGCCGCCGCCCGGCGCCGCCGAGTCCGCCCTCGGTGACGCCCTCGGGGCGGACTTCGCGACCTACCGCGACGAGCTGGTCATCTCCACGAAGGCCGGCCATCTCATGTGGCCGGGCCCGTACGGCGAATGGGGTTCCCGCAAGTACCTGCTGTCCTCGCTCGACCAGAGCCTGAAGCGGATGGGCCTGGAGTACGTCGACATCTTCTACTCGCACCGCCCGGACCCCGAGACTCCCATGGAGGAGACCATGGGGGCCCTGCACTCGGCGGTCCAGCAGGGCAAGGCGCTCTACGTCGGCGTGTCCAACTACTCGCCGGAGCAGACCCGCGAGGCCGCCCGCATCCTGGGTGAACTGGGCACCCCGCTGCTCATCCACCAGCCGCGGTACTCGATGCTCGACCGCCGCCCCGAAGGCGGGCTTCTGGACACCCTGGACGAACTCCAGGTCGGCTCGATCGCCTACTCGCCGCTGGAACAGGGCCTGTTGACCACCCGATACCTCGACGGAATCCCGGAGGGTTCGCGGGCCGCGAGCGACAGCCCGTTCCTCACCGCCGACTCCGTCACCGAGGACCTGGTCGGTCAGCTGCGCGCGCTCGACGACATCGCCAGGTCCCGGGGCCAGTCGCTGGCGCAGATGGCCCTGGCCTGGGTGCTGCGCGGCGGCCGGGTGACCTCGGCCCTGGTTGGTGCGAGCAGCCCGCAGCAGCTGGCGGACAGTGTCGCGGCGATCCGCAATTCCGACTTCGCCGCGGACGAACTCGCCCGGATCGACGCGGTCGTCAAGGGGTAGTCGGCCGGGCGGCGAGGCGTTGTGCCGCCCTCGCCTGCAGGTGGTCGGCCGCTCTGCTCCTAGAGCCGTTCGTGCAGGTGCACGGTCACCGAGTCACCCGCCTCCTTTCCGATCGCTTTCCGTAGGTCGGCCTTCACAGGGAGTTTGTGGGTGCCGTCGCCCAGCGCCATGAACGAGCTGCGGAAGGGGTGGCCGTCGATCGTGCCCCGCACCTTGACCAGGCCGCGCGTCCCGAAGAACGCGGCGGAATCGGGCCATACGAGATAGGTCCAGGCCCCGCGGGCCGGGCTCTTCCGCAGGACGGCGGTGAACTGCTCGTCCAGTGTGCCGCTCGTGCTCATCGGATCCTCCGCTCCTGATGGCTTTCCGTCTCCTGCGGACATGACCGACGGGAAGGGGGAAACTCATCGGTGGAGGAGAACACCACCAAATCCCTTGTCTTCCCCGAGGGGCCCTGCGGTTGTGATGCCGGACGAGGTGTCCAAGACTGGGCAGGTACGGGCAAAAGGACTACGGCGGGCGATACGCGGCCGTGTGTCGCCCCGGACGGGTGGCCAATCGTGAGCATCTCGCCCTTCGGGTCCGGAGATCCGTTCTCCGAGCTCTTCAACCGCTTCTTCGGCATGAGCCCGGCGACCTCCCCGCCGGCCGTGCAACGCGTCCCCATCGGACGTCTTCTCAGTGATTCCGCACACGAACTGCTCGCCACCGCGGGCACCCGGGCGGCTGAGGACGGGTCCGATCTCGACGCCGTGCACCTGCTGTGGGCCGCCACGCAGGTGCCGGCCGCCCGCCAGGTGCTCGAGCAGGCCGGCGTGGATCCGGACCGGCTCGCCCGGGACCTGCAGGAATCCCTGTCGTCCGGGACCGGCACCGGCGAGCCCGCGCTGACGCCGACGGCCAAGCGTGCCCTGCTTGCCGCCCACGCCCGCTCCCAGGCGGCCGGTTCCTCGTACATCGGCCCCGAGCACATCCTCGCCGCGCTCCTCGAGGACCAGCGCTCTCCGCTGGCCCAGACTCTCCAGGCCGAGGGCGCCTCGCCGGGTGCGCTGGGCAGCGCCCGCAAAGAGCGTGCCGCGGCCGGGCACCCCGACACCCCGACGCTCGACGAGTACGGCCGCGACCTGACCGACGAGGCGCGCAGCGGCCGCCTCGACCCCGTGGTCGGCCGGGCCAACGAGATCGAGCAGACGGTCGAGGTCCTCTCCCGCCGTACCAAGAACAACCCCGTCCTCATCGGCGACCCGGGAGTCGGCAAGACCGCGATCGTCGAGGGCCTCGCCCATCGCATCGTCGCCGGAGAGGTGCCCAGGGTCTTGAAGGACCGCCGTGTGGTGGCGCTCGACATGGCGGGCCTCGTCGCCGGATCGCAGTACCGGGGCCAGTTCGAGGAACGCCTGAAGAAGGTCATCGACGAGGTCACCGAGGCCAAGAAGGGGATCGTCCTCTTCATCGACGAACTGCACCAGGTTGTCGGCGCGGGCGCCACCGGCGAGGGCTCCATGGACGCCGGTAACATCCTCAAGCCCGCGCTCGCTCGCGGTGACCTCAGCGTCGTCGGCGCGACCACCCTGGACGAGTACCGCAAGCACATCGAGAAGGATGCGGCGCTCGAACGGCGCTTCCAGCCGGTCATGGTGCCCGAGCCCACCGTCGAGGAGACGATCGAGATTCTCCGAGGGCTGCGCGACTCCTACGAGGCCCACCACCAAGTCCGTTACACGGACGAGGCGTTGGATGCCGCGGCCACCCTCTCCGACCGCTACGTCAGTGACCGGTTCCTGCCCGACAAGGCGATCGACCTCATGGACCAGGCGGGTGCCCGGGTCGCCCTGCGCACCGTCGGCGACACCGAAGTCGCGGAGCTCGAGGAACGTCTGAGCCGGCTGCGCCGGGAGAAGGACGAGGCCGTCAGCACCGAGGACTTCGAGCGCGCCAGTGACATCAAGCGGCAGATAACCGAGGCGGAACGGCAGCTCTCGCAGATCAGCGAGGGCGGTGCACCGACGACTCCCAGCGTCACCGTCGAGGACATCGCCGAGGTCCTCTCCGCACGTACCGGCATCCCGGTCTCCCAGCTGACCGAGACCGAACGCGAGCGGCTGCTGAAGCTGGAGGAGTTGCTGCACCAGCGCGTCATCGGCCAGGACCAGGCGGTCACCGCGGTGGCCCAGGCCGTGCGCCGCGGCCGGGCCGGCATGGGCGACCCCAACCGGCCCACCGGCAGCTTCCTCTTCCTCGGCCCCACCGGTGTCGGCAAGACCGAACTGGCCAAGGCACTCGCGGAGCTGCTCTTCGGTGACCCCGACCGTATGATCCGGTTCGACATGAGCGAGTTCCAGGAGAAGCACACCGTCTCCCGTCTCGTCGGCTCCCCGCCCGGCTACGTCGGCTACGAGGAGGCAGGCCAGCTCACCGAGGCGGTGCGCCGCAAGCCGTACAGCGTCGTGCTCTTCGACGAGGTGGAGAAGGCCCACCCGGACGTGTTCAACCTGCTGCTGCAGGTCCTGGACGACGGGCGGCTGACCGACGCCCGGGGGCGCACGGTCGACTTCCGCAACACCGTCGTCATCATGACCAGCAACATCGCCTCCAAGCACATCCTCGACCACACCGGCGACATCGAGGAGATCAGGGACGATCTGATGGCGGAGCTGCAGGCGCACTTCCGCCCCGAGTTCCTCAACCGGATCGACGAAGTGATCACCTTCCACTCGCTGGGCCGCGAGGAACTGGTCCAGATCGTCGACCTGCTCCTCGAGGGCACCCGGCGCCGTCTGCACGGGCAGGGCGTCCAGCTGGAGGTCACGGACGCGGCCAAGGAGTGGCTGGCCGACCGCGGCTACCAGCCGGAGTTCGGTGCCCGGCCGCTGCGCCGCACGATCCAGACCGAGCTCGACAACCGTCTGTCGAACATGCTGCTGGACGGCACGCTCAACCCCGGCGACACCGTCATCGTCGATGTCGTGCAGGACGAGCTGACCCTGGGCCTCAAGGCGAAGACCCCTCAGGGGCAGGCCGCGCACGCCAAGGAGACGGCGGAAGCCGAGGGAACGACGGAGGGCAAGGGAACGACGGGCAAGGACAAGCCGGACACAGGGGGCATCATCGACGCGAAGTTCACCGACGAACCCGAGTAGAGCGGCACGCCGGGCCGGCTCGAGGGCGTGTGTCCCGAGTCGGCCCGGCCGTTTCCCGGGCCGGGACCCGCAGGTCTGCTAGGCCGTGCCCGCCGGGACGCGGTCCAGGAACCCGTGGACACCGCGGATGCGTCCGTCGTCGGCCAGGGTGATCACGTCGAAACCGGCGACGGGCGCCGAGCCGTCCGCCTCGCTCACCAGCTCCCAGGTGAAACGGGCGAGATCATGGTGCCCGTCGACGGCGCCCGAGAGCCGGAAGGAGAAACCCGGGAACTGCTCGTGCGCCGCCGCGATCACAGCCGCGATCTGCTCGTGCCCGCTGACGTCGGCGAGTGGGTCGGTGTAGCTTCCGTCCGCGGTCCAGGCGGCGGAGACAGCCTTTGCCAGCGCCTGCGGGTCTTGTGCGTTCCACGCCTCGAAGTAGCGGACGACGGCGGACTCGTAGCGGTTGTTGTCGGCGGACATGGTGGATCAGCCTCCATCGAGGTCGTAGGCGCTGGTCAGGAGCCGGATCCCGGGTCGTGGTGTGCGGTGGGAGCCGACATCGCAACCATGCCCGGACCCGCCCGGGGGCGTCGATTACCTCCCGGGTAAGGGCGCCGCCGCTTTTGGGGGAGGGCGTCGCGCGAGGACGCGCGCGGGAAGAGCCTGCCTCGTTTCGGCCACCCATGGGCGATGAATATGCCAAGAGACTGGCCGAAATGGCATGGTGACAGAGTGTCAGTAGTGACGATACTCGAGTGACAGGGTGATTCGGTCATGAACAAGTGCGTCGTCCGCGCGGCGTCCGGGTCGCCCGCGTGCACAGCGAGCGCATGCAAGGCACCACGGGCCGGCCCGGCACCGAGCACCGCACTGGGGGACGATCGTGCACGACGAATTCCTGTGCCATGTGACGGCATACGGCATATGCGGAGGCCAGCGCGTCGGTGTCCCCTTAGGTACCTACCGCGCGCCCACTCTCGCCCTCGCCCTGTGGTGGATGCGTGACCGCGCCTCCTGGATCGCCGAACGGCTCGATCCCCACCCCGGCGATCCCCTCTTCCCGCCGAACTCCATCGCCCCCGTCGCCGACACGGTCCCCGATGTGCCGGGAGTGCTGCGCGCCTGGTGCGGCGACGCCCGGCAACAGGAGCAGGCTGCCGACGAATTGGCCGCCGGAAGGCTGGTCCGCGTCGCCATCAGCGACGACACCACCGAATACGAACTGCTCGCCGAGTCCGTGGACGCGCTGCGAATGCAGCGCCTCGTCCCCGCCCTCTCCACGCCGGCCGCCTGACTGCTCGAGGACCCTCGCCGATCAGGCGCACATGTGGACGAATAGCTAGAATTCAGGGCATGGAAGAGCGGACGGTCGCCCCGACCGCGCCCGTCCTCGTCCTGGAGACCGAGACGGGCTCCACGGTGATGACTCCGAGCCGCGACTACCACGTCGGCCGCGACCCGTCGAGCGACATCGTCCTGGACGACGACCGGGTCTCCTGGCACCACGCCGTCCTGCGCCCCGAGGCCGGCCACTGGCTGCTCGCGGACGAGAACAGCACCAACGGCACGTACGCCGACGGGCGCCGGGTCCACGAATGGGGCGTCGGAGCCGGCAGCGTGATCCACTTCGCCAACCCCTCGGACGGCCCTTGTGCGGTCCTCGTGGACCGCACGGCGGAGCGGCCCTCGCAGGTCCTGCTGCCCGCCGCCACGGGCACCTTCCGGCAGCCGACGAGCGTGCGACCGTTGCCGACCCGTACCGTCCGTATCGGCCGGGGCGCCGACAACGACCTGGTCATCGACGACCTGGTGGTCTCCCGCCGGCACGCCGAGCTACAGGCGCACCCGGACGGGACGTACGAGATCGTCGACGTCGGCAGCCACAACGGCACCTTCCTCAACGGCCGGCCCGTCACCCGCGCCCCGGTCACGCCGGGTGACATCGTGGGCATCGGCCACGTCTCGTACTGTCTGGTCGGCGACGAGCTGCAGGAGTACGTCGACACCGGCGAAGTCTCGCTCGATGTGCAGGACCTGACCGTACGGGTCGACCGAGGGCGCAGGACCCTCCTCGACGATGTGTCGTTCCCCGTCGGCGCCAAATGCCTGCTCGCCGTGGTCGGACCCAGCGGAGCAGGCAAGTCCACGCTGCTGAACGCCCTGACCGGCCAGCGCCCCGCGGACCGCGGCACCGTCCTGTACGACGGCCGTGACCTGTATCGCGACTACGCCGAGCTGCGCCAGCGCATCGGACTGGTCCCGCAGGACGACATCCTGCACGCCCAGCTGACCGTCCGCCGTGCCCTCACCTACGCCGCCGAGCTGCGCTTCCCCCAGGACACGGCAAGGGAGGAGCGCCGGGCCCGGGTCGACGAGGTGATCCGCGAACTCGGCCTCCGGCAGCGGGCCGATCAGACCGTCCAGAGTCTCTCCGGCGGCCAGCGCAAACGCGTCAGCGTGGCCCTGGAACTGCTCACCAAACCGTCCCTGCTCTTCCTCGACGAGCCCACCTCGGGCCTCGACCCGGGCATGGACCGCTCGGTGATGCGCATGCTGCGCGGCCTCGCCGATGACGGCCGCACCGTCATCGTCGTCACCCACAGCGTGCTCAGCCTGGACGTCTGCGACCGCCTCCTGGTGCTCGCCCCGGGCGGCCGGGTCGCCTACTACGGGCCGCCGGACGACACGCTGCCGTTCTTCGGCTTCGAGCAGTGGCCGGAGGCCTTCGAGGCCTTCGAGCGGGACCACGACCGGGACTGGGCGGGGGAGTACCGCGACTCGCCGTTCCATCGGCAGTACGTCGTCAACGCGTCCGCACAGCCGCACCTGGCCGGAGCCGCCCCGTCCGCGGCGGTCGGCCCGCCGCCCCACGCCCAGAGCTGGGGCGCCCAGCTCGGCACGCTGGTCAGGCGGTACGCGGCCGCCCTCGGCGCCGACCGCACGTTCCTCGTCATCATGGTGGCTCTGCCGTTCGTGATGGGCGCCATGGCCCGGGCCCTGGCCAAGGGCAGGTTCACCCCGGAAACGGCGCTGAACGCCCTGCTCATCCTGTGTGTCGGGGCCGTGCTGACCGGTGCGGCCAACGCCGTGCGCGAACTCGTCAAAGAGCGGGTGATCTACCAGCGGGAGCGGGCCGTCGGTCTGTCCAGATCGGCATATCTGATGTCCAAGGTCGTGGTGCTGGGCACCGTCACCGTGCTGCAGGCGATCGCGCTGACCCTGGTGGCGCTGCTCGGCGTCGACCTCAACGCACCGGGTGGAAAGGGCGTGTTGCTGCCTCCGCTCGTGGAGATCACCATTGCCGTCGCCCTGTTGGCGTTCACCGCGATGATGCTCGGTCTGCTGGTCTCCGCCCTGGTGCGCAAGGAGGAGGTCACCATGCCGTTGCTGGTGCTCCTCGCCATCGTCCAGGTGGTGTTCTGCGGTGCCCTGCTGACGCTGGACAACGTGGCGGTGCTCGACCAGCTGTCATGGCTCGTGCCGTCGCGATGGGCGTTCGGGGCGATGGCGGCCACGATCGGCCTGGCGCGGCTGGCACCCGACAAGACGGATCCCCTGTTCCGGCACGAGACGGGCATCTGGCTGCTCGATCTCGGCATGCTCGTCGTGCTCTCGGCCGCCTGCGGATGGGCCGTGGTGCGTCTCCTGCGCCGGCACGAGCCCGCGGTGATGCGGAAGTAGCGGCGATGACCACGTCAGGCTTCCGCCCGACCCACGTCGTCCCGCGCGACGGCATGCCCGCCTGGGAGACTCCGGCCCCCTCCCGGCCCACGGTTCCGCTCGACGCCCTGCTGCCCGTGCAGCTCGTCGACCGGCGCGGTGACTGGGGCCGTGTCGTGTGTGCCAACGGCTGGTCGGCGTGGGTCGACGGCCGCCTCCTGGTCGCCGTACCACAGGGACCGCCCCTCGCGGGCGGCCCGCCCTCCGGGACGGCCGATCCGCGCCCGCTGCTGGCCCGCGCGGAGGAGGCACTCGCCCACTACCGCGCGGCGGCCGACGACCTCGTGGCCGGGCGCCTGGACGGCGAGTCGTTCCGTGAGCGTACGCGGGGTCTGAGGATCGGGGTCGTCGTCGACGGGGAGTCCCTGTGGCTGTACGACGCCGTGCAGGAGCGATGGGCCTACTGCGAGGGCACACGGCTGAGCACCTACGCGACCACCGCAGAGCCGTCGGCCGCGCGGGAGCTGTCGGCGGAGGGGCGGCCGACGGCTGCGGGGGAGCCTTCGGCCGCCGAGGGGGTGACGGCTGCGGAGGAGCCACCGGCCACGCGGGAACCGTCTGGCACCGGAGAGAAGTCCGGCACCGCGGACGCGCACGGCCACGAACCGACCCGCCACGTTCCCCGTCCCCCCGGTGACCGATGATGGCGCGTGACACCGGCCCGTTCTCCGGGCGCCCCTCCGCACCGAACGGCCGACGGATCGCCGGTTACCGGATCGAGCACGAGATCGGCCGCGGCGGGATGGCCGTCGTCTACCGAGCCCAGGACCTGCGCCTGGACCGCACGGTCGCGCTGAAGCTGCTCGCGCCCGAACTGGCCCGCAACGAGACCTTCCGGCGCCGCTTCACACATGAGTCCCGGGTGGCCGCGGCCATCGACCACCCGCACATCGTGCCGATCTACGAGGCGGGCGAGGCGGACGGCGTGCTGTACATCGCCATGCGGTACGTCGCCGGACGCGACCTGCGCGCCCTGCTCGACCGCGAGGGTCCGCTGCCGCCGGCGACCGCGCTCAGGATCGCCACCCAGGTGGCTTCGGCGCTGGACGCGGCGCACGACCACGGCCTGGTGCACCGAGATGTCAAACCCGGCAACATCCTGGTGGCCGAGGGAACGGACAGCGACCACCCCGAGCACGTCTACCTGACGGACTTCGGCCTCACGAAGAAGTCGTTGTCACTGTCCGGGTTCACCACGGTCGGCCAGTTCGTGGGCACGCTCGACTACGTCGCGCCCGAGCAGATCTCCGGGAAGCCGGTCGACGGGCGCTGCGACGTCTACGGGCTCGGCTGCGTGGTCTACGAGACCCTGTCCGGCCGGCCGCCCTTCCAGCGCGACGACGACATGGCCCTGCTCTGGGCACACCAGTACGACCAGCCGCCCCCGCTCACCCGGCTGTGCCCCGACCTCGAGGACGCCGTCGACACGGTCTTCGCGAAGGCGCTGGCCAAGAGCCCGGACGACCGCTACGGCTCGTGCCTCGCGTTTGTGGCGGCCCTGCGCGCGGCCACGGCGGGCACCGGCCGGGCGAGCCTTGCGCCCACCCCGGCGGGACACCCCGAGGTGCCCGCGCCGCCGGACTGGGCCCGCCCCGTGTTCCGCCGTTGAGGCGCATGGGGCCGGGGAACTCCTAGGGCACCTCGCCCCGTCGGCGTACCCCCCGGGCGAGCAGTCCGCCGACGAATCCCCAGGCCAGCCCCCACAGGGCGGCCAGACCGAGCGCGCTCCACGGCTCCGGCCACAGGAGGAGCACCCCGGACAGCCCGCCGCCCAGGTCGCCGACACCGATGAGCGACAGACCGTAGTGCGCCAACACGCGGCCGACCAGGCAGATCATGAGCACGGTCAGCACCAGGGCGACGGCCATCCGCACGGCGTGCTGCCACGGCGGAATCCGGGCCGGTGAGCGGGCCGCCATCACGAAGGCGGCGGCGAGAACCAGTACGGCGTCGACGACCACGAGCCACCACACCCGGCCGTCGTGGGCGGCGAGCGTGCCCAGGTTGAGCGTCGAGACCCCGCGCGTGCGCAGCACCTCGTCCAGCAGATGCGGCATGGGCAGCCCGAACGGCCCGTCCACACGCCCCCTCCAGGTCGCCCCCAGACCAATGGTGAACACCGGCCACACCACGTTGGGCAGCCCCAGCAGGATGACCGCCCACGTCTCGGCGGGGTGCCCGCGCGTCGCCGCCACCACTAGTGCGACGACGACGCCGAGAACGACGTACGCGAGGAGCAGGGCCACCATGGCGTACGCGGCGGGGCGCACCGACTCCTGGAAACGCAGCAGGCGGGCCGGGAGCGGTGCCGCGCGCGAGACCAGCAGGGCGAGGACGAGCACGCCCGCCAGCCACAACAGCCCGAACAGCACCGTCGATGGCAGATCCGTGGTGTAGCCGATCTTCGGGGAGATGCCGAACAGGTCCCCGATGTCGCCGATCGTCCCGTTGCCCAGCGGGATCGCGAACGTCTGCCGGGCCGCCGACGCGAGTCCGATGAGCGCCAGCAGCCACACCACGGCGATCCGGGCGGCCCAGCCCGCCAGTTCGGGCGCGCCGGCGACGGCCCGGTGGCGCAGAGGGCGCAGGAATCCCGCGGCGATCACCAGTGCCCCGGCCAGCGAAACCGACAGCGGCATCACCGTCAGTTCCGCCCGGGTGCCGGCGAGCGCGCCGGCGTCGCCCGCGAGCTTCACGGTACCGCCGACCGCCACGACGACGGTGGCCACGACCACTCGGGGAAACCCGTTGTCGGGGAGGTCGGTCCCGCCCGCCGCCCACAGCCCGAGCGCGCCGAGCACGGCCATGACGACCAGTCCGGCCAGCACCGTGACGAGGGCCTGGACCCAGCCGTGCGGAGCCGTCGGCCGCCCGCCGGTCGGGGCGACGGCCCGGTCGGACGAGGTCGGGGCGCTCACGCTGCCACGCTAGGCAGCCTCTTGGCGGTCCGCTCGCCGGGTGGGCCGACCGCGTCGGGGTGTCACACCCCCGTCATGCCGCACGGCTGTTGCCCGCCCGCCCGTCACGAGGACCGTCTCCGCTTGCGGCCCGTCCCTGACTCCGGCACACAATAGGTCTGTTGAGGATCAAGGCGGTGCAAGCAGTGCAACTGATGTGCAAGCTGTGCAAGTAGTGCGTAACGCCTGCAGTGTCGTCTGCGCCCACGCCGGGAGGAAGTGCCCGTGAGTTCCGAACCGCCGTCCTCCGACCGCCCCAAGGGGCCTCCGTCGGGCCCGTTGGCGGGCCCCTCCCGGCCGAGTCCCACACGGCCCGACGACGGCGGTGTGCGGCTCGGACCGCCCGGCGGCGGTGCCGGCGGCCCTCCCGGCCCCGGCGGTCCGCCCGGCCCCGGTG
>NZ_LBMW01000111.1 GCF_026168105.1 Streptomyces hygroscopicus
TGACCCGGGATACAGGTGTGCCGGTCACGGCGGTGGATGTGATGGATGCCGCTGAGCGTGAGCGGGTGTTGGTGGGGTGGAATGACACTGCCGTAGAGGTTGTGGGCTCGTCGGTGGTGGGGTTGTTCGAGGCGCAGGTGGTGCGGACGCCGGATGCGGTGGCGGTTGTCGCCGGGGGTGAGCGGGTCTCGTTCGCGGAGTTGGATGCGCGGGCGAACCGGTTGGCGCATTTCCTGGTGGGTCAGGGTGTGGGTGCGGAGTCGTTGGTGGGGCTGTGTCTGCCGCGTGGTGTGGAGATGATTGCGGGGATTTTGGCGGTGTGGAAGGCGGGTGCGGGGTATCTGCCGGTGGATGCGGGGCAGCCGGCGGAGCGGGTGGCGTTCATGCTCGCGGACAGTGGCGTGGCGTTGGTGCTGACTACGGAGGAGCTGCTGGAGGAGCTTCCGGCGGGTCGGGTGCGGCTGGTGGCGGTCGATGGTGTGCTGATGGAGATGCAGTTGGCTGCGTTGCCTGTGGTGGCGCCGGGGGTCGGGGTGTGTGCGGACGGTCTGGCGTATGTGATTTGTACGTCGGGGTCGACGGGTCGTCCCAAGGGTGTGGCGGTGACGCATGGGGGGCTGGCGAATTATGTGTCGTGGGTGCCGGGGCGGGTCGGGTTCGCCGGGGCGGGTGGCCGGTATGCGCTGCTGCAGGCGCAGGCCACCGACCTGGGGAACACGGTGGTGTTTGCGAGTTTGACGACGGGTGGTGAGTTGCATGTCCTGGAGGAGGGTGCGGTCACTGATCCGCAGGTTGTCGCTGATTATCTGGCCGGGCACGGGATCGACTTCCTGAAGGCGGTGCCCTCTCACTTGGCGGCGCTGGGGGCGGCCGGTGGGCTGGAGCGGGTGCTGCCGGGGCGGTCGTTGGTGCTGGGTGGTGAGGCGGCTTCGTCCGGCTGGGTGCGTGAGCTGCTGGACGCGGCAGGTGAGCGTCCGGTGTTCAACCACTACGGTCCGACGGAGACGACGGTCGGTGTGGCGACGGTCCGGCTTGAGGCGGGCGGCAGTGTGGTGCCGGTGGGTGGGCCGGTGGCGAATACCCGGTTCTACATTCTCGATGGTGCTCTGCGGCCGGTGCCGGTGGGTGTGGCGGGTGAGTTGTATGTGGCGGGTGTGCAGGTGGCGCGTGGGTATGTGGGGCGTCCGGGTTTGACGGCGGAGCGGTTTGTGGCGAGTCCGTTTGAGTCGGGTGTGCGGATGTATCGCACGGGTGACCGGGTCCGGTGGGCTGTTGATGGTCAGGTGGTGTTCCTGGGGCGTGTGGATGAGCAGGTGAAGGTGCGTGGGTTCCGGGTCGAGCCGGGTGAGGTCGAGGGGGTGATCGCCGGGCATCCGCTGGTTGAGCGGGTGGCGGTGGTGGCGCGGGAGGACGTGCCGGGTGACACCCGTCTGGTGGCGTATGTGGTGCCGGACGATCCGGACGAGGAGCGGGATGCGCTGCCCGGCCGGGTTCGGACGTTCGCCGGGGGCCGTCTGCCGGAGCACATGGTCCCGTCGGCGGTGGTCGTGCTGGATGCGCTGCCGCTCACGGGCAACGGCAAGCTGGACCGCAAGGCACTGCCCGCCCCGGAGTACGCGGGAAATTCCGGCCGCGGCCCGGTGAGTCTCCAGGAACAGCTGCTCTGCCTGGCCTTCGCGGAGATTCTCGGCCTGGAGAGCGTCGGCGTCGATGACAGCTTCTTCGAACTGGGCGGGCACTCTCTCCTCGCGGTGCGCCTGGTGAGTCGGGTGAGGTCGATCCTGGGTGTGGAGGTGCCGCTGCGGGTGCTGTTCGAGGCGCCGACGGTGGCACGGCTGGCGGCCCGGCTGGCCGGTGCGGAGCGGGCCAGGGTGGCGCTGACGGCGGGGGAGCGGCCGGAGCGGGTGCCGCTGTCGTTCGCGCAGCGCCGGCTCTGGTTCATCAACCAGCTCGAAGGGCCGAGCGCGACCTACAACACTTCGGAGGCCCTGCAACTGTCGGGCGCCGTGAACCCGGATGCGCTCAACGCCGCGTTCCTCGATGTGATCAGGCGGCACGAAGTCCTGCGTACGGTGTTCTCGGTGGTCGATGGCGAGCCGTACCAGCGGATTCTCGACGTCGAGGAGCTCCAGTGGGCGCTGCAGGTGACCGATGTGGCGCTCTCGGATCTTGAGACCGCGGTTGCCGAGGCGCTGGCGTACACCTTCGATCTCTCGGTCGAAGTTCCCATCAAGGCTTGGCTGTTCGAGGCAGGTCCGGGAGTACGGGTACTGGTCGTGGTGATGCACCACATCGCCAGCGACGGTTGGTCGAAGGGCCCCCTGGCGCGGGACCTGTCGGTCGCCTACGCGGCGCGCAGCGGAGGCCGGGCCCCCGTGTGGAAGCCGTTGCCGGTGCAGTACGCCGACTACGCCCTCTGGCAACGCGAACTGCTCGGCGAGGAGCAGGATCTGGGCAGTGTGATGTCACGCCAGATCGCCTACTGGCGTGCCGCGCTCGCCGGTGCTCCGGAGGAACTGGCTCTCCCGTTCGACCGACCGCGTCCGATGGTGTCCTCCCACCGCGGGTACCGGGCGCCGGTGCAGATTCCGGCCGAGCTGCACGCGCGGTTGGCGGAGGTGGCGCGCGCGGAGGGTGTGACGCCGTTCATGGTGTTGCAGGCGTCGCTGGCGGTGCTGCTGTCGAAGCTGGGTGCGGGAACGGACATTCCGATCGGTTCGGCCAATGCCGGGCGTACGGATGAGGCGCTGGACGATCTGGTCGGGTTCTTCATCAACACGCTGGTGGTGCGGACGGATCTGTCGGGTGAGCCGACGTTCCGGGAGGTGCTGGGCCGGGTGCGGGAGACGGCGCTGTCGGCGTTGGCGCACCAGGATGTGCCGTTCGAGAAGCTGGTTGAGGAGCTGGCCCCGGCCCGCTCGATGGCCCGCCACCCGCTCTTCCAGGTCGTTCTGACGACGCAGAACACCATCGACGTCGTGCTCGACCTCCCGGGTCTCCAGGCTGGTGGACACGGCCGGGAGACTGCGGAGGAGACCGACGCCGCGACGGTGAACGAGTCGGCAGCGAAGTTCGACCTTGACGTCATCGTCGGCGAGGTGTTCGGCGCTGATGGTCGTCCGGCCGGTGTGTGTGGGTCGGTGACGGTGTCGGCGGATCTGTTCGATCCGGTGTGGGCCGGGCGGATCGCGTCGGCGTGGGTGAGGGTGCTGGATGTGGTGACCCGGGATACAGGTGTGCCGGTCACGGCGGTGGATGTGCTGGACGCCGCTGAGCGCGCGCGGGTGCTCACCGAGTGGAATGACACTGCCGTAGAGGTCGTGGGCTCCTCGGTGGTCGGGCTGTTCGAGCAGCAGGTGGCGCGGACGCCGGAGGCGGTGGCGATCGTCGCCGGTCGCGAGCGGGTCTCGTTCGGTGAGCTGGACCGGCGGGCGAACCGTCTGGCGCGCTATCTGGTGGGTCAGGGTGTGGGCGCGGAGTCTGTGGTGGGTCTGGCCCTGCCGCGTGGTGCGGAGATGATCGCCGGGATTCTGGCGGTGTGGAAGGCCGGGGCCGGTTATCTGCCGATCGATCCGCAGCAGCCGGCGGAGCGGGTCGCCTTCATGCTGAAGGACAGTCGTACGGCGTTGGTGCTGACCACCGAGGAGATTCAGGATGAGCTGCCCTCGGTGGGGGTCCGTCTGGTGGCTGTGGACGGCGCTCTTGTACGGATGCAGCTGGCTGCTTTGCCGGTGACGGCGCCGGGCGCCGGAGTACGTCCGGACGGTCTGGCGTATGTGATCTACACCTCGGGGTCGACGGGTCGTCCGAAGGGTGTGGCGGTGACGCATGGGGGGCTGGCGAATTATGTGTCGTGGGTGCCGGGGCGGGTCGGGTTCGCCGGGGCGGGTGGCCGGTATGCGCTGCTGCAGGCGCAGGCCACCGACCTGGGGAACACGGTGGTGTTTGCGAGTCTGACGACGGGTGGTGAGTTGCATGTCCTGGAGGAGGATGCGGTCACTGATCCGCAGATCGTTGCTGATTACCTGGCCGAGCACGGGATCGACTTCCTGAAGGCGGTGCCCTCCCACTTGGCGGCGCTGGGTGCGGCCGGTGGGCTGGAGCGGGTGCTGCCGGGGCAATCGCTGGTCCTCGGTGGTGAGGCGGCTTCGCCCGGCTGGGTGCGTGAGCTGCTGGACGCGGCAGGTGAGCGTCCGGTGTTCAACCACTACGGTCCGACCGAGACCACCATCGGTGTCGCCACCACTCTCCTGCATCCGGGCGAGGCCGTTCGGATCGGCTCCCCCGTGGGCAACACGCGGTTCTATGTGCTGGACGGGTACCTGCGTCCGGTGGCGCCGGGTGTTCCGGGTGAGCTCCATGTCGCTGGTGTGCAGGTGGCGCGCGGGTATGTGAGGCGCCCGGGGTTGACGGCGGAGCGGTTTGTCGCCAATCCGTTTGAGCCGGGCGTGCGGATGTACCGGACGGGCGATGTGGTGCGCTGGACCGGGGACGGGCAGTTGGAGTTCCTCGGGCGCACCGACGAGCAGGTGAAGGTGCGTGGGTTCCGGGTCGAGCCGGGTGAGGTCGAGGGGGTGATCGCCGGGCATCCGCTGGTTGAGCGGGTGGCGGTGGTGGCGCGGGAGGACGTGCCGGGTGACACCCGTCTGGTGGCGTATGTGGTGCCGGACGATCCGGACGAGGAGCGGGATGCGCTGCCCGGCCGGGTTCGGACGTTCGCCGGGGGCCGTCTGCCGGAGCACATGGTCCCCTCGGCGGTGGTCGTGCTGGATGCGCTGCCGCTCACGGGCAACGGCAAGCTGGACCGCAAGGCACTGCCCGCCCCGGAGTACGGCGCCTCGTCGGCCGGCAGTGGCCGCCGGGCGGCGACGCTGCGGGAGGAACTGCTCTGCCTGGCCTTCGCCGATGTCCTGGGCCTTGACAGCGTAGGCGTGGACGACGACTTCTTCGAGCTCGGCGGGCACTCCCTGCTTGCGGTGCGGCTCGTCAGCCGTATCCGCACCGTTCTGGGGGTCGAGACCGAGATACGCACCCTCTTCGAGGCGCCGACCGTTGCCGCGCTCGCCGCCCGACTCACGGGTGCCGAGAGTGCCCGCACCGCGCTCACGCCCATGCCCCGGCCCGACCGCCTCCCGCTCTCCTACGGACAGC
>NZ_LBMW01000117.1 GCF_026168105.1 Streptomyces hygroscopicus
CGCCCGCCGCGCCCGCCGCGCCGAAGCCTGCCGCTGCACCTGCTGCCGCGAAGTCCGCCGCGGCGCCTGCCAAGCCCAAGAAGGACGAACCCGTGGCCCAGGCGCCCCAGGGCCCCGAGCTGGTGACGCTGCGCGGCCCGGCCGCCGCCGTCGCGAAGAACATGAACGCCTCGCTGGAGCTGCCCACGGCCACGTCCGTGCGCGCGGTCCCGGTGAAGCTGCTCTTCGACAACCGCATCGTCATCAACAACCACCTCAAGCGCGCCCGGGGCGGGAAGATCTCCTTCACGCACCTGATCGGCTACGCGATGGTCCGGGCCATCAAGGCCATGCCGTCGATGAACTGGTCGTTCGGCGAGAAGGACGGCAAGCCCACCCTCGTCAAGCCGGAGCACGTGAACCTCGGCCTCGCCATCGACCTGGTGAAGCCGAACGGTGACCGCCAGCTCGTCGTCGCGGCGATCAAGAAGGCCGAGACGCTCAACTTCTTCGAGTTCTGGCAGGCCTACGAGGACATCGTCCGCCGCGCCCGCGACGGCAAGCTGACCATGGACGACTTCACCGGCGTCACGGTCTCCCTCACCAACCCCGGCGGCCTCGGCACGGTCCACTCGGTCCCGCGTCTGATGCCGGGCCAGTCGGTGATCATGGGTGTCGGCTCGATGGACTACCCGGCGGAGTTCCAGGGCACCTCCCAGGACACGCTGAACAAGCTCGGCATCTCGAAGGTCATGACCCTCACGTCGACCTACGACCACCGGGTGATCCAGGGCGCCGCCTCCGGCGAGTTCCTGCGCACCGTCGCGAACCTCCTCCTCGGCGAGAACGGCTTCTACGACGAGATCTTCGAGGCCCTGCGCATCCCCTACGAGCCGGTCCGCTGGCTCAAGGACATCGACGCCTCGCACGACGACGACGTCACCAAGGCCGCCCGCGTCTTCGAGCTGATCCACTCCTACCGGGTCCGCGGCCACGTCATGGCCGACACCGACCCGCTGGAGTACCGCCAGCGCAAGCACCCCGACCTGGACATCGTCGAGCACGGCCTCACCCTGTGGGACCTGGAGCGCGAGTTCGCGGTCGGCGGCTTCGCCGGCAAGTCCATGATGAAGCTGCGTGACATCCTCGGCGTGCTGCGCGACTCGTACTGCCGCACCACCGGCATCGAGTACATGCACATCCAGGACCCCAAGCAGCGCAAGTGGATCCAGGACCGCGTGGAGCGCCCGCACTCCAAGCCGGAGCGCGAGGAGCAGCTGCGCATCCTGCGCCGGCTGAACGCGGCGGAGGCCTTCGAGACCTTCCTGCAGACGAAGTACGTCGGCCAGAAGCGCTTCTCCCTGGAGGGCGGCGAGTCGGTCATCCCGCTGCTCGACGCGGTGATCGACAGCGCGGCCGAGTCCCGCCTGGACGAGGTCGTCATCGGCATGGCCCACCGCGGCCGCCTGAACGTGCTCGCCAACATCGTCGGCAAGTCGTACGCGCAGATCTTCCGCGAGTTCGAGGGCAACCTCGACCCGAAGTCGATGCACGGCTCCGGCGACGTGAAGTACCACCTGGGCGCCGAGGGCACCTTCACGGGCCTGGACGGCGAGCAGATCAAGGTGTCTCTGGTCGCGAACCCGTCGCACCTGGAGGCCGTGGACCCGGTACTCGAGGGTGTCTCCCGCGCCAAGCAGGACATCATCAACAAGGGCGGTACGGACTTCACGGTCCTGCCGGTGGCGATCCACGGCGACGCGGCCTTCGCGGGCCAGGGCGTGGTCGCCGAGACCCTGAACATGTCGCAGTTGCGCGGCTACCGCACGGGCGGCACGGTCCACGTCGTCATCAACAACCAGGTCGGCTTCACCGCGGCCCCCGAGTCCTCGCGTTCCTCGATGTACGCGACGGACGTGGCCCGCATGATCGAGGCCCCGATCTTCCATGTGAACGGCGACGACCCGGAGGCGGTCGTGCGCGTCGCGCGCCTGGCCTTCGAGTTCCGCCAGGCGTTCAACAAGGACGTGGTGATCGACCTCATCTGCTATCGCCGCCGCGGCCACAACGAGTCGGACAACCCGGCCTTCACCCAGCCGCTGATGTACGACCTGATCGACAAGAAGCGCTCGGTGCGCAAGCTGTACACCGAGTCGCTGATCGGCCGCGGCGACATCACCCTGGAGGAGGCCGAGCAGGCCCTGCAGGACTACCAGGGCCAGCTGGAGAAGGTCTTCACCGAGGTCCGCGAGGCCACGTCGCAGCCGGTCGCGGGCGCACCGGAGGAGCCTCAGGACGGCTTCCCGGTGGCGGTCGACACGGCCGTGTCCGCCGAGGTCGTCAAGCGGATCGCCGAGTCCCAGGTCAACGTCCCCGACCACATCACCGTGCACCCGCGTCTGCTGCCGCAGTTGCAGCGCCGGGCCGCGATGGTCGAGGACGGCACGATCGACTGGGGCATGGGCGAGACGCTCGCCATCGGCTCGCTGCTGCTCGAGGGTGTCCCGGTCCGTCTGTCGGGCCAGGACTCGCGCCGCGGTACGTTCGGCCAGCGCCACGCGGTGATCATCGACCGCGCGACGGGCGAGGACTACACGCCGCTGCAGTACCTCTCCGAAGACCAGGCGCGCTACAACGTCTACGACTCCCTCCTGTCCGAGTACGCCGCGATGGGCTTCGAGTACGGTTACTCGCTGGCCCGTCCGGACGCGCTCGTGATGTGGGAGGCCCAGTTCGGCGACTTCGTCAACGGCGCGCAGACGGTCGTGGACGAGTTCGTGTCGTCGGCGGAGCAGAAGTGGGGCCAGACGAGCGGTGTGACGCTGCTGCTGCCGCACGGCTACGAGGGCCAGGGTCCGGACCACTCCTCGGCGCGTCCCGAGCGGTTCCTGCAGCTGTGCGCGCAGAACAACATGACGGTGGCCATGCCGACCCTTCCGTCGAACTACTTCCACCTCCTGCGGTGGCAGGTGCACAACCCGCACCACAAGCCGCTCGTGGTCTTCACGCCGAAGTCGATGCTGCGCCTCAAGGCCGCCGCGTCCAAGGCGGAGGAGTTCACGACGGGGCGGTTCCGCCCGGTCATCGGCGACGCGTCGGTGGACCCGGCCGGGGTGCGCAGGGTCGTGTTCACCGCGGGCAAGGTCTACTACGACCTCGAGGCGGAGCGGAAGAAGCGCGGCGCTACCGACACGGCGATCATCCGGCTCGAGCGTCTGTACCCGCTGCCGGGCGCGGAGCTCCAGGCGGAGATCAAGAAGTACCCGAACGCCGAGAAGTACCTGTGGGCCCAGGAGGAGCCGGCGAACCAGGGCGCATGGCCGTTCATCGCCCTGAACCTCATCGACCACCTGGACCTGGCGGTCGGCGCGGACATCCCGGCGGGCGAGCGTCTGCGTCGCATTTCACGCCCGCACGGCTCTTCCCCGGCCGTCGGTTCCGCAAAGCGGCACCAGGCCGAGCAGGAGCAGCTGGTGCGTGAGGTGTTCGAGGCGTAGGACCTCACGGACAGCACCAGGGCCCCTTCCCGAGCGCGTCTCGGGGAGGGGCCTCGGCGTTCGGCGTCCCGGGGGCCTCGGGCCCCGGACCGGGTGAGGTGTGCGCCCGCGAGCGGCGCCCGGACCGCGCCTATTCTGGAGAGGCCGAGAGGCCGAGAGGCCGTCCGAGAGACCGAGAGTCCGAGAGACCGAGAAATCGGCGGACACCGCGTTCCGGCAGGTTTTGTCTGTCCCCCCGATTGTGACGGAGAGCACGTTGTACTTCACCGACCGTGGCATCGAGGAGCTGGAGAAGCGGCGCGGCGAGGAGGAGATCACCTTCGAGTGGCTCGCCGAGCAGCTTCGTACGTTCGTCGATCTCAACCCGGACTTCGAGGTACCGGTGGAGCGGCTGGCCACCTGGCTGGCCCGGCTGGACGACGAGGACGACGAGTAGATCCAGGACCCGGGGCC
>NZ_LBMW01000092.1 GCF_026168105.1 Streptomyces hygroscopicus
TGGCCGGCTGCCCTACGAAATCTCTTCAACCGGATGCTCGGACAGCTCTACCGCTGTCTGCAAGACCACGAGTTGTTCGACGAACAGACGGCGTTTCCCGTCCCGATGGCCGCTGCCGCTTGACTCGTTAGCACCATGAGGTGTCTGGCCTTTCTGGGCCTCGCCGCCGCACTGTGCCGCTACAAGCGACTGATCCGCCTCACCACATAGGACACCGTCTGAGCCGTGAGGGCGGGTGGTGGGTCTTGGTCATGGTGTGGTTGTGGGGGTGGTTGTCTGGTTGTCGTGTGGGTTTGGTTTGGTGGTGTCGTGTGGGGTTGTTCGGGTTCGGGTGTAGAGGACTTCGCGGCCTTGTTCGGCGGCGCGGATGAGGTTTTCGCTGACGAAGTCGAGGAAGCGGGCGGCGTTTTCGAGGCGGGTGGCGGCGGGGGTGCCGTGGCCGAGGATGGTGATGCCCTGGCGTGCGGTTGCGATGAACTGGTCGTTGGCGCGGGCGCTGCGGATCATGGACTGGTACCAGAGGTCGTCGTCGACGACGTAGTGCTCGCGGCGGCGTTCATCGCGTTCGCGGCGGACGAGGTCCAGGTTCTCGAGGAATGTGATCGCTTTGGAGATGGAGGCGGGGCTGACTGTGAGGCGCTGGGCGAGTTCGGAGGCGGTGAGGCGGCCGGTGTCGGTGGTGTAGAGACAGCCCAGGACGCGGGCCGGCATCTTGGGCAGGCCGGAGGTCATGAGGACGGTGGTGAGGGTCTCCTGGTAGGCGTGGACGGCTTCGGCGTCGCGTCCGTGGGGCTGGGGGAGCGCCTGTGACCCCACCGGCGCGGTCTGCCTGCGCCGGTGGGTGCGCTGCTGGGTGGCGCGGTGGGCGAGGTCGGCGCGGTAGCCGGCGGGGCCGCCGTTGCGTGTGACCTCGCGTGTGATGGTGGAGGTCGGGCGTTTGAGGCGGCGGGCGATCTCGGCGTAGGCGAGGTTGTCGGCCAGTCCCAGCGCGATCTGCTGGCGTTCGGCCTGGGTGAGCCTGCCTCCCGGCATCACGGCCCCCTTTCGTGCCCCACGGGTGGTCCATGGTGCTGCTCGGTGTTGCCTGATGCCTCCACCATAGCGTTCATCTTCAATACATTGCAACGGACGGCTGTGCTGTCGTTGCGTTAAGCGAGAGGGTGTTGCAATGATTATTGCACTTTGACCTGCAGTAATGCTTCTCCTGTGCAAAGCCTCTGTTGCCCGGAAGTAGAAAGCAACGTAGCGTTTCTCTTGTCAGAAACGAGAGCGAGTTCAGGAGAGCACGATGCGGAAGTTCGACACCCCCGTCCCGATCTCCGCCGTTCTGGACGTCCCCGCCGGACGCGTCCAGTTCATCGCCGCGGACCGGGCCGACACCGTGGTCGAGGTCCTGCCTGCGAATGCCTCGAAGGGCCGTGACGTGAAGGCGGCGGAGCAGACAGAAGTCGTATACGCCGGCGGAGTCCTGCGGATCTGGACGTCGGCGAAGAGCCAGTACCTCGGCCCGTGCGGGGCCATCGAGGTGACGGTCAAGCTGCCCGCGGGTTCGCGTATCGAGGCCAAGGCGGCCAGTGTTGAAGTGCGCAGCGTCGGCCGCCTCGGCGAGGTCGTCTTCGAAGGCGCGTACCGCCAGATCAAGCTGGACGAGGCCGCGAGTGTCCGTCTCAGTGCGGTCGACGGCGACGTCGAGATCGGCCGGCTGGGCGGGGCCGCGAAGATCAGCACCGCACGGGGCGACATCCGGATCGCCGAGGCGATGGGCGGCACGCTCGTGCTGAGCACGCAGTCCGGTGACATCACGGTCGGCGCTGCCGCCGGCGTGTCGGCCGCCCTGGACGCGGGCACCGCCCACGGCCGTATCAGCAACGCCCTGAAGAACGACGGCAGTGCCGATCTCGACATCCGCGCCACTACCTCCCACGGCGACATCACCGCCCGCAGCCTGTGAAGAAGCAGAACCAGGACAGGACTGTCCGGCCGGGCCCGCCGCGATCGGAAATCCCCTCGGTCGCCGTGGGCGGCGCGGCCGTCTGTCCCAAGGGGCCTGCGATCGCCGTGCAGGCCCTGTGCAAGCCGTATGAGACGCCTGACGCGACCAGGGGGAACACATGACGAAGAACAGCACTTCCTTCAGCCGTTCCAAGTGGGCCGGCATGGTGGCGGTGGAGGACACGGCCCTGGCCGTCACCGACACCGGGGGTCCCGGTATCCCGGTGGTCTATCTCAACGGCCAGTTCGCCACCCAGGGGTACTGGCGGCGGGTCGTCGCCGAACTGGGGCCCAGGTGGCGGCACATCACCTACGACGAGCGGGCCCGCGGCAAATCCAGGCGTTCGGCGGACTATTCCTTCGAGGCCGCCGTCCGGGACGTCGACGCCGTTCTCGCCACCAGGGGAGTGGACCGGGCTCTTGCGGTGGGCTGGTCATACGGAGCGGTCGTCGCGGCGCACTGGGCCGGCCGGAATCCCGGGCGTGCTCTGGGCGCGGTCCTGGTCGACGGCGCGTTCCCGTACGACTGGCTCGACGATGCCATGGAAGAGCGGATCCGCACACTGTTCCGGCGGCTGGGCTGGTTCATGCCGCTGCTGCGCCCGACCGGCCTGGCCCCGCGGATGACCGCCGAACAGCAGGCGAACAGCAACATCGAGCTCGGCAGGCTCTCCCGCGAGCGCGAACTGGGCCCGGTGCTGGACGACATCGCCGTCCCGGTGCGCTACGTGGTCGCCTCGGGGACGTCTTTTGGAAGCCGCGGTGATGAACAGGAACGGATACGCGCCGGCCTCGATGCGGTGACGGCCCGCAACGCGAACATCCGGATCAGCGCGAAGGTCACCGGCAATCATGGTGCGATCCTCAAGAAGGACTTCCCGGCCGTGGCCGAGGCCGTACGCGAGGTCGCCGCCCTCGGCCAAGGGGAGCGCTGAAGTCGCATCCGGGCGCACGACGGGGCCCGCTCGCGCTGCGCGAAGGGGATTTGGGCTTCTGGCTGGTGGGCGCGCAGTCCCTTCGTGGCCATTGAGGTCTGTTCCGGTCCGGATTGTCGTGACGGGCTGGGAGGACATGCCCCCGGCCGGCTGGGCTCAGTCAGTTACGGGGCCGGAGTTGGGCCACGCTGTGAGGGGGCGGTTTGGTGGCGGGAGTGGGCGTCGGCAGGTTGCGGGGTGGGTGTCCGGGCAGGGGGGGACAGGCCGGGGTTCGGTTTGCTGTCAGGGGGTGACCAGGTGGCTGTTGTGGTGTGGCTGGCAGGTTGGCGGTCGGCTGTCGTGGCTTTCGCTGTACCTGTGTGACGGGTTGGCGGGGTCGGGTGGGCTGGACTGTATGGCGGTTGGGGGGCGGCGGGTGAGGCAGTCGCGGGTCCGGCTGCTTCGACGGCTGGCGGGCGGTCGGCGCGGGGTGGTGGGGCGGCTTCTTGCGGCGGACAAGGAGGGTGGCCTGCCGGCGTTGCATGTGGGGATTGCGGTGGAGTTGGCGCGGGGTGTCGCCGCGGACGGTGTGGTGGTGGGTGGAGGCGGTGTGTGGTGAGGGCCGTGTGGAGTGGTGTGGTCGTGCCCGGTTCGAGGTGTCCCAGTGCGCGTTGGGGGGCTGGCGCGGGAGGGCGGTAATGTTGCTGTGCTGTATCGGCAGGTGAAGGATTGCCTGTGCTGTACCGGCAGGTGAAGGATTGCGGGGACGCGGCGGTGTCGCTCGATGCCGTGGCGCCCGTTCGTGGCCGGGTCAGCCGGCCACGCGGCAGAGCAGTCGCCCTCTGCGCGGACTGCGGTTACGGCCGGGCCTGTTGCCGCAAGGGGGTCCGCGCCCGGGGCGTGGCGTCTGTCATCGCATGGGGCGGCACTGGGCACGGCTGGGGCTGGGCGTCTACCGGTGGGTGGTGGAGCGGGCCTTTGCCTGGCTGCACGGCTTCCGCCGGTTATGTGTGTGCTGGGAACGTCGGGCAGGTATCCGCGAAGTGTTCCTCGGGCTCGTCTGCTGTCGTGTCATCCACCGGCAACTCACGTCCGTGTGTGAGTCGTTGTTATCGGCGCTGGGGGGCGGGAAAGTGTTGTCGGGAAAGGGAGGTTGCACACCCGTGCGGAATCGGCACTCAGCGGCTGTATCTCTTGGCGCGGAGGTGTCGGCGCGTGTGTGGTTTGTCCTTAAGGCCGGGGCAGAGAGCGCTGTCGAACCGGCTGGTCTATGCGTCCTGGGCGAACATGCGGTCCAGGAAGCGGGCAGGGTGGTTGACGAACGCCCGGGTCAACGCGACAGGCTCGGCCTGTTCATATTCCACCTGCTCGATGGTGCCGCCGCTTTCGATCTGCAGGATTCGTGCGCCGGGCATGGCCAGCAGGATCGGCGAATGCGTGGCTACCACGAACTGGCACCCTTGGTGGAGGAGTTCTCGGATCCGGACCATCATCGCCAGGCATCCCTGTACCGACAGGGCTGCCTCCGGTTCGTCCAGCATGTAGAGACCGTTCGGGCCGAAACGGTGGTGTACCAGGTCCAGGAACGACTGGCCGTGGGAGCGTTCGTGCAGGGAGCGGCCACCGTAGGCGCGCAGCAGTTCCCCCGAGCCTTCGTCCAGCCGCTCGATCTCGGTGGCCACGTTGTAGAAACTCTCGGCGCGCAGGAAGAAACCTGTGCGGGGCCTGCGGTTCCAGCACAAAGTCAGGTGATCGCCCAGATTGGACTCGGTGGCCCGGCTGGCGAACCGGAAGGACCGGGAACCGCCCTCGGCGTTGAACCCGGCAGCGGTGGCCAGCGCCTCGATCAAGGTGGACTTGCCCGAGCCGTTGTCGCCGACCAGGAAGGTCACCGCGGGGTCCAGTTCGAGCCTGTCCATGCCGGCGAGGTGGGTGACGACCGGCAGGCTGAAGGGGTAGCGGTCGGTGCCCACGCGCGAATCGAGCTTGGCATAGCGGACAAAGCCCTGGCCATGGCGGGTCATCGGCTGCCCGTTCTCGTCCGGTCCACTGCAGCAGGATCTGTTGGAGTCATGCCCTGACCATAGATCCAGGTGCTGACAGCCTGCCGGCTACGGGTGCCCCTGCCAGCCGCTAGGCTCAGCCTCCCTTTGTCGGCCGGGACCGTCCGCCCTTGCCGTGAGCGCGCACCCGCGGCGGTGCCAACTGGCCGGCCGGCAAGCGGTCAGCGGCGTGTGGGATCGGGTGGTGCCGTGCTCCACCGGCAGGCAGAGGCCGCAGGCATGGCCGCCCGGACGCCTTGAACGCCGTGGGTGCTGGGGAGGGGGACCTGCCGACGTACGAGGAGGCTCCGCACGGTTGATCCGGTTCCGCTGTACCTGTCGCCGGAGCGGGTGAGGCGACTCGAGGAGTTGACCGGCGCCATCCGGCTGCGAGCGGTGCTGTGCCCGGCTCCCAGGCCGCCGCCGGCCCGGCGTTGTTCACGGCGCTATCCCGGTGGCCGGCGGTATCCGTGGCGGTCCGCGCGTGCGCGCACCGCGACGCGTGCGCCCAGTCCCGGCTGCGGCATGCCACACGTGGCCCCCTGGACCAGGTGCTCGCGTCGGCTTCCGATGAAGGCTGCTCCACCCGCCTCCGGGGAGGGCGGCCCCCTGTCCACCGGGGCTCCGCGAGTGCTCCGTCGTCCGGGCAGGCAGAGAGGGCGACGCGGATGCTCGCAGCTCCGGGGCCCCGGCAGTCGGCCGCTGTCAATATTGGTCATCGTTTGGTCATCGTGACGACAGCAAAGCTGCGCATCGCCACCGGTACCGGGCCGAGCTTTGATGCCCGGGAATTCCAGGGGGCCGCACAGCAGTTGCGGCAGATGCTGCTCGTCCGGCCGGCCGGGCGGGTGAGCCTGCCCTACGGTGAGGAGCCGGCGCCTCAGGGCGGCACAAGGGCGCCGAGGTGGTTGCCGTGGGCACTGTTGTGGTGGCACTGGCCCCGCATGTCATCTGTGTCGTCCTGGCTACCGTGCAGGGGTGGGCCGGATGCGCAGCCGGCCGCAGCGCCGGCGTCATCATCGGTGACAGCGGTTTGGAGGTCACCGGCATCACGGCGGAGCAACGGCAGCGGCTCGTAGGCGAGTTCCTGCGCCAGACCGCCGCGGCGGACCGGTCGGGCCCGGCTCCGGATGCCGGGCAGCGCGGGGAGGCCGCCGGTGACGGGAGGCCGTAGAGCCCTGCTCATCGCCACCTTCGCCTGCGAGGACCCGCGGTGGAACGCGCTCGCGGCACCGCTGCGGGATGCCGGGGAACTCGCCGCGGTCCTCAGTGCGCCCGGCATCGGGCGGTACGAGGTCGCCCAGGTCCTCGACCAGCCCGTCCACCTGGTCCAGCCGGCCCTGCTCGGCTTCTTCACCCAGGCAGCTCTCGAGGACGAACTGTTCGTCTACTTCTTTGAGCACGGCATCAAGGACATCAGGACATCAAGGACATCAGGACGTCAACGACATCAAGGACTGCGACGAGTCGCTGTACTTCGCGGGCACTGACAGGGCCGAGGGACGCGAACTGCTGGAGTCTTACGCGGTCCCGGCCGAGTTCGTCGGCCGTCATCTGCAGCGCTGCCGGGCGCGCCGTGAGGTATTGGCTGCTCCACTGCTGCTTCAGGGGCGCGTTCCGGCCCGGCGTCAGGGGTGAGGACCCCACCGTCGGCTTCGGCGCCCCCTTCCATGGCAGCGGCACGGTCGTCATCAGTGCCACCGATGAGAGGCAACTCGCCTTCGAACCGGTGCCGGAGGAGGCCGGTCTGCCCGCTTCCCCGCAACTGTCCGTGTTCATCGCGGCGGTCGTTGCCGGTGTGCGCACCAAGGACGTCGGCGTCGACCGCGACGGCGGGGTTTTCGCGGAGGACCTCTGCCGTTACGTCCACGGTGTCATGACCGGCAGCGGTTGCGGGCAGACGCCCAGGCTCTGGCTGCTGGACGGGGTCGGCAGCCTGAGCATCGCGCAGTACCCGGCCGGATGTGGCAGCGACGGCCGCACCGGCCCGGCCGGCGCGCGGCGGGAGGGTCGGGGCGAGCGAGACGGAACAGCCCCTTTCACGTGGGCCCGTGGCGGAGATCCTCGAGGGCATTGCACCAGCCGCCGCGCTGCTTCGCCGCACCATCGGTCCGCTGCCCCGGCCCGACTGGTGACCGGGGCCGACAGCGCCCTGGAACGGTTCACTGACACCGCCGCCATCGTCTGCGAACCGGCTCCGCCGCCGGGCCGCGCCGGGATCGGTGCAAAGCTCCTGCACGAACTGGTGGAACGGATCCAGGCCGAGGCCGGTGACGGCGCGGTCACCGCCGTGCTCGTCTTCGAGTCCGTCGTGCGCGCGCTGCAGCCCGCTGTCGGGGCCGGGCTGCGGCCCGTCCTCGCCTCCCGTGCCTTTGCAGCCGCCTGCCGCCGGGCCGAGGACGCGCTCGGGCCCGGCTTCGGGGTCGAGACCAAGGAGCGGATCGCCGAGATCGTCACCAGGGCCGCCTTCGCCGAACCCGCCATCGGAAGAGGTGATCGCCGAGGCCATGGACAAGGTCGGCAAGGACGGCGTGATCGAGGTGGAGGAGTCGGCCACGCTCGGTCTCGAACTGGAGCTGATCAAGGGGATGGACTTCAGCGGCGGCTGTCTCTCGCCGTATGTCGTGACCGGCGTGGAGAGCGGGGCTGCCGGCCTCGAAGACCCGCGGATCCTCTTCGTCCCGCCCTGGGAGAACGTCTCCTTCACCTGGCGCCGGGCCGGGAAGGACACGCACGTCATCACGCACGTCATCGTCAACAAGCGGCACATCCCGCTCAAGGTGCTGCGCCTGTCCGACCCGGGCATGCGCGAGATCCTCGCGAAGATGCCCGGGTCCGCGCCGCTCATCGGCCTGGGGGCGGACAAGAAGGAAGTCTGCGGCGGCCTGGACCATGGGCCCCTGCACGTTTTGGCCTCTGCGGGCACCGGCGGCGGCAAGTCGGCCCTCCTGCGCTGCATCACCTGCCGGTTCATCCACCACGGTGCCCTGGCCTACGTCCTGGACTACAGGCGGATCTCCCACACCTGGGCCGGCCGTCACTTCCGCCCTGCGGGTCCGGCGGGCAGTGCTGTACCTGCGGGAGGCGGTCAGCTGCGATCGCCGTGCCAGGCCAGCCGCTTGAGGAGGGCGACGGACTGCGCGAGCTGTTGCTGTTCGGCGGGGGACAGCTCTGCCCTGATGGCCTCGGCGAGCCAGTCGGCTCGGCGGCCGCGGCGTGCCTTAAGTGCCTGCAGGCCTGCATCGGTCAGCATGACGAGGACCTTGCGCCTGTCGTCCGGATGGGGCTTCTGGCGGGCGAGGCCCAGTTCCACGAGTTGGCCGACGACCCGCGCCGCCGACTGGTGGCGCACCTGCTGCCGGGCCGCGAGCTCGCTGGTGGTCATGGGCCCTTCACGGTCCAGGAAGCCCAGCACCGCGGCCTGCGCCTGCGGCATGGCATCGGTGGCCCGTGCGCGCCGCACCAGGTTTCCGAGGACGGCTCGCAGGTCGCTCGCGATCTCCTGCTCGTTCACGGCATCACCGTACCCGCAGGACAGATATACAGCAATGCTGTACAGTCCGGCTGTACAAATGGAAGGGAGACCAGTCATGCACATCACCTCACTGGGGCATTCCTGCATACGACTGCAGCACCAGGGCTGCACCGTCGTCATCGACCCCGGCTGCTTCAGCGATCCGGACGCACTGAAGGGCGCCGACGCGGTGCTCGTCACGCATGAGCACGTAGACCACTTCGTCCCCGACCGGCTGCGGGAAGCCGGCGGCGACATCGACATCTGGACCAACCCGGCGGTCGCCCGCCACCTCACTGACCTCGGCGGGCGCGTCCATACCGTCCAGCACGGCGACGCTTTCGACATCGGCCCGCTGGAATTCCACGTGTACGGGGAAAAGCACGCGACCATCCACCGCGACTTCACCGAGTTCGACAACGTCGGCTTCCTGGTCCAGGGGGTCTTCCACCCGGGCGACGCGCTCACTGTCCCGGAGGAGGAGGTGCGCACGCTCCTCGCACCGGCCGGTGCGCCATGGGTGAAGCTGGCCGAGGTCGTCGACTACGTCAGGGAGGTCGGACCCGGCGAGGTCTTCCTCATTCACGACGCGGTGCTGAGTCCCCCGGCGCTGAGCGTCCACACTCAGGTCCTGAGCAGCTTGGTCGCCGGACCGCACGGCCCGGCCGTCCGCACCTGGCCCGCAGGGGACAAAGTCGACCTGCCCGCAGCCGGCGGCTCCTCGAGCCAGGCGGTTCCTCGGACCTGACGGCTGACCGGGGCCGAGGCGGAGAGGTGCCCCGGCCCCGGGTAGAGACCCCCGGGCAGACGACAACGCTGATGCCGACGCCTCCGATGGCCCTTTTGTCCCCGTGAAGGAGCTGGTGCCGTTGAAGAGATCCAGGACGGCCCGAGCGGCGGGGCGCGTCCGAGAGGCTCGGCAGTGATCGTCTCGGAATGCAGTGATCGGCGGTGGGAATTCGGCTTCTGCGGCGGTCCGGTTCGGCACCGGGGGATGGACCGGGCGGCCCGCTGGTGTGCGACATGGCGGGCACCCGGGATGCGATCGCAGGGCGCCCGCCGCCGTGCAGGGCCCCTCTCCTGCTCCGGGGCCGGAGCCGCCCATTCCAGTCCGAGGCCGGCGAGACGCTGCACATACTCCGCGTTCAGCCCGGTCGGCAGGGCTTGGTACGGGACAGGCCACCAACCGGGCACGGGCGGCCCTGACCCATTTCGAACTCGCTACACTGCGCGCCATCGTGTCGCGGCGTCTCGGAGCTGGTCGGGAGCGGCTGCGCCTGGCCGGGACCACGGGCGGAAGAAGGAACACCATGCGGCGCGCCGTTGCCCTGACACTCTGTTCGGGGATGCTGGCTGCCACTGCGGCGTGCGCCGGGTCCCCGCTGGGGAACACCCCGGCGCAGACGCCGTCTGCCAGCACCCCGTCCGTGTCCCCGGCCGGCAGCAGGAGCCCGAGCGGCGGGGCGAGCGCCTCCTGCCCGGATGGCATGCAGATCCACAGCGCGGCCTCACCCGCTGCGGAAAGCAGCGCATCCGACGACACCGCGCAGGCACAGGCACTTGCACAGGCCGTCGGCGATGAGGAGTTCAACGCCGCGTACTCGGACATTTTCGGCACGGTGATCGACGGCTACACCCCAGGGCGGGTGGCGCTGTGCGTCACGGACGTGGCGCGCGGGAGGCTGCTCGCGCAGGCGGCCAAGCGCGCCCACCCGGCCGTCGACCTCAACCGGCTCGACATCCTTGCTTGCCGCTACTCCGAACGGACACTGCAGGAGGCCGTCCGCAGGCTCATGACACACAATGGCCCGACGATTGCAGGGTTCCCCGTCTACCAGATCGGCCCGGCCACCGACCATTCCGGCATCCAACTGCAGACCAGCCAGGCAGGCAGCACCTCAGCGGCCTTGCGCCGCTACCTCACCTCGCAGCTGGGCGGCATCGCCTTCACCGTCGCCAAGGGTGAACAGCCGCTCGGATGAGGCGGCCGTTCTGCCGCCCACCCGACGCAGTCCATGGCCATGGTGCGCCACCGGCAAAGACGTGGCCTTGGCCTGATCAGTACGCAAGAGCGCCCCAGCGCGCAGCCTTGGCCTGATCAGTACGCAAGAGCGCCCCAGCGCGCACCTGGCCCAGCACAGGAGCGAGCGCGGGTCCGGGCGGACTGGGGCGGCGTTCCGAGCCGGGGCGTCCCCGAACCATCCCTCCCGAGCGGCTCGGCTCGGGTTGTGACCGCGCTACGCCCGCGCCTGCGCCGCCCACTCCAACCCGAGGCCGGCGAGCTGCGCCAGTTTCTCGGGGGTGAGCAGTGCTGCTCGTAGTAGACCCGGGCGGCGGCGAGGTTTTCCTGGAAGGCGGCGTCGGTGGTGTCCCAGACCATGCCGAGCTGCTCGAGCTGTTCGGCCCGTTTCCCGTCCAGTTGTTCGGCTCGGTAGGCGCGGCGTTGTTCTGCGACCCACTGGCCGAGGTGGTGGGGGCCGGGGGCTTCCCTGTGGCCGTAGGGGACGCGTGCGTGGTGCTCGCGTTCGGTGTAGCGGCGCAGCGCGGCGTAGCCGCGGGCCCAGTCCTGGCGTTCGGTGTCGATGACGTTGAAGGAGACTCACTCGGCGACCATGACCGGGTCCCTGGGGGCGGCAAAACGCAGCAGCAGACGTGATTGCTCTTCGTCCCTTCCTCTTGGACCGAGGCATCACGGCGGAATCCCGGTCGGGAGAACGCCCCGAGCGCCTGGCCGGCCGCCGCAGACGTCGCCCTGCGGCACCACCACGGCACCGCCACTCAGCCAGTCGCCGAATCAGCCTCCTGGTTCGGCGACGAGCTCAGCGTCCCGCCCAGTTCCTCAGCGTGGCGTGCGAATGTCTCCTGTAGGTCACGCGCCGCGCGCGGCGCGGACTGGGATCTGCGTCCTTGCAGCATCAGCAGGACCCGGGGCGGGGCGGCTGTCAGTGGCCGGTGGGTGATGGCGCCGAGTCGTTTCAGTGGATCTTCGATGATGCTGAAGTCCGGCAGTACGGTGGCCCCGAGTCCTTGCGCGACCATCAGCTTGCCCATTTCCGCTCCGTCGGTGGAGTACGCCAGGGACGGGGCGCGGCCGTTCAGGAGCCGGTGCACGTAGCGGTTCATGACGTAACCGGAGCGCATGGTGATCAGGGGCTGGGTCAGCAGGTCGTCCACGCTCACCGCGGTCCGGGATGCGAGCGGGCTGTCGGGCTGCAGGCACACCACCGGCTGCCCGTGCAGCAGTTGTGTCGACTCCAGGGCGGCCGGCACGTCGTCGCCCTCCTGGTGGTTCACCAGGCCGAGGTCGAAACCGCCCTCGGTCAGGGCCTGGTGTATGTCCGTCTGCTGCGCGGCGACCACCTCCACCTGGGTGACGGGGTGCGCGGCACGGAAGGCGCGCACCACCGGGATGAGCAGCGGCACGGTAGCCGCGTTGACCGTACCCACCCGCACCATGCGGCTGATGCGGTGCTGCTCGCCCGCCGCGGCCCGCAGCCGGTCCACCGCCTCCAGTACGCCGACGATGTGCGGCAGCAGCTCCCGGCCCTCCGCGCTCATCGTCGCCCCGGTGCGTTTGCGTTCCGGCAGATCGACCCCCAGTTCGCGTTCCAGGTTTCTGACGGTTTCGCTCAATGCCGGCTGGGACAGGCGGAGTTCCTCCGCGGCCCGGCGCAGCGAGCCGAGACGCGTCACTGCGGCGATGTATTCCAGTTGTTCTGTCCGCACGGCAGCAGAATTCCTCCGCCCCGGGACCGGTTCAAGGGTTTCCCTGTCACACCTTCGTGAAATCCGGTGGTCCGCGATACGGAACCGGTCGGATTTCCCTTGACTGTCCCGAGCGGCCACTGCCACGATCGACGGCATGAAGATGCGACTGGACCTCACGCGGCGACGCCATGTCGACCTCGCGCGCGTCTCCAGCGCCTCCTGTTGCTCAGCGGCCTGATCCTCGCGGTCCGCCGCCCCTTGGTCACGCCACGGCTGTCGCCGCACATGCCGCTGCCACGTTTTCACCGCGCCATCTGAACTGTGCGCTGCCGCGCGCCCGCCCCTTTCCCGGGATGTGGCGTCCCTGAACAACCATGCATTCCGCAACAGGAGTTCCGCATGCCCGCGCCCGTCAAATTCGCCTATTGGGTCCCCAATGTCAGCGGGGGACTGGTCACCAGCACGATCGAGCAGCGCACCGACTGGGGGTACGACTACAACCGCGAACTCGCCGTCCTCGCTGAGAACAACGGCTTCGAGTACGCGCTCAGCCAGGTCCGTTACATGGCCGGCTACGGTGCCGAGTTCCAGCACGAGTCGACCAGCTTCAGCCTTGCCCTGCTGCTGGCCACCGAGCGCCTGAAGGTCATCGCCGCCGTCCACCCCGGCCTGTGGCACCCGGGCGTCCTCGCCAAACTCGGTGCCACCGCAGATCACTTGTCCGGCGGCCGTTTCGCCGTCAACGTCGTCAGCGGCTGGTTCAAGGACGAGTTCACCGCCCTCGGCGAGCCCTGGCTGGAGCACGACGAGCGCTACCGCCGCTCGGAGGAGTTCATCCGCGCCCTGCGCCAGATCTGGACCGAGGACCACACCGAACTCGCCGGTGACTTCTACCGGCTGCGTGACTTCTCCCTCAAGCCCAAGCCGCTCAGCGCCCCTGAGCGCCCCCACCCGGAGATCTTCCAGGGCGGCAACTCCACCGCCGCCCGGCAGATGGCCGGCCGGGTCTCCGACTGGTACTTCTCCAACGGCAAGGACTTCGACGGAGTCGTCGAGCAGATCAACGACGTACGCGCCGCGGCGGGTCGAGCGGGCCGTACGGCACCCAGGTTCGCTCTCAACGGTTTCCTCATCGCCCGCGACACCGAGGCCGAGGCTCGCGACACCCTTCGGGAGATCGTCGCCAAGGCCGACTCCGATGCTGTCGAGGGCTTCGGTGCGGCCGTGAAGCAGGCGGGCCGGTCCACCGCCGACGGCAAGGGCATGTGGCAGGACTCGGCCTTCGAGGACCTGGTCCAGTACAACGACGGCTTCCGCACGGGACTGATCGGCACTCCCGAGCAGATCGCTGAGCGCATCGTCGCCTACCGCAGGCTCGGCGTCGATCTTCTTCTCCTCGGCTTTTTGCACTACCACGAGGAGGTCGCGTACTTCGGCAAGCGCGTGCTGCCTCTCGTACGGGAACTGCAAAGGCAGCTTTGCGACGACGAGCCCTGCTTTGCCCCCGCGCCTGTCTGACCCGCACCTGCCTCTCCCACGCTGCTGCGCCCCGCGAAAGAG
>NZ_LBMW01000146.1 GCF_026168105.1 Streptomyces hygroscopicus
TCCGATCTAGTGGCTGGGCGTGGACTGCCTGTGGCTGCCGCCGTTCTTCAAGTCCCCGCTGCGCGACGGTGGTTACGACGTCTCCGACTACACGGCGGTACTGCCGGAGTTCGGGGACCTGGCGGACTTCGTGGAGTTCGTGGACGCCGCGCACCAGCGGGGCATGCGGGTGATCATCGACTTCGTGATGAACCACACCAGCGACCAGCACCCGTGGTTCCAGGAGTCCCGCAACGACCCCGAGGGCCCCTACGGCGACTACTACGTCTGGGCGCAGGACGACAAGCAGTTCCAGGACGCGCGGGTCATCTTCGTCGACACCGAGGCCTCCAACTGGACCTTCGACCCGGTCCGCAAACAGTACTACTGGCACCGGTTCTTCTCCCACCAGCCGGACCTGAACTACGAAAACCCGGCCGTCCAGGAGGAGATGACCTCCGCGCTGAGGTTCTGGCTGGACCTGGGCATCGACGGGTTCCGGCTGGACGCGGTGCCCTACCTCTACCAGCAGGAAGGCACCAACTGCGAGAACCTGCCGGCGACGCACGAGTTCCTCAAGCGGGTGCGCAAGGAGATCGACGCGCACTACCCGGACACGGTGCTGCTGGCGGAGGCGAACCAGTGGCCCGAGGATGTGGTCGACTACTTCGGCGACTACCGAAGCGGCGGCGACGAGTGCCATATGGCCTTCCACTTCCCGGTCATGCCGCGCATCTTCATGGCGGTGCGCCGCGAGTCGCGCTACCCGGTCTCCGAGATCCTGGCCAAGACCCCCGCCATCCCCTCGAACTGCCAGTGGGGCATCTTCCTGCGCAACCACGACGAACTCACCCTCGAGATGGTCACCGACGAGGAACGTGACTACATGTGGGCGGAGTACGCCAAGGACCCGCGCATGCGTGCCAACATCGGCATCCGCCGCCGCCTGGCGCCCTTGCTGGACAACGACCGCAACCAGATCGAGCTGTTCACCGCGCTGCTGCTGTCCCTGCCCGGCTCGCCGATCCTGTACTACGGCGACGAGATCGGCATGGGCGACAACATCTGGCTGGGCGACCGGGACGCGGTGCGCACCCCGATGCAGTGGACCCCGGACCGCAACGCCGGGTTCTCCTCGTGCGATCCGGGGCGGCTGTATCTGCCCACGATCATGGATCCGGTCTACGGCTACCAGGTGACCAATGTCGAGGCGTCGATGTCGTCGCCGTCGTCGCTGCTGCACTGGACGCGGCGGATGATCGAGATCCGCAAGCAGAACCCGGCGTTCGGTCTGGGCTCCTACACCGAGCTGACCTCCTCGAATCCGGCCGTGCTCGCCTTCCTGCGGGAGCACGGGGACGACCTGGTGATGTGCGTGCACAACTTCTCCCGGTTCGCGCAGCCGACCGAGCTGGACCTGAGCCGGTTCAGCGGCAGACACCCGGTGGAACTGATCGGCGGAGTCCGCTTCCCGGCCATCGGCGAACTGCCCTACCTGCTCACCCTCGGAGGCCACGGCTTCTACTGGTTCCGGCTCCGCAAG
>NZ_LBMW01000039.1 GCF_026168105.1 Streptomyces hygroscopicus
CCGGCATCGGGGCGGGGAACGGCGTCGGTGCGGGGGTGGGGAACGGCGTCGGTGCGGGGGTCGGGAACGGTGTCGGTGCGGGGGCGGGGGCGGGGGCCGGCGCGGGCGCCGGAGCCGGGGCCGAGCCCGGGGCCAGTGGCATCGCCGCGGCCTGGGAGGCCAGCTCCCGCAGGCCGGCCCCGTTGGTCTCGCTGACGAGACGGTCCACCGCCGCCGTACCCGAGCTGTAGCTGGTCCCGGTGCCCAGCTCGGATACGGCGGCTCCCCTCCTGGTCCCGTAGAGCACCTGCTCCAGGGCGGACACCAGGCGACGCACGTCCACCTGGGGGCGCACCACGAGTCTCAGGAAGCGACTGGATGAACCGATCTTGTTGCCGCACTCGCGGACCAGGATCCGGTGCTCGGTGAGCAGCCGGTCCCGGACCACGGTGCCCTCGGCGCCCAGGGGGAGGCGCACGAAGAGGAAGTTGCCCTGCGACGGGTAGACCGTCAGACCAGGGAGCTGGGAGAGCTGGCGGGCCATGTCCAGCCGGTCCCGGCGGATCTGGTGCAGGCTCTCCATGTACTCGGCACCGTGCTCCTTCAGCATGAACACCACGTGCTCCGCGAAGGAGTTGAGGTTCCATTTCGGCAGCATCGAGCGGACCTTGCCCGCGAGGGAGGGGTTCGCGACCAGATAGCCGAAGCGGATTCCGTGCAGGCCGAAGTTCTTGCCGAGGCTGCGCAGCACGATGACGTTCGGCCGCATCACCGCGTCCTCGGCGACGCTGGGCTCGTTCTCCGCGTCGGCGAATTCCAGGAAGGATTCGTCGATCACCACGAGGTCCAGATCCGTCATTGCGTCCATGAACTGCACCAGCGCCTGACGGTGGACATATCCGCCGTCGGGGTTGTTCGGGTTGCAGACGACGGCGACACGGGTGCCGCGCTTGCGGATGAACTCGGCGTACTGGGCCAGGTCCAGGGAGAAGCCACTGGACTCCTGGAGCGGGAACATGTCGACGCGTTTGCCGGTCTCCATGGGCTGGTCGGTCCAGCGGCCGAAAGTGGGGACGGGGACGGCGAGGGACTCGCGGACCAGCAGGTGGTCGATCCAGGTGATCAGCTCGGTCGAGCCATTGCCCATCACCACGCACTGGGGCGGCAGCTGGAGCAGGCTGCACAGCTCGGCCGTGATCGTGTCGGCGCTGCTCGGATAGTAGGAGACGATCTCACGGAGTTTGCTCGCCATCTCGTCGAACATGGCGGGCGTGGGGAAGTACGGATTGCAGGGAATGCAGAAGTCCACCGGGCCGACGCCGTCGCTCTCACGTGTCAACGCAGCCATCGAGGGGCTGTGCGCCGCCGTGCTGCGGAAGAGCGAGGTGACGCTGTCTGCCAAGGGAACCTCCGTCGGTGGGTGGCCCGTGCGGGGGAGCACGGGCCAGCCACTCATACGGATACGGAAGTGGCGTTGTTCAACTGGTGTGAGTCGGGTGTGACTTCGGACGCATCACATGGGCGGGGCCCGGACCGACTTACGAACCGGACTTGCGCTTGTTCCACACGTCGAAGCCGACCGCCATCAACAGGGCCAGGCCCTTGATGACCTGCTGCCAGTCGGTGCCTACGCTGAGGAGGTTCATGCCGTTGTTCAGCACGCCGAGGACGAGACCGCCGATGATGGCGCCGAGGACGGTGCCGACACCGCCGCTCATGGACGCACCACCGATGAACGACGAGGCGATCGCCTCGAGTTCGAAGTTCACGCCCGCCTTCGGTGAGGCCGCGTTCAGGCGGGCGGCGACCACCAGACCCGCCAGGGCCGCGAGCACGCCCATGTTCAGGAAGACCTGGAAGGTGACTTTCTTGTCCTTGACGCCGGAGAGCCTCGCCGCGGGCAGGTTGCCGCCGATCGCGTAGATGTGGCGGCCGAAGACGGCGTTGCGCATGACATAGCCGTATCCGACCACCAGGACGCCGAGGACGAGGAGCACGATCGGCGCGCCCTTGTAGCTGGCCAGCAGCATCGTGGCGACGAGGATCGCCGCGACCAGGGCGACCAGCTTCAGCGCGAACAGCCGCCCGGGCAGAACGGCGAGCGCGAACTCCTGCTGCCGGCGCCGGTCCCGCACCTCCTGCCACACCACGGCGGCGATGAGGACCAGGCCGAGGAGCAGGGTGGGGTTGTGGTAGTCGGTGTCCGGTCCGACCTCCGGCAGGAAGCCGTTGCCCATCTTCTGCAGCCCGTCCGGGAACGGGCCGAGGGTCTGCCCCTTGAGCAGGATCTCCGTGAGGCCCCGGAAGAGCAGCATCCCGGCGAGGGTGACGATGAACGACGGAATGCCCAGATACGCGATCATGAACCCTTGCAGCGCCCCCGCCGCCGCGCCCACCAGCAGGCACAGCACCACGGCGACCGGCCACGCCACATGGTGGCTGACCGTCAGGACGGCCGCCACGGCGCCCACAAAGGAAGTGAGAGAGCCGACCGACAGGTCGATGTGGCCCGCGACGATCACCAGCATCATGCCGATCGCGAGGATCAGGATGTAGCTGTTCTGCAGCACCAGGTTGGAGACGTTGCGCGGCAGCAGCAGGTCCCCGCCGGTCCAGACCGCAAAGAGGACGACGATCAGACCGAGCGCGATCAGCATGCCGTACTGCCGCATGTTCCGGCGCAGGCCGTTCAGCATCAGCCGGAGCGGGCCCTCGCCTGCGGCCGGCCCGCTTCCGCCCGGCGGCGCGGGGGCCGGGGTCCCGGCGGTCACGTCCGTACTCATCGGGTTACCTCTTTGTCCTGTGTGTCCCTCGTCATCCGGCGCATGAGCACTTCCTGTGTGGCCTCGGCCCGCGGTACCTCTCCGGTCAGCCGACCCGCAGCCATCGTGTAGATGCGGTCGCACATGCCGAGCAGCTCCGGCAGCTCGGAGGAGATGAAGACGACCGCCTTGCCCTGGGCGGCCAGCCGGTCGATGACCGTGTAGATCTCGTACTTGGCGCCCACGTCGATGCCGCGCGTGGGCTCGTCCAGGATCAGTACGTCCGGACCCGCGAAGATCCACTTGCTGAGGACGACCTTCTGCTGGTTGCCGCCCGACAGTCTGCCCACCGGTTCGAAGACGGTCGGGGCCTTGATGTTCATGGACGTGCGGAAGCCCTCGGAGACCTGCCGCTCCTCGTGCTCGTCGACCACGCCGCGCCTGGAGACCTTCTTCAGGGCGGTCAGCGAGATGTTCCGGTTGATGGTGTCGATGAGGTTGAGGCCGTAGTGCTTGCGGTCCTCGGTGACATACGCGATGCCGTGCCCGACCGCCTCGGCGACGGTCTTCGTACGGATCTCCCTGCCGTCCTTGAGGACCGTGCCGCCCGTGTAGCGGCCGTAGGCGCGCCCGAAGACGTTCATCACCAGCTCGGTTCGGCCGGCGCCCATCAGCCCCGCGATGCCGACGATCTCCCCGTGCCGCACCTGGATCGACACGTCGTCGACCACCTTGCGCTGCTGGTCGATCGGGTGGTGCACGGTCCAGTTGCGGATCTCCAGGGCCGGGGCCGCGCCCTGATGAGCCTTGTGCAGGGTGCGCTCGGGGAAGCGGTGGTCGAGGTCGCGGCCGACCATGCCCGCGATGATCCGCTCCTCGGTCGTTTCCGGCGCCTTCACGTCGAGGGTCTCGATGGTGCGTCCGTCGCGAAGGATCGTCACCGAGTCGGCGACCTTGCGGATCTCGTTCAGCTTGTGGGAGATGATGATCGAGGTGATGCCCTGGTTCTTCAGCTCCAGGATGAGATCCAGGAGTTTGCCGCTGTCCTCGTCGTTCAGGGCCGCCGTCGGCTCGTCGAGGATGAGCAGCTTCACCGACTTGGACAGCGCCTTCGCGATCTCCACGAGTTGCTGCTTGCCCACACCGATGTCGGCGACCCGGGTCTGCGGGTGCTCGTCGAGGCCGACGCGGCCGAGCAGTTCGGCGGCGTGCTTTAGGGTGTCGTTCCAGTTGATGAGGCCGCGCGTGGCGTGCTCGTTGCCGAGGAAGATGTTCTCCGCGATGGAGAGGTACGGCACCAGCGTCAGCTCCTGGTGGATGATGACGATGCCGTGGTGCTCACTCGCCCGGATGTCCTTGAAGCGGCAGACCTCTTGCTCGAAGAGGATCTCGCCCTCGTAGGTGCCGTGCGGATGGACGCCGGAGAGCACCTTCATCAAGGTGGACTTCCCGGCGCCGTTCTCCCCGCAGATGGCGTGGACCTCGCCCTGCCGGACCGTCAGTACGACGTCCGACAGCGCTTTGACACCGGGAAAGGTCTTGACGATCGAGCGCATTTCCAGGACGGGTCCCGCCATGGTCGTGCCTTCCGGTCGGTTGCGGTCGGTGGGATGCGGTTACTTGAGCTGGGCGTCGGTGTAGTAGCCGCCCTTGACCAGCACGTCCTCGTAGTTGGACTTGTCGACGCTCACCGGCTGCAGCAGATAGGCCGGGACGACCTTGGTGCCGTTGTCATAGGTCTTCGTGTCGTTGACCTGCGGTGTCTTCTTGTTGAGCACGTCGTCGACCATGGTCGCGGCGACCTCGGCCAGCTTGCGGATGTCCTTGTAGACGGTCTGTGTCTGCTGACCGGCGATGATCGACTTCACCGAGGCGAGCTCGGCGTCCTGGCCGGTGATGACCGGCAGCGGCTTGCTGCCCGAGCCGTAGCCGTCCGACCTCAGCGAGGACAGGATGCCGATGGAGATGCCGTCGTACGGCGACAGGACGGCGTCGATCTTGGCGCTCTTGTACGCCGACGTCAGGATGTCGTCCATGCGTTTCTGCGCGGTGGCGCCGTCCCAGCGCAGCGTCGTGACCTGGTTGAGCGCGGTCTGGCCGGACTTGACGACCAGCTTCTTGCTGTCCAGGTACGGTTTGAGGACACTCATCGCGCCGTTGAAGAAGTACTTGGTGTTGTTGTCGTCGTTGGAGCCGGCGAACAGCTCGATGCTGAACGGGCCCTTGCCGTTCTTCAGGCCCAGCTTGTCGACGATGTAGCCGGCCTGGAGCTCGCCGACCTTCTCGTTGTCGAAGGACGCGTAGTAGTCGACGTTCTTGGTGCCGAGGATGAGGCGGTCGTAGGAGATGACCGGGATGCCCGCGTCGGCGGCCTGCTGGAGGACGTTGTTCAGGGACTTGTTGTCGATGGCCGCGATGATCAGGCCCTTGACGCCCTGGGTGATCAGGTTCTCGATCTGCGAGACCTGGGTGTCCGGGTCGTCCTCGCCGTAGACCAGCTTGGTCTTGTAGCCCTTGGCCTCGAGGTCCTTGACCACGTTCTTGCCGTCCGCGATCCAGCGCTCGGAGGACTTGGTCGGCATCGCGATGCCGATGGTGCCGCCCTTGGCGCTGCCCTTGTCCTCCTTGCTGCCGCCGGAGCTGTTCCGGCCGCAGGCGGTCAGGGTGAGCGCGAGGGACGCGGCCGTGGCCATCGCGGCGAGAGCGGCTCTGCGAGTGCGCATGGTGATCAGTCCTTGTTCTTCTCGTCGTGGACAGGGGCGGTCGGCGGTTCAGGCGCCGGTGGGGAAGCGGTTGAGCGTGCCGGGCAGCCGGGAGCCGAGCGGCGCCATGTGGCCGTCCGCGCCGTGCCGGGCGAGCAGGTCGAGAGCGAGCCGGCCGCGCCGTACCCGCTCCCGTGCGGTGTCCAGGGCCACGTCCCGCAGGTGCCCGCCGTACGGGTAGATCCCGGGCGCCTTGGACAGGCCGAACTTCAGATAGAGCGGTGCGCCGCGCCGGATCAGCTCGGCGACCTCGTACATCCGCACGTACCCGCCGAGGTCGTCGGGGGCCTCGATGTACATGTCCATGGGTGCGGCGGAGACCCGCCGGATCTCGGTGATGTGATCGAGCGTCAGGTCGCTGGGCACATTGACCGAGTCGGCGCCCAGGCGCTCGTAGACGGCGTACGACGCCGGGTTGACCGGCCCGATCAGCGCGGACACCTTGAGGGCGGTGTCGGCCGGGACGATTCCCCGCTCCCTGGCCCGGTGCAGGGTCCACAGCACGCCCTCGTCGGCGACGAGCAGGCACGTGACGCCCAGCTCGGTGGCCCGGACGGCGTCCTCGACGCATCCGGCGACGGCGTCGTGGCCCCGCGCCCTGAGACCGGCGCCGCGCGAGTCGGAGCGTACGGAGCCGCCGATGTCCCAGGTGCCGCGTGGGCCGGTGAACAGGCACAGCTCGATGTCACGCTCGGCCGTGGCCTCGACCATCTCGGTGATCTCGGCGTCGGTCAGCATCCATACGCCGCTGCCCTGGCTGATGCGGTGGATCGGCACGTCGAGCCGGGAGGACTCCTTGAGGACCACTGCCAGCGCCTCGGGTCCCTCACACGAGGGGATCTCGGTGCGCCAGCGGCCGCCTCCGGGGAAGGCGTGCGGCGAGGCGTCGGCGGGGGAGAGAGCGGGCGCGCCCAGGCCGAGCGCGGCGAGCACCTGCTCACCTGGCCTGCGTGCTGCCGTGGCGGAGTCGGTCACAAGGCGTCCTTATGTTCGATATTTCGGACAGTGTTCGCAGCCCAGGGCGTGAAAGAGGCTTGGGGGTATGCCGGTACGAAGCCCGTCAGGTAACTCCGCGCCGGCGTACGGCTCGAGGGGGTTCACGGACGCAACAGGACCTTTCCGACCTTCGGATCCCCGGCCCCGACCAGCTCGATGGCCCGGGGGAACTCGCCGAGCGGCAGCTCGTGCGTGACAAGCGGCAGCGGATCGAGCAGCCCGGCGCCGAACACCCGCACCGTGTGCGCCCAAGCGTCCGGCGGTGCCCCGAACACGGTCCGCACCTCCAGCTGCCGTACGACCAGATCGGTGGGGTCGAGGCCGTCCGCGCCGGGTGCCGGGATGCCGGTGAGGACGAGGCGTCCGCCGCGCCTTGGCAGACGTACGGCAGTGCGCGCGGCGGACGCCGACCCGGCGGTCTCCACGACGACGTCGAAGTCGCCGGGGAGAAATTGGTCGGTGGTACGGAAGCAGGTGGCGCCGAACCGCCGGGACAGCGCCGCGCGGTCGGCCCGGGTGCCGACCACCAGCAGCTCGGCCGGCGAGACGGCCTTCAGGAACTGCACGGCGAACATGCCCAGCGTCCCGGTGCCGACGACGGCGACCCGCTCGCCCGGCCGCGCGTTCACCTTCAGCGCGGCGGCCGCGACACAGGCGGCGGGCTCCAGGAGCGCCGCCGCGGTCAGGTCCGCGTCGTCCGGCAGGACGTGCAGCAGCCGGGCCGGGAGGGTGAGGGTGTGGGCCATCGCGCCCGGCTGGGTGAAGCCCGTCTCCTCGTAGCCCGAGGTGCACAGCGTCGTCTCGCCCGCGTGACAGCGGTCGCAGACCTGGCAGTTGCGGAAGCCCTCGCCCACGGCCTTGCGGCCGACGAGCGATTCCGGCACGCCGGCGCCGACCGCCTGTACCGTGCCGGACCACTCGTGGCCGGGGATGAGCGGATAGCGGACGTAGCCCTCGGGCCGGTTGCCCTGGTAGACCTCGCGGTCGCTGCCGCAGATGCCCACGGCGTGGACCCGGAGAAGCGCCTCGCCGGGACCCGGCGCCACCGGTTCGTGGGGGACGAGGCGGTACGCGCCCGGCGCCTCGATGACGACGGCGGTGCTCACTGCGTCTCCTTCACATCGAGCCGGACGCTCACTTGGTCCTCTTCGGCCTGCGCTGCTCCCAGCCCTCGGCCCACAGGTCGAACCGGGCCTGCTGCTGCGGGAACTCGGCTGCCGCGTCGACGTCGAGCTCCACACCGAGGCCCGGCGCGTCGGAGAGGTGGAAGTAGCCGTCGACGACCTGCGGGCCGCCCTTCACGACCTTCTTGATCTCCGCGTCCGCGAAGTCGTTGAAGTGCTCGAGGATCTTGAAGTTCGGGGTGGTGAAGCCGACTTGGAGGGAGGCGGCGGTGAGGACGGACCCGCCCACGTTGTGCGGCGCGACGAGCATGTAGTGGGTCTCGGCGGTGGCAGCCAGCTTCCGGGTCTCCCAGATGCCGCCGATGTGGCCGACGTCCGGCTGGATGATGTCCACGGCCTGGCTCTCGAAGAGCTCGCGGAACTCGATCCGGTCGTGGATGCGCTCACCCGTGGCGACCGGGAGGTCGACCTTGGCCGCGACCTTCTCCAGTGCCTTGAGGTTCTCCGGCGGGACCGGCTCCTCCAGCCAGGCCGGCTTGAACGGCGCGAGCTCGTGGGCGAGCCGGACGGCGGTGGCGGGGGAGAAGCGGCCGTGCATCTCCAGCATCAGCTCGGCCTCGGGCCCGATGGCGTCCCGCACGGCCTCGACGAGGGAGACGGCGTACAGAGTCCGCTCGTGGTCGAGCTCGAAGTGCCCGGTGCCGAACGGGTCGATCTTCAGGGCCCGGTAGCCGCGGGCGACCACCTCCCGGGCGGCCTTGTGGTACGCCTCCGGGGTCCGCTCGGTGGTGTACCACCCGTTGGCGTACGCCTTGATCCTGTCGGTGACCTCGCCGCCGAGGAGCTGCCAGACGGGAACGCCGAGGGCCTTGCCCTTGATGTCCCAGCAGGCCGTCTCGACCACCGCGATGCCGGACATGACGATCTCTCCGGCGCGCCCGTAGTCGCCGTACTTCATCCGGCGTACGAGGTCTTCCACCGCGAACGGGTCGGAGCCGAGGATGTGATTCGCCTCCGCCTCCCGCAGGTAGCCGATCAGCGCGTCGGTGCGGCCCAGCATCCGGGTCTCGCCCACTCCGGTGATTCCCTCGTCGGTGTGCACCTGGACGTACGTCAGGTTGCGCCACGGCGTCCCGACCACGTGTGTGCTGATTCCGGTGATGCGCACGGCAGTTGCCCCTCGCTGCTTCGTCGGTGCTTTCGTCGGCTCAGACCGTATGTTCGAAATTTCGGCACACGTTCGAAATGCTGGCGTGACAGTAGGGACGGGATGGCGGGGGTGTCAATGGGTCGGGCGCATAACGGTTTCGGCAAGCGTTTCGACAACTCTTTCGCGCGGCGCGCTCAACCCGCCACACCTTGTCGGCCGGTTGTCCACACAACTTTCACCGCTGCCCCTAGGAACGTTACCTGTGCGGAATTTAGTCTTCCGGCGTCATGGACTACTGCCACCCGTGCCGAAGGCACCTGAACGGCGCCCTCGCCTGCCCGGGCTGCGGCACGCCGGTCGAAGAACTGCATGCGTACGCCGGCGAGGGCGACGCGCCCTCCGCCGACGACGGCTTCGACGGTTCAAGGGACTTCGACGGCGCGGGGGAGTACCCCGGCTCCGACGGGGCCGAGCACTCGTACGAGGAGGAGCCGGGACGGCGGGAGCCCGTACGGCAGCAGGCCGTCCGGCCCGGACGGGCGCAGAACCGACGGCGTGCGAAGGGGCGCGGAGCGGCCGTTGACCGCGACCCCGGCCCCGGGACCCGGGCCGGGCGTCGCGACCGCAAGGCCGCCGCGCATCGCAGACGCCGGCGGCGGGTCCTGTTCGCGGGCGCCGGGCTGTTGCTGGCGGCGGGCGCGCTGAGTCTGGCCGAACTCGGCATCGAGGCGCCGGGGTCCACCCCGAACGCCGCGAGTGCGGGAGGTGCCACGGCGGACGGCGCGGCCTCCGCGAGCGAGACGACCGGTCCGCCCGGTGGGGCCGATGACGGGGGCGCCGCCGGTGTGTCCCGGGTGCCGGTCTCGGCCTCCGCGTCTCCGTCCGTCTCCGCGAAGGACAAGAAGTCCGACAAGGCGAAGAAGAAGGCCGCGGGCACGCAGTCGGCGGCCGCCACCGGCCTCCCGGATCACTCGGCCGCGGCGCCGGCCCCGACGGAGACCGCGGCACCGAGTGCGGCTCCCTCGACGGCGCCGACACGCACGAGCCCGGTGCCGAAGCCGTCACCGACGAAATCGTGCTTCCTGTGGTGGTGCACCTGACGCTCTGCTGGCGGGCGGGCGGTCTGCTGGCGGGCGGGCGGTCTGCTGGCGGGCGGGCGGTCCGCGAGGGCGAGACCGGTCGGCCGGGTGTCCGGGGGCGCGGGCCCGGGCGGTGGCTAGGCCTCCAGCATCCGGCGCAGGAGATCCCGTAGGGACAGGCGTTCGTCGTCGGACAGTCCCGCCAGGGGCTCGCGGGCGAAGTTCAGGGAGTCCCGCAGGCTCCGGGCCACCTGGCGGCCCTCCTCCGTCGCCGCCGCCAGCTTCACCCGGCGGTCCGCCGGGTCCGGGCGGCGCTCCACCAGGCCTCGCGCCTCCAGCCGGTCCACGATCCCGGTGACATTGGACGGCTCGCACTTCAACTGCTGCGCCAGCCGCCGCATCGGCAGCGGCTCCAGCGACAGCAGGCTCAGCAGCCGCGCCTGCGCCCCGGTCAGCGCGTGCTCGGCCGCCGCCTCCTCGTACTCCTCGTGGTAGCGGGCCACGACCGTGCCGATGAGGTCCACGACCTCCAGGGTGAGGGGGTCGATTCGGGGTGTCTTCTGCGTGGCCATGGCATCCAGGCTACCCCCTTACTTGACATCCTTAAATATTAAGGAGCATGGTTGTTTCAGGTTCTGAAGTATTTGGCCAGCAGCACGTGAGGAAAAAAGGCGCCATGACCGACACCCCCACCCTCCCCGCCGTCAGCCGCGAATGGCACCTGCTCAGCCGCCCGGTCGGCTGGCCCAAGCCCGAGGACTTCGCCCTCGTCGAGGCGGAGGTACCGCAGCCGGGTGAGGGCCAGGTCCTCGTGCGGAACGAATACGTCTCCGTCGACCCCTACATGCGCGGCCGCATGAGCGCCGCCAAGTCCTACGTCGCCCCCTTCGAGCTGGACAAGCCGATGCAGGGCGGCGCGGTCGGCGAGGTCGTCGTCTCCAACGCCGAGGGCATCGAGCCCGGCGACCACGTCCTGCACTTCTTCGGCTGGCGTGAGTACGCGGTCGTGGACGCCAGGAACGCCGTCAAGGTCGACCCCGAGGCCGCGCCCCTGTCCACGTACCTCGGCGTTCTCGGTATGACCGGTCTGACCGCCTATGCCGGTCTGCTGCGCACCGCCGCCTTCAAGGAGGGCGACTCCGTCTTCGTGTCGGGCGCCGCGGGGGCCGTGGGCAGCCAGGTCGGGCAGATTGCCAAGCTGAAGGGTGCCTCGCGGGTCATCGGCTCGGCGGGCTCCGACGAGAAGGTCAAGCTCCTGGTCGAGGAGTACGGCTTCGACGCGGCCTTCAACTACAAGAACGGCCCCGTGGCCCAGCAACTGCGCGAAGCCGCCCCGGACGGCGTCGACGTGTACTTCGACAACGTCGGCGGCGACCACCTCGAGGCCGCCATCGGCTCCCTCAACCAGGGCGGCCGCATCGCCGTCTGCGGCATGATCTCGGTCTACAACAACACCGAGCCCGCGCCCGGCCCGAAGAACCTCGCCCGGCTCATCCAGACCCGTGGCCGTATCGAGGGCTTCCTGGTCGGTGACCACTACGACCTCCAGCCGCAGTTCGTCCAGGAGGTCGGCGCCTGGGTCCGCTCCGGCGAGCTGAAGTACCGCGAGACCGTTGTCGAGGGCATCGAGAACAACCTCGAGGCGTTCTTCGGCGTACTGCGTGGCGACAACATCGGCAAGATGATCGTCAAGCTCTGACCATCACCGTGACGCACGCCTGACCTGCGTCGCCTGCGTCGCTGTGCGGGCCCTTTCGCGGCGAACGGCGCATCCACGGCGGGCAGCAGGGGGCATGCTGGAGGCGGCTGCCTCGGTCCGTTCGAGGCCCCGTGACGCTCCGTGCGAGGCGAGGAGGGCTCCATGTCCCCGATTCCGTCGCTCCCCAGCAGGGGCGATGTGGTGCGCGTGGCGCGCAGCACCACCGTGATCGCCGGCCAACTCCTGGACACGGCCGGGAACATCACGAGGATCGCCGTCAACACCCTGGATCCCAGGGACGGTTCGGGCGCCGAGGCATTACGCGTGCTGCGGCAGACCACTGCGGAGCTGGCGGAGGCGAGCGCGTCACCGCAGGCGCAGGAGGCGTTCTACCGGATCGTCGACACGCTGACCCGGCTCGGCACCACCGGTGCGCCGCTTGCGGTGCACCCGGTGAGCGAACCGGCGCAGGCGCTGCTGACCGCGCTGGGCGACACTCTGCTGCCGGTGCTCGACGCGGTGGAACCGGCCTTGCAGGAGGTCGTGGCGGTCCTGGGGGAACTGGTGGAGGCCACCTCGCCGCTGCTGCCCACGGCGGCCGGCCTCGCCGCGGGCGTGCTCCTCGCCCTGACGCCGCTGATCCGGGCCGCGGCCGAGGTGCTGCGGGACTCGGCGCCCGAACTCGGCCGTATCGCCGACGCGCTGACGGCGGCGCTGGCACCCCTGATGCCGCTCCAGGTGGGCCTCGTGGAGCGGGCGGCGGCAGCGGGAGCCACGGTGGCCCGGGCGGCCCTGCCGCCCCTGGCCGACCTCACGGAAGCGGCGGCGGCCACGACGGAGGCGGCCCGCCCGATGCTGCTGGCGAGCGAGGAGATCCTGGTGGCCGCCCTGGAACAGATCCAGCCGCTTCTCCTGGCCTCCGCTTCCCGCGCGGGCCGCTTCGCGAGGGCGGCGGCGGTACGGGTCTCGGCGGCGGTGAACCCGGCGGCGGACCAGGGGGTGGTGGTGGCGGTGACACCGGCGTGACGGTGCCGCGCAGCGACACCTTAAAATTTTCCACATGCGTGATCTCGGGGCGGGATTCGGCCATCTGCTGAAGGGCCAGCAATGGGTGGCCCGGCACGGCAAGCAGTACGGATTCGGGCTCGTGCCGGGCCTGATCACCCTCGTCCTGTACGCGGCGGCGCTTGTCGCCCTGGCCCTGTGGGGCGAGGACGCCGTCACCTGGGCCACTCCCTTCGCCGACGCCTGGCCGAGTCCATGGCTCGGCCTCTTCCGCGGCTTCCTGACCGCCGTCCTCTTCGCGCTCGCCCTGCTCCTCGCGGTCCTCACCTTCACGGCCGTCACGCTCCTCGTGGGTCAGCCCTTCTACGAGAGCCTGTCGGAGAAGGTCGACCGCGACGTCTGCCCGGACGGCACGGCGCCCCGGTCGGGGCTTCCCCTCCACCGCGAACTGTGGATATCCGCCCGCGACAGCCTGCGCATCCTCGTCCGCGCCATGCTCTGGGGCGTCCTCCTCTTCGGGCTGGGCTTCCTCCCTTTCGTCGGCCAGACCGTCGTGCCGGTGATCGGCTTCCTCGTCACCGGCTTCTTCCTCACCGAGGAACTGACGGCCGTGGCTCTCCAGCGGCGCGGCGTCGAACTTCGCGAGCGCCTCACCCTGCTGCGCTCCCGCAGACTCCTCGTCTGGGGCTTCGGCACGCCCCTCGGCCTCGCCTTCCTGGTCCCGTTCGTCGCCGTCTTCCTGATGCCGGGCGCGGTCGCGGGCGCCACGCTGCTGACCCGGGAGCTGCTGGGCGAGGAGAACAGCGAGGACGCGGACGACCCGGAGGACTCGGACGACGAGCAGGTCACCCACCCGTGATGGGGATCACCCACCCGTGATGGGGATCACCCACCCGTGATGGGGGCTGCCCACCCCGGATGTGGGTCGCCCAAACCGGACGGGGGTCGCCCCCGTCCGGCACCGGCCGCGGCTTCTGAACCGGCGGGTGGCTACTCGGTCGACGTCGCCTCACATGCCACCGTCACGATCGACCGGACCTGCGCGATGATGTCCAGCCGGTTCCGTACGAACTCCGGATCGGTGATCGTCCCGGTCGCCGGATCGGTGTTCCCCTTGCCGAACTGCAGGACCGGCGTGTGCACGTGCCCGCCCGGCAGCGTCGCGTGCAGTCCGAGCCGGTCCCGCAGCAGCGTCGCCCGGTAGGCGATCTCGTTGGAGAGGTAGTCGCCGCCGCCCCCGGCCCGCGCCGTCGACCCCGCGGTCGGCCCGTCCGGCCGTACGACGGGATCGGTGCCGCCCGCCGGGATCTCGGTCACCTCGGTGTGGTCGTACACGGGGAAGCGCCCGGTGTGCGCGGCCACGATCGCCCCGTACGGAAGGGTCGTCGACGTCCACTGCGGCTGTGTGGCCGGGTCCGTGACCGGGATCGTGCCGGTTCGGCTGATGTTGTCGTTGTCGGGGAAGCCGCCCCGCCAAGCCCCGTTGGTCCGCTCGATGTCGAAGCGGCCGACCCGTCCCTGGCTCACCGTCGTGAAGAGGTCCACCCGCGGCAGCTGCCGGCGCAGCGCCCGCTCGACGGTTCCGTCCGCAAAATCCTGCCAGCGCACCGGGAGGATGACGGTCTCGATACGCGCCGGCCCGTGCGCCGTACGGATGGTGGTGCCGTCCAGTGCGAGCGCGGTCGCCCCGGACGGATTGGAGATCCGTATGTCCCGGTCCAGCGTGAACGGATCGAACCCGGTGACCAGGATCCGCTTCACGCCCCCGCCGAGCGGGTAGCGGACGGTGTCCTCGCCACGCGAAGTCACATCCAACTTCGACAGCAGGTCGGCGCGTTGGGTCCCCGACAGCCCGAACTCCGGCTCCCAGGCCCGCAGCTGCCGGGTCATTCCGAGCCGCGCCCAGTACAACGGCCGGTCGTCGTCCCTGCTGAGGCCCCCGCCCTCCGGCCCTCGCCCCTGGGCCCGGTCGACGGCCCGCCGCCACAGCCGGGACCCCTGCCGGACGACGACACGCCGGGCCTGCGCGTACGAGTGGGTCTCCGCCAGGGCCCGTGCGAACTCCGGTGTCACGGAGGCGAATCCGGAGCGTTCGAGTATCTCCTGCGGGACGGCCTGGTCGAGCCGCTGCTCCTCGACGGTCGCGACGGGGACCGGTTCCGCCGTCGCGGTCCGTGGTGCGGCGAGCCCCGCGAGCAGGGTCAGCCCGAGGATTCCTGTCCGAACACGTATGGAGGTCAAGGGAGTTCAGGTCCTTCCGTCGCCGTGCGGATCGTGCTGCCGGACGCCGGAAGTATGCGTGACGGATGGGACGTGGGCCATGATGCGTGACGTGGACCGGCCACTTTGGCGGTCCAAGCGTTCGTCGGCCGGCCGCGCCGCGCCGCCCGGAGTCGGTACGAGAACGCGACCGCGCGGTCGTTTGTGAAGGGTTCGTACGAGATTCAGGCGGGCCGCTTCCTCGCGGTCCGCGCGGTCACGGCGAGGGTTAACGTCTGATCCGGGACGAGTTCCCCACCGGGCAGCCCCGGTCCGGCACCTGACCGTCGGACCGGGGCTCGTCGCACCGCCGTCAGCGCACCGAGAATCCGTAGACCGTCTCCGAGCGGAACACCACACCCGGCAGCAGCTCGGTGCTCGGGAACTCCGGACGGTTCGGGGAGTCGGGGAAGTGCTGCGTCTCCAGGGCGATCCCGTCGCCGGGGGCGAACGGGTCCCCGAGATGGTCCGCGGTGTAGAGCTGGAGGCCGGGCTCGGTCGTCGCCACGGTCAGGACCCGCCCGGACGCCGGATCGTGCAGCTCGGCCACCTCGGCCGGCGTCTTCGTCACGCCCTTGTCGAGCACGAAGTTGTGGTCGTACCCCGAGCCGGCCTTCCGCTCCGCGCGGAAGTCGAAGCGCGTGCCCGCCACGTCCTCCGTCGCCCCGGTCGGGATCAGGTTCCCGTCCACCGGAGTGAACCGGGAGGCGGCGATCCGCAGTTCGTGCCCGCCCGCGTTCCCCGAACCCGCCAGGTTCCAGTACGAGTGGTTCGTCAGGTTCACCACGGTCGGCGCGTCCGTGATCGCCTCGTACGCGATCCGCAGCGCGCCCTCCTCGTCCAGGGTGTATGTGGCCGACACGTCGAGACGGCCGGGGAACCCCTCCTCGCCGTGCGGGCTCACCCGGAACAGCCGTACGCCGTGCTCGACCGGCTCCACGTCCCACACCCGCTTGTCGAAGCCCCGCGCGCCGCCGTGCAGCGAATTCGGCCCGTCGTTCGGCTCCAGTGCATAGATCCGGCCGTCGAGCGGGAAACGGGCGCCCGCGATGCGGTTGGCGTACCGCCCGACCAGCGCTCCCAGATACGGCCCCGGGTGGCGCACATAGCCGTCCAGGGCGGGGAGGCCCAGCACCACGTCCGACAGGCGTCCGTCCCGGTCCGGGACCTCGGCCGACTGCACGATCCCGCCGTACGACAGGACGCGCACCCGCACCCCGCCCCGCTGCAGCGTCCAGCGGTGGACCGCCGTGCCGTCGGAAAGTGTGCCGAAAAGTTCACTCATGTGAGAAACCCTAGGTCACGGGGTCCTTCGCCGTGATGGCGCGGTAGGCGATCTCGGCGAGTCGCGACTGCCCGTTGCGGCTCGGGTGGAACCAGTCCCAATGGCTCAACTGGTCGGTGCCGAAGCTGTAGTCGAAGACCGCGTTGCCGTCGAAGCGGCACCGCCGGTCCTTGGCGCACACCTCCTTCAGGACCTGGTTGTACGCCTCCACACGGGCCTGCACCGCGGCACGCCGCGCGGTCGCCTCGGCGTCCAGCGCGTCGGCGTCACCCAGCATCGACGGGCAGAGGCCCAGCTTCCACACCTGCTTGCCGAGCGGGCTGGTGCGCCCCTGCGACCACAGCCGTTGCAGGTTCGGCACGCTCGACACATACACCTGCGTCCTGGGCAGCGACGCCCGCAGGGTGTCCAGCGCGTCCTGGAACTGGGCCCGGAAGTCGGCGACCGGGGTCATCGCCGAGACGGAGGAGCGGCAGGCGTCATTGGCGCCGGACATCACCGTCACCAGCTCCGGCTTGCGCTGCACCGTCCGCGCGATCTGCCCGGCCAGGTCCGACATCCGGGACCCGCTCACCGCGTAGTTCCAGCTGCGCTCCGCGGCTCCGGTCACCCCCAGCAGCCGTACGGCGAGGCTGTCGACCCCGGTGTCACTGCCCGTCGCCCACGACGCCTCGGGACAGTCGGACAGCACGGTGCAGGCGTCGAAGCCGCGTGTGATGGAGTCGCCCACGGCGGCGATCGAGCCGGGGGAGCGGTTCCACACCGGGGTGGGCCTCGGAGACGGCCGCGACGCGGTGGTGCCCTGTGGAGCCGCCTCGTTGCCACCGGAGGCGTCGCATCCGGCGAGCCCCAGCACGGCCGCCGCCGCGAACGCGACGGCGGCCCGCGATCGGTGTCGCTTCCGCATTCCCTGATCCCCTGTTCGTCGTACACGGCTGGTCGGTCCGTGTGAGCAGTCGTTCGGCAGCGCATTCGAACACGCTGGGTCAGCCCCGCGTCCCCTTGGGTGAAACCTCGGCGTTTACAGGCGGCGGGACCGACGGTACGTCACACTCCTTGCGCCGCCGCACGGTAGCCTCGCCCCGTGGCCGCCCTGCCACGCCCGTTCCGTAAAGTTACAAGATGTCGCGGTCTGCCCGGAGGTTCAGGTGACGACACGTGGAGTCCTGTACGTGCACTCCGCGCCACGCGCACTGTGCCCGCACGTCGAGTGGGCAGTCGCGGGCGTGCTCGGCACGCGCGTCAACCTCGACTGGATCCGGCAGCCCGCCGCCCCCGGCACCTGGAGATCCGAGTTCTCCTGGCAGGGCGAGGCCGGCACCGCCTCCAAGCTCGCCTCCGCGCTGCGCGGCTGGCAGCTGCTGCGCTTCGAGGTCACCGCGGAACCGTCCCCGTCCGCCGAGGGCGAGCGCTACAGCTGCACCCCCGACCTCGGCATCTTCCACGCGGTCACCGGCATCCACGGCGACATCCTGATCCCGGAGGACCGGCTGCGCGCCGCCCTGATGCGCTCCCAGCGCGGTGAGACGGAACTGGAGGCCGAGCTCGCCAAGCTGCTGGGCAAGCCCTGGGACGACGAGCTGGAACCCTTCCGGTACGCGGGTGAGGGGGCCCCGGTGCGCTGGTTGCATCAGGTGGTCTGAAACGCGCCCCGAAGGGGCGCGCGGAACTGCGCGACCGGCCCACCGCCGCCCGTCCCCGGCCGCCCGCAGAAAGCGGAACGGCGTGTGGCCCGGACTCCGGCAGGGAGTCCGGGCCACACGCCGTTCAGTACAACTACGGCCGAAATCAGACCGAGCGGAACGCAAGCACCACGTTGTGCCCGCCGAATCCGAACGAGTCGTTCAGCGCCGCGATCCGGCCCTCGACCGGCAGCTTGCGGGCCTCGCCGCGCACGATGTCGGCGCTGGCCTCGGCCTCCGGGTCGATGTTGTCGACGTTGATCGTCGGCGGGGCGAGCCGGTGGTACAGCGCGAGCACGGTCGCCACCGACTCCACGCCGCCCGCGCCACCGAGCAGATGACCCGTCATCGACTTGGTCGCCGAGACCGAGATGTGGTCGGTGTCGTCGCCGAAGATCTTGCGCAGCGCCTTCAGCTCGGCCACGTCACCGGCCGGCGTGGAGGTGGCGTGCGCGTTCACGTGCACGATCTCCGCCGGGTTCAGGTCGGTGTTGTCGAGCAGGTTCTGCAGGGCGTGCGAGATGCCTCGGCCCTCGGGCTCCGGCTGCACGATGTCGTGACCGTCGGCGGAGATGCCCTGGCCGACCGCCTCCGCGTAGACACGGGCGCCGCGCTTGGCGGCGTGCTCGGCCGACTCCAGGACCAGGACGCCCGCGCCCTCGCCGAGGACGAAGCCGTCGCGGGCCGTGTCGTAGGGACGCGAGGCGCCCTGCGGGTCCTCGTTGTTCTTGGACATCGCCATCATGTTGCCGAACGCGGCGATCGGCAGCGGGTGGATCGCCGCCTCGGTGCCGCCCGCGACGACGACGTCCGCACGGCCGGTGCGGATCATCTCGATGGCATAGCCGATGGCCTCGGCGCCCGACGCGCAGGCGGAGACCGGGGTGTGCACACCGGCACGGGCGCCCACGGCCAGGCCCACGTTGGCGGACGGGCCGTTCGGCATCAGCATCGGCACGGTGTGCGGGGAGACACGGCGGACGCCCTTCTCCTTGAGCACGTCGTACTGGTCGAGGAGGGTCGTCACACCGCCGATGCCGGAGGCGATGACCGCGCCGAGGCGGTCGGGATCGACGGCCGGGTCCTCGCCCGCCTTGTCGGTGAAACCGGCGTCCGCCCAGGCCTCCTTGGCCGCGATCAGCGCGAACTGTGCCGAGCGGTCCAGCCGGCGGGCCTGCGGCCGCGGGATGACCTCGGACGGCTCCACGGCGATCTGCGCGGCGATGCGGACCGCCTGCTCGGCGGCCCAGTCCTGCTCCAAGGGGCCGACACCGGACTTGCCGGCGATCAGACCCTCCCAGGTAGAGGCCGCGTCGCCACCCAGCGGTGTGGTTGCGCCGATACCGGTGACGACCACGGTGCGATTGGTCGAGCTCACGGGAATTCTTTCTCCAACGGATACGAGGATTAAGCGGCGCCACCGCCGGGTGGCGGGGCAACGGCCCCATGACCGGGCCTAGGGCCCGGTGTTGGGCTGTCTGCCCAGGTTGATCGGTCGATCAGGCCTGGTGCTTGAGGATGTACTCGGCGGCGTCACCGACGGTCTTGAGGTTCTTGACGTCGTCGTCGGGGATCTTGACGTCGAAGCGCTCCTCGGCGGCGACGACGACCTCGACCATGGACAGCGAGTCGACGTCCAGGTCGTCGGTGAAGGACTTGTCCAGCTGGACGTCCTCGGTGGGGATCCCGGCGATCTCGTTCACGATCTCGGCGAGACCGGCGACGATCTCTTCCTGAGTGGCGGCCATGTCAGGCGCTCCTTCGTTGATATCCAGAGGGTGTGGCGCCCGCCGCGTCAGCGGCAGGTGTTTGCAGCTCCCGCGCCGGACCGCGTGATCCGGCACGGAGTGCCTAGGGGAGGGTAACGACCGTCGCGGCGTACACGAGACCCGCCCCGAAACCGATGACGAGCGCGGTGTCGCCGCTCTTCGCCTCGCCGGTCGCCAGGAGCCGCTCCATCGCGAGCGGGATCGAGGCGGCCGATGTGTTGCCGGTGATGCGGACGTCGCGGGCGACCGTGACATGCTCCGGCAGCTTGAGAGTCTTCACCATCGAGTCGATGATCCGCATGTTCGCCTGGTGCGGGATGAAGACGTCCAGTTCGTTCGCGGTGATCCCGGCCGCGTCCAGGGCCTGCTGGGCGACCTTCGCCATCTCGAACACGGCCCAGCGGAACACCGCCTGGCCCTCCTGCGTGATCGCGGGGAACTTGACGTTTCCTTCGCTGTCGAGCGGGAGTTCGGAGACGTCGCCGGTCCTGAAGCGGTCCCACGGCACCGTTTGCTTGATGGTCTCGGACTTGTCGCCCTCCGAGCCCCAGACGGTCGGGCCGATGTGCGGCTCCTCGGCGGGGCCCACGACGACCGCGCCCGCGCCGTCGCCGAACAGGAAGGCGGTGGCCCGGTCCTCCAGGTCGGTCAGATCCGACAGGCGCTCCACGCCGATGACGAGGACGTACTCGGCGGACCCCTCGACGATCATGCCCTTGGCGAGCGTGAGGCCGTAGCCGAAGCCCGCGCAGCCGGCCGAGATGTCGAAGGCCGCGGCCTTGGCGGTCCCGAGCTTGTCGGCGATCTCGGTCGCGACGGCCGGGGTCTGGCTGAAGTGCGAGACGGTGGAGACGACGACCGCGCCGATCTGCTCGGCGGTGATGCCCGCGTCGGCGATCGCCTTGCCCGACGCCTCGATGGACATCGCGGCGACGGTCTCCTCGTCGTTGGCCCAGTGCCGGGTCTCGATGCCCGATCGGGAGCGGATCCACTCGTCGGAGGAGTCGATCTTCTCCAGGATCACGTCGTTGGGCACCACACGGACCGGGCGGTAGCCGCCGACGCCCAGGATGCGTGCGTAGGGAGCGCCTTTCCGTGCCTTGATCTTCGACATGTTCTGGGGCTCCTAATTCAGGCGCTGTGCTCGGCGATGAGGTCGCGAGCCGCGTCGAGGTCGTCGGGGGTCTTCAGGGCCAGGGTCCTGACGCCGGGCAGCGCGCGCTTGGCGATGCCGGTGAGGGTGCCGCCGGGGCACACCTCGATCAGCGCGGTCGCGCCCAGCTTCTCGAAGGTCTCCATGCACAGGTCCCAGCGGACCGGGTTGGCGACCTGGCCGACCAGGCGCTGCAGCACCTCGGTGCCTGTGGCCACGGTCTGCCCGTCCTTGTTCGAGACGTAGGTGACGCGCGGGTCGGCGGGCGTCAGCGCCTCGGCGGCCTGGGCGAGGGTGTCGACCGCGGGGGCCATGTGGTGCGTGTGGAACGCACCGGCCACCTTCAGCGCGACCACGCGGCGCACGCCCTCGGGCTTGTCCGCGTCCAGGGCGGCGAGCTGCTCCAGGGTGCCGGCGGCGACGATCTGCCCGGCGCCGTTCACGTTCGCCGGCGTCAGGCCCAGCTTCTCCAGGTGCGGGATGGTCGTCGCGGGGTCGCCGCCGAGCAGCGCCGACATGCCCGTGGGCGTGACGTCGGCGGCGTCGGCCATGGCCAGTCCGCGCCGGCGGACGAGGGTCAGCGCGGCGGTGGGGTCGAGGACGCCCGCGAACGCGGCCGCGGTGATCTCGCCGACGCTGTGACCGGCGACGGCGCCGGGGACGATGTCACCGAGTGCCGCGGCGGAGAGCAGGCCCGCGGCGACCAGGAGCGGCTGGGCGACGGCGGTGTCGCGGATGGCGTCGGCGTCGGCCTGTGTGCCGTAGTGGGCGAGGTCGAGCCCGATGGCGTCCGACCAGGCGGCGATGCGGTCGGTGGCACCGGGAAGATCGAGCCAGGGGGTCAGGAAGCCGGGCGTCTGGGCGCCCTGGCCGGGAGCGACGAGTACGAGCACTCTCACACTCTCTCTTGGGGACGGCCGAGGCCGCCCGTGGGGACAGGGACGAAGAACCGCAGGGGGTTTTGTGGGCCCCCGACAAAAGACTAGGCCTGGAGATCCCCCTCGGTCAGCCGCCCAAGGATCAGTGCGATCCGCAACGTGAACGCGGAGCGTACATCAGAGGGCGACCATCCGGTGACGTCAGTCACACGTCGGAGCCGGTAGCGCACGGTGTTCGGGTGAACGAAGAGCATCCGGGCCGCACCCTCGAGACTGGACGCCTGCTCCAGATACACGCTGAGGGTCTCCAGGAGAGCCGAGCCGGCCTCCTCCAGCGGTCTGTAGATCTCCTCCACCAGCTGCTCGCGCGCGCTGGGGTCACCGGCGATCGCGCGCTCCGGAAGCAGATCGTCCGCCAGCACCGGGCGCGGTGCGTCCTGCCAGGCAGAACACGCCTTCAGGCCCGCTGCGGCGGCCTGTGCCGACCGGGTCGCGGCGAGTAGATCGGGCACGATCGGCCCGGCGACGACGGCTCCCGCGGCGAACGGCCCGATGAGCGACTTGGCGACGGCGAGCGGGTTGTCGCTGCCTCCGGCGATCACGACCAGCCGGGCGCCGAGCACGCCCGTGAGGACCTGGAGCTTGGCGTGCCGGGCGGCCCGCCGGATGGCCTCGACCGTCAACTCACTGTCACCGTCGGGCGCCGTACCCAGCACCACACACACATGTTCGGGCGAGTTCCAGCCGAGCGCGGCGGCCCGGCTGACGGCCCCCTCGTCGGCCTCCCCGCTCAGGACGGCGTTGACGACGAGCGACTCGAGCCGGGCGTCCCAGGCGCCGCGTGCCTCGGCGGCCTGCGCGTAGACCTGGGCGGTGGCGAAGGCGATCTCGCGGGCGTACACGAGGAGCGCCTCGCGCAGCACGGACTCGTCACCGGGAGCGGCCACCTCGTCGATGGCGGACTCCATGACCTCGATGGTCGTTCGCACCATCTCCACGGTCTGGCGCAGGGTGATGGCCCGGGTGAGCTCGCGGGGGGCCGTGCCGAACACATCGGTGGAGATGGCCTGGGGCGCGTCGGGGTGCCGGAACCACTCGGTGAACGCGGCGATACCGGCCTGGGCCACCAGCCCGATCCACGAGCGGTTCTCCGGGGGCATCGCCCGGTACCACGGCAGCGTCTCGTCCATGCGCGCGATGGCCTGCGCGGCGAGACTGCCGGACGACTTCTCGAGCCGCTTGAGTGTCGCGGCGTGTGGATGGAGGGAATGCGCTGCGTGTTCGGCGTTGCTGGCTTCGGGTTCAGGCACGGGACAAGACTGCCTTATCGGGCCGGGACCGTGCGTCGGGGGTCCCGGAGGGCGGCGGACGCGGGACTACGGTGGGGGCTGTGATGGACGTACGGCGCGCCGGCGAGCGCTACCGCGGCGGGGACCCGGCGGCCGGGATCGAGTCCCTGCACGCCTTCAGCTTCGGCCCCCATTACGACCCGGACAACCTCCGCTTCGGCGCGGTGATCGCCTGCAACGAGGAGCGGCTGGCACCCGGCGCCGGCTTCGACGAGCACCCGCACAGCCACACGGAGATCGTCACATGGGTGGTGGAGGGCGAGTTGACCCACCGCGACTCCACCGGCCGCACCTCGGTGATCCGCCCGGGCGACGTCCAGTGGCTGAGCGCGGCGGGCGGTGTCCGTCATGTCGAGCGCAACGACGCCGACGTCCCCCTGGTCTTCGTGCAGATGTGGCTGGCGCCCCTGCTGCCGGGAGGCGACCCCGCGTACGAGGTGGTCCACGGCATCGCGGACTCCACGCCGTACGCGGTCCCGCAGGCGGGCGCGATGCTGCACGTGCGGCGCCTGGCACCGGGGGAGCGCACGGCGGTTCCCGACGCGGCGTACGCATACGTCCACGTGGTGCGCGGCGAAGTGCGGCTGGGGGATGTCGAGTTGGGGCCGGGGGATGCCGCGCGGATCGCGGACGCGAAGAACGTGGAGGCGGTCGCGGCCGTGGAGGCGGAGGCGAAGGGGGCGGAGCTGCTGATGTGGGAAATGTCCGGATAGTCGCGGTGCTTCAGCCCCGCAGCTCCGTCAGCACCGCATCGGTGAACGGCGTCCACGCCTCGATGGCCCACGGTCCGAACGCCCGGTCCGTCAGCGCCACGCACGCCAGGCCCGCGTCCGGGTCGATCCACAGGAACGTGCCGGACTGCCCGAAGTGACCGAAGGTCCTGGGCGAGGAAGAACTCCCCGTCCAGTGCGGAGACTTGGAGTCGCGGATCTCGAAGCCGAGCCCCCAGTCGTTGGGATTCTGGTGCCCGTACCCCGGCAGCACACCCTTCGTACCCGGGTACTGCACGGTCATCGCCTCGGCCACCGTCCGGGGATCCAGCAGCCTCGGCGCCTGCACCTCCGCCGCGAACCGCACCAGGTCCGCGACCGTCGAGACGCCGTCCTTGGCCGGGGAGCCGTCCAGGCTCGTCGAGGCCATGCCCAGCGGCCCGAGAACCGCCTGCCGCGCGTACTCCGGGAACGGGATGTCCGTCGCCTTCGCCACATGGTCGCCCAGCACCTCGAACCCGGCGTTCGAGTACAGCCGTCGCTCACCGGGCGCCGACGTCACCCGGTGTTCGTCGAAGGCGAGCCCCGAGGTGTGCGCGAGGAGATGCCGGACCGTCGAGCCGGGCGGCCCGGCGGGCTCGTCCAGCTCGATCGCGCCCTCCTCGTGGGCGACGAGCGCGGCGTACGCGGCGAGCGGCTTGGTGACCGAGGCCAGCGGGAAGCGGTGGCCGGCCGGACCGTGGGTGCCGAGTACGGTGCCGTCCGCGCGGACGACCGCCGCGGCGGCGGTGGGGACGGGCCAGTTCTCGATCAGCGCCAGGCTCTGCAGGGACATGTGCACGAGCCTATGCGGCTCACAGCTGCAGGCGCATCGAGGGGTCCGGCTTGCGGACGAAGCCCAGCGAGGCGTACAGCGGCTCGGCCTCGGCGGACGCGTTCAGATCGACGTGAGGGACGTCCTGCTCACGGAACCAGTCCAGCAGGGACTCCATGCAGGCGCGGGCGTAGCCGCGGCGGCGCGCGTCGGGGTCGGTGGCCACGCTGAAGACGTGCCCCACCCGCCCGTGCGGATTGCCGCTGCGTCCGATCCGGTACTCGATCGTCCCGGCCACCAGCGCCGCAAGCGCCCCCGGACGCTCGGGATGGTCGATCACGAACGCCGCGAAACCGCCGTCCGGATCGCCGAGCCGACGGCTTACGGTCGGCAGGGACTCCGTGTGCCACTGGGTCGAGGAGTCGGCGGAGAAAACGGAATCGATCATCACCTGGCGAAGCCGCAGCAGTTCTTCGGCGTCCTCGGGCACGGCCCGGCGTACGAGACTCATGGCACGCACGCTACCCACGAGCGCCCCCTCGGATCCCGGCATTCGAACCGGATTCCGCTTGCTTGGAGTGCACTCCAACGTTTTAGCGTGGATCTCATGACGGTGATGGAGACCTTGGCCGATGCGGCCGACCACGGGACCGACGTCTGCTCCGTGCCGCCCCTGCGGCACCCCCGTCCCGACGGGCAGGACAGTTACACGATCAGCGAGGTCGTCGCCTTCACCGGCCTGACGGCGCACACCCTGCGCTGGTACGAGCGGATCGGGCTGATGCCCCACGTCGACCGCTCGCACACCGGCCAGCGCCGCTACTGCAACGCCGACCTGGACTGGCTCGACCTCGTCGGCAAGCTCCGGCTGACCGGCATGCCGGTCGCCGACATGGTGCGCTACGCGGAAATGGTGCGCGCCGGAGACCACACATACTCCGAACGCTACGAACTCCTGGAAGCGACCCGCCGGGACGTGCTCGCCCGGATCGCGGAGCTCCAGGACACGCTCGCGGTGCTCAACCGCAAGATCGATTTCTATGCGGATGCCGGGCACGCCCCGGCGTCGGAGAGGCCCCGATGACGGACAGCAGGATCACGAAGGTGCGGCTGGGCGGCGACGGCCCCGAGGTGGGGGTACAGGGCCTTGGCTGCATGGGAATGAGCTGGGCGTACGGTCCGGCGGACGCCGGGGAGTCGCGAGCCGCCCTGGAGCGTGCGCTGGAGGTGGGTGTCACGCTCTACGACACGGCGGACGCGTACGGCGCCGGGGAGAACGAGAAGTTCCTGTCGCCGTTCTTCAAGGCACACCGGGACAAGGTGGTCGTCGCCACGAAGTTTGCGATCTCCACCCCGCCGGACGACCCGTACAAGCGGATGATCCGCAACGACCCGCCGTACATTCGGCAGTGCGTCGAGGCGAGCCTGCGGCGTCTGGACATCGACGTGATCGACCTCTACTACATGCACCGCCGTGATGTGAACGTGCCGATCGAGGAGACCGTCGCCGCCATGGCGGAGCTGGTGCGCGAGGGCAAGGTCAGGCACCTCGGTCTGAGCGAGGTCACGGCCGGCGAACTGCGCGCGGCAGGGACCGTCCACCCGATCGCCGCCGTGCAGTCGGAGTGGTCGCTGTTCAGCCGCGACATCGAGGCGCACGTGGTGCCGGCCGCCAAGGAGCTCGGCGTGGCCCTGGTGCCGTACTCGCCCCTGGGCCGGGGTTTCCTCACGGGCTCCTTCTCCAACGCGGACACGGACCTCACGGACCAGGACTTCCGCCGTACGATGCCCCGCTTCACGGGCGAGAACGCGGCCGCCAATGTGACACTCCTGGAACCGATCCGGTCCGTCGCCGAGGCTCACGGCGCCTCTCCGGCGCAGATCGCGCTGGCATGGGTGCAGCAGCAGGCCATGGTGCACGGCCTCCCGGTCGTCCCGATCCCGGGCACGACCAAGCGCTCGCGCGTCGAGGAGAACGTGGCGGCGACGGGGATCGTCCTGACGGACGACGAGCTGGCCCTGCTCGAGCCGATCGCGGCCAAGGTAGCGGGCGACCGCTACCCGGACATGACGTTCGCGGCGGCGGGCCGGGAGTAGCAGTACAGCGGCCCCGCCGCGTGGGCGTGACCAGCCGCACAAGACCCGCAGCCGAGCACGGGCCGGGCCCGGCAGACGCTAGAGCTCCGCCAGCAACTCCGCTTTCTTGCTGGAGAACTCCTCATCCGTGACCAGCCCCGCCCGGTGCAGTTCCCCGAGGTGCCGGATCCGCTCGGCGATGTCGGCCGGATCACGGAGGGGTGCCGGCACCGACGTCACGGGCGCGGCCCCCGCCGCCCGTACCGCGGCAAGCACTGCCGCGGCGAACGGCAGCGACTCGTGCACGGGCCCGTACCCGAGCCCGAAGACAACAGCGGCCGGATCCTGGTCCGGCTGCGACGGCTGCTCACCGGCCGCTTCCCGCCGCAGCAGCCGCAGATGCCCGTCGTCGAACACCTCGGGGGAGCGCCACGCCACCCCGCTGAGGCCGGTGACCGGGAAACTCTGGTCGCCGGCCTTCCACTTGGCGGACGACGCGCCCGTCCAGAACCAGCGGAAGGACACCGCCTTGCCGTCGAAGGACGCCTTCCCGTCGTAGGCCTTGAACTGCCGCGGAGTCTCGGGCGGTGCGACCAGAAACCGCTCGGCGGGGTCGCCGTCCCCGGTCAGCAGCCCGCTCAGTTCGTCCGCGTAGTACTCGGCGAGGGTCTCGCGATCGGCGGGCAGCACCAGTCGATAGGGGTCGGACGCCTCCTTGAGCTGCCCGGCCGCCGCCTCCATCAGAGGGTCCGCGCCGGGCCTCGGCACCGCGCGAAGGACGACGGTCCCGCGCCTTCCCGGGGTCAGCGTCACCCCCGCGATCGCCTCCAGGGGGACACGGCGTTCACCGAGCGACTGGAACAGCTTCGGTGTACGAATCCCCCGTTCGAAGCGGATGCGCACGGAGTCGGACTCGAACTCCCAGGTGGCATGAAATCCGGCCAGTACGTCACCCATGCGGCTCATCGTATGCGGCACGCGCTCCTCCGTCGCCTCCCCGGGCAGACCGCAATTCCTGGTTCTCTACGCGCGTCCGACAGACGGCACACCGGACAAACCCGTCCCGCACGCGTCATCGTCGCGGGCGCAGTCGACCCCGTGGTACGCGCCGACGCCGATCTCGGCGAAGTTGCGCAGGCTCTCGGTGCCCGGCTCGAAATAGCCGGCGTGGCCCTTCGCCCCCTGAGCGGACAGCACCCGTGCCCCGAAGGCGTGGGAGACCGGGTCGGCGCCGTGGCCGAGGCCTCCGAGCTCGAGGTACGGCACGTCCTGGATCCAGTCGTCGGCGTCCCGCATGGCCCATACGCGGGCCGTGGTGTGCAGCCCGGCGGCCGTCTCGGCCCGCATGCCGGGGCTGCCCGCCACGGCGATGTCGGACACCCGCGACGGCAGCTCGCGCGCGGCGACCCCGCACAGCACCGAGCCGTAGCTGTGGCAGTACAACTGCACGGGCGAGCGGCCGGGCAGGGCGCGCACCAGAGCGTTCAGCCGGACGGCGCCCTCCTTGGCGCGCATGGCCGTCGCCGCCTCCACGCCGAGCCCGCCGGGCGCGGTGTAGTCGGCCCAGGCGATCACGGCCGTACGGGTGCCGGGGGCGGCCGCGTGTTCGGCCCGGTACAGCGACTGGGCCATACCGACCGGTGCGGAGTAGCTGCGGAAGCTGCGCTGGAAGGTGAGCAGGTCGGTGTCGACGCCGGGGACGACGACCGAGACTCGCTGGGCCCGGTCCAGGTTTCCGAAGACCTCGGCGATGCGGCCCGTGCCCTCAGGGTCGAAGGCGAGGATCTGCCGGCCCTGGTCCATCAGCGCCTCGAAGCGGTTCATGAGGCGGCCCGCGTCCTGCTGGCCGGCGGCGGACAGCCGGTCGTCGTGCATCCGGGCGGCCTCGACCTTCCGCTGCTGGTCGAGGGCGATGTGGTTGGCCTCGTAGCGCAGCCGTACGGGCGCCCCGTTCATGTTGCCGACCGCGAGCGGGTACAGGTGGGCGAGCCGGGAGCGCTGCTGGGCGCTGAGCGAGGCGAAGAAGCGGGTGAGCCGGACCGGGGAGCCCTCGGAGTCCGGCAGCGTGTGCCCGTCCATCCGGCCGTGCTTCCACGCGGCACGCGACGCCTCGAGGGGCGTCGCGCCACGGGCGGTGTGCACGGCGGTCCAGCCGGTCGTCGCGAGCATCACGAAGACGACGGCCAGCGCGAGCAGGGCGCGCCAGACGTTGAGTTGCGGGGAGGTGTCGAAGGAAGTCACTGAAAGGACACACTAGGAGAACGAGAGTGTCTCGCGTTAACTGAGTGACGCGTCTCACGTTTCCCTCGGGTCAATTCCGGCAAATCGGATGGGGCTTGTGTTCGACGTCACGGTAAGTCGATGAGTCGCACGTCACTTGACACGCCGCGTGAGGTGACTACGACCCCCGCGGTCGCGTCAGGGCCGGATGCACCGGGAATTCACTTGACGCCCCCGCGGCCGACACGGTGTCACTCCGTACGCCACCGCTCCGCCAACGCGGGGCGTACCGCATCCAGATACGAGGCGGTCAGCTCGCGGATCGCGGCCACGCCCACGTCCTCGCGCGCGCACCACAGCCGCTCTGTGACGCGGATCACTCCCCCGAGTGCGGCCACCGCGACACGCGGCCGCGGATCCGCGTCCACGTCGAGGCCCTCGCGGTCGGCGATCACACGGGCGATCTCCTCCTCCAGCTCCGCCGAGCGGCGCAGATGGGTGGCGAACAGGACGGGGGTCGACTCGATCAACCGGTAGGTACGCAGGTGGAGTTCGAGCGGAATGATCCTTTCGACGGCCTCGCCGATACCGTCCCAGCCCTCCAGGACCGCCTGCCGCAGTGCCTCCAGCGGTGCCTCGTGGGGCGGTCGCCCCCGGACCGCTTCCACGAACTGCGACTCGGCGACGGAATGGGCGAAGAAGACGGCCTCCTCCTTGCCGGCGAAGTACCGGAAGAAGGTGCGCTGCGACACGTCCACGGCCTCGGCGATCTCGTCGACGGTCGTCCGTTCGTACCCCTGGGCGAGGAAGAGCTCCAGGGCGGCGCGCAGCAGTGCGTCGCGGGTGTCCCGCTTCTTGCGCTCACGCAGCCCTGTTCGCGGCTCCGTCTCCATGGGTCCTCATTTCGTTCATCCGCCCGGTTCAGCCTAGAGGCGAGAAGTGTGACAGTCACCGACTTGTGAATTGGTTTGTCAATTGTCAGCGACTGTCACTAGCCTCGAACGCATGACTAGTCGGACCACCGTCGACGCGACGGAACCGGGGGACAGGACGTCCAGAACGTCGACGGCCCCGCCCGCTCAGGCGTCGGAGCGCGGGTTGCGGGGGCACCCGTGGTTCACCCTCGTCTCGGTCGCCATCGGCGTGATGATGGTCGCCCTCGACGGCACCATCGTGGCCATCGCCAACCCGGCCATCGCCAAGGACCTCGGTGCCAGCTTCGCCGACGTCCAGTGGATCACCAACGCCTACTTCCTCGCCCTCGCGGTCACCCTGATCACCGCGGGCAAGCTGGGCGACCGCTTCGGCCACCGGCAGACCTTCCTCATAGGCGTGGTCGGCTTCGCCACCGCCTCCGGGGCCATCGGTCTGTCGAACAGCATCGCCCTCGTCGTGACCTTCCGCGTCTTCCAGGGCCTGTTCGGCGCGCTGCTGATGCCGGCCGCACTGGGACTGCTGCGGGCCACCTTCCCGGCCGAGAAGCTCAACATGGCGATCGGCATCTGGGGCATGGTCATCGGAGCCTCCACCGCGGGCGGCCCGATCCTCGGGGGTCTGCTCGTCCAGCACGTCAGCTGGCAGTCGGTCTTCTTCATCAATGTGCCGGTCGGCGCGCTCGCCCTGGTCCTCGGCCTGCTGATCCTCAGGGACCACCGGGCCGAGAACGCACCGCGCTCCTTCGACCTGCTCGGCATCGCGCTGCTGTCGGGCGCCATGTTCTGCCTGGTCTGGGCGCTCATCAAGGCCCCGGCCTGGGGCTGGGGCGACACCAGGACCTTGCTCTTCATCGGCGCGTCCGTGCTCGGCTTCGCCCTCTTCTCCGTCTGGGAGACGCGGGTGAAGGAGCCGCTGATCCCGCTGGCGCTGTTCCGCTCGGTCCCGCTGTCGGCGGGTGTCGTCCTGATGGTCCTGATGGCGATCGCCTTCATGGGCGGTCTGTTCTTCGTCACCTTCTACCTGCAGAACGTGCACGGCATGACCCCGGTCGACGCGGGCCTGCACCTGCTGCCGCTGACCGGCATGATGATCGTCGGCTCCCCGCTCGCGGGCGCCCTGATCACCAAGGCGGGCCCGCGCATCCCGCTGGCCGGCGGCATGGTCCTCACGGCGGTCGCCATGTTCGGCATGTCGAAGCTGGAGGCGGGCACGGGCAGCGCCGTCATGTCGGTCTGGTTCGCGCTGCTCGGCCTCGGCCTCGCCCCGGTCATGGTCGGAGCCACCGAGGTCATCGTCGGCAACGCCCCGATGGAGCTCTCCGGTGTCGCCGGCGGTCTCCAGCAGGCCGCGATGCAGATCGGTGGCAGCCTCGGCACGGCGGTCCTGGGCGCGGTGATGGCCTCCCGCGTCGACAGCGACCTGCCGGGCAACTGGGCCGCAGCCAAGCTGCCGCCGCTCACCCCCGCCCAGCTCGACCTGGCCTCGCAGGCAGTCCAGCAGGGCGTCGCACCTGTGCCGAAGGGCGTGCCGGCCCCGATCGCCGCGAAGATCACGGGCGTCGCGCACGACACGTTCGTCTCCGGCATGAGCCTGGCCTGTCTGGTCGCCGCGGGTGTCGCGGCGGTCGCGGTAGTGGTCGCGCTGCTCACCAAGCGCGGCGAGAACGCGGAGGCGGGCACGGGGGCCGCGCACATCTGAGGGCGCCCGGCGCGGCGTTCGCCCGGCGCGCCGAGATCGCCTATCCGGGTGAAGACGCTCAAGATCCCTCCCGCCCGGCACATGCCGCAGGTCACAGTGGGTCACGTCCTCCGTACGACATGGTCGTGCCGCGGAGGACGGCCGGACTGCGGCGCGCTGCCGGAGGGGGGCAGCGCGCAGGCAGGCCTTGGCGCGGGAAACGGGGGTACCCGCTCATCACGCCCGAAGTGAGGACTGGCTCAAGGGAGTTGATGATGACGGGCTATGGACACGGCACGCGCAGGTACCCCCGCTCACGGGGCCGGACGTGGTTCAGGAGCAGGCCGGATCGCGAAACGCTCGGGATCGTCGGAGTCATCTGTGCGGTCGCGGGATTCTTCGTCCTCGGCATCATCCTGGGACCGGTCGCGGTCGTGTGCGGCTGGCTGGCCATGGGCCGCACCTGGGCGGGCTCCCGTCCGGTCCCGGCCCTGGTCGCCACGGTCCTCGGAGCGATAGACACGCTCCTGGCTCTCCTCTGGCTGTCCGGCGCGGCCCCCTGGCCCGCCTAAGGGCTGTCGCTGACCTTGCCTCTGCCGATCCCCTGCCGACGCGGCCACCTCGGCCCGCAGAGCCCGTACCTCCCGAAGCGGCGGGCGGTGGGACCCGAGGTCCCACCGCCGTTCAGCAGCTCCAGCCGCGTACGCGCTAAGCGTCGCCGCCCGCCGCTCCCGGGTCGGCAGCCGCCACGTCCAGCAGCTGGTAGCGGTCGATCGCCTGCTTCAGGACCGAGCGGTCGATCCTGCCCGCCGTGGCCAGCTCGGTGAGGACCGCGACGACGATCGACTGCGCGTCGATGTGGAAGAAGCGGCGGGCCGCACCGCGCGTGTCCGCGAAGCCGAAGCCGTCCGCGCCCAGCGACTGGTAGGCCCCCGGCACCCAGCGCGCGATCTGGTCGGGAACCGAGCGCATCCAGTCGGACACGGCCACGAAGGGACCCTCGGCGCCGCTCAGCTTCTGCGTCACGTACGGGACGCGCTGCTCCTCCTCCGGGTGGAGCAGATTGTGCCGCTCGACCTCGACGGCCTCGCGGCGCAGCTCGTTCCAGGACGTCGCCGACCAGACGTCGGCCCGTACGTTCCACTCCTCGGCGAGGAGCCTCTGTGCCTCCAGCGCCCACGGCACGGCGACGCCGGAGGCCATGATCTGCGCCGGAACGGTGCCGGACGTGCCCTCGCCGATGCGGTGGATGCCCCTGAGGATGCCCTCGACGTCCACGTCCGCCGGCTCGGCCGGGTGCTGGATGGGCTCGTTGTAGACGGTGAGGTAGTAGAAGACGTCCTCGCCCTGCGGGTGCTCGGGCGAGGAGCCGTACATCCGCCGCAGACCGTCCTGCACGATGTGCGCGATCTCGTAGCCGTACGCCGGGTCGTACGCCACGCACCCCGGGTTGGTCGAGGCGAGCAGCTGCGAGTGGCCGTCCGCGTGCTGCAGGCCCTCACCGGTCAGCGTCGTACGGCCGGCGGTCGCGCCCAGAACGAATCCGCGCGCCAGCTGGTCGGCCATCTGCCAGAACTGGTCGCCGGTGCGCTGGAAACCGAACATCGAGTAGAAGACGTACACCGGGATGAGCGGCTCGCCGTGGGTGGCGTACGCCGAACCCGCCGCGATCAGCGACGCCGTGCAGCCCGCCTCCGAGATGCCGTCGTGCAGCATCTGCCCGGTCGGCGACTCCTTGTAAGCGAGCAGCAGGTCCCGGTCCACGGCTTCGTACTGCTGGCCGAGCGGATTGTAGATCTTCGCACTCGGGAAGAACGAGTCCATGCCGAACGTGCGGTACTCGTCGGGCGCGATCAGCACGAATCGCCTGCCGAGCTCCTTGTCCCGCATGAGGTCCTTCAGCAGCCGTACGAACGCCATGGTCGTGGCGATCGACTGCTGACCGGAGCCCTTCTTCACGGACGCGTACGTCTGGTCGTCCGGCAGCCGGAGCGGCTTCGACCGCACGACGCGGGTCGGGACGTACCCGCCGAGCGCCTTGCGGCGGTCGTGCATGTACTGGAGCTCCTCCGAGTCCCGGCCCGGGTGGTAGTAGGGCGGCAGCCCGGACTCCAGCTCCTTGTCGGAGATCGGCAGGTGCAGACGGTCCCGGAACCCCTTGAGGTCGTTGACCGTCAGCTTCTTCATCTGGTGGGTGGCGTTGCGGCCCTCGAAGTTCGGGCCCAGCGTCCAGCCCTTGATGGTCTTGGCCAGGATCACCGTCGGCTGGCCCTTGTGCGCCTTGGCCGCCGAGAAGGCCGCGAAGATCTTGCGGTGGTCGTGACCGCCACGGCCGAGGTGCAGGATCTGGGCGTCGGTCATGTTCTCGACCATTGCGCGCAGCCGTTGGTCGTTGCCGAAGAAGTGCTCGCGGATGTAGGCGCCGGACTCGGTCGCGTACGTCTGGAACTGGCCGTCCGGCGTGGTGTTCATCTTGTTGACCAGGAGCCCGTCGCGGTCCTGCGCCAGCAGCGGGTCCCAGGAGCGGTCCCAGATCAGCTTGATCACGTTCCAGCCGGCGCCCCGGAATACGGACTCCAGCTCCTGGATGATCTTGCCGTTGCCCCGGACCGGACCGTCCAGGCGCTGAAGGTTGCAGTTGACCACGAAGGTCAGGTTGTCGAGCCCCTCGCGGGCGGCGAGGGTCAGCTGACCGAGCGACTCCGGCTCGTCCATCTCACCGTCGCCGAGGAACGCCCACACATGCGACCGGGAGGTGTCCGCGATGCCGCGCGCCTCCATGTAGCGGTTCATGCGCGCCTGGTAGATCGCGCCGATCGGGCCGAGGCCCATGGAGACCGTCGGGAACTCCCAGAAGTCCGGCATGGACCGCGGATGCGGGTAGCTGGACAGGCCGAAGGGGGCCTTGGACTTCTCCTGGCGGAATCCGTCCATCTGCTGTTCGGACAGCCGGTCCAGCAGGTACGCGCGCGCGTAGATGCCCGGCGAGGCGTGGCCCTGGAAGAAGACCTGGTCGCCGCCGTCGCCCTCGTCCTTGCCGCGGAAGAAGTGGTTGAAGCCCACGTCGTACAGCGAGGCGGAGGAGGCGAAGGTGGCGATGTGACCGCCGACCCCGATGCCGGGCCGCTGTGCGCGGGAGACCATGACGGCGGCGTTCCACCGCGTGGCGTTCAGGATCTTGCGCTCGATCTCCTCGTTGCCGGGGAAGAACGGCTCGTCCTTGGTCGCGATGGTGTTCACGTAGTCCGTGCTGCGCATCTCGGGCACGGCCACGCGCCGCTCACGGGCCCGCTCGATCAGACGCAGCATCAGGTAGCGGGCCCGCTCACGGCCGCGCTCGTCCACGGCGGCGTCGAGGGAGTCGAGCCACTCCTGGGTTTCCTCGGGGTCGAAGTCAGGAACCTGACTCGGAAGGCCGCCAATGATGATCGGATTGCGATCGGATCCGGAAGCCACGCTGTTCCTTACCTGTCAGAGGGCCACTTTTCCATGTGCCTGCACCGATCCCCATCGTGTACCTCGGGGAAGCGAAACGTCATCTCTACCGTGAGGTAACCACGAGGGCGGAGGGGTCTTCGGGGGACGGGCCCGGCCAAAACGTAACGATACGCCCAGCCCGTGACGCGTCCCGCAAAGTCATTCGACTCTCGTACCCCCGAAGGATTCCAGAATGCGCAAACCGGGCAGAACGGTGTGGTGTGGATCACCCTCCGGCGCGATACCGTGCCTGGAGTTGCGACGACACGGCCAGGATCGTCACCGTTTCGGCGGTCTGAACCGCCGGGTACTTGCGCGATCCGTCCCGCCCGTGTGGACTACGGCCAATGCTTCGCGTACGCGCGTGGCTGAGATACTCACCAAGACATGATCAGGAGGCAACCCGTGAGCGCGACCGCGGACCACGCGGAGGAGCGGACGAACCCTGCCGCGAGGCTGGGGTTCCAGCCCGAGCAGGTGGTCCAGGAGATCGGCTACGACGACGACGTCGACCAGGAGCTCCGCGAGGCCATCGAGGAAGTCATCGGCAGCGAGCTCGTGGACGAGGAGTACGACGACGTCGCCGATGCCGTGGTGCTGTGGTTCCGCGACGAGGACGGCGACCTGACGGATGTGCTGGTGGACGCCATCACGTACATCGAAGAAGGCGGTTCGATCCTGCTCCTCACGCCGAAGACCGGCCGTACGGGCTATGTGGAGCCGAGCGACATCTCTGAAGCCGCGACGACGGCGGGTCTGTCGGCGTCCAAGAGTGTCAGCGTGGGCAAGGACTGGAGCGGGTCGCGTCTGGTGACGCCGAAGGCCGCGAAGTCGAAGCGGTGACCGTCCGCTGAGCGGTGCCCCACGACCGGGGCGGCCGTCCCCGAGGCCGGCCGCCCCCGGGCCTCCGCCATCGGCCTGACGGCCTTGTCTCAAACCGCACCCCCATGAGCGGGGGACCCCCAGGACGGGCTGGTTCGTGCTCGGCTCCGCCGACTTGTCCAGCCCGTCCATCGGCTTGCCGTGATCGCTGCGTAGGGTGGTCCCACCCGAACAGCTCCACCGGAAGGATGCAGGACCCATGGCGATCCAGGTCGGCGACAAGGCCCCCGACTTCGAGCTCAAGGACAACCACGGCGCGACCGTGCAGCTGTCGGACTTCCGCGGCCGCAAGAACGTGGTGCTGCTCTTCTACCCGTTCGCCTTCACCGGCGTGTGCACCGGCGAGCTGTGCGCGCTGCGCGACAACCTGCCGAAGTTCGTCAACGACGACACCCAGCTGCTCGCCGTTTCCAACGACTCCATCCACACCCTGCGCGTCTTCGCGGAGCAGGAGGGCCTGGAGTACCCCCTGCTGTCCGACTTCTGGCCGCACGGCAACACTTCGCGCGCGTACGGCGTCTTCGACGAGGACAAGGGTTGCGCGGTGCGCGGGACCTTCATCATCGACAAGGAGGGCGTGGTGCGGTGGACCGTCGTCAACGGCCTGCCGGACGCGCGTGACCTGAACGAGTACGTGAAGGCGCTCGACACCCTGTGATTCTTCGGCCCCAAGGCCTGCAGGGCGCGGGAACCCGTCACTAGGATCGACACGTTGATCCGATACCAACGCACGACGGGGCTCCCCGCCCCCGGACATCAATGGGAGGACTCGTGGGAGTCAGCCTCAGCAAGGGCGGCAACGTATCGCTGACCAAGGAGGCCCCGGGCCTGACCGCTGTCCTCGTCGGTCTGGGCTGGGACGTCCGCACCACGACCGGCACCGACTTCGACCTGGACGCCAGCGCCCTGCTGCTGAACACGTCGGGGAAGGTCGGCAGCGACCAGAACTTCGTGTTCTTCAACAACCTCAAGAGCCCGGACGGGTCGGTCGAGCACACCGGCGACAACCTCACGGGTGAGGGCGAGGGCGACGACGAGGCGATCAAGGTCAACCTCGCCGCGGTGCCGGCCGACGTCGAAAAGATCGTCTTCCCGGTTTCGATCTACGACGCCGAGAACCGTCAGCAGTCCTTCGGCCAGGTGCGCAACGCTTTCATCCGTGTGGTCAACCAGGCCAATCAGCAGGAGATCGCGCGCTACGACCTGAGCGAGGACGCCTCCACCGAGACCGCCATGGTCTTCGGTGAGCTGTACCGGCACGGCAGCGAGTGGAAGTTCCGCGCGATCGGCCAGGGTTACGCCTCGGGGCTGCGCGGCATCGCGCAGGACTTCGGCGTGAACGTCTGAGCCGAGCAGCAGACACGGCTCGTCACCGTCCGGCGCCGCACTCGCCCTCGAGCGCGGCGCCGGACGCACGGGGCCACCGAGGTCCGCCGGGACGTTGACGTCCAGAGGGATCCAGAGGGATCCAGAGGGATCCAGAGGGATCCAGAGGCCTCGGTCCTCGGGACGGCGGGGATGCCGTCCGGGCGGACCTGGGCGGGAGCCGGAAGGACGCGCCCGAGAACTGGAGGGACGCGCCTGCGGCCGTTGAGGACCGCACCGCCGGCCGCCGGGAGTTACGCCCCGGCCCACCGGGGCTTGCCGCTCTCGGATCGCCGGGGGGCGCGCCCCCGGGTCCGCTGGGTTTCCGCGCCCGGCCACGCGGGGACAAACCCCGACCACCGGAGGACAAGCTCCGGACCACCGGGGGACAAGCCCCCGGCCATGGGGGCAAGCCCCCGCCACCGGGGGTCTCCGCTCCCGGGACGACGTCGTATCTCGGGGAGGACCAGCATCATGGGCGTCACGCTCGCCAAGGGAGGCAACGTCTCCCTCTCCAAGGCCGCACCCAACCTCACGCATGTGATGATCGGGCTCGGCTGGGACGCGCGCTCCACCACCGGAGCCCCCTTCGACCTGGACGCCAGCGCGCTGCTGTGCAGCGGGGGCCGCGTCCTCGGTGACGAATGGTTCGTCTTCTACAACCAGCTCAAGAGCCCGGACGGCTCGGTCGAGCACACCGGCGACAACCTCACGGGTGAGGGCGAGGGCGACGACGAGTCGATCCTGGTCGACCTCGAGAAGGTGCCGCCCCAGTGCGACAAGATCGTCTTTCCGGTCTCCATCCATCTGGCCGATGAGCGAGGCCAGACGTTCGGGCAGGTCAGCAACGCCTTCATCAGGGTCGTCAACCAGGCCGACGGCCAGGAGCTGGCGCGTTACGACCTCAGCGAGGACGCCTCCACCGAAACGGCCATGATCTTCGGCGAGGTCTACCGCTACGGCGGCGAGTGGAAGTTCCGCGCGGTGGGACAGGGGTACGCGTCCGGTCTCCGCGGGATCGCCCTGGACTTCGGGGTCAACGTTTCGTAAATCCGGGTGTGGCGGTGGCGGACCCCTCAGGACACGGGAACCACAGTGGCTCTCCCGTCGTGACCAACCTGTGTGTCCCGGCGGGAGAGGTATCCCTCTAGACTCGTGGTCAACGTTGAGTAAAGCCGGATACGGCGACGGGGAGCCCCGTACACATACGGATTGGGTAGCCAGTGCTTCTGAAAACCTTCGGCTGGTCGTTCGTGGTCACCGCGTTCGGCTTGGCCCTAGCGGTCCTCTATGGGGGGTGGACCGCCTTCGGTATCGTGGCGATCCTGTCCGTCCTCGAGATCTCGCTGTCCTTCGACAACGCGGTGGTGAACGCCGGAATCCTGAAGAAGATGAATGCCTTCTGGCAGAAAATCTTCCTCACGGTGGGCGTGCTGATCGCGGTCTTCGGTATGCGACTGGTCTTCCCCGTCGTGATCGTCGCTGTCACCGCGAAGAAGAGCCCGATAGACGCGGTCAACCTGGCGCTGACCGACAAGGACCAGTACCAGCAGCTCGTCACCGACGCCCACCCGGCGATCGCGGCCTTCGGCGGCATGTTCCTGCTGATGATCTTCCTGGACTTCATCTTCGAGGACCGGGACATCCAGTGGCTGCGCTGGATCGAGCGCCCGCTCGCCAAGCTCGGCAAGGTCGACATGCTGTCGGTCTGCATCTCGCTGATCGTCCTGCTGATCGCCTCCATGACCTTCGCCGCCCACGCCCACCAGCACGGCGGCGCGCACGTCGACAAGGCGCAGACGGTTCTGATCTCCGGTATCGCCGGCCTGGTCACGTACATGGTCGTCGGCGGTCTCTCCGGCTTCTTCGAGGACCGGCTGGAGGAAGAGGAGGAGCGCGAGCTGGAGCAGGAGGAAGAGGCCAGGCGCAGCGGCAAGCAGCGCTCGGCGGTCGCCCTCGCCGGCAAGGCGGCGTTCTTCATGTTCCTCTACCTGGAGGTCCTGGACGCGTCCTTCTCCTTCGACGGTGTGATCGGCGCCTTCGCCATCACCAACGACATCGTCCTGATGGCGCTCGGCCTCGGCATCGGCGCGATGTACGTCCGATCCCTGACGGTCTACCTGGTCCGCCAGGGCACCCTCGACGACTACGTCTACCTGGAGCACGGCGCGCACTACGCGATCGGCGCGCTCGCCGTGATCCTCCTCGTCACCATTCAGTACGAGATCAACGAGGTGATCACCGGCCTCGTCGGCGTGATCCTGATCGCCTGGTCCTTCTGGTCCTCGGTGCGCCGCAACCGGGCACTCGCACAGGCCGAGGGAAAAGGCACGAGCTCGGACGAGAAGACTGAGGTCTCGTCCAGGGTGTGACGGACACCGGGGTGAGGAACGCTCTGTTCGGGGCGGCCGCCGAGGACTCGTCCCCGGCGGCCGCCCCGCGGCTGTTGAACCGTATGTACAGGGGGCGGGCATGGGCTTTTGGGAAAGCGTGTGGCGCGGGCGCGCGACGGAGTTCGACTCGGGCAGCGCGGCGACCAACTCGATCGAGCTGAACAAGCGGCACCAGCGGGTGTCACTCACCAAGCAGGGCGCGGCGACCGGCAATCTGCGCATCAACCTGTCGTGGCGGATGCGGACCTCGGACATCGGCGGACCCGAACGGGGCAGTCTGCTGCGCCGCCCGCTGCGGCTGTTCACCCCTGAGGTCGTCCAGGCGCACACCCAGAGCATGGTCAACGTGGACCTCGACCTGGGATGCATGTACGAGCTGAGCGACGGCACCAAGGGCGTGGTGCAGCCGTTGGGCAGCTTCTTCGGAGAGCTCAACGACCCGCCCTACATCAAGCTCAGCGGGGACGACCGGTTCGGCTCCGGCTCCGGCGAGACCATCTTCGTCAACCTCGACCACCGGGACGACTTCAAGCGGCTGCTGATCTTCGTCTACATCTACGACCAGACGCCGGCGTTCGACCGTACGCACGCCGTGGTCACGCTCTACCCCAGCAACGGCCCGCGCATCGAGATCGGCCTCGACGAACGTCATCCGCAGGCCCGCTCCTGCGCGGTGGTCATGATCGAGAAGAACATCAAGGGCGAGCTCGTGGTCCGCCGCGAGGTGAAGTTCGTCTACGGCTTCCAGGCGGAACTGGACCGGCTCTACGGGTGGGGCCTGCAGTGGGGCCGGGGTTACAAGACGAAGGCCTGACCCTCGCGGCCCCGCCGGGCCGGACTACCGCCCGATGAACTGCGGCCCCTGCGGCGGCAGTCTGAAGTTCGGGTCCGCCGCCGGGGCGGCCGTGGGCGGGTAGCCGTAAGCCGGTGCGGGCGCCCCGGCCGTCCCCGGCTGCGGATAGCCGTACGCCGGCCGGCTCGCCGGCTGCGGATACCCGTACGCGGGCTGCGCGGTGGCTGCCGCCGGCTGCGCGGGCTCCGGCGGATAGCCGTACGCCGGCTGCCGCGGCACCGGCTGCTCCGGCGGCAGCGGTGCCGACACCTCCGGCGGGGCGGGCACCGACGCAGTGACCGCCCCGGGCACGGGTGCCGTGCCCGCCGTGGCGACCGACGCCGTACCCGTCAAGGGGACCGGACCCTCTCCCGCACCGGCCGACGGGGCTTCCGCGTCGTCCACCGAGATGCCGAAGTCGTTTGCCAGGCCCTTCAGCCCGTTCGAGTAGCCCTCGCCGAGCGCCCGGAACTTCCAGCCCTCGCCGCGCCGGTACAGCTCCCCGCAGATCAGCGCCGTCTCCGCACCCGTCTCCGGCTTGATGTCGAAGTACGCCAGCGGCTCCCCCTCCGCGACAGCCGCGTCGTACAGCAGGATGCGGAGCGACCGTACCCGGTCGAAGGTGACGTCGTCCGCCGAGGCGACCAGCAGGATCCGGCCCACGTCGGGCTCGATCCCCGCCAGGTCCGTCTGGATCGTGTCGGCCAGCCCGTCCGCTTCCCGCTTCTTGCCGAGCAGCCGGACCTTCCCGCAGGGATGCCGCGGCTGGTTGTAGAAGACGAAGTCCTCGTCGGACCGCACACGCCCGCCAGGGCCGAGGAGCAGTGCCGAGGCGTCGACCTCCGGGACACCCTGCCCGGGGGACCAGCGCAGCACCGCCCGTACCGCTGTGGCCTCGAGCGGTACGTTCGACCCCTTCACCATCGCGTGCGTCATGGCGTCATCCTGCCTTCTCGGTCCTGGTCACGACAACGCGGGGCGGCTGGCGGCGTGGCCCCGACCTGCCGCCGACACAGCTGGGTTACCGGAACTTCATGCCGGATGGGAACCCATGACACGGAGTTCTACGTACTATTACCGGCCACATCATTTCGGGTCGTCCAGCATCACGCGGGAGTCTCATGCGTCATTTCGGGCACGTCGCCCCCGAGGAGCGGCAGCGCCTCTTCCACCGGGAGCCGGCCGCCTTCACCGCCGACTCCCCGGCCCGCGTGCTCGCGGCGGCCCTCGGCGCCACCCTGTACAGCCCGGCGACCCGGCCGCGTCTCGCCGACGACGTGGTCAAGCAGGCGGGCCGCGGGGTGGTCTCCATGGTGCTGTGCCTGGAGGACTCCATCGACGACGCGGACGTCGTGGACGCCGAGGAGAACCTGGTCCGGCAGTTCACCGACCTCGCGTCCCTCCCCACGGACATCGAGCTTCCACTGCTCTTCGTCCGTGTACGCCTCCCGGGACAGATCCCGGACCTCGTGGCCCGGCTCGGCCCGGCCGTGCGGCTGCTGTCCGGCTTCGTGCTGCCGAAGTTCACCGAGGAGCGGGGGGTCCCCTTCCTCGAGGCGCTGACCGCGGCCGAGGCCGCGAGCGGGCGCAGGCTGTTCGCCATGCCCGTGCTGGAGTCGCCCGACCTGCTCTACCTGGAGACGCGCCGGGAGACCCTGGAGGGCATCTTCCGCGCGGTCGACAAGTACCGTGACCGCGTCCTCGCGCTGCGTCTCGGCGTCACCGACTTCTGCTCCTCGTACGGCCTGCGCCGGGCACCCGACATGACCGCCTACGACGTCCAGATCGTCGCCTCGGTGATCGCCGACGTCGTCAACGTCCTCGGGCGTGCCGACGGCACCGGCTTCACGGTGACCGGACCCGTATGGGAGTACTTCCGGGTCCAGGAGCGGATGTTCAAGCCGCAGCTGCGGCGCAGCCCCTTCCTCGAGGGCGAGGTCGAGGAACTGCGCGAGTCGCTCATCGAGCACGACCTGGACGGGCTGCTGCGCGAGATCTCCCTGGACCGGGCCAACGGCCTGCTCGGCAAGACCTGCATCCACCCCACGCATGTGATGCCGGTGCACGCGCTGTCGGTGGTCAGCCACGAGGAGTTCAGCGACGCCCAGGACATCCTGCGGCCCGAACGCCTCGGCGGGGGCGTGCTTCGCTCCGCGTACACGAACAAGATGAACGAGGTGAAGCCGCACCGCGCCTGGGCCGAGCGCACCCTCCAGCGCGCCGAGGTCTTCGGCGTGGCGAACGAGGACATCGGCTTCGTGGACCTGCTGGCCGCCGGGCTCCCCGGCTGAGGGCCGAAGCCGTCCTGCCGTCGTGCTGACAAGGAACCGATGAAGAACGTGGTCTGGACCGGGACTTGGGTCGCCGAGCGACTCGGAGTCGAACTCGTGGGCGACCAGAAGCTCACCGAACTGCTGGGGCTCGCGCTGCGGCGCAACCCCAAGCGGGCGCATCTGCTCGTCTCCAACGTGCTGGGCAAGCACGTCCCGCAGTCCCCCTCGGTCGTCTACGGCCACGGGTTCGCCCTGGGCCGCCGGGTGCGGGACCTGCTGAGCGCCGACGGTGGGGGTCCCCCCAGCTCGAGCGAAGCCGAGAGCTCGGGGGGCGCCCGCGCGGTCGTCCTCGGGTACGCCGAGACGGCCACCGGCCTCGGCCACTCCGTCGCCGACGGCCTCGGTCTCGCGCCCTACCTCCACTCCACCCGCCGGCCCGTCGAGGGCGTCGCACGCGCCGGCGGCTTCGAGGAGTCCCACTCCCACGCCACCTCCCACCTGCTGCTCCCGGAGGACCCGGCGCTGCTGGCGGGAGACGGCCCGCTGGTCCTGGTCGACGACGAGTTCTCGACCGGCAACACGGTCATGAACACCATCCGCGATCTCCATGGGCGCCACCCCAGGAAGCGGTACGTCGTCGTCGCGCTGGTCGACCTGCGCTCGGCCGCCGACCTCGGGCGCCTCACGGACTTCGGGCGCCGGATCGGCGCCCGGATCGACCTGGTGACGGCGGCCGCGGGGACCGTACGGCTGCCGGAGGACGTCCTTGCGAAGGGGCAGGAACTGGTCGCCCGGCACGAGTCGCCGGTCCCCGACCACCCGGCGCACGGGACCATCACCCGCGTCGCGCTCGGCTGGCCCGACGGAGTGCCCGACGGCGGACGGCACGGCTTCACGCCCGGACACCGGGCCCGGCTCGAGCAGGCGCTGCCCGCCATGGCCACGCGGCTCGCCGAGGCGCTGCCCGCCGGGGCCGGACGCGTCCTCGTGCTCGGCTGCGAGGAGTTGATGTACGCGCCGCTCAGGCTCGCCCGCGAGCTGGAGCGGATCGTGGCCGCCGAGGTCCGCTACTCCACGACCACCCGCTCGCCGGTCCTCGCGGTCGACGACCCCGGTTACGCCATACGCAGCCGGCTCGTCTTCCCCGCCCACGACGACCCGGCCGACGGCCCCGGCGAGCGCTATGCCTACAACGTGGCCGGCGCCGGCTTCGACGCCGTTGTCACGATCGTGGACTCCGTGGCCGACACGCCCGAACTGCACGCCCCCGGCGGCCTGCTGGACCGGCTCGCCGCCCACACCCCGCACGTTCTGCTCGCGGTGGTCCCCAGCCACGTCCCCGCGCCCCCGCACGTCCCCGCCTTTTCCGGAGAAAGATCCGCCATGCTGCCCGAGCCCCTCCGCGGCCCCGCCTTCTCGTCGTACGCGCCCGAGGAGGTCGGCTGGCTGCTGCGGGACCTCTCGGACGTCACCCTGGAGGCGCCGACCGAGGAGCGCGAGGAGGCGATCCAGAGCGGCGGCGCGCACTACGCCGAGTCGCTGCCGGTGGAGTACCAGCCGAGCGAGCGGTACCAGGAGCTGTTCCACTCGGCGCTCGAGGCCTCGGCGGAGCGGCTTGCGCAGGCGGTCGGCGTCGTCACCGAGACCGTTCTCGCCGAGCGGTCGCCGCGCCCGGTCCTCGTCTCGCTCGCCCGCGCCGGCACCCCGGTCGGCGTCCTGATGCGCCGCTGGGCCCGTCACCGCCACGGACTCGACCTGCCGCACTACGCGGTGTCCATCGTGCGCGGACGCGGCATCGACGCCAACGCTCTGCGCTATCTGGCCGACCGGTACGACCCCTCGGACATAGTCTTCGTCGACGGCTGGACCGGCAAGGGCGCCATCACCCGCGAACTCGCCGAAGCCATCAGGGAGTTCGAGGCGTCCGACGGCATCACCGGCTTCGACCCGGAGATCGCGGTGCTCGCCGACCCGGGATCGTGCGTACGGACGTACGGCACCCGCGAGGACTTCCTCATCCCCTCCGCCTGCCTCAACTCGACGGTCTCCGGGCTGATCTCGCGCACGGTGCTGCGCGCCGACCTGGTCGGCCCGAACGACTACCACGGCGCGAAGTTCTACCGCGAACTCGCCGGTGCGGATGTGTCGGCCGCCTTCCTCGACGCCGTGTCCGCCCGCTTCGCCGAGGTCGAGGAGACGGCCTGCGCGCAGGCGAAGGAACTGCTCTCCGGCGACCGCACCCCGACCTGGGAGGGCTGGTCGGCGGTGGAACGCATCAGCGAGGAGTACGGCATCCACGACGTGAACCTGGTCAAACCGGGCGTCGGCGAGACCACGCGTGTCCTGCTGCGCCGGGTGCCCTGGAAGATCCTGGCGCGGTCCGATGGGGGCGCCCCCTGCTCGAGCGGAGCCGAGAGCTCGGGGGCGGGCGCCGACCTCGACCATGTACGCCTGCTGGCCGAGCAGCGCGGCGTGCCCGTGGAGGAGGTCGCCGACCTCCCGTACACCTGCGTGGGGTTGATCCACCCCCATTACACGCGGGGCGCCACCGGCACCGACGGCAGGGCGGTGGCCGTATGACCCCCGTGCTGGTCGCCAGCGACCTCGACCGTACGCTCATCTACTCGTCCGCCGCGCTCGCCCTGACCATGCCGGACGCGCGGGCGCCACGGCTGCTGTGCGTCGAGGTCCACGAGAGCAGGCCGCTGTCGTACATGACCGAGACCGCGGCCGGGCTGCTCACCGACCTCGGTGACCGGGCGGTGTTCGTGCCGACCACCACCCGCACCCGCAAGCAGTACCAGCGCATCAACCTGCCGGGCCCCACGCCGACGTACGCGATCTGCGCCAACGGCGGCCATCTGCTCGTCGACGGTGTCTGTGACCTCGACTGGCACGCGGGCGTGCTCGCGCGGCTGGCGGACGAGTGCGCGCCGCTGGCCGAGGTGAGGGAACACCTCGCTGCCACCGCGGACCCGTCCTGGGTGCGCAAGCACCGGGTCGCGGAGGACCTCTTCGCCTATCTGGTGGTGGAGCGTGAGCTGTTGCCCGAGGAATGGGTGAAGGAACTGGCCGTCTGGGCGGAGAACCGCGGCTGGACCGTGTCGCTTCAGGGCCGCAAGATCTACGCCGTGCCGAAGCCGCTCACCAAGAGCGCGGCCGTGCGCGAGATCGCCCGTCGCACCGGCGCCGCGCTCACCCTGGCCGCCGGGGACTCCTTGCTCGACGCGGACCTGCTGCTCGCCGCGGACCGCGGCTGGCGCCCGGGCCACGGCGAACTGGCGGACACCGACTGGACGGCCCCCGGGCTCAGCGCCCTGCCGGAGCGGGGCGTGATGGCCGGGGAACGGATCCTACGGGAGTTCCTGAAGGCGGCACGCGAGGCCTAGTTGTATTGCCCTGAGAGGTTGGGGGCGCGACTGGCGGGTGGCGGGTGGCGGGTGTGGCGTGCTGCGGGTGTGGCGTGTCGCGCGTACGGCGTTCTGCGTAGGCGCGTGCCTCGTTCTGCGTACGCGCCTGCAGCGTTCTGCGTACGCGCGTGCCGCCTGGTTCAGCCGCAGCAGCCCCCGCCGCAGCACCCGCCCCCGCCGCCCCCCGCCCGCGGGGCCGGCGCCGGGGCGGACGCCGGGGTGGATGCCGTGCCGCCCACCGCGACCGTCGACAGGAGCTTCACCGTGTCGTCGTGGCCCGACGGGCAGGTCGCGGGGGCGGAGGACTCCGCCATCGGGCGGCTCAGTTCGAAGGTGTCGCCGCAGGTACGGCAGCGGTACTCGTAGCGAGGCATGGACACAGACTAACGGGCGTCCACCGGCGAACCCAGGACTGCGGGCAACCCGCGCCCCATGCGGTGACCCCGGCGCCTCCTTAAGATCTCCTCAATTTTCTTCACATGGCCACTTCTGTGCCCCTCCTGACCCGGGAGACCACAGAGGCCGCTGATAATTTATGTGAGTCGCGATGAGCCGCAACGTCGTGAGGGGGGCTCGCAGCCACATGCGTGGCAGCTGCACTACCCGCGCGCGCAACACCGAGTGCGGAGGGAGACGCAGTGGTGACCGAGGCACGGCAGCGAACAGAGCGAATAGGGGGGCGGCCCCGCCAGGGCCGCATGTACACCGGAGCCCACCGTGGCTAGCGAGAATGACGGCCGTCCGAACCGCCGACGGACGACGCCGAAGCAGTCCGGGCAGCGTCCGGCGGACGGGGAGGCCCGGGCCGAGACGCGCTTCGATCCGGACACCACGATGCAGTTGAAGGCAGGGGCCCCGCTGCCTCCGGACACCACCATGCAGTTGAAGACCGTGGGGCCCCCGGAGCCGGACGGCGACACGCAGCCGAGGCCGGACGCCACCATGCAACTGCGGGTGTTCCGGCCGAAGGTCTCCGGCCGGCGCGGCAGCCGCAAAAAGGCCGCACCGCCCTCGGTCCTCGCGCGTGTCACCGCGTACCTGGCACCGTATACCCACAAGATCGCGCCCTATGCCCAGAAGATCGCGCCCTACGCCCACAGGCTCAAACCGGTGTACCCACGGCCGGGCCGCACCGGCTGGCGGCGCTGGATGCCCTCCTGGCGCCAGTGGCTGGGGGCCGTGCTGACCTCCATGGGTCTCACCAGTGCGTTCCTCGTCGTCGCGTACGCCGCCACGGACATACCGGAGAACCTGAACTCGTACGCCACCCAGCAGGACAACGTCTACTTCTGGTCCGACGGCACGCCCATGGCCCGCACCGGATGGGTGCAGCGGCAGGCGATGCCGCTGAAGGACATACCCGAGCAGGTGCGCTGGGCCGTGCTGGCGGCGGAGAACGAGAGCTTCTACACCGACCCGGGCATATCCGTCAAAGGCATCACCCGCGCCCTGTGGCGCACGGTCGGCGAGGGGGACACCCAGGGCGGCTCGACCATCACCCAGCAGTACGTGAAGAACGTCTACCTGTCGCAGAACCAGACGGTGAGCCGCAAGTTCACCGAGGCGATGATCGCCCTCAAGCTCGACAACAGGATGAGCAAGGACCAGATCCTCGAGGGTTACCTCAACACCAGCTGGTTCGGCCGCGGCACCTACGGCATTCAGCGCGCGGCCCAGGCCTATTACGGCAAGGACGTCAGCAAGCTCAACGCCAGCGAGGCCGCGTTCCTCGCCTCCCTGCTGAAGGGCGCCGGGCTCTACGACCCCACGCTCAACCCCGCCAACCGCCATCGGGCCGTGGAGCGCTGGACCTGGATCCTCGACCGGATGGTCAAGATCGGCAAGCTGTCGCCGTCCGAGCGCGCGAAGTACCGGGCCTTCCCCGAGCCGCTCAAGCAGAACCCGCTGTACGACACCGGTCAGCAGAGTGACTACCTGGTGGAGTTGGCGGCCCAGTACGCCAAGAAGGCCGGGCACATCTCGGACAAGGAGTTCGACCTGGGCGGCTACCAGATCTATACGACCTTCGACCGCAAGCGGGAGACCGCGCTGACCGACGCCGTGACCAAGGCCCGCAAGCAGGCGGCGCAGGGCCACCCCGGCGTGGCGAAGACCGTGCACTACGGAGCCGCCTCGGTGACCGCCGACGGCCGCATCCTTGCCGTCTACGGCGGCCCCGACCACCGTACCCAGGGCTACAACGAGTCCAACTCGGCCAGTGTCCCGGCCGGTTCGGCCTTCCCTGCCGTTCGTCTACGCCGCCGCTCTGGAGCACGGCGTCCACAAGACCCGGGTCGGGCCCGCCGCCCCGGTGACCCCCGACTCGGTCTACAACGGCGACGACGGCGTCCCCGTGACCACACCCGAGGGGCCCTACTGGGACCGCAGCGGCAAGAAGGTCGCCGCCCACAACGACGGCAAGAGGTCCTACGGGCAGATCACCCTTCACCAGGCTCTCGCCCAGTCGGTGAACACGCCGTTCATGCAGCTCGGCATGGACACCGGTCTGGCCACGGTGCGCGAGACGGCGGAGGCGGCCGGGCTGCTCTCCTCCAGCATGGGGCCGCAGGTGCCCGCGCTGTCCCTGGGCAACTCCACGCCCAGTGCGATCCGGATGGCGAGCGGATACGCCACGTTCGCCGCCGACGGGACGCACACAGAGCCGTACTCGGTGCGCCGCATCACTCGCAACGGTGCCGCGGTCACCCTGGACACCACCCGGCCCCAGCGGGCCATCGCCGCCACGGTGGCCCGCCAGGTCACCGAGGCGCTCACGGAGTCCTTCCGCACCGGCCACCCGAACGGGGTCTCCACCACCGCTCAGGTGGCCGGGAAGACCGGCACCACGCAGGACGACCTCGCCTCCTGGTACGTGGGGACGGCCACCTCCGTGTCGACCGCGGTCGTCGTCTACCGCATGGACCTGTCCAAGAGCCTCGACCCACTGCCGCTCAAGGGAGTTGCCGGCACCGCCGCGAACGGCGTCCCTTACGGCATCTGGTCGAAGGCCATGAGCCCGCTCGGCTGACGCCGGCGACCGACACCGCACGTACCCACCCTCCTCCTGCAGAACGAGCCGCCCATGACAACGAGTAACGGCCGCCGCCGCCGTGCCCGCGCTCCCCGCACTGCCCTGCTGAGCAGCCGCCCCGGGTTCGTCACCCTGGCGGCCCTCCTCGTCGTCGCCTCGGTGACGGCGACCTTCCTGGCGCTGACGCGGCCGGACAAGACCGCGCCGACCGCTTCCGATGACGCCGGGAAGGGCAAGAACTACGCCACCAAGCCGACCCCGGAGCCGAAGTGGGACGGCAGGACGAGGATCATCGGCGACGGCTCCACCTCGTACACAGGCCCGCAGAAGGGCGAGTTGAAGCCGAAGCCGCTCAAGCCGGGCGAGAAGCCGCCCCAGTTCGTCGTGTTCTCCTGGGACGGCGCGCTCCAGGGCTCCGACCAGCTCTTCTCGCACTACCGTGAGATGGCCAAGGAGTACAACGCCCATATGACGTTCTTCCTCACGGGCATCTATCTGCTGCCCAAGAGCAAGAAGGACCTCTACCACCCGCCGCAGCACCCGGTGGGCTCCGCGGCGATCGACTACGCCACCGACGACCACATCCGCGACACGCTGGAGCAGCTCCGCAAGGCGTACGACGAGGGCAACGAGGTAGGCACCCACTTCAACGGCCACTTCTGCGGCGCCAAGGGCGGCGGCGACTGGAGCGTCGACGAGTGGAAGAGCGAGATCGACCAGTTCTACTCCTTCGTGGAGAACTGGAAGACCAACACCGGCTTCAAGGACATCGCCCCGCTGCCCTTCGACTTCAAGAAGGAGGTCACCGGCGGGCGCGCGCCCTGCCTCGAGGGCCAGCCGAACCTGCTGAAGGCCCTCGCGAGCTACGGCTGGCGCTACGACGCCAGCTCCCCGGGCGACTTCCAGATATGGCCGGCCAAGAAGAACGGCATCTGGGACTTCCCGTTGCAGATGCTCCCGTACGAGAACGGCAAGTTCCAGGGTCTGTCGATGGACTTCAACTTCCTCTACAACCAGTCCGGCGGCGAGACCCACGGCGACCCCGGCAAGTACGCCTTGTGGCAGCAGCAGACCGTCGACTCCTACATGGCCGGTTTCAACCGTGTCTACTACGGCAGCCGGGCGCCCCTGTTCATCGGCAACCACTTCGAGGACTGGAACGGTGGCATCTATATGAAGGCCATCGACCAGGTTGTGAAGAATGTGTGCTCGAAGAAGGGTGTTCAGTGCGTGTCCTTCAAGGAGCTGGCCGACTGGCTCGACGTGCAGAAGCCCGCGACCCTCGCGCAGCTGCGCACCCTTGATCCGGCGCAGTCGCCCGACTGGTCGTCCGTGGTGCACTGACGGGTCGCCCGCTGACCTTCTCCGATGTCTCTTGCGGCAACCCCCTTCACACGAGCCACACATGGCGTGCGAAGATGCCGTCTCCCGGTACGGGAGTACCGGCGTAGAGGGGAACATCATTGAAATCAAGGAAATTGAGCCGTAAGCGGCGTCGCGCGACCATAGTCACGGCGGCGGCCGCCTCGGTCGTGGCGGGCGCGGCACTGCTGCCCAACTGGAGCGCGGGCGCGGCGGTCACCGACGACCCGACGGTGGACCCTGCGACCAAGGCCACCTTCCAGCGGCTGGCCGACGCCGTGTTCAGTGACCGCACGAACGCCCTGGTGGACGGCGCCAGGAGCGGGCAGCAGGGAGACCACCAGCTGACGTCCGGCTTCTCCGGCAAGGTGCGCCTGTCCGGCACGCAGTCGCGTCAGGAAAGCTCCGCCCTGTCCGAGCTGCGCGGCCGCAAGTCCCGCCTCGCGAAGCTGGGTGAGAAGTACAGCGCGGGCAGCACGAGCGTCACGCTGGACGCCACGCAGGTGAAGGGCCGGCGCGCCACCGTCGACGTCACCGAGACCACGACGCTGACGTATGCGAAGGTCCACGGCAACGAGCCGAAGACCACCGGCTTCCAGGCCCACCACGAGCTGACGTTCCGGGCCGACCGTCAGGGCAACTGGCAGCTGACCGGTATCCGCGACACCGACGACGGCTATCTCGCGGTGAACCAGGTGGCCAAGCCTGCCGTCGCCGCACCGGACACCGCCGCCGACGACGGCCCGCCGGAGGCGGCCCGCTCGGCCACCACGTGGCCCGCTTCGGCCAAGCCGAAGAACTTCTCCGCCACCGGCTACGACTACAAGGCCATGGCGGCGTACGCGGCCAAGTACTGGAACCACTACAACCCGGCCTACCCGAACTACAACGGGGAGGCGGACGGCGGCGACTGCACCAACTTCGTCAGCCAGACCCTGAAGGCGGGCGGCTGGAAGCACGTCCCCGGCTCGGCCTCGGACTTCCACAAGTGGTTCGGCAACTCCGAGATCCAGTCGGACTCGTTCGTCGGCGTCAACGAGTTCTCGTGGTTCGCCCTGTCCTCCAAGCGGGTCACCAGCCTCGCCAACGTCTTCCAGCTGGACGTGGGTGACGTGCTGCAGATGGACTTCAACAGGGACGGCTCCAAGGACCACTCCATGATCGTCACCTACCGCAGCCCGCAGGGCGTGCCGTACGTGACGTACCACTCCACCAACACCTACAACAGGTCGGTGGCGAGCATCGTCGCGTCGTACCCGACCGCGGCCTACTACGCCTACCGCACCTGAGCGCATGTGTTCCCGGGCGGGGGCCGGGACTCAGTGACCGGCTCCCCGCTCCTGGCGGATCTGCGCGACCACCCGGGCCGCCGCCTGCCGTACCGCCTCGGTCTCCGTAAGGAAGTGCCAGTAGTCGGGGTGGCGGCCCTCCAGCGTGGCGATCGCCCGGTCGAGACGGGCTACGGACTCGTCGAGCGGGCCGGCGTGCCGCGGATCGGGCGTCGTACGCCCCGACATCGCCAGCCGCTGGGCGTCACGGATCGCGAACCGCGCACGCTCGATCTCCTGCTGCGGGTCCTTCTGCACCGCGTTGAGCCGCCGCAGCCGGTCCCCGGCCGCGGACACGGCCTCGTCCGTCGTGTTCAGCAGCGCCCGTACGGTCGACAGCTGCGAGGTGGCGTCCGGCCAGCGCTGGGCGTCCCGCGCGGCCTGCGCCTCCTTCAGCTTCGACTCGGCCTGCCGTACGGTCTCGGCGGCCTGCTCGGGCACCTGCTGGAGGTCCTGCCAGCAGGCGGCCGCGAACCGCCGCCGTAGCTCGCTCAGCACGGGGGAGACCTGTCCCGCACGGGTGGTGAGCGCCTGCGCCCGGGTGCGCAGGGACGCCAGCCGGTGGTCGATCTCGGCGGCCCGCTCCGGCAGCCGCTCGGCCTGGCTGCGCACGGCCTCCGCCTCCCGTGCGACCCGCTCCGCGCGCTCCAGGGTCCCTTCCACGCCGTGCTGTCCTGCGCCCTGGTTGAGCTTGGTCAGCTCCGGGGCCAGCGCGGCCAGCCGGGCCGCCAGGTCGTCGGCCTTGAGGCCCAGGGACCGGACCCCGTCCAAGGCGTCGCCGGCGGCACGCAGGGCCTGGCGGGCGCGCTCCACGGCGGGGGCGAGCCTGGCGAGCCGGGTCTCGGCCTTGCCGAGCAGTGGCCCGAGTCCCGCGGCGAAACGATCCAGCTCCTGCTTGACCCGGGTCAGTTCGTCCTTGGCGGCGGTGAGTTCGGCGCGGGCGCGGGAAGCGGCGGAGGCCTCGAGATCGGCCCGGTCGAGGTCCTGAGCGTCGACGGCGGCGATGTACCGGTGGCTGACCTCGTCGATGCGCCGCCCGAACGCCTCGAAGTCGGCGACCGCCCGGCCGGCGGCGGGGGAGTCGTCGACGGCGGCGATGGTCTCGATCGAGATCCTCAGATCGCGCTGCGCGGTGTCGAGCTCGTAGAACGCGGCCGCGGCGGCGTCCTTGGCGGCCTGCGCCTCGGCGCGCTGCCCCTCGGCCCGCCCACCGAACCACCGCCGCGTCCCGCCTCCGGCGAACGCCGCAGGAAGCACCAGGGCCGCGACGAGCGGGATCGCGAGGAGAGCGAGCGCGTCCCGGGCGGGGGAGGGCCGACCCCGGCGGCCGGAACGCCGGGGCGCGGGCAGCGGGGTCCCGGCGCCGGCCGGCGTGAGCTGGTGGCCGGTCGCGGCGGGGGGAACGGAGCGGGTCGGGTTTGCGGCTGTGCGGGGGGAGCGGGCCGGGGCCGGGGTGCGTGTGGTGGCGTCCCGTCCGGGGCCGCGGTCCGGCCGCGGTCCGGCGGTGTGGCCGAGCAGGGTGTGGCCCGTGAGCTCCGGCCCTTCGGCGCCCCGCTCGGCGGGGTCGCTGCACGTGTACGGCGCGGCGCTGCCGACCGTTTCCGGCGCGGAGTCGCCGCGCGTTTCCGGCGCGGCGCCGCCGACCGTTTCCTGGGTGACGTGCCGGCCGTCGCGCCCGGCATGGGCCGGAGGCGAGGCGTTCAAGGGGCCGGGCCGGGGGCTCGGCGATCGGCGATGCGCGCACGGCGCAAACGGCGTGCACGGCTGTGGTGGTGTCGCCGTCACATCCCTCTCCCGTGCTGTCATCCGCCCTGCCCGGAGTCATTCTCCCACCGGTTGAGGACGAACACACGGGGCGGTCGGTTCACGGTGCGCCGTGACCGTGACCGTGACCGTGACCGTTCCCGCCCCGCCCGGGTGACCTACCCCGCCGTGCGTATGGTGACGGACCCGTCCGTCGTCCGTGCGTCGACCACATGGGAGCTGGTGCCGTCCCTGGGGACGGACACATGGACCGGGCCGTCCTCGGAGTGGGTGCTCACCCGGTAGGTGGCGTGCGGCAGGGCGATCGAGACGGAGCCGTCCTCGCTGCTGGACTCCACCAGGTCGGGGACGGCGCCGAGTTCCAGGTGCACCGAGCCGTCGAGCGTCGTGGCGTGCACACGACGTGAACCCACCCCCGTGGCGCTGATCGATCCGTCGTCGCTGCCGAGCGTCAGCGGCCCCGTGGAGTCGGTCACCTGCACCGAACCGTCGCGCGTACGAATGCTCAGCGCCTCCTTGAAACCCTGCGCACGCACGCTGCCGTCGTTGTTCTCCACCTTGACGGCGACCCCGCGCGGCACCTCGACCCGGTGCCTGGCGGAGCAGTCGGCGAGCAGGCCCGAGCACCGCATCCGCAGCACGAGCCGGTCGTCCTTCACGCTCCAGGTCGCCCGGGGGTCCCCGCCGACCACGACGGTCCCCCTGAACCACCGCGTGACCTGGACCTTCTCCACATCCGCCGGGACGATCTCCAGCGCCGAGTCATCGGAGTCGACGGTGAGCGTACGGCTGTGCAGCGCGAAGGACAGATGGTCCGGATGCGGGTCGTCCGCGGCATCGCCGCCTCCGCACGCCGTGGCCATCGCGACGAGCGCCGCGACGACTCCGGTGACGGCGACCGCGCGAGCACACCGAGTGCGTCCACCGCGCCGAGTACGTCCGGCACGCGCAGCCGTACGATCCATGACGATCTCCCCCTGGGAACGTGAAGTCACAAAGCCGGAAGCCCCAAGCCCCCGGCGAATTCCGACCGTATGCGGTCAGGGCCCGTGGGAGTATCCGGCGCGCTCCCGGATGCCGGGTGGGGTTAACCCCCGGTGGCCGCTCCTCCCACGGTCACAGGTCCAGGGGTTTGCGAGGCACGCCGTCCGGCAATGTAGGCTGTCGACTCGTCCCGGGCGCGTAGCTCAGCGGTAGAGCGCCGCCCTTACAAGGCGGATGTCGGCGGTTCGAAACCGTCCGCGCCCACCCAGTCTCAGGACGCGATGAAGGCCCAGGCCGGCGGGTGAGAACCCGGAGGCCTGGGCCTTGATCATTTCCGGCTGCCCGGAGCCGTCGTGCCACTTGCGTGCCAGACGGACCGCGCGGGGGCCGTTTCACTCTCCTGATCCGGCCGTCGACGTAGTCGGCGATCTGGTGGTCACGGCCATTGACGAGGCGCTGATGGATCAGCGCGGCCCGCACGGTCGCGTCCAGGGCAGCCCATAGTTCGCATCGAGCTGTACCTGACCCCCAGCACTGTGTCATCAACGACGGTGGACGGAAACGGATCGCATCAACGACTGACAAATGCTGCCGCTGGGAAACCGGGTCAGCCGGATAGCAATCATGCTGTGACCTGGCTGTACTCAGCTCGGAGGCGATGATCACTACGGTTCCACCGTGCCGATGAACGACGATGTGCCCCCGGGTCACGACAGCCTCGACGACGACAAGTGGAACGTGGTCCTGAACCACGACTTCGTCCGGGGCGCCACTGTGAAGGAAGCCCCTGCCCCCGCGCGGAAGCGGGTGTGGCCGTGGGTTGCCGCGCCGGCGGTATTGGCGGCGGCAGCAGCGGCTTTCCTCCTGCTGAGGCCCACGAGCTCCTCGTCCGACGAAGCTGCCGCGCCTGTGTCGACAGCCTCCGCCCCCGCACCCAGGGTCTCCCCGATGAGCACTGCCGCGGCGCGGCCGGTGATCCCGCCGGCTGAGGCGTTCCCGGCTCATGTGGTAGGCGGTACCGGCGCCTTCACCAAACTGGGTGCGGCCATGTTGAAGTCCTGCACCGAGCCCGATTCAGTGGGACCGACCCTGGCCGCCATGATCGCCGGAAGCAAGGGATGCGTCGGCGAGGAGATCGCGCTCTACAAGGACGCGCGGAACAACCAGTTCAACCTGGCCGTCTTCACGATGAAGGATCCGCAGGACACGGTGAAGCTGGTGACCCGGCTGTCCATGGCCTTCGATGACTACCAGGTGGCCGCGCAAGCCCCACCGCCCGGATCGGGCCTGCGCACCCTGCCGGCCGACAGCGGAATGGTGCAGTCCTTCACGGGACAGGGCCGGGCCATGGTGGTCGGGCTGGCCCAGTGGTCGGACGGCCGGGCCCGCGACTATCAGCGGCTCGCCGACCGTCTGGAGCCGCTGCTCACGAAGGTCTCGAAGAACGTCGCTCGCTACGAGAGCGAGCATTGACTCTGAGCTCCACGCCACGTGGTCAAGCGGTGCTCGCGCCAGCAACCCCCAGTGCCAGGCGGCGGCTCTCCAACCTTCGATGACCGTTCCACATGGAGTTACGGGCCAGAAGGTCGCCGCACGTCCCGATGACGAGCACCGCGTGCCACGGCCGTGCCAGATGCAGGGTCGGCCGCGGTCAACAAGGGTGGCCACCAGGCACATCCGTGCCAGCCGGCCCGGTCAGGGAAGCAGCAGGTCATCGGCAGGACGCACCGGCCTCTCTCCCAAAGCGGTGCTCGGAGTGGGCATGTGGGCCGCAACTCGGCTGCTGCGTCGCTGTCTTCATCATTGGATGGCAGGCGGGCAGCTACCGGCAGGGTGGACTCTGGAGGAGATCCGCAACGTCTCCGGCGATCGAGAGGCCACAGCTCTCGACACCAATCGCGTCGTCACGTGCGTGGGACGGCCGGCACAGGATGAACGGCTCTACCACGAGATCGTCCTGAGGTTCCATGGACTGTGTCTGGTGAAGCCAGGGCCGCCCCAGGGCTCGAGGCGACGACCACAGCTGACAGCCGTTGACCGCTCGGTCGCCCGGTTCGTCCCTTCGGCTGCCACTTGTAGGCCGCGCCGGTCACTCCTCACGGCCATTGGATGGATGTCGCGGCCTGTCCCGTACCCCTGTCGCTCGGCTGAGAGCACGCTCCTTCAGCGGGCTGTGCCTCGGGTGCATCCCCGACGGAAACGGAGTGGGCGCCGATCTTGCTCGCGTCCCTCCGGCACGGGAGAACGGGATGTATATGCGAGTCGTCATGGGAGTCCGCCCACGGTGGGGGAAAGCCGTCGTAGCAGTAGTAGCAGGAGTAGTGGCAGCGGGGGCAATTTGCCTGGCTGAGGCAGGATCGGTGGCGGCCATCGACCATGGCATCTTGGTTGATTGCAACAAAAACCCCAACGCCCTGCTACTCGCTCTCAGCAATCCCCAGCCGGGATCGACGCTGCGGATCAAAGGCGTATGCTTCGGCAACTTCGTCATCCACACCGATCTGACCTTGATCGGCGTGGACGGTGCAGTTCTCGACGGCCATGACACAGGCACCACCGTTACGATCAATGGGGCCTTCCGAGTCAAGCTGAACAACCTGATCATCACCCACGGCGCCAACAGCACCACCTCGGGCGGCGGCATCATCAACAACGGCGGCACGGTGACGCTGAACAACTCCACGGTGCGCAACAACACGGCCACTGCCTCCTTCGGCGGCGGGGGCGGCATTGAAAACAACCACGGCATCATGACGCTGAACAATTCGACGGTGCGCAATAACACCGCCCCTGGCGCGCACGGATTCGGAGGTGGCTTCGACAACGAAAACAGCAGCACCGTGACACTGAACCGCTCCACAGTAAGCAACAACTTCGCGACCGAAATCGGCGGCGGCTTCGAAAATGGCCCCCATACCACGTTGAAACTGCTCTACTCCACAGTGGGCAACAACAGTTCTGGTGAAGTTGGCGGCATCGACACCTCTGTTCCCACCAACTTGACGCTGGACCACTCAACAGTGAGCAAGAACTCCTCGGGAACAGACTCCGGAGGCATCCTCGTTACGCCTGGTACAACAGCGACGCTGTACCGATCGCAAGTCCTCGACAACATTGCAGGGACCGATGGCGCCGGCATCTTCAATCGCGGCAAAACTACGCTGAAGGAATCCACCGTGATCCGCAACATCGCGGGGCGCAACGGCGGAGGAATCTACAACGACAGCCCCGGAAATCTGACATCGCGTCGTTCCACCGTGGAGGACAACACCGCCTTTGACAACGGAGGCGGTATCTACAATCTGGGAGCCGTAACACTGCGAGACTCCAAGGTGCGGCACAACCACCCGAACAACTGCGCCCCGACTCCGATCCCGGGCTGTAGGGGGTAGCCGTTCGACGGCCTACCGGCCTACCCTCCCGCAGGCACCTCGGGTGAGGCAGTGCGGCCGCGCCGTGCAAGCTGCTGGGTCTCATGTCGCCCCTCAACGCTGGCCTCCACGTCGAACGAGTGGGCGACTGCCGTTGGGTAGCCGATCGGCTCAAGCGCTCGGCCGGGCACTGGCTGTTGCGACGCCTCCACGGATTCTGCTGCGGCCATTCACCACCGCCCGGCGCAGGATCACGGCCGTGCTCGAGCCCGGGACCATCGCGACCAGGAAGGCCGCACGGACGAACGCGACAACGGAAGTCAGCATCGGGCCGGCATCAGCGGAAACCCGAACGTCTCACAAGCCCTGTCTCGGTACGGATGCAAGGCGTGGATCCCCAACGCATGGCGGGCGGGCCGCATGGTCAGCGTTCGAACTGCCGACGGGCGTGCCCGCGTCCGAGGGCCCGCCTGTCTCCGGCTGAGCGGCGCGGAACGGCCTCGGTGGGTCCGTACATGTACATGGTGAGTTACATGGTGAGTTACATGGTGGGTTCGTTACATGTACATACGGAAACTCCTGGCAGGCACGGGTGATCTTGCTTGAGACCCGTGTCCGCCAGGAGCTCTGTCGTTACCGACCGACGGTCAGAAGGAGACGCTGGCGCCGGCCTGGTGGTACTGGCCGGCGGTGCCCAGGGCCTCGCTCTTGGCCGCGTCGAGCTGGGCCAGGACGTCGGAGTCCGTGATCGCGGTGTCGCCGAAGAAGACGCCGGCGTGCGGGCTCAGGCCGCCGGAGATGTTGTCGAGCTCGGCGTCGGCGATCTCAACGGTCTGGACCTGGGGAGCGGAGTTCATGATGAAACTTCCCTTCGCATGGACATTCCACAGGGGGAGCGGCCCCGCTGGGGACAGGGGACGGGCCACGGCCGCAGGTGTGCAGCATCCGTTTCCGGAGACCGTTGCGCAATCCTGGCGGCGCAACGGATCAAACCATGGAGCGCGCCGGGCATCCAATCAAACGGCACTCTCACCAGGGCAGTTGAACGCGTCGGCCACTTATCCGTGCGGGCGGGGACACGAATTGGGGGCAGCATCTCTACAAGCTGCGCAACACCGTGAGGCGATCGGTATTGCCAGGGCGGTTGCGAACGGGACACTCCTCGCCAACCGTGCGCCACCCGGCGGGCTCGTGTGCGGATTCGGCGTACCCCGTGCGGTGGTTGCGCATTCGATGTGCAGATTCGCTGAAGTCCGAATGGCGTCCCTTCCTGGAAACCGAACGTGTTCGGTCGATGGCGGAGCGTGTGCGATGTCGGTGAGGTGAACGGCCGGGCAGGGGAGCGGGCGGAAGGGCCTGGAAAGGCGGGAGAGCCTGGAAACGGGAAGGGGATGCCGTCGAGAGCGGACGACCCGGTGACGGGGGATCGCCGAAGCGCGTCCACGAGCTGACTGGAACATCCGAGACCGGCGAGGGAGGCTTTTCCCATGCGGTCGCTCCTCCGCTCTTTCCTGCTGTCAAGGGCGGATCTCTCGTCGGGGGCGGGCCTCCCGTCACGGAGGGTCGGTCACGGCTGGGTCCTCCTCAGGCTCGAGCAGTGCGTGCCGTTCGCGGTCGTGCTGATCGGCCTGGGTATCGAACTCTCGCCGGCGCACTTCCTTTACACAGGCCCCCTCCTCACCGCGATGCCGCCGCTCGCCGCACTGACCATGGGCCCACTGGGCACGCTGTCGGCGGCGGCCGGAGCCCTGGCCGTCACCCTGACGTCCGCCACCCTTCACGACTCGTGGGGGCTGCAGGTCTACAGCAACTTCCTGGGCCTCCTCGTGGTGTCGGTCGCGTGCGTCACGATCAGTCACATCATGGGGACGCGCAGACAGCGGGAGCTCGACCAGATCCGCCGCGTCTCCGAAGCGGCCCAGGAGGTCCTCCTTCGGCCCGTGTCCCCCCGTCTCGGCCCGGTCCGTGCCGCCAGCATCTACCTCGCGGCCGAGGCCGGGGCCCAGATCGGCGGTGACCTGTACGAGGCCGTGCAGACCCGGTACGGGGTCCGGATGATCGTGGGCGACGTCCGGGGCAAGGGCCTGCCCGCGGTGCATGCGGCCGCGGCCGTGCTGGGCGCGTTTCGGGAGACCGTCCACTACGAGCACGACCTGGCCGAGGTCATCAACCACTGTGCAGCCGCTCTGCGTCGGGAGTGCTGTGCGGCCGATCACGACGAGGTGTACCGGACGGAGTGTTTCGTCACCGCGCTCGTCGCCCAGGTGCCGGTCGAATCCGTGGTCCAGTTGGTCAACCGCGGCCATCCGGCACCGCTGGTGCTGCACAAGGGCAGGGTGCGCTCCCTGGGTCCCACGGCGCCGATGCCGCCCCTCGGTCTGGAAGACCTGATCACCCGTCCCGTCGCCACCATCGACAGCTATCCGTTCTCGCCGGGCGACCGGCTGCTGCTGCACACCGATGGCGTCCTCGAAGCCCGCAACAGCTCCGACGACTTCTTCCCCCTGCCCGAGGCCATGGAAGCGGTGCGCGCCCGCAGCCCGCAGGAGTTCCTGGAGCAACTGCATCAGCGGTTGATCAACCACACCCACGACCGGCTGGCCGACGACGTGGCCATGATTCTCATCGACCGGCTCCCGGCGGCAACCGACTGAAAAGCCCCCGCCGTTTCCCTCCCCGACCGGCAACCGGCCCCGATCGTCCGACTTCCGGCGACCGGCCCCGGCCGACCGTGTGCCGACCTGTCGCAGAGTAGTGCCGGTGGTCAGCGGATTCTCCGAAGTCGGAGCACCCGCCGGCCATGTCACTCCGACCTTTCGCCCTCGCCCTCGCCCTTGCCCTCGTCCTCGCCCTTGCCCTCGTCCTCGTCCTCGCCCTCGTTCTTGCCCTCGCCCCGGTTCCTGCCCTCGTTCTGGCCCTCACCCTCGTCCTCGTCCTCGTGCGCGTGCTTCAGCCGCATCCGCGCGTCCACCTTGTTCTCGGCCGCCACTTCCGCCCAGAAGCGGTGGCACGAGACGAACACCGCGAGTTCCCGCTCCCGCTGCCGGAGCTTCTCCACCTCGGCCTGTTCGTCCTCGGTCCAGCCGGGGGAGGCCGGGCGCTCCACCTTGCGCCAGCCGTTGTCGTCGCTGAAGCCGTCCAGCGGGTCCACCGACCAGGGAAGCCGCTTCAGCAGGGCCAGGAGCTCCGCCCGGACCTGATGCAGCTCCTCCTGGCCGGCGAGGAGGTCACTCGGAAAGTCATAGGTCGCAGCCACACCACAATGCTACGCCTGTTCGATTTTGCGACGCGACTCGCTTCTCTCGCTTCACTTGAACGAATTTCCGGCATGGGCAGGCTCGTCCTGCGGGGCGGGCATCCTGGCCTGAAATCGCTTGAAATCAATCAGGCCAGGCTGTGCAGTTCAGGCTGGACAGCCTGAACTGAAGAATTTAGGGTGGCGTCATGGACCAGAACCCCGAAGGTGTCTCCGAGTCCGCCGCCCGCGCGGCACGTGACCTGCGGGTGCTGTTCAGCCGACTGCGGCGTCGTATCAGGGAGGTCGCGGGCGACGACGAGCTCACGCCCTCCCAGGTGTCCGCGCTCACCCTGGTGAGCAAGGGCGGCGCCGCCACGGCCAGCGCCCTCGCCTCCGCCGAGGGCGTGCGCCCGCAGTCCATGGCCGCCACACTCGCCGTTCTCGAGCAGCACGGCCTGATCCGGCGCAGCCCCGACCCCGAGGACGGCCGCCGCCAACTGGTCACTCTCACCGAGGCCGGGCGCGAGCGTGTCGAGGGCGACCGGGAGGCCCGCCACGAGTGGCTCGCCCGTACCCTGCAGGACCGCTGCACCGAGGACGAACGCCAGACCGTCCTCGCGGCCCTCTCCGTGCTGGAACGGCTCACTCAGCCGTGATACCGAAACTCGTCCGGACGGCCTCCGGGACCCGGCGGCCTCCCCCGGCCGACCGCTTCGACCACCGGCTGATCGCTCCGATGATCCTGGGTTCCGTACTGAACCCGATCAACTCGTCGATGATCGCCGTGGCGCTCGTCCCCATCGGTGCGGCCTTCGGGGCACCGCCCGCCGAGACCGCATGGCTGGTGTCGGCGCTCTACCTCGCCACCGCCGTGGGGCAGCCCGTCATCGGACGGCTCGTCGACATGTACGGGCCGCGCCCCCTCTATCTCATCGGTACGGCGCTGGTGGGCGCCGCGGGGCTGATGGGCGCCCTCGCGCCTTCGCTCGGCGTGCTGATCGTCGCGCGGGTGCTGCTCGGCCTCGGGACCTCGGCCGCGTATCCGGCGTCCATGCAACTGATCCGGAGCGAGACGGAACGCACTGGGCAGAACAGCCCGGCCCGAGTGCTGACCGCGCTCTCCGTCGCCAACCAGACCGTCGCCGTCGTCGGGCCCGCGCTGGGCGGCTTCCTGATCGGACTGGGCGGGTGGCGTGCGATCCTCACGGTCAACCTGCCGCTGTCCGCGGCCTGTCTGGTCCTCGGCACGCTGTGGCTGCCCAGGACGAAGAGCGCGGGGGAGCAGCGCGGTGTCGACCTGCCGGGCATGGTCCTCTTCGCCGTCACACTCCTGTCCCTCATGTTCTTCCTGATGAGCCCCCGGCTCGCGCACTGGTGGCTGCCGCCGCTCGCCGCCGTGGCCGCCGCCGGGTTCGCCCTGCGGGAGCTGCGGACGGCCGGGCCGTTCATCGACCTGCGGGTGCTCGGCGGCAACCTCCCGCTGCTCGCCACGTATCTGCGCCAACTCCTCGGCTACACCACCACGTACTCCTTCCTGTACGGCTTCACACAGTGGCTGGAGGAGGGGCGCGGACTGCACGCCTCCACCGCCGGTCTGGTGCTGCTCCCGCTGTCGGCGAGCGCGCTCGCCGTCTCCGGCCTCACCGGGCGCCGCGAGGCCGTGCGCCGCAAGCTGCTCGTGGGCGGCCTCGTGCAGATCGCGGCCTGTGCCGGGCTGCTCCTGCTGGACTCCGGCAGCCCGATCGCGCTGCTGCTTCTCGTCGGCGCCGTCATGGGCATACCGCAGGGCCTGATCGGCCTCGCCAACCAGAACGCCCTCTACCGTCAGTCCGCCCCCGAGCGCATCGCCTCCGCCGCCGGGCTGCTGCGCACCTTCTCGTATCTCGGCGCGCTGGGAGCCTCCGCCGCCAACGCGGCCTTCCTCGCCCACGGCGCCGACACGGCGGGACTGCACGAGCTGGCCCTGTTCATGGCGGCGGGATCCGTCCTGCTCGTGCTGGTCACCCTGCCCGACCGCTCACTGTCCACCCTCACACCCGCCTCCGGAAAGGCTTGAACCATGGCTCTCACCGCGCTCGACCCGCGCACCGCCCTCGTCGTGATCGACCTGCAGAACGGCATCGCCGGTCTGCCCACGCAGCCCCACAGCGGCCCCGAGGTTGTGGCTCGCAGCGCCGAACTCGCCGACGCCTTCCGGGCCCGGGACCTCCCGGTCGCCCTGGTCCGGGTCTCCTTCGCCACCGACGGGTCCGACGCGGTTCCCGGCCGCACCGAGCAGCAGCGCGGCGCCCGCGCCTTCCCCGAGGGCTGGGACCTCATCGTCGACGAACTGTCGGGGCACCCGGGCGACATCCACGTCACCAAGCACAACTGGGGCGCCTTCCACGGCACCGGCCTCGACGTCCAGCTGCGCCGCCGCGGGGTCACCCAGATCGTGCTGACCGGCATCGCCACCAGCATCGGTGTCGAGTCCACCGCACGGGCCGCGTACGAGCACGGCTATCACGTCACGCTGGTCACCGACGCGATGGCCGACGCCGACCCCGAGGCGCACCGGGGCAGCGTCGAGCGCATCTTCCCGCGACTCGGCGAGACGGGCACGACGGCCGAGGTCCTGGAGCTGCTGGCCAAGACCCACGCGGTCTGACGCACACCCGCACCCCCCGCCGGGCCGCGGCGCCCGGCGGCTACCTTTGATCTCCGTGACCCTCGATGATCTGCGTGTCTTCGTCGCCGTCTGCCGTGCCGGAAGCCTGAGCGCCGTGGCCCGGGAACTGGGCTGCACCCAGTCGGCCGTCAGCCAGCACGTACGGAGGCTGGAGCGCGAGGTGGGAGTCGGCCTGGTGGAGCGGCAGTCGCGCGGGGTCGTGCCGACCCGGGCCGGACGCGTCCTCCACCAGGCCGCCGCGGAGGGGATGTCCGGGCTCGACCTCGCGCTGCGCAGGCTGGCGGAGATCGCCCGGGGCGACGGCGGCGTCGTACGGATAGCCACCGGCAGCGTCACCGTCCGGCACTTCATGGCCGCCGCGGTGGCGGAGTTCCGGCAGTACCACCCGGGTGTCAGTCTGGAGTTCCAGACCGAGAGCTCGAGCCGGAGCTGCTTCGACGCGCTGCGGGAGCCGGGGCTGGACCTCGCCTGGGTGACCCTCGGGGCGCCCGTGCGAGGGGTCGAGCAGCGGCCCGTCGCGCACCTGCCCTGGGTGCTCGCCGTCCCCGCCGGTGACGAACTCGCCGCGAGGGAGCGGGTCGAGGCCGCCGACCTGGCCGGGCTTCGGCTCATCGGACTGCCCGAGGGCTCCACGTCCCGCACCCAACTTGACGCCGCCTACACAGAGTTGGGGATACCGGCGGCAGCCTCCGACACCAGCGTCGCCGACTGGGACACCGCCATTCTGCTCGCCGAACTCGGCGTCGGCCATGCGGTCGTCCCGGACCTGCCCGGCTGGCGCGTCCACGGCCGGCCCGGACTGCGGTTCGTCCCCGTCCCCGAGTTGCCGCCGCTCGCCGTCGGCTGGGCCGTACGCCGCTGGGACACCCTGTCCCCGTCGGCCCGCGCCTTCGCCGACACGGTCACCCGGCACAACACCGAGCCCTGAGAGCTCAGAACTCCAGGAACGACCACCCCAACTCCCGTACGAGCCTGGTGGCCACCGGAACCGCCACCCCGTGCCGCTCGGCCGCTCTCAGCAACGCCCCGCCGATCGCGTCCAGTTCGACCGGGCGGCCCGCCTCCGCGTCCCGCTGCATCGACGACCTCATCTGCGGCGGGAACGCGTCGTAGCGGGCGAGGGCCGCCGCCGCTTCCGTGGCCGCGCCGCTCGCCCGGCCGACCGCCGCCGTCTCCTCCACCAGGGACACCAGCTCCGCGCGGTACCGGGTGCGGATCTCGCCGAGTGTCGCCCCGTAGCGCGTCGTCAGCAGGGCGAGCGGTGCGAGGAACGCCATCTTCGCCCACAGGGCCGACGCCTCCCCGTCCAGGACGCGTACCTGCACCCCCGCCCACTCCAGGGCTCCGGCGAGCCGGTCGAGCCGGCCGCGTGCCACGGTCTCCCCGGTCAGATCGACCTCCACGAACGGGCTGCCGTGCTCGATCACCCCGGGTGCCACACGCGTCGACTCGACCCGGATGACGGCGGGCGCCACCCGCCCGTCGCCGTAGCGCCCGCGCAGGGCCGCCGGGTGTTCCACACCGTTCAACAGCGGTACGACCAAGGCGTCTTCGTCCAGGGCCGTCGCCGGCACCCGCTCCAGCGCGGCGTCGAGTGCCATCTGCTTGACCGCCACGATCACCACGTCGGCCCGCTCGCGCAGCTCCGTGTCCGCCGCGACGCGGGCGGTGAACGTGCCGTAGCGGTCGCTGCGGACGTGGATGCCCTGCTCGCGCAGCGTCCGCCCGGTCTCCTCGCTCGCGAGACAGATCACCCGGTGCCCGGCCCGGGCCAGCCGCGCGGCGAGCAGTCCGCCGACACCACCGGGGCCCAGTACCGCCACGGTGAGCTCGTCGTTCGCCATGTTCCGTCCCCCATCCTCGCACCGGGTCCCCGGTCCGAGGACCCTCAGTGATGATCACAAGGGGTCAGCACTCCAGTCAATCCTCGGGTGAACTTGCCGACCCCCCAGGAAATGCTGGGAGTTGGGCCGGCGCCGGACCCGTGTGGAGCCGTCCTACAGCCGTACCGAGGCCCCCGGCGCCAGCAGGTGCAGACGGTCCGTCAGGCCCGCCTGGGCGAAGGCCTTCGTCAGCGTGGCCCCGTCCTGGGTGAAGTGGGCCCAGTGCTCGAAGTGCAGCGGGACGACATGGCGGGCGCCCAGGATCCGGGCGGCCTCGGCAGCCGCCTCGCTCGTCAGCGTCAGCGGGGCGTCCGGGACGAGCGGGGTCCGCGCGGCACCGGCGAACAGGACGGCCACGTCGATCGGGCCGAGACGGCCGGCGATCGTACGGACCACGTCGAGGGAGGCGTTGTCGCCGCTGACGTACACCGTCGGCAGGCCCCCTCCGGACAGGACGAAGCCGGTGACCTCGCCGACGAGCGGCTCGCTGCCCTCGGGGCCGTGCAGTGCGGGCACGGCGGTCACGCGCAGCGCGCCGCCGTCGGGACGGGGCAGGTCCAGGTGCTCCCAGGACGGCAGGGCCCGCACGGGGGCGCCGATGCGTTCGTACGCCGACGCCGTGGACAGGGCCAGCGGGACCTCGGCGAGATGGGCGCGGCCCGCCGCGTCGAGGTTGTCGGGGTGCTGGTCGTGGGAGAGGAGGACGGCGTCCACCCGCGCGATCCGCGACGCCGGGAGCGCCGGGCCGGCCGTCTTCACCAGGCTGCGCGAGCCGATGGGGTACTCGCCCGGGGCGTCGAAGGTGGGGTCCGTGAGCAGGCGCAGTCCGCCCAGTTCGATGACGGCGGTGGGGCCGCCCACATAGAGGATGTCGACAGTGGTCATGCCGTGCACAATCCGGCGGCGCCGCCGGGGTATTCCCGCCGGGGTGTTCCCCGCGCGCCCGGGAGGGCGGGTGGGCGACGGCCGGGAGGGGCGGGTGCGTGGCGTTACGGAGAGCGGGTGCGCGGCGGCCGTTCGCGCGACACTGGAGCCATGTGCCGCAGTATCAAGACGCTCCGACCGCCCGCCCTCCCCGAAGAGGCCACGGAGGAGGACATCCGGGCCGCCGCGCTCCAGTTCGTGCGCAAGGTCTCCGGCTTCCGTGCCCCGGCCGCCCACAACCGCGAGGTCTTCGACCATGCGGTGGACGCGATCGCCGCGGCCACCGCGGACCTGCTGGCAGGTCTCGAGGTGCGCGGACGTTCGCGGGACGCTACTTCCGCGCTGCCGGGCGGCGTATGAGGCAGGCCGCGCCTGCGCCCGCCGCGAACAGGGTCGCCACCGATACGCCCGTCGCCAGCCAGGTCGCGCCCAGCCACTGGCCGCCGAAGTAGCCGAGGGCCACGCTGTATCCGGCCCAGGCTATGCCGGCAAGCGCCGACCAGGGCAGGAAGTCACGGGCCCGGCGGTGGGCGGCGCCCGCGCCCAGCGAGACGACGGACCGGCCCGCGGGCGCGAACCGCGCCAGGATCACCAGCGCGCCGCCGCCGCGTGCTAGCGCCGCTCCGAGGCGTTCCTGCGCGCTCGTCAGCCGGCGCGAGCGGGCGATGGCGCGGTCCAGGCGGGCGCCGCCGCGCCAGGCCAGTCGGTACGCCACCAGGTCGCCCAGGACCGAGGCGGTCGCCGCGCACAGCGCGAGCCCGAGGACGTCCGGCGCGCGCGCGACGGCCGAACCCGCCGCGGCCGCCGTCGCCGCCGTGATGACCAGGACACCGCTCGGCAGCACCGGAAGGAAGACGTCCAGCAGGACCGACGCGGCCACCACGGGGTAGATCCAGGGGCTGCCGGCCAGCGACCCCAAACTCTCAAGCACCCGGAACTCCCCGTCCGACTCCCCGGAGGCAACTGCGTGCCGCGATGTCGCGGGGGAGCGGCAGGAGCGGCCTTTTTCGACAGCCGTACAGCGTACGCGGGTGCGGTGACAGGGGATGCACCGGGGGCCGTCGAGGTGCCGGGCGCCCTGACATGTGGGCGGCGCCCACGCCCGCGAGCGGGGCATGGGCGCCGTCGTACGTCCGCGAGGGATCGGGCCGGGACGGATCAGGCCGCGACGGGCTGCGAGGTCCGGTTCTCCTCCGCGGCCGGACGGGAGGAGAAGAGGCGGTCGAGGCCGAACGCGCCCGAACCGGTGAACACCAGCAGCAGGAACGACCAGCAGAACAGCACCGAGGGCTCGCCGCCGTTCTGGATCGGCCACAGGGCGGCGGACTGGTGCACGTCGAAGTACGCGTACGCCATCGAGCCGGAGGCCGCGAACGCGGCAGCGCGGGTGCCGAGGCCCAGCAGCACCAGGGCGCCGGCGACGAGCTGGATCACGGACGCGTACCAGCCGGGCCAGGTGCCTGCCGGGATGGTGCCGCCGTGGCTGCCCATCGCGCCGCCCAGGACGCCGAACAGGGAGGCGGCGCCGTGGCAGGCGAAGAGCAGGCCGACGACCATGCGGAACAGGCCGACGGCATATGGCTGGGCGCCGTTGAGACGTGCGGTCATGTGGGGGGCTCCTTCGGTCTGGTTGCGGTCCGCGAACGGACCGGTCTTGGGGACGGAAACCGATCGAGCCACAGGTTAGGTCGGCCTAATCTATGCTTGCAAGTTCAACATCTGGCCAAGGATTCGGGCCCGCTTGCGGTTCCGTTTCCGTCGCTGCCGCACGCAGGACGGCTCTGGCCAGCGCATCGGCGTCCGACAGCGTGACTGAATCCACGCCGGGCCGGGCGCCTGCCGCGGTCACCCAGTGCACGCCTTCCGTGGGTACGCCGAATGCGAACCGCCTCGGGTGAGCAATACCCTGACGGTCTATCAGACGGTAGGGCCGCGATGTTACGTCCAGGCCTCCGGTTTCGTAACCGTCCACGATGTGTGGCCTGCATGCACCCGTCCGGACCAAGTGGGCGAGGAGTTCGTCGGCGGTGCGCCGAACATCCGGCTCCGGCAGCCGCGCCTCGACGAGAGTGCGGGCGCGTACGGCCGAGCCGGGCACGTCGGGCGAGTGCGCGACCCAGGCCCCGTCCTCGACCCGCACCTCAAGGCGCGGGCCCACGACCTCCAGGACGCCCGCCTCGATCAGGGCGGTCATCTCCTCGATGCGCTGTCTGGGCGGCCCGATGGACAGGAAGGCGTTGAGAGGGGTGTACCAGCGGTCCAGATGATCCCGGCGGGAGGCTCCGGGCAGTCCGCCGTGGTCGACGATCAGGCGCAGCTCGTTGCGCAGGTCGCGCAACACGTCCAGAGCGGCCTTGAGCGGTCCCTCGACATTGCCGAGCGCCGCCTGCGCGGCGTCCTCGCGGAGGTGGCCCAGTAGCCAATCGCGCCACTGTGAGGTCGAGCTGAAGGTACGGCCCCCGTACGGACGGGAGACGCGGTCCCAGCACCAGCGGTCCGCAGGGGAGAAGCCGAACTCGTCGAGGAGGGCGGTCTCCTCGGGGCCGTGGTGGGCGGTGGCGAGAAAGCGCTCACGGAACTCGGGCCGTTCGGTGTCCCGGCGGGCCAGCAGGGCCTCGTAATAGACCGTTTCCACCTCCTTCGCCACCAACGGCCATATCTCGGCCAGGAAGTCCGGGGCCTCCCCGGAGTCCGCGCGCTTGCGGAAGCGGACGGTCGCCTCGTCCGTCAGCAGCAGCGGCACATGGCGGCCGTAGGGGCCCTTCGCGTTGTCGCCGCGCGCCTGGTACGGGACACCGCGGCGGGAACCGGCGTACAGCCGTGGCTCCCGGCCCGACGGGAGGTAGCGCAGTCGGCCGGCGGTGCGGGCGAAGCGACCGCCGCGGCCCGCGGTCAGCAGGGCCATGTGGTCGAAGAAGTTGAGGCCCAGCCCGCGTAGCAGGACCGGTTCGCCGGGGGCGAGCGGGGAGAGGTCGACGTCCGCCGGATTGGCGGGCGGGACGTGGCGCAGGCCGTGGCGGGCTGCCTGCGTGGCGAGCCTCCGCTGGGCGGAGCCGGCGACCGTCGGCAGGTGGCCCTGGGCGAGCACGACCGCGGACAGGCCGGTCAGGGCGTGGCCGGTGGAGAGGGTCAGGGTCTGACGGCCGCCGGGGGCGTCCTCCAGCCGTGTCGCGCGAGCGGTGTGCACCTCGACCCGCAGGCCGTCCGGCGCCCCGTCCGCCACGCGGGCGAACACCCATTCAAGATAACGGCCGTACTGGGCACGGGTGGGGTAGTCGTCGGGGCGAAGTGTCGCGGCGTCGGACTCCGGCGTTCCGGTGTCGGGCGTCCGGTGTCGGGTGGTGGTGGGCTCGGGTGTTTCGGTGTCGGGCGTCCGTGGTTCCGTCTCGGGCGTCGACTCCCCGGCGCCCGCTCCCTGGTCGGAGAACCGGGGCCCCGCTCTCCCGTGCGCGGCGCCCCCGTTGTCCCGCGCCCCTGCGTACGGGCTCGTGTCCCGCGCCCACTCGTACAGGCTCGGTCCCGGCCGGATCGGGCCCGCGCACTCAACACTCTCGTCGGTGAACAGCGTCACCTGGCAGGCCACCGTGTTCATCAGCAGCTCCGGGGGCTGCGCGGTCCGCCAGACGCGGCCCGGGCCCGGTGGTGCCGGATCGATGACGTGCACGGTCAGCCGTACCCCTTGCGGGAGCAGCTCCGGCGCGGAGGCGCAGAGGCGTTCCAGGACGCTCGTGCCGCGCGGTCCCGCGCCGACGAGGGCGACGGAGACGGACACGGGTTCCACGGTCGCGGCAGACAAAACGGGTGACTCCCGGGCGTGTGGGGGCGCAGGGTGACGGGCCCGCCCGCCGGAAGCGGACGGTCCGCCTCATCATGCCTCCCCAAGCTCTTCGAGCAGGGGGCGCCCCCGGACGCATGCAAACCAACGCGCGTCCCACACGCCCCGGATGTCCCTCATGGGGCGGTCAGAGAGAACTCCTCCACGGTCGTGAGCCGTGCCGATCCGGTCCCGTCCGGGCGCGCCCGGGCGACCCGCAGCGACGCGGAACGGCCGCGCAGGGTCAGTGTCATGAGCTGGTTGCCGAACCACGGGCCGCCCGTCCGGCGCCACTCGAGGCGGGTGCGCACACCCCGTCCGTGCCGGGCGAGACAACTCCCCAGCGCACGCCCGAGCCCGCTCCAGCCGAAGCGGAAGCCGATCTTCATGGACAGCGGGACGGAGTTGTGGACGGGGGAGCAGACGAGCTGGAGGACACGGGCGTCGGGCCCGGCGCCCGGCCACCCGGGCTCGGCGGCATACGCATGATGCACATCACCGGACAGCACGCACACGCTGGCCGGCGCGCCGGGCCCCGTACCCGCCTGGCGAACGAGGTCCGCGAGTTCCTCGAACGACTCCGGGAACGCCGCCCAGTGATCCAGGTCCGCCCCTCGGCGCAGGCGTTCGCCGAAGCGGGCCCAGCGGGCACCGCGCGTGCCACGGCACAGGGAGGCGTTCCATGCCTCGGCGTCGTGCAGGAGGCGGGGGAGCAGCCAGGGCAGGGAGGTGCCGATCAGAAGGTGGTCGCAGGCGTCCCGCGCGTCGAGCATCTGCTCGCGCAGCCACTGGGCCGCCGCCGGATGCAGCATCGCCCGTCCGTCCTCCGCGAGAACCCGCGCCGCCCGGGTGTCCAGCATCACCACCCGTACGCGGCCGAGGTCCCGGCGGTGGCTCCAGGAGACCGTGGCGGGATGGGCGTCGGCCTGGGCGGCGTACGCGCGCAGCACGTCCGTGCCGTCCGGAGTCCCGCGCACGGCCGCGTACAGCGGGTCCTCGGCCAGCTGTGCCGGGGAGAGATTGCCCAGGTGCTGGTGGACCCAGTACGACATCAGGCCGCCCAGCAGCCGCTCGCGCCACCACGCGGTCGCGCGCATGTCGGCGACCCAGGACGCGCTGGTGTTCCAGTCGTCGGCGATGTCGTGGTCGTCGAAGATCATGCAGCTGGGCACGGTGGACAGCAGCCAGCGCACCTCGGGGTCCAGCCACGACTCGGGGTAGAGCCAGGTGTACTCCTCGTAGTCCGCGACCTGGCTGCCCGGGGAATCGGACAGGCCGCGGCGGGTGGCGATCCGGCGGCGGATCGCGGCGGAGGTCTCGTCCGCGTACACCTGGTCGCCCAACAGGAGGAGCACATCGGGGGGTTCGGCGTCCGGGGCGGCGGCGAGACGGTTCGCCAGGGTGTCCAGCGCGTCCGGGCCCACCGGGTCCTTCCCGCCTTCGGGAGGGGCGGCCCAGCGGCAGGAGCCGAATGTGATGCGGACCACCTCGGGGCCGGGCGTGCGGATGACGGAGGGCGGGAGGGGCGAGTCGGGCAGGGGCCACACACGGGCGCCGTCCAGCAGCACCTCGTACGCGTCCGCCGTGCCCGGCGCCAGGCCGGTCACCGGGACTATCGCGTAGTGGTGCCCGGCGATCTGGAAGGTGCGGGCCGTGCCGTGGGCGCCCGAGGCGCAGCGCACCTCGGCCGTGCACGGACGGCTCGTCTCGACCCAGACGGTGGCGGACGAGCCGTCCACGAATCTCAGCAGCGGTCCCAGGCGCAGCCTGGCCATGGCGATCCCCTCCTCCCTCGCCCCGTACGGTACGGAACGACGGAGGCGAACGGGGAGGCTCCGGGGCCCTGCGTCTCAGCAGCCGGCGAGGTAGCTCCGGAGCGCGCTCTTCTCGGCGGAGTCGACGGAGAGGTCGTAGTAGTACTTCACCTGCACCCAGGCACGGACACAGGTGCAGACGTACGCGGACCGGGACGGGACCCAGGTGGCCGGGTCCTGGTCGCGCGTTGCTGACGTGCCCATGACATAAAGAGGGATGCGGCGGGAGTTCCGGCCCGGTGAGGTCCGTCCGCCCGTCGCGTACCATGGAGCACGCAGAAGGGGAGTAGCTCTTCGCCGGACCGTCGACACACTGCTCAGCCCGCCTGAGCCGGCGCCCGGAGGCGGATCCTTTCCCGGGATCGGCCAGCGAGACCTTCGGCAAGCAGTGCACGCCCGTGCCCCACGGCACGGGTCGCCCGTGTGCTGCCGTGCCGAGGTGTCGCAGCAGTCACAACACTCTCGGTGGGGCAGCCCCGACCGATTGAGGAATCTTGATCAGCATCAGCGTCCTGGCGCTCGTCTTCGGCGTCATCTTCCTGGCCGAGCTGCCGGACAAGACCGCGCTCGCCGGACTCGTCCTCGGTACCCGCTACCGCGCCTCGTACGTCTTCGCCGGTGTCGCCACCGCCTTCGCGCTGCACGTCGTGCTCGCGGTCGCGGCGGGCAGTGCGCTGACCCTGCTGCCGCAGCCGATCGTGCACGGGCTCACCGGTGTGCTCTTCCTCGGTGGCGCCGCCGTGCTGCTGCTGAAGAAGGGCGACGGCGACGAGGAGATCCGCAGGCCCGAGGACCAGAGCTTCTGGAAGGTGTCGACGGCGGGCTTCATGCTCATCCTGTTCGCCGAGTTCGGCGATCTGACCCAGATCATGACGGCGAACCTCGCGGCCCGTTACAACAACCCCCTGTCCGTGGGGGTCGGCGCGGTCCTCGGTCTGTGGGCGGTCGCGGGCCTCGGCATCGTCGGCGGCAAGGCGCTGATGAGGAAGGTACCGCTGCGGCTGATCACCAAGATCGCGGCTGCGGTGATGGTGGTTCTCGGCGCGTGGAGCCTGTACGAGGCCCTGGCCGCGTGACGCGACCGGGACGTGGCGGGGCCCGGCGGTCCGGATGGCGAACAGTCGGTTGCCGGGCGGTGAAGGCTTCGTCGGGGCGCTGGCGGGATGCTTCAATGTTTTGTACCGTGGAGGAACAAAGTGGCACCCGCCCGCTTCCCCTGACCGGCGGGCGGGGCCGCCTTGTATCTCCGGGGGCCCACCCGTACGTCCCCTCCGCCGTGCCTTGGAGCTGCCGATGACGGCCACCGCCGTGCTCACCGCCCGCGCCCTTCTGCTGGACATGGACGGCACCCTCGTCAATTCGGACGTCGTCGTGGAACGGATCTGGCGCCGCTGGGCCGGCCGGCACGGGCTCGACGGCGACGAGGTGATGACGGTCGTGCACGGACGTCAGGGCCATGCCTCGATGGCCCTCCTGCTGCCGGACCGCCCCATGGAGCAGAACCACGCCGACAACGCCCGCATGCTCGCCGCGGAGACCGCCGACATGAACGGCGTCGTCGAGGTCCCCGGCGCCGCCGCGTTCCTCGCCTCCCTCGCCGGACTCGCGCACGCCCTCGTGACCTCGGCGGACGTGGCGCTGTCCACCGCGAGGATGGCGGCCGCGGGCCTGCCGCTGCCGGACGTGCGGATCACCGCGGAGTCGGTCGGCGCCAGCAAGCCGGACCCCGAGGGCTTCCTCAAGGGCGCCGCCGACCTGGGCGTCGCCCCCGAGGACTGTGTCGTCTTCGAGGACTCCGGCGCGGGCATCGCCGCGGGGCACGCAGCCGGAATGCGGGTGGTCGGCGTCGGCCCCCGGGCCGGTGTGCACCGCCCCGACGCACTGGTCCGGGACCTCACGCAGGTGCGCGCGGAGGCGATGGCGGACGGGACGATCCGGCTGCACATCGGCTGACCCGCCGGTTCCCCCGGATGATGCGTCAGGGCCGTCTCGTCTCCGACTCGAGCCGCGTACGCGTCGCCGCCCCGTAGACCCCCGGCTCGTCCTGCGTGATGCCGCGGGCGAGCTGGTAGTTGCCGACGGCGTTCTCCGTCACGCCGTCGTAGGTGCCGTTCGCTGGGCCGGTGTACAGGTTCAACTGGTTCAGGCGGAGCTGGAGTTCGGTCACCTCGGGGCCCTGGTCGCCGGGGCGCAGGACCTGGACGCGGTTCTGGGCCTGGCCGCCCACCGACGTCGGTGACGCCGAACCGGTGGCCCGCGCGGTCGTCGGCGTCGGGCTCGGCGTGGACCGGACGGTCGGCGTCGGTGGCCCGCTCGTCGGCGACGCCGAGGGCGAGGGGCTGGAGCTCGGCGACGGTACGGCGCTCGTCGCGGGTGCCGCCGCGGACACCGTGGCCGCGGATGCCGGCGAACCGTCCGACGGCGACTCCTCCGGCACGCTCGCCCGGATGTCCTCCGGCAGTGCATCGTCCCGCCGCGGCGGGTTGTACGAGAACAGTCCGGCGGCCAGCCCCGCGGCGGCCACCGCCG
>NZ_LBMW01000095.1 GCF_026168105.1 Streptomyces hygroscopicus
CGCCGCCTCCCACCGCTCGACGACGTTCTGGCCGCCAACCTGAACTCGTCGAACACGCGCTGCCGCTGGGCCCATCCGGCCTGACCGACCTGGAGAAGGCACTGACTCTGGTCCGGGGCAAGCCATTCGGCGGCCGGCCGCTTCCCTGGGCCGAGCCCTACGCTCAGGAAATGATCACGCGGATCACCGACGTCGCGCACACCGTGGCCACCTACCGCATCCCCGCAGGCCCCCACCACGACCTCAGCGCCGCCCGCCAGGCCGTCGCGACCGGCCTCGACGTCGACCCCACGGCGGAGCTCCCGTACCGGGACTGGATCCGTCTTGAAGCCGCGCGCCAGAACCGCTCCGGGCTGCACACCGCGATCACCCGCGTGCAACAGGTCAACCGGGATTTGGACTGCTCGCTGGAGATGGAGACTACCCAGCTCATCAACGAGCTCCTCAACAGCCCAGCCACAGCCGTGCGCAATGTAGAATCCGCGTTTCCGACACTGTCGGCAGATCATCAGAACCGTCCGAGCAAATCCGGGTGACCACGAGCATTGGCAACGGTCGGCAATTGTCAGTTCGGGAATCTTGCGGTCTCCCGGGGCGGGAGCGCGGAGTGCTCCGTACCGTCCTGGACAGCGTCGCAGCCCGCCGCGGCGGCAAACGAGCCCTGGTTGCCGTCATGCACAAACTGGCCATCGCGATCTGGCACGTGCTGCACGACAAAGTCCCCTAGCGTGACCTCGGGGCCGACTACTTCAGCCGCCGTGATCCCGAACGCGCTATGCGACGCATGACGAAGGAAGCCAACAGCCTCGGCCTCACCATCCGCTTCGACCCGATCTCAGCCTGACTGCGAACTACACGTCATTTTCGTGTCAGTAATCCAGGCCGCTGCGCTGGCCGCCGTGGTGGCGGGAAAATGGGGCCGGTGTCCGTCCGGAACGCCGACGAATCTGTGATGCCTTGTGAGCTCGCGTGTCAGTATGGCGTCGGGAGTCGCTGACAGGGACCGTTGATTGTTGCGGCAGCACGCGGACCAGACTCTTTCCAGCCCTGTGGCTCCTCCGGACGGCACTTCGGCAAGTGCTGTTCCAGGAGGTGGGGTTCATGGACGTACTGCACGAGCGGTGCGCCGCACTCGACATTGGCAAGAAGGACCTCAAAGCGTGCGTCCGCACCCCGAATCCGAGCGGTAGACGCTCGCGGCGCCGGGAGATCCGCACCTATCCGACCATGACCAACTCCCTTCTCGAGCTGCGGGAGTGGCTGCTCGCCGAGAAGGTCACCCTGGTGGTGATGGAGGCGACGGAGATTATTGGCGGCCGGCGTTCTACCTGCTGGAGGACTGCCTGAACGTGATCCTGGTCAACGCCGCCCACGCCAAGGGCCTACCCGGCCGCAAGACCGACGTGGCCGACGCCGCCTGGCTGTGCCAGCTGGGCGAATGCGGCCTGCTGAAGGCGTCATTCGTGCCGCCGGAGCCGATCCGGCACCTGCGGGACCTCACTCGTTATCGCTCCTGCCTCACCGCCGAGCGGACCCGGGAAGTCCAGCGCCTGGAGAAGGAGCTGGAGGACGCAGGCATCAAACTCTCGTCGGTGGCCACCGACATCATGGGCGTCTCCGGCCGGGCCATGCTCACCGCCCTCATCGACGGCGAACGCGATGTCCACACCCTGGCAGAGATGGCCAAGGCCCGCATGCGCCCCAAGATCCCGACCTTGGTGGAGGCCGTGACCGGGAACTTCAGCGAACACCACGCCTTCCTCTGCCGCCTGCACCTCGAGCGCATCGACCACCTCACCGCGGCGATCGACGAACTGTCCGTGCGGACCGAGGAGGAGATGCTCCCTTTTGGCCGCCAGCTTGAACTGCTGCAGACCATCCCCGGCGTCGGACGCGGTGTCGCCGAGGCCATCCTCGCTGAGACTGGCGGTGACATGGCCCGCTTGCGACCACCGGTCACCTGGCCTCGTGAGCCGGGGTCTGCCCCGGCCACCACGAGTCCGCAGGCAGACACAAATCCGGCAGACGCCGACACGGGAACCGACGGCTGGGGGCCGCGCTGGGCACCGCCGCCATGGCCGCCGCCCGCACCCGCGAGACCACCTACCTCGGCGCCCGCTACCACCGGCTCATGCCCCGCCTGGGCAAGAAGTAGGCCCTGGTCGCCCTCGAACACTCGATCCTGACCGCGGTGTGGCACATGCTCACCCACGACACCGAATACGCCGACCTCGGTGGCGACTACTACACGAAGTACGACCCCGAACGCGCCATGCGCCGCCTCACCCGCCAGGCCAACGCTCTCGGCTTCACCGTCCGCTTCGACCCCATCGAAACCGCCACTTCACGAGCTGGCTGAACCTTCATTTTCGGACCAGACCCGTCCGACGCGCGGACGGCCGGCCGGAAATCGTCACCCGGCCGGCCGTCACTGTTCCCGCTGTGGGATCAGGTGGTGTCGATGGCGGTGTCGTCGATCACGAACGAGGTCTGCTTGGTGTAGTCCTCGCTCCCGGTGAACTTCAGCGTCACCGTCTGGCCGGCGTAGGCCGACAGGTCGAAGGTGTGCTGGGCGTAGCCGGTGAGGTGGTCGAGGTTGGAATAGGTGTGCAGGGTCGATAGTACGGTGCCGGAGCTGTTGAGCACCTGCACCTTGAGGGTGTCGTAGGCGGTGGTCGTGGAGGTCTCCGCTGTGTCGATGTGCAGCCAGAAGCTCAACTGCTCTGAGGAGCAGCCGGTCGGCAGGGTCACCGTCTGCGACAGGGTGTCGGTGTGGGTGGTGCCGTAGCCGTCCAGCCAGGCGTCCCAGCTGCCGGAGTGCGGCGGCTCGGTGGAGGACTTGTTGATCACGCCGGTGGTCGTGGACCAGGGCGAGGCGGTGCCGGTTTCGAAGCCCGGATTGCCCAGGAGTTGCTGCGGGGTGCAGCCGCCGGGCGTGGCGCTCGCCTCGTTGCTCTGGGCGCTCTCGCCGATCGAGTTCACGGCGGTGACCTTGTAGTAGTAGGGCTGTCCGTTGGTGAGCCCGGTGTCCGTGCAGGAGAGCACAACGGCCAGGTTGTTGCAGCCGCCCGAGGTGAGCTGGGTCTCCGAGCCGCTGGACGTGCCGCGGTAGACCTTGTAGGAGGTGATGTTGACGCCGCCGTTGCTGGAGGGGGCGTGCCAGTTCAGCGTGACCTGCCCGCTGCCGGGCGTGGCGGTGAGACCCGTCGGGGCGCCCGGGGGCGCGCCGGCGATGGGCGAGGCCGTGATCGTCACGGTCGACGTGGCTGTCTTGGCGGGAGTGGAGCTGTCGGTGACCGTGAGCGTTGCCGTGTAGCTGCCGGCGGTGCTGTAGGTGTGGCTCGGGTTCTGCGCCGTGCTGGCCGCGGAGCCGTCACCGAAGTCCCAGCTGTAGGAGTACGCCGGTGTCCCGCCCGTGGCCGTGCCGGTGAAGGACACGTTCAGCGGTACCTGCCCAGAGGTCGGCGCGGCCGAGGCGCTGGCCGCCAGCGGGTTGCCGACCGCGCTCACGTTCAGCGCGACCGTTGAGGTGGCCGCGTGGGCCGGGGAGGCGCTGTCGGTGACCGTGAGCGTCGCCGTGTAGCTGCCGGCGGTGCTGTAGGTGTGGCTCGGGTTCTGCGCCGTGCTGGCCGCGGAGCCGTCACCGAAGTCCCAGCTGTAGCTGTAGGGCCCGGTCCCGCCCGAGGCCGAGCCGGTGAAGTTGACCGCCAGCGGCGCGTTGCCTGTGGTCGGCGAGGCGCCTGCGGAGGCAGAGAGCGGAGTGGCGCCCTGGATCCACAGGTCCTCCAGTGGGTCGCCGAGGCCTGCCTGGTCGTTGGTGGTCATCGGGAAGGTGCTCAGCCCGATGTTGTCGTTCGGGTCTATGACGCCCGGGTGGACGTTCTGCATGACGCGCTCCATCGCCGCCAGCACGTTGTTCGTGGAGTAGGCGACGTGGCTGACATAGGCCTGCTTCATGTACTTGGGCGAGGCGATGACGACGCTCGGCACCCGGTAGGTATTGCTGACGTGGTCCGGGCCGTTGCTGCCGTTCTGCGTGTCGTCCTCGGTCACCACGATGACCGTGTTGTCCTTGTAGGACGCGTTGTTCATGATGGAATCGACGATCTGCTTGGTGACCGAGTCGTTCTTCGGGATGTCCTGGTAGGTGCCGGGGTGGTCGTTGAACAGCTCGACGTAGGAGTACGCGGGCAGGCCATGGGCCGCCACGAAGTTCATGTAGTTGTTCCCGATGACCTGGTCGTCATCGTTTTGCGCCTTGCACGTGTAGTTGTTGTAGTCGAGCTCCTCCGGGATCGTCGTGCCCGGCCGGTTGACCGGCAGTACCTCGACGGCGTTGGTGGCGGGGTTGCGCCAGTAGCCACTGCCGGTGCTGAGCATCCAGTAGAAGTCGCCTTCGGTCACCATCGACAGCTGGGCGGTTCCGGTCCCGATGCCGGTCTGCGCCACGCAGGGGTTGGTTCCCTCGCCCGACGGGCCCGAAGCACCCTTGAGGAAGCGGTCGAATTGGGTGCCGGTGGCCGCGGGGTAGGACTGCTGCTGCGAGCTGGAGGACGACTGCCCGGAGAACAGCCACCAGTGGTTGGGTCCACTCGGGGGCTGCGTGCCGGTGCTGTAGGAGTCCAGCAGCGAGTAGGTCTTGGCGAGTGTGTGCAGGTTCGGCACCGAGCTGATGTGGTTCGTGCTCTGCACGACGCCGTTGCACCCGGACTGCACCGTAGTGGCGCAGTCACCGAGGTAGTCGTCGAAGGTGTGGTTCTCCCGGGTCAGCATCACGAAGTGCGTGAACGGCGGGAAGTAGGGAGCGAGCGGGTTCGTCGCCGTGGTGGTGGCGGTGGTCATCCGGCCGCCGGTTGCCGCCTTGGCCGAGTAGTTGTGCGGCTGCGGGAACTTGGCGAACTCAACGCCCGGCGCGGCGAAGTGGGCGCCTGTGCAGTTGTAGTCGTCGGGCTTGTAGGACTGAGGACGCTGCCCCTCGGGCAGGTTCTTGGCGTCCTCAGGGTCCTGGTCGACGTTCCAGTTCTTCAGCGTGCACGAGCCCACCCCGGTCGCGGGGTGTGTGCCGCTGCTCGACCCTGCGCCTTGCGCCGAGCCTTGGATCCCACCGAGCAGAAGGGCCAGGCCGGCCATGCCCGCCATCCATAGTCTGGACTTCTTCATCGTCTGGACTTCTTCATCGGCACTCCCGTATCGAGTCGCGATCTACGCGCGATGAGTCACAGTCACTACGGGATTGTGACGACACGCCAGGTCCACGACAAGAAGGCTGGATTGATCCACTCTGCTCTTGTCGAGGCAGTCATCCCGCGTTCGTCCACGGTTGTCGGCGGCGCCAATCGACCTGAGCGCGCCCTCCCCTTGCGCTGATAGGGCCGCCGCTTGCCGGGAAGAGATCCGCAGAGCCGCACCCATCGGCGCGGCCGGCATCGATGCCGAGGGCGGGACCGATCAGGGCGCCGTACGGCGCATCAATGGCTTGGCCAGCGGCGTCCATGTACGCCACCGCGATCACAGCGCGATACAGGGCGATGCGCAGACCGGGCGCGTGCGCGCGGCCCTCGGCGGCGAGCGGAGTGCCAAGTGGCGCTGGATGCAGCTGACGAACCGGTCGAGGGCGGCTTGGGTGACGCGCCGAGTGGTCGGCGTACTTCGATGCCGCCGAGCACGTCGGCGCCCGCGTGAGCACCGCCCGCGACGTGGACGGCCCGGCCGCCCCCGGCATCGGGATCCGCGAAGAACCTGGCTTGTGCCGCCTTGCAGTGCTCGTTGGTGCTCAGGACGGCCCGCAGGCGCTGGTAGCGGTCGAGGTCTCCCCAGGTGTCGTGGTCGGGCGGGCTGGGATTGCGGCGTCCGGTGCCCCAGCGCCGGTCACGGCAACGGGGCTCCTGGTAGAGCGAGGAAGCCGACCAAGGTCTTCCTGCTTGAAGGAGCCCCGGTGCCCGTTCAGTGTCCCACCGTCACCCTCACGTCGTCCGTCACCGTCGCTGACGGCGCCTTCGCTCCGGGGCATCTGGGCGAGCTGACCCGGCAGTTGCCCTTTGAATTGGTCGATGACGTGCTGAAACGTACCGGCGGCACTCAGCGGAGACTGCGGCTGCTTCCGTCGAGGGTGGGTGTGCACTTCATCCTGGCACTGGCTCTCTTTCCGCAGCTGGGGTACGTGCGTGTGTGGGACAAGCTGGCCGCCGGGCTGCGCGGACTCCTCCCACAGCGTCCGTCGGAGAAGGCACTGCGAGAGGTGCGCCGGCGGCTGGGTATCGCGCCGCTGCGGTTGCTGTTCGAGACGCTGGCCGGCCCCGTGGCGCAGCCGGTCACACCCGGGGTGCGCTACCGGTGCTGGCGTACGGTCGCCTTCGACGGATGCAGCTCCACCAAGGCCCCTGACCGGCCGCGAGTCTGTGCTTGGCTGGGCAAACACAAACACCGTTACGGCACAGACGGCTATCCGATGCTGAAGGTCATGGTGCTGTGCGAGACCGGGACACGGGCGCTGCTCGGCGCGGTCTTCGGGCCGAAGCCCGAGAAGGAGACCGGGTACGCAGAGCAACTGCTCCCGCTGCTGAACGACACAATGCTGCTGCTCAACGACCGGGGCAAGACGGCCACCTGGCAGGGGCTACCTGGGTCAGCTGGGCAGAGATCGCGGGACTGGATCCAGCAACTGCTCCAGAGCACTACATTGGCCGGCTCACATGGTCATCCCTGGCGAAGCCCTCAATTCTGCATCAGCAACTTGTTCCGGCTGAATGGGACCCGGAGTTGGTTGCTGCAGTGGGTCCACTCCCAGAGGAACTGGAAGGAGGCGACCATTACGTCGAGTGGAACAGCGGAGACTTGCTTTGCCGCTACGAGTCGTTGACGGCTGGTTCTATCCTGGGACCCAGGTCCCACTGGCCACACGTGTTTGCCGTAATGAAAGCTCTGGCGGATCGTTTCGGTGATAACGCCGTTCGACTCGTCCTGGCCTTCGACTGATCAAGAACTCGTCAGCTGGTCGATCACGGAACTGCGGACAGAGCCTGTTCGAAGGAACGTCCGCAGCAGCGTGGCCACCCACGGCTGGGCGGACCATGCCCGCGATGTGCAGTCCTGCCAGGAGATGGTCGCGGTCTTCTCGTAGCGGGTCGCGATGCCACCGGACTGCTCCTGGTGTTCCCCACACCGGGCATGATCCGAACCCGTGCGTGATCTACTCCAGCACGGGCGAACCGGAGCCTCGGTCAGAGATCATTGGGGTCTTGCTCAACCTGCAGACGTGCACCGATGTCGGTGGCCCATTCCAGAGCCCACGTCCGCAGGGCGTCGATCTGATCGGGCTGGAGGCCGTAGTCGCCGTAGTCCTGGTCATCCCACCACTCCGCGCCCGCGAGGCGGTCGCGGAGGTCTTCCAGACTGAAGGCGTAGCGCGCGTGGCGTCGGCCGAGGTTCTCGAGGTCGGCCATGGACCGGTGCTGGGAGGCGGCGTGGACGTCGATCAGATCGCGCACTGCGCCTCTGTCGGCAAGCGCCCGCACCTTCGTTCCGATCACGTCGTCCAGCGACAGCACCGGGCCGTACGCGCTGGACGTCGGCGGGTGCCAGAGCACCTCTTTCAGGACGTCGACCTCGCACTGTTCGCCTGTGCCGGGATCGGTGGCGAGCAGCCGGCCGGATAGCGCCCCGATCTCAATCTGCTCGACCTGCCAGCCACGCTTCGTCAGCCCGCTGCTCACGGTTCGGACGATCTCGCTGATCGGTGCCGGATTCTCAGTGGCTACGTCGAGATCCTGGGAGAGGCGGTCGACCAGGCCGTGAGCTTGGACTGCGTACCCGCCGGTGATCACCAGGGGGTACGGGGTTCCAATGTCGAGGACGTCTGCCAGGAGGCGGCGGTGCAGTTCGGAAAGGTTCACGCGGCCGCGGCAGCCTTGTCCGCAGGCAGCTCGGGGAAGCGGTTCTCCCAGGCGTCTCGCAGGGGACGGCTGATCAGCGTACGCAGGACCGGCCACTGGGCGATGAGCAGGTCGCGGTTGAGGAAAGCGATCACGTCCTGACGCTGCCCTTCAGCCAGCACGGTGCGGTAGAGACTCATCCGGGAGCGGGGCTGGCTGAGCCCGTACGAGCGACGGCCGGACCAGACGACGTGCAAAGGCAGGTCCACCGTGCCAGTCGCTGGACCGGCGAGCTCCTCCAATGACGTGGGCAGTCGCAGTGCGTACTGCTCGCGCAGCAGCTCGAATGCGCTCGGCGCCGAGGATGCGGAGGACACGGACATGCCTGTCAGTATCCCTCCTCGGGCATCGCAGTGACCACACAACGGCGAAGGTCCACAACCTTCGGGGTGCCTGACCGCAGCCACGGCGCACGAGAACGCCGAGATCCCCCGGCAGGAAGGCCCTCGGATGGCACCCAAAAAGCCCGCCGGCCTCAGGGCAACCAGTAGTACTGGTGCGGGAGTACTGGTGCGGGGCGGGCGGGGTGCATTCCTCCCACAGGGGAACGGTGCCGTGTGACCGGCGCCCCCGGTCGCCGGTCAGGCCCACGATCCGGTGGACCGGCACGTTCACCTGGTACTGCGTGCCCAGCGCCGCGAAGGACAGTCGCCGACGGCGCTGGGCCCAGCCAACCAGGGCGCCGTACAGCGGCTACAACGAGGCGGCACTGCGCAGCCCGGTGCGGCGAGCTGACACACTTCCGACCCGCCGTTCAGTCGATGTCGTCGGCGCGGAGGGCCAGGTCGAGGAGGCCGGGGAAGCGGGCGTCGAACTCCTCGCGGCGCAGTCGGTTGAGCCGTTTGGGTCCTTGGTCGCGCTGTTCGACGAGGCCGGCGTCGCGCAGCACCGAGAAGTGATGGCTCTTTGCTGCTCTGCCGACCGGTACATCGAAGTTGCTGCAGCTGAGCGTCCAGTCGGGGTGGGTCGCCAGGTCGCGGATCAGCCGGATGCGGACGGGGTCCGCGAGCGCGGACAGTGCGGTCAGGAGGGGGACGTGGTCGGGGTGCGTGTGTACGGGTGCCGGGCGGTGACCCCCACCTTCCGCCTGTTCAGGCATCCCTTTTCCTCCTCCGTGGCCGGCGCACTCACTTGCCGAGTGTTCGACAGTCATCTTACATTGCTAGTGTTCGCTTTCGGTTGAACACTCAGGGGGAAGGGCGGTTTTCGTATGCGCGCGGTCGAGTTCCAGGAGTACGGCGGTCCCGAGGTTCTGCAGCTCGTCAAGGCCGGGGCACCCGAGCCGGGACCGGGTCAAGTGACCATCGACGCTGCCTGGGCAGGGGTGAACTTCGCGGACGTGAAGGCGCGTGCTGAGGGCTACCGGGTGGCCTCGCTGCCCTACCGTCCCGGCCTGGAACTCTCCGGGCACATCCGGGCGGTCGGGGAGGGCGTCGAGGGACTGCGGGTGGGGCAGGAAGTCGCCGCGCTCGTTGACGGCGGCGGCTATGCCGAGGTGGTCCTCGCCGAGGCCGCGACCGTCTTTCCGCTGCCCGAGGGACTGGACCTGCGGACCGCGGCCGCGCTGCTCATCGTGCTGCCGACCACGCATGCCCTGATCCACGAGGTGGGGCGGCTGCGGGCTGGGGAGAGCGTGCTGGTGCACGGCGCGGCGGGAGGCATCGGCACGGCGGCCGGGCAACTGGCCCGGGCGGCGGGCGCCGGTGCGGTGTACGGGGTGGTCTCCACCGACACCAAGGCCGAGTACGCGCTCAAGCACGGCTACGACGAAGTGTTCCGAGCCGACACCTTCGCCGAGGAGGTCCGCCGCGCTACGGGCGGCAAGGGCGTCGATCTGGTGCTCGACCCGGTGGGCGGCGACACGCTGCGCCGCAGCCTTAACGCGCTGGCTGTCTTCGGGCGTCTGGTGTCCTTCGGCAACGCCAGCGGCGCCGAGCCCTGGCGGGCCGGGCAGCCAGAACTGCACGCACAGGGCCGCTCCATCGGGGGATTCTCTGTGCTGGCGCTCGCCCGGACGGCACCCGACGCCGTGCGCGCACTGACCGAACGCTCACTGCGCACGGTCTCCGAGGGAGTGGTGTCCCTCCCCGTCACCGCCGAATTCCCGCTGTCGGATGCGGCCGACGCCCACCAACTCATGGGCGGACGCACCTCCACCGGCAAGCTGCTGCTGCGCATCGCATCCCAGGTGACCTGACGGCCGTCGGCCAGGTCCAGGACGTCGCCGATCAGCTTCAGCAGCTCGGGCTCGTCGTTGGCGACCCGCCACGACAGCAGTGTCTTGCCGTCGGCGTCCAGGGCGAGGCCCGTGGTGGTGGCCCTTGCCGCTGTCGATCCCCGCCCATATCCGGCTCATCGTGCTCCTGACGTGCGTGTTCGTGCTGTTCGTGCCACGGACGACCTCGCCGGCATTGCTCTACACAGCGACTTGTTCGCACTTCCTAATCGGCGGCCGAGTCGTCGTGGGGTGCCGGGCGGCGAAGCGATACAAGCCACGAGGCGGCAGCCCCGCTGTTCCTCACTGGCCGCCGAGCCCCGGCCGGAACGCCGTCACTGGACGTGGGCGAGGAGACCGGCCGGGCGAGGCTCTCCTACCGTCGGGCCGAGGAGATCTTCGAGGAGAACACCCGGTTGCTGGCCAACCCGCTGGCCTCGCCCGAGGGCATCGAGAACCTGGACGGCTGGACCCTGCACCGGCTGCGGCAGAGCGCTCACCCACGACGCCGAGGGCGGCACCTCCACCCCGATGCTGCTGGCCCGCTCCCGGCACGCCTCCGTCCGCTCCCTGGAGCGGTACGCCCGCCCCGGCGTCGACGCCGTCGCCCGGCATGTCACTGAACGCGACTCCGCAGCCCGCCGTCGGCGCTGAGCCTCACGCCGGTGCCTCGGCGTACGGGGAGACGTGACCGTCGAGTGCGTGCCTGTCGGCGGCCAGTAGACTCGACCGCCGTGGCGGACACCCAGTACGAAGACCTGTTGCGGCTGGTACTTACCTCCGGGACGGCCAAAGCCGACCGGACGGGCACCGGCACCCGAAGTGTCTTCGGGCACCAACTACGCTACGACCTCTCGCAAGGGTTCCCGCTGGTCACCACCAAAAAGGTGCATCTCAGGTCCATCGTGTACGAGCTTCTCTGGTTCCTGCGTGGCGACTCGAACGTCGGCTGGCTGCAGGAGCACGGCGTCACCATCTGGGACGAATGGGCCGACGCGAACGGTGAACTCGGTCCGGTTTACGGCGCACAGTGGCGGTCCTGGCCCGCCCCGGACGGCAGGCACATCGACCAGGTCAGCGAGGTTCTCGACACTCTGAGCCGGGACCCGGACTCCCGCCGGATGATCGTCTCCGCCTGGAACGTCGCCGAGCTGGACAAGATGGCTCTCGCGCCCTGTCACGCCTTCTTCCAGTTTTACGTCGCCGACGGCAAGCTCTCCTGCCAGCTGTACCAGCGCAGCGCGGACCTGTTCCTCGGCGTCCCGTTCAACATCGCCAGCTATGCCCTGCTCACGCACATGGTGGCTCAGCAGGCCGGCCTCAAGGCTGGCGACTTCATCTGGACCGGCGGCGACTGCCACATCTACGACAATCACGTCGAGCAGGTGACCGAGCAGCTCTCGCGCACCCCGTTCGAGTTTCCCGGGTTGCGTCTGCGCCAAGCCAACTCGCTTTTCGACTATGCCTACGCCGATGTGGAGGTGGTCAACTACCGGCACCACCCGGCCATCAAAGCCCCGGTCGCGGTGTGAACGTCGGGCTGATCTGGGCGCAGACCCTTGATGGCGTGATCGGTGCGGACAATGCGATTCCGTGGCGCCTGCCTGAGGACATGGCACATTTCAAGGCAACCACCCTCGGCCATCCCGTGGTGATGGGGCGCAAGACGTGGGATTCGCTACCTCCACGATTCCGCCCGCTGTCCGGCAGACGCAACATCGTGGTGACTCGTGATCCGCAGTGGGTGGCCAGTGGTGCCGAACGCGCCGGGTCTGTCGCCCAGGCTCTGGAGCTTGCAGCCGAGCCGTTGGAGCGAGCTGCCCCTGCTGCAGCATGGGTGATCGGAGGCGGGGAGATTTACCGGGCCGCCCTGGAGTACGCCACAACGCTCTCGGTGACTGAGGTCGACTGGACGGTGGACGGCGACACCTATGCGCCGGCACCGGGCCCGACGTGGAGAGTCACCGAGGATAAAGGCTGGCAGTCTTCCGTGTCCGGACTGCGCTACCGCATCCGCAGGTACACCCGGTGACAGTCGACTCACAACCCGGGGCGGCGGCTGTCTCATCCTGCGCCATGCGAGGGTTGGGCACCGTAGCCGCCCTGATACTCAGGTCCAGTTCCAGGCGGCTGCTCATGTCCAGCTCGAACCGGCCGTAGGGGTTCACGTGGGTCCAGAACAGCGGTGACAGTGCCCGCCGGTCCGCGTCGGTGAGGGTGTCGGCCCACTTCGGATCGGCGAGGACCTGCTGCATCAGCAGCGTGTTGACGTGAACCAGGGCGGACTGGAGCACGTGCAGGGCGAGCATGGACACCTCCTGGGACTCCTTGTCCTGCCCTGCCAGGTCGCCGTCTTTGCCATAGAAGAGGTCCTTGTTCGCGCTGTTCCAGTTCTCCACGACCTGCAGGCCCTCGTGGATCTCCTGGCGCAGCTCGACGTCGGCGAGGTAGTCGCAGGGGCGTTGTCAAGTTATCCGCGAGCGGGCTGGCTGAGGGT
>NZ_LBMW01000115.1 GCF_026168105.1 Streptomyces hygroscopicus
CCACCGACCCGACCCGCACCCCCGGATCAGCCACCACCTGCTCCAGCACCCGCACCAACCGCTCCACCAGCAACACCACCGTGCCCCGATCGAACAAATCAGTACTGAACTCCACAAACCCCTCAAGCCCCAACGCCACACCCGAACCCGACACCCGCTCATCCACACTGAACAACAGATCGAAACGCGACGTCCCCGTCCCCACCGGCGCACTGACCGCCTTCACCCCCGGCAGGACCAGATCACCCGCCCCAGCACTCTGGAACGCCAGCATCACCTGGAACAACGGATGATGCGACAACGACCGCGCCGGATTCAGCACCTCCACCAAATGCTCGAACGGCACATCCTGATGCGCATACGCCGCCAGATCCGACTCCCGCACCCGCCCCAACAACTCACCAAACGACGGATCACCCGACACATCCGTCCGCAACACCAACGTATTCACAAAAAACCCGACCAGATCATCCAGCGCCTCATCCATACGCCCCGCAACCGGCGACCCCAACGCAATATCCGACCCCGCACCCAACCGCCTCAACAACAACACCAAAGCCGCCTGCAACACCATGAACACACTGACCCCACACTCCCGAGCCAACGCCACCACCCGACCATGCAACTCCGCACCCACCACCAGCGGAACCACATCACCCGCATAACTCGCCACCACCGGCCGCACACGATCCACCGGAAGCTCCAACTGCTCCGGCAAACCCTCCAAAGCCTCAGCCCAGTAACGCACCTGACGACTCACCAGACTGTCCGGGTCACCCTCATCCCCCAACAGCTCCTGCTGCCACAACGTGTAATCCACGTACTGCACCGGCAACTCCGACCAACCCGGAGCATGTCCGGCCACCCGCGCCGCATACGCCTCACCCACATCACGCGACAGAGGTGCGAAGGACCAGCCGTCGGCCGCGATGTGGTTCAGCACCAGCAGCAGCACATGCTCGGTCGGCGACAGCACGAACAACGTCACACGTAGAGGAAGGTCGGTCGCCAGATCGAAGAGCTCGGCGGCCGCAGCGGCGACCTTGGCCGGCAGCTCGTCCTCCGTCGTCGGTACCGCCGACAGACCGACGCCCGCCGCCGAAACACTGAGCACCTTCTGCTGCGGCACACCGTCGACCTCGGGAAACACCGTACGCAGGCTCTCGTGCCGCTCGACCACATCGTTCAGCGCCAGCCGCAGCGCTCTCCGGTCCAGCTCCCCCGACAGCCGCATCGCCAAGGGAATGTTGTACGTCGCACTCGGCCCCTCCAGCCGGTGCAGGAACCACAACCGCCGCTGCGCGAACGACAACGGAATCATCGAGTCTCCCCCGGCCTCTGCATGCGACGCAGCTTCGGCCTTTGTGTCTTTTCAACGTTTTTCAAGGAACTGGCTATCCCCGCGACGGTCGGGGCGTCGAAGATGCTCCCGATCGAGAGCTCAACTCCCAGGGCAGCGCGTACGCGGCTGATCAGCCGTGTCGCCAGCAGAGAATGACCACCCAGGTCGAAGAAGCTGTCGTCGATCCCGACGCGCGGCAGCCCGAGCACTTCGGCGAACAGGTCGCACAGCACCTCTTCCTGTGGTGTGCGCGGCCCGCGTCCGGTCACCTGCCCGCTGAAGTCCGGTGCGGGCAGGGCACGGCGGTCGAGCTTCCCGTTCGGCGTCAACGGCAGCGCGTCCAGGCTCACGACCGCCGACGGCACCATGTACTCCGGCAACACCTCGGACAACTGGCGACGGAGCGAAGTGATGAGCGCCGCCGTCTGGCGCCGGCCGGCGGGGTCGTTTGTCATACGGGCGCCCGCCGATGCCTCTCGGCCCTCTCCGGGAAGATAGACATCAGTGAGTGCGGTCGCGACGCCCGGAGCAGTGTGGAGTAGTACGTCGAAGGATCCGTCGGGGCCGGCGTCCGACCACGTCGTCACGACCTCGTATCCCCGTTCCTCGCCGAGTGCGTGGAACAGTTCGGGGTCCCATCCGGCATCGCCGGATTCGGTGACCCGCCGACGTACCTCCGTGAGCGGTTCGTCCGCGTCGATCGCATGCGACGCCACGACCTCCGGTGCGAGCCGCTGATTGGTAATGCCCGTAACACGCAGGGCAGAAGGCCGTTTCTCGGTCACATACCGCGCCAGCTCGTCCGGGTCGGAGACCTCGCGCCCCCATCGCAGGGATTCGGCCGACGCGAAGGACACGCTCGACGTCGCCTGTTTGTGCAGAGTGACGTCGTAGCGGTAGCGGGTCAACTCGTTGTGGTGCCCACCTCGCTTGATACGGATGTCGACCGCGTTCACGTCATGGAATCGATCCGGCAGGTCAACGAAGAAGGCAGGTGAGGCGAGAAGCTCCTTTTCCTCCGACACCGCGCGATTGACAGCCAGACGCATCGCCGAGACATCGTCGGCTGTCGTCGATCGCGTCAATTGCACCGCGGAATGGAAGCTCCGGACCAGGTCCAGATTCCGCACATCGCCGAGGAACACGCGGCCCCCGGGCTTGAGCAGTCGCAGGACGTGCTCCAGCACCTCGAGGAGGTAGGCACTGCTCGGGAAGTACTGCATCACCGAGTTGATGACGACCGTGTCGAAATGTTCTTCCGGCAGGCCCTCGGTCGCGTCCGCGGGCCGGCACAGCAGCCTAACGCGTTCCGCGATCTCGGGGCACTGAGCGACATCGGACCGCAGCTTGTCGATGACGGCGGGCGAAAAATCGCTGCCCCAGTACTCGTCACAGTGGTGGGCGAGCTTCGCCAACAGCAGGCCGCTGCCCACACCGATCTCCAGGATGCGCCCCGGCTTCAGAGACAGAATGCGGTCCACGGTCGCATCGCGCCAAGCACGCATCTGCTCCAGGGCAATGGGCTGTCCGTCATAGCTGCTGACCCACCCGGTGAAGTCGTCACCGAACTCGACGCCGGTCCTGGTCTCCGCGTAAATGGAGTCGTAAACGTGCTGCCATTCGTCGACCTGTTCCTCTTCCAGCTGGGCATTCGGCTGAGCTGCTGCCACCTTCGGTACGACGTATGCGGTGATGCGCTGGTCTCCGGGGCGGTCCTCCCGCACCACAACCGCGGCCTGGGCCACCGACTCCAGCCCCGCCAGCGCCGCCTCGACCTCCCCCAGTTCGATCCGGAAACCCCGCACCTTCACCTGCGAGTCCACCCGGCCCAGATACTCCAGCTCACCGGCAGCGTTCCAGCGCACCAGGTCCCCGGTGCGATACATCCGCTCTCCCACAGCCCCGAACGGACACGCCACAAACCGCTCCGCCGTCAGGCCCGGACGCCCCAAATACCCCCGCGCCAAACCCGCCCCCGCCAGATACAACTCACCCACAACCCCCACCGGCACCGGAGCCAACCCCGCATCCAGCACATACACCCGGGAGTTCGCAATCGGCCGCCCGATCGCAGGCACCACCGTCTCATCCGCACCGGCAAACCACGCCGTCGCATACACCGTGGCCTCGGTCGGACCATAAATATTGGCCACCTGACACCCCGGCAGAACCCCACGGATCTCCGCCACCGCCCGCGCCGACAACGCCTCCCCGGCCAGCACCACCGTCCGGACCTCAACCGCCAGACCCTCCTGACCGACCACCTGCGCCAACGCCGACGGCACCGCACTGATCAAACTGCCCGACCACCGCCGCCCCAACAACGCCAGCACATCCCGCACCACCTCGACCGAACCACCCGACACCAGCGGAGCGAACAACTCGAACACCGAGACATCAAAACTCAACGACGTCGCCGCCAGCACCCGCGACAACCGCCCCCCATCAAAAGCAGACACCGCCCACGACAACAGATCCGCCACACTCTCCTGCGCGACCACCACACCCTTGGGCGTACCAGTCGAACCCGACGTATAAATCACATACGCCGGCGACTGCGGCACCACCACACCCAACCGCTCCCCCGCCACCACATCACCCACCGGCACCCCCGCCAACTCCTCCACAACCGCCGGATCATCCAGCAGCACACGCTCCACCCCACCCGGCAGACCCCCCGCCTCCGCCGTAGTGCTCACCAACAGCACCGGCTCCGCATCCCGCACCATGAACGCCAGCCGCTCCGCCGGATACTCCAGATCCAGCGGCAAATACGCCGCCCCCGCCTTGAGCACCGCCAACACCGCCACCACCAGATCCACCGACCGCGGCACCGCCAACGCCACCAACCGCTCCGGACCCGCCCCCCGCGCAATCAACAACCGCGCCAGCCGATTCGCCCGCACATTCAACTCGCCATACGACACCTCACAGGAACCACACACGACGGCAACCGCCCCCGGCGTCGCAGCCGCCTGCGCCTCGAACGCCTCCGACAACACCCCCGGCACCACCACATCCCGCCCCGTCGCATTCCACTCCCCCACCAACCGCTCACGCTCACCCGCCGACAACACCTCCACCGACCCGACCCGCACCCCCGGATCAGCCACCACCTGCTCCAGCACCCGCACCAACCGCTCCACCAGCAACACCACCGTGCCCCGATCGAACAAATCAGTACTGAACTCCACAAACCCCTCAAGCCCCAACGCCACACCCGAACCCGACACCCGCTCATCCACACTGAACAACAGATCGAAACGCGACGTCCCCGTCCCCACCGGCGCACTGACCGCCTTCACCCCCGGCAGGACCAGAT
>NZ_LBMW01000135.1 GCF_026168105.1 Streptomyces hygroscopicus
CCGCATCACCATGGGCATGTTGTAGGTGGCGCTCGGCCCCTCCATGCGGTTGAGGAACCACAGGCGGCGCTGCGCGAACGACGCGGGCACCGCTTCCGGTCGCTCCACGCGTACGACGGCCGGGCGGACATGGTGGGCGGATTCCGCCAGCCGTACCGCCAGTCCCGCCACCGTCGGGGCACTGAACAGGTCACGAATGGCCAGCTCCAACCCCAGTACTGCGCGGATCCGGGATGCCAGCCGGGTGGCGAGCAGCGAGTGGCCGCCCAGGTCGAAGAAGCTGTCGTCGATGCCGACCCGCTCGACCCCGAGCACCTCGGCGAACACCGTGCACAGCGCTTCCTCGCGGGCGTCGCGCGGCTCGCGTCCCGACGTCAGGGCGGTGAAGTCCGGTGCGGGCAGTGCGCGACGGTCCAGCTTCCCGTTCGGAGTCAGAGGGAACTCCTCGACCGCCATCACGATCGACGGCACCATGTACTCCGGCAGCGCGTCGGCCGCGAAGCCACGGATCTCGGCCGGGTCGGGTGTGCATCCGGGCGCCGGGAGCACGTACCCGACCAGGCGCCCGTCCCGTACCGCGGCGACCGCCTGGCCCACCGCCTGGTGGCGGGCCAGCACGGTCTCCACCTCACCCAGCTCGATACGGAAGCCGCGGACCTTCACCTGGTCGTCCGCGCGGCCCAGGAACACGAGGTTCCCGTGCGGCAGCATCCGCACCACGTCTCCGGTCCGGTACATGCGGGCGGAAGGGATGCCGGCGAAGGGGTCGGGAACGAACACGCTCGCCGTCCTGGCGGGGTTGTTCAGGTAGCCGCGGCCGACGGCTGAGCCGCCGACGTAAAGGGTGCCCCGGCAGCCGGGTGGCACCGGCTGGAGGTAGTCGTCGAGGACGTACAGCCGGGCGTTGTCGGTGGGACGGCCGAACGGGACGCTGGGCTGGTCGGCGTGCGCGTCCAAAAGCTCCGTGGTGATCGGACAGGTCGCCGAGGTCACTGTCGCCTCGGTCGGACCGTACTCGTTGTGGATCTCGCAGTCGTCGCCGGTCACCGCGAGGATCTGCCGCGCCACGTCCTGGGGCACCGCCTCGGCGCCCGTGAAAATGATCCGCACCGAACGCAGGTCGTCAGCCACGTCCCGCTCGGCGCCGAGCAGCATGCGCAGCTGCGACGGTGTCGCGTTCAGCGATGTGATCCGGTGCTCGCGTACGGCGTCCAGGAAGCGGTCGGGGTCGTACGCCGTCTCCGTGGACACCAGATGCAGCCGGGCGCCGGAGATCAGGCACTGGAAGATCTCCCACACAGAGTTGTCGAACGCGACCGAATGGTTCTGGAGCACGCTGTCAGCGGTCGTCAGGGAGCAGACCCGCTGGTTCCAGGCGAGGAAGTCGACGATCGAGGCATGGCTGATGGCGACGCCCTTGGGACGGCCGGTGGAGCCGGAGGTGTAGATGACGTAGGCGAGATTGCCGGGACGTACTTCCGGGTCGGCCCCGCCGCCTTCCACGTCATCGGCGCTCCACGGCTCGTCCAGGAAGAGCGGCCTGACCCGTTCGTCGAACAGCTCGTCCGCGATGACTCCGTGCCGGGTCAGCACCAGCTGGGCACCGCTGTCGGCGGCCACATGCCGCAGTCGCTCCACGGGGTACTCCGGGTCCAGCGGTACATACGCCGATCCGGCCTTGAGCACGGCGAGCATGGCGGTGATGAGTTCGGTGGAGCGTGGCAGGAGGAGGGCGACGCGTTGTTCGGGTCCGGCGCCTTGGGTGATGAGGTGGCGGGCGAGGTGGTTGGCGCGTGTGTCGAGTTCGGCGTAGGTGAGCTGGGTGTCCTGGTAGGACACGGCGATCGCGTCGGGGGTACGGGCGGCCTGTGCGTCGAAAAGTGCGTGGAGGGTTTGCTCGGTGGGGTGGGTGTTGTGTCCGGTGTTCCATTCCTCCAGGACGTGGTGTCGTTCGTCGGGTTGGAGGATGTCGATGGTGTTGATGGGCTGGTCTGGGTTGTTGGTGAGGGTGTGGAGGAGGTGGGTGAGGCGGGTTGTGAGTTGGTGGGCGGTGGTGGGGTTGTAGAGGTCGGTGGGTGGGTGTTGTGTCCGGTGTTCCATTCCTCCAGGACGTGGAGTCGTTCGTCGGGTTGGAGGATGTCGATGGTGTTGATGG
>NZ_LBMW01000151.1 GCF_026168105.1 Streptomyces hygroscopicus
CAAGATCCCCGACTGTGAGGATGGGGCGGCACCGCTCGAGGGTCTGACCCGATCCCCGATTGACGCTTCGGCTGTCCTCACTCTGAATCGTCGGCCTTTCGAGCGGTGCCATCGCGTGCACCGGCCGGCGACCGTGACCTCATAGAAGCTTGACTCAAGCGGTCCCATCACAGTCGTGTCCGTCCGCTGGCCGGTGCGCGCGAGCCCTCTCGCCGCGCACGGAAGGAACCCGGCCACCATGTCACAGCCCATTGAGGTGATCGGCGGGATCGACACCCACACCGACGTTCACCAGGCCGCCGTCATCGACACCATCGGTCGGCACCTGGCCACCGAGGCGTTCCCCACGACGCCTGCCGGTTACCGGGACCTGCTGGAGTGGCTGCACTCCCACGGCCGGGTGCTGGTTGTGGGCATGGAGGGCACCGGCTCCTTCGGCGCCGAACTCGGCCGCTACCTCCGAGCCAACCAGGTCGCCGTCATCGAGGTGGACCGACCCGATCGTCGAGCTCGCCGAGCGGCGGGGAAGTCAGACCCCATCGACGCCTATGCCGCCGCCACCGCAGTACTCGCAGGCCGCGCCACAGGGACCCCGAAGCACCGCGACGGCGCGGTCGAGGCAATCCGCGGCCTGCGCGTCGTACGCGCCAGCGCCGTCAAGGCCCGCACCCAGACCATCAACCAGATCAAATCACTGATTATCACCGCGCCCGCTGAGGTCCGCGAAGCACTGCGCCCGCTGACCACGACCGAGCTGGTCCGACGGCTGGCCGCCAGCCGCCCGGGCACCGATCTGGCCACCCCAGCCACAGCCGTCAAAGTGGCCCTCAAGCGCTTGGCCAAGCGCTACCGGCACTTGAGCGAGGAGATAGCAGACGCCGACGGCGACCTGCGGTCGCTGATCACCCGCACCGCACCCGACTTGCTAGCGCTGCCGGGCGTCGGAACCGACACCGCCGGGCAGTTGCTGGTCACCGCCGGCGACAACCCCGACAGGCTCGCTTCCGAGGCCTCCTTCGCCCACTTGTGCGCCGCCGCACCCGTCCCGGCCTCTTCCGGGCGTACCGACCGCCACCGGCTCAACCGTGGCGGAGACCGCCAGGCCAACCGCGCGCTGCACACAATCGTGCTGGTCCGCATGCGCCACGACCCGCGCACCCGCGAGTACGTCGCACGGCGCACCGTCGAAGGACTCAAGACGAAGGACATCTTCCGATGCCTCAAGCGCTTCGTCGCGCGCGAGGTATACCACCACCTCACCAGCGCATTCACCGGCACACCCGCGCCGTCTCCTACGGCTTGACGATCTATAGAAGCTTCAGAGA
>NZ_LBMW01000139.1 GCF_026168105.1 Streptomyces hygroscopicus
CGGACCAACTACCCGCTCGCTGTCTCGGTCGATGACGATGGTGAGAGCCGTGGTCTGTCGCTGGCGGTGGACGCGGTGTCCTCGATCGATCCGGGGCCGGTCGGTGTGCTGGTGCGTACGGCTGCGGAGAACCTGGTGTCGGCGTTGGAGGTGGCGCTGGACGGTGGTCCGGAGGTGCCGCTGAGCGCGGTTGATGTGCTGGGCGAGGATGAGCGTCGTCGGGTGTTGGTGGAGTGGAGCGGCACGGCGGTGGAGGTCGAGCCGTCGACTCTGCCGGGGTTGTTCGAGGCGCAGGTGGTGCGGACGCCGGATGCGGTGGCGGTCGTGTGTGACGGGGCTGAGGTGTCGTACGCGGAGTTGGATGCGCGGGCGAACCGGTTGGCGCGGTTGCTGGTGGGCCGTGGTGTGGGTCCGGAGTCGGTGGTGGGTGTTGCGTTGGAGCGCGGGGTCGGGATGGTGGTGGCGCTGCTGGCGGTGGTGAAGGCCGGGGGTGCGTATCTGCCGGTTGATCCGGAGTATCCGGCCGAGCGGATCGCGTTCATGCTGGCGGATGCCGGGCCGGTTGTTGGAGGTCGAGCGTGGGGGTGTGTTGTTGCCGTCGCATCCGGTGTATGTGATTTATACGTCGGGTTCGACGGGGCGGCCGAAGGGTGTGGTGGTTGAGCATCGTTCGGTGGTGGGGTTGTTGTCGTGGGCGGTGGGTGAGTTCGGTGGGGGTGCGTTTGATCGGGTGTTGGTGTCGACGTCGTTCAATTTCGATGTGTCGGTGTTCGAGTTGTTCGGTCCGTTGGTGTCGGGTGGTGCGGTGGAGGTGGTGCGGGATCTGTTGGTGTTGGCGGATCGGGGGCGTGGTCCGCGGGATGTGAGTTTGGTCAGTGGTGTGCCGTCGGCGTTTGTGCAGGTGGTGGCTGGTGGTGGGGTTGAGGTGCGGCCGCGGGCGGTGGTGTTGGCGGGTGAGGCGTTGACGGCGGATGCGGTGGCGGCGGTGCGTGGGGCGTTGCCGGGTGCGCGGGTGGCGAATATTTATGGTCCGACCGAGGCGACGGTGTATGCGACGGCTTGGTTCACGGATGGGGATGTGGAGGGGGTGGTGCCGATCGGGCGCCCGGTGTCGAATGCGCGGGTGTTTGTGCTGGATGAGCGGTTGCGGCCGGTGCCGGTGGGTGTTGCGGGTGAGTTGTATCTGGGGGGTTCGGGTCTGGCGCGGGGGTATCTGGGTCGGGCGGGTTTGTCGGCGGAGCGGTTTGTGGCGTCGCCGTTCGGGTCGGGTGAGCGGTTGTACCGGACCGGGGATGTGGTGCGGTGGAACGGGGTTGGTGAGGTGGAGTATCTGGGGCGTGCGGATGAGCAGGTGAAGGTCCGGGGTTTCCGGATCGAGTTGGGTGAGGTCCAGGCGGTTGTCGCCGCGCATCCTCGGGTCGGGCAGGCCGTGGTGGTGGTGCGTGAGGATGTGCCGGGGGACAAGCGTCTGGTCGCCTATGTCGTTCCGGACGGGGACGGCGCAGAACTGCGGGAGGTGGTTGCGCAGTTCGTCGCGGCTCGGCTGCCTGAGTACATGGTTCCGTCGGTGGTGGTGGTCCTGGATGCGTTGCCGTTGTCGGTGAACGGGAAGCTGGACCGCAAGGCGCTGCCGGTGCCGGAGTACACGACCGGCTCGGGTCGGGGCCCGGCGAGCGTGCGTGAGGAGATCCTCTGCGGCGCCTTCGCCGAAGTCCTCGGTGTGGACGACGTCGGTGTGGACGACGACTTCTTCCGCCTCGGTGGTCACTCCCTCCTCGC
>NZ_LBMW01000108.1 GCF_026168105.1 Streptomyces hygroscopicus
ACAGGGAACTCCCCCACCGCGTCCCCGCCGGAGGACACCAGCCGCCACAGATCCTCCGGCGACCGCACCCCACCCGGATACCGGCACGCCATCCCCACGATCGCGATGGGGTCGTCGTCCACGGCGGGGCCGGCGGCCACGGTCGGTGCCGTCCTCGCGGTGGTGCGGCCGGTGAGCTCAGTGCGCAGCTGCCGGGCGAGCGCGTTGGCGTTCGGGTAGTCGAAGACCAGGGTGGCCGGGAGGGCGAGGCCGGTCTCGGTGTTGAGCTTGTTGCGCAGTTCGACGGCGGTCAGCGAGTCGAAGCCCAGGTCCTTGAAAGCCCGTTCCGCCTCGACCTCGCCGGCGTCGCTGTGGCCGAGTACGGCCGCCGCGTGCGTGCGGACGAGCTCGACCAGCACCGTCTCCTGCTCGGTCTCGGGCATCCCGGCGAGCCTGGTGGCCAGCGGGGAGGCGGCGGCCGCGGCGGCCTTGTCGGTGCCGCCGCAGACGTTCAGGATCCGCTCGGCCTCCGGGAGGTCGCCGAGCAGCGCGCTCGGACGCCGCAGCGTGAACGAGGGCAGGAACCGCTGCCAGTCGATGTCGGCGACGGTCGCGGTCGCCTCGCCGGAGTCCACGGCCTGCCGGAGTCCGAGGACCGCGAGCGCGGCGGGCATCGGGATCAGGCCGCGGCGCCGCAGCCGTTCGTCCGCGCCCTCGCTCTCGGCCATGCCACCGCCGGCCCACGGGCCCCAGGCCACCGCACTCGCGGCTCGGCCCTGGGCGCGGCGGCGCTCGGCGATTCCGTCGAGCACGGCGTTGGCGGCGGCGTAGGCGGCCTGGTGGCCGCTGCCCCACACCCCCGCGATCGAGGAGAACAGGACGAAGGCGTCCAGCTCCCGGTCGGCGAGCAGTTCGTCGAGGTGCAGGGCGCCGGCGGCCTTCGCGGACAGCACCTCGGCGAAGGAGCCGAGCGTCATGTCCTCGAGCGCCTCCAACTGGTCCACGCCCGCTGTGTGCACGACGGCGTCGACGGGGTGTTCGGCGAGCAGCGTGGCCAACGCCTCACGGTCAGCCACGTCGCACTCCGCAACCGTCACTCGTGAACCCAATGTCTCCAGCTCCGACTTCAGCTCCCCCGCGCCCGGAGCGCCCATGCCCCGACGGCTCGTCAGCACCAGATGCTCCGCACCCGCACCCGCCAGCCAGCGCGCCACGTGACCACCCAGCGCACCCGTACCACCGGTGATCAGCACCGTGCCACGCGGCGACCACGTACGGCCCTTCCGGCCGCCCGTCACGCGGGACAGCCGACGGACGAACACGCCCCGGGCACGCACGGCCACCTGGTCCTCGGCCGACTGCCCCAGCACCCCGGCGAGCCGCCCCACGACCCGGTCGTCGATCACCTCGGGCAGGTCGACCAGGCCGCCCCAGCACCGTGAGTGCTCCAGCGCGGCCACCCGGCCCAGGCCCCACACAGCGTGCTGGACGGCGCTGGGTGCTTCGTCCTGACGACCGGTGGAAACAGCCGACTTGGTCAGTGTCCACAGCGGGGCGTCGATGCCGGAGTCACCCATTGCCTGGACGAGGGTGATGGTCAGGGCGGTGCCCACGGAGACGGCCGGGTGCTCGGGATGCGGCCGCTCGTCGATGCCGAGGAGGGAGATCACGCCCTCGACCGGCGTCCGGCTTGCCGCCTCGTCGAGTTCCCGCAACAGCGTGCCACGGTCCGTGGCCGCGTCGACCATGACGGGGATCAGCCGGGCCCCTCTTGCGGTGAGCCCGTCGCCGACCGCGGTGGTCCACTCGGTCTCGTCGGTGACCAGGAACAGCCAGTCACCGGAGAGTTCGTGGCTCCGGCGGACGCCGACCGGCTTCCATCCGACCCGGTAGCACCAGCCGTCCACCAGGGACTCCTCGCGGCGCTGCCGGCGCCATGCGGACAGCCGGGGCAGTACCGTGTCGAGCTGTTCGGCGGGCAGGTCGAGCGTGGCGGCGAGGGACTGGGCGTCCTCGCGCTCCACCGTCTCCCAGAATTCCGTCTCCACGGCGCCGGTGCCCACGACGGCGGCGGTGGGCGCGGTGGTCTCCAGCCAGTACCGCTGGTGCTGGAAGGCGTAGGCCGGCAGGTCCACCCGGCGGGCGCCCCGGCCGGCGAAGAACGCGTGCCAGTCGACGGCGACGCCGTGCACGTGGGCCTGCGCGACGGCGCTGGTGATCGCCTCGGGTTCCGGGCTGTCGGCGCGCAGGGCGGGGATGGCGAGCGCGCCGCCCGGGCAGGCCTGGGCCATCGCGCTGAGGACGCCGCCGGGGCCGACCTCCACGAAGGTGGTCACGCCCAGCTCGCCCAGGGTGCGGATGCCGTCGGCGAAGCGCACGGTCTGGCGCACGTGCCGGACCCAGTAGTCGGCGGTGTACGCCTCGACGAGCTCACCCGTGACGTTGGAGACGACGGGGATCCTCGGCTTCCCGAAGCGCAGTCCTTCGACGACGCGGGCGAACTCCTCCAGCATGGGGTCCATCAGCGGCGAGTGGAAGGCGTGACTCACCTTCAGCCGGGATGTCTTACGGCCCTGCTGCGCGAAGACGCCCGCGATCTCGGTCACGGCGTCCTCGGCGCCGGAAATCACCACGGACTGCGGACCGTTGACGGCCGCGATGCTCGCCTCGTCGGTGAGGTGCGGGAGGATCTCGTGCTCGGCGGCCTGCACGGCGACCATCGCGCCGTCGGCGGGCAGGGCCTGCATCAGCCGGGCGCGGGCGGTGACCAGCGTGGCCGCGTCCTCCAACGAGAGCACCCCGGCCACGTGCGCGGCGGCGATCTCGCCGACGGAGTGTCCGGCGAGGTAGTCCGGGCGGATGCCCCACGCCTCGAGCAGGCGGTGGATGGCCACCTCGGTCGCGAACAGCGCGGGCTGGGTGAAGCCGGTGCGGTTCAGCTCGTCGTCGTCCTCGCCGAGGACGACGTCCCGCAGCGGCCGGTCGAGGTGCCGGTCGAGATGGGCGCACACCTGGTCGAACGCCTCCGCGAACACCGGGAACGCGTCGTACAGCTCACGTCCCATGCCAGGGCGTTGGGAGCCCTGCCCGGAGAACAGGAATCCGACCCGGGTATCGTCGGCGCGGCCGAGGGTGACGCCGGGAGCAGGTGCTCCCGAGACCAGGGCCCGCAGCCCGTCGACGAGCCGGTCAGGGTCGTCCGCGACCACGGCGGCGCGGTGCTCCAGCGCGGCGCGGGTGGTGGCCAGCGAGAGGCCGACGTCGGCCGGCGACGGCCCGGCCTCCTCCGTGACGAGGGACAGCAGACGCTCGGCCTGGTCCCGCAGAGCGGCCTCGGACTTGCCGGACAGCACCCACGGCACGGCCGTCGGGGCTGCCCCGGCCGGGGTGACGGCGGCCGGTTCCGACGGCGGGGCCTGCTCGATGATGGTGTGCGCGTTGGTCCCGCTGACGCCGAAGGACGAGATGCCCGCGCGGCGGGGACGGCCGGCCGAAGGCCACTCCACCGCCTCGGTGAGTAGCCGTACGCCACCCGCCGACCAGTCCACGTGCGGCGTCGGCTCGTCCGCGTGCAGGGTGCGCGGCAGCAGACCGTGCCGCATCGCCATCACCGTCTTGATGACGCCGGCGACGCCGGACGCCGCCTGCGTGTGGCCGATGTTGGACTTCAACGAACCGAGCCACAGCGGCTGTTCGGCAGAGCGGCCCTTGCCGTACGTCGCCAGCAGGGCCTGTGCCTCGATGGGGTCGCCCAGCGCGGTGCCCGTGCCGTGTGCCTCGACGGCGTCCACGTCGGCCCCGCTGAGCCCGGCGGAGGACAGCGCCTGCCGGATGACCCGCTCCTGCGCGAGACCGTTCGGCGCGGTCAGGCCGTTGGACGCGCCGTCCTGGTTGACGGCGCTGCCTCGCACGACCGCGAGAACCTGGTGGCCGTTGCGCACGGCGTCGCTGAGGCGTTCGACGAGGACGACGCTCGCGCCCTCCGCCCAGCCGGTGCCGTCGGCGCCGGCGCCGAACGCCTTGCAGCGGCCGTCGGCGGACAGTCCGCGCTGCCGGCTGAACTCCACGAACGCGGCCGGTACGGCCATGACGTTCACGCCGCCGGCGACGGCCATCGTGCTCTCGCCGTTGCGCAGCGACTGGATGGCCAGGTGCAGTGCGACCAGGGACGACGAGCACGCCGTGTCGACGGTGACGGCCGGGCCCTCCAGGCCGAACGAGTAGGCCACGCGCCCGGAGACGACGCTTGCGGCGCTACCGGTGAGCAGATGCCCCTCCACGCCTTCGGGGACCTGCGAGAGGCCGGCGCCGTAGCCCTGGTAGGACATGCCGACGAACACGCCTGTGCGGCTTCCCTTCACAGAGGCCGGGTCGATGCCCGCGCGTTCGAAGACCTCCCACGTGGTCTCCAGCAGCAGTCGCTGCTGCGGGTCCATCGCGAGCGCCTCACGCGGCGAGATCCCGAACAGCGCGGCGTCGAAGTCGCCCGCGTCGTAGAGGAAGCCGCCGCCGCGCGCGTACGTCTTGCCGGGGACGCCCGGGTCGGGGTCGTACAGGTCCTCGATGTCCCAGCCGCGGTCCTCGGGGAACCCGGCGATGGCGTCGCCGCCGGACAGCACGAGCTGCCACAACTCCTCGGGCGAGCCGACGCCGCCGGGCAGACGGCAGCTCATCGCCACGATCGCGATGGGCTCGTCGTCGGCGACCGTACGCTCCTCGGGCAGCGCGGTGGCCTGCGCGCCGAGCAGTTCAGCATGCAGGAAGCGGGCCAGGGCCGTAGCGTTCGGGTGGTCGAAGACGAGTGTGGTGGGCAGCTTCAGACCGGTCTCGGCCGTGAGCTTGGTGCGCAGTTCGACGGCGGTCAGCGAGTCGAAACCGAGGTCCTTGAAGGCACGTTCCGCCTCCACGGCCGTGACACCGCCGTGGCCGAGCACAGCGGCCGCGTGCGTACGGACCAGGTCCACCAGAGCACGGTCCTGCTCGCCCGCCGACAGGGCGGCCAGCCGGGCCGCCAGTGCGTTGCCGGCCGCGGCGCTGCCGGGTGTCCGGTTCTCCAACGCCCGCTGTGCCTCGGGCACGGCGGAAAGCAGCGCGCTCGGGCGGCCGACGGTGAACGATCCGATGAACCGCTCCCAGTCGAAGTCGGCGACGGTCAGGGTCGTCTCGTCGTCCGTCAGGGCCTGTCGCAGCGCCGCGATCGCGAGCGCGGGCCGCATGGGCGGAAGGCCACGGCGGCGCAACATGTCCTCGGCCTTGCCGACGCTGGCCATGCCGCCCTCGGCCCAGCCGCTCCAGGAGACGGCCAGGGCGGTCCGCCCGCGTGCCCGACGGTGTTCGGCCAGGGCGTCGAGGTAGGCGTTGGCCGCCGAGTAGGCGCCCTGTCCGGCGCCGCCCCAGATGCCGGCGCCGGAGGAGAAGAGGACGAACGCGTCCAGCTCCTGGCCGTCCAGCAGTTCGTCCAGATGTGTCGCTCCCGCCGCCTTCGCCGACACCGTGCCCGCGAACGCGTCCACTCCGGTGTCCTCGATCATGATGTGGTCGCTGACGCCGGCCGCGTGCACGACTGCGTTGACGGGGTGCGCGTCCAGCAGTGCGCGCAGAGCGTCCCGGTCGGCCACGTCACAGGCGGCGACGGTCACGCGTGAACCCAGCGCCTCCAGCTCCGACTTCAGCTCACCGGCACCCGGAGCGTCCATGCCCCGACGACTCGTCAGCACCAGATGCTCGGCACCCGCACCCGCCAGCCAGCGCGCGACATGGCCGCCCAGCGCACCCGTACCACCGGTGATCAGCACCGCGCCACGCGGCGACCACCGCTGCTCGGGCCCGGTGCTGTGGCCGGGCCGTACCAGCCGGCGCCCGAAGACCCCCGAGGCACGCACGGCCACCTGGTCCTCGGCCGACTGCCCCAGGACGGCGACCACGCGGGCCGCCGTACGGGCGTCCATCGACTCGGGGAGGTCGATCAAACCGCCCCAGCGCCGCGGGTACTCCAGGGCCGCCGCCCGGCCGAAGCCCCACACCTGGGCCTGCACCGGCCGGTCCACACGGTCGGAGCGACCGGTGGCCACCGCGCCCCGGGTGGCGCACCACAGCGGTGCGTCGATTCCGGCATCGCCAAGTGCCTGGACCAGCAGCAGGGTTGAGGACAGGCCGTGCGGCAGGGCGGGGTGCTCGATGGAGGCGCCCTCGTCCTCGGCCAGGAGCGACAGCACACCGGCCACGGGACCGACTCCGGCCAGTTCGCGGGCGAGTGTCTCGCGGTCGGTGGGCCGGCCGACGGCGAGGGTCACCAGGTCCAGGCCGCGTTCGGCGAGCGCGGTACGGACCGAAGTGGTCCACTCGGTTGCATCAGCGGCCACGAGCAGCCAGGCTCCGGACGCACCGGTTTCCGGGAGTGTGCCGAGGGGCTTCCAAGTGACGCGGTACCGCCAGCCGTCAACCACCGACTGCTCGCGGCGCTGACGCCGCCACGCGGACAGCCGGGGCAGGATCGCGCTCAGCGATTCGTCGGCCCCGACGCCCAGGGTCGCGACGAGGGACTCCAGGTCCTCCCGCTCCACGGAGTCCCAGAATCCGGAATCGGTGCCGTCGGTGGGGGTGTCGGTGGCGGCCAGTTCCTCCCCCGCCAGCCAGTAGCGCTCGCGCTGGAAGGCGTAGGTGGGCAGGTCGACGCGGTGGGCGCCGGGGAAGAGGGTCCGCCAGTCGGGGGAGGCGCCGTGCACGTGCAGTTCGGCGAGGGCGGCGGTGATCGCCCGACGCTCGGGGCGGTCGGCGCGCAGCACGGGGACCGTGACGGCGCCGACCAGGCAGCCCTGGGTCATGCCGCTCAGGACACCGCCGGGGCCG
>NZ_LBMW01000133.1 GCF_026168105.1 Streptomyces hygroscopicus
ACCCCTCAAGCCCCAACGCCACACCCGAACCCGACACCCGCTCACGCAGATTGAAGAACAGATCGAACCGCGACGTCCCCGTCCCCACCGGCTCGACACGACTCTCCAGACCCGGCAGCACAAACGCACCCTGCGGCGTGTTCTGCAACGCCAGCATCACCTGGAACAACGGATGATGCGACAACGACCGCGCCGGATTCAGCACCTCCACCAAATGCTCGAACGGCACATCCTGATGCGCATACGCCGCCAGATCCGACTCCCGCACCCGCCCCAACAACTCACCAAACGACGGATCACCCGACACATCCGTCCGCAACACCAACGTATTCACAAAGAACCCGACCAGATCATCCAGCGCCTCATCCATACGCCCCGCAACCGGCGACCCCAACGCAATATCCGACCCCGCACCCAACCGCCTCAACAACAACACCAAAGCCGCCTGCAACACCATGAACACACTGACCCCACACTCCCGAGCCAACGCCACCACCCGACCATGCAACTCCGCACTCATCCGGATATCGACGAGGTCGCCGCGGTACGTGGTCACCGCCGGCCGCACACGATCCACCGGAAGCTGCAACTGCTCCGGAACGTCCTCCAGCGCCGTCTTCCAGTAGTCGACCTGTTCGCTGATCACGCTCTGCGGATCGTCCTCACGGCCCAACAGCTCCTGCTGCCAGAGCGTGTAGTCCACGTACTGCACCAGCAACTCCGTCCAACCCGGCACACCACCCGCCACCCGCGCCGCATACGCCTCACCCAGATCCCGTGACAGAGGGCCCAGGGACCAGCCGTCGCCCGCAATGTGGTTCAGCACCAGCAGCAGCACATGCTCGGTCGGCGACAGCACGAACAACGTCACGTGAAGAGGGAGGTCATTCGCCAGATCGAAGCCTTCGGCAGCGGCGGCGGCCAGCTTCGTGGCCAGTTCGTCCTCCGTCGTCGGCACCAGCGACGGACCGAGGCCCGCCGCCGAGACACTGAGCACCTTCTGCTGCGGCATGCCGTCGACCTCGGGAAACACCGTACGCAGACTCTCGTGCCGCTCGGTCACGTCGTTGAGGGCCGCACGCAGGGCATCGTGGTCCAGCTCGCCCGTGAGCCGGATCGCCATCGGCATGTTGTACGTCGCGCTCGGCCCCTCCAGCCGGTGCAGGAACCACAACCGCCGCTGCGCGAACGACAACGGCACCACCCCAGGACGCTCACCGACCGCCCGCAGCGCCTTTCTGGCCTTACCGGCGCTCGGCAGCCGCTGCGCCAGAGCAGCGACTGTCGGTGCCTCGAACACGGCCCGCACCGACAGTTCGACACCCAGCACCGACCGAACCCGACTGATCAACCGCGTCGCGAGCAGAGAATGACCACCCAGATCGAAGAAGCTGTCATGGACACCGACCTGAGCCACACCTAGCACCTCGGCGAATACGCCGCACAGGATCTCTTCCTGGGGCGTCCTCGGGCCCCGGCCCGAGGACGCGGTGTCGATGGCGGGAGCGGGCAGCGCCCGTCGGTCCACCTTTCCGCTGGGCGTCAACGGCAACGCGTCCATCACCACGATCGCGGACGGCACCATGTACTCCGGCAACGCCTCAGCCACACGCCCGCGTACTTCGCGCCGCTCAACCACCTGATCCGCAGCCGGTACGACGTACGCGACGACGCGCTGGTCCCCGGGGCGGTCCTCCCGTACCACGACCGTGGCCTGGGCCACCGTCTCCTGCGCCGCCAGTGCCGCCTCGACCTCTCCCAGCTCGATCCGGAAACCCCGGACCTTGACCTGGGAGTCCGCCCGGCCCAGATACTCCAGCTCACCAGCACCGTTCCAGCGCACCAGGTCCCCGGTGCGATACATCCGCTCCCCCGCGGCCCCGAACGGGTTCGCCACGAACCGCTCCGCCGTCAGCCCCGGACGGTCCCAGTAGCCGCGGGCCAGCGCCGCACCCCCGATGTACAACTCACCCGTCACCCCCGGCGGCACCGGCGCCAAACCCGCGTCCAGGACATAGACCTGCGTGTTCCAGATCGGCCGGCCGATCGGCGCCGTCGCACCCCACCGCGTCACATCCCCCGGCAGAGTGTGGGCGGTGACGACGTGCGTCTCAGCCGGTCCGTAGTGGTTGTACAGGTGACGGTCAGAGGATGCGGAGAAGAAGTCCCGCACCGTGGAGCTCAGTCGAAGTGCTTCACCGGCTTGTCCGATGTGGCGGAGGGCGGGGAGGGTGAGGCCTTGTTCCCGCGC
>NZ_LBMW01000110.1 GCF_026168105.1 Streptomyces hygroscopicus
TGCTCTTCCGATCTCCGCATCACCCTGGACCAGGACCTGATCCTCTACCTCTTCGGTACCCCGGGCCAGGACCGCTTCTGGTTCATGTGGGACGACCTGGTCCGCGGCGCCATCGGCGCCGTCGTCCTCGTCGACACCCGCCGCCTCGCCGACTGCTTCCCCGCCGTCGACTACTTCGAGAACTCGGGCCTGCCCTTCGTCATCGCCCTCAACGGCTTCGACGGACATCAGCCGTACAACCCCGACGAAGTACGCGAGGCCCTGCAGATCGGGCCCGACACCCCGATCATCACCACCGACGCCCGCCACCGCGCGGACGCCAAGAGTGCGCTGATCACGCTGGTCGAACATGCGCTCATGGCACGCCTGCGGTAGGGCAAATGATCGGCGCCATACGGCAGTTGTCGTAGATTCCGGGGAGCCGACTGTGGCGTTTGACACGGTCGGCCCCGGTGTTCATAACGTTTCGACAGAGAAATTCGGTGGTATCGCCACGCGTCGCGGTCGGTCGGTGCCGCTGCGCTCACAAAGGCCCCGCCTTTTGGCGGGGCTCGCTCTTTATGACCGTTTTATGCGGGGCCCCCAGTCACCGGAATCGTGACTTCCGAGTGTTTGGAATCGCGAAGGCTGACGTGCTGGAATGCCTGAACTGCCCAGTAGTCAAAGACGTAAAGGTCGGAGACAGGGCTCTGGAGACACCGCGGCACGACGTAGGTGCCGTCGCCGAGAGGTTGTTGGTCGAGTGAGGCGAAGCAAGAACGGTCCCGAGCCGTCGGCGCGGGGCAACTTCACCCCGCCGCCGCGCGGAGCGGCACCCGCACAAGTGCCCGGCCCGGAGCCGACGGCTCTCCCGCCCAGCGGCAGCCGCTTCTCCCCGCGCAACTGGCGAGTGCCGACCAGGCTGAACGCGATCCTGCTCATACCCGTGCTGGTGGGCCTTGTCATGGGCGGCTTCCAGGTGAAGAGCTCGATCGACACCTGGCGGCAGGCCCGGGACGCGGAGAACACCGCCCGTCTCGTACAGGCCTCCCTGACCTACGCCGACGCGCTCTACCAGGAGCGCGACGCCTCCGCGGCTCCGCTGCTGCAGGGCGACACGAAGAACTCGACCGTCACCCAGGTTCGCGGCGCCACCGACCAGGCCGCCGGCGCCTTCGACCGGGCCGCGAAGAACATGCCGCACACGTCCGGTCTCGAGCGCCGCCTGGCCATCTTCCGCAAGGCGGAGACCAAGCTCCCGGCACTGCGCCAGGTCGCGTACACCTCCAGGCTGAGCGGCGTGCAGACCGAAGAGGGCTACGTCGAGGTCGCGCACCCGCTGATGGAGTTCGCCAACGAACTCGGTCTCGGCACCGGCAACATCACCAGCTACGGCCGCACCGTCTACGCCATCTCGCTCACCAAGGCCGCGCTCTCCCTGGAGCGGTCGATCGGCATGCACATGCTGATCAAGCCGGGCCCCGGCGCCACGAACCTCGCCAAGCAGCGCGTCGCCCTCTCTTCGTACGCCTACCTCGAGGGCATCGCCGCCGAGGAGTACATCGGCGGTGGTACCGCCTCGGACGCCGCCAAGCTGGACGAGGCCAGGGCGAGGCTGAAGGCCGACGGCGCCACCCAGGCCCAGCAGGCCGCCGCGCAGGCGAAGGCCCAGGGCAAGACGTATGTGCCCCCGCCGTCCGACCCCACGCAGATGGTCTCGGCACTCGCCACGCTGCAGTCCACCGACGCCAACGCCCGCGACGCGCTCGCCCAGCAGGGCATCACCGCGCAGAACTGGTGGGGGGTCAACACCCTCAAGTTCAACGCCTACCGGCAGATCGAGTCGGACCTGGCCGACAAGGCCGTGGCGGACGCCTCGAAGATCGCCGACGACGCCAAGACCTCCGCGTTCATCACCGGTGGCATCGTCGTCGTCGCCCTGCTCGCCGCCTTCATCCTGGCCGGCCTCATGGCCCGCCAGATGAGCCGCTCGATGCGCCAGCTTCGCAACGCCGCCTTCGGCGTCGCCGAGCAGCGTCTGCCGATGCTGGTCGACCAGCTCTCGCGCACCGACCCCGGCAGGGTCGACACCAGGGTCGCGCCCATCCCGATCTCCTCCACGGACGAGATCGGCGAGGTCGCCCGCGCCTTCGACCAGGTCCACCGCGAGGCCGTCCGGCTCGCCGCCGAGCAGGCCCTGCTGCGGGGCAACATCAACGCGATCTTCACCAACCTCTCGCGCCGCAACCAGTCGCTGATCGAGGGCCAGCTGACCCTGATCACCGACCTGGAGAACAACGAGGCCGACCCGGACCAGCTGGAGAACCTCTTCCGCCTGGACCACCTCGCGACCCGTATGCGCCGCAACGGCGAGAACCTCCTCGTCCTCGCCGGCGAGGAGCCGGGCCGCCGCTGGGACCAGCCGGTCCCGCTGGTCGACGTGCTGCGCGCCGCCTCCTCCGAGGTGGAGCAGTACGAGCGCATCGAGCTCTCCGGTGTTCCGGAGGCCGAGATCCACGGCCGCGCCGTGACCGACCTCGTGCACCTGCTCGCCGAGCTGCTCGAGAACGCCACGACGTTCTCCTCCCCGCAGACCAAGGTTCGGGTGACCGCCACCCGTCTGCCCGACGGCCGGATCATGGTCGAGATCCACGACAAGGGCATCGGCCTGACGGCCGAGGACTTCGCGGACATCAACCACAAGCTGGCCAACCCGCCGACGGTGGACGCCGCGATCTCGCAGCGCATGGGCCTGTTCGTGGTCGGCCGGCTCTCCGACCGCCACGGCATCCGCGTGCAGCTGCGGCCCTCCGGCGAACAGGCCGGCACGACGTCGCTGGTCATGCTCCCCGACGCCATCACCCACGGCGGTGGCGGCGAGCAGCCGCTGGAGCGCGACGAGTTCACCGTCTCGCAGATCATCCCGGAGCAGCAGGCGTTCCAGGCCGAGAGCTTCGACGGACAGCCGATGCGCACGGCGGCGGAGCTGGGCTTCGACGACAGCCGGTACGCGGAGGTGCCGGACGACATCCGGGAGCTCGACCCCGTCGGCCGCTCGCTGATGCGTGAGGAGCGCCGTGCGGCCCTGGAGGCCCAGGCGCAGGGCACCGGCCGGCCGCAGGAGCCCCAGGAGCCCGCTCCGTCGTACCAGGACGGGTTCGAGGCCCAGCAGCCCTCGTACGACAACGGACAGGCCTCGTACGACAACGGGCAGGCCTCGTACGACAACGGGCAGGCCACGTACGTCAACGGGCAGCACCCGTACGACAACGGGCAGCAGCACGCCTACGACGAGCAGCGGACCCCGTACGACCGGCAGACGGCGTACGAGGAGCCCCGGCAGCCTGCGTACGACGAGACGTACTTCCCGCAGGGCGGCGGCCTGCCGCAGGGCGATGGCTTCTCGTCCGGCGGCGGCTACCCCGAGCCCGCGTATGCGGAGCCGGCCCAGGAGAACCGTGCGGCGGCCCAGGCCACCGCCTCGGAAACGTTCTCCGGCTTCCAGGAGCCCGCCTACCAGGACGACTGGCCGAAGCAGGACGGCTACCAGAACGGATACCGCACCGATTACGCTCCGGAAACGGAATCCGTGCAGGCCGCTGACGTGAGCGAGCGGGACCGCGTAGGCTTCGACCGTCCCGGACCGGCCTCTCCCGCCGGCCACGAGCTGACCGACGCCGGACTGCCCCGCCGCGGCTCCGCCGCGAACGGTGGCACCGGCCGACCGCAGCCCGTGACGCAGGAGCCGCCGGCTGCCACGGAGCCGGGGAGCGACTGGCGTTCCGCGAACGACCAGCGGTGGCAGCAGGCGTCGCAGCTCCGGAAACCCAAGGCGGGCGGGGTCACCTCTTCGGGTCTGCCCCGTCGGGTGCCCAAGGCGAACCTGATCGAGGGCGCCGCGGAAACGACCCCGCAGGGAGGCCCACAGGTCTCCCGTGCCCCCGAGGACGTGCGGGGCAGGCTGAGCAACCTGCGTCGGGGCGTCCAGCGGGGGCGCAACGCAGGAAGTGAAACGAACGGCCAGGGCTTCGGTCCTGACAGCACCTACAACCAGGAGCGTTAGTGTGAGCCCGATGAGCCAGGCGGCACAGAACCTGAACTGGTTGATCACCAACTTCGTGGACAACACCCCCGGGGTGTCCCACACCGTGGTGGTCTCCGCCGACGGACTCCTTCTGGCGATGTCCGAAGGCTTCCCGCGCGACCGCGCCGACCAGCTTGCGGCCGTCGCCTCCGGTCTGACCTCGCTGACCGCGGGTGCCTCCCGCATTTTCGAGGGCGGCAGTGTGAACCAGACGGTTGTGGAGATGGAGCGGGGATTCCTCTTCATCATGTCCATCTCTGACGGTTCGTCGCTCGCGGTTCTGGCACACCCGGAGGCGGACATCGGCCTCATTGGGTACGAGATGGCCCTTCTGGTCGACCGAGCCGGTACGGTCCTGACTCCGGACCTGCGTGCGGAGCTTCAGGGGAGCCTTCTCAACTGACAGAGGGACGGTGCGTATTGGCGTCCCGGCGCCGTAAGGTTTCGGGACGCGGCTTCCACAAGGATGGGTGCCCGGCACAGTCGGAGGAGGAAAGAAAGTGGCAACACCCCCAGGCGGTCCGTCCGCCGGCAACTGGTCCTACGGCCCTGGCCAGGGCCCGGGACAGGGTGAGCAGAACCGGTACAACTTCCCCTCCGCACCGAGCCAGCGGCGTCAGCCGTACGCACCGCAGGGCCCCCAGGGCCCCGGTCCGTCGCCTTACGACCAGCCGCCGGCGCCGCGCATCCAGCCCGTGCAGCCGCGCCGTGCCCCCGAGCCGGCGCCGGCCGGATCGTCGAACAATCCTCTGGTGCGCCCGTACGCGATGACGGGCGGCCGCACCAGGCCGCGGTACCAGCTCGCCATCGAGGCGCTGGTGCACACCACTGCGCAGCCGCACCAGATGCAGGGCCAGCTGCCCGAGCATCAGCGGATCTGCAACCTCTGCCGGGAAATCAAGTCGGTGGCCGAGATCTCGGCGCTCCTGACGATCCCTCTCGGTGTGGCCAGGATCCTCGTCGCCGACTTGGCGGAGGCGGGCCTGGTCGCCATCCATCAGCCCGGCGGCGACGAGAACGCCGGCGGCCAGCCAGACGTGACACTGCTCGAAAGGGTGCTCAGTGGACTTCGCAAGCTCTAGCGGCGGTCCTTCCCGCTCCACCACCTCCGCCAAGATCGTGGTGGCGGGCGGCTTCGGCGTGGGCAAGACCACGTTCGTCGGCGCCGTCTCGGAGATCAACCCGCTGCGCACGGAGGCCGTCATGACGTCTGCTTCGGCGGGCATCGACGACCTCACCCACACCGGGGACAAGACCACCACCACGGTGGCCATGGACTTCGGCCGCATCACCCTGGACCAGGAC
>NZ_LBMW01000131.1 GCF_026168105.1 Streptomyces hygroscopicus
TCACCCTCGGAGGCCACGGCTTCTACTGGTTCCGGCTCCGCAAGAACGTCCCCCAGGCCACCAAGGTGAACTTGTTCGTGGGCCGTTGATTCATGGCCGCAGTTCCCCAGGCCGCCACGGAAAGGACGCGACGCCATGCCCAAGACCCAGACCGCAACGCTCCGCCCGGACGGTCTCAGCTGTGCCTCGCTGGGGCCCTCGCTCTCCGCTCTGCTGCGGGAGTGGCTGCCGCGCCAGCGCTGGTTCGCCGGCAAGGGACGTCCCGTCACGGATCTGGCACTGCTGTCGGTGACCGAACTGCACCCGGACTGCCTGCACATACTGGTCCGGGCGGGCTACCCCCAGCCGTCGGCGAACAGCCCGCTGGGGGGCATACCGGCCCACGACTGCTACCAACTCCTGTTGGGAATCGGCGACTCACTGTCACCCCGGTACTCCCCGGCGGTACTCGGACGCGTGACCGAGGGCCCCCTCGCGGGGCTGCTGGTGTACGACGCCCTCCAGAATCCGCGCTCGGCCTCCCAGCTCCTGGAGCGGCTGCGTACGCCAGGCACCGCGGGCGCCCTCCGCTTCGAACGCGACACAAGGGTGCCGATACCGGGGGGACTCGCGCCCCGACTTCTCGAAGCGGAGCAGTCCAACTCCTCTCTGGTGTACGGCGAAGCATTCATCCTGAAGGTCTTCCGCCGGGTGCGGCCCGGAATCAACCCGGATCTGGAAGTTCCCTGGGCCCTGGCCCGGCAGGGCTGCACCCGCGTTCCCGTCCCGGTGGCCTGGTTCCGTACCTCGAGCCCGTGGGCCGCGACGCTCGGCGTGCTCCAGCCCTTCCTGCACGGGGCCGCCGACGGATGGGCGCAGGCGCTGGCCGCGCTCGCGTCCGGGCATGAGTTCACCGAGGAGGCGTACGAGCTGGGGCAGGCCACGGCCGAGGTGCACCTGGCCCTCGCGGCCGCCTTCCCGGTCGAGTTCCAGGGCGCTTCGGAGACCGCCCTGCTCGCGGCCGGAATGGCCGAGAGGCTGCGGGACGCCATCCACGCCGTGCCGGAACTGCTGCCGTACGCCTCGGGGCTGCGGTCCGCATTCACCGAGCTGGCCGCGCTGGACTCGCCCCGGCCCGCTCAGCGCATCCACGGCGACCTGCATCTGGGCCAGGTGCTCCGGGCGGAACGGCAGTGGCGCGTGATCGACTTCGAGGGCGAACCGGCCCGTCCGCTGCCCGAACGGCGCCGGCCCCAGTTCCCCGTACGCGATGTCGCGGGCATGCTGCGTTCCTTCGACTATGCCGCCCACGCCCGCCGGCCGTGGCGTCCCGATTGGGCGCTGCGCTGTCGGGAGGCGTACTGCGCGGGCTACGCCGCCGAGGCGGGCTGGGATCCACGGGCGGAACCCGGGCTGCTGCGCGCCTACGAGACGGACCGCGCCGTGTACGAGGTCATGTACGAGGCCCGGCACCGGCCGGACTGGCTGCCCGTGCCCATGGTGGCGATCGCACGTCTCGCCGAACGCCCCGGCCTGAGGAGGCTGACGCCGTGACTCTTCCCACCACCTCCCAACCACCGCTCTCCTCACCGGAGCTGGGCGCACCGCAGCCGGCGCCCGTAGCGCCCGGCGACCGGGAGCGGCTGCTGGCAGGAGAACACCACGATCCGCACTCGGTCCTGGGCACGCATCCGGTGCCGGACGGAGTGGCCTTCCGTGTGCTGCGGCCGTGCGCGCTCTCGGTCACCGTCGTCATGGGCGACGCCTGGGCCGAGCTGCACGACGACGGGGACGGGTTCTTCTCGGGTCTGCTGCCGCTTCGGGACGTACCGGACTACCGCTTGCTGGTGGCGTACGAAGGCATCGTGCTGGAGACCGACGACCCGTACCGCTTTCTGCCGGCGCTCGGCGAGTTGGACCTGCACCTCATCGGAGAGGGCCGCCACGAGGAACTGTGGAGGGCGCTCGGCGCCCATGTGATGACCCACGCCGGCGCCCGGGGAACCCGCTTCACGGTATGGGCACCGAACGCGCGAGGGGTCCGGGTCTGCGGGGACTTCTGCCACTGGGACGGCCGGGCGCACCCGATGCGTTCCCTCGGATCGACCGGCGTGTGGGAGCTGTTCGTTCCCGGTCTCGGGCCCGGAACGCTCTACAAGTTCGACATCACACGTCCCGACGGCACTCACACCGTGCGCGCGGATCCCGTGGCCCGCCGGGCGGAGGTCCCGCCCGCGACGGCCTCGATCGTGACGGATTCGGCGTACGAGTGGCGCGACGAGGAGTGGCTCGCGCGGCGCGCGGAGACCGCGGCGCACGAGGCGCCGTTCTCGGTGTACGAGGTGCATCTGCCGTCCTGGCGACCGGGGCTGACGTACCGTCAACTGGCCGAGCAGCTGCCCGCGTACGTGCAGGACCTCGG
>NZ_LBMW01000122.1 GCF_026168105.1 Streptomyces hygroscopicus
GAAGCTGGTCTCTGCCCGCGCCCGGCTGATGCAGGCCCTGCCCGAAGGCGGCGCGATGGTCGCCGTGCAGGCCACCGAGGACGAGGTCCTTCCCCACCTCACCGAGAACGTCGGTATCGCGGCCGTCAACGGACCGCAGTCCGTGGTGGTTTCCGGCGCCGAGGAGGCTGTGCTGGCGATCGCGCAGGCGTTCGCGCGGCAGGGCCGCAAGACCTCCCGGCTGAAGGTCAGCCACGCCTTCCACTCGCCGCTCATGGACCCCATGCTCGACGAGTTCGCGCAGGTCGTCCGAGGGCTGGTCTTCAACGAGCCCCGGATTCCGGTGGTGTCGAACCTCACGGGCCAGGTCGTCGAGGCGTACACCGCCGACTACTGGGTCCGCCACGTCCGTCAAGCTGTCCGCTTCGCCGACGGAATCCAGACCCTGCACGACCTGGGCGTGAGCACGTTCGTCGAGGTCGGACCCGGCGGTGTGCTGAGCGGCATGGTCCAGGGCTGCCTGGACAGCCCAGCGACCGTTCCGGTGCTGCGCGCGGACCGTCCGGAGCGGCAGGCGCTCATCACGGGCCTCGCGCAGCTGCACACGCGTGGAGTTCCGGTGGACTGGAGAGCGTTCTTCCCCGGTGGCCGGACGGTCGATCTGCCGACGTACGCGTTCCAGCACGAGCGGTACTGGGTGGAGGCGCCGGAGCCGGTCGCCCCGGTGGCCGATCCGGTGGACGCGGAGTTCTGGGAGACCGTGGAGCGCGAGGACCTGGAGACCCTCGCCGGGACGCTGGACATTCGCGCCGACGACTCGTTCAGCGAGGTGCTGCCCAGACTCTCCTCGTGGCGGCGGCAGCGGAAGGAACAGTCCGAGGTGGACAGTTGGCGCTACCACGAGACGTGGAAGCGGATCCCCGACCCCAACGGCACGCACCGCACCGGCACATGGCTGGTCCCGGTCAGCGCGGCGCTACTCGACGAGGAGTGGGTGACCGCCTGCCTGCGCGGACTGACCGACCGGGGGCTGGCTCCGCTTCCGGTCCCGGTCGAGCCGGTCGCCGACCGGAAGTCCCTGGCCGGCCAACTCGCCCAGGCCGCGGGGACGAAGACCGTAGCCGGCGTGCTGTCGTTGCTCGCCATCGACGGCTCGCCCGCCCCGACGGCCGGACTGACCAACGGTGTAGCCCTGTCCGTACTGCTCGTCCAGGCACTGGGCGACGCGGGCATCGACGCCCCGTTGTGGTGCGCGACCCGCAACGCGATGGGCGTCGGCCCCGCCGAGCCGGCGGACCCCGACCAGTCCGAGGTGTGGGGGCTGGGCCGGGTGGCCGCGCTCGAGCACTCGCCGCGCTGGGGCGGTCTGGTCGACCTCCCGGAGACGATCGACGGCCAGGTTGCCGCCCGCCTCGCCGGAGTGCTGGGGCAGTCGGCCGAGGACCAGGTGTCCGTCCGTTCCGAGGGTGTGTTCGTCCGTCGGCTGTCCCGCGCCGCCGTCGGCCACAAGGGCCGTACGTGGTCGCCGCGTGGCACGGTGCTGATCACCGGTGGTACGGGTGCGCTGGGCGGCCATGTCGCGCGCTGGCTGGCGGGTGCGGGTGCCGAGCATCTGGTGCTGACGAGTCGTCGGGGCATGGACGCTCCGGGTGCCGGTGAGCTGAAGTCGGAGCTGGAGGCGCTGGGTTCACGCGTGACCGTCGCCGCCTGTGACGTGGCCGACCGGGACGCTCTGCGCGTACTGCTGGACGAGCACCCCGTCAACGCCGTCGTGCACGCGGCCGGCACCGCCGAGGCGGGCATGCTCGCCGACACCACCCTGGACGACTTCGCGGCCACGGTCTCCGCGAAGGCCCTCGGGGCCCGGTACCTGGCCGAACTGCTCGGCGAGCAGGAACTGGACGCCTTCGTCCTCTTCTCCTCCATCTCCGGTGTCTGGGGCAGCGGCGGCCAGGCCGCCTACGCGGCGGCCAACGCGTTCCTGGACGGCCTGGCACGGCACCGCCGATCCCGCGGCCTCGCCGCGGCCGCGATCGCCTGGGGCCCATGGGGCGAGGGCGGGATGGTCGCCGACACCGGGGACGAGGAGCGGCTGCGGCTGCGCGGCCTCAACGCGCTGCGGCCGCACCAGGCGGTCTGCGCGCTGCAGTCCGCACTGAGCGGCGGTGACATCACGGTCACCGTGGCGGACGTCGACTGGGAGCGCTTCGTCGTCCCGTTCTCCCTCAGCAGGCCCAGCGCGCTGCTGGGCGAGCTGCCCGAGGTCAGGAACGCACTGGCCGAGGAGCTCACCGAACAGGCCGACGAACCGTCGGCCCTGCGGGAGAAGCTCTCCGGGTTGTCCGAGGGCGAGCAGCAACGGCTGCTCGTGGACACGGTATGCGCCCACGCGGCGGCTGTGCTCGGCCACAGCGACTCTTCGGCGGTGGAGGCGGACCTGCCGTTCCGGGACCTCGGCTTCGACTCTCTGACAGCGGTCGAGCTGCGCAACCTGCTCACCGTCGACACCGGCCTGACCCTGCCCGCGACGCTGGTCTTCGACTACCCGACATCCGAGGCCATCGCCCGCCACCTGCGGGCCGAACTCGCCGACGAGGAGGGCTCTTCCGAGGTCTCGGTCTTCAGCGAACTGGACCGGCTGGAGTCGGTTGTCTCAAAAGTGTCCTCCGCCGAGGAGACGGTCCGGTCGGGCGTGCGCCGGCGACTGCAGGAACTGCTGTCCCTGGTGAACTCCACGGACGGCCGGGGCGAGAAGCCCGCCGACGCCCAGCGGAAGCTCGAGGACGCCACGATCGACGACATCTTCGACCTGGTCGATCAAGATCTGGGGAATTCCTAGTTCCTGGCCCTCTACCTTCGACAACAGCCAAGGACGGATGGGGCGGATGAGCAGCAACGAAGACAGGCTCCTGGAATATCTCAAGCGGGTCACCGGGGACCTTCGCCAGGTACGGGAGCGCCTGCGCGAGGCCGAGGAGAAGAACCAGGAACCCATCGCGATCGTGGGGATGGCGTGCCGGTATCCGGGTGGGGTGCGGTCGCCGGAGGATTTGTGGCGGCTGGTGTCCTCCGGCGGGGACGCGGTGGGGGAGTTCCCTGTGGACCGTGGCTGGGACGTGGAGGGGATCTTTGATCCGGATCCGGAAGCGTCGGGGAAGACGTATACGCGGCGGGGTGGATTCCTCTATGAGGCGGGGGAGTTCGATCCGGGGTTCTTCGGGATCTCGCCGCGTGAGGCGGTGGCGATGGATCCGCAGCAGCGGTTGCTGCTGGAGA